>NZ_CP159812.1:0-1394121 GCF_047720275.1 Candidatus Pelagibacter sp. Uisw_136
TTTATTGCAAATATAGATTTTTTTTAATTTTGCTTTTATAAAATTATTTATTGCAAAAAAATTATTTTCCTTCTAACTGACCTTATTCCTACAAATTTTTATGACGAGTAAAAATACAATACAAAATTTAAAAAGCGTATCTTCTGAAGCTCTAGATTGGGCTGTAATTCAAAAGGATATGAAAAATAAACTAGGCAGCGATATATATGAGAGCTGGCTTAGAAAGATAGACTTTGTTGAAGAGATGAATAGTTATGTCTTACTTTCAGTTTCTACCAGGTTTATCCGAGACTGGATTACCTCAAGATATTTAGATCAAATTTTGCAAATAGTAAAAACTTATAAGAAAGATTTAACAAGAATAGAGTTTAAGATTATTGAAAAAAATTCTGAAAATGAAATAGAAAATAATATTACTAAAAATGAAAATAATGAAAACGTATCCTTCATTAAAGATACATATTTGCAATACAACAGAATAGACCCGAATAAAAGATTTGATAATTTTATAACAGGTAGGAGTAATAAACTAGCGTATGAAGCATCTATGAAAGTTTCAGAAAATATTTCTCATTATAATCCGCTTTATATTTATGGGGGTGTTGGAATGGGAAAAACACATTTATTAAATTCAATTGGTCTGTCATTAAAAGAAAAAAACAAAGTTATGTTTATTTCTGCTGAGAGATTTATGTATCAGTTTGTAAAATCAATTAAATCTAATGATATGGTAAAGTTTAAAGAGTATTTTAGAAATACTGACATATTATTAATAGACGATATTCAATTCATGAATGGTAAAGAGGCAATGCAAGAAGAGTTTTTTCATACGTTTAATGCATTATTAGATAAAGGGTCACAAGTGATAATCTCTGCCGACAGAGCTCCAAACAAATTATCAAGAATCCAAGATAGAATTAAATCAAGATTTGCTGGAGGTCTTGTTGTTGATATACAAAAACCAGACTATGAACTTAGAAGTAAAATTGTTAAGCAAAAAACAGAGGAACTAAACATTTTTTATTCAAATCAAGTAAATATTTCAGAAGAAATACAAAAATTTATAAGCACAGAAATAACTACAAGTATTAGAGAGTTAGTAGGAGCAATTAATAGAGTTGTTTCTTTTTCAAGAATTTACAACAAAGTACCAAATTTATCAGAAGTTAAAGTAGTTTTAAAAGATCTATTAAATATTGGGGAAAACAAGGTAACAATAGATTTAATACAATCGACTGTATGTAAGTTCTTTAAAATTAGTAAAAGTGAGATGCTTTCTTCAAGAAGGTCTAGATATCTTGTAAGACCAAGACAAACAGCAATATATTTAACAAAAATTTTGACATCCAAGTCATTGCCTGAGATTGGAAGAGAATTTTCTAATAGAGATCACACAACAATCATTCATTCTGTTAAAACCATTGAAAAATTGAAGGAAAAAGATCCAGAAATGACAAACAATATTAATAATCTAAAAAATCAGATATTGTATAATAAAGAAAATGAAATTTAACGTTAATCAACAAGATTTGCAACAAGCACTTAATTACTGCCAAGGTGTAATTGAAAAAAGAAGCACTCTTCCTATTTTGTCAAATGTTTTGTTAAATGCTAGCGATTCAAATCTAACAATTACTGCAACAGATTTAGATTTAATATTTATTCATCAAATTAAAAATGTTGAAGTTATAGAAGAAGGAAATACGACGACTACGTCATCTATTATGTATGACATCATAAGAAAATTTTCATCAGGAAAAAAAATTAATTTATCTTTGACAGATGTTAGTAAGCTTCAAGTTGAGTCTGAAAAATCTGTTTTCAATCTAAATTGTATTAGTGCATCTGAGTTTCCACTAACAGATGAAAATTTTAATCAAAATGAATTTTCTATAAAATCAAAACAATTATTAAAATTATTAAATAAATGTAAATTTTCAGTTTCTAATGATGAAACTAGACACTACTTAAGTGGAATTTTTTTTCATCAAACACAAACTGAAGATAAAAATTTTTTAACAGCAGCAGCCACAGACAGTCATAGAATGTCTATTTCAAAAATAAGATTAGATCAGCAAGTAGATTTTGAACCAATAATACTTCCTAAAAAAACAATTTTTCAACTATGTTCGTTGCTAGAAAGTTATGATGGTGATGTTAAAATTTCAAATATTAAATCTAAAATAAAATTTGAGCTAAATAATAGCATATTGATATCTAAGTTAATTGATGGAAAATTTCCAAATTATATTCAGGTAATACCTAAGAATAATCAAAAGAAGTTAGAAATAGATTTAAAATTATTTTTAGACTCTGTTGATCGAGTTGCTTCAGTTTCATTGGATAAAAAAGATGGAGTTAAATTTAATTTGTCGAAAGACGTTCTAAACTTATCAGTTAACAACACAAATAGTGGTGATGGAAAAGAAAGTTTGACCGTAAAGTTTGATCATGATCTAGAAATAAGTTTTAATTCTAGATATTTAATTGATGTAGCATCACAACTTGATGGCGATAAGATTGAAATTTTTTTTAATGATACGGGGTCTCCGGCATTAATTAAAGATCCAGGTGATTTTGATAGTATATTTGTTGTAATGCCTATGAAAGGTTAGTTCAAAGTATCAAGTTCAGAATAAATAGTATTTTCTAATTCCTTTGTAAAAATTTCTTTGTTTAATCCGGGTTCAATGGGTTTTAAAATTGAAACTGTTAGAGTGGTGTTAGCTTTTTTTTGACCATGTTTTGGCCAAGTATTCCCAGAATTAATTGCAATTGGCTGACATGAAATATTTAATTCTTCATAAATTCTACTAGATCCTTTTTTGAAAGGAGTTCTGTCCTCTGGAGATAGCCTAGTTCCTTGTGGAAAAATTATTAATGGTCTTTCTGATGAATTTACTTGCTTAGAAATATCATCAAAAAAACCCAAGTTTTCTTTAGAAATTTTGTTTCTTTTAATTGATATTGATCCTATTTTTTTCAAATACCAGCCAAATATAGGAATCATTAGTAATTCTTTTTTTAAAATAAAAACAGGAGAATTAAAGATAGTTTGTAAAAAAAAAGTTTCAAACATTGACTGGTGTGAAGCAGCTATAAAAAATTTTTTTCCATTAATTATATTCTCTTTGCCTTTAATAATTATCTTAGTTGATAAAAATATTTTTAAACATAAAGATGTCCAAAAGCCCATAATTTTTCCACCAAATAAAACAATTTTCTTTGGTAGTAAAATTGCTGGCAAGAAGATTAGGGAAATAAAAATTATTCCTGAGAAAAAAAATAATGAAAATAAAAAATTTCTTATCATATTAATCAAAAACTAAATCAAATCTTTTAGTTTTTGTCTTTTTTTAATAATATTAATCTTAGACCCTTTAATTATTAATTCTGGCGGTTTTGGTCTTAAGTTATAATTTGAGCTTAGTGACATTCCATAAGCCCCAACATCACACATTACTACAAGATCTTTTTCCTTTAATTTCTGAAAACCTTTTATAGTTGTAAATTTGTCAGTACTTTCACAAATTGGTCCAACAAATTCATAAGTTTTTTTTGAAATATTATTACTTTTTACTACAGGTATGGTTTGGTGATTTGCACCATATAATGCTGGCCTCATAAGATCATTCATTGCAGCATCTAATATGATAAAGTCTTTTTTAATATTTTCTTTTATATAAATAACTTGAGAAATTAAAAATCCAATATTACCAACAATAGATCGCCCAGGTTCAAATATTATTTTTGCTTTTTGACCCTTTAAAAAGTTTTGTATGGCAATATTATATTTTTGATAGTTTAGTTTTTTACTATTTTTTTCATAAGAAATGCCCATACCTCCTCCTAGATCAATAAATTCAAAGGTATGACCACTTTTTTTTATTATTTTATTTATCACATTGAGCATTTTCTCGTATGGTTTATGATCTAAAATTTGACTACCAATATGAACACTTAAGCATTTAAGATTAATATTTTTAGAATAATTTGTAAAATTTACTAATTCAAAAAAAGTTTTTTCATCTACACCAAATTTATTTTCTTTTTTTCCAGTTGAAATTTGTTTTAATGTCTTGGCATCTGTATTAGGATTAAGTCTAATGCCTATATTAACTATTTTTTTTTTTAATTTTGCAATTTTTTCAATTTCAATAATTTCACTTTTGGATTCAGCATTTATTAATAAAATTTTTTTATCAATTGCATAGCTTATTTCAGTTGAAGTTTTACCTACCCCTGAAAAAACAATTTTTTTTGGGTCTATACCTGCTTTTAGAGCGATCATTAGCTCACCCATTGAAACAACATCAGCACCTAATCCTAATTTTCTAATTTCTCTTATCAGGCTTACATTGGTGTTAGATTTAACAGCAAAACAGATTAATGGAGAAAAAGAGCTAAAATTTTTTTTAAAGTTCTTTATGTTTTCGGTAAGTTGTTTGTGTGAATAGCAATAAGTCGGTGTACCGAACTTTTTTGCTATTTTCTGAACATTAACTTTTTCAATTGTTAAGTTTTTACTTATATATTTCATTAATCTACTGACTTTGGAAAAACCATTTCATTCCCCTCATATTGAGGATCTCCTTTTTTTCCACATGAAAATAAGAAAGAACAAAATATAGAAATTAAAATTAACTTTTTTATCATTTTAAGCTTTTTTATATTTCATTATCATTTTTTTGATATTATCAAAAGACGTTCCACCGTAAGATTTCTTAGAATTTACAGAGTTTTTTACATTAAATATCTTTAAAACTTCAATTGTAAGCTTTGGTTCAATTTTTTTTAGCTCATCAATATTTAATTCATTCAATTTTTTCTTTTTCTTTTCTGCATAATTCACAATAGATGCAGTAGTTTGATACGCTTTTCTAAATGGCATTGAATGATTTTTAACAAGATAGTCAGCTAAGTCAGTAGCCGTAATATAGCCTGAGTTAGCCAGGCCTAACATTTGTTGTTTGTTAGGTTTTAGATTTTTTAAAACCTCATTAAGAATAGCAATACTATTATTAATGATTTCATTAGATTTGAAGAGTATTTCTTTATCATCTTGAAGGTCTTTAAAATAAGATATGGGAAGCCCTTTAAGAATTGTCAGCATTGAAAATAAATTTCCATAAACCATTCCAGTTTTCCCTCTCAAGTATTCTAACAAATCAGGATTTTTCTTTTGAGGCATTATTGAAGAGCCAGTTACTACTTTGTCTGAAAGTGTAATTAAGTTGAAGCCATCAGAGTTCCAAATAATAAGCTCTTCAGCGATTCTTGAAATATGCATCGAACAAACAGAAGCACTATATAAAAAATCTAAAACAAAATCTCTATCTGCAACAGTATCAATTGAATTATTCGTTGGTCTTTTAAATCCTAATTTTTTTGAAGTAAAATTTCTATCAATATTAAAAGAAGTACCCGTTAAGGCGGCAACACCCAGTGGACTCTCTGACAAACTTTCTAAATTATAGGTAAATCTTTTTTTATCTCTATTGAACATTTCCACATAAGACATCAAATAGTGAGCAAAAGACACTGCTTGTGCATTTTTTAAATGAGTAAACCCAGGCATTATGGTTTCAATATTTTTTTCTGAAATTTTGAGAATGGTCTTAATGATATTGTCTAAATTCTTATTAATTTCTTTAGTTGCTGAAGTTGTCCACATTTTAAAATCAGTAATCACCTGATCATTTCTAGATCTAGCTGTGTGAACATATCCAGCCTCTTCTCCTATAATTTGAAATAGTCTTTTTTCAATATTCATATGAATATCTTCATACTTTCTATTATATTCAAATTTATTTTTTAAAATTTCTTTCTCAATTTTATTAAGTCCAAAAATTATTTTATTCTTAATTTTAAAAGAAATAATTTTTTGTCTAAATAACATCTCAACATGCACAATTGATCCTAAGATATCTTCTTGAAAAAGCTTTTTATCAATATCTATTGAATTACCAACTTTTTGAAATAAGGTTGAAGCATCTTTTTTTATTCTTGAGCCCCATATTGCCATATTGTTTTTATTTTTTACCATGATAATTAATTATACATATTTAGTATGAAATTATTATTATTATTTATCTACCTAATAACTAGCAACATTAGTTATGCTCTAGAAAAACCTAATATAAAAAATTTAGTTCTATCAAAAAATCCAAAAATATATGAAGAAGTAGTTTTTAAGGATTCAAAAAATTATGATGTAAACTTAGGTGATTTTAAAGGAAAATTGCTGATATTAAATTTTTGGGCTACTTGGTGTGTCCCCTGTAGAGAGGAGATGCCATCACTAGATGACTTACAATCAAATAGTAATTTTGATAATTTAAAAGTTTTTCCTATTAATATTGGTCAAGAAAATTTCTCTAAATCAGATGCCTTTTTTAAAGAACTAGACATTCAAAATCTAGAAATCTATTTTGATGCACCAATTACTCTAGCTAAAAAATTTTCTTTAAGAGGGGTTCCCACAACTATTTTATTTAATAAAAAAGGTGAAGAGTTTGGACGTATTATTGGATCTATTGATTTTAATAACTTAGAGTTTATTAATTGGCTAAAACAATACGATTAATTTTTAAAAAAATAAGCAAAACAAACTAAAACAATTACGGCTATAAATTGAAAAAGTACTCTGTACTGCATTAATTTATTTGAATATTTTTTGCTAGTTGCACCACCTTTGAATAAGGTTCCTATACCTAAGATCAAGACAACTGCTACGACTATTAAAAGTACAATACCTAAAATTTTAACTAATGTTCCTGTTATCATAAAACTATTGTAGAATAGTTTTTAATAAAAAAAACATAATAAAAACATCTATGACACTTTGTCTATCAACTACAATTATTAAGCCAGAAAAAGATATACCAATTAATAATGCTATTATTTTACTCCATGGTTATGGTGGTGATGGAAAAGATATAAGTATGTTGACCTTAAATTGGAAAAGATTTCTACCTAATACTATTTTTTTATGCCCAGATGGTCATGAAGAATGTAAAATTAATCCAGCAGGTTTTCAATGGTTTGATTTAACTAAAGATGATCCAAGTTATATTCTAGAAGAATCTAAAAAAGCAGAAATTAAACTTCAAAAATATATTGAAGAAGTTAAAAGTGAGTATAATCTTAACAATTCTCAAATTTGTTTATCAGGATTTAGTCAAGGATGTATGATGTCTATTAATTTAGGTTTAACCAGCAATCAAAATTATAATTGTGTTGTTGGTTTTTCTGGTAAAATAATAAATCAAGATGATCTTAGCAAAAGAAAATCTTCATCTACTAAAATGCTCTTGATACATGGAGATAAAGACGCAGTTGTGTCACCGACATTTTTATTAGAGGCAAAAGATTTCCTAATTAGAAATAATATTGAAGTTGAAACTAAAATGATAGAGAACTGTGAACATCATATTCCTGTTGAAGCCTCAAGTGTAGCTTTAAATTATATTAAAAATAATTTTCAAATATGATTAAATTCTATTTATTGATAAATTAATTTTTTTCAGTTAGAATTTTTTATAATGATTTTTAATGATCAAAATTTGTCTTTAGAAAAATGTCCTGCATTAGTCTTAAATGCTGATTATAGACCTTTAAGTTATTATCCATTGTCTTTATGGAACTGGCAAGATTCTATAAAATCTGTTTTTTTAGATAGAGTTACCATAGTTAGCAATTATGACAGAGTTATTAGAAGCCCATCATTTAATATGAGGTTACCAAGTGTTATTGCATTAAAAAGTTTTATAAAACCACAGTCCAACCCTAGTTTCACTAGATTTAACGTTTTTTTAAGAGATAAATTTTCCTGTCAATACTGTGGAAGTGGTGAAGAGCTTACTTTTGACCATCTACTTCCAAGATCTAAAGGAGGGCAAACCAATTGGGATAATGTTATAACCGCTTGCTCTTCATGCAATGTAAAAAAAGGTGGAAGGTTATTAAAAAATTTGGATATGAACTTAAATCAGGAGCCATATCAACCATCTACAGAAGACTTACACAAAAATGGTAAAAATTTCCCACCAAATTTCCTACACAAGAGCTGGATGGATTATTTGTATTGGGATGTTGAGTTAGAAGCTTAATTATATTTTTTCAGAAATATTAATAGCTATTTTTGATCCAGTTTTAATTAATTTATCTAAAATTGAATACATTCCTTTTTTAGTTGCACCTTCTTTATAAGCTATATCTTTATGATGTAATTCATCTTCCCTAAACTTAATTATTTTTTCTTTTAATTTTTTCTCATCATTTTCTAATGCATTAATTTGATCTAAATAATGTTTGTCAATTACTTCTTCCACTGAAGCAGTGCATAGCATAGCAGCTTTCTTTCCTAAGATTGTTGAACCAAAACCAAGTCCAACACCAAGTAAATCCCACAAAGGCAAAAATTTTGTTGGTTTTATATTTCTTTTTTTAATTTCGTTTTCAAAATACTCACAGTGTTCTTTTTCATGAATTTTCATTTCTTCAATTTTCTTTTTTAGATTCTCATCTTTAACAAATGTATTTAGAGCTAGTAATTGACCTTCGTAAATTTTTACTGCTCCTCGTTCACCTGCATGATCAACTCGAATAAATTCTTTTACTTTTTCTTTATTTGTTTTTTTCATAAGTTAAAAAAAGTTTTATAGTTATAGTTGTAATTATTAAAGAGATAAAAATATTAATTGTGGCAAGAGATAAGCCCAAAATTTTAAAAGTTGCATCTTTACAGCTAACTGTGACTTCTTGTAGCTGATTTAAGAGTGCTTCTTTAGTCAAATCAGTATTGTTAGAATTTAAGTCACAAACTAAAGACTCTTTTATGAAACCTTGTTCTATCCCAAAATGATAAAAGGATATAATGGACGCTATAATGAATGTAATACTTAAAATTATTAAAAAAAATCTTTCAAACTTTTGAATAAAAATAAAAAGTAAAATTATAACTATTGAAACGATATAAGGTATTCTTTCAATTAAACAAAGATTGCAAGGTTGATGACCTAAAATATATTCAATAAAATAGGCCGCTAAAACAGCAAAAATACTGAATAATAATATAAGATGAAGAGTAGTTTTTCGGTCAATCATATTTGTGTTATTTAATTATAAAATATATTAGGGCAAAAATTAATACAATTATAATACCCAAAATTGTAAACCATTTTGCAGCATCAGTTTTCATAAACCTGCTAAAAATATCTCCAAATCTATATGATAGGTATGAGACAATAAAAAATCTTAACCCTCTAGAAAATAGACAAATAATGAAAAATATAGGTAAATTAAAACCAATCATGCCACTAGTTATTGTGAACACTTTAAAGGGCAAAGGTGTAAATCCAGCAAGAAATAAAGTAGCAAGCCACACATAAAGACCGCTTCCTTCAGATAAGCTATTTTTAAGATTAATTACCTTTTCTTCATAATTATAAAACTCTACTACAACCATTCCAAGATCAAAAAAATAAGATCCAATGAAATACCCAAGGATACCTCCAAGTGAAGAAAATAAAGTAGCAATTAAAAAAATTTTTAAATAATCATTTTTTTTTGCAACAACCATTGGAGCGATCATAACGTCAGGTGGGATTGGAAAAAAAGAACTTTCAGTAAAAGATAAAATTGCAAGATAAGTATTTGATCTCTTATGTGCAGCAAGTTTTAAAGTTTTTTGATATAATTCATTAAGCATTTTTTTGTTTTTAATATAAATTATGTTCTTATACTATTTAATTTTATAGTTATAATAAGAAAAACAAAGGGCGAGTGGCGGAACTGGTAGACGCGCACGACTCAAAATCGTGTTTCGCAAGAAGTGAGAGTTCGATTCTCTCTTCGCCCACCAATATATTATGGAAATAAACAAAGTTAATAATTTATTAGAACTATTTTATAATCAATATCAAACACAAGATAAAACAAGTGTGTTTTTACAGTCCTTGAAAGAAGTTGAAAACAAATATTCTTGGGAGGACGTGTATTCGAATATCATTAAACTTTCTGAAGAAATATCAAAATATATAAAAAAAGGTGATAGATGCTTGTTAATATCAGAAAATAGACCGGAATGGTTGATATCAGATTTATCTATTATGCTTTCAGAAGGGATAACAGTTCCTGCTTATACAACTTATACAGAAAGAGACTATGAGTATATAATTAATGATTGTACACCAACTGTTTTAATTATTTCTGATAAGGCACAGTATTTAAAAGTAAAAAACATAGTACCTGAAAAAAAATTTATAAAAAAAATAATTTTTTTCGATACAATTGAAGAGTTTGATCAAGAGCGTCATGTAAATATTAATCAGATCTTTGAAAATAAAAATTTTAGTTTGATAAATTTTTCTGAATTAAGAATTCAAAGAAAAGATGTTGCTTGTATAATTTATACATCGGGTACCCAAGGAAATCCCAAAGGAGTTATATTAAGCCATGGTGGAATTTTAAATAATTGTGAAGGAGCACTTGATTTATTAAAAGAGTTTGTTTCAAAAAAACCTAAATTTTTGACATGGTTACCTCTTTCCCATTCATACGAGCATACAGTCCAATTTGTCCAAATAGTTGTGGGGGCACAGGTATTCTATGCTGAGAGTATAGAAAAACTTATAATAAATATGGGAAATTGTTCTCCAGAGATAATGACGGCTGTTCCTAGATTTTATCAAAATTTACATCAAAAAATAAATACTAATTTTAATAAAGCAGCAGGAATAAAAAAATTCTTAATTAATCAAACTATTAAACTTGGAACTAAAAAATTAAATAGAGAGCCATTTTCATTAATAGAAAGTTTAATAAATTTTGTTTGTGATCTTTTGGTAAGAAAGAAAATTAAAGAACAATTTGGTGGAAATTTAAAGGCATTTATTTCAGGAGGAGGAGCACTAGATAAAGAAGTGGGTTATTTTTTAAATGCAATTGGTCTCCCAACCTTACAGGGCTATGGACTAACCGAAACATCTCCGGTGGTAAGTTGTAATTCTATTAATGAAATTAAAGTAGAAACTGTAGGCAAACCCTTTAGAGGAAATTTAGTTAAAATTGCAAATGATGGAGAGATTCTGGTTAAAGGAGAAAATGTTATGTTAGGTTACTGGAATAACGAAGAAGAAACAAATAAAGTTTTAAACAATGGATGGTTATCTACAGGCGATATAGGAGAGTTTGATGGTGAGTTTTTAAAAATAACAGATAGAAAAAAAGATATAATTATAACTCCAGGTGGAGATAATATTTCTCCAATTAAAATAGAGAGTGATTTAAATAAATCTAATTTCATAGAACAAAGTTTAGTTTATGGTGATAATAAACCTTACCTAGTCTGTCTAATTGTTTTATGTTCAGAATATAAAAATACAAAGAATGAAGAAATTAAAAAAGAAATAGAAAAAATAAATAAAAATTTAAGTAAAATAGAAAAAATAAAAAAATTTTTTGTAATTAAAAATCAATTCACAATTGAGAATAATATGATGACACCCACTTTAAAATTAAAAAGATATAAAATTGTAAAAACTTATCGAAATGAGTTAGAAAAACTTTTTAATTAATTTTTATTAAAGACATTATAAGTCGCATAAACGTTAATGTTTTTTACATAATAAAAAGATTAAAAAAAACTTTTTTTAAATAATAAATTTGCAATTTGCCAATTAATTAATGAATTGACATCACTTGTATAAAAAAATAAAAATAAGATAACAACGAATCACTTTGATTCGTTTAACTTAAACAGGGAGCTAAAGATGGCTACAAAGAAAAAAGCTAAAAAAGCTAAAAAGAAAACTAAGAAAAAAGCTAAAAAAGCTAAAAAAGCGAAGAAAAGAAAAAGATAGTATCTTAGACTTTTCAAAAAACGCTTCTCATAACGTTATGTGTGAGAGGCGTTTTTTTTTGCCTAATTTTTAATCCTCAGTATCGGTAATTGGTTCTGAATCAGTATCAGGTTCTGCAATAGGCTCTTTAATCTTGGTTGGTGCAGCTATAGCTTTTGCTTGATTCTCTAAATTTCTCTTTAATGCTTTATCCAATTTTTTCTGTGTATCCTCTAACGATACATCCATCACTATTTTAAATTCTGATAAAATTCTCTCATACGCTTTTTCAAATAATTGTCTCTCACTATATGATTGATCAACCATTAAGTCATCACCTTTATTTAAATCTCTAACAACTTCTGCAAGCTCATAGATTTTGCCTGAAGAAATCTTTGTTTCATATTCCTGTGCTCTTCTACTCCACATAGATCTTTTAATTTTCGGTTTACTTTTTAAAATAGTTATACATTTATTGACCTGATTTATTGTTGCAAGAGGCCTAAGATGTAATTGTTTATTTACAGGAACCATTCCATTAGCTTTGTCTTTTTCAAATTTAAGAATATAAGTTTCAACATCAATCCCACCAATATTAATTTTTTTAAACTCCGTAATTTGGCCAACACCATGTTTTGGATAAACAACATAATCTTTAACTTTGTATTCTCTTTTTTCTGTTTCTTGTTTTTTAACCTTTTTAATTTCAGGTTTAACTTCATTACTTTTTGATATTCTTAAATTATCAGTTTTTATTTCTACTTTTTCTGGAGCAGCTTTTTTTGAAACTTTTTTTAAATTTTTATTAATTTTAGTTGTAGTTACTTTTATTGCTTTAGTTTTTTTAACAACTTTAGTTTTAGAAGCTGTAGACTTTTTAACTACCTTTGCTTTAGTTTTTTTTTTTACTTTTTTCTCAGGAGTTTTTTTAAAGATTTTCGCTAAAATATTTGTCGTACTTGTTTTCTTCATTTTTATACTTTTCATGATCCGCAGGTGGATCTTTTTTCTCAGTTATATTTGGCCAAATTTCACTATACTTTGTATTTATTTCAAGCCATTTTTCGCTTCCAGATTCAGTGTCGGCTACAATCGCATCTACTGGGCATTCTGGCTCGCAAACGCCACAATCTATACACTCCTCTGGTTTAATTACAAGCATATTGTTGCCTTCATAAAAGCAATCAACAGGACAGACTTCGACGCAGTCCATTAATTTACATTTAATGCATTTATCATTTACTAAGTATGTCATTTAGATAATTCTTTTTTTACTTTTTCTTTTAAGTCACCCATAGTCTTTGCATCTATATATAATAAACCAGCTAGTCTCCTCATCAAGTTTGTCTCATACATATCTGCATTATCATCTGAATAAATAATTTTCCATAGAGACTCAACAATTCTAATTTTATCTGATTCAGGAGCATTTTTGACCTCTCTTGTATAACTTAGTATTTGGTTAGAATTTTCTTCAATAACTGAAGCATCTGCAATTAATTTATCTATATTTGAAATTGTTGCACCCAATTCAATTAAAGTTTTTCTAATAATCTCTTTTTCTCTATCTTCATAATTTTCGTCAATTTTTGCTACATGAATTAATAAAGCAGCAATATTAGAATAAGATTTATCATCATTCACTGTATCCCTCTCTTTTTCTTTATTTTTAAAAAAGCTTATCATTAATTAAAATTAAAATTTTTTAATACTTTAAATGGATTATTTATAGAGACTGTCTTTTTAAAAGGCTTTTTAATTTGTTTTTGTGGATTGTATCTAAAATAAATATCCTTGTCTCTTTCGAGTGTTTTGTAATTCATTTTCTCAATTAATTTTTTAAAATTTTCTTTACTACATCCCAATAAATTAAGCATTTCTGGTACTAGCTTAATTTCTTTATTCTTTTCAGAACTAGCGTTAATAATTAGCATAAACAATCTTTCTAGAATGTCAATTCTAACAAAATAATTATCAAAATTTTCAAAGCCACAAAGAAGCATAAAATGTTTATCTTTTATATTTTTATCATCCAAAAAATTTAAGCCAAAAGTAGGAGGAGTTAAATTCAAGTTTTTTTGATTAAAGTTTTTCCACAGTAAGGTTCTTAAGGAAACAGCTTCAGGCTTTAGTAATCTAAATAAAAAAACATGGTATCTTCCAAATTTAACACCCAAATCTCTTAAAATTTTTCTCTCATCTTGACCAAGTTTCTTTAAGTATTCAGCTACTACTTCTCTTTTAATAACACCATTATTTTCATATAATTGGTAAGCTAATGCTTTAATGGAAGAGTTACTTTCTTTTAAATTTTTTAAGTCAATCAGACTTTTTAATACAAGCTTTATTTTTTCTTTAATCCAATTTCCAATAAACTCTGATAATTTTTGTTTGTCATCATTTTCCAGAATATCATCTACTATTAAAAATATATCAGGGTTTAAATAATCTTTACCAGCTATTAATTTAGCAATTGGAAAATTTTTCCAATAAATTTTAAAATCATCTTTTATTTCTATCAACCCTGTATCAATAATAGATTGAATTCTTTTTTGCAGTTCTGGGCCCACAGTTTGTCTTGCTGCTTTTTTTAATGACTTAATATCAGTTTCAAGTGCACCAGCTTTTAAATCTATCTCAAATCTTAAACCTTTCAAATCACCAATAAACTGCTCATCAATTATTACTTTATTATCTTCCATTATCTCAGTTTTAAATTCTATATCCTGTTTTAATCCCCTTGCAAGCACACTTGCTCTTTTATCAATAAAAGTTTTAGTAAGTTCTTCATGTAATCTGTCAGATAATCTGTCTTCTAATAGTTTAGTTTTCTCTATCCAATAACTTTGATCTTCAACCCAATTAATTTTATTTGAAACATATGACCAAGTTCTAACATTTGCAATTCTATTTGATAAAGAATCAACATTTCCTTCTAATTTATCCAACTTTATTAACTGTAATCTCATATAATCATTAGTAATTTTGCCATCTTTACCATTTAAAAAACTAAAAACCTTACTAACCACTTCAAGATGGTTGCCATAAGTTTTTTTTACAAAATCTGGAATTTGACAACATTCCCAAAGTAATTCTAATGTTTCTTGATTATTTTTAATGTTGTGACCATCCATATCTTTTAAAAAATATTTTAAAAGTTTTTCATCTCCACACTCGTGTATTTTTCTTAAAAAATCTCTATTAGGCTTTTCTTCAAGTGATTTAATTAAACTTAAAGCGTTATTAAAATTTAAATTAGAATTTCTCCAAAAAAGCATCTTAATTTCTTCAAATTTATGATTTTCGAGCAGCTCAACCTCCTCTGCAGAAATTTCTTTACAGTCACCAGTAATTCCAAAATTTCCATCATTTAAATATCTGCCAGCTCTTCCAGCAATTTGTCCAATTTCAGACATGTTAAGACGCCTTAACTTTCTTCCATCAAATTTTTTTAAATTTGAAAAAAAAACATTTTCTAAATCCATATTAATTCCCATTCCAATTGCATCAGTTGCAACAAGAAAATCAACATCACCAGACTGATATAATTGAACTTGAGCATTTCTCGTTTTAGGGCTTAATGACCCCATAACAATAGCTGCTCCACCTTTTTGTCTTCTAACAAGCTCTGCAATTGCATAAACTTCTTCAGTTGAAAAAGCTATTATTGCTGTCTTCCTATTTATTCTTGAAATTTTTTTATGACCTACATATGAAAGTTGAGAAAGTCTTTCTCTGTTTATAAATTCAGTATCTTCATCTAGTTTATTTACTATACTTTTAATAGTGCTTGAACCCATAAGCATTGTTAGTTTTTCTCCACGAAGATTTAATAATCTATCAGTAAAAATATGACCTCTTTCATGATCTGCACACATTTGTATTTCATCTATCCCAACAAAATCTAAATGTTTATTAATTGGCATAGACTCAACTGTACAAAGAAAATATTTTGCATTTGCAGGGATGATTTTTTCTTCACCAGTAATTAAAGCAACTTTATCTATACTTATTTTTTCAATAATTTTGTCATACACTTCACGTGCAAGTAGTCTTAGAGGAAAGCCAATCATACCCGAATCAAAAGAAAGCATGGTTTCAATTGATAAGTAAGTTTTACCGGTATTTGTTGGACCGAGAACAGCTGTGATTTTATTTTTAGACATTTCTATTGATGGTACCTCTAATATTTTCTCCACCACATATTGTTGCTCATAAAGAACAAAAATAGACTAAAACATGACCGAATCGTAAGGATAAAAGTTCTCATTTGCTCTTTATACACTAATTAATTTAACATAATAAAAAACAATTCTGTATTAGTATTTTGTAGCAAAGTTATGAATAAAAAATTGTGGGAAGCATCAACTAGTCAGAAAAAAAAATCTCTTTTATCGAGCTATGAGCAATTCATTTCAAAAAAATTCAAAAAAAGATTTAATCAAAAATATGACAATATTTTAAAATGGAGCATTGAAAACCCAGGTAATTTTTGGAGTTCAATTTGGGATTTTTCTGAAATTAAAGGATTTAAGAGTAAAATTAAAATAAAAAAATCAAAAATATTTTATAAAAATAAATTTTTACCAAATTCAAAATTAAACTTTGCTGAAAATTTACTCTCGAAAAACAATAAGAATAAAGCAATAACATTCGTTAGTGAGAATGGTTTTCGTGAAGAAAGAAGCTGGTACGAATTAAACATTAACGTAAGTAAAATATCTAAATTTTTAAGAGATATTAAAATTAAAAAAAAAGATAGGGTTGCAGCATATATGCCCAATACTATTGAGACTATTGAGGCATTCATAGCCTCCTCTTCTTTAGGGGCAATATGGTCCTCATGCTCACCAGATTTTGGTGTTAAAGGTGTAGTAGAACGTTTTTCACAAATCAGCCCTAAAGTTTTATTTGTAGCAGATAAATATTTTTATAATGGGAAAATAATAAATATTTTAGAAAGAGTTCCTCTGATTTTAAAAGAGATACCCTCTATTGAATATGTTGTCATTGTTAATTACCCAGGAGAAAAATATTTAGAAAATAAATATACATCTAAAAAATCAAAAGTACTTAAATGGAGTGAGTTAATGAAACAAGAATCTGAAGAGATTCAATTTCCTAAATTTGATTTTGAGCAAGATCTTGCAATCTTATATTCAAGTGGAACCACAGGAAAACCAAAATGTATATGTCATAGGAGTGGAGGAGTTTTACTTCAGCATAAAAAAGAACATCAGCTTCATTGTGATATTAAAGAAGGTGATAATGTTTTTTATTTTACTACTTGTGGATGGATGATGTGGAACTGGCTGGTAAGTGTCTTAGCTTCCAAAGCATCTATCGTTTTATTTGATGGATCACCAATGTATAAAAAAGATGATTTACTATTAAAAATAGCTGAGAAAGAAAAAATTACTTTATTTGGTGTTAGTGCAAAATACGTTGATGCTCTTCGTAAATCTAAGCTCGCTTTAAAATATAAATATAAATTACCAAACTTAAGAACAATTTGTTCTACTGGATCCCCATTATCAAATGATGGGTTTAAATTTGTGTACGAGAATATAAAAAAAAATGTTCATTTATCCTCTATATCTGGAGGCACCGATATTGTTTCTTGTTTTGTTTTGGGAAATTTATACCAGCCGGTAATTCTAGGTGAAATACAAAATAAAGGTTTAGGTATGAATGTTGATGTTTTTAATGAAAAGGGTGAATCTTTAAAAAATAAAAAAGGAGAGCTAGTTTGTAAGAACTCTTTCCCATCAATGCCTTTAAAGTTTTGGAATGATAAAAATGATATTAAATTTAAAAAGGCGTATTTTAATAATTTTTTAAACACATGGTACCACGGTGATTATGCGGAGATAAAGAAAGGTGGGGGCTTTATTATCCATGGTAGATCAGATACAACACTTAACCCTGGAGGAGTGAGACTCGGAACTGCTGAAATATACTCTGAGGTAGAAAAGTTTATAGAAATCAAAGAGTCTATTGTTGTTGGTCAAGCATGGGATAACGACATCAGAATTATTTTATTTATAGTTTTAAACCCCAAACACGTGTTGAACGAAGATTTATTAAAAAAAATTAGAATACAAATTAGAAAAAATATATCCCCAAGACATGTGCCATCTAAAATTATAGTAGTTGGAGACATTCCAAGAACTAAAAATGGAAAAATAGTTGAACTAGCTGTAAAAAATACCATAGAAGGAAATGAAATTAAAAATAAAGAAGCTCTAGCAAATCCAAGAGTTTTAGATCAATATAAAAATTTAAAGGAATTAAATTATTAAATGTTAAAAAATATAGTTAAAGGTCTAGAACCATCCTCTACTTTAAAAATTAATGAAATTTCTAGAAAGCTAGAAGACAAAGGTGAAAAAATATTTAAATTTGGATTTGGCCAATCTCCATTCCAAATACCAACTGATATTGTTAATGCGTTAAAAGATAATGCCCATCAAAATAAATATTTACCAATGCAAGGTCTTAATGAGCTTAGGGATGCTGTTGCAAAATATACATCAGTTAAAAAAGATTATAATTACAAACCTGAAAATGTAATTATAGGTCCTGGCTCAAAAGAATTGATGTTTTTACTACACATTTTATTTGATGGAGAAATAATATTACCAGCACCAAGTTGGGTTTCTTATGCCCCACAAGCAATTCTTGGAAGAAATAAAATTCAATCAATTCAAACAAAAAGAGAAAATAATTGGTTTCCTACTGGATCTGAAATTGAAGAAGTTATTTTAAGGGATAAAAATAAAAACTATCTATTGTTTTTGAATTCACCAAATAATCCATCAGGGCAGATTTGTAAAAATCTAGAAGAAATTAGTGAGATTGCTAAAAAATATAATCTTATTATTTTATCAGATGAAATTTATTCTGAGTTGAGTTTTGATGAAGGGTTTAAATCTATTTCAAGTTTTTGTCCTGAAAAAACTATTATAAGCACAGGTTTAAGTAAATGGTGTGGTGCAGGTGGATGGAGATTGGGTTATTTTGTAGTTCCAGACTCTCTAAATATTTTAAAAAATTCAATTAATGTTTTAGCTAGTGAGACTTTTTCGGCTGTCAGTGCGCCAATTCAATATGCTGCAATTACTGCTTATACAAATGATCATAGCAAATATATTGATAGTTCTAAAAATATTCTTAAAGCAGTTGGTAATTATGTTTATGAAAATCTAAAATCAAACAAGGTTTTAATTAATAAGCCCCAAGGTGGGTTTTATCTTATGCCAGAATTTTTAAATAAAAAATTTAATACATCATCAGAAATGTGTGACAATATTTTAAAGAAGACAGGTGTAGCGTTATTGCCAGGATCAGACTTTGGTTTTGAAAAAAATAAGATGTTGGCAAGGTTAAGCTTTACAGATTTTGATGGTCAAAATTTTATGAATCAAACTCAAAATGGAAAAAAAATTGATGATAGTTTAATTTTAAAACTTGCTCCCAAAGTAGTAGAGGGTGTTGATAAGTTAAAAAAATGGTCAACATCAACATAACTACCAGCTATACATACTTACTTAATTACTGTTAAATTTAATTAATAAAAATAACGATATAGAGGAGAAAATATGAAAAAAATAATAATATCTCTATCAAGTGCTCTACTAATTTTTGTTGCATCTTTATCTTTTACTGGTGTTGCAAAATCTGCAGAGTTCTTCACGATAGGAACAGGCGGACCAACTGGAGTATATTTCCAAACTGGTAACGCAATTTGCAAAATGTTGCACAAATCAGCAATTGCTAAAGAACATGGAAGAAAAAAAGGTATAGATAAAGCTTACAGATGTACTGCGCCTTCAACTGGTGGATCGAATTATAATATTGGTCAAATCGCAGCTGGTGAATTTCAATTTGGTGTAGCTCAGTCTGACTGGCAATTTCATGCAGTAAATGGATCAAGCAAGTGGGAAGGAAAAAAGTTTGACGGTTTAAGAGCGGTTTTCTCAGTACACAACGAACCTTTTCAAATTTGGGCAAGAAAAAAAGCAAAAGTTAAAGATTTTGCTGGCCTTAAAGGAAAAGTTGTAAACATTGGTAACGCTGGTTCAGGTCAAAGAGGAACCATGGAAGTACTTATGGATGCAAAAGGAGTTAGTAATAGCTTCTTTAAATCTACTACAGAGCTGACTTCATCTGAGCAAGTAAAAGCTTTATGTGATGGTAAGATAGATGCTTTTGGTTATTCAGTAGGATTTCCAAATGGAGCAATGGAAAACGCAGCTTCTTGTGGAGCAAAAGCTTTGCCTATCAACTTAACAGGTCCTGAAGTTCAAGGACTAATTGATGGTGCTGCTTATTATGCTAAAGCTGTAATCCCTAAAGGAACTTACACAGGACAAAAAAAAGATGTAACTACTTTTGGTGTTAAGGCTACTGTTGTAACTAGTAATGCTGTTGAAGCAGATCTTGTTTATTTAGTAGTAAAAGCAGTTTTTGAAAACTTTGATGATTTCAAAAAACAACATCCTGCTTTTTCTTCTTTAAAAAAAGAAGATATGGTTGCTGATGGTTTGTCAGCTCCATTACACCCAGGTGCAATTAAATATTATAAAGAAGCTGGATTAATGTAATCAAACTTCTTAATTAAATTAAAAGGCCTGATATATTTATGGGGCCTTTTTTTGTTATAGAGTATCATTTTAAAAATGAATCAAAGCATTAAGAGTAAAGTAGAAAGTAAGATTAGTGAGGATTTATCTCCCACTAGAAATCTTACTGGGCTACATTTAAAAATTGTTGGAAGTATTGCAATTATTTGGTCATTATTTCAACTTTGGTATGCATCTCCATTTCCTTTTATGTTTGATATTGGAATGTTTAAAGGACTTCCAGCTAGGGCTATTCACTTAGGTTTTGCTTTAACTTTAGCTTTTTTAATTTATCCAATTTCTAAAAGAAAAAAAATTTCTATATTTGATATTCTAATTAGTTTTATTGCTGCATTTTGTTGTTTATATATTTATTTTTTTTATGACCAATTAGTTGATAGGGGGGGGATTCTTTTAACAGTTACAATTTGGAAAAAATTTAATTTACCAGTTGAGTTGATTATTGGAAGTTGTGGAATTTTAATATTAATTGAAGCAACCAGGAGAGTATTTGGATTACCTCTAGTTATTATTGCAGTTTGTTTTTTACTTTTTTCATATTTTGGTAGATATGCACCAGAAATAATTTCTCATGGTGGACTTTCATTAAATAGATTAGTTGGATTTCAGTGGCTTGATCAAGAAGCTATATTTGGAATTCCTATAGGTGTTTCTGTAGATTTCATTTTTTTATTTGTTTTATTTGGAGCACTTCTAGAAACAGCCGGTGGAGGTAAATATTTTTTAGACCTAGCTTTTGCCATGGTTGGCAAAATGAGAGGAGGACCTGCAAAAGCAGCAATTTTAGGATCTGGAATGACTGGTCTAATCTCAGGATCTTCAATTGCAAATACAGTTACAACTGGAACTTTTACAATTCCAATTATGAAAAAAACTGGTTTTTCTAAAGAAAAAGCTGGAGCTATAGAGGTATCATCATCAGTTAACGGACAATTAATGCCACCCGTAATGGGAGCTGCAGCATTTGTAATGGCAAGTTTTTTAGGTGTTACTTATTTTGAGGTCGTTAAGCACGCATTTTTACCAGCAATTATTTCATATGTGGCATTATTTTATATTTCTCATCTTGAAGCTTTAAAATTAAATTTAAAAGGAATGGATGATGTTGATATTCCAAATTTGAAGAAAACATTTTTATCAGGATTACATTTTTTAATACCAATATTTGTTTTAGTGTACATGCTCGTTTATTTAAGATTTACCGCCTCGTACTCAATATTTTTTGCAACAATTGCATTAATAATTGTAAACCTTGGTTACATATTATTTAAAAATTCTGATTTTAAATTAGCAATAAAAACTTGGTTTAATCAAACGATAGTTGGTTTTGAAAAAGGTGCTTTAAATATGGTTGGTGTTGGAATAGCAATAGCAACAGCTGGCATAATAGTTGGAGCTGTTGGTTCAACAGGGTTAAGTACAAATTTAATTATAGTTATAGAATTTATTGCAAAAGATAATGTTGTTATTTTGCTATTTTTAACAATAATTTTATGTCTAATACTTGGTATGGGTCTACCAACTACTGCAAATTATGTTGTAGTGGCTTCATTAATGGCAACAGTATTGGTTGATGTTGGAAACGCATCTGGATTTGTATTTCCACTTATAGCGGTTCACTTGTTTGTTTTTTATTTTGGCTTGATGGCTGACGTCACTCCTCCAGTTGGTCTCGCATCATATGCGGCAGCTGCTATTTCAGGAGGTGATCCACTTAAAACCGGGCTGCAAGCTTTTTGGTACAGTTTAAGAACAGGTATTCTACCTATCGTGTTTTTATTTAATCATGAATTGTTATTGATAGGCATTGAAAATGTGTGGCATGGACTATTGGTAATCATCACTTCTTTGATAGGTATATTAGTTTTTACTTCTGCAACTCAAGCTTGGTTTATTAATAGATTAAGATGGTACGAGATAATAATTTTTTTATTAATCTCTATTTCACTTTTAGCCCCAGAATTTATTTTAAATAAATTTTATCCTAAATATAATTATATGGATATTAACAAAATTCATTTAATGAAGGTAGATTTCAATAAGGAGGCTAGATTTAAAGTAACACGTCCAAGTAATTATGGTGAAAGATACAAGTTAATTGTAATCAAAAAAAATACTTTTGAAACCAAGTATAGTTTAGAGCAATATGGACTTAGTTTAATTAGAGAAGAAAACAGAGTTATTGTAGATACCCTGCAATGGAATGGAAGTGCTAAAAAAAGTGGTTTTGAAACTGGTGATTATATAAGTGAATTTAAAATAGAAAATGCAGATAGACCAAATAAAGGGATCATTTACCCAATAGCTATTTTATTATTAATTATATTTGGTTATTTGAACTATAGAAGAAAAGAATAATTATCCACCAGGACCAAGATTAGATGGTTTAATTTTTAAGATTTTCCAAATACCTGATGCTGAGGTTATAATTTTATTATTACATTTCAGCTCACAAAATAAAAATACTAGTGTATTGGTCTTTTTAAGAATTCTTGTAAAGCCAGTAACTATATCACCTACTTTAGAAGCACCAATAAATTTTAAATCCAATGAAATAGTTACACAAGGTGCATTTCCAGATGCTCTATGTGCAGCAGTCCCTGCTCCTGCATCAATTAAGGCTGATAAATAACCACCGTGAGTTATCCCAGCAGCATTTAAATGATTTTCATTAATCGTAGTTTTGAATTCATATTCTGTTTCAGATACAGTTTTAAATAAAACTCCACCATTGTGTTTCATAAAACCAGGTTTAATACTTATTTGCTCAAATTCATTACTCATAGATCTTTATAGTACGAAAGTTAAAATTAATAAAATTATAAAAACAATTATAAAAAAATATATAACTGATTTTTGTAGTGATGATTTTAGTAGCCAATCTAACATTTTTATTTATCCTTTTTGGTGGACCGCCCAGAACTCGAATCTGGAATCTCCCGGTTCGTAGCCGAGCGCCTTATCCAATTTGGCCAGCGGTCCTTAATTAAATAATTTGTCCAACATATCAAAGTTTTTGATGTAATTTAAGTTATAAAATATTATGCTGTACTATCAATGAGCAAAAAATCAAATGATGTAGTTATTACAGCTGCATTAAGAACACCTATAGGCACATATAAAGGATCTTTAAAAGGTCTTAGTGCTGATAAACTAGGTGCACTAGCTATTAAAGAAGCTGTATATAAATCAAAATTAAAATCAGACGATATTGATGAGGTGATTATGGGACACGTTCTCACTTCTGGATTAGGGCAAAACCCAGCAAGACAAGCTTCTATTCATGCTGGAATTCCAATTTCAAAACCTGCACATATAATTAATCAAGTATGTGGATCTGGATTAAGATCTGTAATTTCAGGCTATCAATCTATTAAACTAGGCGAAAATAAAATTATAGTCGCTGGCGGACAAGAAAATATGTCTAGAGCACCACATACAATATTTTATCGAGAAGATAAAAAATTAAATGAAAATAAATTGGTTGATACAATGGTCAATGATGGACTGATAGACTCATTTAATAATTATCACATGGGCGTTACGGCAGAAAATGTAGCAGAAAAGTATCAAATTTCCAGAGATGAACAAGATATGTTCGCCTTAAATTCTCAAAAAAAAACACAAGATGCCATAAGTAATGGTAAATTCAAAAACGAGTTAATTAAATTAAATATTAATACAGATGATAAAAATTTTATTTTTGAAAAAGATGAACATCCAAGAAGTAATTTAAACTTAGAGGATTTAAAGAAATTAAAAACTGTTTTTAAAGAAAATGGAACAGTTACGGCGGGTAATTCGTCAGGAATAAATGATGGTGCGGCAGCAACTATTTTAATGTCTAGAGAAGAGGCGGAACTTAGAGGTATTGAACCTTTAGCAAAAGTGGTCTCCTGGGCAACTTGTGGTGTTGAGCCTTCATTGATGGGACTAGGTCCAATTATGGCTGTTAATATAGCTTTAGAAAAAGCAGGATGGAAAATTGAAGATATTGATTTATTTGAAGTCAATGAAGCATTTGCAGCTCAAAGCATTGCTGTGATTAGAGATCTTAAAATTCCTAAAAAGATTGTGAATGTTAATGGTGGAGCAATTGCATTAGGACATCCAATTGGAGCTTCCGGTACCAGAATTTTAGTAACCCTAATTCACGAAATGATAAAACAAAATAAAAACAGAGGTTGCGCTACTCTCTGCATTGGTGGTGGAATGGGTATAGCCATGTGTATTGAAAGAAATTAATTTCTTATTTATTTGTTAATTTTTAAAGTTTTTTGTTCAATAAAAATACAGGTTTGCATAAAAAACTTATTATTGTGCTAAAATAACATGAGATATAGTTTTTTTTAGGTGTATAAATCGATTTAAATAATGAGTGAAAAATTACTTGTCCCAGATATTGGTGAATTTGAAAAAGTTGAGGTTATTGAACTTTTAGTAAAAGTTGGAGATAAAATAAACTTAGATGATCCTATTGTTACTATTGAGAGTGATAAATCTAGTGTTGAAATTCCATCAACAGTCACTGGTAAGGTAGAATCTGTAAATATTAAAGTGGGTGATAAAGTTTCTAAAGGGGATTTATTGTTAAGTGTTGAGTCTTCAAAAGAAAGCCCTTCAGAAAAGCCAATTCCTAAAGATACAGAAAGTATTATTAAACAAGCAGAATCAGTTTTAAAAAATGAAAAAAAAGAAGCGACCACTGAACAAAGCCCAGTTGTGGAAAAAAAACAAACAATAATTCAGGTTACAAATGACAATGATATTGATCCATTAGAAACTCAAGATTGGTTAGAGTCTTTATCTGCAGTTGTAGAAAAAGATGGAAATCAAAGAGCTCATTTTTTGATAAAAGAATTAATTAACAAAGCATATCGAGAAGGTGCAAATATTCCTTATACACAGCACACTCCTTACATTAATACAATCCCACCAGAGGCAGAAGTTAAGTCTAATGGAGATCAGAATATTGAAAGAAGAATTAGATCTTTAATTAGATGGAATGCAGCAGCCATGGTTGTTAGAGCAAATAAAAAATTTCCTGAATTAGGTGGCCATATAGGTACTTTTGCATCAGCAGCAACACTTTATGATGTAGGAATGAATCATTTTTGGAGAGCTAAGAATAATAAATTTGGTGGTGATTTAGTTTATTTTCAAGGTCATAGTGCACCAGGCGTTTATGCTAGAGCATTTCTAGAAGGTAGATTAAATGAAAAACAATTAGATAGTTTTAGACAAGAAGTAAAACCAGGTGGACTTTCTTCATATCCACATCCTTGGTTGATGCCAAAGTTTTGGCAGTTTCCAACTGTATCAATGGGACTAGGGCCTATGCTTGCAATTTATCAGGCAAGATACATGAAATATTTAATTAACAGAGGATTAATTAAAGATGAAGGTAGAAAAGTTTGGGCATTTCTTGGTGATGGAGAAATGGATGAACCCGAATCTTTAGGTGCAATAGGATTAGCAGCTAGGGAAAAACTGGATAACTTAATATTTGTTGTAAACTGCAATCTTCAAAGATTAGATGGACCTGTCAGAGGTAATGGAAAAATTATTCAAGAGCTAGAAGGAAGTTTTAGAGGAGCTGGTTGGAATGTAATTAAAGTAATTTGGGGTTCTTACTGGGACTCATTGATTGCTAATGATAAAACAGGTCACTTAGTTAAAACTATGAATGAAACTGTTGATGGTGAATACCAAGCAATGAAAGCTAGAGATGGAGCTTATGTTAGAGAAAAATTTTTTGGGAAATACCCAGAGACTCAAGAGTTAGTTTCTAGTTTATCAGATAAAGATATTTGGAGATTAAATAGAGGTGGTCATGATCCTCATAAAGTTTATGCAGCATACGATCGGGCATCAAAAAACCAAGGTAGCCCAACGGTTATAATCGCTAAAACCATTAAGGGTTATGGTATGGGAAAAACAGGTGAAAGTGTTAACACTACTCATCAAACTAAAAAATTAGATGTAGATGATTTGCTATATTATAGAGATCGTTTTGATGTCCCATTAACAGATGAACAAGTAAAAAATGTTGAGTATTTCAAGCCTGATGAAAAATCATTAGAGATTAAGTATATTAAAGAAAAGAGAATGAGACTTGGTGGTTTCTTACCTGAAAGAACAACATATTCAAAACCTATTAAAGCACCAGCAAAAGATATTTTCGATTTTATGAAAGTATCAACAGGTGAAAAAGAAATGTCTACAACCATGGCATTAGTTAGAATGTTTACAAATTTATTAAGAGACAAAAATATTTCACCCAGATTAGTTCCAATTATTCCTGATGAAGCAAGAACTTTTGGTATGGAAGGATTTTTTCAAAAAATAGGAATATATGCACACGAAGGTCAAAAGTATGAACCAGAAGATTCTGCTCAGTTAAGTTCTTACAGAGAAGAGAAAACTGGACAGGTTCTAGAAGAAGGAATTAATGAAGCTGGAGCAATGTCGTCATGGATTGCTGCTGCAACTTCCTACACTAATCATGATATTGAAATGATACCAATTTATATTTTTTATTCTATGTTTGGTTTTCAAAGAATAGGTGACCTTGCATGGGCAGGTGGAGATAGTCAGGCTAGAGGATTTTTAATTGGAGCAACAGCTGGAAGAACTACTTTAGCTGGTGAAGGACTACAGCACCAGGATGGACACAGTCACTTGATAGCCTCAACAATACCAAATTGTGTGACATACGACCCAACTTTTCATTATGAGCTAGCTGTTATTTTTAGAGAAGGTTTGAGAAGAATGCATGAAAAAAATGAGAATGTTTTTTACTATATCACAACCATGAATGAAAATTATTCACATCCAAGCATACCAAAAGATAAGAATTGTGAAGAAGGAATTCTTAAAGGAATGTATAAAATTAAAGAGTTCAATAAATATAAAAAAACTAAAATTCAACTTTTAGGCTCTGGTACAATATTGAGAGAAATGATGGCTGCAGCAGAAATCCTTCAAAATGAATATCAGATAGATAGTGAAATCTGGAGTGTCACTAGTTTTAATGAGTTGAGAAAAGACGGTATGGAAGTTGAGAGATATAATCTTTTAAACCCTGATAAAGAACAAAAAGTTTCATTTGTAGAACAGTGCTTAGGAAAAACCGAAGGACCAATTTTGGCAGCTTCAGATTACATGAGAATGAATTCTGATCAAATCAGACCCTATACTAATAAAAGTTTTTATTCTTTAGGTACAGATGGTTATGGAAGAAGCGACACTAGAAAAAACCTTAGAAATTTTTTTGAAGTTGATAAAGAACATATTGTTGCTTATGGACTTAGCGTACTAGCAAAAGAGCAACTAATAGCCTCAAAATATGCTAAAGAAGCCATAAAGAGGTATAATATTGATGGCAGCAAACCAATGCCAACAAAACTATAAGATGTCAGATAAAGAGATTAAAGTACCGAATATTGGCGAATTTAAAGACGTTGAGGTAATCGAAGTATTAGTTTCAAATGGTCAGTCAGTATCTAAAAATGATCCACTTATTACAATTGAGAGTGACAAATCTAGTGTTGAAATACCAGCTTCTTTTGACGGAAAGGTTAAGTCTGTTAAAATTAAAGTAGGAGATAGGGTTTCAGAAGATGATTTAATATTAATTGTAGAGCAATCTGGAGAAGAAGAAAAGAGTATAGAACAAAAAACTATTAAAGAAGCAAAACCAGTTACAAATCAAAATCAAGAAGAAAAAATTGAAAAAGTTATACAAACACAAAATTTAATAAAAAAAGACAATTCAGAAGCTTCATCTGCAAGCCCAAAAGTACGTAAATTTGCTAGAGAGCTTGGGGTTAATATTAATGAGATAGTTGGCAGCCAAAGACAAGGAAGAATTGTAGAAGATGATGTAAAAAATTTTATATCCTCTAAAATTAATAAAACTTCAGAAAAGACTGAATATCAACCTAAAAAAATTGTTAGTGAATTTTCCCATTCTGATTTTGGAGAAATTGAAGTTAAAGATATGCCTAGGGTTAAAAAATTAGCCTCTACGTATTTAGTTAATTCTTGGACTACAATACCTCATGTAACAAATCATGATGAAGCAGATATAACTGAAATGGAAGATTTTAGAACTTCACTTACTGATATGTACACAGGTGAAAGAAAAAAAATTACTCCTTTAGCTTTTATTGTTAAAGCTTTAGTTGCATCTTTAAAAAAGTTTCCTAGTTTCAACTCATCAATAGATGATATTGAAAATGGAAAAATAACAATGAAAAATTATTTTCATGTTGGAATTGCAGTTGATACACCACATGGTTTGATGGTGCCAAAAATTAGAAATGCTGACAACAAAAGTATTTCATATATTAGCAATGAATTGAAAACAGTAAGCGACCAATGTAGAAATTTAAAAATAGATAAGAAAGAATTCTTTGGAGGATCTATGACCATTACAAGTCTTGGAGGAATTGGAGGTTCATTTTTTACACCAATAATAAATTATCCTGAAGTTGCTATACTAGGAGTGGGTAAAGCACAAAAAAAACAAATTTTTTTCAATGGAAAATTTGAAACAAGAACAATGTTACCGCTTTCATTATCATATGATCATAGAATAATTGATGGAGCTGAAGCAGCTAGATTCAATAATGATCTAAAAGAAAATTTAGGCAAAAATTTTGCTTATAAATTAGCTGTATAAATTTTAATGTCAAAAACCTCATCATTATTTTGTGCATTACTTTGTACATTCATATGGGGAACAACTTTTATTGCTCAAGATACTGGAATGGACGACATTGGTCCTTTCACTTTTAATGCGGTTAGGTTTTTTGTAGGCTTTTTAGTAGTAGCCCCTTTAGCTTTTATTTTTGAAAGAAAAAATATCTCAAAATCAGTCCAAAGAAATCAAAAAGAATTTACCAACTTAGCTCTTTTAATAGGCCTATCTTTATTCTTAGGATCAGCACTTCAACAAGTGGCTTTACTCTACACAGATGTTGCTAATGCAGCGTTCTTTACTATTTTTTATGTACCAATGGTCCCGTTTATAATTTTTTTTATTTATAAAAAGCCAATTCACTGGAGTATTTGGCCTTCAGTTCTCCTTTGTGTTATGGGAGGCTATTTGCTAACTAATTTTTACAGTGCAACGGTTAGAACTGGTGATGCGCTTATAATAATGGGTGCATTTTTCTGGAGCACACACATTATATTTACTGGTAAAATTATAGAAAACTACAATCTTCCATTAACAATTGGTGCAATTCAAACTTTAATTGTTGCCTCTTTATCATTAATTATAGGGTTAATTTTTGAAGACTTTATTTGGTCTAATATTCTTAAAGAAAAATTTCAAATCTTATATGCTGGAGTTTTATCTGGAGGCCTTGCATTTGTTTTGCAAATATATGCACAAAAAAATATATCCCCTGCTCCATCAGCAATAATTTTTTCTTTAGAGGGTGTTTTTGCAACAATTGCTGCTTGGATTTTATTAGATCAAATTTTAGATATAAATAATCTATTTGGGTGTTTATTTATTTTATTTGGTGTTTTATTTTCACAATTAGCACCAATGTTAAAAAAAAATTAATTATATATTATTATAAATAAAATTATTGAAATAATAATTCTATAAATTACAAAAACATTTAAAGAAAATTTGTTTATGTAGTCTAGAAAAAACTTAACTGTAAAATAAGAAAATAAAAAAGAAAGAGTAATTGATATTAGTATAAGGTAGTTAAATTCAAAGTTTTGGCCAATAGCATTTTTTAATTGTAGTACACTTGCTCCAGCTATTGCAGGTATAGCTAGTAAAAAAGAAATTTTGCTTGAATCAAATCTATTAAATCTAAAAAGCCTTGCAGCTGTTATTGTAATTCCTGCCCTACTCACACCTGGTATTAAAGCAAGTATTTGAAACAAACCGATATATAGTATTGTTTTAAAATTTAGGTTGGAGGATATTTTTTTATCAAATTTACTTTTGTCTGCGAGATATAAAATTATTCCAAAAATTAATGTCGTCCAAGCAATTATCTTTAAATTATTTTCTAATAGACTAACTAGACCCGTGGAGCTGATTATGTACCCAGCTATTACAATTGGTATAGAGCCAATAATTAATAAAGATAATAATTTTTGATTATTTCTAAGGTCTAGTAGCTCTCTTCTAAAATAAAAGATTATTGCTAGTAAAGAGCCAAGATGGAGACTAACATCAATCATTAGTGAGTTAGAATTAAACTCAAAGATTATTTCAACAATATTTAAATGAGCCGATGAACTTATCGGCAAAAATTCTGATATGCCCTGAACTATTGATAGGATTATAATTTCAATAATATTTGAGAACATTTAAAGCTTCGTAGCTTAAATATTCGATGATTTAAACAATTCCATTTGAACATATTAGATATGCAAAAATTAAAATACAAAGAATTAACTGTATTTATTGTGAATTTAAGGTCATATATACTGACCTTGTTTGTCTTTTATTATACAAAACCTTATTATATGTTCATTTATTAAAGGATATATATGTCAGAAAAAATGCTTAAATTTGTTAAAATAGGTCAACAAACTCCACCTAAAAGAGAAGTTGGCAACAGAAAAGAAGATTTTAACGAAATTTATAAAGAGTTTATTAACGAAAAGGCAGGCGAACAATCTAGTAGATGCTCACAATGTGGAGTTCCTTTTTGTCAGGTACATTGTCCATTAAGTAATAATATTCCAGATTGGCTGAAATTAACTGCAGAGGGACGATTAAAAGAGGCTTACGAATTATCTCAAAGCACTAACAACATGCCAGAGGTGTGTGGAAGAATATGTCCACAAGATAGATTGTGTGAAGGAAATTGTGTAATCGAACAATCAGGACATGGAACTGTAACCATAGGTTCAGTTGAAAAATATATTACTGATAATGCTTGGGAACAAGGATGGGTCAATCCAATAAAAGTTAAAAACGAAAAGAGTCAAAGTATTGGAATTATAGGTGCTGGTCCAGCTGGTCTTGCTGCTGCAGAGCAGTTACGTAAGTTAGGTTATCAAATTACTGTATATGACCGATATGATAGAGCTGGTGGTTTAATGATTTATGGGATCCCAAATTTTAAATTAGAAAAATTTGTTGTAGAAAGAAGAACCAAATTATTAGAAGAGGGTGGAATTAAATTTGTTCAAAATTTTGAAGTTGGAAAAGATGCTACATTAGAGCAATTAAGAAAAAAACATGACTCTCTTTTAATTGCAACTGGAGTTTATAAAGCTCGAGAAATAGATCTACCAGGAAAAGATTTAGGAAATATCTTTCCAGCTATGGAATTTTTAACAGCTTCAAATAAAAAAGGATTAGGAGATAAGGTAGAGTTATTTGATAATGGAACCTTAAATGCTGAAGGAAAAAATATTGTTGTAATTGGAGGAGGTGACACTGCAATGGACTGTGTTAGGACTTCAATCAGACAAAAAGCAAAATCAGTTAAATGCCTTTATAGAAGAGACAAAGAAAATATGCCTGGATCTGCTAGAGAGGTAGCTAATGCAGAGGAAGAAGGAGTAGAGTTTGTATGGTTATCTAGTCCTAAAGAATTTGTTGGAACAAATAAAGTTGAAGGTTTGATGGTGGATAAAATTAAACTTGGTGAACCTGATGACAGTGGTAGACGTAAACCAGAAATCCAGAATAATTCTCACTTTAATATTAAAGCAGATATAGTAATCAAGGCTCTTGGCTTTGATCCTGAAAATTTACCAAAACTATTTGGCTCTGAAGATCTACAAGTTACTAAATGGGGAACATTAAAAACTAATTTTGATACAATGGAGACAAATTTACCAGGTGTTTTTGCAGCAGGAGACATTATTAGAGGTGCATCTTTAGTTGTCTGGGCTATAAAAGATGGAAGAGACGTTGCAGTATCAATAAAAAATTTTTTAGAGAGTAAAGAACTCAGTAAAGAGAATGCTGCTTAATGAAAAATTATAAAAAAAATCTTAAAATTCTTGAAGATGGCCATGTTTATTCAAAAGAAATGGAGCATGATGCTTGTGGAGTAGGGTTGATTGCTTCTACAGAGGGCAAAAAATCAAGGAAAGTAGTTGAATATGGAATTAATGCCTTAAAAGCAGTTTGGCATAGAGGAGCTGTTGATGCTGATGGAAAAACAGGTGATGGAGCTGGAATCCACTTAGAAATTCCTTCAGATTTCTTCGCTGAAAAAATAGAACTCACAGGTCATGACCATGATAGTTCAGAAATTTGTGTGGGTATGATTTTTTTACCCAGAAATAATTATCAAGCGCAAGAAAATGCAAGAACTTTAGTTGAAAGTGAATTAACAAAAAGTAATTTTAGTATTTATGGATGGAGACAGGTTCCAGTAAATCCAAAAGTTTTAGGTGAAAAAGCAAATCTTACGAGACCAGAAATTACTCAAGTACTGTTCAAACACAATAATAAAGATTTAACAGAAAAAGAATTAGAAAGAAAAATTTATGAATCTAGAAGAAAAATTGAAAAAAAAGCTATTAAAAATGCGATAGAAGGTTTTTATATTTGTTCAATAAGCTCCAAGTCAGTAATTTATAAAGGAATGTTTTTAGCAGAGTCTATTTCAGATTTTTATTTAGATTTAAAGGATGAGAGATTTATATCTCGATTTGCAATATTTCATCAAAGATTTTCAACAAACACAGCACCAAGCTGGGATCTGGCACAACCTTTCAGAGCATTAGCTCATAATGGAGAAATAAACACATATAAAGGAAACACAAACTGGATGAAAGTTCATGAGCAAGAAATGGATAGTCCTTTATTTGATAATATGGAAAATTTAAAACCAGTCATACAACCAGGATCATCAGATTCTGCTGCTCTAGACAGCGTTTTTGAACTTTTAAATATTTCTGGCCAATCAGCACCTCTTGCAAAGTTAATGTTGATTCCAGATGCATGGTCAAAAAAAAGTCAAACATTATCAAAAGATCATCAACAACTATTTAATTTTTTAAACAGTACAATGGAGCCATGGGATGGACCTGCTGCTATTGCAGCTACTGATAATGAATGGGCTATAGTAGCTGCTGATAGAAATGGGTTACGTCCAATGAGATATACTATTTCAAAAGATAAAATATTGTGTGCAGGATCCGAAACAGGAATGGTTGAAATTGATGAGAAGCAAATTCTTAAAAAAGGCAGATTGGGACCTGGAGAAATTCTTGGAGTTAGAATAGCCAAAGGCAAAGTATTTTCTAATGTTGAAATAAAAGACTATCTAGCAAAAGAGTTTAAACATTTTAACAATCAAATAATTGATTTAGAAAAGAAATTTCCAATAAAAAATGAAAAATCTACTTTTTCAGGTGATGAACTAAAAAAAAGACAACATACATTTGGTTATAGTTTAGAAGATTTAGAACTTATTCTTCATCCCATGGCAGAAGACGCAAAAGAGGCGATTGGTTCGATGGGTGATGACACTCCACTTGCAGTGTTATCTGACCGTTATAGGCCGCTTTATCACTTCTTTAGACAAAATTTTAGTCAAGTTACAAATCCACCAATTGATTCTTTAAGAGAAAACAAGGTTATGAGTTTAAAAACTCGTTTTGGTAATCTTGGAAATATTTTAGATTTTACTAATTTAACAGAGGAAAACATATACGTTTTAGACAGCCCTATATTATCAAATTCTCAATTAGAAAAATTTATTAATTTTTTTCGCCAAAAATCAATAACTATTGATTGTACTTTTGATAAAAGTGAAAATCTTGAAACCTCTATTGAGAGAATTAGAAAAGAGTCTGAAATTGCAGTTAGACAAGGTCTTACTCAATTAGTTTTAAGTGATAAAAATATTTCTGAAAAAAGATTACCAATTCCGATGCTGTTAAGTGTCGGTGCAATAAATACTTATCTTATTAAAAAAAAATTAAGAGGCTATGCATCAATCAATGCTCAAACTGGGGAAGCATTAGACACACATTCATTTGCAACACTTATAGGTGTTGGAGCTACAACAGTTAATCCTTATTTAGCACTAGATAGTTTATATCAGAGGTTTGAAAAAAAACTATTTGGAAAGTTTGAGTACGATGAATGTATAGAGAGATATATACAATCAGTAAATTATGGGCTTTTGAAAATAATGTCAAAAATGGGAATTTCGGTCATAAGTTCTTATAGAGGTGGATGTAATTTTGAAACAGTTGGTTTGAGTAGAACAGTAGCATCAGAGTACTTTCCAGGAATTTTATCAAAAATTTCAGGCATAGGTTTAAATGGAATAGAAAAAAAATTAAGAACTATTCACAAAGAAGCATTTGAAGGTACGGATACGGTTTTACCAATCGGGGGAATTTATAGGTATAGAAAGAATGGTGAAACACATCAATACCAAGGTAAGCTTATTCATCTTTTACAAAGTGCAGTTTCATCAAATTCTTTTGAGGCTTATAAAAAATATGCAGAAGGTATTTATAATCTTCCACCTATACATCTTAGAGATTTGATTGGATTTAGAGATAGAAATTTAAACCCATCTTTAGATATTTCAGAAGTAGAGCCAATTGAAAATATTTTAACAAGATTTGGGAGTGGAAGTATGTCTCATGGTGCATTATCGAAAGAGGCACACGAAACTTTAGCCATAGGAATGAATAGAATTAAAGGAGCCTCGTGTAGTGGTGAAGGGGGTGAAGATGAAAAAAGATTTATTAAGATGGAAAACGGTGACAGTGCTAATTCTAGAGTTAAGCAAATAGCTTCAGCAAGATTTGGAGTAACTCTTAAATATCTAAATAACTGTAACGAAATAGAGATTAAAATTGCACAAGGGGCAAAACCTGGTGAGGGAGGTCAATTACCAGGGTTTAAAGTCACAGAAGAAATTGCTAAATTAAGACATTCGACACCGGGTGTAACTCTAATATCGCCACCACCTCATCATGATATTTATTCTATCGAGGATCTAGCTCAATTAATTTATGATCTTAAACAAGCAAATCCAAAAGCAAGAGTTGGAGTAAAATTAGTAGCATCATCTGGTATAGGAACAATTGCAGCTGGTGTAGCTAAAGCTAAAGCAGATATAATTTTAATTTCTGGACATAATGGAGGAACAGGAGCAACACCGCAAACAAGTGTTAAATATGTAGGGATACCTTGGGAGATGGGTTTAACTGAGGCTAATCAAGTTTTAACTTTAAATAATTTGAGACATAAAGTTACCCTAAGAACAGATGGTGGAATTAAAACAGGAAGAGATGTTGTTATTGCAGCAATGATGGGCGCAGAAGAATATGGTGTAGCAACTACAGCTTTAGTAGCCATGGGATGTATAATGGTTAGACAGTGTCATTCAAACACATGTCCAGTTGGAGTTTGTACTCAAGATGAAAAGCTAAGAGAAAAATTTTCTGGTACGCCAGAAAAGGTAGTTAACTTATTTAAATTCATAGCTGAGGAAGTAAGAGAAATTTTAGCACAGATAGGATTTAAAACACTGAATGAAATAATTGGTAGAACTGACTTATTAAGACAGGTAAGCAAAGCATCACCAAACTTAGATGATTTAGATCTAAATCCTTTATTTGTTCAAACAGATTCAGGAGAGAATACGAGATACTGTACAGTTCCAGAAATAAATTCCGTTCCAGATACTTTAGATCAAGAAATTTTACCTGAAATTAAAGAACAAATTGGAAAAGTAAAAATTATTGAAAAAGAATATATTATTAAAAATACTCATAGAACCGTTGGTACAAGAATTTCTAATCATCTTTATGAAAAATATGGATCTGAAAAAATAGAAGATGGCTTTTTATCTTTAAAATTTAAAGGATCAGCAGGGCAATCCTTTGGAGCATTTGGAATTAAAGGTTTAAAACTTATTTTAAAAGGTGACGCTAATGATTATGTTGGTAAAGGTTTGTCAGGAGCAACAGTGGTAGTTAAACTTCCAGATGAAAGTAATTTAGTTTCAAATGAGAATACCATAATAGGAAATACAGTTTTGTATGGAGCAACATCTGGAAAACTTTTTGCGGCAGGTCAAGCTGGAGAAAGGTATGCCGTAAGAAATTCAGGATCAATTTCGGTTATTGAAGGCTGTGATTCTAATGCTTGTGAATATATGACTGGTGGTACAGTTGTAGTTTTGGGTGATGTAGGAGATAATTTTGGAGCTGGAATGACAGGTGGTATGGCATTTATTTACGATATAAATAAGAAATTCGACAAAAAAGTAAATCCAGAGACTGTAGTGTGGCAAACGCCAGAAACAGATCATTGGATAGCTTATTTAAAAAATTTAGTACAAGAGCATCACCAGGAGACAAATTCAGATTTTTCTAAAAAGATAATAGAAAATTTTGATAAGGAAATTTCTAATTTTATTCAAGTGTGTCCAAAAGAAATGATTGATAAGTTAAAAAACCCAATAAGTTTAAAATCTATTATAAAAGAAGTTAGTTAAAATGAAGGATATAAATATTTTTTGTTTTGGTTTTGGCCAAGTAGCAAAAAATTTTATAAAGAAGCTTAGTATTGAGCAATATAATATTAACTTGTCATCAACTTCTAGAAGCGAATCCTCAAAAAAAATATTCAATGGTATTAATTATAATAGCTACCTATTTAATAGTGAAAAATTTGATCAAAATTTAGTTGTAAAATTAAAAGAAGCAGATCATATCTTGGTTTCTATACCACCAGAAAATCAAGAAGATCTAGTTGTAAAAAATTTTTCTAAATTTATAGAGAGCTCTAAAGTAAAATGGATAACATACTTATCGGCCACCAGTATTTATGGTGATCATAATGGTGAATGGGTTAATGAAAATAGTAAAACAAACCCAATCTCAATTAATGGTATTGCAAGATTAAAAGCTGAAAATGCCTGGGTTTCTTTGGAAAAAGATAACAAAATACCAGTTCAGATATTTAGGTTATCTGGAATTTACTCTAATGAAAAAAATATTTTAATACGTTTAAAATCAGGGCAAGTGAAATTGATCAATAAAAAAAATCATTATTTTTCTAGAATTCATGTAGATGATATTTCAAACATATTATTTAAATCTTTATCAAAATTTAAGTCAGGAGAAATATACAATCTATCTGATGATAAACCTTCTACATCTGAAGATGTTACTTTATTTGGAGCAAAACTATTAAATATTGAAAATATTGAAAAAATTGAAGTTGACCAAATTAAAAGTGAGATGTTAAAAAATTTTTATAATGAGTCCAAGAAAGTTAGTAACAAAAAAATGAAAGGTTATTTTAACTATAATTTAAAATTTCCAAGCTATGTTGAAGGATTAAACCATATTAGAAGTAATTTTATTTAGTTCTAACAGTATTTTTTTTAGGCCTTGCTTGTTTGATAAGCTGTGATCACCATTTTTTATTATTACTAATTTTTTATGAGCTTTAGTAAATAACTTAAGAACTTTTCTAGAATAACTTGTTGGAACAACTTCATCTTTACTTCCGTGAATCATAGTCACATTGATGTTGGATTTAATTTTTTTATTTAAGATTTTATTTTTTCTACCATCTTTAATTAACTGATAGGTGATTGGATACTCATAATTGCCATGTTTTAAATTATAAATTCCTTTCTTTATAGTTTCATTCTTCATCTTTTTTGTAAACCTTTTCCACATTAGATTTTGTAAAAACTCTGGAGCAGAACCAATTCCTAAAAAACCTTTAATTTGATCTTTAAAATATTTAAATTGATTTAAGGAGAGCCACGCACCCATACTTGAGCCAACTAAGATAAATTTATTTTTTTTAACTATTTTTTTAATTACTGTTTCAACTTCTTTTGACCATTGAGTGATATTTCCCTTGGTAAATTTTCCTGAGGACTTTCCATGACCAGAATATTCGAGAGCAAGAAAGCCAAGTTTATTTTTTTTAGCAAATTTTAATATAGCCTGAGGTTTTTCACCTTCAATACTTGACATAAAACCATGTAAAAAAACAATATAGAGGTTATCTTTATATTCTTTACTTAAATATCTTATTTCCTTGTTATTAAGGACCCTAATGTATTTAAATTTATTCATATGAGTTTATTAGAATTAATTCTTAATATATAGTTCTATCAAATGTCTTCAGAATTAAAAGTATTGCAAGTAATTCCTAAGCTTGGATATGGGGGTGCGGAAACAGGTTGTTATGATCTTGCACACTATTTACCAGAAAATAATTGCAGCTCTTATATAGTGACTAGTGGAGGAGAATTATTGAAATTTATTGATACAAAAAAAGTAAAAGTAATAAAACTTCCCGTCCATAGTAAAAATCCGTTTTTAATGCTCTTTAATTCAATAGCTTTGATTTTTATTATTTTGCTAAATAATATATCTATTGTTCATGCAAGAAGTCGTGCTCCAGCTTGGTCTTGTTTGCTTGCAACAAAAATCACAAGAAGAAAGTTTGTTACAACCTTTCATGGTACTTATAATTTTAAAAACTCAATTAAAAAATTTTATAATTCAGTAATGGTTAGATCAGATTTAATAATAGCAGGATCAAATTTTATTTTTTCACATATTAATCAAAATTATCCAAAATATTTGGATTTAAAAAAAAAATTCTTAGTAATTTTTAGGGGTATTAATGTTGATTATTTTGATTCATCAACAACCTTGGATACTGAAGAAAATAGACTTATTTCAGATTGGGAAGTTAATAAAAATAAAAAAATAATCCTAATGCCAGGTCGTTTAACTGCCTGGAAAGGACAGGAGACATTTATTGAAGCATTAAATCTGGTTAATAAAAAATTAGGATATGATTCTTTTAATGCTGTTATTTTGGGTAGTGATCAAGGAAGAGACATTTATACAAAAAAAATTAAAAGATTGGCCGAACAATATAGGCTGACTAGTCAGTTAAAATTTATAGAACATTGTAAAAATATGCCACTAGCCTACAAAATATCAGACATTGCTGTTTCAGCCTCAGTAGAACCTGAAGCTTTTGGAAGAGTAGCAGTTGAGGCCCAATCAATGGAAAAACCAATAATAGCAAGTGATATTGGAGGATCTAACGAAACTATTGTTGATAATGTTACAGGTTTTTTATTTCAGTCTGGTAATGCAGAAGCTTTAAGTGAAAAAATAGTGGAAGTCTTACAATTAGATGAATCTAGATTGAAATCTATTGGTATAGAGGGTAGAAAAAATATAATTAAAAAATTTAATGTTGAAAAAATGTGTTTTTCTACATATTCAGAATACAAAAAATTATTAAATTAAATGCCATTAGTAACATTGCCAGATGGGAACACTATTGAATTTCCAAATAAAGTAACAGGACTTGAAGTTGCTGAAAAGATTAGTAAATCTTTATCAAAGCAGGCAACTATTATTAGCGTTAATGAAGAACTTAAAGATTTAAGTTTTGTTATAGACGAAGATTGTTCAGTCAAAATTTTTACTTCAAAAGATAAAGAAGGTTTAGAAACTATCCGTCATGATACGGCCCATATAACTGCAATGGCTGTTCAAGAACTCTTTCCAGGAACACAAGTAACCATTGGTCCAATTATAGAAAATGGATTTTATTATGACTTTTCAAGAAAAGAACCCTTTACAGAGGATGATTTAAATAAAATTGAAAATAAAATGAAAGAAATTGTTGATAGAGATGTTCCAACTACAAGAGAAGTTTGGAAAAGAGATAAGGCTATATCTCACTTTAAAGATAATGGAGAAGTATACAAAGCTGAAATTATTGAAAGTATTCCAAAAGGTGAAGATGTTTCTATATATTTTCATGGAGACTGGCATGATTTATGTAGAGGTCCTCATCTGTCTTCAACAGGAAAAATTGGTAAATACTTTAAGTTAACAAAGGTGTCGGGAGCTTATTGGAGAGGAGACTCAAATAATGAAATGTTGCAAAGAATTTATGGAACAAGTTGGGCATCACAAAAAGATTTAGATGAATATTTAGAAAGAATAGAAGAAGCAGAAAAAAGAGACCACAGAAAACTTGGAAAAGAAATGGATTTATTTCACTTTAGAGAAGAAAGTCCAGGATCAGTATTTTGGCATGAAAAAGGTTGGAAATTATTTCAAAAGTTAGTTGCTTATATGAGAGATAGACAAAATAAGGCAGGCTATAAAGAAGTAAATACTCCTGAAATTTTAGATAGATCTCTATGGGAAAAATCTGGTCACTGGGAAAAATATGGAGAGCACATGTATACCTCCCAAACACCAGATGACAAAATATTTGCAATAAAACCAATGAATTGTCCGGGCCATGTTCAGGTTTTTAATCAAGGTTTAAAAAGTTATCGAGATCTTCCTTTAAGAATTTCAGAATTTGGAAAAGTACACAGGTATGAGCCTTCAGGCGCCTTACATGGACTGTTAAGAGTTAGAGCATTTACTCAAGATGATGCTCATATTTTTTGTACAGAAGATCAAATTACATCAGAGTGTTTGATTGTTACAAATTTGATTTTAGATATTTATAAAGATCTTGGATTTGAAGATGTAATATTAAAATATTCAGATAGACCAGATTTAAGAGTTGGTGATGATAATGTTTGGGACAAAGCTGAAAAAGCTTTGTTAGATGCGGTTAAAGCTTCAAAGCTTGAATACACAATTAATAAAGGAGAAGGAGCATTCTATGGTCCAAAAATTGAATTTGTTTTAAGAGATGCCATTGGTAGAGATTGGCAATGTGGAACTTTACAAGTAGATCTTAATTTACCAGGAAGACTAGACGCTTCTTTTGTTGATAAAGATGGAACTAAAAAAATTCCAGTAATGCTTCATAGGGCATTATTTGGGTCATTAGAAAGATTTATTGGAATTCTTATAGAAAACTATGCAGGTAAATTTCCATTTTGGATAGCTCCTCTACAAGCTGTTGTAATTCCAATTTCAGAAGAGTTCGATTCTTATGCAAAAGAAGTAAATGAAAAGATTAAAAACGTAGGCATAAGCTCTGAGGTAGATTTAAAAAACCATAATTTGAATTATAAAATTAGAGAACATTCACTATCAAAAATACCACTTTTATTGATTTGTGGAAAAAAAGAAGTTGACAGTAACTCAGTAACGATTAGAAGATTGGATACGAACAAACAAGAAAATATGGAATTAAACTTATTCTTAGAAACTTTCTCAGCTTTAAATAAAGCACCCTCAAACTAAGTGGCAGATTTTAAACAAAATTATTTTCAAAGAAGAACTAAAGATAAAGGTCCAAGATCTAACAATAGAATTTCTTCACCTGAGGTTCAAGTAATTGGAAGTGATGGTGAGAATATAGGAATCATAAATACAAATGAGGCTATATCAATGGCTAAAGAGCAAGGATTGGATTTAATTGAAATAGCTCCAAACGCAAAACCACCTGTATGTAAGATTATTGATATGGGTAAATTTAAATATGATGCTCAAAAAAAAGCAAATGTTGCTAAAAAGAAACAAAAAATTGTTTTATTAAAAGAAATTAAAATGAGACCAGTTACAGAAACTCATGATTATGATTTTAAGGTTAAAAATGCTAAAAAATTTATTGGCAAAGGTGACAAGGTAAAATTTACAATACGATTTAAGGGTAGAGAGCTACAACACTCACACTTAGGTAGAGAATTAATGGATAAAATAAAAGCTGATATGCAAGATATTGGCAAAGTTGAATTGCACCCAAAGTTTGATGGGAAGCAAATGATCATGGTTATTCAGCCTTTATAAGGCTTAATAGAGGTTGTAAATCCATTCCAATATTTGTATAAGTCCGCAGAATTATGCCAAAATTAAAAACTAAAAGTTCCGCAAAAAAAAGATTTAAGATCTCAGCTACAGGGAAAGTTATGATGGCTCAAGCTGGAAAGAGACATGGTATGATAAAAAGAACAAATTCACAAATTAGAAAATTAAGAGGCACGACTGCTATGTCAAAACAAGATGGCAAAATAGTTAAATCATACATGCCTTACAGTTTAAGAGGATAATATGGCTAGAGTAAAAAGAGGCGTAACAAGTCACGCTAAACATAAAAAAGTTTTAAAAGCTGTTAAAGGTCAATGGGGCAGAAGAAAGAATACTATAAGAGTTGCAAAGCAAGCCATGGAAAAAGCTATGCAATATGCTTACAGAGACCGAAGAACTAAAAAAAGAGAATTTAAATCTTTATGGATACAAAGGATTAATGCAGGTGTTAGATCTGAAGGATTAACTTATTCAAAATTTATTAATGGCTTAACTAAATGCGGAATTAAGTTAGATAGAAAAATACTAGCTGAAATAGCATACGATAGCCCAGAAGCCTTTAAAACGATCGTTCAAAAAGCTCAATCGGCACTAAATTAATCTTCACTATTGTTTTTCTTCGGTGAAGAAATAATCTCTCAATATGCCTGATATTAAAAAAATAAAAGATGAATTTCTTTTAAAATTAAAAAAAAATTTAGATTTAAATCAAGTTAATCAAATTAAAACAGAACTATTTGGTAAAACTGGGTTAATCAGTTCACAATTTAAACAGCTTGGAAAATTAGCAGAAGAAGAAAGAAAAAATTTTGCATCAGATTTAAATTTAGTTAAAAATGAACTTGAAAATTTGATTACTACAAAAACTAACGATATTGAAACAAAAGAGATTAACAAAAAGTTAGAAAAAGAAAAAATAGATATAACTTTACCAGAAAGACCTTTTGTTCAGGGAAAAATTCATCCTGTATCTCAAGTCATAGATGAAATTTCTTCAATTTTTTCAGAAATTGGTTTTAGTGTAGAAGAAGGACCAGATGTTGAAAATGAATATAATAATTTTACTGCATTAAATACACCTGATAACCATCCTGCAAGAGATATGCATGATACTTTTTATCTAGATGATGCAAAAGAACTATTATTAAGAACACATACTTCTCCAGTTCAAATTAGAACAATGCTTAATGATAAACCACCTTTTAAAATAATTGCACCAGGCAGAACATATAGATCTGACAGCGATCAAACCCATACACCAATGTTTCATCAAGTTGAGGGTCTACATATTGATAAAAATATTAATATGGGGCACTTAAAAGGATGCTTAAATTATTTTATTAAAGAGTTTTTTGAAGTTGATAAAATTAAAATGAGATTTAGACCTAGTCATTTCCCATTTACAGAGCCATCAGCAGAAGTTGATATTGGTTATGAAATAAAAGATGGAAAAATAGTAATTGGGGATGGTGATAAATGGTTAGAAGTTTTAGGCTGTGGAATGGTTCATCCCAATGTTTTACAGAATGTTAAAGTAAATCCTGATGAATTCCAAGGTTATGCATTTGGAATAGGAATAGATAGGCTCGCAATGTTAAAATATGGCATTAATGATTTAAGAGCCTTTTTTGATTGTGACTATAGATGGCTAAATCATTTTGGATTTGATCCAATAGATGTCCCAACAAGCTATAGAGGCTTAAGCCGATGAAGATTACAACAGAATGGCTTAAAGATCATTTAGATACCAAACTTAATGAAAATCAAATCATCGATAAACTTACAGATATTGGTTTAGAAGTAGAGAGTGTTGATAATCAATTAGGAGAGTTTGATGAATTTGTAATTGCCAAAATTTTGAAGGCTGAAAAGCATCCTGATGCAGATAGGCTTAGAGTATGTGATGTTGATATAGGGTCAGGTGAACCAGTAAAAGTTGTTTGTGGAGCTCCAAATGCTAAAGAAGGTTTGTTAACAATTTATGCTCCTCCTGGTGCTGTAGTACCAAAAAGTCAAATGAAATTGATGGTAAGTAAAATAAGAGGTGTAACTTCATATGGAATGCTTTGTTCAGAGTCAGAGCTTAATCTATCAAATGAAAGTGATGGGATAATAGAGCTTTTATCAGAAAAATATAATAAAAAAGTAGGAGAAAACTATTTTCCTAAAAGCAGTGTAAACGTAATTGATATATCTATTACACCAAATAGAGCAGATTGCTTGGGTGTGAGAGGAATAGCTAGAGATTTAGCAGCAGCAGGTTCTGGTACATTAAAAAAATTTAAAACAGAGAAGTTAGTTCAAAAAAATAAACAAAAAGTCAGTATAAAAATAATTAAAGAAAAAAACCAAGGATGTACTTCTTTTGGAAGTTGTTTAATTACCGGAGTAAAAAATACTGAAAGTCCGGAGTGGTTAAAAGACAAAATAATTTCTTTAGGCCAAAAACCCATTTCGGCAATAGTTGATATTACAAATTATGTAATGTTTGACTTGAATAGACCACTTCATGCATACGATGTTGATAAAATAGACAAAGGAATAGTTGTAAGAAATTCTAAAAAAGGTGAAACATTCAAAGCATTAGATAATAAGGAGTATAAATTAGAGGATGAGATGTGTGTCATATCAGATGCGTCAGGTGTATTAGGTCTTGGTGGCATAATAGGAGGCACAAGAACTGGAACTGAGCTGGATACAAAAAATGTATTAATTGAGTCTGCTTACTTTAGCCCACGATCAATCAGAAAATCATCTAAAATCCTGAATATAGATACAGATGCAAAATTTAGATTTGAAAGAGGTATTGATCCATTATCAATTGACCAGGGACTTGAAAGAGCAGCTAACTTAATACAAGAAATATGTGGTGGTGTGGTTAGTGAATTTGATATTCAAAAAATTGAAGATGTTAAAAAAAAATCATTAAAATTTGATTCCTCTTTGTTTGAAAAAATTACTGGGTTTAATATTGACACAAAAGAAATGATCACAATCTTGGATAACCTAGGATTTGAAATAAAAGAAAATAAAGGATTACTTGATGTCGTTATACCATCTTGGAGACCAGATATTTCACAAGAAGTTGATGTGATAGAAGAGCTTGTAAGAATTAAGGGTTATGATCAAATTAAAATTATTGAACCTGAAAAAGTTAGAAAAAAACCAACGTTAAATTTAGAACAAAAGTTATTTCATTTTTTACAAAGATCTATTGCTTCTAAGGGATATTTTGAGGCTATCACATGGTCTTTTACTGATAGTAAAATTAATCAGTTATTCATTGAAAATAACAAAGAAATTAAAATAATTAATCCTATAAGTTCTGATTTGAACGTTTTGCGAAATTCAATTTTTTCTAATTTAATTATCCATTTGAATAAGAATTTAGGAAGAGGATTTAAAGATTTGTCATTTTTTGAAATAGGCCCAACTTTTTTAGGATCTGAGCCAGGTGAGCAACAGACTGTAGCTACTGGATTAAGATCAGGAAAATTGGCTAGGCATAATTGGCTAGAAAAAGAAAGATTAGTAGATGTATTTGATGTTAAAAGTGATGTCATCAAAAGTTTAGTTGAAGCAGGTTATAATAAAGACAAGCTCTATATTGATGATGAAACACCAAGCTATTATCACCCTGGAAAATCAGGAAGAATATTTTTAAATAAAGGAAATGAAAAAGTAGTAGCTTTTTTTGGTGATATTCACCCAGGTATATTAAAAAAATTAGATATTAAAGTTGAAGCATTAGTGGGGTTTGAAATATTTTTAGATAATTTAAAACAACCAAAAAAATCATTGAAAGATCAAAAAACCCAGTACAAATATTCAGATTTTCAAAAATCAGAAAGAGATTTTGCTTTTGTTTTGGATAAAAATTTTAAAGTTCAAGAATTAATTGAAACTATCTCCAATGTAGATAAAGAGTTAATAAAATCTGTCAAAGTATTCGATGTTTATGAAGGAACCAATATTCCTGAAGGCAAAAAATCAATTGCATTAAATGTAATTATTCAATCTTTAGAAAAAACATTGACAGAAGATGATTTAAACAAAATTAATCAACTTATTATTTCTGCTGTTGAATCTAAAACTGGTGCTAAGATTAGATCGTAATCATGACAAAAATTGATCACATCAGAAACTTTGCAATCATTGCGCATATTGATCACGGCAAATCGACAATCGCAGATAGGATAATTCATAGTTGTGGCGGTCTAACTGAAAGAGAGATGAAGGCACAAGTTTTAGACTCAATGGATATTGAGAGAGAAAGAGGAATAACTATTAAAGCTCAAACAGTTAAACTTAATTATAAAGCAAAAAATGGTAAAGAGTACATTCTAAACATTATTGATACTCCAGGACACGTAGATTTTAGTTATGAAGTAAGTAGATCTTTGTATGCATGTGAAGGATCTATTTTAATTGTTGATAGTACCCAAGGAGTAGAGGCTCAAACATTGGCTAATGTTTATCAAGCTTTAGACACCAAACATGAAATAGTTCCAGTATTAAATAAAGTTGATTTACCAGCATCAGACTTAGAAAAAACAAAACAAGAAATAGAAGAAGTTATAGGTATCGATACTGAAAATGCCATACCTTGCTCTGGAAAAACAGGCGAAGGCATAGAAGATATTCTAGAGCAAATTATTGTGTCACTACCTGCTCCAGAAGGAGAAAAAGATGCAGATTTGAAATGTTTATTAGTTGATAGTTGGTATGACACTTATTTAGGGGTGGTTATTTTAGTTAGAGTTATTAACGGAAAAATTTCTAAAAATATGAAGATTAAAATGATGTCCACTAACCAAGAATATATAATTGAAAAAGTAGGTGTATTTACTCCAAAAGCAACTGATGTTAATGAATTAAATGCAGGAGAAATTGGTTTTATAACAACAGGAATAAAAATTTTATCAGAAACAAAAGTTGGAGATACTATTTGTGATGCAACTAAACCAATTCAAGAGGCACTTCCAGGATTTAAACCAAGTAAGCCAGTTGTATTTTGTGGATTGTTTCCTGTAGATAGCTCTGAATATCAAAAACTAAAAGATGGTTTAGGTAAACTTCAATTAAATGATGCTAGTTTTTCATATGAGGCAGAATCTTCATCTGCATTAGGTCTTGGCTTTAGATGTGGTTTTTTGGGCCTCTTACATTTAGAAATTATAACTGAAAGATTAGAAAGAGAATTTGATATAAATTTATTAACCACAACACCTGGAGTAGTTTATAAAGTTCATATGAACAAAGGGGAAATAACAGAGTTACAAAACCCTTCAAGCTTACCAGAGCCTACGTTAATAAATTTTATTGAAGAACCTTGGATTAAAGCAACAATTATTACACCTGATCAATATTTAGGAGCAATTATAAAGGTATGCCAGGATAAAAGAGGAGTACAAACAAACTTAAGTTATTCGGGTAATAGGGCAGTTTTAAATTATGAAATTCCTCTAAACGAAGTTGTTTTTGATTTTAATGATAGACTTAAATCAATGACCAGTGGTTATGCAAGTTTTGATTATGAAATTATAGGTCATAGAGAAGGAGATTTAGTAAAATTGGGAATACTTGTTAATGCCGAACCAGTTGATGCACTATCAATGATGGTCCATAAAGATTTTGCTCAAACAGTTGGAAGAGAAGTTTGTGAAAAATTAAGAGATCTAATCCCGCGACATAATTTTATGATTCCAGTTCAGGCAGCAATTGGAGGAAAGATCATAGCAAGAGAAACTATTAAGGGTTTTAAAAAAGATGTTTTAACAAAAATTCATGGTGGTGGTGCCAGAGATAGAAAGAGAAAATTATTAGACAAGCAGAAAAAAGGGAAAGCTAGAGGCAAACAGTTTGGAAAAGTTGAAATACCACAAGAAGCCTTTATAGGAGTTTTGAAAATAAACAAAGATATTTAATAAAATGAAAAATTTTTGTGTTTCTTTAACCAGTATACCTCCAAGATTTCCAACATTAGAAAAAACAATTAGATCCATTAATGATCAAATAAAAAAACCTCAAAAAATATTTTTAAATATTCCTTTAAAATATAAAAGGTACCCTGACTCAAAACATAATATTTTACGATTAGAAAAAATTTTTAAAAACCTCAAAATAATTAGATGCAAAGATTATGGTCCAGGCACCAAACTGTTAGGTTCTTTAGAATATTTGATGGATTATGAATATGTAATTTTAATTGATGACGATCACATTTATAATAAAGATATGCTTAATATCTTTAATAAAGAAGCTTTAAAAGATCTTGATAGGGCTTATAGTTTTTGTGTTTTTAACATTGAAGATTGTAAAGTAGGTCAAGGTGCAGATGGCTTTATGATTAATACTCATTTTTTAAAAGGTATTTTAGAGTTTTTTAATAAGTTTGTTATTAATAACAAAAGATTATTCTTTAATGATGATTTATGGATTTCAATTTATTTAAATAAAATTTTAAAAAAAGATATAATAAATTTATTTCAATTAATAGAACAGCCACTATTTTTTAAGAAAATAAAATCAATTTATAAAAAACATACAACAATTGATGCATTAATAGAACTTTATAGCAAAGATAGGGGAAAAGCTCGTGATATAAAATTTAAAGAAAATTGTGAAGAATATTTACTAATAAAGAGTCAAACAAAAAATTTTACTAAAATATGAAAACTTTGAAGTTTTAGAATTTTAAAAAAATATGGAGAGGTGTGAGAGTGGTTTAATCAGCACGCTTGGAAAGTGTGTGTACTGTTAAAGGTACCCAGGGTTCGAATCCCTGTCTCTCCATCATATTTTGATTAAAATTTCGATTTAAATATTATAAAAAGATTTTAATGAAAAAAAAAAATAAATATTTTAAAATAAGCTACTTCTTAAGAAAATTTTATTCATATCGATTTACAAAATTTTTTTTTAGTGAAAATTTTATAAGAAAAAAAATATTTAAAAATATTTTTGACTCAGGTTACTGGATAAATTATGATGTAAATAGTAATCAATCAAGAAGTGGCAAAGGTTCAAATTTTGAAAATACTTTACAATTACAAATAGATTTAAAGTCTTTCTTTAAAAAAAATAATATAAAGAAAATTTTAGATATTGGTTGTGGAGATTTTAATTGGATGTCTAATTTATTAGAAGATATAGATTATGAGTCTTATCATGGAGTGGATATTGTTGAAAAATTAATAAATCAAAATAACAAAAAATATAGAAATGATAAGATTCAATTTATTTGTAAAGATTTTATTAATAATGATTTTAAATTCATAGAAGACTTTGACTTTATCTTAATAAGACATGTCTTTATTCACCTTAAAAATGATAATATTGATAATATTTTAGACAAGATAAAAGCTGGTAATACTCAGTATGTAGGAATTACTTCTGACCCACTTTTAAAGAATAATTTTGATTTAAAAACAGAAGGAAGGTTTAGAGAAATAAATCTTACAATTGAACCATTCAACCTAGTTAAACCATTTGAAGTTTTGAGAGATATAGATCCCAATAGAGATAACAATGTAGATCTAAATATTTATGATTTTAAAAAATTTACTCATAAAATTTAATAATTATTAGTAAAATTTTCTCGTCTTCATTCAAAAACCATTTAAAAAAGGGACTTATTCATCCATTTTTTGTGGATTAATCTAATTAAATTCCCTCTTTTTTTTATAAAAATGTTATAAATATCTAATTTCCATTACAAAAATATGAAAAACAGCCCAACATATCAAGCAGATTCCATCAAAGTTTTAAAAGGCCTTGAGGCTGTTAGAAAAAGACCAGGAATGTACATTGGTGATACTGATGATGGAACAGGTTTGCATCATATGGTTTATGAGGTCGTTGATAACTCAATTGATGAAGCTTTAGCAGGACACTGTAAAAATATAGATGTTAAGATAAATTCTGATGGAACTATTACGGTTAGAGATGATGGAAGAGGAATACCTGTTGATATGCATAAGGGTGAAAAAATGTCTGCTGCGGAAGTTATTATGACCCAGCTTCATGCTGGAGGAAAATTTGATCACGATTCATACAAGGTTTCAGGTGGTTTACACGGTGTAGGAGTCTCAGTTGTAAATGCATTATCAGAGAAATTAAAATTAGAAATAGATAGAGACGGAAAAAAATATTTTATGGAATTTAAAGATGGGGCCTCAAAAGCACCTCTTAAAGATATAGGAAAGTCAAAAGAAACTGGAACGCAAATAACATTTTTACCATCAAAAGAAATATTCTCTTCAATAAAATTTATTCCAAATATAATCATTAAAAGAATGCGTGAACTTGCATTTTTGAATAAGGGAATAAAGATAACTGTTAATGACTTAAATCAAAAAAAAGAAAAAATAATTGTATTTAAGTTTGATGGGGGAGTTTTAGAATTTGTCGATTTTTTAGATGAAAAAAGAGAAAAACTTATAAATAAAACAGGAAATGATTTATTTAAGAAGCCAATTTATATTGAAGGAAAAAAAAATAATATAGAAATTGAATGTTCTTTGAAGTGGAATGCAAGTTATGGAGAGGATATTTATCCATACACAAATAATATTTATCAAAAAGATGGTGGTACTCATTTACTAGGGTTTAGGAGTGCTCTAACTCGAGTAATTAATAAATATGCTACAGAACATAATTTATTAAAAAAAAATAAATTAACTATTTCAGGAGATGATATTAAAGAAGGTCTTACATGTGTAATTTCAGCAAAAATACCTGATCCTAAATTTTCTTCTCAAACAAAAGATAAACTTGTTTCATCAGAAGTTAGAATGATTGTAGAAAGTATTGTTAGTGAAAAACTTTCAATATGGTTTGATCAAAATCCAACTTTATCAAAGATTATTTTAGCTAAAGTTATGCAGGCAGCTCTAGCAAGAGATGTTGCTAGAAAAGCTAGAGAAAATGTTAGACGTAAAGGTGCTTTAGAGTTAAGTGGACTGCCTGGAAAATTAGCAGATTGTCAAATAGGCAAACAAGAAGGAACAGAATTATTTATTGTTGAGGGAGATTCTGCTGGTGGTTCTGCTAAACAGGGAAGAAATAGGTCAAATCAAGCCGTTTTACCCCTTAGAGGTAAAATTCTTAATACGTATGTGGAAGAGATTGTTCTTAAAAAAAATAGCAATAGAGATGGTAGTGAACATAGAACTAAATCTTTAGCAAAAATGATGTCGTCTAATGAGGTTGTGACCTTAATTAATGCACTTGGTCTTGATCCAAAAGTTGAAGATATTGATTTGAAAGATTTAAGATATGGAAAAATTATTATCATGACTGATGCTGATGTTGATGGTTCTCATATACGAGCATTGTTACTAACATTCTTTAACAACAAACCATTTAATAAACTAATTGAAAATGGACATGTTTATCTTGCACAGCCACCTTTATTCAAGATCAATAAGGGAACAAAAGGAATTTATATAAAGGATGAAAAAGAGTTGGAAGATTATATTTTAAAGAATAACAAAGAATTACAAAAAATAAAAAAAGGAACAAAAGAATTTACCAGGGTTTATGAAGATGAAAAATCTAGAATGAGCATTCAAAGGTTCAAAGGACTTGGAGAAATGAATCCTGAAGAGCTATGGAATACTACGTTAGATCCTGAAACAAGAAATTTATTACAAGTACAATACTCAAAAGATATAAAAAAAGATCAAGATTTAATACACACACTAATGGGCAATGATGTTGCATTAAGAAAAGATTTTATTGTTTCAAATGCAATTAATGTTCAAAATCTAGATATCTAATAATGAAGTTTTTCGAAACTTCGAAATATTTTTCATTAAAAAAATCGACTTACATCAACCTAAAGTGGATTGCTATTATTGGTCAACTTGTAACAATTAATCTTATTTACTTTGTATTTGATTTTAAATTCAATTTAATTTTAGAAAATTCAATAATTTTAATTGGAGTTCTAACTAATCTTTATTTAATCTACATAAATAAGAACACTCAGCTATTAGATAAAACTGCATTTCTTTTTTTATTTATTGATATTGTGCAACTGAGTTGTTTGATTTATTTAACAGGTGGAATTATAAATCCTTTTTCAATTTTTTTGATTATTCCAGCTATATTTTCATCATCTAATTTAAGTTTTAGAAGTAATTTATTGTTAGTCAGCTTCACAGTCTTAATGATTATTTTTCTTACCTTTTTTAATCAACCTTTACCCTATCCAGTTAATGAACATTTTCATGTAGATAGTTATTATTATTATTCAATTCCAATAGCATTAATTATTGCTTTAATTTTTTTAAATTATTTTGCCTTAACCTTTGGATCGGAGTCTAGAATAAGGAAAGAGGCACTAAATAAAATGGAAGAAATTATGTCCAAAGAACATGAGTTATTGTCATTAGGTGGACAAGCTGCTGCTGCAGCACATTCATTGGGTACACCATTTTCAACAATAAAGATTATCTCCACTGATTTACTAGAGCAATTTAAAGATAATAAAGATGTTAAAAAAGATATTGAGTTGTTATCTAGTCAAATAGAGAGATGTAGTGAGATTTTAAAAAAATTAACATTAAACCCAGTTATCGAAGATGATTTTATTGATGGTGATTTAACAATGGCAGACTATGTGAGTGAAATAGTCAAATCATTCCAACAAACAAGCAAGAAAGAATTTATTGTTAATTATGATCAAAATTCAAATCCACTAAATATAACTAAATCAATAGAAATTATTTATGGATTAAGAAATTTTATTGGTAATGCAAATAAGTTTTCTGTAAATAAAATTTTTATTAATATAAAAAGTGATAGTGATTTAACTGAAGTTATGATTGAGGATGATGGAGAGGGATATCCAAAAGATGTTTTGAGTAAAATTGGTGAGCCTTATATAAAATCTGTTAAGTCTTCAATAAAATCAAAATCTGGATTAGGTCTTGGGATTTTTATAGGCAAAACACTACTTGAAAAAAATTACGCAAATATTTTATGCAGAAATTCTCAAACAAGAGATGGGGCTGAAGTTAGTATTAAATGGAAAAATGAAGACTTGTTAAAGCTTTAGTGTAGTTTTTTTTTATTTTCAAATAAGCCACTCAGTTGAGAGATCATCACATCTCCAAGCTCATGTACATCTGTTATCTTAATAGCTTTATCATAATATCGAGAAACATCATGCCCAATACCGATAGCTAAAATTTCAACATCACTTTTGGTTTCTATGAATTTAACCATCTTCTTCAAGTGTTTTTCTAAAAAATCTCCAGAATTGACTGATAAAGTTGAGTCGTCAACTGGGGCACCATCTGAAATGACCATGAGTATTTTTCTTTCTTCTTTTCTTTTTTTAATTCTATTATAGGCCCACGAAATAGCTTCCCCATCAATATTTTCTTTTAATAATCCTTCTTTAAGCATTAAACCTATATTATTTTTAGCCTGCCTCCACTGCGTGTCTGCACCTTTATAAATTATATGTCTTAAATCATTTAATCTTCCAGGATTTTTTGGTTTATCATTTTTTGTCCAAGCTTCTCTGCTCTTACCACCTTTCCAATTTTTTGTGGTAAAGCCTAAAACCTCTACTTTTACTGAGCATCTTTCTAAGGTTCTAGACAATATATCTGCACAAAGTGCTGCAATTGTTATCGGCCGACCTCTCATAGACCCAGAATTATCTATTAATAGGGTTACTATTGTGTCTTTAAAATCAAGATCTTTTTCTTTCATAAAAGATAAAGAATTATAAGGATCCATAATTATTCTAGTTAATTTTGAGCTATCCAATAAACCTTCCTCTAAATCAAATTCCCACGCTCTATTTTGTTTTGCAAGCAGTTGTCTTTGTAGTTTGTTAGCAAGCTTAGTAATTAAATCTTGAAACCCTACAAGTTGCTGGTCCAAATTTTTTCTTAACTTTTGAGTTTCTTTCATGTCTTCTAATATTTCAGCTTTTGCAATTTCATCAAATTCTGTGGTGAATACCTTATAATCTTGATCAATATTATTAATATTTGTTTTTTGTAAAACATTTTCTGTACTTTCTTTTAAAGAATCCGAATCTTCTAATTGGTCTTCCATTTGCTGATCGCTAAGATCAAAACCAGCATCTAAACTAGTCTGACTATCATCTTGTTTGCTTTCTTCCTCTTTATCATCAGACTGACCATCATTATCGTTCTCAGATCTATTGTCTTGCTCATTTTCTTGTTCATCGTTTTCTTCATTATTCTCTTCATTATTTGAAGCAAATACATTCATATCTTCTAAAATTTCTGAAAATTTCAAACTATAATTATTTTGATCCTCCAAATTTTTATTTAAAAAATCAAAATGTTTATCAATTGATTCGTCAAATTCTTTTTTCCAAAAACCTAACATTTTTTCAGACACATCGTTGAGCTTTAATTTGAAGAATTTATTTAGCATATATAGTTCAAATGCTTCAGCCACAGGAACATCTTCTTTATTTTTTAATTGCTCTTTATGACTAGATAATATTTTTTGGCTATAGTTTTCACTTAAATTTTTTCCAACTCCTTTGAGCATTTTTCCACCTAGAAGTTCATATCTAATTTTTTCAGCAATATTATATAAAGACTTACAAGAAGGATTATTAGGTAGATTTTTGTTAAATATTTCCTTATTTGAAAATTTTTTCTTTAGTGCGCCAGAGTCAGTTTCTGCTCTTAGTCTAACAAAATCACTCTTATTTGATAAATTAGTTACATCAAAAAAACCAGTCTTTTTATTACTTAAATCTTTATCTAATTTTTTAACATCTAATTTATAATCTTCAGAAATTACTTTAGCAGTAGAAATTAAAGCTTGTTTAAATTGCTCCTTAAAATTATCTTCTTTTGAGCTCATTTAGATCTGAATATTGACCATCGACTCTGGCAACTCTTCCCCAAAACATCTCTGATAATATTCAGCTATTGTATTTTTCTCTATATCGTCACATTTATTTAAAAAAGTAACTCTAAAAGCATAACCTGTGTCTTTGAAAATTTCAGCATTTTCAGCCCAGTGAAGTACGGTCCTTGGACTCATTACTGTTGATATATCTCCTGCTATAAAGCCTTTTCTAGTCAAAGATGCAACTTTAATCATATTAGATACTTTTTCTTTGCCTTTTGGATTGTTTAAATTTTTATTTTTAGCAAGAACAATTTCCATTTCTCTATCGAGGCTAAGATAGTTTAGAGATGTTACAATATTCCATCTATCCATTTGTCCTTGATTTATTTGTTGAGTACCATGATACAATCCAGTTGTATCACCTAAACCAACAGTATTTGAAGTTGCAAATAATCTAAAAAATTTGTTTTGTTTTATAACTTTATTTTTGTCTAAAAGAGTAAAATTTCCTTCAGCTTCTAATACTCTTTGAATAACAAACATCACATCTGGTCTTCCCGCATCATACTCGTCAAAAACAAGGGCAACTGGGTTTTGGATTGACCAGGGCAAAATACCTTCTTTAAACTCTGTAATTTGTTTGCCATCTTTTACAACGATTGCATCTTTTCCAATAAGATCAATCCTGCTTACATGGCTGTCTAGGTTTACTCTAATACAAGGCCAGTTTAATCTAGCTGCAATTTGTTCAATATGGGTAGACTTTCCTGTGCCATGATAACCCTGAACCAAGACACGCTTATTGAAAGCAAAGCCTGATATAATTGCAAGAGTAGTATCTCTATCAAATTTATAATTTTTGTCTATTTCAGGAACGTATTCGCTTCTTTTAGAGAAAGCATCAACCTCCATATCTGAGTCAATTCCAAAACTTTGTTTTAAAGACATTTTAATGTCTGGCTGTATGTTTAAATCAGGTGTCAATTTTTTCCTTATAAGTATTTTTTAGCTGAGTATAAGCCAAAGTAATTAATTTAAGTTTTTCTTCGTATTCTTTATTTCCCAAATTAATATCAGGGTGAAATTTTTTGACAAGAGTTTTGAACTTATCCTGTATTTGCCCCCATTTTTGGCCAACTGAAACACCCAGAATACTAAAAGCTTTAATATCATTAGCATCAAATTTGAATTGATTCATATGATTATATTCACCTCTAAGTTTAGTCTTATCAAACTCATCTTTTAAAGTATTGTTCCATAGAACTTTAAAAAAGTTATCTGAAGAGCTAAAGCTTTGAGTGGGTTTGTGCCAAGTCATATCTGACTTTAAAAAATCAAATACCTGTTCATCATCCATTCCCTTAAAATAATTCCAATTTTTATTGAATTCTTTAACGTGAGCCAAGCAAAGTAGTCTATAGCGTTTGCTATTATCTTTCTCAATTGGTGCCTTATATTCACCAGTATCAAAGCAATTATTCCAATCACAAATATTTTTCATGCTATATAGTAATAAATTATTATTTATGAATATAAACGAATTAATTGAAATTGTTAAAAGTAAAATTGAAGCAGAAATTGTTATGCAAGATTTTAAAATAGAAGATAAAAGTTTTTTACATAAAAATCATAAAGGAAACCAAGAAGGAATGTTCCATTTAAAATTAATTATTAAATCTGAAGAGCTAAAAAAATTAAATAAGATAGAATCAACCAAGAAAATATATAATATTTTAGATCATGAGTTGAAAAAATACATACATTCTATTCAAATACTACTTAGTTAATTCTTTTTTTAAAAAGAGATTAATAGTTTTTTCATTAAACTGTAATTTGTAAACTGGGGAACCTATTTTTTTAAGTAAAACTAAATTAACTTTCTTTGTATTATTTTTTTTATCTTTTTTCATAAAGGATAAAATTGTATTTAAATTTTTTATTGAAAAGAATTTATTAATATCTCTTGGAAGACTTAGATCATTTAAGTGATCGTTAATTAAGTTGAATTCTTTTCTACTCAAAATTTTAGTTAACAAACTAAATTTTGCAGCAGTTTTAACACCAAGAATAACTGCTTCACCATGATTTAATCTTGCTGAATAACGTAGTGTTGCTTCAAAAGCATGGGCAAAGGTATGTCCAAAATTTAGTATTTTTCTTATACCCAATTCTTTTTCGTCAGTCTCAACTACTTTTTTTTTAATCAAGCAGCTTTGTTGTATAGCTTTCTTTATAAAAGGACTTTTTAATTCTAAAATTTTTTTCCCATTCTTATTTAAAAAAGAAAAGAACTTTTTTCCATCAATAAGGGAATGTTTTAAAATTTCACCATATCCACAGACAACTTCTCTTTTTGGTAAAGAGTTTAAAAAATTAATATCTGATATAACAAGACTGGGTTGGTAAAATGAGCCAATTAAGTTCTTACCATATTTGGTGTTTACACCAGTTTTTCCTCCGATAGATGAGTCGACCTGTGAAAGCAGTGTTGTTGGTATATTAACAAACCTTAGGCCTCGCTTATACATACTTGCTGCAAAGCCTGACACATCACCAGTAATACCCCCACCAATAGAAATTAAACAGTCATTTCTATTAAAATTTTTTTTTAAAAGAATTGATATGATTTCATTGACACTTTTTTGATTCTTATTTTTTTCACTTGCATTAAAATAATGAATTGTAGCTGATCCTTTTGGTAAAGATTTTAAAGCACTTTTTACTAAATTTTTTGGAACATTTTTATCAACTACAAGAAGGCATTGATTGAAGCTAATAGAACTTTCTTTCAAAAATTTATTTATTTTGCTTAAGATATTGTTTCCAATAATAATTGAATATTTTTGACTGTTAGTACTAACTTTTAATTTAATTAAACTCATATGTTTTTATTATTGTTTTAACTATTTCATTTTTCGTTAATTTATTACAGTTTATTTTAAAATTAGCTTTCGAGTATACTTTTTTTCTTCTGTTAATAATGGCTTTAATTTCTTGCTCAGTCGATTTTGAGGCTAAGGGTCTTTTTTTATTACCTTTAATTCTTTTAATTAAAACTAAATCATCCCAATTAAGCCAAAATGAAAAATGATTTGTTAAAATATCTTTTCTGATCTTGTCATTAATAAAACCACCTCCACCCAAGGAAACAACAACATTTTTGTGTTTTAAAGATTTAATTGTTATTTTTTCCTCTAAATTTCTAAAGTAGTCCTCACCATTTACTTCAAATATTTCTGAGACGGTCATTCCAGCATGCTCTTCGATTAAATTGTCTATATCAATAAATGGGATGTTTAATTTTTTTGAAACCATGGCTCCAATAGAGGATTTACCTGACCCCATCATACCTAAAAAAACGAGGTTTTTATTTGAATTCATAAACTTTCTTTATTGAAAAAACACAAATATGTCTTAATTTGAAATTATTAAAGAATATATGCAATTTTCAAAAAACACAAGCAGTGGTAGCAGTAAAAGTCTATTAATCAAAATAGCCTTGGTAATAATTATTTTTATTGGAGTCACCGTGCTACTTGGGAAAATTGAATTTCCATCTCCAAATAAAGATATTGAAAAAATCATCCCTAATGAAAAACTCAAAATTGTTAAGTAAGAACTATTTTTTAGTTATATTATTTTCTTTATTTTTTGGTTATGCAACCAATTCACAAGAACCAGTTGATATTTGGAAAGTAGGTGAAAAAAAGCCTGAAGAAAACACAACCTCAATTGAAGACGAAGCTGAAAAAAATATTCTACAGAATGGTATTTATGAAATGCAGTCCCAAAAAGAAGGAGAATTAAGTATAGAGGAAACACAAACTTTAATTTCAAAAGAAACAAAGTTAGTTGGAATTTATGATCCTGCAGAAAATGGTTTAGATATTAATATGTGGTCTAATTCTAATGGAGATCAAATTTTAAATATCTTTAAAAGAATAGATAAATTGGAACTTTCAAGAGATGCTACGGAGATTTTGGATATTTTATTATTAACAAATGCACATTATCCAGAAATGAATATTTCAAAAGAGCAGTTTTTAGAAATTAAATCAAAGTGGCTTATTAAACATTCAAACTTTGATTTAATTGAAAAATATTTATTAAATAATCAGATTATTAATGAGCACCCAAAACTTACCAAGCATTTAGTAGATCATTATCTATCTCAGTCAAATGTTAAAAAAGCTTGTGAGATTTTTTCTAAAATTAAAGAACCAATGCAGGATCTATATTTATCTAAATTTAATATTTACTGTTTAATTAATAATAATAAAAGAGAAGAAGCTCAATTGCTCATCGATCTTCAATCAGAATTAGGATTTATTGATAAGTTTTTTAACAAAAAAATTGATTACTTGATGGGGTATAATACGGAACCTGAAATAGAAGTTTCAGAAAAAACAATTTTAGATTTTCACTTATCTCACAGAACAAATCCAGAATTTAAATTCGAACCAAAAAATACAACATCCAGACAAATATGGAAATATTTATCAACTTCAAATCTATTAGATAATATCAGAGATATTGAGCTTACAGATATAGAGAAAATCACTAGTATTGAAAAAGCAACACATGAGGGAAATTATACAGAAAAAGAATTATTTGAACTTTATAAGAGATTTCAATTTAATATTAATCAATTATTAAATATTAAAGAGTCAACTAAAGTGCTCTCAACAATAGAGACAAGAGCACTAATTTACCAAGGAATTTTAATTACTACTGAAATTGAGAATAAATTACAGTTAATGAATGCTCTTAAAAATTCTTTTAAGAATGATGGTATTGAGAACGCATTTAACATAGAATTAAAAGCTTTTTTAAAAGATATAGAGGAAGATAAAATTCCTGCGAATTTTACAACGTTTTATCTAAATAATTCAGATGATGAAGAAATAGAACAAGCAAATATTAAAATAAATAATAAGATTTTACATCAATCAAAATTAATAAATTATTTAAAATCAAAAAAAGATCCTACAAAAGATATAAATGATTTCTTAAAAAAGATAAAAAAAAACAAAAAATATTTTTTTTCTAAAAAAGATGTAATTTTAGTTGAAGCTTTTAAGTCTGATGGTATTAAAATTTTAGAGAAGTATAATGATTTATATCAAATAAATGAATCAGAAATACCATCTGATATTCAAATATTTGTTAACAGTGGCGATATGGCTGCTGCATTGCTTAGAATTGTTGAGATTATAGGGCAGGACAATTTAAACAATATTGATGAGGACACATTATACTTTATTATAAGCACACTTAATCAGTTAAATGCAGATCCACTAAGAAATAGGATACTCTTTAAAGTTCTTCCTTTAAAAGTTTAAAATTTATACTAAAATAATCAGTGATTATGACAGTTAAACCAATTTTAACAGAACCAAACAAGCTATTAAGACAGATTTCTAAACCAGTTGAAAGTGTTGGTGACGACGAAAGAAAGCTTATGGATGATATGTTGGATACTATGTATGCGGCACCTGGAATAGGTCTTGCAGCAATTCAAATAGGTGTACCTAAAAGAATTATAGTGATGGATATAAGTAGAGATGAAGATAAAAAAGAACCAAAATATTTTGTTAATCCAGTAATTAAAAAGAAAAATGATAAAACATCAAAATATGAAGAGGGCTGTTTATCTGTCCCAGACCAGTTTGCTGAAATAGAAAGACCAAATGAATGTGAAGTTGAATATTTAGATTACAATGGAAAAAAACAATTATTGAAAACAGATGGATTATTGGCAACCTGTATTCAGCATGAAATGGATCATTTAGAAGGAATTTTATTTATAGATTATTTATCTAAATTAAAAAAATCTATGATAATTAAAAAACTTTCTAAAATTAAGTCTAATAGAATAATCGTTTAAAATGGCAAAAAAAATTGTCTTTATGGGTACACCATTATTTGCTGTACCGATTTTAAAATCTTTGTATGAAAAAAATTATATAATACCTACTGTATACACACAGCCACCAAAAAAATCTCAAAGAGGTCAAAAAATAAATAAGTCACTAATACAAACTGCCGCTGAAGACTGCAATATAAATTGCAGAACACCAAATACATTAAAAGAAAATAAAGAAGAGTATGAACATTTAAAACAACTAGATCTAGATTTGGTAATTGTTGTGGCTTACGGTCAAATAATACCCAAAGAATTTTTGAATCTTGCTAAAAAAGGTTTTATAAATATTCATGCTTCCCTTCTACCGAAGTGGAGAGGAGCAGCACCCATTCAAAGATCTATTATGAATTTAGAAAAAGAAACGGGAATTAGTATTATGAGAATAGGAGAAAAACTTGATACTGGTCCAGTTTGCAATAGCTATAGAGTAGAAATTAAAGATAGTGATAATGCAGAAATTATATCAAATAAACTCTCAATTTTAGCTTCAAAAAAAATTATAGAAAATGTAAACAATATATTCGAAGATAAACTAACATTTAAAGAACAAGATGACTCAAAAGCAACTTACGCCTCTAAAATTGAAAAGTCAGAGGGTGAAATTCAGTGGAATGATAATGCAGAAAGTATTATTGGAAAAATAAATGGATTATACCCAAGCCCTGGAGCCTTTTTTATTTTTAAAGAAGAAAGATACAAAATTTTAAAAGCAGAATTAGGCACTAAAAGTGGTGAAATAGGTGAAGTAATGACTAGTGATTTTGAAATTAGCTGTGGAAATGAAAAATCTATAAAAGTTATTGAAATTCAAAGACAAGGAAAAAAGCCTCAAAATATTAATGAATTTGTTCTTGGTTCTCAAATAACAAAAGGTTCAAGATTAACAAATGTTTAGATATCAAATTTTAATAGAATATATAGGAACTAGTTTTGTTGGATGGCAAATACAATCTAAGGGAAAATCAATTCAAAAAGAAATACAAGTTAAGTTGTCAAAACTTTTAAAAGAAAAAGTGGTCTTGATAGGATCTGGAAGAACAGACACTGGTGTCCATGCAATAGAGCAGTCAGCTCATTTTGACTGTAAAAAAGAAATTCAAAATTTAGATAAGTTATTGAAATCAATTAATCATTTTATAAATGATAAAGGTATTTCTATTTTAGTAATTAAAAAAAGAAGTTTAAAATTTCATGCAAGACATTCTGCTAAACAAAGAATTTATAAATATATAATTTTTAATAGATTAAGTAAGCCTTCTCTAGAGAAAGAAAGAGGTTGGCACATAATTAAAAAATTAGATATTGAGTTAATGAAAAAAGGGGCAAAAAAACTTTTAGGTACTAAAGATTTTTCTACTTTCAGGGCATCAAGTTGTAATGCAAAAAGTCCAATTAAAACTATGAAATCGGTTTTCATTAAATCAAATGCTGGAAAAATTGAAATACAGTTTAAATCACAATCATTTTTACAACAACAAGTACGATCAATGGTAGGTAGTTTAAAATACCTGGCTGAAAATAAATGGAATTTAAAAAAATTTGAATTTATTGTTAAATCAAAAAAAAGAATTCTTTGTGCACCACCAGCGCCTGCTGAGGGATTATTTTTAGAAAAAGTTATTTACTAGCTTTTTGTTGACTAATACTAAATTTTTTATTAATTCTCCATCTAGACTCTGCTCGAACAATATAGCCACAACAATTTTTTGACTTACACATGCATTTGAATTGTTTATAATCTTCATCGTAGCCAAAGCCATAATCGGCTGTTATCTCTTCACCTTTTTTAATATCTTTTATAGCAATCACCCATAATTTTAAACCTGTCCCGTTATAATCACAGTTATTAGAACAAGAGTGATTTATTAAACGTGCAGGGTTCCAAGACACGTCTCCATCCATGTCATATTTCTTATTTAAGTTAAATAAGTAGATAGGTTTTGCATTATCAAACCTTTTAGTCGCTTCAGTTTGTTTCTTGGTGATAACTTTACCAACATAATCAACAATTCTAGTACCTTCCTTAATATCTTTTGCAGCATAAAGGCCACGTCCCCTTTTGTCGATGTTAGATTTTTGAATTTTATAAAGTTTCATTGTGAGTTCTTTAATGCGTATTGAGAAATTATCAATTAAATTCTAGTAAAGCTTTTACATGCATCTCAGTGCTTTCTTGAAGTGCTAATAGATCGTATCCACCTTCTAAAATTGACACTACTTTTCCATCACAATATTGTTTTGATAGCTCTAGTGTTCTTTTAGTAATGTTATAGAAATCTTTTGACTCTAATTGAAGTTGTGCCAATGGATCATCTTTATGGGCATCAAACCCTGCAGAAAGTAAGATAAATTCAGGTTTAAATTCTTTAATTTTTTTAAGTACAAATTCATAGGCATTTAAATATTCTTCAGAGGTTGTTCCTGCTGGCAAAGGAATATTTAATATATTGTTATGTTTTCCTTTTTCATCATTAGTGCCTGACCCAGGGTAATAAGGGTATTGATGAGTAGAAATATATAGAACTTTTTCATTATCATAAAAAATATCTTGAGTGCCATTTCCATGATGAACATCAAAATCAATAATTGCTACTTTTTTAAGTTTATATTTATTTATAAGATAATTGGCTCCAACAGCTACATTGTTATAGATGCAAAAACCCATAGCTTTATTTTTCTCTGCATGATGCCCTGGAGGCCTGACAGCACAAAATGCATTGTTAAAATTTTTATTTTGAACACCATCAATAGCTGTAATGATTGAACCTACTGCATCTGACGTGGCATCCTTACTTCCAGGGGAGACAATCGTATCTCCATCTAAAAAAGATAATCCTTTTTCAGGAAAAGATTTTTCTACGAAATTTATATAATCAGAATTGTGAGTTATTTCTAAAAGTGATCGGTCAAATTTTGAAGGTTTTTTCCAAATTAAATTTTTATTATCTAACTTTTTAAAGTTATCGATAACTACCGTAACTCTATCAATTTTCTCTGGATGACCGTCGCCTGTATTGTGATTTTGATAAGTGTCTGAGGTTATTAAACCAGTTTTCATTTAAAATAATTTTCTAAAATATTATGATATATTTTAGTCAATTTTTTTAGATCTGAAATAGACACTGCCTCATCTACTTTGTGCATTGTTTTACCTACTAGACCAAATTCTAAACATGGAGCAATTTTTCTAATAAATCTTGCATCTGAAGTTCCACCTGTTGTAGACAATTGAGGTTTAATTTTTGTAATTTTTTTTATTACATCTTGAATCATATAAGTTGTTTTATTAGGCTTAGTTAAAAAAGCTTCGCCTGATACACGATATTCTACTTCAAAATTAGATTTATCTTTTTTAGTAATTTTTTTGAAAATTTTATTTAATCTATTCTTTAAGCTAGAAGATGAGTGTTTATTGTTAAATCTTATGTTGAATGTGGCTCTTGCAAGTCCTGGAATAACATTATCAGCTGTATTATAGATATTAATTTTAGTTACTTCTAAATTTGTTGGCTGAAAGTCTTTTGTTCCTTTATCAAATTTTATTTCTTTTATTTCATTCAGTATTTTGATCAATGAAGTCGATGGATTTTTAGCCCGATGAGGATATGCAACATGACCTTGAGTTCCAATTATAGTCAATTCAGCATTGATACTTCCTCTTCTACCAATTTTAATCATTTCACCAAGTTTATTAGGGTTTGTTGGTTCACCAACTAAGCAAAAGTCTATTTTTTCTTTTTTCTTTTTTAAGTAATCAACTACTTTTTTAGTACCATTAATTGCAACACCTTCTTCATCACCAGTAATTAATAAACTAATTGATCCGTTAATCTTTTTATTATTTGATACAAAGCTATTTACAGCAACAACCCAGCTTGCAATTGCACTTTTCATGTCATTAGCACCTCTACCAATAAGATGATTTTTTTTAATAGCTGGACTAAAAGGTTTAATCGTCCAATCTTTTATATTTCCTGGAGGTACTACATCCAAATGACCAGCAAACATAAAGTTTGGTTGAGAATTACCTAATCTTGCATATAGATTTTTAACTGGTTTAGAGTTTTTATCTTTAAACTCTAAAATCTTACATTTAAATCCAATAGCAGTTAATTTTTTAGCTAGAAATTTCATTACTCCAGCATCAATTGGTGTAATGCTTGGAAATCTTATTAGCTCTTTAGCTAATGTGATTTCATTGTAAGTTGGCATTTAGTCTCTTAATAAGTCGTTAATAGAAGTTTTAGATCTAGTTTTTTCATCAACTTGTTTAATAATTACTGCACAATATAAAGCAGGTCCTTTACCATCTTTACTTGGAAGGCTGCCTGGAACTATTACTGAGTAGGGTGGAATTTTTCCATAGATTACTTCACCAGTTTCTCGATAAACAATTTTTGTAGATTGACCAATAAATACACCCATAGATAATACAGATCCTTCTCCAACAATTACTCCTTCAACTATTTCTGAACGAGCTCCAATAAAACAGTTATCTTCGATGATAGTAGGGTTAGCTTGCATTGGCTCTAATACGCCTCCAATTCCAGCACCACCAGATATGTGACAGTTCTTTCCTATTTGTGCACAAGATCCTACAGAAGCCCAAGTATCCACCATAGTTCCTTCATCTACATAAGCTCCAATATTTACAAAGCAAGGCATTAGCACTGCATTTTTTCCAATAAAAGATCCCTTTCTAACCGGAGAATTTGGAACCATTCTAAAACCAGCTTTTATATGATCTTCCTTAGTCCAATTTGCTGTTTTACCTTTTAGTAAATGAGACTTGTCATACCAACTGCTATATGGGCCACTCAATGAATCCATATCATGAGTTCTAAAACTTAACATTATCGCTTTTTTAACCCACTGATTAACCACCCACTCATTACCATTTTTTTCAGCAACTCTTAGTTCACCTTTATCAACAAGTTCAATCGTTTGGTTGATAGCATCTAATATAGACTTATCAGATTGACCGTTGATGGAGTCTTTATTGTCCCAAGCTGTATTGATAATGTTTTCAAATTCTTTCATAGTTTTATTTTATCGTTAGTAGGTTAGTTTTATTGTGCTTTTATTATATTAATTTCTTGAAGAAAAGAAGGCAAGTTCTTAATCTTATAATCAATATATGGTTTATCTGCATCTTTTTTTGCAAATACTTCATCATTCTCAAGCCAGCAAGTTTTCATTCCTAAGTTTTTAGCTTGTTCTAAATTATGAGCGATATCTTCGATCAATATTGATTTTGTTGGATCAAGATCAAATTTTTCCACTATCTTTTTATAAGGTTCAATTTTTGGTTTTGGAATAAAATTTGCATCAACAATATCAAACACTCCATCAAATAAACCATCTATACCTAATTGTTTGGTTACGTTTTCAACATGAGCATGAGAGCCATTGGTAAAAATATATTTTTTTTCTTTAATTTTAAATAATTCTTCTCGTAGTAATTCATCTTTAGGAAGCCAGCTAATATCAATATCATGAACAAATTCCAGGAATTCATGTGGATCAATTTTATCGTGATTCATTAATCCTGATAATGTTGTTCCATACTCATAGAAGTATTCCTTTTGAATTTCTCTTGCTTTAATTAAATCGACATTAAATTTCTTTGAAATAAAAGAAGACATCTTTTTATCAACTTCAGAAAAAACCTTTGTTTGTCCAGAATACAAAGTATTATCTAAGTCGAATAGCCAGTATTTAGTATCAATTAAATTTTTCATTCTCTAATTAAAGTTCCTGAACCTTTATCAGATAATAGTTCAAAAAGGAGTGAGTGATTTTTTCTTCCATCAATTATTACAACGGCCTTGACGCCATTACTTGCAACATCTAGACAATTCTTAATTTTAGGTATCATTCCACCAGAAATTACCTCTTGATCAATTAATTCATTGGCTTTTTTAGAATTAATTTCAGGGATTAGTTTTTTTTCACTATCTAATACGCCCTCAACATCACTAATAATCATTAACCTTCTAGCTTTTAATTCTTTAGCGACTGAACCAGCAACTGTATCTGCATTGATATTAAAAGTTTGATTGTTTTCATCTAACCCTAATGGTGCAACAACGGGTACTTCATTAACTTTAATAATTTCTTTTAAAACATTAGTTTTAATGTGAGTGGGAGTACCTACAAAACCTAATTTGTCACTTTCAGGTTTTACAGTTATTATATTGTATTCTTTTGAAGTAATTCTTCTTGTTTCACAAGATTGATCCTTTAAAGCATTGACAATTTCCTTATTAAATTCAATCAATACATCTTCAACTATACTAATAGTATTTTTATCTGTAACTCTTAGTCCATTAATAAAATCACTTTTAATGTTAAGTTCACCTAGTTTGTTGTTTATCCTTTTTCCACCACCATGGATAACTATGGGATTAAAACCAAGTTTTTTTAAAACAGCAACATCTTCAATAAAAATTTTAAATAATTTTGGATCAACTAAAACACTACCCCCACATTTAATGACAATAAATTCATCATTATACTTTTCTAAATATTTTTTTACTTCTTTAACTGTTGGGCCGTCTTTAGGTAGGATGTTTGTTAATTCTTCTTCTTTTAACGATGACATTTATGTTGTTTTGATAGTCATTTTTCTTTGAACAATATATTGTTGAATCATTGTGAAGATGTTGTTGAAGCTCCAGTAGATAACAAGACCCGCAGGAAATGGTGCAAGAATCACAGTTAAAAATACTGGGAAGAACATAAATATTTTAGCCTGTATAGGATCTGGTGGAGTAGGATTAAGCTTTTGTTGTATGAACATCGTGATACCCATAATTATAGGCCATGCACCTATTAATAAGAAAGAAGGTGGATCCCAAGGAAGTAAACCAAAAACATTAAATAAAGATGTTGGATCTCTATCGCTTAAGTCATGTATCCATCCATAAAATGGCATATGTCTCATTTCAATGGTTACAAATAATACTTTATATAATGCGAAGAAAACTGGAATTTGAACCAGGATAGGCAAACAACCACTCATAGGATTAACTTTTTCTTTTTTATAAAGAGCCATCATCGCTTGTTGCAATTTCATTTTATCATCCTTGTGCAATTCTTTCAGACGAGCCATTTCAGGCGCTAATAACTTCATTTTTCCCATGGACTTAAAACTGAAGTTTGCAAGAGGAAAGAAAGCCAATCTAATACAAATAGTAACAGCAATAATAGCTAAACCGTAATTACCAAGTAATTTAAAAAAGTAATCTAATACAAAAAATAAAGGTTTTGTGATGAAATACATAAAGCCCCAATCAATCGCTAGATCAAATTTATTGATATCTAAATTTTCAGCATAACCATCAATGACATTTACTCTTTTAGCAGCAACTATAATTTGAATTTTTTCTTCAATTGAACTATTTGCTTTAACTTCAATACCTTTGGTTGATATATAGTTCGCTCTGAATTTATTTTTATAGTCAAAAGTTGTTTTAAACTCTTTACCTTTAGGTGGTATAACTGATGTAACCCAAAACTTATCTGAAATAGCAACAAATCCTTCTTGTGCAATTTGAGTAAACTTCTTTTCCTGGATATCATCATAATCTTCTTCAATTAATTGATCATCAAGTACTGATAAAAATCCTTCATGTAAAATATAAAAGCCAGATATTTCCGGTAATTTATTTCTAATTATTTGTCCATACGAGTAAAAATTGTAAGATTTATCCGATGCGTTAATTATTTTTTCTTTTACGGTAAACAAAAATTGATCATCTAAACTTATATGTTTCTCAAATGTAATACCTTGAGTATTACTCCATGTTAGTTTCACCGGACTATTATTAGTTAATTTTTTATTTCCAGAAATTTCCCAGACCGTAGAAGCATCAGGTATATCTATATTTTTATTAGTACTTACAAAACCACTTTCAATTAAATAACCATCTTCAACATTTCTTGGGTTTAATAAGGTTATTTTATCACTTCCATTAAGTTCAATATTATATTCTTTGAAAGTTAGGTCATCTATTGCCGCACCCTTTAAAGAAATTGACCCAACAACACTTCCATTTTCAAATTGAATTCTATCATTTTCTTTTAAAGCATCTGTTCTTGAAAGTTTTGCAAAGTTTTCATTTTTATCTAGGCTAGGAGTATCTTCATTATTTTCAATTTTATTTTGTTCAGCTAGATTTTTTTTAATAGTTGCAGGATCAGGCTGAAAAAAAAGAGAGTATAAAATAATAACAGCTGCTGATAAGGATATTGCTGCGATTACGTTTCTAGTATCCATTATTTCTTAGCCTTTAATTCTTTGTTTACTGGATCAAATCCTTCACCACCACCTAACATCTTAATAGGATGACATGAAAATATTCTTTTAGTACTTTTTGAAATTCCTTTAGTGAGCCCATAAGTTCTTAAACATTCAATTGTATATTCCGAGCAAGTTGGAAGATATCTACACGAAGGAGTTAAGTATGGGCTAATAACCATTTTATAAAATTTGATCAGGCCAATTAAAATGTTTGATATAATATTCATTACTTAATCTTTTCTATGTCTTGGAATAAAGTATCTTTTATTATCGCATATTCATTGTTTAGCATAGTCATTTTCGCAATCACAAGGTAAGAATAATTAAAGTTTATTGACAATTTTTTTACCGCTTCGTTCATTATATTTCTTAATCTTCTTTTAACTTTATTTCTCTTTACGGCACCACGGATTAGTTTTTTTTTAGCTACAAAGCTAATATTTAGTTTTTTATTATCTTTATCTGCAAGAGGACCAAAAAAAAGAGTGATATATCTATTTGAGATTTTTTTCTTCTTAAGTAAATTTTTGAAATCTTCGTTTTTAGAAAGAGCAACAATTTTGCTTTTCATTTAGTTGGGTTTATTTACCTTGTGGCTTTTTTTGAGTGGATGATACCGTAAGGTTTTTACGTCCCTTATCACGTCTTCTCTTAATAAGTTTTTTCCCACCTTTAGTTGCCATCTTTGATCTGAAACCATGCTTCTTAAGACGTTTTCCAACTTTGGGTTGATATGTTCTTTTCATAGGATTTATTTAAGTTTTTTTAAATTTCGCCCTTTATAGTAATTATATGTATAAATAGCAAATAGAAGATTTTATAATACGACCAGCAAATTATGGAAAAATCAAAAAAAGTTAAGATAACTTTAGGTTTATTTTATCTTCTAGTTGTTTCATCATTTTTATACTTTTTTTTATCAAAATTCACCCTCGAAGAATTAACTAGCTATGAATTTATTAAAAATAATAGGGATTATTTTTTTGTATTAAAGCAAACTAATTTATTTTTAATTTCTCTAATATTTTTAATAGCCACAATTGTCTGGATAGTCCTTGCTGGTTTTGCTTTTCCAATTATACTCCTATCAGGGTTCATTTTTGGTAAGTGGCTTGGAACTTTTATTATAGTAATTGGAATGACTATTGGTGCATCAATTTTGTATATGCTGGGTAATTATTTTTTTAAAGAAATCATTAAAGAAAAGTTTTTAAATAAATTTAAAAATTTAGAAGCTAAATTTAAAAAATCAGAATTTATTTATCTTTTACTTTATAGGTTTATTGGAGGTATTCCTTTTGCATTATCGAATGTACTACCTTGTATTTTTAATGTCAGAGTAAGTAATTTTTTTTGGGCCACATTAATAGGAATAGCACCACAGTTATTTTTACTTGTTTCAATTGGAAGTGGACTTGAAAAAATCATAGAACAAAATTTAGAAGCACCTAGAATAGTTGATTTAATATATTCACCAGATATCTATATCCCGATGATTGCTTTTGCAGCTTTATTAATAGTTGCAATTATTGCTAGAAAAATATTTTATAAGAAATAATCTGGTGCCCCCACCAAGAATCGAACTTGAAATTTATCCTTACCATGGACATGTTATGCCATTTAACTATAGGGGCTAATTTGTTATTTTATTGAAGTATTTCTACAATAAATCATTTTTTCAAAAAATTGCCTTAATTTTTTTCATATAATGTTTTATATTCATTTGAGGAAAATTTATGGGAATTCATTACACATACGCCAGCACGAAAGGTAACAAGCTCATGGAGAAGCAAGCCAAGAGGGAGAAAAAACTTGCTGAAAAAAAAGCGAAGCGTGAAGCTAAAGAAGGACCAAAAGTTCAAGAAGAGCCAGAGAAAACTTTAGATACATCAAAACCTATCACTTTAGATTTTTTAACTAATCCAGATAAATAATGAGTGATAAAGAAAAAAACGAAAGATTAAGTTTAGCTCTTAAAAAAAATCTTAAAAAAAGAAAAATTTTTCAAAAAAAAAATAAAAAGAAAAGTAAATAATGTCAGTACTTTCTGATAAATCTATAAGGAAGTTAGCAGTTGAGGAATCAATGATTTCTCCTTTTATAGATAAGCAAGTAAGAGATGGTAAAATTTCTTATGGACTTAGTTCATTTGGCTATGATGCAAGAGTAGGAGATGAATTTAAGATATTTCATAATGTTAATTCTTCTATCGTTGACCCTAAGGAGTTTAGTTCAGATAATTTTGTGACTAAAAAAAGCTCTGAATATATTATTATTCCTCCTAATTCCTTTGCCCTTGGAACTACTATCGAAGTCTTTAAAATACCAAGAAATATTATGTGTATCGTTGTTGGTAAGAGTACATATGCAAGAACAGGGATTATAGTGAACGTAACTCCAATTGAATCTGAATTTTTTGGAACAGTTACTCTTGAGTTTTCTAATACGACACCACTACCTGCAAAAATTTATGCAAATGAAGGTGTTGCACAATTTTTATTTCTAAAAGGAGATCAGTCTCCCGAAACTTCATACGCTGACCGTAAAGGAAAATACATGGGTCAAACTGGAGTAACTTTACCAAAAGTATAATCATGAAAAAATTGGAAGTCTTTGGGGCGGCAAAGCTCAAGGGACACATTAGAATTTCAGGATCTAAGAATGCATCTCTTCCTATTCTAGCTGCAACATTACTATCAAATAAAAAAATATATTTAGCAAACCTTCCAAGGGTAAAAGATATTGAGACAATGATACTTTTATTAAAGTCATTAGGTTCAGTTATTGATGGTAATAAAAAAGAATTAATTATCAAAAATACCAAGCAAACAAAAACTTTTGCAGCTTATAGTTTGGTTAAAACTATGAGAGCAGGAATATTGGTTTTAGGACCACTACTTGCTAAATTTGGTAAAGCAAAAGTTTCATTACCTGGCGGCTGTGCGATAGGAACAAGACCTGTCGATATTCATTTGCAAGCTCTATCAAAACTTGGAGTTAAATATAAAATTATCCAAGGTTATGTTCACGCTACCGCATCTAAAGGATTGATAGGGGCGAATATAAAATTCCCTAAAGTTTCAGTTGGTGCTACAGAAAATCTAATTATAGCTTCATGTTTGGCTAAAGGAAAAACAACTTTATCAAATTGTGCCATTGAACCTGAGATTAAAGATCTAGTTAATTTTTTAATTAATATGGGTTGTAATATTAAGTGGACTGCAAAGAGAACGGTTAGGATTGAAGGAGTGAATAATCTTAAAGAATTAAATTATTCAGTAATGCCAGACAGAATAGAGGCTGGAACTTATTTAATAGCTGCAGCATTAACAGAAGGAAATTTGAAGATTACTGGAATTGATCCTAAGATAATAAGTACAGAAATTAATATCTTAAAAAAAGTAGGATCAAAAATTATTTTAAGAAAAAATGAAATACTTATTCGAGGAAGTAAAAAGATTAAAAGTATAAATATTAAAACATCTCCTTATCCTGGGTTTCCAACAGATTTACAGGCACAAATGATGGTATTATTGTGTAAGGCTAATAAAAAATCTCATATTAAAGAAGAAATATTTGAAAATAGATTTATGCACGTTGCGGAGTTAAATAGAATGGGAGCTAAGATTTCCATAAATGGAAATAAAGCAACCATAGAAGGAAATATCAAATTTGAAGCAGCAGAATTAATGGCTACAGATTTAAGAGCTTCTGTATCCTTAATTCTTGCAGCACTTGCAGCTAAAGGAAAATCAGTAATTAATAGAATATATCACCTTGATAGAGGTTATGAGGATATAGATAAGAAATTAAAAAAAGTAGGGGCTAAAATTAAGAGAATTAACTAATGGATAAAAAATATTTATCAAAAATTATAGCTACAGACAATGAGGGATTACAAGTGATCTCAGCATGTTGCTCAGGGGCAGAAGTTAAAGTTGATGAAATTAAATATCTTCAGACAAACAAGGTTTTTTTATTATCTTTAAATAGATCTAAAGTAGAAACGGATGAGAAAGATAAAAAAGTTATTAGTATCTGCAAGTTCGAATTTGTAGATAGAGTTAAATCTAAAAATATTAAACAAAATGATCCTGAAGAAAAATTAGAGTTAATTGGGATGAATTATTTAAAAAATAATGACAATTATGAAATAAACTTAATGTTTACAAACAACGCATACATTACATTATCGACAGAAATAATTGAAGTAACTTTAGATGACCAAAACAAAGCTGATTAATGATTAAGATATTAGATAGCAAAAATAAAAACTTTGACAAAACTTTAGATGCATTACTGTCTAAACGAAAAAATAAAGTCCAACTTAATTCAGTTTTGGTTATTAAAATTATTAAAGATGTTAAGAAAAATGGAGATAAAGCCATCTTAAAGTATGAAAAGAGATTTAATAAAAATAGCGTTATTGCCCCAAGTATAAAACAAATAAATAAAACTATTCAATCTTTAGATCCAAAGGTTAAAAAAGCAATCGATCTTGCTTATGATAGAATTTATAAATTCCACTCGTTACAAAAATTCAAAAATATTTCTTATACGGATAAACTAAAAAATAAATTAGAGTATAAATACGTACCTATTGAATCAGTTGCAATTTATGTGCCAGGTTCAACAGCCTCATACCCTTCCAGTGTTTTAATGAATGCAATACCTGCAATTGTTGCTGGAGTGAAAAGACTAGTTATGGTTAATCCAGGTCAAAAAGGTAAACAAAATCCTGCCGTATTATATGCTGCAAAAAAATGTAAAATTAAAGAAATTTATTCAATTGGAGGACCATCTGCTATAGCAGCTGTAGCATATGGTACTAAGAAAATTAAAAAAGTTGATAAAATTGTTGGCCCTGGAAATTCTTACGTAGCTGCAGCAAAAAAAGAAGTTTTTGGAGATGTTGGAATTGAAGGAATGATAGCAGGCCCTTCTGAAGTAACAATTGTTTGTGATAAATTTTCAAACCCTGAATGGATAGCAAGTGATCTAATAGGTCAAGCAGAACACGATAATCTTGCTCAATGTATTTTAATTTCAAAGGACAAATCAATTATTAAAAAAGTTAATGATGAAATTATTAATCAATTAAAAGAAATACCTAGAGTTGCAATTGCAAAAAATAGTTTATTTAATAATGGAATTTTAATTTATATGCAGTCTGATCAAAAAATTATTAATACAGTAAATAAAATTGCTCCTGAGCACTTAGAGCTTAATACCAAAAATTATAAAAAAGTAGTGGGTAAAATTAAAAATGCAGGATCTATCTGTTTAGGAAAATATGCTGTAATGGCAATGACAGATTATAATGTTGGCTCTAATCACGTATTACCAACTAATTCTTCTGCAAGATATTCAAGTGGAGTTAGTGTTAATGAATTTTATAAAAGAATTTCATATATAAACCTATCAAAAAAAGGGATTGAAACCCTTGGTCCATCAGTTATAACACTTGCAAACTACGAGGGTTTAGCGGGACACGCTAAGTCGGTAGAAAAAAGAATTAGGAGAAAATAAATTTGTCAAAACAAGAAATGCTGTCGTTCTCAGGAATTGTTGAGGATTTATTACCGAATGCAATGTTCAGAGTTAAATTAGAAAACGGCCATATTGTTACAGCTCATGCTGCAGGCAAATTACGTAAGAACAGAATTCGAGTACTTCAAGGTGATAAGGTTCAAGTCGAAATGACACCTTACGATTTGACCAAAGGTCGTATCACTTTTAGAGGTTAATATGGGGCCCTGTAGCTCAGTTGGTAGAGCATCGGATTGAAAATCCGTGTGTCACTGGTTCGAGTCCAGTTGGGGCCACCACCACCTCTCTAATAAATTTAATAATAAGTTCAATGTCTTTTTATATTTAGGTGTTGAAAATTATTCTTAATTGTCTAAAAGACTGCTCATGATTATAAATATTACATATAGAGAGACTTCAAGAAGTACTCATAGACTTTGTTTCCATAGCCTTTAGGCTATTTATTTATAATATAATTTTAAATCCACACAAAAATAATATAAAAACAAGGAATGCCTGCGTAGTATAACGGTTAGTACGATAGTTTGTGGAACTATAGGATTTGGTTCGATTCCAAGCGCGGGTACCAAAAAAAATGAATAAAGAAAACAAACTAATTCCTGGGTTACCCTCAGGATTTGAAGACCGGTGGGGCAAGAAATTAATTCTCAAGAAAAAGTTAATTAATATTATTGAAACTAATTTTATAAAATTTGGTTTTGCTGCTCTTGAAACTCCTTCATTTGAAATTTCAGAAAATATTGGATCATTTCTTGCAGATGATGATAGTAATTCTATGTCTGACGTATTCTCATTTAAAGATGGTGAGAAAAATATTACTCTTAGATACGATTTATCAAGTCCGTTAGCTAGATTTGTTGCTCAAAACAATCAAGAATTACCCTTACCTTACAAAAGATATCAAATGGGTGATGTCTGGAGAAACGAAAAAGCAGGTAATGCTCGTTATAGAAGTTTTTTACAATGTGATGCTGATATAGTTGGTAACGTTAACCCAGCCCAAGCAAATGCTGAACTTTGTAATTTAATTGCAAGTACTCTTCTTGCTTGTGGTTTAAAAAAAGATCAGTTTGTTGTTAACATTAGTAATAGAAAAATTGTTCAAGGTTTAATTGAAGACCTTAAAATATCTGACGATAAAAAGATAAAGGTTATGAGAGCAATAGATAAATTAGATAAGCCTGGCTTTGGCTTAAGAGGAGTTGAAGATTTATTAAAAAAAGAAAGAGTAGATGTAAGTGGAGCGGTTACAAAGGGTGCTGACTTAACTGATGATCAAGCTTCACAAATAATTAACTTCTTAAAAGTAAAAGATTTAAAAGAATTAAAAGAAAATTTAAAAAACCCTTTATCTCAAGAAGGAATCAAAGAACTAGATGACTTGTTAGAAATAGCAAGTTATGGAGATTATTTAGATCAAATAAAGACGAACTTTACAATTGTTAGAGGGCTTGCTTATTATGACGGATTTTGTGTTGAAACTAATTTAAATTTTAAGACAACAAATAATAAAGGTAAAGAAGTTGATATAGGAAGTATTTGTTCAGGTGGACAATATAATAAATTAATTTCAAGATTTAAGGGAGTTGATATTCCTGGAACTGGAATGAGTATTGGTGTTGACCGATTATTATTTGCAATGATGCAACTTGATCAAATTGAAGTTGATGAGAAAAAACCAGCCATTATTTGTGTAATGGATGAAAAGTATTTAAAAAATTATTATGAGATTTTAAAAGTTTTGAGAGATAATAATATTAACTCTGAAATATTTTTAGACAGTAAAAAAAATCTAGGCAAACAGTTAACGTATGCGAATAAAAAACAATGCCCAGTAGCTGTTATTTGTGGTGAAAATGAATTTAAAGATAATACGATTACTTTAAAAAACCTTTTAGGGGTTAAAGGTGAAAACAATCAAGTAACGTTCCCAAAAGAAAACTTAATTGATGAAATCAAAAAATTTATCTGAAAAAATCCTTAGGTCGGTTAAATCTAAAGGGTTTAAATATATTGATTTACCTTCAGTAATTGAAGCTAATCATATTGTTCAACGATCTGGAGAAAATTTTAGAAAGTTTATTTTTTCATTTACCGATCAAAATGGTAGTGAGCTTTGTCTAAGACCAGACCTTACAATAGCATCTTGCTTGAGGTATTTAGAAAACAATCTTAAAGGAAAAGAGAAAATATTTTATAATGGTCAGGCTTATAGAAAATCAAATAACAAAAAAGATTCTATTATTAGAGACCAAGTTGGCTTTGAGATCATTGGTTCTAAAGATGAAAAAAAAGATGATAAGGAAATTATTAATACAGCTTTAAAATCTCTATCTAATTTACAATATTCATCAGGAACTTTAAAAATTGGTAACGTTGAGATTTTCAATTTATTAATTTCAAAACTAGATATCCCGAAAAGATGGAAGTTAAGGCTTTCAAGACATTTTTGGAGAGAAGAATACTTCAATGATTTATTAAAAAGATTAGAGACAAACTCTGATGTAGACCCAACAATTGTTGAAGTTGATAAAAAGAGATATCAAAAAATGTTAAAAGATAAACAGCAAACTGTAGTTGCTGGACGATCAATTGAAGAAATCTTAAAGAGATTTGATAATAAGATTAAAGATCCAAGAAGAGCCAGTAGAGGTAAAAATGTTTCAAAAGTTATTAAAGAGTTTCTAAAGATTAATTGCCCAATAGGACAAGCAGCTGAAAAACTTAATATCTTTTTTAAAAAAAATAAAATTAACTTAGTTGTGGATCAAAAATATTTTCCAACCTCATTAAACAAAATTCAAAAATTAAATGTAGAGTTTTCAGCGTCTTTTGGACGTCAATTAGAATATTATACAGGTATGGTATTTAAAATTGATATTAAATCTAAATCAAAAAATATTAACGTCATTAACGGTGGACGATACGACAAACTAATTTCAGACCTTGGATCTAAAAAACAAGTTCAAGCAGTAGGAGCTGCTTTAAATTTAAACTACTAATGACAAAAAATATTATTAATATTGGAATTCCAAGCAAAGGTCGTCTTAGAAAAGATATTTTAAAAGTATTTAAAAAAAATAAATTAAATTTAGTCTCAGAAAGAGGTGAAAGAGACTTATTAGGATCTATTAAAAATTTAAATAATGTTAAAGTGTTATATCTTCATGCAAGGGAAATAGTTGAAAGACTTGGAGATGGCTCTTTAGATCTTGGCTTTTCTGGGTATGATTTATTAAAAGAGAGTGAAGTTAATATTCAAAAGAAAATAAGTGTTGTTAAGAATTATGGCTTTGGCAAAGCAACATTGGTTGTGGCTATCCCAGACCCTTGGATTGATGTTCAAACAGTTGCTGATTTAGAAGAAATTGCTTTTGAATTTAAAGATAAAAAGAAAAAAAGATTAAGAGTAGCGACAAAATATCCCAATTTAACAAGAGAGTTTTTGTTTTCAAAAGGAGTTACTCAATTTAAGTTAGTTAGTAGCTTAGGTGCAACTGAAGCATATCCTTTTACTGGGTCATCTGAAATTATAACTGACATTACTTCATCTGGTGAAACTCTAAGAGCGAATAATCTTAGAATTCTTAAAGATGGTGAAATTTTAAAGTCAGAGGCCTGTATGATGGCCTCAAAATCTTCTCTAATGAATAGTCTGGTTAAAAAATTAGTTAAGCTACTTTCTAAGTAAAGTATCTTTTACGTAAATTAAAATAATCCTAATAATATCAAGGTTTCTAAGTACTGCATAAGCCGCAACAATAGCCCCAATAATAAGTAGTATTTTTAGTATTAAGATTAATTCCATAGAGACAGTTTTAAATAATTACATATATAAATCAAATTTTTACTATAAAATATCTCCTAGAATCATGGACATAGTTTTATTAACAGTATTAGTCTTATTGCTAGGAGTTGCTTTAGCAATCCTTTATCTAAACTTAAAATCTAAGCCAAAAGATGAGAGCGAAAATAAAGAAGCTGAAGAGATGGCTAATTTAAAGACAGAAATTACTTCATTAAAAGATACCTTAAATACTACTATTAATACTTCACTTGGTTCAATGTCGACTTCATTTAACAACCTATCAACCGGGGTGACTAAAGATATGACAGAAGCTTTAACAAAAGTTGATGAAAAAGTAGGAAACTTCAATAGTCAGGTTGAATTATTAAATAAAAGCCAAGAAGGTATAACAAAAATTTTAGCTGGAGTTAAAAAATATGGAACTCTTGCAGAGTTTTCATTAGATGCTCTAATCAAAGATTTATTACCTGCCTCTCAATTTCAGACCAACGTTAAGATGAAAGAAGATACAGGTGAAAATGTAGAATTTGCAATCAAACTTCAGGGTGATGTAATGGTGCCTGTAGATTCACACTTTCCAGTAGAAAAATTTAAAGCAATTACCGATGGTTATGACGCGGATGATAAAAAAGCTGTTGCAGATGCAAGAGCAAAATTAGCTTCTGCATTTAAAGCAAAAGCTAAAAGTGTTAATGAAAAATATATTGTTCCACCAAAAACTACAGATTTTGCAATTGTTTATGCGCCAACTGAAAGTTTATATAAAGAATTAACTGAATACCAAGATCCAACTACTAAAGAATTATTAACTCAAGAATTAATGAAAAAATATAAGATTGTAATCTGTGGTCCTAATACCCTTTCGGCTTATTTACAATCTTTGCACATGGGCTTTCAATCATTAAAAGTTCAAAAGGGTGCAACCGAAATCTACGATCATTTAAAAACAATTAGTTCAAGATTTGGAAAACACTTTGATAATATAGTTTCTCTTAGAAAAAAATTAGAAGAAGCAATGATTGTTGTTGATAAGTTTGGAACAGATGCAAGATCGATCAGCAGAAGCCTAGAAAATATTAAAGATCCTGAACAAGTTGATAAAGCTGTTCAAACAGAAAACGTAGAAAAATTTGTTGACCATTCAAAACAAGCAAAAAATTAATTTCTTTTTTCCCTCAATACCGCTTATAACAAACTATATGCAGTGGAATAATAAATTTACTTATCCAAAATCCATGAGATCAATGGTGAGTGGCTCAAGAATGTATGCTGTAAATCAACAAAAACTTCCATCAGTAACTTCCATATTACAAGCAACACAAAGTGAAGAAAAAAAAGCATCTCTTGCAAATTGGAAAGCAAGGGTGGGAGCTGTTGAAGCAAATAGAATTAAAAATGATGCTTCAAGTAGAGGCACATCAATGCACTCTCATTTAGAAAAATATCTATTAGGTCAATTAAATTTAGAATTATTAGAAGAAGAAAATAAATCTAAAAAAATGGCAGACGAAATTATTGAACAGGGAATTAAAAATAAATTGTCAGAGATTTGGGGAACTGAAGCTACATTGTACTATCCAGGAAAATATGCCGGAACGTGTGATGCTTGTGGAGTGTATGAGGGACAAGAAACTATTATTGATTTTAAACAGTCCAACAAACCGAAAAAAGAAGAGTGGATTGAGGACTATTATCTTCAATTAGGGGCTTATTCATTAGCTCATAACGTTGTTTATAACTCTAATATCACCCAAGGAATTGTCCTGTTATGTACGGTTGATAATTTATTTCAAGATTTTAGAATTCAAGGTATTAAACTAGAAGAATATCAAAATAAGTTTTTAGAAAAAGTCGAACAATACTATCACCAAAGGAATACCAACTAATATGAATTTAGCAATATGGGACATTGAATCTAGTAGCGCCAATACTTCTTGGGGAAGCATTATTGAAGTAGGTGGTATTTTAGTAGACCCAAATTTTAAAGAATTAGATCGTTTTAATTTTAGATGTAGATTGCCAGAAGGGGAAGTTCCTCAAGCAATGGCTTTAATAGTTAACAAAACTAGTGTTGATTTATTAACTAAAGGAAATTTAAGTCACTACCAAATGCTATCTCAGTTAGAAGCAACATTTAAAAAATGGAGCCCAGCAATGTTCATGGGTTGGTCAAACATTGGTTTTGATGATGAGATGATAAGAAACGAATTCTTTAGAGGAATTAGATATCCGTATATTACAAATGCAACTCCCAACAAAAGACATGATGGTTTAAACATTGCAAGAGGTGCTCATGCAGTCGATGAAAGTGTTGTAAAAACAGAAATAAATGCAAAAGGTAATGCAGTCATGAAACTAGAATCGTTAGCTAGAATGAATGGATTTGAATCTAGTGGTGCCCATAGTGCTTTATTTGATGCAGAATTAACAGTTAAGGTTTTAGGTTTAATTAAAAAAAATCAACCTCAAACTTGGGATACATTTTTAAGAACAGCAAACAAGAATGATACCGAGACAATATTTAAAACAGAAAAAATGTTTACTTTAGCTGAATATCATTTTGGTAAAAATTATAGATTTGTAGTTGCACCACTTCATCCAAAACATTGTATTCACCCAATCTATCAATGGGGCCAAGCTTTTGATCTTAAAATTGATCCTATTCCATTATTTGATATGTCAATTTCTGAACTTAAAAGTGCTATTAAAAAATTAAAGTTTCTAAGAACTATACGATCAAACAAAGCTCCTATAATTTTAGATGCAAGTTATGGGCTACAAGTTGAACCATATAGCAAACTTGATCCTGATTTAATTAAGGAGCGTGCAAAATTAGTAAATAGTAATGAAAAATTTTCTCAAAATGTTTTAACAGCATTAAGAGAGACTGCTGAAGAAAAAGCTCAATTTGATTCACAAGTTGATCTACTAGCAGAAGAGACAATTTATAAAAAATTTACCCCTCAAAAAGACACAGCTTTATTTCCAAAATGGCATGCAGCTTCTTGGAAGGATAAATTGATTTTATTAGATAAATTTGAAGATGAGAGAATGGTAAGCTTTGGAAAAAAGATAATTTATCAAGAATCACCAGATACGCTACCTGCTGATATGTTTAAGACTATTAAACGTGGAATAGCTGAAAGAATATTAAGCGATGAAAAAGAAAAATGGTGGACATGCAAAGAATTTTATTTTGAGTGTGATAATTTAAGAGATAGATATACCAACGAAAAAGATGAGAAAAAGCTTAAGTTTTTAGACGAAATTAACGAGTTTGTTGAAGGTATTCAGAAAAAATACGAGCAGGCATAATTGACCTTTGTTAATTAACTAAAAAAATCCCTTTTTACATATTGAATAAATAGAATAAAAATTTATATAAGAAGCATGCTTATAGATTTTAAAGACGAAGAATTTGAAACAAAAATTAAGAATGAAGATATCTCTGTAGTTCAATTTTCTGCAGAATGGTGTGCTCCATGTAAGAGTCTTAAACCCATCATGGATAAATTTTCAGATAGTTACAAAGATAAAGCTAGCTTTTATTATGCTGACATTGAAAATGGTGGAATTAACACTGGTTCAGCTGCTGGTGTAAGAGGTGTACCAACTGTTATTGTTTACAAAAAAGGTGTTGAAGTAGACAGAAAAGTTGGTGGAGTTGCCGAGAGCCAAATGAAAGAATTTCTAGATAAGAATATCTAGTTTAAGTTTAAAACTTCTCCCGCAAGATACAAAGACCCTGTAATTAAAATAATATCATTTTCTTGAAGATCAATTGAGCTAATTGCTTCTTCAACAGAATTTTTGTAATTAATATTTTCAAAATTATTAATTTTCTCTTTAAGTTCACTTCCCCTAATAGCATTGGGTTGATTTGGAATATCAATTGTTGTTAATGATTTAATATCTTTAAAGTAACTCATATATTCATTGTGGTCTTTGTTGGCCATCATTCCTAAAATAATATGTTTGTTACAATTTAGACTTTGAAGATATTCATTTAGTACTTTTGCACCAAGTGGGTTATGAGATCCATCTATAAATAATAAATTATTAATAGTTAAATCTTTTAATTTTCCAGACTTTAACTCTTGAAGCCGCGCGATACTTTCTATTTTAGTAATACCATTCTTAATATGTTCATCAGTTATTTTATAATCATTTAATTGTCTAGCAACTGCAATTGCAGTAGAGACATTTTCTAATTGAAATTCTCCAGGTAAATTAGGTTTTGGAAGTTTAAGGCCACCAAATTCATCTTCGAAATAAAAAAAATCATTTTCTTTTAATGTAAAATTATAATCTTTGTTAAAGATTATTTTTTTAGAAGAATTATCTTTAATTGTATCTTCAATACTTTTGCTAATTTCATTTGTACTTTGTTTTGCAACAATGATTTTAGAGTTTAATAAAGTGGATGTTTTTTCAAATATTATTTTGTCAACTGTTTGCTCTTCTTTTGGAAGCCAGTCTAAGTGATCAAGACCAATAGCTGTTACAATGCTAGCTAAGTTTTTCTTTAAAATATTGGTCGCATCAAATCTATGAAATAGACCTGACTCAATTAAGTTAATGTTTTCAGGGTATTTCTTTGCATAATGAAGATAAGCAACAGTTAAAATTTCAAAGAAAGTAATTTGTGTTTGATTATTAGCTTCTTCTATTTCAGAAAAAAGATTAGCCAATTCATCGTCTGCTAGAGGCTTATTGTTAAAGACAAATCTTTCGTTAATCTTTTGAATATGAGGACTAGTATAAATATTACATTTATAATTTGCTTCTTTTAAAATTGCATAAAGTGCCTGGATTGTTGAAAACTTTCCGTTTGTTCCAACAACAGAAATGCAATTAATTTGGTCTTGAGGATTGCCTAATTTTTCTAAAAGATTTCTAGTTCGATCTAGACTTAGATCAATCTCTTTAGGATGCAGCTTTTGTAAGCGTTCTACTATCTTCTGAAGTTTCATTTTCTGATGAATTTATAGCAGAATTTTTATTTAACAATATTGATAATAATGAGCCAATTTTTTCTCTTAAGTCTTTTCTCTCTACAATTAAATCCACAAATCCTGATTTTTGAACGTACTCACTTCTTTGAAAGCCTTCTGGTAACTCTTCTCTTACAGTTCCTTGAATTACTCTAGCTCCTGCAAAAGCTATAAGAGCTCCTGGTTCTGCTAAGTGTAAATCACCCAACATTGCATATGAGGCTGTAATACCACCAGCGGTTGGATCAGTCAGCACAACAATGTAGGGTAAATTATTTTTCTTTAGTTCGTTAATTGCCAGTGTTGTTCTTGTCATTTGGCTTAATGATATAAGACTTTCCATCATTCTCATTCCACCACCAGAAGTAAACACTACAAAAGGTTGTTCGTTTTCTATTGCATGTTGAATTCCGTATAAAAAAGCTTCACCCTCTGCAGCACCAATTGAGCCACCTACAAAATCAAAATCAGATGCAATCGCTGTAATTTTTAAGTTTAGAATATTAGTATTAACAACCATCATTCCACAATCCATGCCAGTTTTTTTTCTAGCAGCTTTTAATCTGTCTTTATAAGGTTTTGCATCATTCCAATTTAAAGGATCGTCTTGAGGAATGGGAGTTTTTAAAACTTCATAATTATTTTTGCCAAATATAATATCAAATCTTTGACGTGGGCTTATTCTGTGGTGTTTGTTGCAAGATGGGCAAACCCATAAGTTTTCTTCTAAGTCTTTTTTTAAGATAGGCCCCTTACAACATGAGGTCCAATCACTATTAGCTATTTCAGTTTTGGTTGCACGTTCTTTAATGATGGTTTTTATCTTTTCACCAAATCTTAAAGTTTTTTTAATCCAATTCATGCTATTTTGTTTCTTAAGTTTAACACAATATTAGTTACATTTGTGACAGGATTTTGGCGCTTTTTAATAGAATTTGATATTTCTTTACACAAAGCACTACCAACCACTAATCCATCAGCTTTTCTTAAAGATGCTATAGTTTTTTCAGTTATCCCAAAGCCTATTACAATATTCTTATTCTTATTAAGTTTTTTAATCTTACTGTAACGCTCTAATATTTTTTTAGGTGAAACCTTTAGTTTGCCACCAGTTGTTGAGAGCATACTGATATAATAAACCATATCATGTGAGTCTTTTATAATCTTTTTCATTCTACTCGGAGACGTAGTAGGAGATACTAACTGAATAAAACTAATACCTTTTTTCTTACATTTTTTTGCAAATTCTTTATTTTCTGGATAAGGAAGATCGACAACAATTAATCCATCTACGCCTACTTTTTTGCAAATATTTATAAAGTTATTATCACCATATTGATAAATCATATTATAATAACCCATCAATATTACAGGTTTTGATTGTTTTGATTTTTTAAAATCTTTAACTATTGAAAAAACATCTTTAATTTTAATACCATTTTTTAAAGCTCTATAAGCACTCGATTGAATCTGACCACCATCTGCAATTGGAGTGTTATGAGGAAATCCTATTTCACAAATATCAGTATATTTTGCGATTGATTTTAATATCTCAAGAGATTTCTTTTTAGTATTATCTCCAGCTACTGTGTAAGTTAGTAATGCAGGTCTTTTTTCAGTTTTTACTTTTTTAAAGGCTAAGTTAATTAATGACATCTTAGTTAATTTTTCCTAATCTTTCTTTTAAAATATCACGATCTTTTTTAGCATCACCACAAGAGTTTACTATAATGATAGTATTTTTGTTTAGTTTCGGTGCAATTTTTATAGCTTCTGCAAAAGCGTGGCTAGGCTCTAAGCTTGGGTTTATTTTTTCAAGTTTTGTAACTAGTTTGTATGCATTTAAAGCACCTTCATCAGTTGCAGATGTATATCTTGCTCTTTTAGTATCTTTTAAGAAACAGTGAATAGGTGATACCCCAGGATAATCTAATCCAGCAGAAATAGAAGCGGTGTCATTAATTTGTCCTTCACTATTCTGACAAACATAGGCTGCAGCTCCATGCAATATTCCAAGTTTAGCATCATTAGTTAGAGGTGCCGCATGTAGTTTTGAATTTTTTGGTCCTCCAGCTTCAACACCAATTAATTCAATTTGTTTTTTATCATAATCAATAAACTCACTCCAAAAACCATAAGCTGAACTTCCACCACCCACACAATTAATAAGTTTAATTTTTTTAGGTATTTTTCTAAACTCAGACTGTAGTTGAATTTTTAACTCTCTTGAAATTTGAGCTGTACTCCAGCCACAAATTTTAACAAATATATTAGGACCAACTGTTGAACCAACACACATATGAGTGTTATCACAATTTGAAACCCAGTAACGCATACACTCACTAACAGCATCTACTAATGTTTGGCTTCCTGAATAAACGGGCACTACCTCTGCACCATTCTTTTTCATTGCATCTACATTAGGCTTTTGCCTTTTTATATCTTTTGCGCCCATGAATATTTTACATTTAAGGCCAAACTTTTTAGCAGCCATACTCAGCATCTTTCCAGCATAACCAGCACCCGTATCACCAACGACATATTTTTTTCCTGCTTTTTTAGCAATAAGGCAATGAACTGTTGCATTATAAATTTTATGAGCTCCTCCGTTCGCCTCTGACACCATTTTGGCATATATTTGAGCTCCACCTAAGTGATCTGATAGATTTTGAAGTTTAATAAATGAAGTAGGAGAACCTATATAGTTCTTAAAATAATAATCTCTTTGTTTAAGAAATTTCTTATCATATCTAAGTTTTTCAAAAAGTTCAGTTAAGTCCTCAATGGGTTTTTTTAAAGTTTCAGGTATAAAATTACCACCAAACTTACCACCCCAAAATCCACTCTTATTGTGCTGATCAATTAAAGGAATTTTTTTTTTAAGTTTCATTATTAATTAGTTTAATTTTGTTTAAAAAAATATTTATTTTTGAAATATCTTTTAATCCAGATGTTTCTAGACCTCCAGAAATATCTATAATGTCTGCTATTTCATTATAATTTTCAAGGTTATCTTCAATTTGAATATTCCCAGCTAGCATTAATTCTTTATTAATTTTAATGTTTTTAATTAATTGATGATCGAAGGACATACTTTTTTCATAACCTTTGCTATCGAATAGTATTATGTCTGCAAGCTCATTATATTCTAAATATTTAACAGTATCATTTTGATCCTTTATAGTTATTGCAACAATGATCTTTTTATTATATTTTTCCTTAATTGATTTAACATCAGAGGGGTTGCAATCGTAAAGTTGATAATAATCGAATGGTAAATCCTTTATTCTTTCTAATATATCCTCATTAGGTTTAACCAATACAGCAACATATTCTGATTTTCTTTTATCAACTTTTAATAGTTCTTTAAGCTTATCATGTTCAACAAATCTTTTTGATTTAGGCCAATTACAAATAAACCCTATCATTTTAGGTGGAGTAGGATGGGCAGTTAAAAATTCTAAAGTTTTAGAGTCAGAGATCCCACAAATTTTGCAGGATAGGGTCATTGATTTAAATGATTAATTAATCTTTTAATGTTATTTTTGATATTACCTTTTACTAATGATCTTCCCATCACAATACCAGAAACTTTGTTTTTAAAAGCATCATTGGGAGTCATTACTCTAGATTGATCATTTGCATCATCTCCAGGCAATCTTATTCCTGGTGTCACAATAAATAAGTTTTTATATTTTTTTCTAACTATTTTTGCCTCTTGTGCAGAACAAATAATTCCAGCTGCGCCTGATTTTTTTATAAGACTAGCTTGTTTTAATACTAATTGTTCTACTGTTTTGGTGTGACCAATTTCTTTAAGAGACTTGTTGTTAAGGCTTGTTAAAATTGTAACTCCTAATACTTTTAAATTTTTATTAATTATTTTAGCTTTTTTTGTAATAGCTTTAAGCATTTCAAGGCCACCATTTGTGTGAACTGTAATATATCTACATTTTTTTAAATCTTTTAAACTATCCATTGCAGATAAAGCAGTTTGTGGAATATCATTTATTTTTAAATCTAAGAAATAATCTCTTTTAAAATTTTGAAGAAAAGCTCTCCCATTCTTTGAATAAAAAAACTGTAAGCCAAATTTTGGAATTATTTTAAGTTTATTAGTTTTAGTGTCGTTAATTATTTTTTTTATTTCTTTTAAGCTTGATGTATCGCAAGCAACAAAGATATTTTTATTCATCATTATTTAATTTTTTAAACATTTCCTTAGACATTTTAAAGTGAATTGTTTTTTTTTCAGGTGTATTTACTTTCTCACCTGTTTTTGGATTTCTTGATATTCTTGCTTTTTGAATATTAGTAGAGAACATGCCAAAACCTCTTAATTCAACACGATCTCCACGTTTAAGTGCCTGCTTTATTTCAGTAAGAATAATGTCAGTAAACTTTTCTAGGTCTTTTTTTAAAAAATTTGGGTAATTACTAGCGAGTTGTTTTAGAAGCTTTGATTTTACAATAGCCAATTTTTATTCGTCTTCTTTTTTCTTTTTCTCTAAATCATCAGATAATGATGAGAAAGGTAAGTTCTTACCACTTGCTTCAGAACCATAAGTATCTAATGCAACTTTACGGTCAATTTCCTCTAAAAGTTTAATACTTAGTGTTGCTTTTCTCTTATCTAAATCTAACTCTTGAATAGCACAGTCAATTCTCTCTCCACCAGTAAATCTAGCAGGTCTTGCGTCAGCTGCGTTAATAGCTATTGCAGATTTTTTAATAATGAAATCCATTTCACAACCTTCCGGTCTTACAACAAGGCCTTTATTGTCAGTTGAAACAATTTTAACTGTAATAGTTTGCTTAACTTTTTTATCATTAAACCAATCAAAAGGGTCTGGTTGAGTTTGACGTAAGCCAACTCTAACTTTTTGTTCTGTAGCTTTTACTTCTAAAACTTTAACTTTTAATTTATCGCCAATTTTATATTTAGCTAATTCTTCCTCACCATTATTTAGGTAAGTTAAATCATTACAATGCAAGAAAGCATCAATATCTAAACCATCAACTTTTAAGAAGATAGAATATTCATTTTTACTTGCAACTTCACCTTCAACTTCTGATCCAATTGGGTAAGTTTTTTCAAACGTTTCAAAAGGGTTATCAGTTGTTAAACGATGAGATATCGCTACTCTTCTTTTTTCTTTATCAATTTCAGTGATTACACAATCAATTTCATCACCAACTTTAAACATTTTTTTTGCAGAAATATTTTTTTTAGTCCAACTTAGTTCACTTGAGTGTAATAAAGTTGATAATCCTTTTTCAAGCTCACAAAAAGCTCCAAAGTCCATAAGCTTAACTACTTTGACTTTATAAATTTTATTTAGTTCGTAATTTGAAATGTTTTCAAAAGGATCTGGTGTAAGCTGTTTTACTGAACAGCCAACCTGAAGCTTTTCAAGGTCGACACTGATTACTTTAAGATCATGTTTCTCACCGATTGTAAAAACTTCATCAGGGTGATTAACTCTTGAATAAGAAATTTCTTGTAAGTGAACCAAAACATCAAGCTCACCATTAACACTAAAGAAACAACCAAATGAACTGTAGCCTTTTACTTCAGCTCCTTTAATTAAATCTCCAACTTTGAACTTTTCAACAATTTTAATTTTATCTTCTTTTTTAAATGAAGAAATAATTTCTCTTCTAGAAACACATGCGTTTCCTCTAACTTTATCTAATTTTATTAGAGCAAATTTTTGAGGCTCATTCATTAAATGACTGATGTCTTTTAATGGCTTATCTGAAATTTGAGAACCAGGTAAAAACATTAAAGAACCAGTATCGATGTGTTCAACTATACATCCACCTTTAACACGTCCAGTAATTTTACCCATGATTGGTTCATTTTTTTCATAAGCTTCAACCAGCTTATCCCAACCTTGAATTTTTTGAGCTTTTGAGGCTGATACTAGCACTTCACCTTTTTTATCCTCTAATCTTTCAAGAAGAACAGAAATTTTTTCACCTACTTTTGCTTTGTCAAGCATGCCCATGCTCTTTAATTCATTGATATCTAAGATAGGTTCAGATTTTAAACCAGGTACTTCAAGAAATACAAAGTTATCAGTAACTTTATTTACTACACCAGTAATGATTTTTCCTTCTTCAAGATTTGCTGTTTTAGTAAACTGTGAATTTAGTAGTTGCTCGAACTCTTTAGAGGCTGGGTTTGAAAGGTCTTTATAAATTTCCATTAAGCTTTTAGTTTCCTATCTATAATTTGTTTAATTTTTAAAAAGCATGATCTTTTAGTTAAATTTGTAGTATTAATCAAGATCGAATCTCGAGTTTTCATAAGAGGTGAAATTTTTCTGTTATAGTCACTTTTGTCACGGTTTTTGATACTTTTTAGGACTTCATTAAAAGATATTTTCTTATTTAGTTCTTTTAGCTCCTTATATCTCCTTAAAGCTCTAGTCTTAGTATTTGCCGTTATAAAAAATTTAAAATCAGCATCGGGAATTACTTTATAAGTTATGTCTCTTCCATCCAAACAAGATCCATTATACTTTTTAAGAGGATGATAAGCACTTTTAATTTGAAACGCATGAACAAGTTTTCTTATTTTTTTATCTTTTGATATAATTGATGCCATTGTTCCAACTTCATCTGATAATAATTTTTTATTTTGTAAATCTTTCATAGTTAATTTGAACATTTTTTTTTTTATCAAGCTATGATTATATTTTTTTGGTCGAGTTAGTTTAATATTTGCAATTAATCTATAAATTTTTCCTGTATCCAAATAAAATAAGTTAAAATGTTTAGAAATTAATTTTGCTTGAGTACCAGCACCAGCAGCAGCTGGAGAGTCTATTGCAATTTTAATTTTTTTTTTTAATTTCACAGTGATGAATGATCTATATCTTTAATTATTTTCAAAAAAGATGGAAAGGAAGTATTTATAGAATCTTTATCATGAATTTTCCATTTTCCACCAAGGGTTAAGGCAGCAATTGTACTCATCATAAAAACTCTATGATCCTTTAGATAGCCTTTAATAGTTATTGGTCTTTTTATTTCTAGATTGGGTTGCCCATAAATTTTAATAGAATCTTTTGTTAAATCTGTTTTTATGCTCATCATGTTTAAAATTTTAGAACCCCATATTAACCTTGGACTTTCTTTTTGGTTTAGTTCTGAAAGGTCTTTAAAACAAGAAACACCCTTTGCTTTTGCTGCAATTAAAAAAATAACTAAAAATTCATCTATTGCACTACTATTTAATTCTACTGGACAATTAATAGCTTTAAGTTTTTTTGAACTTTTTATTAAAATATCAGAAATTTTTTCTCCCCTATAATTTTTTTGGTTTTTAAGTGTTATTTGGGCTCCCATTTTTTTTAAAATTATAATAACTCCCATTCTGGAAGGATTGATATTAACATTTTTAATTAAAAGTTTGGAATCATTAGCGAGCGTTGTTAACACCATAAAAAAAGCACTTGAACTTATGTCTCCTGGAATTTGATAATTGAAGGCATTAATTTTTTTTGGTTTTTTAATATCTATAAAATCAAATTTTCTAGTCTTTCTTACTTTGATTGGAATTTTTAAATATTTAAAAAGTAGCTCAGAGTGATTTCTTGATTTTTTTGCTTTAATAGAAGTTGTTCCTGATGCATTTAGCGCTGCAAGCATTATACTACTTTTGCATTGAGCTGAGCCCTTGTTCTCCAAATATTTAATACCCTCTGCTGATTGAGTGCCGAGAATTGTTAAAGGTAGTTTATTCTTTGTCTTATAAAAAAATTTAACCCCAAATTTCCTTAAAGGTATTGTTACTCTTGAAAAGTCTCTTTTAGACAAACTTTTATCACCAATTATTTTTATTTTTTTAGGAGATTTAATTAAAAGACCCAGAATTAATCTACCAAGAGTTCCAGAATTTTTAGCATCTATTGTTAGGTTTTTTTTATATTTAAAGCCATTAATACCGTTACCAATTATTTCACAGTAATTTTTTTGTATTTTCACTTTTATGCCAAGTTTTTTGATACTATTGATTGCTGCTAACACATCTTCTGACATTAAAAGATTGTAACCTTTTGATCTTCCTATGGCTTGAGATGCTAAAAGAACCCATCTTATACTTAAACTCTTATCTCCACTCACTTGAATCTGTTTACTAAACTTTTTAACTTTATTTTTAATTATTAGTATTTTTGACATGATTTAATTAAATTTAAAAGAGTCACCGAAGTAAGCATTTTTAGCTTCAGTGTTATTAATCAAATCATTTGGAGATCCTTGTGCTATAATTTTGCAGTTTGATAAAATGATTGCAACATCTACACATGAAAGAAGATCACGGGCTTGATGATCGCAAATACAGATAGTTATATTATTTTCGGTTTGCAAGTTAACAATAATTTCTTGTAGCATTTTAATAGTTAGAACATCCAGTGCAGCAAAACACTCATCAAGTAGAAGAACTTTTGGATCACTTAGTAAAGCTAGTGCAATTACTAACTTCTTTTTTTGCCCACCAGATAGAAACTTTGCTTTTATATCTCTGATAGCATCTAATTCAAATTTAGCAATTAGCTGATCAATTTTATGATAAATTAAATCTTTGTCTTCAATCACAATTTCAGCTATTGCTTTTAAATTTTCTAGTAAAGTTAGATCACTAAAATAACCTCCATATTGAGGAACATAACCAATTTTAAATTTTGTTGTTCTCAAATAAATTGGATAATCAACTACATCCAGACCATTAATTTTAATTTTACCATAGTCTGGTTTAATCAGCCCTGTAATTAGATTAAAAATTGTTGATTTTCCAACTCCATTAGGCCCCAACATCCCCATCACTTCGCTTTGATTTATTTTAAAGCTTACGTTATCTAAAATTTTCCTATTACCGAATGATAGAGATATATTTTCTAATGAGATTAAAGGTTGAGGTTTTTTAAATGATTTTATTCTAAATTTTTTAATTATACCCATCTTATTTTGTTCCTTCTATTAGAACTTTTTCATCAGCATTATACATAAAAATTTTTGTATCTTTAGTTGAAAGATTCATTTCTATTTTATCAGCAAACAAATTTGTTTTATCTCCTTGATAAATAACATTTATAGACATTGTTCCAATATCACTTAAAAAAGAAAAATCTAAATATTCTCCTGTTATTTTATGACCTGGGTAAACAACTATTACATTTTTTGAAAAAATAGTATCATAATTTTTTGAATTATATTTACCAAAATTAGAAGTGATTTTGACTGTATCTGAATCTTTTATAAAAATGTAAGCAATGACATTAGTTAAAAACATTATATCGGAGTTTTCGATCTTAATTTCTGACTGCTCTGCAGTTATCTGATACTTATTTCCTTTTGCGTCGGTAGAAATATAATTAATATCATCAATATAAGTTGAGGTGCTATTTTGATTTTCATCAATTTTTTCCACAGCTGGAGTGTCTTTTACATCTTCAAAATTTTTAGTGAAGTATTTTAAATAAAACCATGCTGAAATGATGATGATAATAAAAACCATTAAAACTTGTAGTCCTGTCTTTTTATTCATTTAATGAATGTTTGACTGAAGTATGTTGTGAATATGTAAAATTCCAACAGTCTTTTTTATATTCTTATCTTTATGCACACATAGAGAGGTAATTTTCTTTGCATTCATTATAGATAAAGCTTTTTCAGCAAGAGTATCTTGATTAATACTGACAGGGTTTTTGGTCATAACTTTTTTGACAGATAAATCTTGGAGATTATTACTCATTCCATTGAACCTTCTAATTTGGCCATCTGTAATTATTCCTGTAGTAATTTTCTTATTATTTTGAACAATTAAAGTACCAAGTTTTTTATTTGAAATAATTTGCAAAGCTTTTTTCATATTTAAGTTTTCATTTACGAAAGGAATTTTATTCCCTGTGATCATTAATTCTTCAACAGTCCTAAGTTGTGCACCAAGATTTCCAGAGGGATGAAATTTTTTAAAATCTTTTTTATTAATATTTTTTTTATTCAATACGGCAACTGCCAATGCATCCCCTATACTCAATTGATTAATTGTGCTTGAAGTTGGAACGATACCAAGACCTGCCTCAGTTACTTCTGGAATAAGCAGTTTGATATCAGAGGCTTTGTATAATATTGAGTTTTTTTTAGATATTATTCCTATTAGAGTAATTCTATTTCGATTTGCATATTTTATAATATTTTTTAGTTCTTCTGTGGAGCCAGAATAACTTATCAAAATTAAAATATCTTTTTTTGAAATACTACCAAGATCACCATGAGAACAGTCGTTTGCAGACAGTGAAAATGAAGGAGTTCCAATAGAAGAAAGTGTTGCTGAAATTTTTGCTGCTATTAATCCACTTTTACCAACGCCACATAATATTACTTTAGATTGACAATTTGCTATTGACTCTACTGCTTCATTAAAGGAATTATTAATTGAATTTTTTAATTTTTTTAGAGCTTTGATTTCAAGATCAATTACACTTTTTGCAATTTTTTTATAATTTCTTTTTTCCATTTAATGAGACCATATATCGTCTTTAAATAAAGCCAAATCAAGATCAACTCTAGTTTTTAAAAATGTTAAACAGCTCTTATATAAATCAACTCGTTTTTCTCTTACAAGAATGTTATTTAATTCTTCATGAATTTTATGTAAATAAATAACATCATTGGCACAATATTTTAATTGTGCTGGAGATAGCTCCCCTCCAAAATCTGAACTTTGAAATTGTTTGCTTACATCTATGTTCACAAATTCTTTAATTAACGTTTTTAGTGAGTGACTATCTGAATAGGATCTAGCTAACTTTGAAGCAATTTTTGTATCAAGAATATTATTAGTTTCAGTTTTTAGGTAATGTTTTATGTGAGCCATGTCCGCCCTACCATAATGAAATATTTTTGTGATTGATGCGTCAGAAAGAACTTTATTTAAATTCGGAGCGTCATATTTTTCCCTATCGAGCTGGACAATATGAGCATCAGAATTACCAGTCGATATTTGAATAAGACACAAAGGATCACGCTTAACATTGAGACCCATAAATTCTCCATCAACTGCTATAATATTGCCTAAATCTAAATCTTCTGGTAGATCACTCTTGTGAAGTTTAATATCAATATTCATTTTTAATTATATATATATGAAAGCAAAAAATTGTCTAATTTTTGGCGGTAGCGGTCAAATAGGTTGTCATTTAATAAGAAAGCTCACTAAAAATAATTATAAAGTAACTGTGGTTACTAGAAACCTTCATCAAAAAGGATATGCAATAAAGACTCAAGCTAATGCAGGCTACATAGATATTGTTGAAGCTAATATCTTTGATGAAAAAAAAATTAGAAAGCTTTTCTCTCAAACTGATATTTGTATTAATTTAATTGGTATTTTGTATGAAAGTGGCAAGGGTAATACTTTCAAAAATATTCACTCTATTTTTCCATCTATTTTAGCTAAACTTTGTAAAGAATATCAAGTTCAGCAATTTATTCATTTATCAGCATTAGGGATAAATAGTGCAATAGACTCAGAATACGCAAAAAGTAAATTAGATGGTGAACTTAGTATTCAAAAAAATTTTCCTTTAGCAACAATATTAAGGCCTTCTGTAGTTTATTCAGTTGATGATAATTTTACTACGACTTTTATGACTTTACTAAGTAGGCTTCCGTTCTTTCCACTTTATTATAATGGTTCGACTAAATTTACTCCAATACATTGTTCAGATTTAACAGATACTATTTATCATGTTGTTTCAAAAAATATCTACTCTAAAATTGTAGAGTGTGTCGGGCCTGACGTTTTATCTTTAAAAGAAATTTTAAAAAAATTATTATATTTAATAGGTAAAAAAAGATTACTAGTTCCATTACCTCTTTTTGCAGCAACTATGTCTGCTAAAGTATTTCAATTATTTCCAAAGCCACTTCTAACAATAGATCAGCTTACACTTTTAAAATATGATAATATCCCCTCAGGCAAGTATCAAACCAATGCTGATATTGGAGTTCCAAGCACCAGAGTATTTGATAATGAAGTAGAAAAATATAGCTATATGTGGAGAGAAGGTGGACAATTTTCTACAAAAAAATATAATCCTGCTAATTCTTAATAGAGTTTCTTACACTAAAATTGTATAATTACTTATGATAATTAATATTATTTATTTTTTAATATTTTCAATTTTCTCTTTCCTAATATATCTAATAATAAAATCTCTCATCAGAGGAGTTGATGGAAAGAATAAGAAATAAGATGAATTTAATTTAAAAAAATTATTAAGCAGTATTAATTTTTTTATTAATATACTGAGGTGCCTCTTCATCTTTGTTAGGTGCTGGCTCTTCTTTTCTTCCTTTTGGCTGATAGGCATATAGCAAATGAAGTTTGCAGTATGAAAAATCTTTCAGAGATGATCGTCCACAAAAATAAAATGACTGTTCTTCAGGATGTCCGACAGGCCATTTGCAAGAACTCTCATCTAGTTCTTCTAATTTCTTTGGATTCTCTGGTTCAAAGTCTTTTTCAATAAGCAAAGACTTGAACTTGCTCTTTCTTCCTTGTCTTTGTTTAGAATTATCATCTTCTGAACTATTGTTAATATTTTGACTGGATAAAGCATTTCTAGTCCTAATTTTTGATGAAAGGTTTAATCTATGAGCCTTACCAATCACTGCGTTTCTGCTAATACCACCAATTATTTCAGCAATTTGACTGGCTGTGCTTCCTTTACCCCAAAGCTCTTTTAATTTATTAATTTTTTCTTCGTTCCAGCTCATATTCTACATTTAGTATATTAATTAACTTTTATAACTATATACAGATCACACAGGATTAAAAAAAAGACAATGAATTTTTCTGTTTTATACACATCTTTTTTTAAAATTTATATATGATTACTTATGGTTGAATTGAATAAAAAATATCACATCGGAGTCAAAAAGTTTGGCTTTGTAAATTGGATCGGCTTTAAAAGTCTATGGCTTAAAGAGTGCAACAGGTTTATGGCAGTTTGGCAACAAACTTTACTATCTCCACTTGTTTCAAGTTTATTATTTTTATCAGTTTTATCCCTAGCTTTAGGTAATAATAGAGGAGATGTGCTTGGTTATTCTTTTATAAATTTTTTAGCACCTGGCTTAATTGCGATGAGTATTTTAACACAATCATTTAGTCATTCAGTTTCTTCACTAATGATAGGAAAAATTCAAGGAAACATTGTTGACATGCTTTACGCACCACTTTCAGCCCTTGAAGTGTCGATGGCAATAATACTAGCAGCCTTAACAAGAAGTTTTTTAATAGCTATAATTTCAATAGCTGTTTTTTCATTAATAGTTGATATCACAATTTATAATTTTTTTTATATTTTTGTATTTGGTTTTTTAGGTGCATTTATACTTGGAAGTCTTGGTTTTATAACTGGCCTGTGGGCTGAAAAATTTGATCATACAGCAACTGTAACAAATTTTATAATAACTCCATTAAGTTTTTTATCAGGTGTATTTTATTCTATAGATAAACTACCAGACTTATTTCAAAAGATTAGCCACTTAAATCCATTTTTTTATATGATTGATGGGTTTAGATATGGCTTCTTAGGAAAATCAGATGGATCGATAACAGTTGGTTTAGTCTACCTAACCATATTAAGTATTGTTATGTGGTATGTTGCTTTTTTTCTTTACAAAAAGGGTTATAAAATTAAATCTTAATAAATGAGTGCTTTAGCAAAAAATTACAATAGAAGAAAAATTTCCTTTAAATATGGAAAGGGAAGCTTCTTATATTCTACTAATGGAAAAAAATATTTAGACTTTGTTCAGGGAATAGCAGTTAATTCCTTGGGGCATGCAAACCCATATTTAATAAAAGCAGTTAATAAACAATCAAAAAAACTTTGGCACGTTTCTAATGCGTTTATCATTCCAGAGGGAGAAAAATTAGCTAAAAGATTAGCAAAAAAAACTTTTGCAGATTTTATTATTTTTCAAAATAGTGGAGCAGAAGCTACAGAAGCTGCAATTAAAGTTGCTAGAAGATATTTCTATTCGATAGGACAACCTTCAAAGAATAGAATTCTTTGTGTTAAAAATTCATTTCATGGAAGAACGTTAGCTACAATTTATGCTAGCGGATCTAAGAAGATGACGGAAGGTTTTGGACCAAAAGTGGATGGGTTTGATCATTTTGAATTTGGAAACCATAAGGATTTTAAAAAAAAAATAACAAAAAGAACAGCTGCAATTATGGTTGAAACCGTGATGGGAGAAGGGGGAATTAAAACTATTCCCAATTGGTGTTTAAAAGAGTTAAGAAAAATTTGTGATAAGAAAAAAATTTTATTGATTTTAGATGAGGTGCAGTGTGGAATTGGTAGAAGTGGAAATTTTTTTGCATTTGAAAATTCAAAGATTAAGCCTGATATTGTCCCAATTGCAAAAGGTATTGGAGGTGGGTTTCCATTGGGTGCAGTCTTAATGAATAAAAAAGTAGCATCAGGAATGACAGCTGGAACTCATGGGTCAACATTTGGTGGTAACCCACTGGCTATGTCTGTTGGAAATGCTGTTTTAGATCAAATATTAAAAAAAGGGTTTCTTTCAAATGTTAAAAAATTATCAAAATACTTTCATTCAGAATTAAATAAATTGAGAAAAGATTTTCCTAAAGTAATCAAAGAAGTAAGAGGTATTGGTTTACTAATAGGACTACAACTTCATAATGACCAAACAAAATTTATACAGAAATTAATGAATAATAAATTATTAACGATTAGAGCAGCTGAGAATGTTGTTAGAATATTACCTCCTCTAAATGTCAAAAAAGAAGAAATAAATATAGCAATAAATACCATTAAAAAAGTGTGTTCTACTTATAAATAAAAATGAAACATTTCATCAACCTTAAAGACATATCTTCAGCAGAATTAAAAAAGATCGTCACTGATGCAAAAAAAAGAAAACAAAAAAGAAAAAATTATAACACTCTAGAAGTCGATAAAGATAAACCTTTAAAAGGTAAATTACTTATTCAAATGTTTGAAAAGGCAAGTTTGAGAACGCGATTGAGTTTTTATCTTGCAATAAAACAATTAGGTGGAGGAACCATAACTCTTAGAGCTAACGAATTGCATTTAGGAAAAGGTGGAGAAAGTCTAGCAGATACAGCAAAAATCTTATCAACTTATGGAGACGGTTTTATGCTGAGAACTGATAGTGATGAAAAAATAGCAGAATTTAGTAAATATTTAAAGATACCTGTAATAAATGGTTTAAGCCCATCATCTCATCCAACTCAAGTGTTATCAGATATTTTTACAGTTGAAGAAATTAAAAAAAAATCTATTTCTAAATTAAATATTTGTTGGATTGGAGATTCAAATAATGTTCTGAATAGCCTGATTGCTGCTTCAGTTAAATTTTCTTTCAACTTAAACATTGGCTGTCCTAAGAACCATGAGCCTAAAAAATTTGTATTAGATTGGGTTAAAAAAAATAAAAGAAAAATTAATATCTTTAATGATGCTAAAAAAGCAGTTAAAAATGCTGATGTAATTTTTTCAGACAAGGTGATTTCATTGAATGATAAAGTTAATAAAAATAAAAAAATTAAAGATTTTAAAAACTTCCAAATTAATTCAAAATTGATGAGTTTTGCCAAAAAAGACACAACTTTTTTACACTGTCTTCCAAGAGGAGATGAGGTTACAGGAGATGTTTTTTTGGGTAAAAATTCTGAAGTATGGTTACAGGCACTGAATAGAGTACATGTTCAAAAAAGTATTTTATTGTATTGTTTTGGGAAACTAAGGTAGTAACTTTGGACTGTCACTGCTTTGATTTAGATATTTAATTACAGAAGCTCTGTCTTTCTCTTTTCTTAAACCAGCATATGACATTTTAGTTCCCTTTAAATAAGAAGCAGGTTTTTTTAAAAATCCATTTAATTCTTCAAATGACCATTCTTTACCATATGAAGCTAAAGCTTTAGAGTATTTATAATCATCTACTCCGCCAACTGCTCTACCAACAACATTGTATAATGCAGGGCCAATCTTATTTTTTCCACCTTTATTTATTGAGTGGCATGCCGCACATTTTTTAAAAATTTTTTTACCAGAAGCTACATCGCCTAGAGCCATTATAGCTGCAATATCTACTTTTTGTTCAACTTCAGCAACTTGAGATGTTGTAGAGGCTAGTTGTCCCATTACTTCAACTTTATATCCAGGATTTTCTGGTTTATTTACATGAAAGACACCATCTGCAATCTTTCCTAAACCGATTACAAGTAGTGCAACCATTAAAACTGCTGCAATAATTTTATTAACTTCGAACGAATCCATATAATTATTATTATTTTGCAGATATAACATGATAATTAAAAAAATACTTAATTTTTAATTTTTAATTTTGCGTCTGTTAGACGCATAAATTGGTAAATTTATAATGGCTAAAACATTAATATTAATTCCATCAAGAATGTCTGCAAATAGATTGCCAGGTAAACCACTTTTAAAAATTGATAATTTATCAATGATTTCTCATGTTTTTAAAAAAGCTGAGGAAGCAAATATTGGTGAAGTCGTAGTAGCAACAGAAGATAAAGAAATACTTGATGATGTTGAGAAAAATGGAGGCAGAGCCATTTTAACTGGAAGCACTCACAAGACTGGTACAGATAGAATTTTTGAGGCTTATGAAAAACTCAACATTAAGGATATTGATTTTATACTAAACCTACAAGGAGATGAACCAAATATTGATAAAAATGATATCATAAATTTAAATAATTTTATGATTAATAGTAGTTCTGAAATTGGAACGCTAGCAGCTGAGATTAAAAGTGATAAAATGTTAAATGATCAAAATGTAGTTAAGGTTATTACGGAGTCAAAACTAGAAAAAGATAATTTTCCAAAAGCATTAAATTTTACTAGAGATAGTTTTTCAAAAAATAATCAAAATATTTATCATCATATTGGAATCTATTCATACAAAACAAATATATTGAAAAAATTTGTTAGTCTGGATCAAACATTAAGTGAAAAGCAAAATAGATTAGAGCAGCTAAGAGCATTAGATAATAATTTGAAAATCAGTGTTGCTTTGGCAAATTTTTCTCCTATAGGCGTAGATACAAAAGAAGATTATCTGGCTATAAAAAAAATTATGGAATATAAATCATAAAAATGAGTAAAATTTATTTTCAGGGTACATTTGGTGCATATTCACATCTAGCTGCGTTAGAAATAGATCCTAAGGCAGAGGTAATTCCATGTAAAACATTCGATGAATGTTTTTTAAAAACATCTCAAGATAAAAACTCGAGAATGATAATTCCCGAATCAAATCGAATTACAGGAAATATCGGAATCGAATATCTTATTTTTAAGTATAGGCTGAATATTTATGCTGAGCATTTTCATAAAATTGAACATAATTTATTAGGACAACCAGATAGTAATTTAAGTGATATAAAAGATGTTTATTCTCACTCTCAAGGCTTATCACAGTGCTCTAAATTTATTAAAAAAAATAATTTAGTTGAACATATTCGTGCTGATACTGCTGGTTCAGCTGAGACAATTTCTAAAACTAAGATTAAAACTGAAGCAGCAATTGCCTCTTCTTTGAGTGCAGAAATTTATGATCTAAAAATACTTTCAAAAAATATTGAGAATGAAGAGGGTAATGCCACAAGGTTTTTGGTAATGGGCAATGAGGTTTTACAGCCTGATTTTGGTGACAAGAAATATATAACTTCTTTTCTATTTAAACTGAAAAGTAAGCCTGCAGCTCTGTATCAATCATTAGGTGGTTTTGCTATTAATGGAGTTAATCTTACAAAGCTTCAAAGCTATCCAGAACAAAATTCATTCGAGTCATACTTTTTCTTATGTGATTTAGATGGTCACATAGATGATCCAAAAGTTCAAAAATCTTTGGAAGAATTAGGACTTCATTGTCAAGATTTTCACGTACTAGGTGTTTTTGAAGCTGATAAGTTTAGAGAAAAATAACTCAGAAACTTTTCTTGTAGAATAGAAAACATTACTGTTATAATAGTTCTGGAGGCTAGAGGTGGATACTGCTTGAACCCGACCAGATCTTAACGGAAGCAGTCGTAGAGACAGTTATTCAGGTTCTAGTCTCCTTTATAAATAATGAATAAAAATACAAAAGTTTTAGCTTTAAAGTACAGACCTCAGACATTTAGTGACCTTATAGGACAAGATGTTGTTGCTGAAACAATTTCTAATTCTATTAAGGCTAATAAAGTGCCTAATGCGTATCTTTTTACTGGAATTAGAGGAATTGGAAAAACTACTACAGCAAGGATTGTTGCAAAATCTTTAAATTGCTCGAATGGAATAGACAGTTTGTGTAAAGAAGAACTTTGTGAAAATTGTAATGCCATTTCTAATTCAAATCATATTGATGTATTGGAGATGGATGCGGCAAGCAAAACAGGGGTGGATGATGTAAGAGACCTTATTGAATTTTCTAGATATGGCCCGACTACTGCTAAATATAAAATATTTATAATTGATGAAGTACACATGCTTAGTAAACAAGCATTTAATGCATTGTTAAAAACTTTAGAGGAGCCACCAGAATATTTAAAATTTATCTTTGCAACAACAGAAATAAAAAAGATTCCAATTACAGTAGTCTCACGTTGTCAAAGATTTGATTTATCTAGAATTAAATCTTTAGAGTTGTTTAATTTTATTAAGAAAATTAAAGAAAAAGAAAATGGTAATACATCAGATGATGCTCTTAAATTAATTGTTAAAATCTCTGAAGGTTCAGTTAGAGACGCACTATCGTTACTTGATAGGGCTCTACTTACTTTAGATAAAGATAAAGAATTAGATCTAAAGGCAGCACAAAAAATATTTGGTCATTTTGATAAGTCTCAATTAATTGATTTGTTTAAATTAATATTTGAAGGTAAAGAAACTGAAGTTCTCAACATTTATAGAGAAATATATAACCAGGGTGTTGAACCAAAAATTTTTATTAATGATTTTTTAGAACTTTTGTATTATTTCAAAAATATTGGTTCACTAAATCTAGATGGCAATAATTTTTTATTGAATGATGAAGAATTTAACAGAATTAAGGATCTTGCAGAAAAAGTTAATGATTCAACTTTAATATTATTTTGGCAATTTACTATTAAAACACTTGAGGAACTTGATATTGTTTCTAATCAACATTTATCAATGGAGATGTTCTTAATTAGATTAATTCATTTAAAAGGCATTAAACAAGACAGTGACAAAAACAACAAAGACAGTAGTCAGCTAGCTGAAAGTGAAAACCAAACATCTATTTCACAAAAAAAAACGAACGAAGATATATTTGGAATAAAGGATAAAGTAGAAACAATAGGTCAAATGAAAAATATTATTCAAGAGGAGGAAATCAAAGAAAAAGAAAACAATAATATTGAAACAAACCCTAATCTTATAAATTCGTTTGATGATCTATTAAAAACATGTTCTTCTAAAAAAGAGATTAAATTAAAATATGAATTAGAAAAAAATGTTAACCTTGTAAGTTTTGAAAATAAAAGAATTGAAATTTCTTTTAATGAAGATTTAGACAAAGATTTTATCAAAGACCTTTCAACAAAACTTTTTGAATGGACTAATGAAAGGTGGATTATAAGTCTCAGCAAAACCAAAGGACAGCCATCTAAAAAAGAAGAAGAAATTAACCAAAAAAAAGGACTAATAGAAAATGTAAAAAATTCCTCAATTTATAAAGATATTTTAAAAAATTTCCCTGATGCAGAACTTATTGACGTTAAGCCTAAAAAAGAAGTTTAAAAATGACTGATTTTACAAAAATTTTAGATAAAGCAAAAGAATTAGAATCCAAAATGAAAGAGAGCCAAGAAAAAATAAAAAATATTCAAGTAGAAGGAACATCGGGTTCAAATTCTGTAAAGGTTACTTTAAATGGTGAAAATGAAATGATCAAAATTGATCTTTCGGATGATATATTGAAGGAAAACAAGGTTATAATTGAAGACTTGATAGTGGCAGCCCATAATAATGCAAAATCAGAATTAAAATCTAAGACATCTGAAGAAATTTCTAAGTCTACAAGTGGATTTGGCATTCCTGGTTTTAAATGGCCACTTTAAGAATATGCAAAATATTAATGAGATAGAAGAGCTAATCAAATTAATTTCTAAACTTCCCGGTTTAGGTCCTAAATCTGCAAAAAGAATTGTATTAAAACTTATTAATAATAGGGATGAACTTGTAAAGCCAATGGCAAACACTCTGGCGCAAGTTTATAAAAATGTTATTAGATGTCAATCTTGTGGTACTTTAAAATCTAATTCATTAGGCTGCAACAACTGTGAAAATTCAAAAGAAAAATATAATAAGATATGTGTAGTTGAAGACATTGCAGATCAATGGTCAATTGAAAATTCAAATATTTATAAAGGTTATTTTCATATCCTTGGTGGAACCATTTCTTCTGCTGGTCAGAGAAAAGAAGATCTTTTGATTAATTCATTAGTAGAAAGAGTTTCAAGAGAAAATATTGAAGAAGTTATACTGGCAACAAGTGCGACAGTTGAAGGTCAAACTACAGCTTATTACATAGAGGATAGTTTAAAAAAAACTAATACTAAGGTTACAAAACTTGCTCAAGGATTACCCGTAGGTGGAGAAATAGAAAGTCTCGATGATGGAACTTTATATTCAGCTTTTAAAAACAGAACTGGAATTAAAACTAATTCTGACTAGATTTCTTTAATAATCGATTTAGATGTAATAATGGTTCTGTATAACCAGAAGGTTGTTCTTTACCTTTAAAGATCAAATCACAAGCTGTTTTAAAAGCAACTGAGTTTTCAAAGTTTTCAGACATTAGTTCATAGCTGCCTCTTCCAGAGCGAGTATAAGCACCATCATTTTTATTTTGATCATCAACAATTTTTGCCATTTTTTTCATCACCTCCACAACTTGTGATTTAGTACAAATATCGTGATGTATCCAATTAGCAATATGTTGAGAAGAAATTCTTAAAGTGGCTCTATCTTCCATTAAACCAACATTATTAATATCGGGAACTTTTGAGCAACCAACACCATGATCTATCCATCTTACAACGTAACCTAAAAGAGTTTGTGCAGAATTTGAAATTTCAGAATTAATTTCCTCCATTGACCAGTTAGGTCTATTTGCTACTGGTACTGTTAATAAATCATCAAGTTTTGCAGATACTCTTTTTTGAATTTCTTTTTGTTTATCAAAAATATTTATTTCATGATAATGCAAAGCATGTAGAGCTGCTGCTGTAGGTGAGGGAACCCAAGCACAATTTGCTCCAGCCATCAAGTGACCAGTTTTTTGATCCATCATTTCCTTCATTTTATCAGGCATAGCCCACATTCCTTTACCAATTTGAGCTTTACCTGAAAGACCACATTGTAGACCAATATCAACATTATTATTTTCGTAAGCATCAATCCATTTAGAAGATTTCATATCTCCTTTTTTAATCATAGGACCTGCCTCCATTGAAGTGTGCATTTCATCTCCAGTTCTATCTAAGAATCCTGTATTAATAAAAAATACTCTATTTTCTAGCGTTCTAATACACTCTTTTAAGTTTGAAGAGGTTCTTCTCTCTTCATCCATAATTCCAATTTTGCATGTATATTTTTCCAATCCTAAAACTTCTTCAACTTTAGTAAAAATTAAATCTGTAAATGAAGTTTCATCAGGACCATGCATTTTTGGTTTAACAATATAAACGGACCCACTTCTTGAGTTACTTTTTTTCTTTATATCGTGAAGACATGCTGCTGAAGTTATGAAAGCATCCATGATACCTTCTGGTATTTCAGAACCATCTTTTAAAAGAATTGCAGAATTGGTCATAAGATGCCCAACATTTCTTATTAACAATAAACTTCTTCCATGTAATTTTAATCCCTTTCCATCTTTAGAAATATAGCTCCTATCAGGATTTAATTTACGTTCATAGGTTTTACCATTTTTTTCAAATATTGATTTTAGATCTCCCTTCATGAGCCCAAGCCAATTACGATAACAAATTATTTTGTCATCAGCATCAACTGCAGCAACACTATCTTCATTGTCACAAATAGTTGAAACTGCTGCTTCAACAATAATATCACTAATTTTAGCAGGATCTTGTGTTGCGCTAAATGCCTTTGGATCAATAATTATTTCTATATGAAGATTGTTATTTTTTAGAATTATTGCAGAAGGATTATTAGCTTCACCTCTGTGGCCTATAAATTTACTTTTATCTTTTAGCTTTGTTTCTTGGTTATCTTTACAAATTATAAGTGAACCATCTTCTATTTTAAAGCCAGTTATATTTGCCCATCCCATAATTATATTCTCTAAAGGAAAATATTTTTCTAAAAAGTTTCTTCCATATTTTATAACCATTTCCCCTCTTAAAGGATCGTATCTTTGTGATGCACTATCCTCAGATTGCTCAATTATATCTGTACCATACAAACTGTCATATAAACTCATCCATCTAGCATTAGCAGCATTTAATGCATATCTATCATTCATAATAGGAACAACTAATTGTGGTCCAGCAATACTAGTTATTTCTTCATCAACATTATTTGTTTTAATCTTAAAATCTGGACCTACTTCTTTTAGATAACCAATTTTCTTTAAAAATTTTTTATATTCTTCTAAGTTTATTTCATTTCCTTTATTAGCAATGTGCCAATTGTCTATTTTTTTTTGTAAATCTTCTCTTATTCTTAATAGGTCTTTATTTTTTGGAGCTAATTCATGAACTGTCCTGTCAAAGCCTTCCCAGAATTTTTCTGAAGAAATATTTGTATTTTTAAGTAATTCTTCATTAACGAAATTAAACAATTTATTAGAAACTGACAGACTGTGTATTTTTGTATATTGTTCTTTCATAGCACCCATTTTACCCCATCTGTATTTTTGCCTGAGAGTTTTGCTCCATCGGCGAGATAAATCTCTTTCCAGAGTGTTATGTTTATTATTGGTCCATTTGCCTGAGAGTTTCCGGGGTGGTTGCTCCTTCGGCGCTATTATTTAATAGTCTCTCCCAATATTTATTTAGAATATCTCTTAATAGAATTATGTCAAATATAAATTATTTAAAACATTTTATTGCCTTTTTTGATAATTAATTAATAATTAAAAAATAATATGAAAAATTATTTAAATTTTGAAACAGATATTAAAAATTTAGAGATAGAAATAGATAAACTTAAAGACCCTTATAATCAAGATGGCCTTTCGGAAGTAGACACAAAAAAAATTTCTGAGTCTCAAAAAGAAATAGATAATAAGCTACAAGAGATTTACTCTAATTTAGACTCTTGGCAAACTACCCTAGTCGCAAGACACGAAGATAGACCTAAAGCAAAATTTTTTATTGATAATTTATTTGAGGATTTTATTCCATTGTCAGGAGACAGATTTTATGGAGAAGATAAATCGGTATTAGCAGGATTTGCAAAATTTAATGAAAAATCAGTTTTAGTTATTGGCCAAGAAAAAGGAGATAGCCTTGAAAGTAGAATTGAAAGAAATTTTGGAATGATGAGGCCTGAGGGTTACAGAAAAACAATTAGATTAATGAAATTAGCAAACAAATTTAATATTCCAATAATTTCTTTTATAGACACACCCGGAGCATATCCTGGTGTAGGTGCAGAAGAGAGAGGTCAAGCAGAGGCAATTGCAAAATCAATTGAGTGCTGCATGTCGTTAAACGTCCCAACTCTTGCAATTGTTATTGGAGAAGGTGGATCAGGAGGTGCAATAGCGCTTGCTTCGTCTAACAAAGTAATCATGTTAGAAAATGCAATTTACTCAGTAATATCTCCAGAGGGCTGTGCCACTATTTTATGGAGAGACCCTAAAAGAACGTTAGAGGCAGCAAAAGCCATGAAATTGTCTTCAAAAGACCTCTTAGAACTAAAAGTAATTGATGAAATTATTCCAGAGCCAATCGGTGGTGCCCATAGAGATAGAGACCTAATATTAGATAATGTAAGAAAATCGATTGAAAAAAATTTGAGTGAATTTTTTAACATGAGTGGAGAAGAAATTTTTAATCATAGAAAAAATAAATTTTTGACTATTGGAAGATCTAAAGGATTTGTAAGTCAATTAGACGATTTAAGTACACTTAGTATGAAAGAAAAAAAGGTTAATATATTTGTTAAAAATTTCTTTCGATCTAAGTTAAATTTAGTGGCTGCAATTGGAATAATAGTTTTATTGGGCTATTTAGTATTTTCTTTATAGGGCCCCGCAGCATTTTTTATATTTTTTACCAGACCCACATGGACAGGGTTCATTTCTACTTATTTTTTTCCCATTATATTTTGGATCAATTTTAATTACTTCAGGAGGCTCTTTTTCTTGAGCAGGTTCTTGAACTATTTTTAAATTGATTAAAATCGTAACAAAATCCATTTTTAATTTATTCAATAAGTTTTCAAAAAGAAAAAAAGCTTCTTTTTTATATTCAACTAATGGATCTCTTTGACCATAAGATCTTAGGCCAATAACTTGTCTCAGTTGTTCAAGATATTGAATGTGTGACTTCCAGTTTAAATCTATGCACTGAAGAAAAATTCTTTTTTCAATTTCTTTTGCTTTTTCTTCATCCAACATTTTAATTCTTTCGCTTCTTGCTTCTAAAAATTTAGAATTAATTTTATTTTTGAATTCTTCATCTTTTAATTCAGTAACATTTTTAAATTCATTATCGTCAACACTTTTTCCTAGTAAAGTTTTTAGCTGATTGTTAAATTCATTATTTTTAGTTGTTGATAGTTTTTGTGTTTTTAGAGTGATCAAATGACTAATAATTTCAGATAAAAATTCATCTGAATAATCAAAAACTTTTTCACTATTCATTACACCATTTCTTTGAGAAAATATTACATGTCTTTGGTCATTTAAAACGTCATCAAATTTTAATAAATTTTTCCTTATATCAAAGTTTCTGGCCTCAACTTTCTGTTGTGCTCTCTCAAGTGCTTTATTAATCCAAGGGTGATCAATACTTTCTCCGTCTTTTAAGCCTAATTTTTGAAGAATATTATTCATAGATTCGGAACCAAAAATTCTCATTAAGTCATCTTCTAAACTAACATAAAAAATTGAACTTCCTTCATCTCCCTGTCTACCAGCTCTCCCTCTCGCTTGGTTATCAACTCTTCTGGATTCCATTCTTTCTGTACCAATAACAAATAGTCCACCAAGTGATTTTATTTTATTTTTATTTTCTAAAAGTTCATCATCAGGTTGACTCCCTTTTTTCCCACCCAATTGAATATCAACACCTCTACCCGAGATACTTGTTGTGATTATAACTGAATTCATTTTTCCAGCATTTGCAATGATTTCAGCTTCATTTTCATGATTTTTTGCATTTAAAACCACATGCTTAATTTTTTCATTATTTAGTAATTTTGAATAAATTTCTGATTTATTGATGCTAGAAGTAAAAATTAATATTGGCTGATTTTGTTTGTGACACTCAAGAATTTTTTCAATGATGGCTTTATTTTTTTCTTCTTCAGTTCTAAAAATTTGATCATTCCAATCTTTTCTAATCATTTCTTTATTTGTAGGAATGATAACTACAATTAAGTTATATATTTCATAAAATTCCTGAGACTCAGTTGCTGCAGTTCCAGTACATCCTGAAATTTTATTATAGAGTTTGAAATAATTTTGATAAGTTATCGATGCTAGAGTTTGATTTTCAGCTTGAACATCTATTCTTTCTTTAGCTTCAAGTGCTTGGTGTAAGCCATCTCCAAACCTTCTTCCTTCTAATATTCTACCTGTAAGTTCGTCAATAATTTTTAATGTTCCATCTTTAACAATATAATCCCTTCCTTTTTCAAATAAATGATGAGCCCTTAAAGATTGATTTACATGGTGAACTAAACTTAAGTTTTCAGGATCATAAAAATTATTATTTTTTAGGATTCCTGCATCAGAAAATATTTTTTCTACCCTATCTATTCCTTCATTTGTAAGTAATATATTTTTATCTTTTTCATCGATCTCATAATGTTCTGGTAATAATCTTTTTATAAGTTTGTCAATCGCAAGGTATTGTTCTGTCTTGTCTTCAGCTGCTCCTGATATTACAAGTGGAGTTCTAGCCTCATCAATTAAACAAGAATCTATTTCATCAACAATAGTATAAACATGACCTCTTTGAACCATTTGCTCTTTTGAAAATTTCATATTATCTCTAAGATAATCAAACCCTAATTCACTATTAGTTGCATATGTAATATCAAAATTATAATTTTTTTTTCTTTCAAGATCATCTTGGTCGTTATTTATAAAGCCAAAAGTTAATCCTAAAAATTTATATATCTCTCCCATTTCTTGAGAGTCTCTTTTTGCAAGATAGTCATTTACAGTTACTATATGCACACCTTTTTCAGACAAGGCATTCAAGTAAGCTGCAAGACTTATTGTTAAAGTTTTACCTTCACCAGTTCTCATTTCAGCAATTTTACCCTCATGAAGCACAACACCTCCAAGTATTTGAACATCATGATGTCTTTCATTTCTTGTTCTCTTGGAAGCCTCTCTCACAAGTGCAAAAGCTTCAGGCAATAGATCATCTATATTTTCACCTTTATTAAGTCTATCTTTCAATTCTATAGTTTTTTTAGGGAAGTCTTCGTCACTAAGGTTTTTAATAGTAGCCTCTAAGGAGTTAACTTTTATAATTATTTTTTTAATTCTATCGAGCTCTTTTTGATTACTAGATTTAATGAACTTTTTGATAAAATTTAAGGGATTAAGCATCTGATTTTCTGGTATATAATTAATTATAACTTTTAATATAAGTATTAAATAAATATTTTAAACACATGCCAATAAACGTTAATAACTTTATAAACTCACTAAATTTAAAGTCAAAAAATAGTGACTTTCAAGATTTAGAACATCTAGATGGAGTATCAGTATCTACAGTTTGTGCAAATTTATACAGCAAACCTAGGGATGACTTGGTTATGTTTTATTTTAGAGATGGAGCAAATTATGCCTCTGTTTATACACAATCAAAAATAGTTTCAGAGAATATTAAATGGAATTTAAATATAAAAAGTAAAAAAATAAGCTCTCTAATTGTTAACACTAGAAATGCTAATGCATTTACAGGAACAGATGGGTATAAAGGATTAAAAAAAATAGCAGAAGAGGTAGCATTACAGTTAACAAAAAAACAAATTGAAGATGAGGATTCTCCAAAAAAAATATCATTAAATCAAGTACTTTTTGGATGCACAGGAACAATTGGGGAAAAATATCCGACTGAAAAAATTAAAAAGAATATTCCAGAACTAATCAAAAAAATTAAATATACACAAAATAAATTTATCTGGATGAAAGCTGCATTAGGCATAATGACAACTGACCTACAGCCAAAAATTACCATGGAAGAATGTAATATAGGAAATAAAAAAGTTAAGATCTATGGAATTGCTAAAGGGTCAGGAATGATTTTTCCAAACATGGCAACCACCTTAGGTTATATTTTTACAGATGCTGATCTTTCAAATAATATTTTAAACAAACTATTAAAGAAAAATATTGATACAACCTTTAATGCAATTACTTGCGATGGTGACACTAGTACTAATGATATGGTTTCTATTTTTTCAACAGGAAAAGTAAAAAACCCAATCATTAATAATATTAATGATAAAAAGATATTTAGTTTTGATAAAGCTCTACATTCAGTATTATTAAATTTGTCAAAAAGAGTAGTTAAGGATGGTGAAGGAGCTACTAAATTTATTACAATCAACATAGCTAAATCAAAAAGTGAGAAAGAAGCAAGAGTAATAGCTTTTTCTATAGCGAATTCAAATCTTGTTAAAACAGCCATCGCAGGAGAAGATCCAAATTGGGGTAGAATAATAATGGCCATAGGAAAATCTGGAGTAAAAATAGATTTAAAAAAATTATCAATAAGCTTTGGTGGTATTAAAATTATAGAAAAAGGACAAATTTTTAAAAATTACAAAGAAAATGAAGTAGCTAATTATATGAAAGACAAATCAATAGATATTTCAGTAAATTTAAATATGGGCTCAAAAAATTTTACTGCCTACACAATGGATTTAACAAAAAAATATATTGAGATTAATGCTGATTATAGAAGCTAATTTGATATTGAATTAACTCTATCAATTATTAACTATAACTTATGATCAAATACAAACTCATATGTAAAGATTGTGAAACTACTTTTGATAGCTGGTTTTCATCGTCTAAAGAATATGAAAAACTTAAAAAGAAAAAATTCTTAAATTGTCATTTTTGTAATTCCTTAAATGTTGAGAAAGGATTGATGTCCCCTAGTGTGAGCACGTCAAAAAATAATTTGAAAGACATTGATTCATCTGGTGAAAAATATAGAGAAATAAAAAAAACAATTTATAAATATCAAGAATTTATAAAAAAAAATTTTGAATATGTTGGAGAAAATTTTGTTTACGAGGCAAGATCTCTGCATTATGAAGGTAAAAAAAAAGCAAAAGGTATTTATGGTACTGCAACGAAAGAAGATCTTAAGGAGCTAAAGGAAGAGGGTATAAAAACAGAAATACTGCCTTGGATAAAAAATACTACAAATTAATTTTTTGTAAATTTTGTAATATAATTTACTGAAGTATCATTTGTTACTTTCCAGCTATTATCTAATATATTAAAATTCATTCCATCTAATTTCTTAAAAGATAGATTGTTTTTTTTAGTTATACTTATTAGCTCACTAGGTTTAACAAATTTTTCCCAATCATGTGTTCCAATTGGAAGCCATTTTAAAATATATTCAGCACCCACTATAGCGAAAACATAAGATTTTAATGTTTTGTTAAGTGTTGCAATAAACATTATTCCATTTTTTTTCAATAATTTTGAACTTTCCTTAATGAAAAAATCTATATCATTAACATGTTCAACTATTTCCATATTTAAAATTACATCAAATCTTGTTTTATTTTTTAACATCTCAGGAGATGCAACTTTATAATCAATCTTAAGTTTATTTTTTTTTGCATGAAATTTTGCAACTTCAATATTTTTCTTTGATGCATCAATCCCAACAACATTTGCTCCAAGTCTACACATTGGCTCAGATAATAATCCTCCACCACAACCAATATCAAGTAATTTAATATTTTTTAAGGGCTTATCAGATGATCTAATCTTAAAATCTTTGATAATATTTTCTTTTATATATCTAATTCTTATTGGATTAAAATTGTGCAATGGTTTGAATTTACCATTAGGATCCCACCATTCTTCAGCGATTTTGGAAAATTTCTCAATTTCTTTTTTATTTATTGAATTCATAATAGATGACTTGTGGACATAACAATTAAGATGTATTTTATCAAATATAAATTACATAATTATCAATGAAAACTGTTGTATTAAAGTTCGGTGGAACTTCTGTTGGAAGCATAGATAGAATAAAGAACGTAGCAAAAATTATTTCTTCTTATAAAAAGAAGAAAATTGGCGTTATTGTGGTTTCTTCTGCGATGAGTGGCACAACTAATGAATTAATAAAAAAAACAAAAGAATTGAGTAATAGCTTTGATGCAGCAGAATATGATGTTTTATTAGCAACAGGAGAGCAAGCAACTTGTGCATTAATTGCTGGTAGATTAAAACATCTTGGTTTTAAAGCTAGATCATGGATGTCTTGGCAGCTACCAATTATTACAGAAGGACCTTATAGTTTCTCCAGAATTAGTAAAATCAATAAAGGAAAAATACTTAGTTTCATGAAATCAGGTGGAATACCTATCATAACTGGTTTTCAAGGCATTAATTTTGAAAACAGGATTACAACACTGGGTAGAGGTGGAACTGATGCATCAGCAATAATGCTGGCAAAATTTTTTAATACTGATGCGTGTGATATCTTCACTGATGTAGATGGCGTTTACACTACAGATCCAAGAAATCATTCAAAAGCTAAAAAAATTCATAAAATTTCCTATGACGAAATGTTAGAGATGGCATCATTAGGTGCAAAAGTTATGCAACCTACGTCAGTGCAAGATGCAAAACTAAATAATATTAATTTTTCAGTTAAATCTTCATTTCAAAAAAAGAAGGGTACATTAATAACTGGTGCAAAAAAAACCTTCAGTAATCAAATAATAACTGGAATTACTTCTACAAAAAATGATTCAAAAGTTACTATTGTGGGTGTTAAGGACAGACCAGGAGTAGCAGCTGCTATTTTTAAACCATTATCACTTAATCAAATTAATGTTGATATGGTAGTTCAAAATATTTCTTTAAATGGAAAAGAAACAGACTTAACTTTTACAATTAAATCTGAAGATGTAAAAAAAACAGAAAAAATAATTAAACAAAATAAAAAAATTTCATTTAGAAAATTTACATATGATAATAATGTTTCGAAAGTATCTATTATTGGCGTTGGTATGATTACAACACCAGGAATTACCTATAGAATGTTCCAAGCATTGGCTTCAAAAAAGATTAACATAATGGTTATTTCAACTTCTGAAATTAAAATTTCAGTTTTAATTTCAAATAAACAGATAAAAAAAGCAGTAGCAGTGCTTCACAAAGAATTTAAGTTAGATTAATTTATGAGCTTAAGACCATTTAGAGACATTCATAGAAAAAAAACAAAAGTTATAAAAGTTGGTGATGTAAAAATAGGTGGAGACAATCCTATTTCTGTTCAATCTATGACCAACACCTTAACAACTGATATTCAGGCCACAATAAAACAAATTAATGATATTCATGAAGAGGGTGCTGATCTGGTCAGGGTTTCGTGTCCAGATAAAGAGTCTTCATTAGCTCTTAGGGAAATTACAAAACATGTATCGGTCCCAATAATTGCTGATATTCATTTTCATTATAAAAGAGCAATAGAAGCGGCTGAAAATGGAGCAAAATGTTTAAGAATTAATCCAGGCAACATTGGAGATAAATTAAAAATACATGATGTACTTAGTGCTGCTAAAAATAATGATTGCTCTATTAGAATAGGTGTTAACGCTGGCTCTCTTGAAAAAGATATTTTAGAAAAATATAAGGAACCATGTCCAGAAGCTTTAGTTGAAAGTGCACAGAGGAATATTAAGATTTTAGAAGATCAAGATTTTTTTAATTTTAAGATAAGTGTAAAATCTTCAGATATTTTTTTATCTATTGCTGCGTATCGTCAACTATCAAAAGTTACAGATTATCCGCTACATCTAGGGATTACAGAAGCTGGAGGTTTTGTATCGGGCAGTGTTAAGTCATCAATAGGTCTTGGGTCACTTTTAATGGATGGAATAGGCGATACTATAAGAATTTCTTTATCTGACGATCCTGTTAAAGAAATTAAAATTGGTAATGAAATATTAAAGTCACTTAACTTAAGAAATAGAGGTGTAAAGATTATATCCTGTCCGTCATGTGCAAGACAAGCATTCCAAGTAATTAATACAGTTAAAATATTAGAAGATAAACTTTCCCACATCAAAACTCCTTTAACATTATCAATTATTGGGTGTGTAGTTAACGGACCAGGAGAAGCAGCAATGACAGATATAGGAATAACCGGAGGTGGTAAGGGTAACAATATGCTTTATTTATCTGGTATTCAAAGTGAAAAAGTTTTATCAGAGGACATAATATCAAGGGTTATAAGTGAAGTTGAAAAAAAAGCCGCTGAACTTGATAAAAAATTATAAATACAATGATACCCCTAAAAACTATTGAAGATTTAATATCTAAGCACTCTATTTTGGAGAAAGAATTATCATCAGGTGAAGTGGATAAAAAACTTTTTGCTGAAAAATCAAAAGAATACTCAGATTTAAACGATGTAATTGATGATGCTAGAAAATATTTTTCTTATGAAGGTGAAAAAAAAGATCTAGAGAAAATATTAATCGACTCTAGTAGTGATAATGAGTTTAAAGAAATGGCTGAAGTAGAATTAAAAGATCTAAAATTAGAAAACGAATCCATAGAAAAAAAATTAAAACTATTTTTATTACCAAAAGATGAAGCAGATAAAAAAAATGCAATTATAGAAATTAGAGCAGGTACGGGAGGGTTAGAGGCGAGTTTATTTGCTGCAGACCTTTTTAAGATGTATGAAAAAGTTAGTCATCAAAAAAAATGGGAATTAGAATTAATAAGCATGTCTCAGAGTGAGGCAGGTGGACTGAAAGAAGTTATCGCATCAATTAGAGGAAAAAATATTTATTCAACATTAAAGTATGAAAGTGGAGTTCATCGAGTTCAAAGAGTTCCAGATACAGAAACTCAAGGGAGAGTTCACACTTCTGCTGCAACAGTGGCAGTACTACCAGAAGCAGAAGAGGTTGACATAAAAATAAATGATTCAGACTTAAGAATTGATGTGTTTAGAGCTGGTGGCCCAGGTGGACAATCCGTTAATACAACTGATAGTGCTGTGAGAATTACTCATATTCCAACTGGATTATCTGTATCTCAACAAGATCAAAAATCACAACACAAAAATAAAGCAAAAGGGATGTTAATTTTAAGATCAAGACTTTATGAATTAGAAAGATCAAGAATAGAAGGCGAAAGATCAGAGGATAGAAAAAGCAAAATAGGAACTGGAGACCGCTCTGAAAGAATTAGAACATATAATTTTCCACAAGGAAGAGTAACAGATCATCGTATTAATCTAACCCTACACAAGCTTGAAGCTTTTTTAGAAGGTGAAGCCTTTGATGAAATGGTAGAAAGCTTAACGTTGCAAGCACAAGAAGAAAAATTGAGCAATCTTAATTAAAATGAATATAGAAAATATTCTGAGTGAAGGAATAAATATCCTACAAAAAAATAAGATAGCCAATCCTCAACTTGATAGTGAGATATTATTATCCAACTCAATTAAAAGAGATAAAAAGCATATTATTTTAAATCCTAAAGAAGTTTTGAACTCAGAACAATTAGGAAAATTTAAAAATTTAATTGAAAGAAGAAAAAAAGGTGAACCAATTGCTTACTTAATTAACAAAAAAGAGTTTTGGAAAGATGAATTTTTTGTTAATAAAGATGTGCTAATTCCAAGGCCTGATACTGAATTAATAATAGAGCAAGTTTTAAAAATCTATTCAAAAGATATGCAATTGCAAGCTCTTGATATTGGAACTGGATCTGGATGTATTCTTTTATCTATACTTAAAGAAAGACCTAATTTTTATGGAACAGGAATAGATATTTCTAAAAAAAGTATAAATGTAAGCAAATTTAACGCAAAACAACTAAACTTAACTAAACGAGTAAAGTTTTTTCACTCAAGTGTTGACAATTTTAATAATGGCAAATATGATATAATTGTTTCAAACCCTCCATATATTGAACAGTTAAGTTTAAAATATTTGGAAAAAGATGTAGTTAATTTTGAGCCAAAGTTAGCTTTAAGTGGTGGGTTTAATGGTTTTTCAAAAATCAGAAAAGTAATCAATAAGGCAAGTATTCTGATTAAGAAAAATGGTAAATTTATTTTAGAGATAGGTTTTAATCAAAAAAATAAAGTTATAAAAATATTAAAAGAAGAAGGTTTTTACGTTAACAAAGCCATAAAAGATTATGGCAATAATGATCGCTGTATAATCAGCACTAAAATTTAAATTGAAAAAATATTATGGTAACATTTAGAAGCAATAACAGTAATAACAATAGAAGACCTCCATTTAGAAGTAATAATAATAGAAGACCTGCATTTAGAAGCAATAATGAAGGGTCAAAATTTTCTAATAATGATAATTTTCAAAGGAAAGTTCCAGGAAGAAATAATCATAATGTTGTTAAACTTATTGAAAAATATAATGATTTAGCAAGAGAGGCATTAGCCAATGAGGATAAAATTTTATCTGAAAACTATTTTCAACACGCAGATCACTTTACAAGAGTTCAAAATGAGCAAGAAAGCCTTAGAATTGCTAGAGTGAATTCATCTGCAACTGCAACTATTAAGCCAGTAGATTCAGAAAAAAAAGTTGAAGAAATTATCAAAACTGAAGTTGAAACAGTCAAAAAAGAGGTGACTGAACCTGAAGTTAAAAAAGTTGTAAAAAGTGTAGATAAAAAAGTGGTTGAAAAGAAAGTCGCTGCTAGTTAATTTTATCCAATAATTAATTCTGATTTTAAAACATCTAATTTAATTTTTTCTACCTCAAATATTTCTCTTTCTTTTCCTTTAAGAGTTTTACCGGAAGGCAACTTTAACTTTTGAGAGTTAACTTTTTTTCCATTTACAACTACCTCATAATGTAGATGTGGACCTGTAGATTTTCCAGTCGACCCGACATAACCAATTATCTGACCTTGTTTTACTCTTATTCCCTCTTTTATTCCTCTAGCAAAATTTTTCATATGAGCATAAATAGTTTCGTATGTTGAATTATGTTTTATTTTAACACAATTTCCACCACCACCACACCATCTTGCTCTTGTTATAAGTCCACTTCCAGATGCCATGATAGGAGTGCCCATTGGAGCTGCAAAGTCAGTCCCTCTATGCATTTTATTAAAACCATCTATAGGATGTTTTCTCATTCCAAAAGCAGAAGAAAGTCTTGCACCATTAATAGGTGTTTTCATCAATGCTTTTTCAACACTCTTACCATTTTCATCGTAGTGTCCTTCACTTCTTTTTTTTTCAAAATAATATAGTGCATTGTTTTTTCCACTTAGCTTTAGGTCCGCAAAGATTATATTACCTGTTTCAAATATTTGGCCATCATCATCTTCAAACACTTCATACATGATTTGAAAATTATCATTTTTTCTAATATCTCTTTGAAAATCAATTTGGAATCCATAAATTCTTGCAAACTCAATAATTACGTTTGGCTGAACATTCAAGTCAATAGCTGTTTTATATAAACTTTGTGTAATTTTTCCTTCTTTAAAAATAATCTTTTTATTTAAATTTGTAATAATTATTTTTTTTTCAAAAAGGTTATTATCTAGATTTTTTGTTAATTGAATTTTTTCTGTTCTAGAAACTGGAAATAAAAAAGAGGTAATTTTTTTATTATTTGACTGATCAATGGTAATTTTTATTTCAAGATTTGGTTTAAGATTATCTATATTATAATCCAAATTTATTTTTTTTTTTATCTGATTAATTTCTTCATTTGGTATTGAATAATCATTTAAAATTTTATCAAATGTTTCACCACTAGAAATTTTATGATCAATATTTTTATATCTTGGAACTAGATTATCAAAAATTTGGCTAATACTTTTTTGGAAATAAATATTACTTATTAAATTTTTATAATTTTTATTTAATAATATTTTTTTTTCATTATAAATAGTGGTACTCATAATCGCCGTTAACAATAATAAAAAAAGAAAAATTATCTCAATGTTTTTTTTAATTATTTTAATTATTTTATTTAAACTAAATATCATCATGAATTTTGAATTATTAATTTAGTAATGACCAAAAATCAAAAAAAACCTTGTATTTATTGGTGTATTTGGTTATTTATTTAAATGCTAAATGCTTGATTTACTTTTATTTTAGCTTATAAGCACCACACTTTCTCAATAAAATTATTGTTTAAACAATAGATTAGTGAGGATTATTGGGCGTTTTAGACCCAATTAGCTATTTAAAAAGTAAAAATTTAAGAAGAGAAGTGTGGACGGTTAAGGTTACCAAAATTTGTCGTACACACTTCAAAATCGTATGGATTGTATTCTTACAATTTATATATGAAGCTAGTGTGCGCCGTTTTTTAACTTGAGAGTTTGATCATGGCTCAGAACGTACGCTGGCGGCACGCCTAACACATGCAAGTCGAACGAAGTAGCAATACTTAGTGGCAGACGGGTGAGTAACATGTGGGTATCTACCCTTTGGCCTGGAATAACACGAGGAAACTTGTGCTAATACCGGATAAGTCTTTACGGAGAAAGCTTTATGCACCATTGGATGAGCCCGCACTTGATTAGTTTGTTGGTAGGGTAATGGCCTACCAAGACTATGATCAATAGCTGATTTGAGAGGATGATCAGCCACATTGGGACTGAGACACGGCCCAAACTCCTACGGGAGGCAGCAGTGGGGAATCTTGCACAATGGAGGAAACTCTGATGCAGCGATGCCGCGTGAGTGAAGAAGGCCTTTGGGTTGTAAAGCTCTTTCGTCGGGGAAGAAAATGACTGTACCCGAATAAGAAGGTCCGGCTAACTTCGTGCCAGCAGCCGCGGTAATACGAAGGGACCTAGCGTAGTTCGGAATTACTGGGCTTAAAGAGTTCGTAGGTGGTTGAAAAAGTTGGTGGTGAAATCCCAGAGCTTAACTCTGGAACTGCCATCAAAACTTTTCAGCTAGAGTATGATAGAGGAAAGCAGAATTTCTAGTGTAGAGGTGAAATTCGTAGATATTAGAAAGAATACCAATTGCGAAGGCAGCTTTCTGGATCATTACTGACACTGAGGAACGAAAGCATGGGTAGCGAAGAGGATTAGATACCCTCGTAGTCCATGCCGTAAACGATGTGTGTTAGACGTTGGAAATTTATTTTCAGTGTCGCAGGGAAACCGATAAACACACCGCCTGGGGAGTACGACCGCAAGGTTAAAACTCAAATGAATTGACGGGGACCCGCACAAGTAGTGGAGCATGTGGTTTAATTCGAAGATACGCGCAGAACCTTACCAACACTTGACATGTTCGTCGCGACTCTAAGAGATTAGAGTTTTCGGTTCGGCCGGACGAAACACAGGTGCTGCATGGCTGTCGTCAGCTCGTGTCGTGAGATGTTGGGTTAAGTCCCGCAACGAGCGCAACCCTCACTTTTAGTTGCCATCATTAAGTTGGGCACTCTGAAAGAACTGCCAGTGATAAGCTGGAGGAAGGTGGGGATGACGTCAAGTCCTCATGGCCCTTACGTGTTGGGCTACACACGTGCTACAATGGCATCTACAACAGGAAGCAAAACGGCAACGTTAAGCAAATCCCGAAAAGATGCCTCAGTTCGGATTGCACTCTGCAACTCGAGTGCATGAAGCTGGAATTACTAGTAATCGTGGATCAGCGTGCCACGGTGAATGCGTTCCCGGGTCTTGTACACACCGCCCGTCACACCATGGGAGTTGGTTCTACCTTAAGGCAAGGTTTTAAACCCTTGACCACGGTATAGTCAGCGACTGGGGTGAAGTCGTAACAAGGTAGCCGTAGGGGAACCTGCGGCTGGATTACCTCCTTTCTAAGGATGAGTGAAAGTAAAATTTCACTCTAAATAATATACATCGGTAATGTTGACCGTCCTCATTTCTCTTCTTAAAGTAATGTTTCCTTCTTGTAGGGCCGGTAGCTCAGTTGGTTAGAGCACACCCTTGATAAGGGTGGGGTCGAAAGTTCGAGTCTTTCTCGGCCCACCAAAAACCTAAATGGGGGATTAGCTCATCTGGGAGAGCGCCTGATTTGCATTCAGGAGGTAGCAGGTTCGATCCCTGTATCCTCCACCAGGAAACATTTAGTTATTAAAACTGTAAATAAAAATAATTTATATCAATATCTATATCCGAACATTAAAAGTTATTATTTAATGTTCAAAATAAAAATTTGATCACAACATAGATAAATTTTCTTTATAAAAGAATTTTTTTCTGTGCATAAATCAAGCGTTTAAGGGCGTGTAGTGGATGCCTTGGCACTGAAAGCCGATGAAGGACGTGATATACTGCGATAAGTTTCGGGGAGCTGTATGTAAGCTTTGATCCGAAAATTTCCGAATGGGGAAACCCACCACTTTATGTGGTACTTTAAACTGAATACATAGGTTTAAAGAGACAACCTGGAGAACTGAAACATCTAAGTAACCAGAGGAAAAGAAATCAATTGAGATTCCGTTAGTAGTGGCGAGCGAACGCGGAGTAGGCCAGTAGTTTTGTTAGAAAAATTTGAATAGTTTGGAAATGCTAACCATAGAGGGTGATAGTCCCGTATGAGTAATGTCTAATAAAATTCTTGAGTAAAGCGGGACACGAGAAATCCTGCTCGAATATAGGGGGACCACCCTCTAAGCCTAAATACTCTTCAGTGACCGATAGTGAACTAGTACCGTGAGGGAAAGGTGAAAAGAACCCCTATTAGGGGAGTGAAATAGAACCTGAAACTGCATGCCTACAATCAGTCCGAGCCCTTTTTAGGGTGAGGGCGTACCTTTTGTATAATGGGTCAGTGACTTAATTTATTAAGCAAGCTTAAGCCATCTAGGTGTAGGCGCAGCGAAAGCAAGTCTTAATAGGGCGATTAGTTTAATGAATTAGACCCGAAAACGAATGAGCTTACCATGAGCAGGTTGAAAGTTGGGTAACACCAACCGGAGGACCGAACCAGTTGACGTTGAAAAGTCTTTGGATGACTTGTGGTAAGGGGTGAAAGGCAAACCAAATTCGTAGATAGCTGGTTTTCCGCGAAAACTATTTAGGTAGTGCGTCGAATAAATAGATGTTTAGAGGTAGAGCACTAAATGGGCTAGGGGGAAGAGATTCTTACCAAACCTAATAAAACTCCGAATGCTAGACATTGTTCTTCGGCAGACAGACTGTGGGTGCTAAGGTCCATGGTCGAGAGGGAAAGAGCCCAGACCACCAGATAAGGTCCCAAAATCATGATTAAGTGTGAAAGGATGTGGAAATTCCTTAACAGCCGGGAGGTTGGCTTAGAAGCAGCCATCCTTTAAAGATAGCGTAACAGCTCACCGGTCTAATAGAGTTTCTGCGCCGAAGATGTAACGGGGCTAAAATCATGTACCGAATCTGTGGCTTTGCAAAGTTTTCGAACTTTGTAAGGGGTAGCGGAACGTTCTGTAAGCCTGCGAAGGGATACCCGTGAGGGATCCTGGAGGTATCAGAAGTGCGAATGCTGACATAAGTAACGATAAACGAAGTGAAAAACTTCGTCGCCGAAAATCTAAGGGTTTCTATGCAAGGTTAATCCGCGTAGAGTTAGTCGGCACCTAAGGCGAGGGCGAAAGCCGTAGTCGATGGAAACAAGGTTAATATTCCTTGACCTGATGGTAGTGACGGATTCCGTAAGTTGTGAGTTCTTAATGGATTGAACTTGCCGCGAAGGGGTCCCAAGAAATAGCTCCATCATGAAGACCGTACCCGAAACCGACACAGGTAGATTAATAGAGTATATTTAGGCGCTTGAGAGAATGATGTTGAAGGAACTCGGCAAAATGCTTCCGTAACTTCGGGATAAGGAAGACCCTTTTTTAGGCAACTATAGAAGGGTGGCACAAGCCAGGGAGAAGCGACTGTTTATCAAAAACACAGGGCTCTGCTAACACGTAAGTGGATGTATAGGGTCTGACGCCTGCCCGGTGCTGGAAGGTTAATGCGGTTGGTGCAAGCTAACTTCTGAAGCCCCAGTAAACGGCGGCCGTAACTATAACGGTCCTAAGGTAGCGAAATTCCTTGTCGGGTAAGTTCCGACCTGCATGAATGGCGTAACGATTTCTCCGCTGTCTCCAACATCAACTCAGTGAAATTGAATTCTCCGTGAAGATGCGGAGTTCGCGTAGTTAGACGGAAAGACCCCGTGCACCTTTACTGCAACTTTACATTGGTGTTAGGAAAAACATATTTAGCATAGGAGGGAGACTTTGAAGCAAAGGCGTCAGCTTTTGTGGAGTCACCAGTGAAATACCTCTTTTGTTTTTCTTGACATCTAACCGCTAGCCGTCATCCGGCAGCGAGACATTGTATGGTGGGTAGTTTGACTGGGGCGGTCGCCTCCCAAATAGTAACGGAGGCGTGCGAAGGTAGGCTCAGAACGGTCAGAAATCGTTCGTAGAGTGCAATGGCATAAGCCTGCCTGACTGTGAGACTGACAAGTCGAGCAGAGACGAAAGTCGGTCATAGTGATCCGGTGCTTCTGAGTGGAAGGGGCATCGCTCAACGGATAAAAGGTACGCCGGGGATAACAGGCTGATACTGCCCAAGAGCTCATATCGACGGCAGTGTTTGGCACCTCGATGTCGGCTCATCACATCCTGGGGCTGGAGCAGGTCCCAAGGGTTTGGCTGTTCGCCAATTAAAGTGGTACGTGAGCTGGGTTCAGAACGTCGTGAGACAGTTCGGTCCCTATCTGCTATGCGTGTAGAAGAATTGAGAGGAGTTGACCCTAGTACGAGAGGACCGGGTTGAACATACCACTGGTGGACCTGTTGTGGCGCCAGCCGCAGTGCAGGGTAGCTAAGTATGGAAGAGATAACTGCTGAAAGCATCTAAGCGGGAAACTCACCTCAAAACTAGTTCTTCCTATAGAGCCGTGGTAGACCACCACGTTGATAGGCTGGATGTGGAAGCGCAGTAATGCGTGTAGCTGACCAGTACTAATAGCTCAATTGGCTTGATTTATGCACTGAAAAAAATTTTAAGTGATTTTAAAGATAATTGATATTTTATTTTATAACCCCAGCCTAGACAGCTGGGGTTTTTTTTTAATTTTATTTTGATATTAATTCTTTAAGAGCTTTTTTTGTACACTCTTTAAGTTTTTTATATCCTTTTAAATTTGGATGTCCTTCATAATAAAAAAAGTCATCAGCTACACTTTTTTCACATCTTTCAAGTGAATTAAAAATAATACCGCCGTTACTTTTTACAAATTTAATTAAGGAGATACTATCGTTTGTTAACTTTCCTTGGATATATTCATTTTGCTGAGGTATATGAAAAATAATTAAGTTATCTTTATACTCTGTAATAAACTTTTTTATTTCATTTTGATTTAAATACTGATTATATTTTATTCTTGAAACTCTATATAATTGATAAGTTGCTGGCATCATTTCTCTTAGGTAAAATAAAAATTCTTTTAAGGATGTTATGTATTTAGCCTTATTGGAGATAGTTGAGTTTCTTATTTTTTCAAAATTAATCAAGAATTGTATAATTTCCTCATCATCAGCATTATTTGGAAATCCATATTGTAAAAAAGATGGATTATCACATAATTTATAGTCTCTCAGGCAGTCTATTTGGTTTTGAGGTATCGTCTTTGAAACATTTACCCAAAAATCTCCATGTAAAAACATTAATATCTTTTCTATTTTAATATTTTGTTCTTTCAAATGATCATGAAGTACTCTCCAAGAATAAACCCCAGTTCCATGTAAACTTCCATTAACTAATTGAAAATCAGTTGTAAATTCTTTTTGTAAATCATTTAACCATGGACTCGCACCCCATCCTTCAGGAACTGAGGCTCCAAAAATTGCAATTGATTTCTTATTTAGTATTATGTCAGTTTCTTGATTTAGACCAAAGTTGTTACTATTGAATTTGTATTGAAATTCCTCTAACCATTCTTTATTAGTCTTGATAAATACCCTATGATGAAATTGATTATTTTTATCATATGTCCAAATTTTATTTTTAATATTTGCTCTTCCACCACTTTTATTTTTATCTGTCCACAGTGAGTATATCGAAAGCACATCTTTATATTTATCGCTAGCTTTATCAAAGTCTAAATTCTTATATAAAATTTCGACTAAAATTACTCCGACTAAGAGAGAAAACGAAACTAGAAAAATTTTTTTAATCATAATTTATAGTAATAATAGTTGTTATATTTTAAAGACTATAATAAACAACGTAACAAATGTTTTAAAAATTTAAAGTCTAAAAATTTAATGATTAATTTATATTGCTTAGAGTGTAATAAAAAACTTAAAAATATACAAATATCAAACAAGAGATGTATTTGTGATAGCTCAAGAGATATTTCTCAGGACATTAGTATTCAAAAAGATATATCAATCAAAATAAAAAACTTATTTACTAAAAGAAAAAATATAGAAAAATTAAAAAAATTTGAATATGGAAAAACTATAATTCCCCTTAGTAAATCAACTTTTTCTAGTGAAGAAATTATAGAGAGCATGCAGTCCCATTTAAGCACCTATCTAACGATGGGTACAAAAGTAGGTTTGTTCGAAAAAAGTTTTTCTAAATATCTAAAAACAAAATCATCGATTGCAGTAACATCTGGCTCAACAGCAAATTCTCTAGCATTGGCAATATTATCTAGTCCAATGGTTAAAAACCATTTAAAACCTGGAGATGAGATAATAACTACCCCATTAACATTTGCAACAAGCGTGTACCCAATTGAAGATATAGGTTGTAAACCAGTATTTGTTGATATTGACTTAGAAACATTAAATATAGACGAAAAGAAAATTGAAAAAAGCATAACAAATAAAACTAGGGCTATTATGCCAGTTCATCTTTTAGGCATTCCTTGTAAAATTGATAAAATTAAAGCTATTGCAAAAAAGCATAATTTATTTTTAATTGAGGATGCTGCTGACTCAAGTGGAGCAGAGTATAAAGGGAAAAAGCTAGGTTCCTTTGGGGATATTTCAACATTCAGTTTTTTTTACACTCATATAATGACTACTATTGAAGGGGGAATGGTTTCAACTAATAATAAGTATTTTGCTGAATTAGCTAAATCAAAAAGAGCATTTGGGTGGATAAGGGACTTAAAAGATAAAAAAAAAATAGAAAAAAAATATAAAAATATTGATCCTAGATTTTTATTTATTACAAAAGGTTTTAATTTTAAACCTACAGAGGTTCAGGGAGCATTCGGAATGCATCAAATTAAAAAATTAGATTCTTTGATTGATGCAAGAAGAAAGAATGCAAATTATTGGGCTAAAAGATTAGCAAAATTTGAAGAATATTTAATAATAATAAAAGAGATGAAAAATACCAAATACGCATGGTATGGCTACCCAATAATTGTCAAAGAAGAGGCTCCATTCTCAAAAAATCAATTAATAAAATTTTTAAATAGCAAAGGAGTTCAAACGAGACCTATATTATCAGGAAATATTGATCAACAGCCTGTTGCAAAAGAATTAAATTATAGAAAACAAAAACTTACAAATGCTACGTTGGTTAATGATAATGGCTTTTTCATTGGAAATCATCATGGTATTCACAAAATTGCAAGAGAAGCAATTGCAGGATATTTTGAAGATTTTTTTAATCAATATGAAGTCAGATAACTATCTAATAACTGGGGCTAGCGGTTTTTTAGGAGCTAAAATTTTAAAAGATTTAATTTTAAAAAAAATAAAGGTTAATGGACTAGATAAAAATTTATTAAATAATTCTTTAAAAAAAAAAATTATTAGGTGTGATATATTAGATGAAAAAAAACTCAAAAAAATTTTACCAAAATATAAAAATATAATTCATCTAGCAGCAGAAAATTCTAGAAGTACATATAAAAAAAATAAATTAAAGTCACATCAAGTTAATGTTATTGGTAGTGAAAATATTTTAAAAAACTTAAATAAAGATCAAAATTTTTTTTTCTTCTCTAGTTGTCAAGTTTATGATGAATTTTCAAAAAAAATTATTACAGAAAAAACAAAAACTAGCACTAAAGATATTTATGGAAAATCTAAAATTTTAACAGAAAAAACAATTATTAAGTATGCAAAAGAAAAAGGCTTTAATTTTTGTATTTTAAGAATATTTTATGTATTTGGAGAAGGTCAAAATAATGAATTTTTAATACCAACATTAATAAATCAGGGCTTTAAAAATAAAACAATAGAAATTTGGGATCAGAATAGTTTTAGAGATTTACAATATATAAATGATTTATCAAGTAATTTTCAAACAGTCTTGTTAAATAAAGAAAAAGCTTTTAGTAAGATTATTAACCTTGGTAGTGGCTCCAGAACATCAATGAAACAAGTTGGAAAAATTCTGTCTAGTAAAATAAAATGCAATTTATTTTTGAAAATCAAAGATAAATCAGTTAATTGTTACACTAGTATGAAATTCTTTGAAAAAACTTTTAATAAAAAAATTAAAAAGACACCATTAGAAAAAGCTTTAAATAAAACAATTAGCTATTACTTAAAATCTTGAAAAAAAAAACACTAGCTAGAAAAAATTTAAGAAAAAAAAAATTATTATTGATTGGTGGTGGTGGGTACCTTGGAGCAAAATTAGCAATATTATCTAAAAAAGAATTTTCAGTAACTGTTTGTCAAAGACATAATTTTAAAGAAAAGGGTATAAATTTTTTTAAGTTAGATGCAAAAAATTTTAAAGATTGTGAGTTTAAAATTAATAATTATGATATTGTTATTAATCTGGCAGCAGTTCTTGGAAATAAAAAACCTTACCAAAATTTTGAAAATAATGTCAGCTTATTCTTAAATACCTATTTAGCATCAATTAAAAATGGTATTAAAAATTATTTTTTTATAAGTTCAAATTCAGTTTATGAGTCTTTTGTTAAAAATAAGTACTTGGAGGCAAATATTTATTCATACAATTTTTATAAGATGGTTTGTGAAGTGCTAGGACTAAACTTATCAAAAAAAACAGCCATAAATTTTAAAATAATACGTGTAGCAAATATATATGGGCCAAATATGAGTGAAGGTTTTATTTATGATTTAATAACTAAAATATTAACAAAAAAAAAGGTTGTAATAAATATTAATAAAAAAACCTCTAGAAACTTTACTTATATAGATGATGCCGCCAATTGTATAAAATTTTTAATTAAAAAAAAAAATTGGAAGATTATTAATGTCACAAATTCAAAAAAAATTACTCTTAAAGAAATAGTTCAAAAAGTAAATGCCAATATTAAAAAAAAAATATTGATTAATGATATAAGGAATGAGAATAGAAGGTTATTTAATACAACAAAATTGAAATCCCTTGGGTGGAAGGATAAGATTAGCTTTGATAGAGGTATTAAAATTACATTAAAAAAATTCAATGCCAAATAAACTCTCTTTTCACATTTTAAATTTTTTATTTTTTTTAATAAAATTTATTTATTTTCATTTATATTTCCAAGAAATATCTAATTTTGATCTTTTTTTAAAAACAGAAATATTTTTTTTAATTTTAATTGCACTTTCTTATAATTTTTATTTTGAAAATGTATTAAAAGAAATTAGTAAATTAAATACAAATTTAAAAGATTATAATAAATTTTTGTCTTATCTTGTTGTTGCTTTTAGTCCTATATTATATTTAACTGTAATTTTTTTATATATTTTTTTTCTCTTCCCAAATTTAAAAATATTCTTTTCTAAAGAAATTTTATTTTTATTATTTATAAATTTATTTTTTATTAAATATCAATTTTTAAATAATAAAAAAAATAGCTTAAATCATTTAATTATTTTCTCAGCATTTAATTTTTTATCAATATTTTTAATAATTGTATTAAATGAGTTTAAACTACTAATTATTTATTATCTTTTTATAATTTTAGCCATCTCAATTTTTAATAAACTTAAAATCAATAAAGAATTGAAATATTTAATAATTTATAAAAAAATTTATTCTAATATAAAATCAGACTTAAGGTATTTTTTTTTAATTAAAAAATTTTTTTTATCTTTCATCTTTTCTAATTCGCATTACATTATAATTATAACTACTTATTTAATATTATTATTGGATAACAAAAAAATAACACACTTAATCATCATGCAAATATTTTTTTTAGACTTACCCAGAATAGCATTGAAACAAAAATTTTTTAATTTTTTTTATGATATTAAGCATTTAACTTTTAATTTTATTAAATTTAAAGAAAACTGCAAATCTTCATTTTTTAGAAATCTTATTTTTTTTTTAAAAGTAATTTTTATAATTAATTTAAGTTATTTTTTAATAGACATATTTTTTTTGAAAATTCATTTTAATTATGAATACCTATTTTTTAATTTAGTTGGATTTGCTGTTTTCCTCAAAGGGTATTTGTTATCTATAATTTATTCAAGATTAATAAATACTCGAATTATATTAAAAAAATTGTTGCTACAAAATGCTATTTTTATCCCTCTATTTATTTTTTCACAGTTTTATTTTAATTTGGAGGATAGATTAATTATGCCTGTTATTGTTTTATATTTATATATTGATTTGTATCCTTTGATTAAAATTCTTAAATCACAAAAAATATTTCAAGTTTAACCGTATCTGCTATAATCTATGTGATCATCTATAAATTCGTATTTGAAATCACCTCTATACAGAATACTCATATAGCTGACATTACTTCTCATATAATAGGAATATATAGCTTTTGACATGATAAAAGCCTCTATAATAGGGTCCAAAATAAGTTGATTTTTAAATTGTTCACTTTCGTAAATAATTTCTTCTAAAGGATCGTAAGAGGGATGCATTCTATTTTTAGGAAGATTTTGTTCTATGTAAATAATTTTATCACTGAAGTCATTAATTATTTGTTTTCTAAAATTATCGTCTATGGTGCATAAAATTATTTTTTGGAAACCTTTACCTAAAATCTTTTTTATCAATGGTTTAATATAACTTTTATAACTTATTTTATCTGACTGATTAGCAGCATGAGCTGTGCTAAACATCGCATTACCTCTTATATGTAAGCTAGCAACTTTATTTTTTTTAAATAACTCATGATAATTGTTGAAAAAAAATTCATCTAAGTCCTTTTTAGGTTTTACAAATTTCTTAAATAGTTTTTTGACTTCTTCAAAGTTTCCTTTTTTGTGTAATTTTTCATAATTAAAATTATTTAAAAAGATTTTTTTACTATTAGTTTTATTACTATTAATTTTTTTTTGAATTATAGAAATACTTTCTTCAAACGGTTGAAAAAAAGCTTTATCCCAAAAATTTCTTGTGTTTGAATAAAATAAATTTTCCAGGGAAAGATAGAATATCTCATCATTTTTCCTTTCCATTAGATTTGCTAATAATGCAAAGATTACCGCACCAAGTCCTCTATTGTCAGACCAGCTACTTTTTAATATTGTTATTTTAGTTTCACTCAATTTAATTAAATTTTTTGAAATTAATTATTAACAAATTTTAATATCATGTTTCATATATTCTTCGTTGAAAATTATTTTTAGTTTTTCAAAACCAATTTTTGCAATTTTCATTGTTCTTAAAATGTTTTCTTCTTGCTTTGAATTTTGCCACTTCCAAAGATGATCATATTTGTTTACATTAAATTTATTTGAAAAATTATCTTCTAATTTGCATTCGTTATTAAATACAACCTCTCTTCCAAACTGGGTTTGAAAATTATTAGTTGTTAAAAATGATGTATTTAAATAGTCACTTTTAAAATAAACATAATGACCTCCCTTCATAATATGATCCATTGTTATGAACGGCCATTTATTATCATCAAGATTTTTTATATCACTTAGGTTGTAAATTTTTCCAATCACTTCAATATTTTCTTTAAATTTTTCTTCTTCAATATTTTCAAATATTTGATTTATATCATGAATGTTTTCAAGCTTATAATTGTTATAAAGAATATGTTTTATGCCAGCCTTTCTAGAATACAACGTTTCATTAATTGATTCTTTTAAACTAACTTCATTTGTTTTTGATGATACACTCATTATATGCAAATGTGCTCTATCTAATCCCCCAATACATGCGCACATACCATGTTCAAACATCACACTCTCTCTCTCAAAATTATTTTTTATTACTTTTCTTAGTTGAAGAATAAGAAAATCAAGTTCAATTATTTGTGAAGGTTCTATTAAACCATAAGAGGGAATTAACTTTTTTGTAATAATAAGCATATAACCTGGGGTAAAAGCACCATATCCAGAAATTACAAAAAAATTTTTTGAATGCAAAATTAACCTATTATATTTTTCTACAGTATCTGGAATATCATTTCTTTTTTGTGAATTTTTTAAAAACTCTGACCATGACAACTGATCTATTGGTTCTTTCATATTAAAATTCTTTAAATAATTTTTTTATAACTTTAGATACATTATTTGTAATAGCTTTGATAATAGTTTGTCTAGTTGGATTAAAGTTATTAGAAATAACGCCTGGTATAAATATATTTTTATTTACTTTGAAGTTTTTATCAGCAAAAAATCCACTCTTATCATATTTGTGTGTTATTTTTTTTAGGCTACTAATTAATGAAGATTCCTCATGTACTTCTAGAATATTAACAGGCCCAGAAACATTTGTGACTATATCAGCGCTATAAATTTTATTTTTATTTGTGATAACCTGCATTTTTTCTTTAGTTTGTTTAATAAATAAGACTTTATCATTAATAAAATTTATTTTTTTTGCTTTCTCAAGTTTTTCTTTTGCATTAACTGTTTCAGGATATGTGTATCTAGTGATATTTCTTATTTTACTAAAAATTTTAGAATTATAAATGAGCTTTTGCTTGCTTGATAGTTGAGCATAACACTTAATAAGAATTTTTTTTTTTAAAATTAATGTCCATATATCATACCTGTAATACCCATTTTTTTTGGAAAAATTAAATTCTTTTTTTATCAAGGATAAGATTTCATTAGAACTTTTAATATTATTAATTTTATTAGTTAAAAGATATTTAAATTTATATTTGGAATAATTTTTTGATAATATTGCTTTTTGTAGACCATCGATTCTAGGAGCAATACAGTGTATGTGAATATTTTTTCCTTGAAAATTAATCAACTGTTCTAATTTTTGCATAGTTTCAAGAAATCCTGCCTTATTACCAATAAAAATTAGATTAACATTATCTTTATAATTTTTTATTTTATCAATTTTTTTTATTAAATTTTTTGTCCCACCTGTTGCATAAAAATCCCAAATATAATTATCATTTTTTTTAAAATTAGTTTTTATTATTTTTGGTGGTAAAAGACCAACACCTAAAATTATTTTTTTTGTAATAATTTTTTTTAATTTATGATTCTTTCTTATAAATTTAAGCTCATTATTTTTTTTAATAAATGAGTATTTATGAAAAAAAGAATTACTTTCAATTATAGTTGTTTTATTTTCAATTAATTGATCAGCACTTCCTATTAATAAATCAATTTTTAAATTTGATTGTTTGCTATCAATTATCTCAAAAATTTTATCTTTAAGATAAATGGAGTAAAAAAACCTGGGAAAATAAATTTCTAAAAATTTTTTATTTGATATTAAATTCTTATTTTGTATTACCCAATTACTTAAATTGTACGACTTGTTATTTTCAAAAAAATTACAACACTTGCTAAAATTAATTGGTTTTTTGATCCATTCAATAAAGTTTTGATGAGAAAGTCTTAGTGGATTATTAAAAAAACCATACATTGATTTATCAGTGCTATAGGCTACACCACCAGGAATATTTTTAACGTCCCTATCAATTATCGCAATTTTAAGTTTTTTTGCTTTATTATAATTTAATTTATGCAGAGCATACAATGCCTCCGTACCAATAACGCCAAATCCAATTATAACTAAATCATATGTAAACATGTTTTTAATGTTTTATATTATAAACTAAGTTAATAACAATATTTTTTGATTATTATGAAAAAAAAAATTCAAATTGCAATAGATAGTCCAGCTGCAAGTGGTGCAGGCACACAAGCAAAGCTAATATCAAAACATTATAAATTATTTTACTTAGATACGGGTAAAAGTTATCGAGTTTTAGCTAAGGAATATTTAAAAAATAAAAATAAAATTAATATTAAAAAATTTAAGGATAAATTAAGTAATTTAAGAATTAAAGACTTTTCTAATAAAAATTTATTATCTAGTGAAATAGGATTAGCAGCCTCATACTTAGCAAAGGATATAAGAATTAGAGAAGTTGTAGATAGATTTCAAAAAAAAATTGTTGTGAATATTTCCAAAAAGTACCAGGGCATTTGTCTAGATGGTAGAGATATTACTTATAATATTATGCCAGATGCTGATGTAAAATTTTTTCTAACTGCCTCGATTAAAGTAAGAGCTTTAAGAAGAACAAAAGAACTAAGAAAAAATGGGTTTAACGTATCTATTAATGAGGTCTATAAATCTATAAAAAATAGAGATAAGAGTGATTACTCGAGGTCAGTTGCACCATTAAAAATTACAAAAGATGCGATCAAAATCAATACAACTAATTTAACCATAAGAAAGACTTTTTTGATTTTAAAAGATAAAATAGATAAGAAAATTATTTTATAAATTAAATTTATATTTTTTAATTATTCTGTAAAATTAGAATATAGTTTATCTATAAATAACAATTTTAATTTAACAAAAATTTCAAATGAAATTAAATATAAATAAAAATATTTTAAGCGATATTGTTAATATAAAAATGGGAGTTTTTAGACCTATTCAAAAATTTTCATCTAAAAGCGAGGTAGTTTCTATTGCTAAAAAATTTGAAACAGATAATAAAAAATTTTTTTCAATGCCCATTATATTTCCAGTCATGCCTAAAGAGAAAAAAAAAATTGAAAATTACAAAGAAATCAATATTTATTATTTGAATAATTTTATAGCTAAAATAAAAATAATTGAATTTTATCAGATTGAAAAAAACTTAATAAATAAAATTTTTGGATTTTATAAATCAAGTCATCCAGGTATAAAAAATTTTATAAATGTTAACAATTTTTATTTAGATTGTAGTATAATTTATTTTAATAGTGAAATTCTAAGTAAAATTGAATTTTATGATCCTGATAAAATTAAAAAAAAAATTAAAAGTAAAACTTGTGTAGGATTTCATACAAGAAATGTTCCTCATAATGGGCATTTGTGGATACATAATTTTGGTAAAAAATTCTGTCAAAAATTATTGATTCAGCCAATGATTGGCCAATATAAAAAAGGTGAATTCAATGAAAAAGCACTAATTGAAACAAATAAAATTGCAACAGAATTAGATAAACATAAGTCAATATTTTCAACATTTTTTTCATACCCTAAGTATTGTGGACCTAGAGAAGCAATATTGCATGCATTGGTAAGAAAAAATTATGGTTGTACACATTTTTTAGTAGGTCGAGATCATGCTGGTTATAAAAATTTTTATAAAAAATATGCTTCACAAAAATTATGTAAAAAATATGAAAAAAAAATTGGAATTAAAATTTTAATATTTAAGGAACCTTTTGTTTGTCGAAATTGTAAAAACGTTACAAATCAAAAATGTAAAAATTGTAATAAGCTAAAAAAAATTTTTGTAAGCGGGACAAATATAAGAAAATTAATTAAACACAATAAAAAAATTCCTGATTATTTTATGAACCAGAAAATATATAATATTATAAATAAAGATTCATTAATTAATTAATTTAATAATATTTAAGATAGTTTTTTCTAAAGATTTTTCATTATTATAAAGAAATTTTTTTTTGAAATTTATAATTTTATTTTTATAATAATTTTGGTTTTTATAAAAATCTTCAAAAATTTCACTTATATTAAAAATATTTTTATTATTTAGTATAACTCCCAATTCATTCCTACATACATATTCAAATGTTTCTTTGAGAATTTTATCATCTTTCCTAATTGAATTATTTCTTATTCTTTGGTTTGTATCAATAAATAATGAAGGTTTTTCTTTTGCCAAACTAAATTCCATTGCTGCACCCGACCAATCTGTAATCAATACTTTGGCACTTAAAATTACTCTATTATTATCTTTATCATTATTTAATTTAAAGTTTTCATACCATTTGAATTTTGATAAAATTTCCTCTATTTTTTTTTTATCTTTTTTAAAAGACATAGGATGTGGCCTAAATACAATATTAATTTTATTTTTAATTAGCTGTTCTATAATATTAATTAGTTCTTTAGAATAGAGAGCGCTATCATTCCCCCAAGTAGGAGCTATTAGGATACTATTCATTTGCTCTATATTTATTAGCTCCTTTTTTAATTCTTCTATTTTTGGATAACCTACTTCAATTATATTTTTATTTGAATTATTAAATTTTCTTTGAATCTCCTTGGTATGAATAGATGTAGGACTAAAAAAAATATCATAATTATTGAAAGATTTTTCTTTATAAGCAACATTTATGCTTATCAAGGAATGAAAAATATAAATATATTTTTCACAAAAAGGAGATTTATTTATTATACCATTTCCAAGATCAGGCATTGTTAGTATTAAGTTTTTACATTTTAGACTTGAAAAGAAGTATTGTAAAATAACAAAATTTGGAATGCAGATTATTTTAAGATTGGGGTTATTGTATTTTAAAAAAATATCATCTTTATCAGCCGTGACTAAAGTTATTTTAATACCTTCTAAAATTAACCTATCTATTACTGCCTTAAAGAAGTAGCTGTAATTATTATTTTCTGAAAAAAAAACAACTTTTTTATAATCTATATTGATTTTACTAAATTTTTTGATTTCACTTAATGATTTAAAAAAATTATTTATCATTATGATATAGTTTTGTGTCTAAAGGAGCATCTGGAGAGGAAATGTATATCTTTTTTGGTAATAAGGGGTCATTTTTACTTGAGTTACAGTTTAGAATAATTCTAAAAGTATTAATGAGACTCATACTGCTTAACATTTCTTTACATTTAAAGTTCCCACCTACGGCAAAGATTGATGAATTACGATCAAGAGCCAATTTGTCTATGGAAGATAATTTCTTATTATCATTATGATTTAATTTTTTTGGCTTTAATAATGGACCATTGTCAGAAATTAAAATAATTAATGCAGCATTATCTTCTTTTTTTATTTTTTTGATTGCGTGTAATATATGTGTATTTGCACATTGAACATTTCCATAATAACCATTTATTCTTGTATCGTGATCTTTAATCAAAGCATTATTGAGAGTTAATTCATTTTTTGGTATGGCTTTTTTGAATTTACAATTTTCCTCAACCACATAAGGAGAATGCGGGATAGTAAAAAGAATTGTATTAAAGCTTTTTTTATTATTTGAATGTATTAAATTATCAAGATCGGTTTTGACTGTATTTTTATTACTATTATTATTTTTATTAAATCTTAACTTTAAAATTTTTTTTAAATGTAGAAAAGCACTATGTAGAGAATTGTAGTAATATATTGTTTCTATTAAATTTAAATCTTGATTTATTTGTTTAATATTATTTAGTTTTTTACAAAATTGTTCTTTATTTAAGTATCCATAGTAACATCTGTAGAAATTATTATTGTATTTATTCTCTTTTAATGTCTTAAATAGATAACTGTTTTCTATCCGCTTGTAAGGATTTTTTAATGATTTTTTATTAATTTCTTTATAATAATTTGAGTTAAAAAAACTTGGCAAAGACAACACTGTAGTTGAATAATTTGAAAATGAGTTTGGTTTAACCATAAAGTCATTTTTTTTCAAATAATCATACAGTATGTTTTTTGAACGATATAGTTTATTAAAGTAAGTTTGTGATACATAAGAGTCTGCTATTATCAGATAAATATTTTGGTGATAATTTATTTTACTAATCTCTGGACTTTCATGACTCCAAACATCTTCCTCATAGTAAATATTATTTAGATTTTTTAAATTATTAAAAATAACAATTAAAAAAAATGTTGATAAAAAAATTATCAAAAATCTTAAATATTTTTTATAATTTATTTTCTTATGATTAGTTATAAAAAAGAATAATGAAATTATAATCAATGCTAAAGATAGAACTCTAAAATACTTTAAAGTTTCTACGTTAAAGAAAGATACAATAATTAGCCCCTCTAAAAAGCCATAAAACTGTATTGTTAAAAAAAAAGTACACGAAAATACTAAAGATTTTTTTATATTTTTAATAACTGAGTAATTTAAAAAAAATATCAATAATAAAATAAAAAATTGTATAATTATTGTATTTAAGATTATTTCCTGTCCAAATATATTATCATCTCTAGATAATATAAATAAAATAGGAATTAGTATTGACGATAGAATAGCAAAAATTTCAATAATATAAAAGTTTTGCAGTTTTGAAAAAAATGATTCAAATTTTTTAAAATATGTAATTGATTGCACATATAAAAATCTACTATAAGCAATCATAGAAAATAGAAAAGCAGCTAAAAATTGCCATACAATTGTAAATAAATTTGGGTCAATGTATGCATGACCAATATTTGGATAAAATAAAAATACTAAAAGGATAAAAATTTTTTTCATTACTATTTTTTATTATTAAAAAAATATTATCTATCACTTAATATTCACTTAATATACCTATAAACTCTAATAAGTAGGGAGGGGGGGGGTAATTCAGAAGTTGATATTTTAAGTTCAAATATTTAATAAATTTCAAAAATTAAAATTGATAAACTTATTAAAATTATGTTACCCATATACTTAGATTGTGATTTGACTAAAAAATTGTAAATAAATTTTATGCTGGAAAAAAAAATCATTAAAGTTTCATCTATTTGGTCTCAAGCTATTGAGGAAAGTATAGTTTTTCATATTTTAAAAAAAATTTCAAAAAAAAAAATTGTGATTTCAAATCCTAGTAATGCTGACATTTTATTTGTTGGTCCATACAATACAAATACTGTGTTAGAAAAAAGTATAAATAATATAAAAAAAATTAAATATATTAATAGATTACTTCCAAACATAGATGTTCTAAATTTTAAAAGACAGTACAAACCAGTAAAAATTTTTTTCTCTCAAGAAGGTTATTTTGGTAGTTATAATTTTGATGAAGATTTTCACATAAATTGTTTATTTGGATTTAACCAAGATAATCATTTAAGACTTCCAATTTGGAAGGATTTTATTGATTGGACGAGTGATGGAATAATTCGTGATCATAGGCACATAAATGGAAGAAGGTTAGGAGAACTTTATGATGTTAATCAATTGCTAAAACCTCAGGGATATTTCTTTTTAAAAAAAGAAAATAAAGCTTGTATAATTTCAAGTCATTTAAATTTCCCAAGAGATATTTTGTATAAAAAATTGAAAGCAATAGTTGATATTGATGGATTTGGTAGTTTTTTTAATCCAAAAATAAAAAATCATAATGAAAGTAATTTTATAAAAATCGATATATTAAAAAAATATAGATTTAATTTATGTCCACACAATCTTTTAGTTCCAGGTTATTATGATGAAAAAATTACTGATGCCTACTATTGTAAAACTTTACCAATAACTTGGTGTGATGAAAATGTAAATGAAGACTTCAACACTAATTGTTTTATTAATATGAATGATTATATGAACAAAGATATTGGTGAGCTGAAAGAGTTACTTGGTGATGAGACAAAGTTAAAAAAATTTGGTGATGAACCACTTATTAAAAATAAACCAAATTTAGAAAATGAATTTAATTTTATAAAAAAAATTTTAGATAATTTTTAAGCTTTATTAATTATTTTGTTTAAGGGCTTATCAACTAAACCGGTATAATATTTTTTATCATCTTTTTTATTTCTAGGAATATAAGCAAAGTAAAGTTTTATTGATTTTATATTAATATCTAATTTTTTTCGATAAAGGCTTACAAGAGTTTTTCCTAATTTTTTGCTTGCATGTAGCACGCCCGTGAGGTGATTTGCATTGGCCTATAACACAAGTTATTAGAATAATTTTTTTTTAAAATTAACTTATTCCTAATTTTTTAACTAATATATTTTTATTTTTAATATTTAAAAAATTCCATAGGTCAATAATAATTTTCTTATTATTAGTCTTAAATTTTTCTATTTTTTTAAATCTGTTATTTTTATAGCATACAAAAATAATATCTGATTTTTTTAAAAAAATATTAAAATCACTAACGAAATTTAATTTATTATAATTATCTGGTAGCAATGAATCAAAAGTAATTGTGTGATAATCTTTTTTTAATTTATTAAATAACATTAGTCCTGGGGATTTTGTATTTAAATTTGTATTGTCTTTATAACTTAGGCCACAAATGCCAACCACTATTTTTCCATTAATTTTTGTTTTAACTTTTTTAAATAATTCAATATATCTTTGTAATTGTTTATTGTTAACATTGTCTGTTGCTGCTGGTAAAGCATAGGCACTCTTATTTTTTTTTAAAAATTTTATTAAGTTTAAATTATCCCTAGGAAAGCACGGTCCAGCAAATTTAGCTCCAAGTGATAAGTATTTTTTCCCCACTCTTTCATCTGAACCAATAGTATTCAAAATTTTTGATGCATTAATATTTTCTATATTATCTGAAATTTGGCTAATCATATTTGAAAATGATATTTTCATGGTTACATATGCATTAATAGAAATTTTTGAAATTTCTGCCTCATTTAAATTTAAGAATTTAAGCTTGTCCATTTTATTTTTATAAATTTTTTTATAAAAATTAGTTAAAAATAAATGACCTTCTTTTAAGTCTGATCCCACTATAACCAAGTCATTATTCATAATATTTTCATAAATAGATCCAAGGGCAATTAAATGAGGATTATATGATAAAATAAATTGCACACCATGTTTAACTTTAAATTTATTTTCTAGATATTTTATAAAAATTTTACAACTTCCAGGGTTAACGGTTGAGGTAATAATAATATGATAGTTTTTTTTCTTTTTTAGTGATTTTCCAATAGATGATAAGGAAGATAAAATATATTTATTATCAAACTCATGATTTTTTTTAGATGGTGTTGGTAATACTAAAAAAGCACATTGAGTGTTAAAAACTGCTTCATTCAAATTATTTACTAATTGGAAATTTTTTTTGGACGATTTAATAAGTTTATTTAATCGAGGCTCAGATTGAGGCACATTACTTTTTATATTTTCATATATAGTTTTATCTAAATCATAGCCATAAACTTTGTATGATTTAGCAATTATTTGACTAAAAGTTAGTCCTAGTTTTCCTAGGCCAATGCATAACGCTGATTTCATGATATTTTAATACGTATAACATTATGATTAAATAACAATAGTTTATTTAAGATTTAATGTTAATTATGATTTTAATGAATAAAATTTTAAAAATATTAACACGATCTCATAAATTATATATTTTTTATACAGTTTTATTGATCATCATAACTACAATTTTTGAGTTATTTATATTTTCTCTTTTACCATTAATTTTAAATTTTTTTACAGATGCAAAAGAAGAATCATCGCTTATTAAAGATTTTGCTTACTCTTTTTATAATGGTCCAACTTCAATTTTTGTGGTTTTTATATTTGCTTTTATAATAAGATCGTTATTGAGTGTAGTTTTATCATTTAAAAAACATGGACTTGCAAGAAATTTAAATCAATACCTATCAAAAGAGATATTTAAAAGATACTTATATCAACGGTACGATTTTTTTCTAAAGCATAATTCAGGTAGTTTTTTATCAAAAATTACAACTGAGGTTGATAAATTTTGTGGCAATTTGATATCACCCATAATTAATTTAGTGACAGAAACTTTTTTAGCAGGAATAATTTTAATTTTCTTAATGATAAATTATTTTTATGAAACTATTTTATTTTCATTACTTTTAATAGCTTTTTTATCTATTTTTTATTCAACTGTTAGAAAAAAATTAAAGTTTTATGGAGATCAAAAATACATTTTTGAAGCAGAAAAAATAAAAGAAATGCAAAAAAGTTTCTACGTAATACAAAATATCAAGATCGATCATTTAGAGGATAATTTTGTTAAAAAATTTACTGACGCAAATAGTACAACTAATAAAACTAATTATTATTTAGGAATTATAATGGAGTTATCAAAACCTTTAATAGAATTATTTCTAATAGGTATAGTTTTTGTAATAATATTTGTATTTTATTTTTATTTAAATTTGGAAAAAAATCAAATCTTATCCATGATAGCCTTATTTGTAATTGGAATGTTTAGATTACTTCCATCATGCAATAGAATTTTGATCTCTTATAATGAAATAAGATTTAACTCATTTTTAATTGACTCTATTTATGAAACGTTAAATCTTAAAGATTATCAGGATGAAAATTTAAATGAAAAAGATGTTAGTTTTAATAATTCAATTAAGCTTAATAATATTAGTTATGATTATCCCGATGGAACTCAAGTACTTGAAGAGTTAAATATTGAAATTTTAAAGAATCAAAAATTGGGTATCTTAGGAAAAAGTGGAACAGGAAAAAGTACGTTATTAAACATTCTTTGCAATCTTTTAAAACCAAAAACAGGTTCTATTGAAATAGATAACAATATGATAAAATTTCCAAATAAAGCTTTTCAAAAAAAAATTGGATATGTTCCACAAAAGGTTTATTTAACAGACGAAAGTATTTTATCAAATATAATTTTTGGGCAAAATCTTGAAAATTTAGATGTGAAGTTATTTAAGAAAGTTCTTGATCAAACTAATTTAACGCAAGTAATAAATAATCTACCTGAAAAAGAAAATACAATCATTGGTGAAAGAGGCATTAAATTTTCTGGAGGGCAGCAGCAAAGACTTGGCATAGCTAGAGCCCTATACAAGAATCCAGAAATACTTATTTTTGATGAGGCAACAAATTCTTTGGACACTGAAACTGAAGATGATATTATTAATACTATTTATAATTTAGATAAAAAAATTACTATTATTTTTGTTAGTCACAATAAGTCTTTGATCAACAAATGTGATAGAATATATGAAATCGAAAATAGAAAATCTAAGCTTATTAAATAAAGCTTTTACTAAAGTAAAAGAATTTGATTTTCAATTACTATTAAAAATTGATATTTTTGCTGTATCAAGCTTTGCATAATTTAATTTTTTCCAATCATTAAGTTTATAGTAATTATATTTTTTTATATTTTCATTTAAAATTTTTGAGTTTTTAGGATTTGCAACTATATCTATAGATATTCTGATATTATTTTTAAATTTTGGGTCAATATATGTTTTATGTAAACAAGCTTGATCGATTAACATTATTTTACCATCACTCATATTATCGACTAATTTAAGATTACTATAATAATTTTTACCTTCATTAAAATTTTTCATGATTTTTAAAATATTCTTATTATATTTTTTTGCAGTATAAAATTTGACTGAATTTTTTTTAAAATTTCCATATATACCAAACATAAAAATACTATTTAAATTTACACCATTCCAGGCATCAGAGTGAACCTTGTATGTAGAATACTGCCTTTTCATTGTTTTTTTATTTGGAGGTACTTTTATTCTGAGAACTGGAACCATTAAATTATCAAATTCATTGATAATTTTTTTTTTTTTTAAAATAAGAAGAATTTTTTTATGGAGAATATTGAATTGATTTACAAGTTCTTTCCTTGGCTGAATGAGTCCATTAGGGGTAATATTTGGTAAATCAGAAATTTTTTTTATGTTTCTATTTATAAATTTATCTGAAGGGTAAAATTTTTCTTTATAAAAAGTCTCAAAATTTTTTTTTATAATATTTAATGAGGTAAGTTTTAATTTTTTTTGATCTCCATGATCAAGATTCCATGAAAAAAATATTTTCTTATCTTCTGTGGGCTTAGTTTTTTTTATTAATGAGTATATTTTTTCTCTTGTTTTTAAAAAACTCATTTTAATAAATCTTTTTTTTTATTTTAATATTTATATCTAATTTTTTAAAATTATCTAAATAACATTTAAAGTATATCTTGAATGGCACTATAACTCTTTAATAAAACTTGTTAATTAATTTTGATAATTTGATCCTAATAATTATCATTGATTTCTTGAAAATATAACATAGTTTATGGGGTTATTATCGTAATTAAATAAATAAATTTGTTAATTATTATAAACTAAATGAATATAAATAAATCAATTGATGTAGTTTTTATAAATCCTTCAATTGGAAACAACTATCAATCACTTAAATCAAAGTATACAGCCATTGAACCTCCAACTTGGTCTTTACTTTTAGCGCAATCGATGAGAAATTTTGGTTATGAGGTTTCAATAGTAGATGCAAATGCTGAAAATATAACTGAAGAACAAATATATGATAGATTGCAATCCTTAAAACCTAGGTTAGTTGTATTTGTGGTTTATGGTCAAAATGTAAACGCGGGTACCACTAACATGGAGGGAGCACTCATATTAAGCAAATATTTTAAATCAAAAAATAGTGAATTAAATATTGCTTATATTGGTTCTTATGTTCAAGCTTTACCTGTTCAGGCACTTAAAGATGAAAATAGTATAGATTTTGTTTTCACAAATGAAGGAGTCTATGCTCTTAAAAATGTATTAAATTTAAGTAATTTTAATAGTGATGAGCTTAATAAAATTAATGGAATTGCTTTTCGTGACAAACAAAAAATTATTCTTAATAAACCAGAAATAGTAGTACCAAATGATAGAATGGATTTGGATTTACCTGGTTATGCTTGGGACCTTCTTCCATTTAAAGATAATCCTTTAGATTTATACAGGGCTCCAATGTGGCATGCGGAATATGATGAAGAAAAAAGAAGTCCTTATGCTGCTCTTCATTCATCACTTGGGTGTCAATTTAAATGTAGTTTTTGTATGATAAATTTAATTAACAGAAATGATACAGATGAAATTGGTGTTTCTTCTAATTACAGTAAAATGAGATATTGGAGTCCTAATTTTATTATTAATGAGTTTAAAAAATTAATTAATATGGGGGTTAAGACAATTAGAATTACTGATGAAATGTTTTTACTAAACCCAAAATACTATTTACCATTATGTAAAAAATTAGCAGAATTAAACACTGATGATAGTTTAAGAATGTGGGCTTATTCAAGGATAGATACTGTAAAAAACCCAGAAGCTTTATCTGTGGTAAGAAAAGCAGGAATAAAATGGTTATGCCTCGGTATAGAAAGTGGTGATAAAAAAGTTAGGCTAGAGGTTGCAAAAGGTAAGTTTGAAGATGTGGATGTTAGAAAAATAATAAATCAAGTTCATGAAGCTGATATTGACGTAATGGCTAATTATATGTACGGCCTTCCAGGCGATGATCAAGAGACGATTAAGAAAACATATGATTTAAGTGTAGAGCTTTGCACTTCTGGTTGGAATACCTATCCTGCTATGGCTTTACCTGGTAGTGCATTATACAAAGAAGGTATAAAAAATGGGATAGAGATGCCAAAAAGTTATTCAGGCTATTCTTTTCATGCTTATGACACCGTATGTTTACCTACAAATACACTTAAACCATGGGAAATTTTAAAATTAAGAGATGATGCATTTATTAGTTATCATTTAAATCCTAAATTTTTAGATAGAATTAAAAATAGATTTGGATATAAGGCTGTTGAAAATATTAAACAAATGTCAAAAATAAAGCTTACTAGAAAAATAGTAGAAGAGAATTCAAATGCTTAATTTAATATATCAAAAATCAGAATTTAAAAAAATAAGCAAGATTAAGAAAATTTCAAAAGTTAAATTAAAAATAAAATTTTAGGAAAATAAATGTTTTTAGAAAAAAAATTTTTAAACAAAGCCTATCAAATTAGAAAAAATTTATTTGAAAAATTTTACTTACTTAAAGAGGGTCATCCAGGCTCTGTATTTTCAATCCTTGATGTTTTAATAACTCTATATTACGGAGGGTTTATAAGAAAAAAAAATAATAAAATATTTGATGATATTATCATGAGCAAAGGCCATGCAACTGTTGCTCAATATCCAATTCTTCATGATATAAATATAATTTCAAAAAAAGATTGGAATAATTGGGGCAATAATAACAATACTTGCTTAAAAATGTTTGGTAATCATAAAATTCCTGGAATTAAAGTTGCAACAGGTTCTTTAGGTCATGGTATAGGGTTTGCATCTGGTATTGGCTTAGCTTCAAAAAATAAAAGAGTTTATCCAATTATTAGTGAGGGAGAACTATACGAAGGGTCTACTTGGGAAGGTTTACTTTTATTAGGAAGTTTAAAGTTAAAAAATGTAAATATAATTTTAGATGTTAATAATAATATTATTTTAGGAAACCCAAAAGAGTGTCTAGATCTTGGTGATATTAAAAAAAAGATTAAATCATTCGATATAGTGGTTGATAGTTGTGATGGACATGATTTTAAAAATGTATACAAAAAAATTAATAAATTAACAAATTTAAATAAACCGACTTGTTTAATTGTTAATACAATAAAAGGAAAAGGTTTTAATTTAATGGAAAATAAAGCGAATTGGCACTATTGGAATCAAATAGATCAAAATACATACCTTAAAGAGTTGAATAAATTAAAAAATAGATACAAAAATTAAAATGACTAATTTGAGATTTCAAAGAGATGAATTTATTACAGAAATTTATAAAAGAGCAAAAAAAAATAAGAATATTTATTTTCTTAGTGCTGACTTTGGTGCTCCAGCACTAGATCAATTTAGAGAAAATCTAAAAAATCAATTTGTCCATCTTGGTATTTCTGAGCAAAACATGGTTGATTTTGCTAATGGCCTAGCTCTAGAAGGAAAAAAAGTTTATATTTATGCAATGGCACCCTTTTTATCTTTAAGGTGTATTGAGCAACATAAAACGGCAACATGCTTGATGGGTACCAATGTTTGTTCTATTGTAACTGGAATAGGCCTTAGTTATGCAAATTCTGGTCCAACTCATTACTCGACTGAGGATTTTGCTTGTTTGAGATCTTTATCAAATTGCTATATTTATACAGCTTCGGATCCTCTAGTCGCGAAGTATTTAGCCTTAAAATCACTTTTACTTAATAAACCTACTTTTATAAGACTTGATAGAAAAGCATCAAAAAACCTGCATAATAAAGTGAAAATATCAGATATTGAAAATGGCTATTCATACCTACATAAAGGAAAATTAAAAAAACTTTTAATAATTAGCCACGGTTCAATAATTGAAAGAGCAAAAAAAGCAATAAACCTTTTGCCCTCTAAAAAAAGAGATTCTGTAGTATTACTTGATTTGTTTCAAGCAAAACCATTTCCAAAAAAAGTTGAAAATTATGCAAAAAAATTTAAAAACATACTAACTATTGATGAACAAACAATTTCTGGAAGTTTGGGGTCTTTGATTAAAGAGAATGTAAATAGAAAAAATATTATTTCTCTGGCGTTACCAGATAAATTTATTTTTGAAAATACAGGAAGAGAAAAATTATTAGATGATAACAATTTATCTGTATCAAATATTAGAAAAAATATCTTAAAATTAATTTAAGATGTTAATAACTAAAACGCCTTATAGAATATCTTTTTTTGGTGGAGGATCTGACTATCCTAGTTGGTATTTAAATCATCCGGGAAAGGTTATCTCTACTACGATAGATAAATACTTATACATTACATTAAAAGAACCTCCAATTTATTCTAATAGTAATTATAAAATTTCATATAGAATTACAGAACATGAAAATGATTTAAAAAATATTAAACATCCTATCGTAAGAGAAATGTTAAAATATTATAAATACAAAAAAGGAATAGACATAAATTATGATGGAGACCTTCCCTCAAAAAGTGGAATGGGATCTAGCTCTTCATTTGTTGTAGGTCTAATGTTGGCAATGCAAACATTAGTAGGTAAAAAAAAACTAACCAAGTTTTCTCTTGCTAAAAAATGTGTTTTTTTTGAACAAAAAATATTAAAAGAGATAGTTGGATCCCAAGATCAAGTAGCAGCTTCATATGGAGGATTTAACTTATTAAAATTTAATAAAAAAAAATTATTTGAAATTAATAGTTTTAATAAACATAATAGTTTTAAAAAAAAACTTAATAGTAATTTATTTCTAATTTATACTGGAAAGCAAAGAAGGGCACATCTTGTTGCTAAAAGTTATGTAAATACTTTAACAAATAAAAACTTTAATGCTATAAAGAGTATTCTTCAAATAACCTCTGAGGCTGAAAAATCAATTATAAAAAATAAACCAGATGATTTTGGTAAATTATTAAATGATGCTTGGCTTATTAAAAAATCACTTAGTAACAAGGTTTCAAATAAACAAATTGATGAATTATATATGCAGGGATTAAATTATGGAGCATTAGGTGGAAAATTACTTGGTGCAGGTGGTGGCGGTTTTATTTTATTTTATGTACCGGAAAAAAATCATAAAAGATTCTTAAATAAATTTGGAAAACAAAAAATTGTAGATTTCAATTTTGAAAATAATGGAAGTAGAGTAATATACAATAATTAATATGAAGAATTTTCTACTTCCTTTAATGGAAAATAATATTTCCAAAGATGACAAAAATAAATTAATTACTTTTTTAAAAAAAACTAATTCATTCACTCAATCTAAAAATGTAATTAGCTTTGAAAAAAAATGGTCAAAATGGTTGGGAGTGAAATACAGTGTTTTTGTTAACTCAGGATCCTCAGCAAACCTTTTAACTATGTCGGCTTTAAAAATCCTTGAAGGTAGCGGCGATGTCTTAGTCCCTACCTTAACATGGATTTCAGATATAGCTTCTGTAATTCAAAATGGATTTAAACCTATCTTTATTGATATTAATCCTAAAAATTTGTCAATGAGTGAAGATGAAATTAAAAAAAAGATAACCAAAAATACAAAGGCAGTATTTTTAAGTCATATTCAGGGCTTCAACGGTCTTAGTAACAATTTGTTAAAATTTCTAAAAAGTAAAAAAATTCATTTAATTGAAGATGTTTGTGAATCTCATGGTGCTAAATTTATAAACAAAAAATTAGGAACATTTGGCTTAATGTCAAATTTTTCATTTTATTATGCTCATCATCTTTCTACAATCGAGGGAGGCATGATTTGCACAAATTCGAAAAAAATTTATGAAATTTTGAAAATGCTTCGTTCACATGGAATGGTAAGAGAATCAGGTAATAAAAAATATGAAAATGAAATAATTAACAAAAATAAAGATTTATCTCCAAAATTTATTTTTATGTACCCAGCCTACAATGTTAGAAATAACGAATTGCAAGCAATCATTGGAATAAATCAATTAAAAAGATTAGATAAAAATAATAAAATAAGAAGTAAGAATCTAAATATTTTCTTAAATAATTTAAATTCAAAAAAGTACCGAACAAATTACAACACAATAGGAAATTCAAATTATGCATTCCCATTAGTCCTAAACAAAAAAAGCTTTAAAAATAGAGATTTACTTGAATTTAAAATGAAAAAATTTGGAATTGAATTTAGGAGGGGAAATGCAGGAGGTGGCAATCAAATTAGACAGCCTTACATAAAAAATTTATTTAAAGATATTAAGATATCTGATTTTCCACAAGTTGATCATATTCACCACTTTGGATATTATATAGGTAACTATCCTTCTCTAACAAAAAAAAAAATTTTAAAAGTTTGTGAATTTTTAAATAAAATTGAATTTTATGAATAGATCTTTTAAAAAATGCTTTATTACAGGTCTTTCAGGTTCAGGGGGAAGCTATTTAGCAGATCATATCCTGTCAAAAAACAAAGATATTAAGATTTTTGGAACATATAGAAGTAAAAAATATTATTCAATTTTAAAAAAAAGACATAAAAATAAAATCAAGTTTTATAAAATTGACCTAACTGATAGTAAAGAGCTTAAAAAAATTTTAAAAAAAATTAATCCTGATGTAATATTTAATTTCGCTTCTGATGCAAATGTTAGAAATTCATTTATACAGCCTGCCAAAATTATAAATAACAACAATTCTATTGTGTTAAATCTTTTAGAGACTTTAAGACTAATAAAATTCAAAAACTTATTAATTCATTGTAGTACATCAGAGGTTTATGGAAACGTACCAAAGCAGGATCAGCCAATAACTGAGAAAACGAAAATTAATCCTGTTAATCCTTATGCCGTTTCAAAGACATTTCAAGATTTATTATCTCAAGTCTATCATAAAAGTTATGGCTTAAATATTATTATAACAAGAATGTTTTCTTATATGAACCCAAGAAGAGTTAATTTGTTCCAAACAGCATTCGCAAAGCAAATTATTGAGATAGAAGATAATAAAAGAAAATTTTTGTATCATGGAAATTTAAATAGCAAAAGAACCATTATATCCACAATGGATGCTATGGAAGCATATTGGCTAACTGCAAAAAAAGGAAAAATTGGTGAGATTTACAATATTTGTGGAAGTGATACTTTAAGAGTAGGACAATTTTTAAAAAAATTAATTTCTAAATCGAAATCAAAAATTATAACAAAGGTTGATAAAAGACTTATTAGACCTGTTGATATTGACTTACAAATTGCTGAATGCAAAAAATTTAAAAAACATACTGGCTGGAAACCTAAAATTAATATAGATGAATCTATTAATCAATTAATTAATGAATTAAGAAAAAAAAATGAAGGATAAAAATATACTAATTACTGGAGCTGCTGGATATTTGGGTTCAATGTTATCAACCAAGTTGGTTTTAGCAGGTTATAAAGTTACTGCTGTGGATCTATTAAAATATGAAAAAAATTCATTAGCACATTTATTTTTTCATGATAATTTTAAATTTTATCAACTTGATGTTACTAAAGATAAAAATATTAAGTATATTCTTAAGAACCAAGACATAATAATTCCTTTGGCAGGTCTAGTTGGAGCACCATTATGTGAAAAGTTCAAAAAAAAAGCAATTGAAACAAACTTTATAGCTATAAAAAAAATAATAAGATATTCAAAAAAAAAGCAAAAAATAATATATCCAACTACAAACTCGGGTTACGGTATTGGTTTGAAGGGAAAATTTTGTGATGAGGACTCACCATTAAATCCTATATCACTTTATGGCACCACAAAAGTGAAAGCTGAGAAAGTTATTTTTGAAAGAAAAAATTCTATATGTTTTAGACTAGCAACTGTTTTTGGTTATTCATATAGAATGAGAACAGATTTATTAGTTAATAATTTTGTTAAAAAGGCATTTGATTCAAATAAACTTGAAATATTTGAACCTAACTTTAGAAGAAACTATATTCATGTTCAAGATGTTACTAGTGCATTTATTTTTGCAATAGAAAATTTTTCTAAATTAAAAAATAATATTTATAATTTAGGACTATCTGAAGCCAATATTACTAAAATAAATTTAGCTAAAAAAATTAAAAAATATTTAAAAAAAACAAAAATAACAATAATAACTTCAAAGTCTGATCCAGATAAAAGAGATTACTTTGTTAGCAATGATAAGATAGAGAAAAAGGGATTTAAGGCTAAAGTTTCATTAGATCAAGGCATAAAGGAATTGATCAAAATTTTCAAACACTGTGATATAAAATTTATTAATAATTATTAAATTTTTTTTTAACTATTTTTTCCACCTGTTTAAAAAGATTATTACCAGAATATTCATAATACAATCCACTTTTCTTAGCAGCTATTTCATCTGTAGATTTATCACCAATCATGAAACTTTTTTTTTTATTAATAATCCAATCTTTAAAAATTTCTTTGATCATTAAATTTCCAGGTTTTCTAAAATTTGTATTTTTTTTATATTCCTTAATTTTTGCGTCTTTGTGAAAAGGGCAATATTTTACATCATGTATGAAGATTTTTTTTTTTAAAAAAAAGCTTTTTAAGTTTAAATGTAATTTAAGAAAGTCTTTTTCTGTAAATATGCCTTTTGCAATACCTGCTTGGTTGGTTACAATAAATATATAATAGTTTAGTTTTGTAAGGTATTGTAATGTTTTTAAAACACCCTTTTTAAATTTAAAATTTTCTATTTTATGAACATAACCATAGTCGTAATTAATTACACCATCTCTGTCTAAAAAAACTGCAGGTCTTCTTAAAAGAAAAGGTATTTCTATCTTGGCCTTTCTCAGGCTTTTAGGAGTACCAATATCAATCAATTTATTGGTATTTATTATACCATTGACTTTTTTTTTATTAATAAAAAATGGTATTATGTCATTTTCTAATGAAGAATAATTTTTCAAATTAGTGTTATTAAATATTTTTTTTGAAATAAAGTAAATCCCTGAATTAATATAATTACTTTTTTTTTTTATTATAATTTTTTTTTCTTTATTTATGTATAAATTATTTAATTTTTTATTTTCATAATATTGATGATTATTTGTGAGCATCATGTTTATGATATTATTTTTCAAATCTTTTAGCTTATGAAAACTAAAATTTATATTATTTAAATATGAGTCACCATTAATTAAAAAAAAATCATTATTAATTTTTTTTTTATGTAAATTTATTGAACCCCAAGTACCTAAGGGTTTTTTTTCAATTAAAACTTTAATTTTATTAAAATTAAATATTTTCTTATCGTATTTTTTTATTATTTGATTGGATTTGTAACTTGCAAGAATAATAATTTCTTTAAATCTGAAAATGCTCAATTGTCTAATTAAATGACTTAATAGAGCGATATTATTAAACCTTATAAGAGGTTTAGGTAAAAATTTATTATATTTTTTTATTCTAGTCCCTTTACCCCCAGCTAAAATAATTAATTTGTTTTTTTCAAAGTTCATTAAATTTAATTTATAATAAATATTTAAATATAAAATCTTTTAATATTATAATTTAATTTTTTTTAATGTTAACAAATGCTAATTAATAAACTTTTTATTGTCTAGTAATAAATAATTATGATATTATTTGTGAAGAATTACCTTATATTTCATTATAAGCTAGTCAAAATATATCAAGTAAAGTAAACACGGTGTGAATATTAAGTTAAAAAAGTATAAATGAAAAATAAAATTAAACAGTTAGAATTTTTTACCAATTATTTTGAATTAGTAAAAAATACTATTGAATATATAGATATTAAAAAGATTATCCAAATATCTGATTTTCTTGAGAAAGCTATAATTAACAAAAAAAAAATATTTGTTGCTGGAAATGGAGGATCAGCAGCTGTTGCCAATCATTTTTTGTGTGACTTTAATAAAGGAATTAAAATTTCATCAAAAAATAAGATGATTCCTAAAGTTTATTCCTTATCAAATTCTATTGAACTCATTACTGCAATATCAAATGATATAAATTATGAAAATATATTTGATTTTCAACTTGAAAATCATGCTGAAAAAGGAGATATATTATTTGCGATGAGTTGCTCTGGAAATTCCAAAAATATCAATAAAGTAATTTCATATGCAATAAAAAAAAAAATGAAAGTTATTTTTTTTACTGGTTTTTCTAATAAAAATTTTAATAAAAAGATAAGCTTTCATTATAATATAAACTGTAAAAACTATGGAATTACTGAAGATATATTCTCAAGCTTCATGCATCTAATCTCACAATGGATTAGGTTCAAGTACTCGAATTATAATTCTAAAAATATTTTATAATCTAAATGAGAAAAATACACAGTCTGATCACGGGTGGTGCAGGATTTATTGGTAGTCACTTATGTGAAAAATTGGTTAGTCTTAATCATAAAGTTACAATTATAGATAATTTTGATGTAGGTAAAAAATCTAATATACACCATCTAAGTAAATTAATTGATATCAAGTATCTCGATATTAGAAACTACAATAAAATTGAAAAAATATTTAAAAATGTTGATAATGTGTTTCACCTTGCAGGTTTAGCAGATATTGTTCCTAGTATCGAAAATCCTACAGATTATTTTGATACAAATGTTACAGGAACCCTAAATGTAGTTAATGCTGCAATAAAAAATAAAGTAACAAAATTTATTTATACAGCCTCATCTTCATGCTACGGGATACCCAAAAAGTACCCAACCTCCGAGAATGAAGAAATAAAACCAGAGTATCCATACGCCTTAACAAAAAGATTAGGTGAAGAAATTGTTATGCATTTTGGTAAAATTTATGATTTAAATGTAACTTCGCTAAGATTTTTTAATGTTTATGGTCCTAGAGCCCGTACTTCTGGAACTTATGGAGCAGTTTTTGGTGTTTTTTTGGCACAAAAATTAAAGAATCTTCCCTTAACAGTGGTAGGTGATGGTAAACAAAAAAGAGACTTTACTTATGTTACAGATATTGTGGATGCAATAGTAGCTGTATTAGATAATAAAAAATCAAAAAATAAAATTTTTAATGTAGGTAGTGGAAAAACTGTGAGTATAAATAAAATTATTAAATTAATGAAAGTAGATAAAACAATAAATATACCAAAAAGACCAGGCGAACCTTCTCAAACTTTTGCAGATATATCTAAGATAAAAAAAATAATTGGTTGGAAGCCCAAAATAGATATTGAAAAAGGGATTACATTCATGCTTCAAAATATTAATGACTGGAAAAGTGCTCCATTATGGACTCCCAAAAAAATTAAGAAAGCAACTAAAAGCTGGTTTAAATATTTAGCTTAACATATTAGATAACCAAATGAATATGTACAGTCAACTTTATTATGAATTATTAAGAATAAGATTAGTTGAACTAGAAATCTCTAAACAATATAAAAAACAAAAAATGCGTTGTCCAATTCATCTATCTATTGGACAAGAAGCCATAGCTGTTGGTATTTGTAATAACTTATTAAAAAAAGATAAAGTAGTTACAGCACACAGATCTCATGCACATTATCTTGCAAAAGGAGGAGATTTAAATGCAATGTTGTCTGAATTACATGGAAAAAAAACAGGGTGTTCAAAAGGTAAGGGTGGATCAATGCATCTAATAGACTTGAATGTAGGTGTAGAAGCTGCTGTACCAATTGTTGGAAGTACAATTCCAATTGGTGTGGGTATATCATGGGGTTTAAAATTGAATAATAAAAAAAATATTTGTGTTATTTTCTTTGGTGATGGAGCCACAGAAGAGGGTGTTTTTCTTGAAAGCTTAGATTTTGCTGTTTTACATAATTTACCTGTTTTATTTGTATGTGAAGATAATAATTATTCAGTTTATTCTCAAAAAAAAAAAAGACAATCTTCAAAGAGAAATATACTTAAGATTGCAGAAGGAGCTGGAATGAAAAGTAAAAAGATAGATGGAAATAATGTATTTGAAATACACCAAGAAACAAAAAAAATAATCAATCAATTAAAAAAAAAATCAGGGCCATACTTTTTGAGTCTTGAAACTTATAGGCATTTAGAACATTGTGGGCCAGACAATGACGACCACTTAAATTATAGAGAAAAAAATTATATAAAGTATTGGATGAATAAATGTCCCATTAGCATTGCTGAAAAATTTCTTTTAAAGAACAATCTTATTACCAAAAATACTATTAAAGAATTTAAGAAAAAGATAATTTCTGAAATTAATAGTGGTTTTGATTTTGCTAATAAGTCAAAATTTCCAAAAAAAAATGAATTAGAGAAAGATATCTATGCCTAATAAAAGAATGCTAACATTTTCTCAAGCAATTAATGAAGCCTTAGAACAATCTATGAGTAAAGATAAAAATGTTATTATTTTAGGTTTAGGTGTGGATGATCCTAAAGAAATATTTGGAACGACTAAAAATTTATACAAAAAATTTGGACCAAAAAGAGTCTTTGACATGCCGACTAGTGAAAATTCATTTACTGGTTTTGCTTTGGGATTAGCTATTGAGGGAAAAAAACCTGTAATTGTTCATCAAAGAGTTGAATTTGCACTATTATCAATGGATCAAATAATAAATCAGGCTGCAAAATGGTTTTACATGAGTGGTGGTAAAAAACCCATGCCAATAGTTATTAGATTGATTATAGGAAGAGGGTGGGGTCAAGGACCACAACACAGCCAATCTCTAGAAAGTATTTTTGCACACATACCTGGTTTAAAAGTTGTTTGTCCAAGTACTCCACTTAATGCTAAGGGACTTCTCATTTCATCAATAAAAGATAAAAATCCAGTAATTTTTTTTGAACATCGATGGCTACATAATACAACTGGATATGTTCCTAAAAAGAATATTACACAAAAATTGGGACAATCTAAATATGTCACCCGGGGTAATGACATAACAATTATTGCTTTTTCTTATACGGTTATTGAATCATTAAAATTGAATAAAATACTCAAACAAAATAAAATATCTGCAGAAATAATTGATTTACTAACATTAAGACCATTAGAAGTTACAAAAATAATTAAATCTTCAAAAAAGACCAAAAAAATACTAATTATTGATAATGGTTGGACAAAGTATGGTGTGAGTGCAGAAATTTCATCAATCATTAGTGATCAGCAAATTAAGGGAGCTGAAATTGTAAGAATAGGAAATTATGATGGACCAATCCCATCAACTATTTCTCTCGCAAAGTTTGCTTACCCATCATTAAAGCTAATTATAGCGAGAGTTTCAAAATTATTAAAAAAAAATATTAAATTTGATGACAAAAACTTATCAAAAGTACCTACAGATATACCAGATAAAGATTTTTTAGGACCATTTTAATTAATTAAATTTAAGTTAAATAATTTTTAAAATTACTTATTTAGCTAACAGATTAAAGGTATATTATAAATTAGGCTAAAAATAATTAAAATGATTTTTGAATTCTTAATCTGCATAACATTATTATTTATAGTTTATTCTCTATTTTCTTCGATTGGATACATTTTGTGTATGCAAGCTAATATGTCAAATTATAAAAATTTGATATTTTATTTTTTTGGAAAATGTTTTTTTATTATTATTCTAACATTTTTTTATAGCCAGTTTGATTTGAGTATTGAATACTCAGTTTTATTTTTAATATTTTTTGGAGTAAGTTCAATCATCTTTATGATGTTTAAAAAAGTCTCTTTATTAAAAGAACTAGTAGTTTTATTTTTTAAGTTTTATTTTCCAATATTTATAATTTTATTTTCTATAGCGTATGTTTATGGACCATCATTTTACGTATTTAGAGGGAATCATTGGGATTGGTTCGCACAAATCTCTATGGGTACTACTTTTAATCAATTTAATTGGGGAAGCTATACTGAACTCATTAATAATGAAATTTTAACTGTTGGTGAAGTCAGCCCAGAAGCAATAGGAAAGCCTTATTCAAAGTCATTTTATTTTTTTTCAATTGATGGTCCAAATAACCGTATTGCCCCATCTTTATTTTTTTCATCAATTTTTATAGTTAAAAATATTAGCCCTTTTCTATTAGCATACACAATTAAAGTATTATTTTTTACCTCAATATTTCCAGCATATTATATTTTAATTAATAGTTTTGATAATAAGTTAGGAAGAATTAATAATTACATAATTGCGTTAGCATTTGCATTAGGCACATGGTCATTTTACATTTTTGAGATAGATGCACTAGCCCAATTACTAACATTTTCAATATCAATCATCTTTTATACACTTTTACTTGAGTTATATAAGCAACAAACGGACTCAAAAGTTACAGTTTACCAATTAAGCTTTTTGGCTTCTGCAGTTTTTTTATCATACCCAGAGCAAGCTATGATTATTTTTTTTTCCACTTCTATTTTTATTATTTTGTATCTGAGATTACTTTTTAAAAAATTATATTTTTATTTAGCTATACTTTTTTTTATAATATTAATTTTACCAAAGCTGATATCTTACTTAGAACTAGTCTCAACTATGTCGAGTGCTACAAATGACTGGTGGGGATATTTCGGGTCATTTGTTTTGGGAAGAAATAATCTTATATTAGACCCTAATGCTATAAATTCTATAAATGAAATAATAAACAATTCTAACAGCAATATATTTTATAAAATAAAAGAAATTTTTATAATGCATATTGACCAGGGCTATTCATTAATATTACTCACAATTTTACCATCTTTGCTAGGTTTTTACTACTTAGCAGATGCTTCTTTTAACCTTTTAAATTTTTTGTTTTTAATTGTACTTAATATGTTTTTAATAAAAATAATTTTTACCAATACTAAGAGTATTATCTTTACTGAAAATAAAAATCTTAAATTTATTAGGTTTTTTTTATTATTTCAGTTATGTGCATGCATTGCTTTCTTATTAAAAAATCAATTATATATTGCAATCAAAATTTTTTTTTATTTAGCACCATTTATCTCAATTTTTACACTTTTAATTTTTAAAAAGAAAAATAGAATTAATTATATTTTAATTGTACTTACATTACTTTTCCCCATCTATAAGTTTAGTGAGTATAATTTTGGAATTGGAAAACATGATTCTTTTCCATCTATATTAAAAGTTGATTTAAAAAAAAATATAGATTGGAAATTTAATACCTCAAATATAAAAAAATGTAAGTTTATCGAAATAGATATTAATAAACAAATACCAAATATGTACATTTCAATAATATTGTCACACAAAAATATAGATTATTTTAATAACTCCAAATTTACAAATCAAGAATATAAACTAGAGCAAAATAAGGAAATTGATTGTAAGATCTTTCTAAAAAATAAAAAATTTAAAGTATCAAGATTAATTAGCACAAAAAATTAATGATATCTTATTCAAAAAAAATTATAGGTAAATAATAAACTAATCAATTATATATTGAAAATGAATTTCTGTCCAAAAATATCAGTTATTATACCAACATATAATCGTTCTAAATATTTAATAAAAATAATTACTAAAATAGCAAACTCTAGAATACGTAATGAAATAATTATTTGTGATAGCAACAGTAAGGACCAAACTAAAGAAAAAATAAAAAAAATTCAATCTGATCATAAAAATCAAATAATTAGATATATTAATATTAAAAAAAATATCAGTGCCATTAAAAGAAATGTTGGTGCTAAACTGGCACAATCTAAATATATTGTTTTCTTAGATGATGACTGTATACCAGAAGATAAGTTTTTAGAGAATTTTTATCAAATTTTAGAAAGATATAAAAATAAAGAATATTTATTTTGTGGCACAGTTTATTATCCTTATAGTAAAATCAACAATAATTTAATTAATTATAGACAGTCAAGACATTTTAAAGTTGATAAAAAAAATAAAATTGGAAATTTTTTTTTACAACCAAAAAATATTGTTACAATGGTTATGGCTGTTAAAAAAAAAACTTTATTTGATAATAATTTATTTTTTAATGAAAAATTTAATAAATATGGTTTTGAAGACTATGAATTTGGTTTTAGAGCTTATAAAAAAAAAATTAGAATTTTACCTTGTAGTCCAGTTGTTTTTCATCACGATTTAAGAGGTCTAAAAGAATATTTAAATAAGATAAAATTTTCTGCATATGAAGGAAGTAAATATTTAGTTAGAATTAACAAGGCAGCATCGTTAGAAAATAATTATGTTAATCTTGAAAATAAATTAATAATAAAGCTTCTAGCTAAATCAATGTTTATATCAAAATTAATGATTTTTATGGAAAATCTATTTATTTGTTTAGAAAAAAATATTAGATTTCCAAATATTGTATATAGAATATTCAGTGTAAACTCTTATTTAATTGGTCATTTTTTATCTAAAAGTATCAAAAAAAAAGATAAAAATTTCCAAGAATGGTATAGATAATATAATTTATGTTTAAAAATAAAACACTTTTAATAACAGGTGGAACAGGTTCATTTGGATCCGCTTTTTTAAATCATATAATAAAAAATAAAATTCCTTTTAAGGAAATACGCATACTAAGTAGAGATGAAAAAAAACAAGACGATTTAAGAAAAAAAATAAATAATAAAAAAGTTAAATTTTATCTTGGTGATGTAAGAGATAAAGATAGTTTGAAGCACCCAGTAAGTAATGTGGACTACATATTCAATGCTGCAGCTCTAAAACAGGTTCCATCATGTGAATTTTATCCTTATGAAGCACTAAAAACAAACGTAGTTGGAACAAGCAATGTTATAGAGACAGCTTTTGAAAAAAATGTCAAAAAAGTTATATGTCTAAGTACGGATAAAGCAGTTTATCCAATAAATGCAATGGGAATAACAAAGTCATTAATGGAAAAAATCGCAATATCAAAATCGTTGACAAAACAAAATAAAACAATCGTTTGTGTAACTCGTTATGGAAATGTTTTAGCATCAAGAGGATCCGTAATTCCATCAATGATAAAACAAATAAATGACAACAACCCCATTACTGTAACTGATCCTAAAATGACAAGGTTTATAATGCCAATGGATAGTGCATTAGAGTTGGTATTATTTGCAATTAAATATGGAAGAAATGGAGATACATTCATACCAAAAACACCTGCAATTAAAATAGGCATTTTAGCAAATACCATAATAAAATTTATGGGTAAAAAAAAATATCCCATTAAAATTATTGGCAAAAGACACGGAGAAAAATCCAATGAGTCTTTAATGACAGATGAAGAAATGATATCAGCTAAATCTTTTAAAGGATATTATAAAATAGTAAGTGATATCAGAGATCTTAATTATGATTTATATTTCAATAAAGGTGAGTTGAAAAAAATTAAGCAAAGCTATAGCTCAGATACAGCAAAGCAATTAAGTGAAAATGATTTATTGATCATTCTTAAAAAAATGAAAGTTTCATAAGTAAATTATAAAAGATAATAACGATACAATGAATAAAAAAAATTAATTATATTTAAAATTAATTATTTATTAAAATAATTAATAAGTAGATAAAGAATAGATACAAAATGAATATACTAATTACAGGTGCAGATGGCTTCATAGGAAAAAATCTATCTCAGGAACTGTCTAATTATAGCAACTTCAAAATATTTAAAATTAAAAAAAAGAACTCATTAACTGACTTAAAAAAAAAAATTGAAATTTCTGATGTCATTTATCATTTAGCTGGTGCAAATAAAGAGATAAATATTAAAAATTTTAAAAAAAATAATTTTTTATTCACTAAGCAGCTTGTGGATTTACTTAAAAATACGAAAAAAGAGGTTAAGATTATTTATACCTCATCAATTTTAGCCACAACTAAAACAGAATATGGTAGAACAAAAAAAAGTTCAGAAATCATCTTAAGAGAATTAAAAAAAAATAAAAAAATAAGTTTATCAATTTTAAGATTGCCAAATATTTTTGGTAAATGGGGAAAACCTTTTTATAATTCTGCCATAGCAACATTTTGTTACCAAGCCTCAAGAGGACTGAAATTGGAATTATACAACAATAAGATAATGTCTTTAATGTATATAGATGACTTAGTTAAATATCTTATTAAAAATATGAAAAAAAAAATAAAATATGAAATGATTTATCAATTTAATAAAACCTATAAAATTAAATTATATAAGATTGCTGATTTAATAGAAAGCTTTAGAACTCTAAAAATTGAAGAGATCCCAGCTAATATTTTTAATGAATTTGTAAAAAAATTATATTCAACCTATCTATCTTATGTACCTCAAAAAAGAATCAATGCAAGTTTAGTAAAAAAAAATGATAGTAGAGGTGACTTTGTGGAAATATTAAAAAATAAAAACTTTGGTCAAATATCTTTTATTACAATAAATCCCTCAAAAGAAAGAGGTGGTCACTATCATAATACAAAAATAGAAAGATTTTTTATAATACAAGGAAAAGTAAATTTTTTATTTAAGAATCTTAATACTAAAAAAAATTATTCTTTAAAAGTCAGTCAAAGTAAATATGAAACAATTAACACAGTGCCAGGTGTAGTTCATAAGATTAAAAATATAGGTAAGAAAAAAGCAATTCTTGTTATTTGGACAAATGAAATTTATAATAGCGATAAACCAGACACATATAATTATAAATAAAAACAATGAAATATAAAATTTTAACTATTTTAGGAACAAGACCTGAAATCATAAGATTGTCTTGCATCATTAGATCTCTAGACAAAAATTTTAATCACAAAATTGTTAATACTAATCAAAATTTTAGCAATACGCTCAATAAAAATTTTTTTAAAGATTTGAAGATTACCAAACCTGTTTATTCAATGAAAAATGAAAAAAAAAATTCCCCAATTGCTTTTATTGCAAAATCGTTAGTTTTTGTTGATGAAATTCTTGAAAAAGAAAAACCAGATGCGGTAATAATTTTGGGAGACACAAACAGTTCTTTAACCTCAATTTGTGCTAAAAGAAAAAAAATTCCTATATTTCACCTCGAAGCTGGAAATAGATGTTTTGATCAAAGAGTACCAGAAGAAATTAACAGAAAAATTGTTGATCATTTATCTGATATAAATTTAACTTACAGTTCATATGCAGAAAGTAATTTAATTAATGAGGGCCTTAAAAGAGACTTTGTTATTAAGGTGGGCAGTCCTCTTTATGAAGTATATAATTATTATAACAGTGACATCAATAAGAGTGAAATTATAAATCAATTAAAAATTGAAAAAAATAATTATATTTTAGCTTCTATTCATCGTGAAGAAAATGTAGATGATAAGAATAATTTAGAAAATATTTTTAATTCAATTAATGAAATTTCAAAAAAAAATAAACTAAAGGTAATTTTTTCTACTCATCCAAGAACAAAAGAAAAATTAAAAAAAATATCTAATAATTATAAATTTATTAAATTTTGTGAACCATTTGGTTTTTTTGATTATGCAAAATTATTAAAACACAGCACTTTAGTTATTTCTGACAGTGGAAGTATTACTGAAGAAACGTCATTATTAAATATAAGATCTGTAAACTTGAGAAGCACAAATGAAAGACAAGAAGGTATGGAAAAAGGTATTTGTATTATGTCTGGTCTAAAAAAAAGAGAAATTGTTAATTCAATTGAAGTCGCAATGAATAAGAAAATTGATCATTGTGACTTTGGTCATTTAGATTATAGGGAGCGATACGTTTCAGACAAAATAACCAACATAATTCAAAGTTACATTCCTTACGTAAATAAAAACGTATGGCTCAAAAATTAAAAGTACTAATTGTTAGCCAGTATTTTTGGCCTGAACAGTTTCGAATTAATGAAATGGTCGAATATTTGACAGATCAGGACATTGAAGTTGATGTTTTAACAGGCAAACCGAATTACCCAGATGGAAAAATTTATGATAATTTTTCATTAAATCCAAAAAAATTTTCAAAATATAAAAAATCAAACATCTACAGATTACCTATTTATCCTAGAAAAAATGGAAGCAAATTCAATCTATTTTTAAATTATTTATCTTTTGTTTTAGCAGGCATTTTGATTTCACCATCTTTACTTAAAAAAAAAAAATATGATGCTATATTTACGTTTGCTTCAAGTCCAATTACAGTAGCCATTGTATCAATTTATCTATCAAAAATAAAAAATTGTAAGTCAGTAATTTGGGTTCTTGATTTATGGCCTGAAATTCTATTAGAAATGAAAATAATAAAAAATAGAGTAATTTACTATTTATTAGATAAGATAGTGAAATATATATATCGTAAAACTGATATAATTTTGGCTCAATCACATTCATTTAAAAAGAGTATAAATAATAAGATTAAAGAAAATAAATCAATATACTTTCCTGCATGGCCAGAGAGACTTAAATTCAAAAAAAAAATTTTTTTTAAAGAAAAAAAAGATCTTAATAAATTAAACATCTTATTTTCTGGAAATATTGGAATGGCTCAAAATTTCAATAATTTAATTAAAGTAATTGAATGTTTAAAAGATAATAAAAAGATTATGTGGCACATTGTTGGATCTGGCAAAGAGAAAGATAATATAATTGAGATTTGTAAAAATAAAAACATAGAAAATATCAAATTTTATGGACATCAAAGTATAGATAAAATTCATCATTTTCATGCATTGGCAGATATTTTACTAATTACGCTTCATAGCGGCAAAGCATTATCGTCTACAATTCCTGGTAAATTGCAGACTTATCTAAATTCAAATAAATATATATTAGGAATGATAAATGGAGAATCTGCCAAAATAATAAAAGAAACTCAAGCAGGATTTGTAACTAATGCTGACAATGTGAATGCAATGACAAAACATATTAATTATATGTCATTAAATAAAATAAAAATTTTAAAAAAAAGATCTAAAATAGATACTAGAAAATATGTTAAAATTTTTTTTAATAAAGACATATTATTGATTAAATTAAAAAAAATTTTATTAAAATTTACTCCGAAATTAAATATTATAAAGTTAATACCATCTGCCAATATGATTCCTTTTGAAAGAAATTTTTGCCTTTCAGGTTTGAACCTTGCTTTTTTAGGATTCTACAACTTAAATAGTGTGAATTTATATGAAAGTTTGTATCATTGGGCTGATGGAGTTTATTCAAGAAAAATTATAAAATCCAAAATTAATAAATTACCTGGCAGAAAGCTTTTAGATAAAATGAGAATACCTAATAGTATAGACACTATCTATATTTATGGTTCACTAACAAATAATTCTAAAGATTTCATAATTAAAAAATATAAAAAAAAAATAATTCATGTAAATCTACCATTTGCAAGTGCCAACATACTCTATTCAAAATATTGTAGAAAAAATTTTAAAAAAAGTGATTTAATAATTCTTACTTTACCAACACCAAAACAAGAACAATTTGCAGAGAGCATTTCAAGAAATAGTCGCTTTTTTAAAGTACTATGTATTGGTGGAGCTATTAATATGGCTTCAGGTGATGAAATCCCAACACCAGATTACTTAGAAAAAATTGGTCTGGAGTTCATCTGGAGACTTAAAACAGATACCTTTAGACGGTTACATAGATTAATAAAATCTTATTCATCTTATTTGTCAGGGAAGTATAACGGAAAATTTAATAATATTTCGATAAAAGTCATTAAATAATGGGAAATAAAGCTTTTATTTGGACAAGTGACTATTCTAATAATTCTGGTGAGGGCATCTTATCAAGAATTTTTATTAAACAATTACTAAAACACAATCTAAAGTTCTCAAAAAGTAAAAGAGAATTAACAATAATTAAGGGTTCTAAGAAAAAAAATACACTATTTCATAAATATTTGAATCCTTTTTATGGAGTTTATCATTTATTATTGAATAGAAATAAACATATTGCATATGTAAATTATTTACCTTTATGGAATTTCCTAATTTTTATTTTACTACCAAGAAAAACTATTTTAGGACCTATCACAGGTGGTATATATAGTGGAAAAGTTACCAATTTAAATTTTTTTATAAGAAAATATGTTTTTCCATTATTTTATAAATTTAGTTTATTCATAATTTATTTAAAATTTAATAGAGTAATCTTCTCTACTGATATCTTGAAAGTGTACATCAAAAAGAAATATTTAAATAATACATTATTTAATTTTATATTATTAAATATAAGTCAAAAAAAAAAAATAAAAAAACGTAAAATAACGTATGATTTAATTGTTTATAATAGAGATCACGAAACAAAAAAAGATTCATCATTTAGCAAATTATTAATGGAGCTAAATTTCAAAAAAAAAATCTGTGTGGTTGGTGACAAACCTAGTGTTGTAAATAATAATTTTGACTTTAAAGGTTATGTTTCAAGAAAAAAATTGTTTACACTATTAAAAAAAAGCAAATTTGCATTAAATAATATTGAAAATTATTACAGTTTATTTGCAACAGATGCATTAAACAATCAGTGTGTAGTCATTTGTGATAAAAATAATCTACAAAAAAAAATGATTAATAACAGTAAAAATTTTCTTGATATTAATATTAAAAAAATAACTAATAATTACTATAACAAATATATTAAAAATATTATTTTTTCGAATAATGATTATTTCTTTTTAAACAAAGTAGCAACTAACAATAAAAAAATAGTTAAATTTATTAGTAAATATTAATTTAATTAAGTTAATTTAAAATTAATATTGTTTATACTTAATAAACAATTTTTCTAAGTTTAACTAAATCTTCTTTGAGATAATAATATGAAATTATAAACAGAATAAAATCTACTCCAAAGACTGTAAAGCCATTTTCAAACAATGATCTTAAAACTACAAATGTTAGCACTGATATGTTGAATGCCATAAAAAAACTCATTGGTTTTAATCTTTTTCTAAATAAAGTTCTAAATAATAGAATTGTTACGTTCAGATAAACTATCAAAATAAAAATTAATCCAACTAAACCAGCACTTAATATGGAATATATTATCGCGTTTGAGGAATTATTTCCCCACGCTGGGTTCATTCCATCTTCTAAAGCTCTTTCTGACAGTAGGTACCTATCTGCTTGTGGACCAAATCCTAAATATAGTTTTTTTTTAATAACTAAATCAATGCTTCTCTTCCAAAGTGCAATTCGCCCTGATGAATAAGTTGTAATACCACTATCAGTTGATATTAGATCTCTTCTTTTATCGGATGGAAACTTTGATATTTTTTTTGACTTTTTATTATTAAGCACAAGGTCATTAGATTTACCCTCAAGCACAAGGTCATTAGATTTACCCTCAAGCACAAGGTCATTAGATTTACCCTTAAGCACAAGGTCATTAGATTTACCCTCAAGCACAAGGTCATTAGATTTACCCTTAAGCACAAGGTCATTAGATTTACCCTTAAGCACAAGGTCATTAGATTTACCCTCAAGCACAAGGTCATTAGATTTACCCTCAAGCACAGGGCCATCATAATTTTCTTCCTCAATAAAGTTTTTAGGAAGATTATCTATATAACTTTTAAAAGGTATTTCATAAGTAAGAATTGGAAGGATTAATAATACTAAATATAATATTTTCTTTTTAATATTTAACTTAAATAAAAATAAAAATAAAAATGAAAAAAAAAATAAACCTAACAAGGCACCCCTACTTTGCATTCCATAGATAAAAAACAAATATATTGAAGCAAATAATGCAACTAAAAAAAAGGTTATAAAATTAATATCTTTTTTGAAGTAAATATAGCAAATACAAAAAAAATAAATAATTAAAGAAACTCTAGCTACCCCAGTTACTCTTGGAGCTACTTGACCTAGTAAATAAGTGTCTGGAGCTAGAAGTAATGAAGCATATAAATAATATTTTTTAGCATATGCAAAATATTCAGGAATTAGTTTAATTATAACAATACCAGAATAAGAAACAAAAAAAATAATTAAGAATATAATAAAAAATTGTATTATTTTTGTTTTATCTTTTATTAAATTCATAATTATTAATGTGGTAAGGATATTCATTAGTAGATAAATACTATCAAAAAATAATGGAGAATTATTTAATGCTATAGCAGGATCTCTGTAGTAATAAAAAAATGTTATTAACTGAATTAAAATAAATACAGTAAATATATTTAAAAATAAATCATTTTTATATTTTTTTTTATAAAATAAATAAAGAGCTATAGGAAAAATTATTATACATGATAAAAATCTTATTTTATTTATATATAGAATAATCCATATATTTAAATTTTCAATTCTTGTATAATTATCTATATCTTCATAGCCGTAATGAGCAATATTTTGATCGGTTAAATGATAAATACCAACTGTAGTTAAATGATAATAGCCAGAATTAATTGAAAAGAATAAAAAAAATAAAGCAATTAAATAAAAAAAATTTTCTTTTCCTACATCATTAATTAATTTTTTAATTAGGATTTTTTGATTGTTGATAAACATTGTGATATTAATATATAAAACGTAATCTTATAATATAAATGACATTTAATGATATTAAAAAAAAAGACTTTTTAACTTTATCATTTTTTTTATTTCCTTTTTTTTTAATTTTTAGTAGGTTTTTAGCAGATTTTTATACATCTGTATTATCTATAATTTTTATTACTTTAATAATTATAAAGAAATATAAAATAAAAAATAATATTTTCACCTATTATCTTTACTTTTTTTATATTTATTTGTTATTTAATTCTGCTTTTTCATTTGATCCTGTAATATCTTTTTATAAAAGTTTTTTTTATTTTAGATTCATTTTTTTTTCTTTTTTAATTTCATATTTAATTAATAGAGATAAAACACTCATAACAATAATTGTTTACTCATTTTTTATTACTCATAGCCTGTTATTTATTAGTGTATTTTATCAAATATTTATTTTCCCTAGTGAATTCCATGTGGTAAGGGCATCAGGTTTTTTTGGCGATGAATTAGTGTTGGGTGGATATGTTAGTAAAACGTTACCAGTTATTCTTAGCCTAATCTACCTAGATAAAAGAAACTTTAGCAAAAAGATGGAATATTATTTGTTATTCATTTCATTCATTATGGTTATTTTAAGTGCAGAGAGAACGGCTCTAGCATCTATTGTAATAGTTTTATTTCTATATGGGTTATTAACTTTTTCTAAAATGAAAAACATCATCATCATTATAATCATTTTACTTTCAGGCTTTATTTATAATAGTTATTACCCCCAAACATTTAAAAGATTATTTTTACATACTATCATTCAGCTAAAATCTAATTCAAATTATATAGCACCAAGTTTTAGACATCAATTGCACTGGGAGACAGCTATAAATTTATTTTTAGATCGAAAATATTTAGGACAAGGATTATATTCCTTTAGAAATTTATGTGCTGATAAACGTTTTAATCCAATAAAAACAATAATAAAGAATAATCAGACGTTCGCAGTAACTGATGGAATTTTTAATTATGGAGAAGTTAGAATTAAAAAGAAAGAAGGTATGTCAAATATTGCGGTACAAATAAAATTTAATATTCATCAAAATTATACTTTTCATTATTATTTGATTAAAAATCAGAATGTAACACTTGTTAACCATGGTGTGGGAGGGCATATATTCAATTTGCAAAAATTAGGGATACCTGTAAAAAAAGGTCAATATTTATTTTCGCAATATGCCTATTTCAATGGATGTAATACCCATCCACATAATATACATTTACAATTTTTATCTGAACTAGGAATATTTGGCTATATTTTTTTATTATTTTTTTTCTTATATCTATTTTCATCAATAGCTAAAAATTTATTTAAAAATTTTCATTTAAAAGAAAATATAAACTTAAGTTTATTTTATTCATCTTTAGGTTTATTAATATTTTTGTTTCCATTACTTCCATCGGGAAGCTTTTTTAATAACTGGATATCAATAATTTTTTATTTTAATTTAAGCACTTTTCTATACAATAAAATGTATCTAAAATAATGACATATATTTATCTATATTTAATTTTGTTTAATTTCATTATTTTTAAAAATTTTACGTTTATATCAAAAAAAATTAACTTTTTTGATAAACCAGATTTTAATAGAAAATTACATCATGAGCAAATAGCCAATATTGGTGGGATTATAATTTTTACAAATATTTTAATATTTATAATTTATTGTACGATAAGAGAGCTGGACAATTATAGTTTTTTAATTGATATATTCCCATATTTATCAATATTTTTTATTATTGGACTCATTGACGATAAGATTAACTTAAACGCAAATTTAAAATTATTTTTGTTTTTTATTTTAATAATTTTATTAATTTTAGGTAACGATGATTACTTAATAAAAAATTTACAATTCACTTTTCTTATTGAAGAAATTAACTTTAACTCCTTGTCTTATACTTTCACAATAATCTGTTTTTTGTCATTTATAAATTCTGTAAATATGTTTGATGGAATTAATCTACAATCTAGCTTTTATATATCTTTTTTATCTTTTATATTTATTTCCAAAAATTACTTAAGTGAATTTTTTATTGTTATATTAATATCTTTATTTTTTTTTAGTTTACTAAATTATAAAAATAAATGTTTTTTAGGTAATAATGGAACATATTTTTTATCATTTTTAATTTCTTGTATTTTTATTTCTTCCTATAATGGGAGTAGACTTCTGCATCCAGAAGAGATTTTTTTAATTATGTTGCTGCCAGGCCTAGAGTTAATAAGGTTGACAATAAGTAGACTATTAAAAAGAAAACATCCTTTTTCTGCTGACAAAAATCATATTCATCATTTGCTATTAACAAAATACAAATTTAATAAAACAATATTAATCTCCTGCTTAATGGCATCATCTCCATATCTAACTTCGATTTTTTTTCAAAATTATTTAGTATACGTTTCAATTTTGTATATTATTTTATATTTTTTTATTACAGGTTATTTACTTAAAAAATAAACATCAGTATAAATTGTAGAATAAAAGATATAAATGTTTACAAACAAAACCACATTAATTATTCCAACTAGAAACAGGCCTTTTTTTTTAAAAAAAATATTAAGCCAACTGAAGAATTTCAATATTAATTTTAAAGAAGTACTAATTATAGATAGCTCTGATATTAAATTTAAAAAAGAAATACAAAAAATCAGCAAATCATTCAAAGGTAAACTCTTTAATACAAAACCTTCTGCTGCATTGCAAAGAAATGTGGGATTAACACATAAGGATAAAAACTCACGATATGTAATGTTTTTGGATGATGATATTATTTTTAAAAAAGACTCATTTATAAATTTAAGTAAAAAAATTTATTTTCATGAAAAAAAAAAATCTAAAGTTTTAGGATATGGATTCAATCAAAGAAAAAAAATTAAAAAGAAAATGCTAGAGGTAATTAAAAAATCTAAAATTTCTCAAATTTTAGGTTTATATTCTGAAAAACCTGGCATAGTGATGAATAGTGGGTGGCAAACTAAAATATTAAATCTCAAACAAGATATCTTAACAGATTGGATCCCAACTGGGGCTGTTGTTTTTTCATCTAAAATTTTAAATGTTAAATTTAATGAAAATTTTGGTGCATATAGCTATTTAGAAGATTTAGATTTTTCTTTAAATTTAAGAAAAAAAAATTACATGAATAAATTTTTGATAGTTGCTAATGCTGTTTTTTTTCATCCAAACGATATAGATAGAATGGATTATAATTTTGGTAAGATTGAGATGTTAAATAGATTTTTAATTGTAAAAAAATACAAATTAAGTAAGTTACATTTTTTTTATATGGCATTTATTAAATCTTTAATGACAATATTAATGTCGATTAAAAATAAGAAAAATTTAAAAAAATTTTTTGGGAATATAGTTGGTCTTTTTATATGTTTGAAAAAAAATATGTTATTTCAATCTAAATGAAAAATTTATTAATAATAGAAACAGAATATTTAGGTCACTATCTTACAGGTTATATTAAATATATTCTTAGAGGATTACACGAGAAGAAGGTTAAGATACATCTTTTGGTTACAGACAAAACATTGAAAAATGGTGGTGGAGCTTTACGTATATTAAAAAATGAAAAAACAAAATTTTATATTGATACAATTAAATATGTTGATGTAGCCAATAAAAATTTTTTCTCACTATTTTTTTATCAATTTAGGTTATATTTTGCTATAAAAAAAAAATTTTATGAACTCAACAAAAATAATAATTTTGATCATATTTTTTTAACATCAGCTCAACGTATAGATAAAGCCATCTCTATTTTTGGTAGTCCTTTTAAAAATACTATTTTTTCTTGTATTTTTTTAGGACTTAAATTTCATCTAAAAATGTTTGCAATAAAATCCACATCTACCAATCATTTTTTATCAAAACTATTATTCTATAAATTTTTGCAAACTAAAAATTTATTTAAAATTATTACCAATGATTATTTGCTTGAAAAATTTGTTATTAAAAAAGATTGGAAGAATAAAAGTAAAATTCTATCCCTTCACGATCCAAAGGAGTTTAATTATCAATATAATAAAAATTATTCTAGAAAAGTTATTAATGTAGATAATGATCGATTTGTTATATTGGTGTATGGTGCAATCATCAATTCTAAAGGTATTAACGAATTAATTCAATTATTTAAAGTCAGAGACTCCAATGTTCACTGTATTATTGTAGGTAAACAGATTGGAGAAACTAAAAATTTCCTTAAAAATGATAAATATGTTCAATCTCTTAAACAGCAAAAAAAAATATCTTTGTATGATGGTTGGCATAGTGAAAAAAAAGAAGCAATTTTTTTTAGTGCTTCTGACGCTATATGGATAGGATATAAAAACTATTCATTTCCCAGTGGAGTTCTATATCAGGCTATTTCGATAAAGAAACCATGCATTGTTTCTAATGATGGCTTTATACACGAGCTTAATAAAAGATATAAATTTGGGGTATCTATAAATATAAATAATCCAAAGGCTATAATGAAGTCTATTGATGTGATAAAAAAAAATAAAAAAAATTTATTAATAAATATTCAAAAGTTCCAGAAAGTTTGTAAACCTAATATTTGGGTAGATAGGTTTAGAGTAACTTTTAAAAATTTTTTTTAAATAAAATTATATTTTTTTTAATTCTAGCATAAGATGCTCACCAATATTATTCTTCAATACTTCAAAATTTTTTTTTGGCATTACGTTAAAGTGATCGATTTTCTCATATTGATTTTTTTTATAAGGCTTAATTTTATATGGAAAAATAAAATCCTGGTATTGATTTATTATCTTAAATTTTCCTTTAAAAAGTTTATTTAAATCTTCATTATCAACTGTATATACAATGGGGCAATTTTTTTGAGCTTCAAATCTGTAATCTGTATGTTTTAATAGGAAGTTCTTATATGAATTTTTTGCGTATAGCATAATTTTAATTTCAGTATTTTTACTTGCAATTTTATGTATATTCTCAAAAACTTTTTTCATGTTTGGTGTGTGATGGATAACACCAAATGAATAAATCAAATCAAATTTTTTCTTTAATTTTTTAACTTTAGTTAGTTTTTCACAATTATCATTGATTAAAGTTGGGTTTTTTTTATCAAAATTATACGCCTTAATTCTTGATTTACATATTTCAATAGACCTATCAGACAAATCAACACCAAAATAATTTGCATCATGTTTTATAAATTCAATAGCATCAGTTCCAATTCCACATCCTATTTCAAGTACATTTTTATTTTTATATTTTTTAAAGTTTGCAAATTTTAAAATATGCTTTTCAACAAAATATTTTTTTTTTCTAACTTCATCAAAGTATGCTTTTGTTAGAAATTCTTTTTTTGAATGCCCCACATTGCAAGGTCTTTTATTCCAATATTTCTTTACTTTATTTAAAATTTTTTCCATATTTATTTATATGTTATATATAGCTTTTGTATTATTTTTGTATAAATAAAGCTTTTATTTTTTTTAAAAATATGTTTATGTCAAATAATTCATATGTCAAAATATACTTATTTAGTCTGCGGTGCTGGAGGTTTCATTGGAGGCCATTTAGTTAAATCACTCATGGATGAGGGTCATACAGTTATATCTGCTGATATTAAACCGTTTCATTTATGGTTTCAGCTTTTTGAGGACAATAAAAACTATTCTCTAGATTTAAAAGAATATGAAAACTGCCTTAAAGTTTCTAAGGGAGTTGATTTTATTTATAATATGGCATGCAATATGGGTGGCATGGGCTTTATAGAAAATAATAAAGCAGAATGTATGCTTTCAGTTTTAATTAATACAAATTTACTAAGAGCCTCTTTAGTTAATAGTGTAGAAAAATATTTTTTCTCCTCTAGTGCCTGCGTCTATAATGGCTCTAAGCAAAAAGATACATTCATTAGTGGGTTAAAAGAATCTGATGCCTACCCAGCTGAACCAGAGGATGGATATGGATGGGAAAAGTTATTTAGTGAAAGAATGTGCAGACATTTTACAGAAGATTTTAAATTACAAACAAGGGTAGCTAGATACCATAATGTTTATGGCCCCCTAGGAACCTATGATGGAGGAAGAGAAAAAGCCCCTGCTGCTTTATGTAGAAAGATTATACAAGCTAAATTAAGTTCAAAACATAAAATCCAGGTTTGGGGAGATGGAGAGCAAACTAGAAGTTTTATGTTTGTAGATGACTGTCTAAAAGGAACAAAGACTCTTTTTTCAAAAGAATATATAGAGCCATTTAATATTGGAAGTGAAGAGCAGGTTTCAATAAATCAAATGATTGAAATTATTCAAGAGATAGCAAACATTAAAGTAGAAAAAGAATATCAGTTAGACAAACCACTTGGTGTAAGAGGTAGATCTAGCAACAATGATCTTGTAAGAGAAAAATTAAACTGGGATATTGAGATTAAACTTAAGGATGGTTTGGAAAAAACGTACAAATGGATATACAATGAAATTACCAGTGGTAAAAATAACGATAAATTTAGCAAATCTTCATATTAATATATTGCAATAATAAAATTATTAACGTATATAACGCCTGCCTGGTGATTATTGCGAAGGGGCAATACCCGATCCCATTCCGAACTCGGAAGTCAAGCCCTTCAGCGCCAATGGTACTTTGTCTTAAGACACGGAAGAGTAGGACATTGCCAGGCTATAAAAGCTCTAATGAAAAATTATATTGTAGTTACTGGAGGAGCTGGATTTGTTGGGTCAAATTTAATTGAACATTTATTACTAAAAACCAAAAAAAAAATTTTAAGTATCGATAATTATTCTAGTGGTTCTAAAAAAAACCATATCCAAAGCTCTAGAGTCAAATATATCAAATCAGATACCAAAAATATAAATCAAGCTTTGTCTAAATATAAAAAACAAATAATTTCTTTGTTTCATTTTGGTGAATTTTCAAGAATTTTTCAAAGTTTCAATAAGTACAACAAATGCTTTGATTCAAACTCCATAGGAACTAATGCTACATTTAATTTTTGCTTAGATAATAAGATTAAATTAATTTATTCAGCCACCTCAGCAACTCTAGGCAACAAAGGTAAGGATCAAAACCTTTCTCCCTATGCTTTTACAAAAGCAAAAAATTTAGAATTATTACAAAATTTAAAAAATTGGTTTAATTTTAAGTATGAAATAGTTTATTTCTATAATGTTTATGGTCAACGGCAAATAAAATCTGGAGAAATGGGAACGGTAATTGGTATATTTGAAGATCAGCATAAAAAAAAAACCCCATTAACCATTGTAAGACCTGGCACACAAACTAGAAGATTTACTCATATAAAAGATACCATAGGCATTTGTTATGAGGCCTGGGTGAAAAATAAATGTGCTCATTACAGTATATCTAGTCAAAAATCATACTCTATTAAAGAAGTAGCCAAAATGTTTGGTGGCAAAATAAAACTTATAAAAGCAAGGCCTGGAGAGAGATATGTATCATCTTTAACCAATATGTCCTTAAATAATAAGGTTATTAATAAATATGGAAAAATACATTTGAAAGATTACATAACTTCGTTTATTAAAGGTTAAATTATTATGAAAATTAAAAGTTCTTTAAAGTCATTAAAAAAAAGAGATCTCAATTCTAAGCTAGTTAGAAGAAGAGGAAGAGTTTATATAATTAATAAAACAAATCCAAAATTTAAAGCAAGACAGAAATAATTTTTATGGATAATAAAAACCATAAAGATACTTGGAACTACTTTACAAAATTTGTATTGTGGGGAAGTGTCGCTGTAATAGGTGTTTTAGTTTTAATGGCAATATTTTTGCTATAGAGTTTCCTCTATGAAAATCGCTTCAGTTTTAGAAAATCAAAAAATAGAAAAAAGAATTTCAATTACTCCTGAGATTGCAAAAAAGTATATAGCTCTTGGTTTTGAAATTTCTATAATAGAAAAATACGGTGAACATTTAGGATTTAAAGATAGTGATTATAAAGAATTAGGTGTTGAAATTTTTACCAATAAGGCTGAAGTTTTAAATAGTGCTGATATTATTGTCCAGCTAGGTTTATTGTCTGATGAAAATCTTTCAAATTTAAAAGAAAATCAAATACTGGTTGGAGTATTTAATCCTTATGTTAACAAGAATAAAATAGAAAATTTAGCTAACAAAAGTATTAATGTTTTTTCTTTAGAAATGTTACCTAGAATAACAAGAGCGCAATCAATGGATATACTTTCATCCCAAGCAAATCTTGCAGGTTATAAGGCTGTAATAGAATCATTCGCAAATTTTGAAAAAGCAATTCCAATGATGATGACAGCAGCAGGCACAATCCCAGCAGCAAAAGTATTAGTAGTGGGTGCAGGTGTGGCCGGTCTTCAAGCAATTGCAACTGCAAAAAGAATGGGTGCCATTGTATTTGCAACAGATGTAAGAATGGCTTCAAAAGAACAAGTTGAAAGTTTAGGTGGAAAATTTTTAACAGTAGAAGGATCTGAAAATCTTGAAACAGATGGTGGATATGCAAAAGAAGCTTCAGAAGAATTTAAAAAAAAACAAGAGGATCTTCTGGCAGAAACTTTAAAAAAAATTGATATTGTAATATGTACTGCTTTAATCCCAGGAAAAAAAGCTCCATTAGTTATTAAAGGCTCTATGATTAATAATATGCAATCTGGCTCTATTATTTATGATTTAGCTGCTATTCAAGGAGGAAACTCAGAGTTTACCGAAGTAGATAAAATTGTAATTAAAAATGGTATAAAAATTATGGGAGAAACAAATATTCTTAACAAACTTCCTGTTTCAGCCTCAAATCTTTATTCAAAAAATGTATTTAATTTTGTTTCAAATTTATATGATAAAGAGAATAAAAAAATTAATATTAATTTAGAAGATGAGATAATTAAAAAAACGTTAATTAAATAGATTTATGGAAATAGACCCTTTTATATTTAGATTAAGTATATTCATTTTATCAATTTTTATTGGCTATTATGTTGTATGGAGTGTAACTCCATCTTTGCACACACCGTTAATGTCAGTTACTAACGCAATCTCATCAGTAATTATTGTTGGTGCTATAATTGCAGGCTTAGCTGGAAGTTCAAACAATGTTTTTACAATCTCCAACATTCTTGGTTTTTTAGCGATATCTCTTGCTGCCATTAATATCTTTGGAGGGTTTTTGGTCACTCAAAGGATGCTTCAAATGTATAAAAAGAAGAAGAAAGATAAATAATTATGTCAGCAAATTTATCAGCAATATTTTATTTGGTTTCAGGAATTCTATTTATATTAGCATTAAGAGGTCTTTCATCTCCAGAAACCTCAAGACAAGGTAATTTTTTTGGAATTTTAGGAATGGTGATAGCTATCACTGTTACTTTTTTATCTGTTGGAAATCTTTCTAGTGGACTGATTTATGTATTAATTTTTTTACTAGTAGGTGGACTTATAGGGGCATTCATAGCTTACAAGATACCAATGACGGCTATGCCAGAATTAGTGGCAGGTTTTCATAGTTTGGTTGGATTATCAGCAGTTTTTGTTGCAATCTCAGCTTTCTTAAATCCAGAAGCATTTAATTTAGGATCGGTAGGCTCTATTAAACTTGCAAGCTTAATTGAAATGTCAATTGGAGCTGCAGTTGGTGCAATAACATTCTCTGGCTCAATAATTGCTTTTTTAAAACTTCAAGGAATAATGTCAGGGTCACCAATCACTTTTAAGGGGCAGCATTTTCTTAATGCTTTATTATTAATTTCAATTTTAATTTTAACTTACTTACTTTGCTCATCGCAATCATCTAACTTTTTTTGGATATTAATAGCAGTTTCATTCTTAATAGGATTTTTATTAATCATCCCAATTGGTGGAGCAGATATGCCTGTGGTGATTTCAATGTTAAATTCATACTCTGGTTGGGCTGCTGCAGGAATTGGTTTTACTTTAGAAAATACCGCATTAATTATAACAGGTGCCCTTGTAGGATCTTCTGGTGCAATTTTATCTTACATAATGTGCAAGGGTATGAATCGTTCATTCTTTAATGTAATTTTAGGAGGATTTGGTGCAACAGAACAGTCGGCATCAACAGGAAATAAAGAACAAAGACCAGTTAAAAGTGGTAATGCGGAAGACGCAGCTTTCTTAATGAAAAATGCCTCTTCAGTTATAATTGTTCCAGGATATGGTATGGCTGTTGCTCAAGCACAACACGCACTAAGAGAGATGGTAGATACATTGAAGAAAAATGATATTAAAGTTACCTATGCAATTCATCCTGTTGCAGGAAGAATGCCAGGGCATATGAACGTATTATTAGCTGAAGCTAATGTTCCCTATGATGAGGTTTTTGAACTTGAAGAAATTAATAATGATTTTGCTAATGCAGATGTTGCATTTGTAATTGGGGCAAATGATGTAACAAATCCAGTTGCAAAAACAGATCCACAAAGTCCAATCTATGGAATGCCAGTACTAGATGTTGAAAAGTGTAAATCAGTATTATTTGTAAAAAGAAGCTTGTCACCAGGGTATGCTGGAATAGATAATGAATTGTTCTATAAAGATAATACTCTAATGTTATTTGCAGATGCAAAAAAAATGACTGAGGATATAACTAAAAACCTTTAAAAATTAATGACAACAAAAATATTTTGTGACATTGCAGAATTAGATCAAATAAAAAAGTTTAATAAGAAAAAAATAGTTAAAGGCTTTACAACTAATCCTAGCTTAATGAGAAAAGCTGGAGCAAAAGATTACAAATCCTATTCAAAGAAAATATTAAAAATTTGCAACAATAAACCTGTTTCACTAGAGGTATTTGCTGATGAATACAAGGAAATGAAAAAACAAGCTCTTCAAATTAATACTTGGGGAAAGAATGTTTATGTAAAAGTACCAGTTGCTAATTCTAAAGGTATTTTTATGGGAAAAATTATTAAAGAGCTTAATAATTCAAATATTAAGCTTAATATCACAGCAATTTATAGCGCAAAGCAAACAGAGAAAATTCTAAAATTAATTAATAAGAAGACTAAAGTTATAATTTCAATATTTGCAGGTAGAGCAGGTGACACTGGTAAAGATCCAGTTCCAGAATTCAAAAAAAGCATAGCAATGGCAAAAAAATTTAAAAATGTAGAGATACTTTGGGCAAGTGTTAGAGAGCCTTATAACTTTTTACAAGCAAAACAATTGGGTTGTCACATTATAACTATCCCACCAACAACTATTGAAAAAATTGAAAATTTTGGGAAAACATTTGATCAACTTACCAAAGAAACCGTTAAAGCATTTTTGGTTGATAGTAAAAAATCTAGGTTTAAAATTTAATTAATTTATTAGTGAAATTGGTTGCGGGGGACGGATTTGAACCGCCGACCTTCAGGTTATGAGCCTGACGAGCTACCAGATTTCTGCATAAAACAATCAACGTTCCTTAAATTAGCCAGGTAAAATTCTCAAAACTTTATTGGAGTGCGGTTTTCTTACGTCACGGGGTATGCTAGAATAAAATCTCAATATTTACGTCAAGGAAGTTTATGAAAAAAGATTTTAGGGATCGTGGTTCTGGGCTTATGATTTTACGGACTGTGGGAATAATATCTTTTGCTTTAGGTTTTTGTGCATTACCTTTTTCAATTACTTTGGCGCTACTATTTATCATAATTGGTGGTGGAATTGTTTTCTTTGGTGACGTTGAGAAAAAAGATAAACAAGAAGCAGAAGAAAATATAAAAAAATATGGTGATGATATGAGAGCTAATTTTGAAAAAAGAGGTCTTTATACAAAGCTTAATAATAAAAAAAAAGATTAATGAAAAAGCTTTTAGGCATTGTAGTTTTAAGCTTTTTTTTGATTGGGAATACTTATGCATACAAAAGTATCAAAATTTTAGATAAAATTGATTTAACAATTGATGCTGACACACAAACAGTTTTAACATCAATAAAAAATTACAATGGCAATGCTGTTTGTGAAATTAGTATAACTAAAAAGGGTGATTACACCCCAACTACAGAAAGATTTTCAGTTGGTGACAATTTAAATGAATTATATGATTTATTTAGAAAATATAAAAAACCCATATCAATATATTGTCCAGATTTTACGTATAAATTTAAAAATAAAAATAATAATTATGGTGTGCTAGATAAAAAGATTTCTTTAAGATTTTCACTATGTAAAAATAAAATTACAGAAATTGAAACAGTTTCATATTTAGATATACCTGTTTATGGAAATAATCCTGTAATATTAAGAAAGTGGGTTTCTCTATTCAAAAATTATTCAAACAAAAGCCCAAGAAAAGAACCTAAAGAATATGGAGTGAGAAATGTATGGGTTGATACAATATTTGAAGATAAAACAAGTAAAATTCAATATTCGATAATACAAGGTTTACACAGTAATGGTCTTGGATTTTATCAAGTTAGAATTATTGACCTTAACAAATATTCTAGATGCTATTTAAACTAATTTTTAACTTCGAGTGCGGATATAGAGCAGTAAGATTATTTTCTTAACCTTTCTAAATATGTAAAGTGGAATCAGTCCAAGCAATATTAAATCAGGTAAATTCATATCTTTTTTTAGATTAATATTGTGACAAAAAAATGATATGATTTTAAATTATGTTTGGTTTACTTGATAGCAAATCTGAAAAATTAACTAAAAAAACACATAAAATTTCCAAAGAAATTTGGGCTACAGCTAGAAAACTATGCAGAAAAGGACCTAGTGATTTTTGGGTTAAATATTTAGTTGATACAGAAATACATCTCAATGAAGTTTTGAAGGACTTAACAAAAGAGACAGATGATCAGTATGTTCTAAATATTATAAACAATTTAGAAAAAGAATATTTAAAATCACCTTTCTTTATAAGTGAAGAACATTGGGAGTTTGTGAACGAGCTAACTATGAATTATAGATTACAGAATAGAATACCTTTAACTAAATAAATGAACAAACTGGTTAATTTAATTTTAGTAATCGTCTTTGCAATAGCTGGATGGAACTTACACCCAAATGTATTAAGCTTTGTGGCATATTTTTTTGCTGCATGGTTTATGATTAAGTTTATTAAAAAGTTAGGATAATTTTGACTCCGAGTGCGTCAATGGTGCGGTAAGATTATTTTCTGAACGTTATCTAAATTAAAAAAGTGTTACTGGGATTGGTTGCGGGGGACGGATTTGAACCGCCGACCTTCAGGTTATGAGCCTGACGAGCTACCAGACTGCTCCACCCCGCGGTATATTTAAATTCTATTTTTAAGTTTATTAAGCTTTTTAACTCTTTTAATATTTTCTTGTAAAATTCTTTTTTTCTTTTCAGAAGGTTTTTCGTAAACACTTTTTAATTTCACCACTTTAAAAAAACCATCTCTTTGTAATTTTCTTTTAAGCACTCTAAGTGCTTGTTCAATATTGTTATCTTTAACTTCTATTTTCATAAATATTTTTTAAGAATGTTTAAGTACCATCATATAATTTTGGTGTCTATTAAAATTATTCAATGTTCGAAACTTCTCTTGTTAGTTTTGCTTTCTCTTTTTCCTTTTTTTCCTTTTTTATTCTTCTTTCAGCTTTTTCAATAGCTTCAATTAGATCCTTTTGAGAAAACAGCCCTAATGCTACAGGGTCCTTAGGGTTTAAATTATTATAATTCCAATAACTTTTATTTTTAATTGCAGTAACAGAAGCCTTAGTTACTCCAACTAGTTTTGCTATTTGTGAATCTTTTAGTAATGAATGATGTTTGATTAGCCATAAAGCTGAATCTGGTTTATCTTGTCTTTTAGATAAAGGAATGTATTTTTTGATTTTTTTATCTTCAGTTGAAATTTCAATATCAGTATTTTTTATCTGTAATTCTTTATTTTCATCTTTAGATGCTAGTTCAATTTCTTCTCTAGTAAGTTGACCTGATATGATCGGATTATAAGCCATTATTCCTTTTGCAACTTCACCATCAGCGATACCTTGCACTTCAACTTCATGTAAATTACAAAACTTTGAAATTTGTTTGAAAGTAAGTGTCGTATTTTCTACTAACCAAACAGCTGTTGCCATTGGCATTAATGGTATATTTGACATTTAATCTTTCTTTTCTGATCTGAAGTTTTGGAATTTTTTATTGAATTTGCTTACACGACCCTTGTCCATTAGTTTTTGCTTTCCACCTGTCCAAGCAGCATGAGATTTTGGATCAATTTCTAATTTTAAAACTTCTCCTTCTTTTCCCCAAGTTGATCTTGTTTCAAATTGAGTTCCATCAGTCATTTCTACTTTAATTGTATGGTAGTTTGGGTGTATGTCTTTTTTCATATCGAGACTTATAGCAAAAGAATTCTATAAAACAATTAAAAGTTCTTTAATTTTTCAAGCATTTTGTCATTAATTGCCATGCTAGAAGCTCTTATTTTGATGTTTTTATTTTGCGAGAGGTCAATTTCATTAATTAAGCCACCTGCCTCTTTTACTAATATTATGCCAGCAGCTATATCCCACAAATTTAAATCATTTTGAAAATAACCATCATATCTCCCGGCTGCAACGTAAGCGATATCAAGTGCTGCACTTCCAGATTTTCTTAAAGGTAAGTCGACTTCATTTTTAGTTATACCACCAGTAGCAAACAAGCAGCTATTAAGTTCTCTTTTTTTGGATACTCTAATTCTTTGATTGTTAAAGAAAGCACCACTTTCTTTTTCGGCATAAAACATTTCGTCTTTTATTGGATCATAAATTAACCCAGATACTATTTCATCACCAGATTTTAAAGCAATTGAAATTGCAAAGTGAGGAACACCATGTAAAAAGTTTGTAGTTCCATCTATAGGATCTATTATCCATGTGTGTTCTTTATCTTTATTAGTTTCAGAACCATCTTCTTCACTAATAATAGAATAGTAGGGTCTTGCTTTTTTTAATTCTTCTATAATTATCTTCTCAGCTTTTAAATCAGCATTTGATACAAAATCAGTAGGTCCTTTGATTGAAACTTGTAGTTTTTCTATTTCTCCAAAATCTCTAATTAAAGCTCTAGATGCTTTTTCTGCAGCCTTTATCATGACATTTAGATTGGCTGATATTGATTGCATATGATTTATATTTTTTTGACATATTCCATAGTTCTCGTATCAACTATGATTTTATCTCCACTTTCAATAAATGGAGGGACTTGAATATTTACACCATTATCTAAAGTTGCGGGTTTGTAAGAAGAGGAAACTGTTTGCCCTTTTAAAGCAACATCAGTTGTATCAATCGTGCACGTTACCTGATTAGGTAATTCAACTGTTAAAGGTTTTTCATTATAAAAACTTATACTGACTTCTAAGTTTTCTGTTAACATTTTACCTTTTTCTCCAATAGTTTCTTTTTTAATATTAATTTGTTCATAAGATTTTGGGTCCATGAAATAATAATCAGTTTCATCACCATAAAGATAATTAAACTTTGTTTCATCTAATGAAGCTTTTTCAACAGACTCACTTGATCTAAATCTTTCATTTAATTTTGTATTTTTATTAACACTTTTCATCTCAACTTGGGCAAAAGCACCACCTTTGCCAGGTTTTACATGTTGTGTTTTTAAGACTTGCCAAAGGTCATTTTTGTATTCAATTAACATTCCGACTCTAATTTCACTTGCGTATAATTTCATTTTAATTTTTTAATAGCTTCTAATGGTTTGTATTTTTTATTATTCCAAATGTAGCCTGAAATAGCTAAAAAGTTAGCTTTATTCAATAAAAGTTTTTTATAATTGCTTAGCTTTATGCCGCCAATAGCTACAATTGGTAAGGGTGTTATTTTTTTAATAGATTTTAGTACATTTAAACTGGCTCTATATTTAACTATCTTAGTATTGGATGCATAAAATGCACCAAAAGCTAAATAATCAGCGCCATCATTAATAGCTCTCTTTGCTAGATTTATAGAATTATGACAGGTCACACCAATAATTTTGTTCTTCAATATTTTTCTAGCTTTTATCAAGTCCATATCTTTTTGACCTAGATGGCAACCGTCTGCATTTAGTTTTTTAGCAAGTAGAGGGTCATCGTTGATTAAAAATTTAACTTTGTACTTATTACAAATTTTCTTAATTTTTTTCCCAATAATTAGTTTATTTGAATTTGTTTCTTTTTTAAGTCTTAATTGAAAGAAACTTATTTTTTTTGAACTTAATACAAGAGCTAAATCATCGTAAAAATTTATATTAGATATTTTATTTGGAGAAATTAGATAAACAAATTTCTTATTTATTTTATTTTGCTTCAAGTTCTTTTGACCATTTGCCTTGAGCTGCAAGTGTGCACATATTTGCTCTGTGGTTAAAGACTTTTTGAGTGCCACTAGTATTGTTAATATCTTTTGACCAAAATTTAAGTGCACTTTGTTGTAAAGCTCTACCATATGAATAAGTCATAATAAAATTTGTGTCATTATACTTATTAATTAAGTTTAAATTCTCTGTTGCTTCTACTTCTGTTTGTCCACCAGATAAAAAAGCAATTCCTGGTACGTCAGTTGGTACATTTTCTTTTAAGCATTTTAGGGTAAGTTTTGCAACTTCTTCACTTGATATTTTTTTATCAGAAGCAGTTCCTGCTAAAATCATATTAGGCTTTAAAATTACTCCACTTAAATCTATTTTATTAATCATTAATTCTTCAAAGCATTTTTTAATAACTTCAGAAGTTTTATTAAAACAAGTCTCGGCAGAATGATCTCCATCCATTAAAACTTCAGGTTCTACAATTGGAACCATTCCACATTCTTGGACTAAAGCTGAATATCTTGCCAGTGCATGAGCATTAGAGTGAATGGATAATTTGCTTGGATATTTATCTGAAATGTTAAAAACGCCTCTCCATTTTGTAAATCTTGCTCCAAGTTTATAGTAGTCCTTCAGTCTTTCTCTTAAGCCATCCAGGCCTTCTGTAATTTTTTCCTCATGAGAGCCTGCCAGAATTTTTGCACCTGTGTCAACTTTAATTCCTGGAACTGCTCCAGACTTAGAAATTAATTCTGGAATAGTCTGCTTCAAATTAGATGTTTGGTTGATGGTTTCATCATACAAAATAACACCACCAATAAAATCTTTCATTCCACTTGATGAGAAAAGAGTTTCTCTAAATATAAGTCTATTTTCTAGGCTGGAGGGTACATTAACGGACTCTAATCTTTTAGTCATGGTTCCATTGCTTTCGTCCGCCGCAAGGATTCCTTTACCATTAGACAATATTTTTAATGCAATTTTGTTAAGTTCTGACATGTTAATTAAGAGCCTTTATACCAGGAAGTTCTTTTCCTTCAAGATATTCTAAAAAAGCACCACCCGCAGTTGAAACAAAATTAAAATTATTAATTGCTATAATGCCATTCAAAAGAGAAACGGTATCACCACCACCTACAACTGAGTAAATTGTATTACTCTTATTTTTTTCAATAATCTTTTTTGCTATTTCAAGACTTCCTTTGGCAAAATTAGGATTTTCAAAATAACCAGCTGGCCCATTCCACAAGATAGTACTACTTTCTTCAATTAATAAATTAATAGTTTTAATTGTCTTGGGACCAATATCTAAAATTAACTCGTCTTTAGAAATATTATTTAGTTCCTTTATTTCAGCTGATCCATCTAAGTTTTTCCCTACAGCAACATCCTCAGGGTAAATTATTTTACAACTTTCTTTTTTTGATAAAGAAAATATTTCTTCAATAATTTTATCACAATTATCTTCTTGAATAGATTTTCCAATTTCATACCCCTTATACTTGAGTATATTATTAGCCATTCCACCAACTATTATAATGTTATCAAATTTAATTATTAAGTTTTTAATAATATTAATCTTAGAAGATATTTTAGAACCACCTATGATGCACGTTATAGGTCTTTGAATTTCAGATGTAATTTTAGTGAGAGCATCAATTTCCAAATTTAATTGTAGGCCAGCATACGAAGGAATAAATTTAGTGATTTCAAAAATTGAAGCATGGGCCCTATGTGAACATGAGAAAGCATCATTAACATAAATATCAGCTAGACTTGCTAAATGTTTTGCAAAACCATTATCGTTTTTTTCTTCTTCTTCATAAAATCTAATATTTTCAAGTATTACAATTTTTTCATCTTGTTCATTAAACAGATCGGTAGATTTAATTTCTTTTATATTTCTTGAAATTAATTTTATATTTTCGTTTAGTTTATTTTTCAGATTTTCACATATTGGTTTAAGGGAGAGTTCATTTACAACTTTACCTTTGGGTCTGCCCACATGAGATAATATTATAATTTTTGCTTCACTTTTTAATAAAAATTTAATAGTAGGTAAAATTTTATCTATTCGAGTAGTGTCGGTAATTTTTCCATCATCTAATGGAACATTTAAATCCAATCTAAGTAATACTTTTTTTTGATTAAGATTAGTCTCGTCTTTAATATTTCTCATCAAGAGATTTGATGAAGGTGTTCAGCTATGTCACACATCCTATTTGAAAAGCCCCATTCATTATCATACCACGCTGAAATTTTTCCCATATTTTTACCAACTACATTAGTTAAAGACAAATCAACAATTGCTGAAGCTGAATTATGATTGAAATCAATTGAAACTAATTTTTCTAACGTAACTTCTAAAACTTTTTTTGACTGTTTTTTAGAGGCGATAGTAAACGCCTCATTAATTGTTTCTTTGCTCATCTCTTTTTTTGTGCAAAAAACCAGCTCAATAAGTGAAACATTAGGGGTTGGTACTCTCATTGCAATGCCTTCAAGCTTTCCTTTTAATGCAGGTATAATTTCACCAATTGCTTTTGAGGCACCTGTAGAAGTTGGTACAATAGATTGACTGGCAGACCTTGCTCTCCTAGGATCTTTATGGGAATTGTCTAGAATTCTTTGATCACTAGTGAAAGCATGAATAGTTGTCATAAACCCTTTTTCAATTTCAAAAGTTTCATTTAAAATATTAGCAACAGGCGCAAGACAGTTAGTTGTACAAGAAGCTGCAGAAATAATTTGATCATCTTTTGTCAAAATATTTTCATTTACTCCATAGACAATTGTCCTATCAGCATTTTTGCATGGAGCAGAAACTATAACTTTTTTAGCCCCATTTTTTATATGAGATAATAATTTTTCTTTTGAGTTGAATTTTCCGGTACATTCAAAAACATAATCAACATCAAATTTTTTCCAATTGATATCTTCAATATTAGATTCTTGTGAAAATGTTATTTTATTATTATTAATAATCAAATGTTTTTCATCATAATTTAAATCTGCATTAAATTTACCATGAATAGAATCGTATTTAATTAGAGAACAACTGGCTTCAGAATTTGATCGGTTATTGATGTGTTTGATTTCTATGTTTTTGTTTTGGCTTTCAATGATAGCTCTAATTACCATTCTACCGATTCTTCCCATTCCATTGATACCAACTTTTATTGCCATATTTAACTCTTTATTAGTTTCTTAGTTTTTTGTGAAATATTTTGAACCGTTAATCCAAAATATTTATAAATTTCTTTGTATGGTGCACTTTTACCAAATGTATCTATTCCAAAAGCTAAACCTTCAGTTCCAATATATTTTTTCCAACAATCTGTTGAAGCAGCTTCAATAGATATTTTAAATTTGGCTTCATCAAGAATTTTTTTCTTATATGATTTTGACTGTAAATCAAAAATATCTTGGCATGGAACTGATACAACTTTAGAATATATCTTATCTTTGGCTAATTTATGGCTAGTCTCAATTGCTAAATTAACCTCAGAACCACTAGCAAATATCGTTAAATTAATCTTTTTGTTAGTTCTTAATACCTCGTAAGCACCTAAAGAACATTTATTTATATTTGAATATTTTTTTCTAATAGGTTCAAGATTTTGTCTAGTTAAAGATAACACGCTCGGTGTCTTCGAATTTTTTAATGCCAATTCCCAACACTCGATAGTTTCCATTCTGTCTGCCGGTCTAAAAACATTTAAATTAGGAATAGATCTTAATCCAGAAAGTTGTTCTATAGGTTGGTGTGTTGGTCCATCTTCACCTAAGCCAATTGAGTCGTGAGTCATTACATAAATAACACGTTGTTGCATCAAAGCTGATAAACGAATGGAAGGTTTACAATAATCAGAAAATATTAAAAAAGTTCCCCCGTATGGAATAAATTTACTATGAAGCGCTAGTCCATTCATTATTCCAGACATGGCGTGCTCTCTAACCCCATAGTGAATATAATCACCATTAAAATTTCCAGAATTAATAGCATTATGATGTTTTGTTTTAGTGTTGTTGGATCCCGCTAAGTCAGCTGAACCACCAATTAATGTATTATTTTCTTTCGTAAGAGCATTAAGAGTTAACTCAGAAGCTTTTCTTGAGGCTAGACTTTTGTTTTCTATAAGAGAATTTTGCTTTTCATTTTTTAAAGCTTTAGAGAAATTATTTTTAAAGACTTTATCTACTAAATTTTTTTTTCTTTTATAAATTTTACTCCATGAAGAATCAAATTTTGCACCCTTGTTACCAACCTTTCTCCACTCATTTAAAATATTTTTAGGAATCTCAAAAGGTTTGTATTTCCAATTTAGATTCTTTCTAACTAATTTGATTTCATCTAAACCAATTGGACTACCATGCGAAGAGGCTTTACCAGATTTATTAGGTGAGCCATAACCAATTTTCGTTTTGCATGAAATAACAGTTGGTCTTTTTGCATTTTGAACTTTCTTTAATGCTGCAAAAATTTCTTTTTCATTATGACCATTAATCAGTATGTAATCCCAACCATAACTTTCAAATCTCTTTTTGAAATTATCTGAAACTGCCAAACTAGTTGGTCCATCAATTGATATTGAGTTATTATCAAAAAGCATAACTAGATTTTTTAACTTTAAGTGCCCAGCCAAACTCATTGCTTCATGGCTAATACCTTCCATTAAACATCCGTCTCCAGCTAAAACATAAGTTTTATGATTTATTATTTCTTTACCTAGTTTTTTCTTTAAAATTTCCTCTGCAATAGCAAACCCGACTGAATTAGCAATTCCTTGTCCAAGGGGACCCGTCGTCGTTTCAATACCTGTACCTGGGTGATATTCAGGGTGACCTGCACAAATAGATTTTAATTGTCTAAAATTTTTGATATTATTTAGGGAAATACTTTTGTACCCAGTTAAATACAATATAGAGTAAAGAAGCATAGATCCATGACCAGCAGACAAAACAAATCTGTCTCTATTTAGCCAGTTAGGATTTTTTGGATTAAATCTAAGAAAATTTTTAAATAAAACTGTTGCTACGTCTGCCATACCCATCGGCATCCCAGGGTGGCCCGAATTTGCTTTTTGTACAGCATCTATCGATAAAAACCTTATTGCGTTTGATAAATCTTTATGTAATTTGTTCAAAAATATCCTATCTAGACTTAGAAGACTCAATTTAATAATATAAATATATATATATGAAAACAGACAGTGAAAAAGAAAAAAAGCTTAGTTTTGCACTTAATAGATTGAAGAGTTTAAATTTACAAAACCCAACATTAAAGTCTAATTTAGAATACTTAAACATTCAAAAAAATCAATTAGAAATTGAAAAAAAACAAATAGAAGAAAAATATCAAAATTTAGAAAGTGAATACAAAGCTCTTAATCAAAAATTAGAAGATATTAAACAGCAAAAAATAGAAGAACAAAAAAAAGAGACAGAATTTTCAGAAAAAATAGATGAATTAAATCAAGAAACGGATACTTTATTAGAAGAAATAGACAAATGGCAAATGTAAATATTAAATTTAATGGTAAGGAATTTCTTCTATCTTGTGATGATGGACAAGAAGAACATTTAGAAGAGTTGTTAACTCATATTAATAAAAAATTTAGCAATTTAAAGAATGACTTAGGAAATATAGGTGAAAATAAACTACTATTAATCACTTCAGTTCAAATAATGGATGAATATTTTGAAACTAAAAAAAAAGTAGAACAAAAAAAAACTGAGTTACAAAATTTATTAAATAAATTTAGAGAATTGAAATCATTAGTTTATGATTACAGAGACAAAAAAGAAGATGAAATGAAAGAATTACAGCAAGACCATGAGAGTTTTAAAAAAGAAATAGAAAAAAATAAAGAAGATTATGAAAAAATAATTGAAGCAGCTGCGGATGAAATTGAAAATTTTGTTGAAAAAGCAAATTTAGAAAATCCAGTTCAATAGATTTGTGTTAAAATCTAGATTAAGAAAAAAAATTCTTAAAGTTAGACAAAAATTTAATACAAAAAATATTCAGATCGATTTTAATCAAATCATAAAAATCCTTAAAAAAGAAAAGATAAGTAATAAGATTATAGGTGGATACTATCCAGTAAACTTTGAGATAGATGACTTGGTACTATTAAAAAATTTTAAAAAGAATAAATTTGATATTTCTTTGCCCGTAATTAAGAAAAACCTTCAAATGGATTTTTATTCATGGTCATTCTCTGAATCATTAAAGATAAATAAATATGGGATACCTGAACCAGAAGCCAAAAATATAGTTTATCCTGATGTTTTATTAATTCCTTTAGTGGCATTTGACAAAAATTTAAACAGGCTTGGGTATGGTGGTGGATATTATGATAGAATAATCAAAAAATTATCAAAAAAAAAAAATATTATAAAGATAGGTTTAGCTTTTTCAGTTCAAGAAATTGATAAAGTACCAATTAACATGTATGATCAAAAACTAGATTATATTGTAACAAATAAACATATTATAAAATGAAAATACTTTTTTTAGGTGATGTAGTTGGCATTTCAGGACGTTCGATGGTTTTGAGCAATCTACTTTCAAAAATTAAAAATGAAAAAATTGACTTTGTAGTTATTAATGGAGAAAATGCAGCTGATGCTGGTATGGGAATTACTGAAGAAGTATGTAAGGATCTTTTTAACTGTGGCGTAGATGTCATCACAACAGGCAACCATGTATGGGATCAAAAAGAAACAATGTCCCATATTGAAAAAGAAAATCGACTTCTAAGACCTAAAAATTTATTTGAACCATCTCCTGGAAGGGGATTTGGAATATTTACTGCTAAAAATGGAATGAATATTGGTGTGCTTAACTTAATGGGAAACGTTTTCATGAAAAAATGTGAAGATGCATTTGAAGCTGCTGAAAAATTTATAAAAAAATATGAACTGAAGGTAGATTATGACTTTTTACTGGTTGATTTTCATGCGGAAACAACAAGTGAAAAAGTAGCTATGGGCCATATTTTTGATGGTAAGGCGACACTAGTTGTTGGTACTCATACGCATATTCCAACAAATGATGCCAGAGTGCTAAAGGGAGGCACAGCTTACCAAACTGATGCAGGAATGTGTGGTGACTACGACTCTGTTATTGGAATGAATAAAGATAATTCAATTAATAAATTTTTAAAAAAAAAATCAACTAAACATTTTGCAGCAACAGGTGATGCTAGCTTATGTGGTGTAATTGTTGAATGTGATATAGAAACAGGGTTGGCAAAAAAAGTAGAAAATTTTATATATGGAGGAGAATTAAAAAATTCTCAATAATTATTTATGTCAGGTCATTCAAAATGGGCAAGTATAAAACACTCTAAAGGAAAAGCAGACAAACAAAGATCTAAAGTATTTTCAAAATTATCTAAAGAGATAAGTGTAGCAGCAAAACTAGGTGATAAAGATCCTGCGATGAACCCAAGGCTTAGGTCTGCAATTCAAGCAGCAAAGTCAGCCAACATGCCAAAAGATAATATTGAAAGAGCTATTGCCAAATCTTCTGCTAACTCTGAAACAAATTATGAAAATTTAAGATATGAAGGATTTGGTCCAGATAAAATAGCAGTGATTGTAGAAGCGTTAACTGACAATAAAAACAGAACAGCTTCTAATGTTAGATCTATATTTGTAAAAAGTGGTGGCAATTTAGGGACTCAAGGCTCTGCTTCACATAACTTTAATCAGTTAGGGATTATCAAAATTGATAAAAAAGAAATATCAGATGAACAAATTTTTGAACTAGCAATTGAATCTGGTGCAGATGAGTGTATTTCAAATGATGAATTTCATGAAATTCAATGTCCTATGAGCGAAATTTATAATGTAAAAAAAAACTTAGAAAAAATAATTGCAAATTTTATTTCAACAGAGATTGAATGGATTCCCTTAAATAGTGTAGATGTTGAAAAGGATAAAGTGGAAGCAGCAATAGAGTTTTTAGAAACATTAGAAGATGATGATGATGTTCAAAGTGTTTATTCAAACATAAATTTTAATAATAGTTAATGCTTATTATTGGAATAGACCCAGGAATAACAGGTTCTATTTGTTTTTTTCAAGATGGTAAAATAATTGATGTTATTGAAATGCCAAATATGCCAGAAGGGAAAAAAAATAAAAAACAAGTAAATGGTGCTCAAATTTATTATGAAATTTCTTCAAGAATTAATGATATAAAAAAAGAAGATATCAAAGTTATAATTGAACAAGTATCAGCTATGCCAGGTCAAGGTGTTACTAGTATGTTTAATTTCGGACAATCATTTGGTATTTTAAAAGGAATCTGTTCTGCAATGCAATTACCAATGTACTTTGTAAGACCTACAAAATGGAAAAAGTATTTTAACCTTATTAACTCAGAAAAAGACGCCAGTAGAACAAAAGCAACAGAAGTATTTCCTTATTTTTCATCAGAGTTATCAAGAAAAAAAGACTCAAATAAAGCTGATGCGATATTAATTGCTAGCTTTTATTACGAAACTTATAAACTAGAAGAATAAATAAAGGCTTTAAAAGTCAAATTCATGACACATTTAAGTGTGAAACCTTGAATATGGAAGCTGATATTACATCTCAAGCAGTAGGCCTTGCCTCAAATACTGATTTTTCTTTGTGGAGTTTATTTTTAAGAGCAGACTTTGTTGTAAAGTCAGTAATACTTATGTTGATTGGTTGCTCTATATACTCATGGGCTGTTATTATTGAAAAATTTAGACTATTTAAAAAGATCAATCTAGAATCTGAAGAATTCGAAGAAAAATTTTGGAAATCAAAATCGGCAGAAACTTTTTATAATAGTTTGCCAACTGATATAGAAAACCCAACAGCTTTATTGTTTAAAGACACAATGCAAAGCTTATTAAAAGCCAAAAACAAAACCAACCTAAATGAAAGAATGGCAAGTATACTTGAGGTTAATATTGAAAAACAAATTTCAAAAATAGACAAAGGTTTTACTTTTTTAGCAACTGTTGGTTCGACAGCACCTTTTATAGGTTTGTTTGGAACTGTATGGGGAATAATGAACTCATTTCAATCTATAGCAATCTCAAGAAATACAAGTTTAGCAATCGTAGCACCAGGAATAGCAGAAGCTTTATTTGCAACTGCACTTGGATTATTGGCTGCAATACCTGCGGTCGTTGCTTACAATAAATTTAATAATGATTCAAAAAAATATTCACAAAGATTAGAAAATTTTTCTAGAAGATTTTTATCAATAATATAAAATGACTTTTAAACTCAATCGTTCATCAAAAGAACCAATGAGTGAAATCAACGTTACTCCATTTGTTGATGTAATGTTGGTGTTATTAATTATATTTATGGTAACAGCACCATTATTAACAGTTGGAATACAAGTTGATTTACCTGAAAGCTCTGCAAACTCATTACCTGAAGAATTAGAACCATTAACGTTGTCTATAAATTCTAAAGGTGAAATATTTATTCAAGAATCTAAAGTTGAATATGATAAAATTATTGCAAAGATTTTAGCTGTATCTAAAAATAGAACAGATACTAGAATTTATGTCCGAGGAGATAAATCAATAAACTATGGTAGAGTTTTAGAAATAATGGGGATGCTATCTGGTTCTGGCTTTACTAAAGTAGCATTAATTTCTGAGCCATATAAAGAAAGGTAACTAAAGTGAATAGAAATATTGTTATTTCTTTTGGGCTTCATATATTTCTTGTGATAATTACAGCTATGAGCTTACCATTTCTTGCCAAAAAACCAATTGATCTTCCCCCAATTATATCAGTTGAGCTCATTCAGATTACAGACAAAACTAATATTCCTTTTGCTCCTAAGGCAAAAAAAATAATAGAAAAAGTTAAAGAAAAAGAAAAAAAATTAGTTTCTGAACAGGCACCTCCAAAAAAAATAAAGAAACAAAAGCCAGATGCCATTCCACTGCCAGATGAAAAAATAGAAAAAATAAAGAAAATTAAGGATAAAAAACAAAACCCTGAAAAAGAAGAGACAGAAATTAAACAAATTTCAGAATTTGAAAAAAAAGAACTATTTGATACCAATAGTATTGCAGCATTAATTGATAAATCTAAGACTGAGAGTGCGGAAACAAATAAAAAATCTGATAAAGCTACCCAAGATCAAGATAAGGAAATGGATTTTGCTGGATTAACCTTAAGTGAAGAAGATGCTCTAAAAGCTCAAATTTTTGGATGTTGGAGTATTCCTCTAGGGTTACCGTTTAACGAAGATTTATTAGTTAGAATTAAGTTACAATTAAAGCCAGATGGCTCTATTATAAAAACTGAGATTCTTGATCATGCTAGAATGAATAGGCCTGGACAGGGATTTTATAAAGTATTAGCTGAAAGTGCATTAAGAGCTATAAAACTTTGCCAACCTCTTAGAGTACCTAGTACAGGCTATGAAAGATGGAAAGATATGCAGCTAAACTTTGATGCTAGAGAAATGTTAGAAGGATAAAAATGTTATTAAGATATTTATTTATATTACTTATTATTATTCCCATTAAAGCTTTTGCTTTAATTGAAATTGATATTACTAGAGGAAATTTAAATCCGTTACCAGTTGCGGTATCCCCTTTATCAATAGACAATAAATCAAAAGAAAATTTTAAAAAAATTTTAAAAAAAGAAGATCTTGGATCAGAAATTTCAAAAATTGTTGAAAATAATTTAAGACAATCTGGTCTATTTAATCCACTAGACAAAAATGCATTTCTTCAAGAGCCAGACGTAGCCAATTTAAAACCAAGGTTTGAGGATTGGAATTTAATCAAAGCACAAGCTTTGATTACAGGTAAGGTTACATTTGTAGACGAAAAGTTGAGAGTTGAATTTAGGTTATGGGATGTTTTAGCTGGAAGAGAAATGATGGCTTTAGCATTTACTACTGTTCCTAGTAACTGGAGAAGAGTAGGTCACATCATTACAGACAAGGTGTATGAACGCTTAACTGGAGAAAAAGGCTATTTTGATACTAGAATAATATATGTTTCTGAAGAAGGTCCTAAAACTAAAAGAATAAAAAAGTTAGCAATAATGGACCAAGATGGTTTTAATAATAAATATTTAACACTTGGAAATGAATTAGTTTTGACACCAAGATTTAGTCCAACAAATCAAATGGTGACATATCTTTCTTATTTTAGAAATTTACCTAGAGTTTATTTGCTAGATATAGAAACTGGAATGCAAGAAGTGGTAGGTGATTTTCCTGGTATGACATTTGCTCCAAGATTTTCACCTGATGGAAAAAAAATTATAATGAGTTTTGCTAAAGACGGTAACTCTGATATTTATACAATGGATCTTGAAAATAGAATTGTTGAAAGAATTACCAATCATCCATCAATTGATACATCACCCTCTTATTCACCGGATGGAAAACGAATTACTTTTAACTCAGACAGAAGTGGCTACCAACAAATTTATGTAATGGATAGTAATGGAAAAAATGTTAAGAGAATTTCATTTGGGAATGGTTTGTATGGAACCCCAGTGTGGTCTCCAAGAGGTGATTTAATTGCATTCACGAAGCTTCATAAAGGAAAATTTTATATTGGAGTAATGAGAACAGATGGAACAGGTGAAAGACTATTGACAGAGAACTTTTACCAAGAAGCTCCATCATGGTCTCCAAATGGAAGAGTGCTTATTTTTTATAGAGAAACTAAAACCGACTCAAAAGGAGAAGGATTTTCAGCTAAACTGTGGTCTATTGATTTAACAGGGTATAATGAAAAGATGGTTGAAACTGAAACTGATGCTTCGGACCCATCGTGGTCATCATTATTAAGTAATTAATGGTTAAATCACTTGATTTTTTAGCTTGAAACATCTAATTAGTTGTGAAAAAGTAAGTAATTCAATTAAGGATTAAGGAGTAACAATGAACTTAAGTAAAATTTTAAAAAATGGATTTCTAATTATATTAGCAAGCTTAGTATTAACCGCTTGTGCTACAAAAAAAACAACTACAACAACAGGACAAATGCAGGGTGATACTTATACGGGCACAGATACCGTAAAAGAGTTAGCTAAAGGTGTTCCAGATAGAGTTTTCTTTGCAACAAATGAAACTATACTTACAACAGCTTCAAGAGAAACTTTAAGAAAACAAGCTGGCTGGTTAAGAAAAAACTCAGATGTTAACGTTATTTTAGAAGGTCACGCTGATGAAAGAGGTACAAGAGAGTACAACTTAGCATTAGGTGAAAGAAGAGCTAATTCAGCAAAAGATTATTTAATGACGTATGGAATTTCTTCAGATAGAATTTCAGTGTTAAGCTATGGTAAAGAAAGACCAGTAGATTCTGGATCTAATCCTTTAGCTTGGTCTAAAAATAGAAGATCAGTTACAGTTAAAGCTAACTAATTAATCAAAAAATTTATAAAAGACCCTATCACATTTGTGAATAGGGTCTTTTTTTTGCCATCATTATAATTACTACTCAACATATTATGCTTGATTATAAAAAATTAATTCGCTTAAAATTAGTACTGGTATTTTTATTTTTTCCAAATATTATTTTTGCTGACAGCCATAATATAAGGGAAATTTTAGAGTTAATTCAAAAAGATTTAAAAACTTTAGAAAAAGCCGTTTACTCAGGATCAACTAATTCAAATGGTCAAAAAAGTACAAATGAAAACTCTGAAGATGTTCTAACAAGACATCTTTTAAAATTATCTGATGTTGAAAAACAATTTCAAGAACTTACTAATAAGTTCGAAGAAATTAACTTCAAGTTAGATAAATTATCAAATAGGCTTTCTAAAGTTCAAGCAGATAATCAAATTAGGTTTCAAGATGTTGAAAATGCTTTGTCCTCTGGAGAAGTTGGAAAAAAATTAACCTCAATACCAAAAGAACAGTTAGACAAAACTTTACCAGGCTCTTCACAACCTCAAGAATTAGGATCTATTTCATATAAAAATACAGAAAGTGGAGAAACCACTCAACAAATACAATCTGTAGAAACTACCTCATCTATTGTAACAGAAAGTTTTGAATCAGAAAAAAATATACTTCCAATTACTTCTCCAGAAAAACAATATGAATTTGCTACTAGTTTTTTAAAAGTAGGTGATTATATCACTGCAGAAAGAGCCTTTAGAGAATTTGTAGTAAATAATTCAGAGCATAAACTAGCAGGTAACGCTCAATATTGGTATGCTGAAACATTTAGAATAAGACAGCTCTATACAGATGCCGCAACTGCTTATCTTGAGGGATATCAAAAATATCCAAAAGGTGAGAAGGCTCCTATAAATTTATTAAAACTTGGTGTATCAATGGTTCAAATAGGAGAAAAAGAGCAAGGTTGTAAAATGATTGTAGGAGTTGAAAAACAATATCCTAAAGCAAATCAATCTGTGCTTCAAAAAGCAAAATATGAATCAAAAAAGTTTGAGTGTTCAAAACAAAACTCATAAACAAATTCTTAGTTTTCTAAAAAATCGAAAAATTTCTAAAGTTTATAGTGAATTCGTTTCCTCTTTAAATGCTAGAGAAAATTTAGCTGTAGCAGTTTCAGGTGGACCCGATAGTTTGGCGCTAGCTTACTTGGCTAAATGCTATTCAATAAAAAATAAAATAACAGTTAAATTCTTTTTAGTTGATCATAAGCTTAGACTTGAGTCGACAAAAGAAGCTGCTTCTGTAAAAAAAATTTTACAAAAATTTGATATCACATGCAAAGTATTAAGTTGGAAAGGTAAAAAACCTACTAGAAATATTCAATCTTTAGCAAGAGAGGTAAGATATTCTTTATTAGCAAAAGAATGTAAGAAAAATAATATTAAGCACTTATTGTTAGGACATCATTCAAATGATTTATTTGAAAACTTTTTAATTAGAGTGGTTAGAGGAAGTGGGCTAAATGGACTGGTATCTTTTAATAAAAGTGTAAAATATAAAAATGAAGAACTAAATATTTTAAGACCATTACTTAACTTAGAAAAAAATGATTTAATTGATATTTCTAAAATAGTATTTAAGTTTTTTATTAAAGATCCATCTAATATTAATGAGACATATAAGAGAACAAGAATTAGAACTCTATTAGAATCTCTTGAAAAAGAGGGATTAGATTTAAAAAAACTAAAATTAACCATTGATAATTTAAGAGACTCAGACAAATCAATAAAGTTTTATGTTAAAAAAAATTTAAAGGATAATTCTGTAAATTTTAAAAAAAAAGATACCTGCATTTTAAATCGTAATTTTTTTGATCAATCACATGAAGTTGTTTTTAGATCTTTGACTTTTATTATTCAAAAAATAGGAAAAAAATATTATCCTGTTAGAGGAAAAAGTATTAATGCGCTGATTAACAGAATAACCTTTAAGACATTTTCAAAAATAACTTTAGGAGGTTGTTTTGTTGAAAGTGTTAATGAAACTATATTAATATCGAGAGAAAACCCTAATAAAGTTAAAGTTTTGTAACAATTTGACACTTGTTTAATCGATAATAATTATTATCTTACAAGTATGAATATGAAAAATTTAGCCATGTGGGCAGTAATTGTTTTTTTAACAATAGGCCTTTATAATATGTTTAAGAACCCTCAAGCTAATGTAGGCAAGAGCAATTCTATTATATTTTCAGAATTTTTATCAGAAGTTGATAATGGTGGAGTTGTAAAAGTAGATATTCAAGGAAACAATATTAGAGGAGTACTAGCTAATGGAAATACTTTTTCTACTTACTCACCAAATTATCCAAATTTAATTGAGAAGCTATCCGAAAAAGGCGTAAGTATATCAGCTGCTCCTTTAGAAGATAAGATGCCTTCTTTGTTTGGAGTTTTATTATCGTGGTTTCCAATGTTGTTATTAATCGCTGTTTGGATTTTCTTTATGAGGCAGATGCAAGGTGGCAAAGGTGGAGCTATGGGCTTTGGAAAATCTAAGGCTAAATTGATGAACGAATTAAAAGGTAAAGTTACCTTTGATGATGTTGCTGGAGTAGAAGAGGCTAAAGAAGAGGTGGAAGAGGTTGTTCAGTTTTTGAAAGACCCTAAAAAGTTTAGTAGACTTGGTGGAAAAATACCTAGAGGATGTTTGTTAGTTGGCCAACCAGGAACAGGTAAAACATTACTTGCTAGAGCTATAGCTGGAGAAGCTGGAGTTCCATTCTTCACTATATCAGGATCAGATTTCGTTGAAATGTTTGTCGGTGTCGGTGCATCAAGAGTTAGAGATATGTTTGAACAAGGTAAGAAAAATTCACCCTGTATTATTTTCATAGATGAGATAGATGCTGTTGGAAGAAGTAGGGGTGCTGGTCTAGGAGGAGGAAATGATGAAAGAGAACAAACTTTAAACCAACTATTAGTTGAAATGGATGGTTTTGAAACCAACGAAGGGGTAATAATTATTGCAGCAACAAACAGACCTGATGTATTAGATCCAGCCCTATTACGACCAGGTAGATTTGATAGACAGGTAGTAGTTGGACTTCCAGATATTATAGGAAGAGAGAAAATATTAAAAGTCCATGTAAAAAAAATTAAAATGGCACCAGATGTTAATTTAAGAACAGTAGCAAGAGGAACTCCTGGTTTTTCAGGTGCAGATTTAGCGAATATAGTTAATGAAGCAGCATTACTTGCTGCAAGAAAAAATAAAAGAATTGTTACACTAGTTGAATTTGAAGAAGCTAGAGATAAAGTAATGATGGGTTCAGAAAGAAGATCCATGGTTATGACTGAGGAAGAAAAAACCTTAACTGCCTACCACGAGGCAGGTCATGCAATAGTAACTATTAATGAAGATGCAGCCCATCCAATTCATAAAGCAACAATTATTCCAAGAGGTCGAGCCTTAGGAATGGTTATGCAGTTACCTGAGAGAGATCAGCTATCTCAAACAAGAGAACAGCTTCATGCTCAATTAGCTATAGCTATGGGTGGAAGAGTAGCAGAAGAGATCATATTTGGTGAAGATAAAGTTACAACTGGTGCATCTAGCGATATTGAGCAAGCGACTCAAAGAGCAAGAGCCATGGTAATGCAAGCAGGCCTTAGCAAAGAGTTGGGACCAGTTGCTTATGGCTCGAATGAAGAAGAGGTATTTTTAGGTAGATCTGTTGCTAGAACTCAAAATATGTCTGAAGAAACTTCAAAAAAAGTAGACTCAGAAATAAGAAAAATTGTAGATAAAGGTTATGAAAGAGCAAGAACAGTTTTAACAGAAAAAATTGATGATCTACACAAATTAGCTAAAGCTCTTTTAACATACGAAACACTTTCAGGTGAAGAAATAGAAAACCTGATAAATAAAAATGTATATCCAACTAATAAAGAAGATTTAAAAGTTGAAGATGAAGATAAAGGCTCAGCTTTAAGCTCAATGGGTCTTAAGCCAAAAATAGTTCATTAAAACTAGATGAAAAAATATTACACAAGAGTGTGTAATTTTGCTTATGGTAAACCTTCGATTGAATTAGTTAAAAAAAAAAAAAATCTTCCACTAAATGGTAATAAAAAAATTTCATTTGGTCAAATTGAAATCCTTACAAGAACTTCAATCAAAATAATTGATCTTAAGGATATAAAAAAATTACCTAAATCTCTGAAAGAAAAAATTAATAAAGATCTTAAGATTATTATTAAAAAAAATAAAAATTTTTCAAGTTTAAATTTTAATAAAATTCCCAATATAATGGGTATATTAAATTTAACACCAGATAGTTTTTCTGATGGTGGTAAGTTTAATAAAAGGAAAACAGGAACATATCATGCAAAAAATTTATTTAAATCTGGGGCAGACATTGTTGATGTTGGTGGAGAGTCAACGAGGCCTGGATCTAAGCCTATAAGCAAAGAGGAAGAGTGGAAAAGAGTAAAAGAAATATTAAGAGATATTAATAAAAAAATTCCATTATCATTAGATACAAGAAAATCAGAAATTATGAATAAAGGGATTCAGGTAGGAGTTAAACTTATAAATGATGTATCAGGGCTAAGTTATGACTCTAAAACAGTCGATGTATTGAAAAAAAGTAAAACTCCATTTGTAATTCAACATTCACAAGGTACACCAGAACAAATGCAAAAAAATCCTAAATATAAAAATGAATTATTAGATATTTATGATTTTTTTGAGAAAAAAATTAAATTTTTAATATCTAAGGGCATAAAACACAATAATATAATGATTGATCCAGGAATTGGCTTTGGAAAAAATTTGAAACATAATATGAATTTAATTAGGAGTGTTTCCATTTTTCATACTCTTGGTTTTCCTATATTACTTGGACTTTCTAGAAAAAAATTTATTAAAGATTTATCTGGGAAAAACGATAGCAAGGAGAGGTTAGGTGGAACAGTAGCCTCTTCCTTATATGTAATAATGCAAGGAGTTCAAGTTTTAAGGATTCATGATGTCAATGAGTTAAGGCAAAGTATAAAGGTATTTAAAGAGTTAATAGAAAACTAATGGCAAAAAAATATTTTGGAACTGATGGAATAAGAGGTGCTGTTAATAGCAAAAATATTAATGGAGATATGTTTTTTAAATTTGGTCTTGCAACGGGGACTTACTTTAAAACTCAAAAAAAAAAGAAACAAATAGCAATAATTGCTAAGGATACAAGATTATCAGGGTATAGTTTAGAACCTGCTTTGGTATCAGGGCTTACATCAGCTGGTATGCACGTTTATACGTTAGGCCCACTTCCAACAAATGGCTTAGCAATGTTAACAAAGACTATGAAAGCTAATATGGGAATTATGATTACGGCATCTCATAACCCATATTATGACAATGGGTTAAAGCTATTTGGGCCTGATGGGTTAAAACTGTCAAATAAGATTGAAAAAAAAATTGAAACTTTAATTGATCAAAAAATTGAAAAGTCTTTATCAAAACCAAAAAAATTAGGTCGTGTAAAAAGGTTAGAAACTGCAAATAAAGATTATATAAAAATTTTAAAAAGTAATTTACCAAAAGATTTTAACCTTAGAGGTTTAAGAATAGTTATTGATTGTGCAAATGGTGCTGGATACATGGCTGGGCCTGAATTGTTAAAATCTTTAGGCGCAAAAGTATTTTCAATTGGAATAAATCCTAACGGCCTTAATATTAATAAAAATTGTGGCTCTACGTTTCCAAATAAGATTAAATTTGCAGTAAAAAAATATAAAGCACACATAGGAATCTCTCTTGATGGAGATGCTGATAGAATTATCATGTGTGATGAAAAGGGCTCTGTAATTGATGGAGATCAAATAATTGCAGCAATAGCAATGAGATGGAAAAGAAAAAAAATGTTAAGAGGGGGTGTGGTTGGTACTTTAATGTCTAACTATGGATTAGAAAAATTTTTTAAACTACATAATATAAAATTTTTAAGATCAGATGTAGGAGACCGTTTTGTAAAGGAGAAAATGCAAAAAAATAATTTTAATTTAGGAGGTGAACAATCTGGGCATATTATTTTAGGTAAATTTGCAACTACAGGAGATGGCTTATTGGTTGCTTTAGAAGTTTTATTTTCATTAAGAAAAGGAAATAAAGCTAGTAGTTTTTTTGATACTTTTAAGAAAACCCCACAAATATTGGAAAATATTAATGTTAAAGACAAAAGTATAATTAAAAATATCTATATTAAGAATTCTATAAAATTAGCAGAAAAGTTAATTAAAGGACAAGGCAGAATATTAGTTAGAAGCTCAGGAACAGAATCTAAAATCAGAGTAATGGGAGAGAGTAACAATAGTAAACTACTTCAAAAATGTCTGAAAATTATATTAAAAAAAATTAAATAAATTGAAACCAAAATCTAAAATATTAGTAATTGCTGGCTCAGATTCATCTGGTGGTGCTGGTATTCAAGCTGATATTAAAACTATCACTGCTTTAGGTTCGTATGCAATGACAGCAATAACAGCTGTCACAATTCAAAATACAACAGGTGTAAAATCAATAGTACCAATTGATTCGAAGGAAATTTCTAATCAAATAGAATTTACTTCAAAAGACATTAAACCTGATGCTATAAAAATTGGAATGTTGCACTCTTCAAAAGTAATAAAGTCAGTAATTCATTCACTAAACCTCATTAAAGTAAAAAAGATAATTTTAGATCCTGTTATGGTAGCTAAAGGTGGTGCAAAACTTATTGATGATAATGCAATTCAATTATTAAAGAATGAACTAATTAAAAAAGTTAGTTTAATAACTCCTAATATTCCTGAGGCTGAGATATTAACTAAAACTGAAATAAAAACAAAGGAAGATATGATTTTTGCTGCCAGTATATTAATCAAATTAGGAGCAAAAAATGTTTTTATAAAAGGTGGTCATTTAGAATCTAAAATTGTCCAAGATATTTTTGTAAATAAAAATGAAATTTTCATTATAAAAAATAAAAGAATTACAACCAGGAATACACATGGTACTGGTTGCACCCTTTCTTCTGCTATTTCTACATTTTTTTCATGTGGAAAAACCTTAAAGAGATCTTGTGAGCTTGCAACTAAGTATGTACACAATTCAATAAATTCAAACCTTAAATTTGGTAAAGGTCATGGGCCGATCAACCATTTAAGTTCAGTAACAGTAGAAAAAAAATTTAGATAATGAAAAATGTTGTAGTTGTTGGATCTCAATGGGGTGATGAAGGAAAAGGTAAAATAGTTGATTGGCTATCTGACCAAGCAGATGTTGTCATTCGTTTTCAAGGAGGACACAATGCTGGACACACTTTAGTAATTGATGGAATAACTTATAAATTAAGATTACTTCCTTCTGGAATTGTAAGAAAAAATAAAATTTCTATTATAGGAAACGGAGTTGTAGTTGATCCTTGGGCACTATTAGAGGAAATAGAGGAAATCAAATCTAAGGGTGTTGAGGTCAATGTAGATAATTTTATAATTTCAGAATCTGCTAATCTTATTTTGCCATTTCATAGAGAGATGGATGAAATAAGAGAAGATGCTGCTGGAAAAGGAAAAATTGGAACAACAAGAAGGGGAATTGGACCAGCCTACGAAGATAAAGTAGGAAGAAGATCAATCCGTGTTATGGATCTAAGATCTGAGACTAATCTAGACCACAGATTGGAAACAGTACTTCTTCATCATAATGCAATTAGAAAAGGACTAGGTAAAAAAATTTTTGAAAAAGACAAACTTAAAGAAGAGCTTTTAAAGATTGCTCCTGAAATATTAAAGTTTTCTCAACCTGTATGGCTTAGAATTGATGAGTTTAAAAAACAAAAGAAAAGAATATTATTTGAAGGTGCACAAGGAATACTACTTGATGTAGATCATGGAACTTACCCTTTTGTAACATCATCAAATACTGTTGCATCTGCCGCTGCTACAGGAACTGGTTGTGGTCCTAATTCTATTCATTATGTTCTTGGAATAACAAAAGCCTATACTACCAGAGTTGGTGAAGGACCTTTTCCTACAGAGTTAACAGACGATATTGGAGAATTACTTGGCTCTAGAGGAAAAGAATTTGGAACTGTCACTAGTAGAAAAAGAAGATGTGGTTGGTTCGATGGTGTTCTGGTTAGGCAAACAATTAAAATTTCAGGTATAGATGGAATAGCGTTAACTAAATTAGATGTTTTAGATGAATTAGATGAAATTAAGATGTGTGTTGAATATGAACTTAATGGCAAGAAAATGGATTACCTACCAGCTGCAGTTGAGGATCAGTTAAAAATTAAACCGATTTATAAAACTTTCCCTGGCTGGAAAAGCTCAACCCAAGGAATAAAAAATATTGAAGCCTTGCCAGAAAATGCAAAAAATTATATCTATGCATTAGAAGATTTTGTTGGGACGAAAGTTTCAAGTATTTCAACAAGTCCTGAACGAGAAGATACAATTCTTTTAGAGAATCCTTTTGAAGTTTAGTTTACTGGAAGTAAATTTTTAGATTTGGCAGACAACAACATGTGTTTTTGAAGTTTTTCAAATGCTTTATTTTCAATTTGTCTAACTCTTTCTCTACTAATCTTGTATTTTTTACTTAAATCTTCAAGCGTTGTAGGTTCATCGTTTAATCTTCTAGAGTATAAAATCTCTCTTTCTCTTCCATTAAGAACTTTTATAGAATCTTTAAGTAAACCTTGTCTTTGTCCCATTTCTTCTTGATGTGCAAATTTAAGATCATGGTCTAGCTCTTTATCTACCAACCAGTCTTGCCATTCGTCACCATCTTCTCCAACTTGTGCATTTAAAGAAAACTCTTTACCTGAAAGCCTTCTATTCATTGAAATCACTTCTTCTTTTTTAACATCTAATTTGTTAGCAATTTCACTTACATGTTCAGGTCTTAAATCACCTTCAGACTGAGGAGCGATTTGATTTTTAATTTTCTTTAAATTAAAAAATAATTTTTTTTGTGCAGTTGTTGTTCCTATCTTTACCAAACTCCAAGATCTTAGAATGTATTCTTGGATAGAAGCTCTAATCCACCACATTGCATAAGTTGCCAATCTAAATCCTTTTTCAGGTTCAAATTTTTTAACAGCTTGCATTAATCCTACATTTCCCTCTGAAATCATTTCATTTACTGGAAGACCATATCCTCTATAACCCATCGCAATTTTTGCAACGAGTCTAAGGTGGCTAGTAACAAGTTTTTCTGCAGCTTTAACATTGCCTGTTGCCTTCCAATTTTTTGCAAGCATATATTCTTCTTCAGCTGCCAACATAGGAAATTTTTTAATCTGCTCAAGATAAGCAGATAAACCACCTTCATTAGATAGTGCTGGAAGATTACTTTTCATTGTAGCGCTCATAAGTTTTATTTATTTAGTTAACTATAAGTATTATTTCAAGGTTTTATTTGTCAGTATTTCTAAGCAATACTAAAATATTTTCAAGTTCTTGTGGCAAAATTGAGGTAAAAGTCATTTCATCATTAGTTTTAGGGTGAATGAAGCCCAATGTTTGAGCATGCAGAAATTGTCTATCCAATTTATAAATTAAATTTTCCAAACTAGTGTCGATATTTTTAAGTTTCTTATATTTTTTTTTATATTTACCATCACCCATAATGCTGTTGCCCATATGTGTCATGTGAACTCTTATCTGATGCGTTCTTCCCGTTTCCAATCTACATTCGACCAAACTTAGTGTGGGTGTTTTATCATTTTCAAAAATCTCTATAGTTTTGTAATTGGTTATTGCTCTTTTCCCTTTAGAACTACTAACCTCCATCATTTGTCTATTTTTTGAACTCCTAGTTATGAAAGTATCAATTTTTCCGGAAGAAGGTCTAAGTTTACCCCAAATTAAAAGTTGATAAACTCTTGTAATTGTATGCTCGCTAAATTGATGAGATAAATTTTCGTGTGTTACGTTATTTTTAGCTATAACTATTAATCCAGAAGTATCTTTGTCTATTCTATGTACAATACCAGGTCTTAACTCGTCTCCAATTGTAGATAGTGAATCTTTATTGTAGTGCATTAAGGCATTAACAATTGTTTCATCATAATTACCAGCACCTGGATGCATAATTATTCCAGCTGGTTTATCAATTACTAATAAATCATCATCCTCATAAACAATTTCTAATTTAAAATCATAAGGTTTTAAAGAGGCTTCTTTTGGTTCTGGAATTTGAAGATCAATTTTATCACCAGTAGATATTTTTTTTGAAGGACTGTTAACGATTACATTATTTAATTTTAATTTTTCTTTAAGAATTAAATTTTTGATTCTAGTTCTACTAATCAACTCCTCTCTTTTGTTGATGAATACATCAAGTCGAAGGTTATTCTCATCTGTTTCAACTATTAAATTAATGTTTTTTTCCATAAAATGTAATATTAATACTATATGCGCTGCTAGCTCAACTGGATAGAGCACCAGATTTCGAATCTGGGGGTTATAGGTTCGACTCCTATGTGGCGCACCAACATCAAAGTATATTATTTTATCTTTCTAACTATAAATTTAAAGCTTTTTTAATATAAAATAAAAAAATTACTCTAAATGTTGTAAACACTACCTTAATAGAATTTTTAAATTTGAATGCAGTAGCACCTTCAATTCTATCTGTTAATAATGTTGGAATAAATATAATTGAATTATTTTTCTGTAAAAAAATATGTGACCACATCTCTAATTGGAAGGCGTGGCTACCTGTTTGAATATTACAATTAATGAATACTTCTTTTTTGATTATAGTTACTCCATTATAGTAGGGAATTTTTTCATTAAAAATAAAATTTAATATAGGTGTATATAAGGACGTAAATTTTTTTCTAAATGGGTCTCTTTCATTTGAATTTATGTAATAAGTACTAATGATATCAAATTTATCAATTGACGATATCAGTTTAGCAATCTCTGAGGATGGATGAGAATTATCAGCTGGAACCCAACAAATATTTTTTTTTGTAGCATTAGATGCACCTATTTTAATACTTGCACCATAACCATAATTTTTTTTATTTCTTATAATTTTTATATTCTTCTTAAGTTCACTTTCATATTTTTCTACCTCTAATGAAGATCCATCAGTGCTTCCATCGTCTACAAATAAAATTTCATAATCTAATAATTTGGAAATTTTACAAGAATTCTCTATTTCAATTATTGTACTGATAATATTATTTTTTTCATTTAATCCAGGAACGATAAAACTAATCATTTATTAAATTAGTTTCCAACTCTTTTTATAATCTGAAATTTTCATAGTCATTACTCAAATTTTATTTAATAATGGTTGTTTATACTAGATATGCTAATAATTCAAAGACATGTTGCTTTCTAGCAGTATAAAGATCCTAACTTTTTGAGCATTTGAAACTAGATAAAATATGATTATAGGCTAAAACTACATTCTTTTTAATCTTAATAATGAAAACTATTTTTTTAACACTTGGAATTTTATTTTTAATCTTAGTTTTTAATAAGATTTATTTTTTTTTTAAAAAAAAAAAGTAGTTTTTTACGACTACTTTATTAAATTTATATATTTTACATTTTTTGTATTTTTAATAATGTATTATTTTATAGACAGAGGTAATTTGCCTGAGGAATATGTTAGTTCTATTTTAATATGTTATGTAGTTGGTTTTTTTGCAATATTCTTTACAGTTTCACTTAAATCTTATGAGAGTCCCACAAATTTTATTTATAAATTTTTAAGTAAAAAGTCTGATTATAAGAAACTATTAATTTTTTTAAAAAAAAAAAATATTATAACCACTAGATTTGAGGATTTAAAAAAACAAAAATTAATTATAGAAAAGAAAAATAAGATATCACTTACATTACTTGGTCATAATTTTTGTAAAATCTATTATTTTTTAATGAATTTTTTTAAAATAAAAAATGAAGGATAAATGTATTTACTATTTTTTATAATTAATTTATTTTTATATGTAATTTTTCTAAAATTATTTTTAGTATTATTTGGAAGTAAGTATATTTTCCCAGTTAGAGTTGCAGATTTATTTAACTTGATTACTAACTTAATAACAAACTTTGCTATTTCTTTTTATTATTTTAACTTTAGTGTCGCTTTTAATGTAATCTTAATAAATTTTTTTTTATTTTTTATATTTTATAGCATTCTCTCAATGATTAGCACTTCTCCAAGAACTAAAATTTTACTTGATGTGCATAAAACTAAATCTTTAAATAAAAAAGATTACATAAAAAAAAGATACAATACAAAAGTAATTCTTGATAATAGAATTAAAAGATTATTAACAAATAATGAAATAATATTTATTAAAAATAAGAAAGTTATATTAAATCAAAACAAAAAAGGTTTAAATTTTTTACCATTTGTTTCTTTTATGTTTGAACTAATGAAAAAAATTTAATTTTTTAATCAATTTTTAATTAGGTTTTAAGTAAAAAATTATCTCAATTACAAGAAATTAACATGCAAAGGTTTCTCACCTCTGGGTGGTGCAATCTTAGCTATACCTTTTATGTGATTATCTAATGCCTCAGTTACATAATGTTGAATTGGTAGAGTTCCCATCATAGTTTGACAGTCCCAATTAGGTGAAGCTAGGTAATCCATAATTTTCCAATAGCGGTCAGATTTGAATATATCTTTAAATCTTTCATCGGTATAATTTCCTATATGTAGTTTTGAGTATCTGGCATTAAAGAACATTCCTGAAGGAGCAACCAAGCCACTTCCACTTATTTGAAGTAAAAATTGTGGCCCATAAAATCTTTTATATGATGATTTGCTACTTTTAATTTTATCCCATTTAACAATTATCTTAGTATTCTCATTTGATAATTTTTCTGCTTCTTCTATTAATGGATACATTTCTTCATATTTAGAATAATCAACTCCCAATGTACCAAATTCATCATCTGAACAATGTTTAATAACACCATAATCAACACCTAAATCTACAGCAAGTTTTGAAAATGGAATAATTTCATCTTTAAATTCTGGCATTAATACCATTTGGATACCTAGTGTAACTTTTAAATTTAATTTTTTTTTTAATTCTACTGCATATTTTATATTTTTCATCGCCCTATCAAAAACTTCTGTATATTTTGCATCTTTAAACATAATTCTAGAATATCCCTCAGGTGTACCTGCAGCGACCGTAAATCTAATCCAGGTCATGTATGGTAACACTTGATCTATTTTATCTTTTTCCCATTCCCATCCATTAGTAGCATTTCCAATATCAATTCCTATATTTGAGGCATGTTGAATAAATGGAACATATGCTTTTGAAAGAGTGCTTTCTCCATCTGAAATTAAAGATACAGCTTTTACTCCAACTTCTTTAAAATCATCTAGCAAATTTAATGCTTTTTTAACTTTTACTGTAGATCTCTCTTGTGGCTCTTGTACCATTGCATAACAAAAAGAACACATTGCCCCACATGCACGAGTTAAAGCCATATCTACACTTACTGGTGCTACACGTTCACCATTTTCAAAAGCAATCACTCTATCATAATGATATGATAATTTGTGTGAATCTAGAATTAACTTACCTTCTTTAGTATCTATGGCGTTATCTTTAAAATCTACCGTTTGTTCTTGCGTTTTTACCATATTTAAATTTCAGGTTTAATTTGTATTCCTCTTAAATTTCTTAATTTACTTTTATCACCAACTGGCACCAACCAAACTGTGATACCTTTATCAATTGAATTTTTTAATGCTTGTTCTAGATCTAATAGCATTGATCCTCTTACACCAGCTGATATAGTTCTTTCAATTAGAAGTGTAATTTGACCATTTTCCCCTGCTTCCGTCACAACAAAATCTCTACACTCTTTATTTTTCTTAAGTTCTTCTTGGACTAAGCTAATCCTTTCTTCTTGGGATCTTTTAATCCAATTTTGTCCAATCTCTGGTGAGCTAGCAAGTGCGCTTTCTTTATTTATATTATTCACAGCTTTATATAATTATTGAGAAAATAAACATATTCTAAAGATATTAAGTATACAATAAGTCTTTTAAGTTAAACTCTTAAAATTTAGAGGCTCTATGCAATCTATCATTTATAGCTATACCCAAACCTTTATTGGGAATTTTTTCTACAGCGATTGATTTGTAACCTTTATTTTTAATTTTTCGTAAACAAGAATATAAATTTTTAGCAGCCTCATTTAAGTTGCCTTTAGTAGTTAAATAGTAATAGTTATTTGATTTTGTTTTTCTCCTTTTAATCAAGATAAATGCCACGTTATTTTTTGGTTTTTTAATATTCATTCGTAAAGGTATACCAGGAGAATAATGCAAACGAGATTGACCAGGTGCTATTTTTTTTTTAGGGTTAATAGATATGCTTATCTTAAAACCCAAAGTTTTTTGAATTTTTAAGATATCTAGACCACCCAATCTTAGTATGGATGGTCTACCTATAAGGTTAACTATTGTAGATTCTATTCCAATAGCACACGCACCTCCGTCTAAAATATATTTAATTTTATTACCAAATTCTTCCTTAACATCTTTTGCTTTAACAGCACTTACTTTTGTTGTGATATTAGCACTGGGCGCAGCTAATGGATAATCTAATTGTTTTAGTAAATTTTTAAATATTGTGTGTTTTGGAAATCTTACTGCTAAACTTTTCTTATTATTGGTAACATACTTAGAAATCTTAGAATCTTTCCTTAATTGTAATACGTATGTTATTGGGCCAGGAGAGAATTTTTTATAAAGTTTAGTAAAATTATCATTTATTAGGCAATCTTTTTTAAGAGAATCGATATTGTGATAATGTACGATTAAAGGGTTGTTTTTTGGTCTTTTTTTTAAATTAAAAATCTTTTTTACTGCTGAATTCTTGTATGCATTAGCTGCTAGACCATAAACAGTTTCAGTAGGTACGCCAATACAGTAATTTTTATTAAGGTATTTTTTTGCTTTTTTGATATTTGATTGATTGGATTTCATGTATTAATAATTATTATTATATGAAAGATAAAAATTTACCACCTGATAATAACACACAGTCTCTTGAGGAACTAACAAAAGAAGCAAATAATATTATTGAATCTTTAGAGTCAGAAAAAGACTTACAGAATTCAATTGATTCATACCAACAGTTATTAAAATTAAATAATACTATTGAAAAAAAATTCTATAGAACTTCAAAAATGATCAATGAAGAAACAAAAAAAAAAATTAACAATATAAGTTCAAAAAAAAATGCAAAATAAACTTGCTAGAATAGCAAAAGATACAAACTTATTTTTAAAGCGATTTATTAAAAGACAAAAAAGAACAGAATTAGTTGCAGCTATGGAGTATGGCTTATTTCCAGGTGGAAAAAAAATTAGATCAAAAATTTTAATTGATATAGGAGCTATATTTAAAATTAATTATAAAACATTAATTTCTATTGGTGCTGCAGTTGAGTGCATTCACGCTTATTCATTAATACATGATGATTTACCTTGTATGGATGATGATAAAATACGAAGAGGAAAAATTTCTACACACATTAAATTTGGAGAATCAACAGCGGTACTTGCAGGAAACTCACTTTTAACAATGGCTTTTGAAATCTTAGTTAGTTCGAACTTAAAGATAAATGAAAAAATAAAAGTAGATCTAGTAAAAAAACTATCTGAGTCTTCTGGACATTTAGGAATAGCTGGTGGACAGTATTTAGATCTTAGTTTTGAAAAAAAAAAAGTTTCTAAAAGTAAAATTATAGAGATGGAAATAAAAAAAACTGGTAAGCTTTTTAGCTTTTGTTGTGCTGTTCCAATTATTATTAAGAGAAAAAATGATAAACAAATAAAGTTTTTTGAAAATATAGGTTCCAATATTGGACTTTTATTTCAAATTGCTGACGATTTAATAGACTTTAAAGGCTCTACAGCCATTGCTGGTAAAATAACAGGCAAAGACAAGAAAAAAGGTAAAGCTACTTTAATCAGTTTACTAGGGTATCAAAATGCTATTAAATATGCTGATAAAATTAAGTCTAAAATAATTAAAGATTTAAATAAATATAGTTCAAACACTAATAATTTAAATGAAACCTTAGACTACATTCTAAAAAGAAATAAATGATGCAAGACTACAAATTTTTAAAAGATATTAATTTCCCTTCTGATTTAAGAAAATTATCAGAGAGTGATCTTCAAGAGGTTTCTAATGAGGTTAGAAAAGAGATGATTGATGCAGTATCTGAAACAGGAGGACATTTAGGTGCAGGTCTTGGAGTTGTTGAACTAACTGTTGCCTTGCATTACGTATTTGACACTCCAAATGACAGGCTGATTTGGGATGTGGGTCATCAAACTTATCCACATAAAATTTTGACTGGAAGAAAGTCAAAAATTAAAACTTTGAGACAAGGTAATGGATTGTCTGGTTTTACAAAAAGATCTGAGAGTGAGTATGATCCATTTGGTGCAGCACATAGCTCAACATCAATATCATCTGCTCTAGGTATGGCAGAAGCAAGCAAATTATCTAATAAATTAAACAATATAATTGCAGTCATAGGAGATGGTGCAATTAGTGCAGGTATGGCATATGAGGCAATGAATAACGCAGGTGCTTCAAAAACTAAAATGATTGTTATCTTAAATGATAACGATATGTCGATTGCAAAACCAGTAGGTGCTATGAGAACCTATTTAGCTAAACTTTTAACAGGAAAAATTTATTTTAGTTTAAGAGAAACTTTTAAATTAATAGCTTCTGCTTTTTCCAAAAGATTTAGTGCAAAAGCTGGAAAAGCTGAGGATTTTTTAAGATCAGCTGTAACTGGTGGTACTCTTTTTAATTCTTTGGGTTTTTATTATGTTGGTCCAATAGATGGACATGATTTATCTACACTTATACCAATTTTAAAAAATGCAAGAGACACAAAATATCAAGGCCCAATAATGATTCATGTAAAAACTCAAAAAGGTAAAGGCTATTCTTATGCTGAAAAAGCTAGCGATCATTATCATGGTGTTTCAAAATTTAATGTTGTAACTGGTGAACAGGTGAAAAATGGAACAAATCTTCCAGCTTATACAAAAATTTTTGCAAATACTTTAGTTAAACATGCAGAAAGAGACAGTAAAGTCGTAGGAGTTACTGCTGCTATGCCAGGAGGAACAGGTATGGATATTTTTGCTAAAGATTTTCCAAAAAGAATGTTTGATGTTGGAATTGCTGAACAGCATGGAGTGACTTTTGCTGCAGGACTAGCAACGGAAGGGTATAAACCATATGTTGCAATCTATTCGACTTTTTTACAAAGAGCTTATGATCAAGTAGTTCATGATGTCGCTATCCAAAGTTTACCTGTGAGATTTATAATAGATAGAGCAGGCTTGGTAGGCGCTGATGGATCAACTCACGCTGGTTCATTTGATATTACTTATCTCTCTACTCTTCCTAATTTTATAGTAATGGCACCAAGCGATGAGTCAGAATTAGTTAAAATGATAAATACATCTATGATTATTAACGACAAACCTTGTGCTATTAGATACCCAAGAGGAAATGGCATTGGAACGGAATTACCATCTATAGATGAAAAAATAGAAATAGGAAAAGGAAGGATTATTCAAGAAGGAAAACAGGTTTGTATTTTAAGTATAGGAACTAGATTGGAAGAATGCAAAATCGCAGCTGCAGAATTAAAAAATAAAGGAATTGAATCAACGATAGTTGATGCACGTTTTGCTAAACCTTTAGATCAAGAGCTTATTTTAAAGTGTGCGAGAGAACATGAGGTAATGATTACTGTAGAAGAGGGGTCTATTGGAGGTTTTGGCTCTCATGTAGAAAATCTATTATCAGAAAAAGGTATATTTGATAAAGGTTTAAAATTTAGAACCATGATACTGCCTGATATTTTTATTGAACAAGATAGTCCAAAAAAAATGTATGATGTCGCTGGTCTTAATGCATCTCAAATATCAAAAAAAATATTAGATATTTTATTTACAAAAGAGTCGATAAAAGTAGTTAAAAATTAAATTTAAAGAAATTAGCTACACTGAGCTTTGTTCATTAGATAATGGTCTAATAAAACGCAATTCATCATTGCTTCTCCCACTGGTACTGCACGAATGCCAACACAAGGGTCATGCCGACCTTTAACAGAAATTGTAGTATTTTTTCCAAACTTATCTATAGTTTTTCTAGTTGTTAAAATCGATGAAGTTGGTTTAACAGCAAATGAAACAACAATTTCTTGTCCCGTTGAAATACCACCAAGAATTCCACCAGCATTATTGGAATCAAATTTTAATTTTTTACCTTTTTGTGAAATTTCATCTGAGTTTTGTTCTCCACTTAATTGCGCAGAGTTCATTCCTGAACCAATGTTAACACCTTTAACAGCATTAATACTCATCATTGCAGAAGCAATATCCATATCTAATTTAGAATAAATTGGAGCACCTAAGCCAACAGGAATTCCTCTAGCTCTTACCTCAATAATTGCACCACAAGATGATCCAGATTTTCTTATATCTAGCAAATATTTTTCCCAAATTTTTAGCATATTTTTATCAGGACAAAAAAAGGGATTTTTATTAATTGTTAGATCGTTCCATTTGCTAGTATCACATCCCAATATTCCCAGTTGAGTAACAGCACCTACAACTTTAAATTTTTTACCTAATTTATTCTCTAAAACTTTTTTAGCAATTGCACCTGCAGCAACTCTTGCAGCCGTTTCTCTTGCAGAGGATCTTCCACCACCACGGTAATCTCTTATTCCATATTTCTTAAAGTACGTAAAATCAGCATGCCCAGGTCTAAATTTATCTTTGATATTTCCATAATCTTTTGATCTCATATCTTGATTGTAAATAATTAAAGAAATAGGCGTCCCAGTCGTTTTGCCTTCAAACACACCTGATAAAATTTGTACTTTATCATCTTCTTTTCTCTGTGTTGTAAATTTTGATTGTCCTGGTTTTCTTTTATCTAGCTCAACTTGAATATCTTGCTCTTTTAAGTTTATATTAGGTGGACAACCATCAACGACGCAGCCTAATGCTGGGCCATGAGATTCTCCCCATGTTGTGAAACGAAATTGCTTTCCAAAAGTATTAAATGACATTATCTATAGTATATAGATTATTTTGTTAAAATTATGAATCAAAAAAACTCATTAGGCCTTAATAAATGCTTTTTAGATAAAATAGATCCAATAGATTTATTTGAAGTTTGGATGAATGAGGCAAAAAAAACAGAACTAAATGATCCAAATGCACTAGCTTTAGCCACATCAGATGAAAATAATTCTCCATCAATTAGAATGGTCTTGTTAAAAGACTTTAACAAAGATGGATTTGTTTTTTATACCAATCTAAATAGTCAAAAAGGAAATGAATTAAAAAATAACCCAAAAGCATCAATGTGCTTTCATTGGAAAAGTCTTCTAAGACAAGTAAGAATTAATGGAATGGTACAAAAAGTTTCTAATGAAGTGGCGGATGAATATTATAACAGTAGAGGTTATGAGAGCAGAATTGGAGCATGGGCCTCAAAACAAAGCACTATATTAAATAATAGAGATGAGCTTTTAAGCTCAATAGAAGAATACAAAAAAAAATATAGTAATAAAAATGATGTTCCAAGACCAGAGCATTGGTCAGGTTGGAATTTAATACCTACGAGTATAGAATTTTGGTTAGATGGAGATAGCAGAATTCATGAAAGACTTAAATATACCAAAGATAAAGAGGGTAACTGGGTTAAATCTTTATTAAGTCCTTAAAAGGTTCTTTGTAGACTAAACGAAGTGAGACTTTCTAAAATCTTTTTTTCATCACTATCTTTAAATACAGTTAAAGAATTTGATGCAAGATTAATAAAATGTTCAGCTTTTTTGTGACACTCATTGATTATGTTGTATTTTTTAATAAGTTCTAAAGTAAAATTTAAATTTTCATTTGATCTTGTTTCTTGTTTAAAAATATTTTTCAATTTATCTTTTTCTACTGGTGATACATTTTGAAATAATAAAATCACAGGTAGTGTAATTTTACCTTCAAGAAAATCTTTACCAATTTTTTTGCCAAAAAATTTTAGATCAGAATTGTAATCTAGGGTGTCATCAGCAATTTGAAATGTTAAGCCTAAGTTTTTTCCATAAAACTCTAGTGCTTCTTTTTCTTTTGTTTCTTTGTTAGATAGAATTGCACCAACTTTAGTTGCTGCAGAAAAAAGTTCAGCTGTTTTTGCTGTAATAATCTTAAAATAGGTTTCCTCTAACATATCAACTTCACCCTTGTGTTGTAGTTGTAATACTTCTCCCTGAGCAATCTTTGACGAAGTTGAGGATAAAAGTTTTAAAACTTCTATATTCCCATCATCAACCATCATCTCAAAACATCTACTTAAAAGATAGTCTCCAATTAATACAGAAGAGTGATTCCCCCAAATTGAATTTAATGTTTTTTTACCTCTTCTAATATTTCCAAGATCAATGACATCATCATGCATTAAAGTTGCCCCATGTATCATCTCTACACATGCAGCTAAATTAATGTCTCGGCCTCCTTTAGTGTAGCCACACAACTTAGCAGAACCGAGAGTTAATAAAGCTCTTAATCTTTTTCCACCTGTGTCAATATGATATTCGGTCATTTTTTGAACCAGATCAACTTCACTCAGGAGTTTTGATTTAATCTTTTCTTCAACTAAAACTAATTTTTCATCAACTGAATCTTTTAGTTGATAATATGAATTATTTATTTGGTTTCTTAGTTGAACTACAGTTCCCATAAAAAATAAGTTAGTATAATTAAGTTATATTTATTACTTATCAATTGACGCACCTTAATCTTCAACTATAAGTAGGCTTTATATTAAATCAAAAATTCTATAAGGATTAACAATGTTCTCTTTTTTTAAAAAGAAAAAAATAATAGCTCATATCAAGCTAAATGGTGTGATTGGTAATGCTGGAAAGTTTAAACAGGGCATAGATTTTGCAGGACAAGAAGAGATTATAGAAAAGGCTTTTTCACTAAAAAAAGCTAAAGCAGTGGCAATTACAATCAATTCACCAGGTGGATCACCCGTACAATCACATTTAATCTATAAATTTATTCGAGCTCAAGCTAAGAAAAATAAAATAAAAGTAATAGTATTTGCAGAAGATGTTGCAGCTTCTGGTGGATACTTAATAGCTTGTGCAGGTGATGAGATATATGCAAATTCAAGCTCAATTATTGGATCTATAGGAGTAATTTATTCATCTTTTGGATTTACAGAATTGATTAAAAAAATTGGTGTAGAAAGAAGAGTTCATACGGCAGGAAAAAATAAAAGTTCACTAGATCCATTTCAAGAAGAGAAGTCAGAGGATATTGAGAGACTTAAGAACATTCAATTAGATCTACATAAAGACTTTATTAAAGTTGTAGAAGAAAGCAGAGGATCTAAACTTAAAAAAGATGGTATTGAATTATTCTCAGGAGAGTTTTGGGCAGGTAGTAAATCAAAAGAGCTAGGTTTGATTGATGGATTAGGTAATGCTAATGAAATCTTAAAAGAAAAATTTGGTGAAGATGTTGTTATTAAAAAATTTGAAAAATCTAAAGGCTGGTTAAGCAAAAAACTTTCCTCATCAAGCAATCAAATGGATCAACTAGCAAATATTTTAGAGGAAAGATCTATCTGGCAAAGATATGGCTTCTAAAGAAAAAATTATAAAACCTAAATTTCAATCATTTCAAGATACTATTTTGAATCTTCAAAAATATTGGGGTAAACATGGTTGTGTTATTCTTCAACCATACGATATTGAAGTAGGGGCTGGAACCTTTCATCCTGCTACAACTTTAAGATCTCTAGGACCTAAGCCGTGGAAGGCAGCTTATGTCCAACCTTCAAGAAGACCTACTGATGGAAGGTATGGAGAGAATCCAAATAGATTGCAGCATTATTATCAATTTCAAGTTTTAATAAAGCCATCACCAGATAATATCAAAAAACTTTATTTAAATAGTTTGGCTGTTATCGGTATTAATCACAAAGAACATGACATTAGGTTTGTTGAAGATGATTGGGAAAGTCCAACTTTAGGTGCGGCAGGTTTGGGATGGGAAGTTTGGTGTGATGGTATGGAAATTACTCAATTCACATACTTCCAACAAATGGCTGGATTTGAATGCAAGCCTGTTTCAGTTGAAATTACATATGGTCTTGAAAGAATTTGTATGTTTACTCAACAAATGAAAAATGTTTATGATCTATTATGGAATGATGAAGGTGTAAAATATGGGGATGTGTTTCTTCAAGCAGAAAAAGAGTTCTCTGCATATAATTTTGAACACGCTAATACAGATAATCTACTCAAAATGTTTGATATGTTTGAGCTTGAAGCAAAAGCATTAGTAGAAAAAAAAATTTCACTACCTGCATATGATCAATGTTTAAAAGCAAGCCATGTATTTAATATTTTGGATGCAAGAGGAGTTATAAGTGTTGCTCAAAGAGCAGGTTACATAGGGCGTATTAGAAACATTACAAAAGCAGTTGCCGAAAGTTGGTTAAGCAGTCAAACAGATTAATGTCAGAATTTTTTTTAGAGCTGTTTAGTGAGGAAATACCAGCTGGTTTGCAGCGTAACTCACGTAATACTTTATTAAAAAATTTTCAAAATTTATTTGAAGAAAAAAAAATTTCATTTAAAAAAAGCTCTTCATTTTCAACACCAAATCGTCTTATAATTTTATTTGAGGGTCTATCTAAGGAAATAACACAAAAAGCTGAAGAAATAAAAGGACCAAATGTTAATGCACCAGAAAAAGCTATAGAGGGCTTTCTAAGATCAAATCAAATAGATAAAAAAGATCTAATGAAAAAAAAGATAGAAAAAGGAGAATTCTATTTTTTCAAGAAACCATCAAATAAAATTAATACCATAGATTTACTTCAAAAATATACGCCTCTAATCCTTGATAAATTACAATGGAAAAAATCTATGGTTTGGGGAAACTATAATCTTAGTTGGGCAAGACCGCTAAAATCTATTTTAGCAGTTTTTGATGATAAAAGCCTAGATTTTAAATTTTATCATTTAATATCTTCTAACACAACATTTACCGATAAAGAGTTTGAAAATAAAAAGAAAATATTTAAAAATTTTAAAAGCTATAAAGATTTCTTCAATCAATCAGGAATAATTATAGATCATGTACTAAGAAAAGAATTTATTATTAAAGAAATTGAAAAAATATCTAATAAAAATAATTTTATTGTTGAGTCAAACAATAAACTTTTAGATGAAGTCACAGATATAGTTGAGCAACCGAATATTATTATATGCAAATTTGATCAGAAATTTTTGAATATTCCAAAAGAAATTTTGATAATTACAATGCAATATCACCAAAAATATTTTCCAACATTTAACAAAAAAGGAAAAATTACCAATGAATTTTTAGTTGTGGCAAATAACAATGATGAAAAAGGTTATATTAAACTGGGTAACGAAAGAGTTGTAGAAGCAAGATTAAGTGATGCACAATTCTTTTGGGAAAAAAATAAATCTCAAAATTTAGTTAAACAAGTTTCAAAATTAAAAAGTATAAATTATTTTAAAGGTCTTGGATCTTATTTTGATAAGATTCAAAGAATGAGAAAGCTTGGAGGAATGATCTCTGATGAACTATTGATCAGTAAAGACCAAGTTGAGCTATCAGCATCAATCTGTAAAGTTGATTTAGTTTCTGATATAGTTGGTGAATTTCCTGAGCTTCAAGGAATTATGGGTGGACATTTTGCTGAAGTACAAGGTTTTGATAAAGAAATAGCTTTAGCTGTAAGTGAACATTATCTACCAACTGGACTTGATAGTAAGACACCAAAAAAACCATTTAGTATTGCTTTAGCTTTAACTGATAAAATTGACACTTTAGTTGGTTTTTTTGGGATCAATCAAAAACCAACAAGCTCAAAAGATCCTTATGCACTTAGAAGATCCGCACTTGGTGTAATAAGACTATTAATTGATAATAATAAAGAATTTAAAATCAAAGATCTTATTAGTTATTCTACTTCACTTCATAAAAACCAAGGTTTTAATTTTTCAAACGACTCATCTCAAAAAGAACTGTCTGATTTTTTAATGGACAGATTAAAATATTACATGAAAGAGAAAAAAATTAGAGCAGAGGTAATAGATGCCAGTATAAGAGCGCATGGAATAGACCACCTGAATAAAATATATAAAAAAGCTTCAACACTTAATGGACTAATTAACAAAGAAATAGGAGGGGATATTATTACAAGCTACAAGAGAGCGTCTAGTATACTTGATAGTGAGTTGAAAAACGCAGATCTCGAACTATCAAATACAACTGATCCTGGTATTTTTAAAAATGACTATGAAAAAAATCTATTTAAAAAGATTAATGAAATAAGAAAATATTTTACAAATATTGGAAAAGATGAAAACTATAAGGAAACGCTTGAAATTCTAGCTAGTGCTAAAAAAGTAACCTCAGAGTTTTTTGATAATGTTAAGGTCAACGATAATGATAAAAATATTAAAAAAAACAGATTGGAACTTTTACAAATGTTATGTAGAACATTTGATAATTACGTAAATTTTTCAAATATAGAAATCAAATAGTGAATAAGCTAATTTTAAATTTTAAATCAAAAGATTCAAAAAAGATTAAAAATCCAAAAAATTTTTTAGGTGGAAAAGGCGCAAACCTTTCTGAAATGGGCAGAATGGGACTGCCAGTTCCTCCTGGTTTTACAATTTCAACGAAAGTTTGTGAATTATTTTATAAAGATAAGAAAAAACTAAATTCAAAAATAGTTAGTATCATAAAAAAAGAACTAAAAATTACTGAAAAAGAAGTTGGAAAAAAATTTGGAGATTTAAAAAATCCTTTACTGTTATCTGTGAGATCTGGTGCAAGAGTTTCAATGCCAGGCATGATGGATACAATTTTAAATTTAGGTTTAAACGATAAGACTGTTATTGCGCTTTCAAAAAAAACTTCTAATAACAGATTTGCAAATGATAGTTACCGAAGATTTATTCAAATGTATGGTAATGTTGTAATGGGTGTTGAAGGCTATCATTTTGAAGAATTAATTGAAAATTACAAACTAACTAAAGGCGTTCTTTTAGACACAGATCTTGATGCAGAAGATTGGGAGGGATTAATTAATGATTTCAAAAAAGTTATTAAAGATCAAACTAAAAAAGAATTTCCTCAGAACGTATATGATCAATTATTAGGTGCTATTAGCGCTGTATTTTTATCCTGGGAAAGTAATAGAGCAAAAGTTTATAGGAAATTAAATCAAATTTCTGCTGAATGGGGAACTGCAGTTAACGTTCAATCAATGGTATTTGGCAATATGGGCAATGATTGTGCAACTGGAGTTGTCTTTACAAGAAATCCATCAGATGGTGTTAATGAAGTATATGGTGAATACCTAATTAATGCTCAAGGAGAAGATGTGGTCGCAGGAACAAGAACTCCACACTATATTACAAAAAAAGCAAGAAAAGATGCAAAAGTAAAAGAAGCTTCGATGGAGGAGGCTATGCCTAAAGTATTTAAACAATTGGATAAAATTTTAAAGATTTTAGAAAAACACTACAAAGACATGCAAGACGTAGAATTTACAGTTGAAAACAATAAATTGTGGATGCTACAAACAAGGTCTGGAAAAAGAACCTCAAAGTCAGCTGTTAGAATTGCAGTTGATATGGTTAAAGAAAAATTGATTTCTCAAAAAGAAGCCGTAATGAGAATAGATCCTGCTTCTTTAGATACATTGTTACATCCTACATTAGATGAAAAAAGCACACCGAACGTTATTGCAAATGGCTTACCAGCTTCTCCAGGTGCTGCAAGCGGTAAAGTTGTTTTTACATCAGAAGAAGCAGAAAGATTAAACAATGTTATGCAGGATACTATTTTAGTGCGTGTTGAAACCTCACCTGAAGATATTCATGGAATGCATGCTGCCAAAGGAATTTTGACAGCAAGAGGTGGGATGACCAGTCATGCTGCAGTGGTTGCAAGAGGCATGGGAAGACCGTGCGTCTCTGGCTCTAGTGAGATTGATATAAACTATGATGCAAAAACTTTTAAAACATCTTCTGTTGAAATTAAAGAAGGAGACATCATTACAATTGATGGGTCAACGGGAAGAATTATTTTAGGAGAGGTGCCAACAGTTAAACCAGAAATCTCAGGAGACTTCTCTAAATTGATGAGCTGGGCGGACAATTTTAGAAAATTAAAAGTAAGAACAAACTCAGAAACGCCATTAGATACAAAAACTGCAAGAGATTTTGGTGCTGAGGGTATAGGGCTTTGCAGAACAGAACACATGTTTTTTGATGAAGAAAGAATTTTATCTGTCAGAGAAATGATTTTATCAAAAACAGTAGAAGACAGAAACAAAGCACTAGAAAAGCTTTTACCACACCAAAAAAAAGATTTTATTCAAATATTTAAGATTATGAATGGTCTTCCTGTAACAGTGAGATTGTTAGATCCACCATTACATGAGTTTCTTCCAAAAACAGAAAAAGAAATTAATGATGTAGCAAAAGTTGTGGGTTTACCATTAAAAGAAATTGAGTCTCGAATTAATGAGTTGCATGAGCAAAATCCAATGTTAGGTCATAGAGGTTGTAGATTGGGGATTTCATTTCCAGAAATTTATGAAATGCAATGTAGGGCAATTTTTGAAGCCTTATCTGAACTTAAAATAAAAAAAATCAAGTCAGCATTTCCAGAAATTATGATCCCACTGGTTTCAACTGAAGCCGAGATTAGGATAATGAAAGATTTAGTAGTTAGAGTTGCAAAAGAAGTTCAAAAAGATAAAAAAATTAAAGTAGATTATTTAGTTGGTACAATGATCGAATTGCCAAGAGCAGCAATTAAAGCTGATGATATAGCTAAACATGCAGAGTTCTTTAGTTTTGGAACTAATGACTTAACCCAAACAACATTCGGTTTAAGTAGAGATGATAGTGGTAAATTTTTAAATGATTATCTTGAGAATAAGATTTTTTCTATAGACCCATTTATTTCAATAGATGATGGAGTAGGTGACTTAATAGAAATTGCAGTCAAAAAAGGAAGAAAAACAAATAAAAAAATTAAACTTGGAATTTGTGGAGAACACGGTGGAGATCCCAAAAGTATTCACTTTTGTGCAAATGCAGGTTTAGATTATGTTTCTTGCTCACCATATAGAGTTCCAATAGCAAGATTAGCTGCTGCACAAGCAGAACTGTCTAAAAAAAATTAAATTTCTAATTTAAAATCTATAGCAGGTACACTATGAGTGATGCTACCAATAGAAATTCTATCAACACCGGTTGCTGCAATTTTTTTAACTGATTTTAGGGTTACATTTCCAGAAGCTTCAGTTTCGTAATATTTTTTGGCTATTTTAACACCTGCCTTAAGTGTTTTATTGTTCATATTATCAAACAAAACAGTATTAAATTTTAAACCCTTTATTTTTTTGAGCTGATTTAAACTATCAACCTCTACTGTAATTTTTTTTCCTTTTTTATTTTTGATTGCAAGAGACACTAAAGTTTTAATATCAGAGCTTGCAATATGATTGTCTTTAATAAGAAATTCATCACTTAAGTTAAATCTATGGTTTGTACCACCACCTAACTTAACAGCATATTTTTGTATTACCCTTAAGGTTGGAATCGTTTTTCTAGTACAGCAAATTTTACATTTTTTATTAACCAATTTAACAAATTGATTAGTTTTAGTGGCAATTCCAGAGATATGACTCATAAAATTTAAAGCAACTCTTTCACCAATTAGAATATTTTCAGCCTTACCCTCAATTGTAGCTATTATATCATTCTTATTAATTAAGGAGCCTTCTTTTTTTTTAATAATAAATCTAATCTTACTATCTATTAATCTAAATGTTTGTTTTGCAAATTCTAATCCAGCTATCACAGCTTGTTGGTTGGAAATTAATTTAACTTTTATTATCTTATTATTTTTAACTAAGTTTGAAGTGATATCACCAGAAGGGTACAAATCTTCATTTAAGGCAAGTTTTACAACATTCTTGATATAATAATCGCTTAATTTAATTTGAGACACTTTTATTATCTGCCGATCGCAACCATTCTTTCAACAGGAATTCTTGCTTTTTCTATTGTCTCTTTATCCATTATGATTTCACCAGTTTCATTTTCTAGGCAATCTAAAATTTTTGGTAATGTAATTTTTTTCATATGAGGACAAAGGTTACACGGTCTAATAAATTCTACATTTGGGTTTTCTACTTGAATATTATCACTCATTGAACATTCAGTAACCATCATAACTTTTTTAGGTTGATTGTCCTTAACATATTTAATCATCCCACCAGTTGAACCAGCAAAGTCACTTGCTTTAATTACGTCAGGTGGACACTCTGGATGAGCTATTATTTTAATACCAGGATTTTTTGCTCTAATATCATGTATTTCTTTTTCAGTGAACTGGTCATGAACCATACAAATACCTTTCCAAGCGATAATTTCAACTTTAGTTTGAGAAGCAACATATTTTGCCAAGTAATCATCGGGTAAAAAAATAACTTTTTTAACACCAAGAGATTCTACAATTTTAACTGCATTAGCAGATGTGCAGCAAATATCTGTTTCAGCTTTGACATCTGCAGAAGTATTCACATATGAGACAACAGGCACCCCTGGATATTTTTTCTTTAACAATCTTACATCTTTACCTGTGATTGAAGATGATAAAGAACAACCAGCAGTCATATCAGGAAGTAAAACTTTTTTTTCAGGACTCATTAACTTAGATGTTTCGGCCATGAAGTGAACTCCTGCCATTACAATAATATCAGCCTCAGTTTTTGAAGCCTCAATTGCAAGAGCTAACGAGTCAGCTGCAACATCTGCAATACCGTGATAAATTTCTGGAGTTTGATAATTGTGAGCAAGTATAATTGCATTTTTTTCTTTTTTTAATTGATTAATTCTATGAATATAAGGAGCATGAACTGACCACTCAATCTCAGGCATAACTTTTGAGATTTTTTGATAAATGGGATCAGTTGCTATTTTAACTTCTGTTGAAAATTCCATATTAAAACTTACCAATTTGCAACAACCTTGTCATTATTTTTTCTGTCGCAATATATTTGGTAACAAATTGATAATAATATGTATATATCTGATTTTAATGCAAAAAATAAAGTCAAATAAAATTATTATTTTATATTTTTATCTCATTTCTTTTACTACGATATTTTATCTTACCTCACTTCACTTAAATTTAAGCAACGCAATGACTGAATGGCTGATCAATTATCAAGGTGGATTTACAAGAAGAGGTTTTTTTGGAGAAATATTATTTCAAATAGCAGTTTTTTTTGATTTAGAGCTAAAAAAATTAATACTTTTTATTCAGTGTTCAATTTACAGTATATTCTTTTATCTCATATATTCTTTGATTAAAGAATTGGAAAGATACATCTTAATTTATTTATCAATTTTTTCAGCAATTTTTTTATTTTTCCCTTTGGCAGAACTTGAAGCATTAGGCAGAAAAGAAGTTTTAGTTAGCATCCTGATGTTAAGTTTGGTTTTGATGAAAAACAAATCATTTAATTTTAAAATATCTTTTATGTTGGTAGGTGGAATATTCATTTTATTAACACATGAGATAATTTTTTTTCATATTTTATATTTTGTAATATTTTTAATAATAGATAATAAAAATAATTATTTTTCTAATAACTTAAAAATTATTTTATTTTTAATTTTTTTTATTATATGTGGATGGTTATTATTTAAAAATGTTTATACACTAGAAATGAAAAATGAAATGTGTAGGTCACTTAAGGAAAACCTTGATGTTTTGTGTGGTTTTCAAACGCATTATGTTGCAAATCCAATTTCAACATATATGGGTGAAGTGGGTTGGAGACCCATAAATTATTTTAGAAATTTTTTTATTTTCTTTGTAGGCTTTGGGCCTTTATTAATATTAAGTCTATTTACTAATTTTAATATAAAGAATGTTAATTCATTTTTTTCTAAAATTCCTTTGTTTTTTTTAATTCTTATATTGATTATTCCCAGTCTTTTAATATTTTTTTTATCAGTTGATACTGGCAGATATTTTCATTTGTCATATTCAATGACTTTTATTTTCTTTTTCGGACTTAAATTTAATGATTTAATCATAATTGATTATAAAAAATTAAGTTATTTTGAAAAAAAAATATTTCCTTCTTCAAAAATTTTTTCTTTTTTAATTATATTTTTAATTTGTTTCAGTTGGAATCCCAAAGCTACTTACAGAGAAGATCTTGGATCAATTCCAATCTATAGAACTTTTCAAAAATTGGATGTATTTATAAAAACTTTGAAGTGGTAGTTTATCTATTTATCCAATCAGGTTTATCTATTGTTATTAATGCATTCTTACAAGTGAATTCATTTTTTTTTTTAAAATCTATCTCCAGGTATTTTATCAGGGCAAAAGGATATTTATTATTTATTAAAACTTTTCCTACTTCAAATTCACCATTATAAATCAAATCATCTTGGTTTAACTCACCTTCTATTAAGTTAATAGGTAGCAACCTTTTTGAAAGCTTATTCTTTAATTTTATTCTAGCTGTATTTTCTTGACCAACATAGCAGCCTTTTTTAAAATCTATTCCATTTAGCTCCTCAAAATTACACTCAATTCCAAATAATTTATTTTGTAATTTATTCATTTCTTTTTGCGCAATTCCTAAATTATGACTTAATTTATAGTATTCATCAATTGGGGAATTTTTTAACTTTAATTTCTTTAAAGATAGGTAAAGTTTTTCTAAATTAATAATAAGTCTTGCACCCAGATCTTTATTTCTTGGGTCTAATAAAATAGGGTCCTCTCTATATTTTATTGTATTTCCAGGTTGATCCTTAGCACCTTCAAATTTTAAAAACTTTTCATGACTAAATGCTGCAATTACAAATTCATTGCTTAAATTCATAATTTCAACTTTAGATCTAAGCTTGTAGGTGCTCAGTTGTTTAAAGAGAGCCTCTGTTTGAGATTTTTCACAATCTATGAAGTAACCAGCTTTATGTTTTACAATAATAAAAGCAAATAAAAATTTTCCTTGTGGAGTTAGTAATGATGCAAAGCAGCTATTATCATCATTAACCTTGTTAATGTCATTACTAATTAGGTTTTGTAGAAATTCTTTTGCATCTGCTCCATTTATATAAAGAATCCCTCTATCTTCTAAAATATATACATTTTGAATATTCATAATTGATTGATCTCTAAATTTAATATAATTACTTTTTTCATAAATGTTAGATCTAATAATTAAAAACGGCTCATGCTACATAGACAAAGATCTTAAAGATCAAGATATAGCAATTAAAGATGGTAAAATTATAAAAATTGGCAAAATTGATAATGAAGCTAAAGAGATTTTTGATGCTAAAGGGTTAACAGTTTTACCAGGCTGTATTGATACCCAAACTCATTTTAGAGAACCTGGGTCAACAGATACTGAAGATTTACACTCAGGAAGTAGAGCTGCAATAGTAGGTGGCATAACAAGCGTGTTTGAAATGCCAAACACTAATCCACCAACATCTACCAAGGTAGAATTTCAGAAAAAATTAGATTTAGCCAAACATAGAATGTATTGCAATTATGCATTTTATTTTGGAGCAACAGCTGACAACGCAAGTGAGTTAGCAGATTTGGTAAATTTAGAAGGTTGTTGTGGAATTAAACTGTTTGCTGGATCGTCAACTGGAAACCTTTTAGTTGCTGAGGAAGAGGATATTGAAAAAGTATTTAAAAGCAGCTCAAAAGTTGTTGCAGTACATTCCGAAGATGAAGCAATTTTAAATATTAATAAAAAATTGATTAAAGAAGGAGATGTTCATTCACACCCAATTTGGAGAAGCGCTGAATGTGCAATCTCATCTACTAGAAGAATAGTTAGAATTGCTGAGCGATATAAGAAAAAAGCCCATATTCTTCATATTACCACGAAAGAAGAGATTGACTTTTTATCACAACACAAAGGTAACATAACATTTGAGATTACCCCTCAACATTTAACAATCTACGCTCCAGACTGTTATGATAAACTTGGAACTTATGCTCAAATGAATCCACCCTTAAGAGACAAATCTCATTATGATAGATTGTGGTATGGAGTAAAAAATAATCTTAATGATACAATTGGTTCTGATCACGCTCCACACTTAAGAGAGAATAAAGAAAAAAATTATCCAAATTCACCATCTGGAATGCCTGGTGTTCAGACACTTTTACCAGTTATGTTAAATCATGTTAATGATGGAAAGTTAACTTTAGAGCAATTAATGAATTCTATATGTGAAAATCCAGTAAAAATTTTTGGGATACAAGATAAAGGTTTTATTAAAGAGGGTTTTGATGCTGATTTCACAATCGTAGATATGAATAAAAAAATTATAATTAAAAACGAAAATATTGAAAGTAAATGTGGTTGGTCACCTTTTGATGGATATGAATTTAAAGGCACACCAGTATCAACAATCATTAATGGTCAAATTAAAATGAGGGAAGGTAAAATTTTAGGTGATCCTGAGGGTAAGCCTTTAAAATTTTAAATAGTTTTTACTGAAAAGCTATTTACAAGCACAACTCCAAAAACAATAAAAAATAATCCTAATACAGCTTGCCAAGACAATGATTGTTTAAAGAAGATATATCCTAATATTGCAACGGTAAATACTCCAAGACCACTCCATGTTGCATAAACAATTGCAATTGGAATTTTATTAACAACAAAAGTTATAAGATAAAAAGATAGCAAATAAAAAACTGCGAGAGTGGTGGTTGGGATAATTTTTGTAAAATTTTGTGAAACGGGTAACAACATTGTTCCACCTACTTCAAAAAAAATTGCAACCATTAAAATTAGATATGTTTTAATCACTACTTAAGAATATTATTTTTAATTAAGTCTTCTTTTATCTCAGTTAGGATAGCGGGATCATCAATAGTTGCTGGTACTTTATATTCTTCATTATCAGCAATTTTTCTAATAGTTCCTCTTAATATTTTGCCAGATCTTGTTTTTGGTAGTCTCTTAATGACAATTACAGTTTTAAATGCTGCTACTGGCCCAATAGTATCTCTAACCATTTTTATACATTCTTTTGAAATGGTTTCGTTGTCTTTTTTAACACCTGTTTTAAGAACGACTAGACCAATTGGTAATTGTCCTTTTAATTTATCAGCAATTCCTAATACTGCACATTCTGCTACTGACTGATGTTCTGATAAAACTTCTTCAATTGCACCTGTCGATAATCTGTGACCTGCAACATTAATAATGTCATCTGTTCTAGACATGATCCAAATATATCCATCTTCATCAATATGTCCTGCATCATAAGTTTCGTAGTAACCTTCATAGTTGGTCATGTAATTATCTTTGTATCTCTTATCTGCATTCCATAAAGTTGGAAAAGTTCCAGGGGGTAAAGGTAATTTTACAACTATATCTCCCATTTCATTAGGTTTAGCTAATGTTTGATCTGGCTTCATGATCTGTACATCATATCCAGGCACAGCTTTACATGCTGAGCCATATTTTGTTTTCATCATTTCAATTCCTGTACAATTAGAACTAATTGCCCAACTTGTTTCAGTTTGCCACCAATGATCAATTACCGGAACTTTTAATAAATTTTCTGCCCATTTAATGGTATCTGGGTCAGCTCTCTCACCGGCTAGAAATAATGATTTAAATTTACTTAAATCATATTTAGAAAAAAACTTACCCTCAGGGTCTTCTTTTTTAATAGCTCGAAAAGCAGTTGGTGCAGTAAAAAGAGATTTAACTTTGTAGTCCGAAATTATTTTCCAAAAAGCACCAGCATCAGGAGTGCCAACGGGCTTTCCTTCAAATAATACTGTAGTGCAACCCTTAAATAAAGGGGCATAGACAATATAAGAATGACCAACTATCCATCCGATATCACTTGCTGACCACCAAACATCATCAGCATCAATATTGTAGATATTTTTCATAGTCCATTTTAGAGCAACTATATGACCACCAATATCCCTAACTATTCCTTTAGGAACACCCGTAGTTCCTGAGGTATACAAAATATAAGCTAAATCATTTGAATTCATTTCAACACAATCTACTTCTTTTGCATTTGAAAGTGCTTCGCCCCAACTGATTTCTTTTGGAGCATTAAGCTCGACCATATGATCTATTCTTTGGAATAAGATCATTTTATCAATTTTATGAGAAGCCATCTTAATTGCTGCATCAACCAATGGTTTGTACTCAACAGTTTTTCCAGGTTCAAAGCCACATGAAGCTGTAACTATTACTTTTGCTTTACTATCATCAATTCTGCTAGCAAGTTCATTTGAGGCAAAACCTCCAAACACCACAGAGTGGATTGCTCCAATTCTCCCACATGCTAACATAGCTATAACTGCCTCTGGGATCATGGGCATATAGATTATAACTCTATCACCTTTGTTGACTCCTTGATTTCTTAGCGCTCCTGCAAATTTTGAAACTTTTTCTTTTAACTCTTTGTAGGTAAACTGCTTTTTATTGCCAGTTATTGGACTATCATAGATTAAAGCTAGATTGTCACCTCTACCTTGATCGATATGAATGTCTAAAGCATTGTAACAAGTGTTGGTAACACCATCTTCAAACCACTTATAAAAAGGTGGATTAGATTTATTTAAAATTTTAGTGGGTTTTCTAAACCAAAAAATATCATTAGATACTTCCTGCCAAAAATCTTCAGGATTTTTTAAAGAATTTTGGTAAATATCATTAAATTTTTTTGACATATTATTTGATTCTATTTTGTTAGTTTTTTAAGCTTATTAAATTAAAAATTGTATTAAAATTTAAAAAGTAAGTAAAATCAATACAAATTAGATGTAATTAAGCCTTCTAAAAACTAAATAACTTTGATACTTAACCTTCAACATGACTTAAGCTTTTGTTTAAGTCTAGTTTATATAAACTAAAAGTTAAAAACTAACAAAAGAGGGAGTTTTTTATGAAAAAACTAAAATTGTTTGCTCTTACAGTTGTAGCCCTAATGGGTGCTTCAGGTGTAGCAAACGCAGAAACAGCCATGTTGGCTTCTGACGACTTCGTTGGGATCTCATTCTGGCTAGTAACAATGGTGATGTTAGCGTCGACTGCTTTCTTTTTCTTAGAAGCAGGAAATGTTGCAGCAGGTTGGAGAACATCAATAATTGTAGCTGGTCTAGTAACTGGTATTGCCTTTATACATTACATGTATATGAGAGATGTATGGGTTACAACTGGTGAGTCACCAACTGTTTACAGATATATTGACTGGTTAATCACTGTACCATTACTGATGATAGAATTTTACCTAATTCTAGCAGCTGTAGGAAAAGCAAATTCTGGAATATTCTGGAGATTGTTAATTGGAACAGTTGTGATGCTTGTAGGTGGATACTTAGGAGAAGCAGGATACATTAACGCTACACTTGGTTTTGTAATCGGTATGGCTGGATGGTTCTACATTCTTTACGAAGTATTCTCTGGTGAAGCAGGAAAAGCTGCAGCAAAAAGTGGAAACAAAGCTCTTGTTACTGCATTTGGTGCAATGAGAATGATCGTTACAGTTGGTTGGGCAATTTACCCATTAGGTTACGTATTTGGTTACCTAACAGGTGGTGTAGATGCTGACTCACTAAACGTGATTTACAACATAGCTGACTTGCTAAACAAAACTGCATTTGGTCTAATCATTTGGGCTGCAGCAATGCAATCAGGTGGTAGAAAAGCTAAGTAATTAGTAAACCTAAATAATTTAAAAAGGGCGAGTACATTTTGTGTACTTGCCCTTTTTTTTTAACTAATTATATATAGTCCAATGCCTAAAATTACCTACATTAAAAATAATGGAAAGTCTCATACCATAGAAGTTTCTAATGGGTTGAGTGTAATGGAGGGTGCTGTTCAAAACGATATTCCTGGGATTGATGCCGATTGTGGAGGTGGAATGGCTTGTGCTACTTGCCACGTTTATGTCAAAGAAGAATGGTTTAATAAACTTCCAAAAAAAGAAGATGGTGAAGAAGATATGTTAGATATGGCTTTTGAACCTAATAAATTTAGTAGATTAAGTTGTCAGCTATTAGTTTCTGATGAACTGGATGGACTAATAGTTAGCATTCCATCAAAACAAGGTTAAATGATTAAAACAGATACTTTAATAATAGGAGCAGGACCAGTTGGATTATTTTGCGTTCATCAATTAGGAATAATTGGATTAAAATGCGAAGTAGTAGACAACCTAGATAAAATTGGTGGTCAGTGCATAGAACTTTATCCAGATAAACCTATTTATGATATCCCTGCAGTCCCTGAATGCACAGGAGAAGAGTTAACTAACAACTTAATTGAGCAAATAAAAGCATTTAAAACAAACTTTCATTTAAATGAAAGAGTAGAAGAAATTAAAAAAGTCGAAAAAAAATGGATTACAAAAACTAATAAAGGAACTGAATTTGAAACATCAAGTATAATTATAGCAGCAGGAGTAGGCTCTTTTGAGCCAAGAAAATTCCCAACAAAAGAAATTGATAAGTTTGTAGGAAAACAAATACTTTATTCAATTAAAGATAAAACAATCTTTAAAGATAAAACAGTTACAATTTTTGGAGGAGGAGATTCAGCATTAGATTGGGCAATTGAACTTTCAAATACATCTAAAGTTATATTAGTCCACAGAAGAGATGAGTTTAGAGGAATGCAAGCGAGTATTGATAAGGTTAACCAATTAAAAGAAGAAGGCAAAATAGAAGTTCATACAAAATATCAATTAGATTTAGTCAATGGAAATGAAAAAATTGAAGGCATAAATATTAAGCATGATGATGACAGTATAAAAGAAATTAAAACTGATTATGTTTTGGGCTTTTTTGGACTAATTATGAAGCTTGGACCAATTGCTGAATGGGGATTAAACTTAGATAAGAAAACTATACCCGTTAACACAGAAAATTTTGAAACTAACAAGGAAGGTATTTTTGCAATTGGTGATATCTGCTCTTATCCTGGAAAACTTAAACTGATACTTTCTGGTTTTCATGAAGGAGCATTAGCTGCTAGAGGTTGTTTTAAATACGCTAAACCAGATGAAAAATATAGATTTGAGTTTACCACTTCCTCTAAGATAGTAAAAAGCAGACTAGGTGTTAAAGAGTGATAGAGCTATTTACAGCAGATACCCCAAATGGGAAAAAAATTACAATAATATTAGAAGAAATAGGTTGTGATTTTAAAGTTACTAAAATTGATCTGTCAAAAGATGAGCAATTTAAAAAAGATTTTAAAAAAATAAGCCCATTTGGAAAGATACCAGTAATTATAGACCATGAAAATGGACAGTCATTATTCGAGTCTGGTGCAATACTTATATATTTAGCTGAAAAGTATAATAAATTTTATGAAGCAAAAGATCGACATACCATAAACCAATGGTTGATGGCACAGATGGGAATTATAGGACCAATGATTGGACAACATCATCAGTTTCATCATTACAATGCTGGAAAAAGTGAATTTGGAGAAGAAAGATATTTTAAAATTACAAAAAGAATTTATAGCGAACTAGATGAGAGATTATCTTCATCAAAATACTTAGCTGGAAATGAATACACAATTGCAGATATCGCAACTTGGCCGTGGATAGCAAGGCACGAATGGCATGATATTGGTCTTAAGAATTACAACAATTTAACTAGATGGTATTTAGATATTGCAAATAGAGAAGCTGTTGTAAAGGGATACGATATTTTAAAAGATGGCTCTGAGATACCAAAACCTTAATTAGAAATTTCCTTTTTTAGTAGAGCCTGGATAAAAAATTCCTTGCAAATTTTCATTTGCCTTCTTTCTTATTTTCATATCTTTTTGATCCATTAGCATACTCGGTCTTTTAGTATGTTGATGATATTTAAAGGTATCATCTCCTCTTGCTTGCTGAACATACATTTTACCTAAAACTTGATTTACATTACTACCAATATAGCTTTGAACAACAAAACCAATTCTTCTATCATTACTTTTGTTTAGTCCTGAACCATGAATTATTGTTGGATGATGTAATGACATTTGTCCTGCTTTTAAAACCAAAGGTGTTGTTTTATCTAGGGGAACATTTTCTACAGTTTGACCTCTTGTTAATAAGTTACCTTCATCATATTTTTGTTCATGATGTCTGATGTTAGCTTTATGTGAACCAGACCACATTCTCATACAGCCATTTTCTTCGTTAGCATCAGTTATTGCTAACCAAGCAGTTACCCAATTATGTGGTTCTAACCCAATGTATGTTGCATCTTGATGAAAACTTACAAATCCTTTTTCATATGGGTCTTTAATAAATAAAGTTGTTCCACAAATAAGAATATTTTTTCCAATTATACTCTCAACAGCATCTAGCATTTTTGAGTTATGGCAAACTTCATCAAGTATGGGAGAAATCATATGCACATAATTTCTTCCAACTCCTTTCAGTTCATCAGGCCAACGGGCTTCAATGTTTTCTATTTCTTTTCTTATCTCAAATGCTTGATCTTTAGTTAAAACTTCTATTGGAGCCACATAACCATTATCGTTATACTCTTGAAGTTGATTTGAAGACAATTTAGGCATATTATTTAAAAATATTATATGAGCGCAACTATTTCTTCAATAAATTATTGTCCAGTTAAATCCATATCATTTCAAGCAATTGATAAGTGTGAAATTAAAAAAGATATTGGAATTATAGGAGATAGAATCTTTGCATTTGCCAAAGATTTAGATTTAGAACAAGTAAAGCTATTTGAAAAAAATCCTGAAGAAAGAAGAGGAAAATGGAATAAAATTTTAACTCTAAAAAACTCTCCAGTATTGAATAAGTATAATTTTTTATTTAATGAAAATAGCTTAACATTAACCTTTAAAGATAAAGAAATTTTAACAATTAACTTAAATGAACCAGCTGAATATGACTTACTTTCAAATAGGATCTTAGAATTAGAAAGTACCCTTCAAAAACCAATAGTATTAATGAGAAATAATGATCTTCCTTTTTTTGATACATCGATATCAAATAAAACAGTTTTATCTCATTCGGTATCTCTTTTAAATAATAAGAGTATTGAGGATTTTAAGAATAAAATTAATCAAAAAATTGAGGCTCAAAGATTTAGAGGCAACATTCATATTGATGGAGTTGAACCATGGAAAGAACGAGAATGGATCGGAAAAATTGTTAAAATTAATGGTGTTTCTTTTAAAGTTGAAAAAAACATACCAAGATGTGTTGCAATTAATCTAAAACCAAACACAGATGACAATTCTTTAAATTTACTTCAGTCATTAAAAAAAACTTATAATCATTTTGAAATGGGAATTTATTTGACTGCACTTGATGATGGTGAAATTAAATTAAGTGATAAAGTTCAGATAATTAATTAATATAAATATTTTATTAAGCAACTTTAAGTTGTATCTATTTTTTTGATGTACAAACAACTTCAATTTTGTTTTAATTATCAAAATAAACTTAAATAGAGGAAAAAAAATGAATAGATTTTTAAAATCAATTGGAGTCTTTCTTTTAATTCTTTTTAGTATTACTGCAGTTAGCGCTGAAACGTTGACTAGTAAATTAAAAGGTGGTGATAAGTTAAGACTTGGGTTTGGAACTGCAGTGCCATGGGCTTATGCGGGAGATAACGGTCAAGCTTTAGGATTTGTTAATATGATAGCTTTAACAGTTCTTGAAGAAATGGGAATCACAGAAGATCAAACTGAAACTAAAGTTTTTGAATGGTCTGGATTAATACCTGGATTAAATGCAAATCGTTCAGATATGGTTACTGGTGGTATGTATATTCTAAAAAGTAGATGTGCAAACATGAACTTTTCTGATCCTATTGGTGTTTTTGGAGATGCCATGATGGTTCCAAAAGGAAATCCTCAAGGAATTAATAATTATGCAGACGTTATTAGAACTGGTGCAAAACTTGTAACTGGTGCTGGATTTAACACTGTTGAAGCTGCTAAAAAGTATGGTGTTCCTGAAAGTCAAATGATGTTAGTTGAAGGTGAAGTTGGAATTCTTGCTGCAATGAAAGCTGGAAGAGCTGATGTTGCTGTACAAACATTCTTTGGTGCAAAAGAGCATGAAGCAAAAAGTAACGGTATGTTTGAAGTGACTGACCCTAAATTAATGCCTAAAGAAACTTTAAACGTAGTTGGTATTGGTTTTAGAAAAAGTGATGTTGAATTTAGAGATAATTTCAATGCAGCTTTAGCAAAAGTTATGGCTAACCCAGCAAAAATGTTAGAGAGAGCTGGTGAGTATGGTTATGATAAAGCTCAACTACCACCTCCTTCAATGAGCACTGAGTGGGCTTGTTCAACTAAGTAATATTAGTAATAAATTAATTTAATCAGGCGATGAATAAAAGTCGCCTGATTTTTTTTTAAATTTAATTAAAGGTTTTAAAAGTGAGTTATTTTTCATTCTTAGCTGAACACGGATCTACTTTATTACTAGGAACAGTTACTACAGTTAAAGTATTAATTTGTGCCACCATTCTCTATGTAATAATTTCAATAATTTTTGGCCTAATGAGAGTGTCTAATAATTCAGTCATTCAGGGTGCAGCAACTATTTATATAGAATTTTTTAGAGGAACCTCTTTAATGGTTCAATTATTTTGGGTTTACTACGTTCTACCTTTTTTTGGCATGTCTCTTGAAGCATTCACCTCAGGTGTTGTAGCCATAGGGATGAATTTTGGTGCTTATGGAGCTGAAATAGTAAGAGGTGGAATAATAGCAGTACCAAAAGGTCAATGGGAAGGAGCTTATGCTCTCAACTTTAGTCCAGCAAAAAGAATGAGGAGAATTATTATACCTCAAATTTTTCCAATTATACTTCCACCAGCAGCAAACTTGACTGTAGAACTTTTAAAAGCTACTGCGCTGGTTGCACTAGTAACTGTTGTTGACTTAACATTCGAAGCAAAACAAATTAATTCTATTACATGGTTATCTGCGCAATGTTTTGGAACCGCACTTATAATATATTATATTATATCAAGATTTTTTCTTGTTCCTTTTTTACGTTGGTTAGAGGTTCTTGCTGCAAGAAAAGTAGGAAAGGAGAAGATATAATATGGATGCAGAATGGAAATGGGATTTTGCTTATCAAATATTACCTAAAATGTTATGGGCAACCTTAAACACTATAATGGCTGCAGGAATAGGTTATGCAATAGCAGTTGTAGTAGGTATGCTTTTTTTATTGGGTCAACGAACACCTTATAAGTTTATAAATATTATAGTTAGAGAAATAGTAGAATTTATTCGTTCAACTCCACTTCTTATTCAATTATTCTTTGTATATTTTGTTGGACCTCAATTTGGCATAGTTTTATCTGCCTGGATGTCAGCAATGATAACTATAGGGCTTCATTTTGGTACTTATCTTTCAGAAGTTTATAGAGGCGCATTAGAGGGAGTTCCAAAATCTCAGTGGGAAGCTTGCAGAGCGCTAAATTTTTCTACAATATACACTTATAAAAGAATAATTTTTCCTCAAGCTTTTCCTATAGCAATTCCAGGAATGGGAAATTATTTAGTAGGAATTTTTAAAGATACACCATTATTATCAACTATTGGAGTTGCGGAGTTATTTCATGCAGCAACATCAGTAGGTGGGTATCATTATCGTTATTTAGAACCATATACTATGGTTGGAATTATTTTCTTAATTTTATCTATACCTGCAGCAATGGGTATTAGAAAATTAGAAAGAACAGTTAACAAAGCACAAGGAAAGGTAAAAAACTAAATGAATAATTCAGATGACGTTTTAGTAAAATTTTCTGATGTTACAAAACAATATGGAGATCTTGTTGTTTTAGATAAACTTAATTTAGAAATTAAAAAGAATGAAATGGTTTCAATTATAGGCCGATCTGGATCAGGTAAAACAACAGTATTAAGAACTTTGATGACTTTAGAGAAGATTGACCAGGGTGTAATTTATTTAGAAAATGAACCACTAACTCATATGCTTGATAAAGAAGGAAAACTAATTGTTGCTAATGAAAAATATTTAAGAGAAAGACGATCAAAAATAGGAATGGTCTTTCAACAATTTAATCTTTTTCCTCATATGACTGCTCTACAAAATTGTATTGAGGCTCCAGTTGAAGTACTAGGTATGAAAAAAGAAGAAGCTGAAGAGAGAGCTTTAGATTTACTAGATTTAGTAGGATTGTCAGATAAAAAAGATGAACATCCTTCAAGATTATCAGGTGGTCAACAACAACGAGTTGCAATAGCGAGAGCTCTAGCAATGAGGCCAAAGGTTATGCTTTTAGATGAAATTACATCTGCACTAGATCCCGAAGTTGTTGGTGAAGTTTTAAACGTGATTAGATCTTTAAATAAAGAGCATGATCTTACTATGATTATGGTCACACACCAAATGGGTTTTGCAAGAGAAATATCAGACCGAGTTTGTTTTTTTAATGAAGGCAAGATATTTGAACAAGGGCCTCCGGAAGAATTATTTGATAATCCAAAAAATGATAGAACTAAACAGTTTTTACATGCTGTTCTTGACGCTAGTTAAAGAAAATATTTAAATTTTAGTCGTCAGCATATACTTTTTCATCATTTTCATGCTTTTCTTGAGCTGCAATACAAAGATGTGCAACCGGTCTTGCCATTAATCTTTTTAATCCAATCGGTTCAGCAGTTTCTGCACAAAATCCAAATGTTTTATCTTTTACCCTCATTAAGGCTTGGTCAATTTTAGAAATTAATTTAATTTGTCTATTAATTGCTTTCATTTCTACAGTTTTGTCTGTGTAAGAGCTTGCTTGATCTACAATATCTGCTGAAACGCTATTGTCATCCATTGATCCATGGTAAAGGGCTTCATTATTTGCTTTTACTAGTTCTTTTTTCCACTCAGTAAGTTTTATTTTGAAAAATGATAAGTGCTTATCACACATATATTTTTCTGTATCCTTTGGGATGTATGTTTTTGAAATTTTAATTGGTGCCTTTACTTTGATTTCAGTGGTACTAATTTTTTTTATTACTTTAGATGGCTTTTTAGTTACGGTAGTAACATTCTTTGCCTTAACTGGAGTTTTTTTAATGGGTGATTTTGTGATTTTAGGCATATATATAAATTTTTAGTGGCCGGATTATATTCAGCAATTAATACGTGTCAAGCAAGCTTAATTCATATAAAATCAATGAAATGTTAATCAATAAAAACAATATAAATAAATTGTTTTATAGTTTTCTTATAATTCATTTAATTTTATGGACATTAATTCCATCACTAACAAATAATAATTTACCACTTGATACAATTGAGCATTTAGCATGGGGTAGTAACTTAGATTGGGGTTTTAATAAACATCCTCCAGCTGTTGCAATTTTTCTTGAAGTTTTTCACCAAATTTTTGGACCTCAGGACTGGGCTTATTATTTATTAAGTCAATTATTTGTAGTAACTGCTTTTATTATCGTTTTTAAGTTTGCTGAAGAATTATTAAAGAATAAAACTTTAAGTTTAATATCGGTACTTCTTTTAGAGGGTATTTATTTCTATAATTTTACAACACCTGAATTTAATGTAAATGTTTGCCAATTACCTTTTTGGTCGTTGTGTGTTTATTATTCGTGGAAATTATTTGATAAACAAATAATAACTTTTAAAAATTGTTTTTTGCTTGGAATTTTTGCAGCTATAGGTTTTTTATCAAAATATCTTTTTATTTATCTTCTAATATCAATAGATTTATTATTTTTTTATATAATTTTTATAAAGAAATATAAAAAATTTGATTTCAAATACCTAATATCTTTAGAGGTCTTTTTTGTTTTGTTGGTTCCCCATTTAATTTGGTTGGCTAATAATGATTATATAACAATTACATATGGGTTAGCTAGAACAGGTCTGGAAAATTCAAGTTTATTAGATCATATAACTTACCCTTTAATATTTTTAGGAAAGCAAATAGGAATATTAATTCCATTTTTTATAATGTCATTTTTTTTAATAAAAAAAGTTAAGCTTAAAGTATCTTTAAAAGATAAAAAGCTATTGTTCTTGATATTTATTAATCTAATTCCAATTGGGCTAATGTTCTTAACATCAATGTTAACAGGGTCTAAAATAAGAACAATGTGGATGACACCGTTTTATTTATTTTTTGGTGTATTAATCGTCTATATATTTCAAGCACAAATAAACTTTAAAAAGTTAAATGGGTTCATATCAACGTTTTTAGTTTTATTTATTTTTTCACCTTTTGTGTACGCTTATATTTCAATTACAGAAACAGATAAAAGAACAGACTATTTAGGCAAAGAAATAGCAATTAAAACTGAATACTTATGGAAGCAAAATCATACATTGCCAATAAATGTTGTCCTTGGCGACGAATGGCATGCTGGAAATTTATCATATCACCTAAGTTCTAGACCAGTTTGGGAAGGATTGATTACAAAAGATAAACTTAATTCATTGTCGAAATTTATTTGTATTGATAATATTTGTGTAGGAAATAGATGAGTAAAATAAAAGTTCTAATCCCTATATATAACGATTGGAAATCAGCTTTTAAACTTTTAGAAGATATAGAATTACAGGTTAATGATTTAAACCATGAATTTTCAATTATAATTGTAAACGATTGCTCTACTGAAGAAAGACCCATTAATGATTTTAATTTTAACAATCTTAAGTCTATCAAAATAGTCAACATGAAAAGAAATAAGGGACATGCTAGATGCAATGCATCTGGGTTAAGATATATTGCTGAACACGAAGAATATGATTATATAATTCCAATGGATGGAGATGGTGAAGATAGAGTAGAAGAAATAACTCTACTTATTGATAAGGTAAATGATTATCCTGATAAAGTCATTACAGCCAATAGAGTAAAAAGATCTGAAGGGTTTTTCTTTAAATTTTGTTACCTTTTGCACAAATATTTAACTTTTATTTTTACTGGACAATCTATCAAGTTTGGTAATTTTATTTGCTTGCCTAAATTTGCAGTTAATAAAATGATAAAAGAAAAAGCAACATGGAGTAGTTTTTCAGGTGCTGTTGTTAAGCTATTTAATGATAGAAAATCTATCCCATCAATAAGAGGTAAGAGATTTTTTGGACCATCAAAAATGAGTTTTATTAACTTATTAAAACATTCACTATCAATTATAGCTGTTTTTAAAATAACATTATTGATTAGATCTATATTTTTTTTAATTGCTTATTTATTTTTAGTTATTGGAAAAATATCAGTCATTACATTGATACCAGTTATTGGGATTATTATCATGATGTTCTCAGTGATAATATTATCTAAAAGAGAAAATATGTCAGAATTTGAAAACTCTTTAGAAAATATTAACAGCGTAGATCTGCTTAAATAGCTCTTATTATTGGTAGCGAATGAAAGTCAGCCGTATCTATCTTTGAAGAGTAGTCTCTCCTCATATTCCATTTTTTATTTACTCCTGCACTAGCCAAACTTAATGTTGATCGTCCATACCTGTAATTTGTACTATCAATAGATCTCATTAAACCTTTTATTTTCTCATCTTTTTCTGAAGAGAATAAATTTTTACTGCCATCTGAACTAGTTAAGCCAGTTAATGTTATTCCTGCTTTTTGATACCTATATCCATTTATAAAAATTTCATTTAAAGCAATTAAAGCAGTTTTAACTATTTCAATACTATTATTAGTAGCTATTGGAAAATCTATAGTTTTAGTATTTGAATAATATACTCCTCTATTTTGAAAAGGACTTGTTCTAACAGATACTATTATTGATTTTGCAATTAAAGATTCTGATCTAATTTTTTCAGAAGCATTTAAACAATAACTTGCAACGGCTTCTTGTAATTCTTGAAATTTTTCAACCCTAGTACCAAATGATCTTGATACTACACAACTTTTTCTTTTTGAAGTTTTAGTTTCTAATGGAATACAAGGAATACCTCTAAGCTCTAATGCAGTTCTAGAACTTAAAACATTAGAACTTTTTTTAATCCAAGTGTTTGACATATTTTTTAACTGTTTAGCATTGTAAATTCCATTCTGTTGATAAAATTTTGTCATTTGCTTACCAACACCCCATACATCATTGATATCTATTTTTTCTAACAGTGGATCAATATTTTTAATACCTATTAAGTTGGTTACACCAGATTGTTTTTTCTTTGCTATATGATTTGCAATCTTGCTAAGAGTTTTTGTTTTTGCAATACCAATACTTGTTGGTATGCCTGTCCATTGTAAAACAATACTTCTAATTTCTTTTCCAACATCTTCAACTTCATCATCAGGATAATTTGTTAGATCTAAAAAAGCTTCATCAATAGAATATATTTCTAATACTGGATTAAATCTTTTTAAAGTTCTCATTACTCTTCTAGATAAATCTCCATACAAGGAATAGTTTGAAGAAAATACATAAACTTTATTTCTAAGTATTGTATCTTTAGCTTTAAAATAAGGTTCTCCCATTTTAATACCAAGAGCTTTTGCTTCAGTTGATCTTGATATAATACAACCATCGTTATTAGACAAAACAATTACAGGCTTATTTCTAATTTTAGGATTGAACAATCTTTCACAAGAAACATAAAATGAATTGCAATCTACTAACGCTATTTTCTTAGTACGTTGAATGGATGACATAAGTCACAACTCCCCAGATAAATATTTCAGACGCATCTCCAATAATTATTTTATCTTCAATATTTTTAGAACCAGATGTTAAAAATTGACCTTCTTTAGATCTAACAAAACTTTTAACAACTAATTCATCATAAACATTTGCTACTACCGTTGAAAAGTTTTTAGGTTTTAAACTTCTATCAATAACTAATAAGTCACCATCATAAATACCAACATCGGTCATCGATTTTCCCTGAACTCTAATGATAAAAGTTGCAGGAACATTTTTGATTAAATGGACGTTAAGATCTACATCTTCTTCAATGTAATCTGTTGCAGGAGAAGGAAAGCCAGCTCCAGCTTTATGCAAATAAAAGGGAATAGTTAATTTCATGTTCTTGTTTTGTTCTTACTTATAGACCAGTTAAACAGTGCACGCAATAGGTTGTATTTTGAGTCTGTAACTGAATCAAAGGTGAATCAAAACGTGAACATTGAAACTACATTTTGTGCTCTTGTGGATAACTTCAACCAGAGATAGTTTAATTTCCAAATCAAAATGAAAAAAATTCTATCAATTATAATTCTTGGTCTAATTATAACCTCCGATGGTATTGCTTATGAAGAGGCAAATTACGAAGTAGTGAAAAAAAATGAAGTTTATGAAATCAGAAAATATTCTGATCGTTTGGCTATTGAAACAGATATGTCAAATCAAGGTAGTAGTTTTAGAAAATTATTTAATTATATCTCTGGTAATAACGAAGATAATGAAGAAATTAAGATGACAACACCAGTTACCCAAATTGAAAAAAAAGGAAATATGACCATGCAATTTTATTTACCTTCAAGATTTAATAAAGAAAACATACCGAGCCCGTCTAATCCAGATGTTAAAATATTAAATATTAAAGGTGGTTATTATGCAGCTATTATGTATTCAGGAAGAACATCTGATAAAAATTTTATTAAACATAAAAGCATTTTAGAAAATGAATTAAAAAAAGATGATATGTCAATTTTGAGTCCACCTATTAAAGCAACTTATAATGGACCTTTTACACTGCCAATGAATAGAAGAAATGAAGTAATGTTTGAGATTAATATAAAGGATAAAGGAGAAATATAAATGAAAAAACTAAAATGCCACTGTGGGGAAGTAGAAGCAGAAATAAATGTACCTGATAATTTAGAAAAAGTTTTAAAATGTAATTGTTCTATTTGTAAGAGAAAAGGAGCGATTATGTCTATGGTTAAGAATGAAGACTTTAAAATTATTAAAGGTGAAGACAAGCTAACGCTTTATCAATTCCATTCAAAAATCGCAAAACATTACTTTTGTTCTAATTGTGGGATTTACACACATCATAACCCAAGAGCCAATCCAGCTATGACAGGATTTAATCTTGGTTGCATAGATGAAATAAATACTTTTGATCTAAAAGATGTGGCTGTGAATGATGGTCAAAATCATCCTCTTGATAAAAAATAATTTTGTATGCAAGAAGTTAATAAATGTTTTAACAAAGTAAAAAAAGATTATTTTAAGTTTATATCTTCTCAGGAAACTAAGAAAGATAAATTTAAAAATAAAGATAAGATGATTAAATCTTTTTTAATTCCTGTAAGCTTTTGGATAGTAAAAAAGACTAATAAAAAAAAACCATTAATAATTGGTTTAGCAGGAGGACAGGGATCAGGCAAAACAACGATTTCATCTATTTTAACTTTAATCTTAAAAAAATATTTTAAGTTAAATGTTTTTAAAGTTTCTATTGATGATTTTTATAAGACTAGAAAAGACAGAAAGTCATTATCTAAAAATAGACATCCTTTATTAATGACGAGAGGAGTGCCAGGAACTCATGATGTAGATTTAATGCTCAATTTTTTTAAAAAGATTAAAGATGAAAATTTTAAAAGTTTGCAAATTCCAAAATTTAATAAAGCAATAGACGATAGGTGCCAAAAAAGCTTATGGTATAAAATCAAAACAAAGCCAGATGTGGTAATTTTTGAAGGTTGGTGTGTTGGAGCAAGACCTCAATTAAACAGTCAGCTTAAAAAACCAATTAATTCTCTTGAAAAAGTTTACGATCAAGGAGCTAAATGGAGAAACCATGTTAATAATCAATTAAAAACTAAATATAAAACCTTATTTAAACAATTAGATGGATTGTTATATTTAAAGGCTAAAAACTTTAATTTATTAAGAGAATGGAGATTAAAACAAGAGAGAAAGCTCTGGGTTCAAACAAAAAACAAGAAAAACCTAAAAATTATGAGTAGTGGAGATGTGATAAACTTTATGCAGACTTATCAAAGAATTACTCAACAAATGTTTAAAGATGCGATAAAAAGTTCAACAGTTATAATGAATTTAAATAGCAATCATCAGATCGAAAAGATAAAATTTAAAAAATAATGAAAAAAACAATTTTAATACTATTCTCAGTTTTATTTTTAAATCAGCAGGTATTTGCTGTAACTTTATTTGAAGCCCTTACAGAGGCTTATCAAAATAATACTGACTTAAATGCTGAGAGAGAAAATATTAATATTTCTGAAGAAGATTTAAGAATTTCAAAAGGTAACTACCTACCCACTGTCACAATTTCTGGAAGTAAAAGTCAAGAAGACACAAGTAAATTGACTAATAGATCAGGTGTTGAACAGTCAGTTAATGATGTTGATCCTTCTACTCAATCTATAAAAATTGAACAGACATTGATAGATTTTGGTAGAAATGCTGATGTTCAAAAAAATCAAATTGGAGTTAGGCTTGCAGCAATAAAATTATTAAAAAAAGAACAAGAAGTTTTATTAAAAGTGATTGAAGCATATTCAGGATTGGTATTAGCTAGTAAAAAATTAAAGATTAATCAAAGTAATCTTAGTTTGTTAGAGCGACAAGTTGAAACTAATAAAGCTAGAATTGAAAGAGGTCAAATTACTTTATCTGATTTAGCTCAATCCGAGTCTTCATTGGCTGGAGCTCAAGCAAATTTTATTCAATCTAAAAATGAAATCATATCTAGTAAACTAAACTATGAAAATGTCATTGGACCAATTGCAGATATAAATAGCTTGAATAATAATTTTGATATTAAGCTTATGCTTCCAGATAACTTGAGTGATGCAATAGATAAATCAAAAAAATATAATCCAGAATTAATTATTGCAAAATTAGAATATGAACAATCAGAAAAAGATGTTCTTATTTCACGATCTGATTTATCACCTTCTGCAACACTTTCTTATGAGAATTCTAAATCCCAAGATTTGAGTTCATCATACGATGAGCGTGATAAAAATATTTTAAAAGCAACTGTTACTTGGCCAATATACTCGGGTGGAAAAAATAGAGCTTCATTAAACAAAAGTCGAAATTTACGAAATAGAAAAAAATTATTATTAACCAGTGCTACAAAAGCTAATAACAGCAATGTAGCAATCTCATGGTCCACACTTCAATCTTCAAAAAGTCTATTAAATTCAGTTAACTCTCAAGTTAAAGCAGCTGAGATTGCAAATGAAGGAATAACAGTTGAGTATGAAGCTGGTCTTGGAAGATCTACACTTGATGTTATTCAATCAAACTCAATTTTACTAAGCTCAAAGATAAGCTTAGCAGATTCTGAAAGAAATTATTTACTTTCACAATTCAAGCTTCTTCAAGCTATGGGTTTGTTGAATAGTAATTACTTAAAAATACAGTAATTAAGCCACCTTATTATAAAAAAAATAACTATTGAAAAAAAGAACAAAATGTGTACATTTAATACACGATTCGAACACTAATTATTTAATAAAAAGGCATAAAATGACTAAAAATAACCTAAAAGTAGTTAAATCTACAAAAGCACAACAAGCAGAAGGAAACGAAAAAAACAAAGCTTTAGATGCGGCAATGAGCCAAATTATCGATAACTTTGGAAAAGGATCAGTAATGAAACTTGGCCAAAGAAGAGCAATGGATGTCGAGTCAGTTTCAACTGGATCATTAAGCTTAGATGTAGCACTTGGAATAGGTGGATTGCCAAAAGGAAGAGTTGTTGAAGTCTATGGACCAGAATCATCTGGTAAAACAACTTTAGCGTTACAAGTATTAGCAGAGGCTCAAAAAGCTGGAGGAATATGTGCATTTATAGATGCAGAGCATGCTTTAGATCCAATTTATGCAAAAAAACTTGGTGTAGATACTGAAGAATTATTAATTTCACAACCTGATACTGGTGAGCAAGCTCTAGAAATAGCTGATACCTTAGTTAAATCAGGATCAATTTCTGTTATCGTAATTGACTCTGTTGCAGCACTAACACCTAGAGCTGAAATTGAAGGAGAAATGGGAGATCACCACGTAGGACTTCAATCAAGATTAATGAGTCAAGCTTTAAGAAAGTTAACAGGCTCAATCTCAAGTACAAATACAATGATGATTTTTATTAACCAAATTAGAATGAAAATTGGAGTTATGTTTGGAAGTCCAGAAACTACATCTGGTGGAAATGCACTTAAATTCTATTCATCTGTTAGATTAGATATCAGAAGAATTGGAGCCATTAAAAATGGAGATGAAATTATTGGTAACTCAACTAGAGTTAAAGTGGTTAAAAATAAAGTAGCACCACCATTTAAAGTTGTTGAATTTGACCTAATGTACGGCAAAGGTATTAGTAAAGTAGGTGAATTAGTTGACCTTGGTGCAAAAGCTGACATTGTTGAAAAAGCTGGAGCTTGGTATGCTTATAAAGGTGAAAAAATTGGACAAGGAAGAGAAAATGCCAAAACTTATTTAGAGCAAAATCCTAAAATTGCAGCAGAAATTGAAATGGCAATTAGAGAAAAAGCTGGAGTGATAGCAAAAAAAATTGAAGGTAACCCTCTTGATCCAGAAAAAGCAGCAAAAGATCAAATTGAGGATCCTAAAGTTGAGATAAAAGATGAAGTAACACCTCCATCTAAAAAGAATTAGTTAAAGTCATCTTTAATTATTAAAAGGCGCTTAAATTAAGCGCCTTTTTTCCCTTACTATCTCTAGGAATACCAACGCTTATTCAAACATACTTACAACAGAAATTTGCTTTATCTCTAAAAGTTCTAGTTATGGTTCTAGTTGTCCCACATAATCCTATAACTGATAAACATGGTTCGGGGCACCGGGTAACAGAACGCCCCTACGCACTCTTCTAGTTCTCTTTATTAAAATACATAATTATCGAAGAATACAATTTGGGTTAAATCCAATTAAATCATCCATTCCATCAGGCACGTGATACTTTCTTTTTTTTAAATATATTGGATCATGTTCCAGTTTTACACCAGCAACTATCTCCATCAATGTATCAATAGCTATCGCCATTTGGTGAGTATGTGGAATGGCCTTTGTTGGGTCTTTGATTTCATTCCTATTATCACCACTAAACTTTCTACTTCTAAATTTTTCTTCATCAGTAATTGCTAAGTTGACTAGCTTTGCAGAATTTACAAGTTTATTTTGTATATGTTCTGGCACTTTCGCACCCCATAGTTTCGCGATATAAACATATCCAAGGGCAATATCTACTCCATACGAATGATACCACTGCGCTCTAACACCTCTAAAAGAATTATTGTTAATATATCCATCGTCATAAAATAACTTATCAATTTCTTTAAAAGTATGATTAATTTCTCTGGCAGCAAGTTTCTTATTGTCCGTCCATGATGCATAAACTAATGTCGACAAACCACCGTTAGCCATTGCATAGAATCCTTTTTCATTTTTTTTAAACTGAATTGGTTTTAGAAACTTTTTGTACATTTTATTAATATACTTATTTACTACTTTAAGTTCTTGTGGATCTAATTCAGATTTAAGCCAAATTGCAATGATCATATAGTTTCCAAACCATTGTGACGCAAATTCATATTCATGATACCAACAGGGTTCATTTTGATCACCATTTGCATAACACTTAGGTTTTTTTTTTAATTCCTCATAACCAATGCTGTTATGTAAAGTATTTGCTTTTGCTAATTTTATTAAGAATTTTTTTGCAATATCTATATTAGACTGGTTCTTGTTACCAATTGCATTATGTGTTGAAGCCATCATTACTTTAATGGGCACAGTAATAGGATCATGATCAACATAAATAGAACTACTTGTTTCTGTATGATATTTTGACCAATCAAAACCAACCACACTTTCAACTGTTTTAACGACAGACAAATTGCTAAATGATTTATCGGTAGGAATTGCTGAACAAGTCTTAATCTCTTTTATATAATAGTTGCCAGGAAAGGTAATATCTTCAGATTTTACTTCAGCATTTACATTCCCGCTTAACAACAAACCTAGAACGATAATTCCTAAAAGTTTTTTCATAATTAATTAAATATTATCAAAGACTCGAGAATTAATCATCTGATTTATCTCAAAAAGTTCTAGTTATGGTTCTAGTTTATTGCTTAATTTTATGAGTTTTTAAGAAAATTATTTTTAATCAATTTTAAATCGTCCGCATAACTAGTGTGAGCAAGTGTCAGCTAGTGTGAGGTAGTGTGTCCCTCAAGTGCATAATTTAAGCGCCTTTTTTCCCTACACTTATCTAGACATCAAATAAAAAAGCTGTATTTTAAATGTATGGCTGACAAAACACTAAATCAAATTAGAACAACTTTTTTAGATTATTTTGAAAAAAATGATCACAGGATAGTTGAGTCTAGTAATTTAGTTCCAAATAATGATCCGACATTAATGTTTGCAAATTCAGGAATGGTGCAATTTAAAAATATATTCACTGGGTTGGAAAAAAGAGACTATGTAAGAGCCACAACTTCACAAAAATGTGTAAGGGCAGGCGGTAAGCATAACGACCTCGAAAATGTAGGTTATACTCCAAGGCACCATACATTTTTTGAAATGCTTGGAAATTTTTCATTTGGAGATTATTTTAAAGAAGAAGCAATTAGTTACGCATGGAATTTAATAACTAAAGAGTTTGGGATTGATAAAAATCGTCTTTTTGTAACAGTTTACCATGATGATGAAGAGGCATTCAACTTTTGGAAGAAAATAGCTGGTTTTAGTGATGATAGAATAATCAAGATAGCAACATCAGATAACTTTTGGTCTATGGGCGATACAGGACCTTGTGGACCATGCTCAGAAATATTTTATGATCATGGTGAGCATTTAGAAGGTGGCTTGCCTGGTACAAAAAATGAAGACGGTAACCGGTTTATAGAAATATGGAATTTAGTATTCATGCAATATGAGCAAATTTCAAAAGATAAAAGAATAGATTTACCTAAACCATCTGTGGATACTGGTATGGGTCTTGAGAGAATAGCTGCACTAATGCAAGGTACACACGATAACTATGAAACAGATCATTTTAAAAAACTAATACTATCTGCATCTGACACATTAAACGTTAAAGTAGATGAAGTTAACCAATCTAGCTTTAGAGTAATAGCAGATCACTTACGAGCAAGTTCATTTTTATTAGCAGAAGGAGTTTTACCATCTAATGAAGGTAGGGGATATGTACTTAGAAGAATTATGAGACGTGGAATGAGACATTCACATTTGCTAGGTTCAAAAAAACCAGTCTTCTATAATATCTTTAAAACACTCCTAGAAGAAATGTCTAACAATTATCCCGAGCTAGAAAGAGCACAATCATTAATAAAAGAAACTTTAAAAACAGAAGAAGAAAAGTTTTTAGTTTTATTGGATAGAGGAATAAAAATATTAAATGAAGAGTTAGAGAAAGTGGAAAAAATATTACCTGGAGAAGTGGCATTTAAACTTTATGATACATTTGGTTTTCCATTAGATTTAACTGAAGATATTTTGAAAAATAAATCACTGACTGTAGATGGGGAGAAATTTGATTTATTAATGAAAGAAAGCAAAGAATTAGCAAAAAAAAATTGGAAAGGATCAGGGGATAGTTCCATAGATCAAATATGGTTTGATATAAAAGATCGTTTAGGAGCAACTGATTTTTTAGGATATTCCACGGACAAAGCAGAAGGTGTAATTACTTTAATTCTTAAAAATAATAAAGAGGTTCAAGACTTACAAGAAAATGATGAAGGAATTATAATTACAAATCAAACACCTTTTTATGGTGAGTCAGGGGGGCAAGTTGCTGATACAGGAATAATTTCTAATGAGGTTTTTGAATTTGAAGTAGCTGATGTTCAAAAAAAACTAGGGGATTTATTTGTTCATTATGGAAAAGTTATAAAAGGTTCGGTTAAATTAAAAGAAAGTGTTGAATTAAAAATTGATACACAGAGAAGAAATAATATTAGAGCCTACCATTCAGCTACTCATTTATTGCACGGAGCGTTAAGAAGAGTTTTGGGTGAGCATGTAACTCAAAAAGGATCTTTAGTTCAGTCTGATCGATTAAGATTCGATTTTAGTCATATGAAGCCTATCTCAGAAGAAGAGATGGGAAAAATTGAACATTATGTTAACTCAATAATTCAAAAAAAGTCAGAGGTGAAAACAAGAATAATGACACCTAAAGAAGCTGTTGAGAATGGCGCCTTAGCTTTATTTGGAGAAAAATATGGTGATGAGGTGAGAGTTTTATCTATGGGAGACGAGGAGGGTAAATTTTTCTCAACAGAACTATGTGGAGGAACGCACGTTGTAAATACAGCTGACATTGGAAAATTTAAGGTTATAAGCCAATCATCTATTGCAGCAGGCGTAAGGAGAATCGAAGCATTAAGAGATAAGCAGTTAGTTGATTTTTTAAAAGAGAAAGAAAACTTATCTAATCTGTCAGATCAAAAAAATGAGGCAGTTATAAAAGAATTAGAGACAAAGATTATTAAATTAGGAGGAAAACCTAATCTTCAAAGTAGTGATCAAGTGGCCTTGATAAAAGACCTTAATAGACAATTTGATCAACTTTCAGTTAGCTCAATATTAAAAGATAAAGAAAAAAATAAAATCAATGATCAAATTATTAATGGATTTAAAGTTAGGTTTCAAAATATTGTAGATTTACCATTTAAAGATCTACGTAAGTTAATTGATGAAGGAAAAAAAGAAATTGGTGAAGGATTAGTAATAATTTATGCAATCAATGACAATAAAGTTGGATTAGCTGTAGGTGTTACCAAGACATTAGAGGACAAGTTTGATGCTGTAAAAATTGTCAGAGCTGGCTCAGAAGTTATTGGTGGTAAAGGTGGTGGTGGAAGAGCTGACTTTGCCCAAGCAGGGGGAACATTGCCTGATAAAATTGAGCAGTCTTTTGAAAATATTAAAAAATTAATTAATTAAGCTTTTTCTTAAGTTGTCCATCTAACTCATCTAAGAAACCGTTAGTAGTTAAGTACTTACTTGAAGGACCAATTAAAATTGCTAAATCTTTAGTCATTGATCCATTTTCAACACAATCAATACAAACCTTCTCTAAAGTTTTTGAAAAATTAATCAACTCTTCGTTTCCATCTAATTTTCCTCTGTGCGCAAGACCCCTAGTCCAAGCAAAAATAGATGCAATTGGATTTGTAGAGGTTTCTTTACCTTGTTGATGCATCCTATAATGTCTAGTTACGGTTCCATGAGCTGCTTCAGCCTCCATTACTTTTCCATCAGGAGTTAATAGAACGCTAGTCATTAAACCTAATGAACCATATCCTTGCGCCATAGTATCTGACTGAACATCACCATCATAATTTTTACAAGCCCAAATATATTTACCGCTCCATTTCATTGCACAAGCAACCATGTCATCAATTAGTCTGTGTTCATAAGTAATTTTTAATTTTTCAAATTTGTCTTTAAATTCCTCATCAAATATTTTTTGAAAAATATCTTTAAAACGACCATCATATTGTTTTAAAATTGTATTTTTTGTTGATAAATAAACTGGCCATTCTTTAATCAAACCATAGCCAAAACAAGACCTTGCAAAGTCTTCTATTGATTTATCTAAATTGTACATTGATAAAGCTATACCTGGTCCAGGAAAGTTAAAAACTTCATATTTTATTTCTTGGCTACCATCTTCAGCTGTCCATTTAACTTCCATTTTACCTTTCCCAGGAACTTTAAAATCTGTTGCTCTATACTGGTCTCCAAATGCATGTCTTCCAATAATTACTGGGTCTGTCCATGAAGGTACTAATTTAGGAATATTTTTACAAACTATTGGTTCTCTAAATACAGTTCCACCAATAATATTTCTTATAGTTCCATTTGGAGATCTCCACATCTTTTTTAAATCAAATTCTTCAACACGGGCTTCATCTGCTGTTATTGTTGCACATTTAATACCAACACCGATTTTTTTAATTGCATTGGCTGAGTCAATTGTTATCTGATCATTAGAATTATCTCGACTTTTCATACCTAAATCAAAGTATTCAATGCCCAAATCTAAATATGGAAGAATAAGTTTACTTTTAATAAACTCCCATATTATTCTTGTCATTTCATCGCCATCGAGTTCTGCTACTGGATTTTTAACCTTAATTTTAGCCATATTTGAATAATTTATATTAGTAATTGTAATTTAGTGCTTTATATACATATTAATAAAAAATTATCAAATAGAAGCTTATGTTAGAGAAAATTTTCCCAAAAATTCATTCTGAAGGATACAAATTTTTAGCTATATCTATTATTGTAACAATTTTTTTATACTTCTTAAGCACCTTTCTAGGATTAATCGGTTTAGTGTTATCTATATGGGTTTATTATTTTTTTAGAGATCCTGAACGAATTTCAATAAATGATGAAAATTATCTTACAAGTCCAGCCGATGGTGAAGTTTTAATGGTTCATGAAGTTGATGGACCAAAAGAGCTTGGTTTAGAAAATAAAAAATTCATTAAGATAAGTATTTTTATGAACGTATTTGATTGTCATGTAAATAGAACACCTTGTGAAGGTAAAATTTCAGAAATACTTTATAAACCAGGAAAATTTTTAAATGCATCACTTGATAAAGCAAGTGAAGATAATGAAAGAAATTATTACAAGATAACGAATAGCCATGGAGAAGACGTTATTGTTGTCCAGATTGCAGGTTTAATTGCCAGAAGAATTGTATGTGAATCTTCAAAGGATCAAAATTTGCAACAAGGTGAAAGAATTGGAATGATAAGATTTGGAAGTAGAGCTGATGTTTATTTTGAAAATTATAAAACATTAGTTAAAGTTGGACAAAAGACAATTGCTGGTGAAACACTATTAGCTAAAAGATAGCTTATGGAACTACCTAAAAATAATCTTAAGATTGTATCAGAAAAAAAAGCTAGAATGCTTTTACCTAATGCACTGACATTAATAAATGTATGTATTGGGTTAAGTTCTATTAAATTTGCATTAGATGAAAAATTTGAACTATCTATTATAGCTATTATATTTGCAGCAATTTTTGATGCATTAGATGGAAGAGTTGCAAGGATGTTGAAAGGAACTTCCTTGGTTGGAAAGGAATTAGACTCATTAGCAGATTTAATTAGTTTTGGTGTAGCACCAGCTTTTATAATGTATTTCTGGTCTTTAAACAATTTAGGTAAATTCGGTTGGTTACTCACAATGATTTTTGTAGTTTGTGTTGCGCTTAGACTTGCAAGGTTTAACGTGAGCTCAAATTCTGAGCCATCATGGAGAGATAATTATTTTGAAGGTGTACCGTCACCAGCAGGTGGAATTTTGGTATTGATGCCGTTAATATTAAGCCTAAGTGAGATTAATTTAATCAAAATTAACTATGATATAGTAGTACCAACATTCTTTATTTTGATTTCATTTTTACTGATCAGTAAAATTCCAACATTTGCTTTTAAAAAAATTTCTATACCACGTCGTATGACAATTTTTGCATTATTTGCTGTTGTGTTATTTTTTGGACTTTTGTTAGTATATACATTTAAAATTTTGGTCATTTGTGGATTAATTTATATTTGCTTAATTCCATTTGGATACTTTAGTTATCAAAAAATTCATAAACAGAAAATTTTAAGTGGTGAAAATCATGATAATGAAGATCTTGAAGATATATTGTAGATGAAAAAAAATGTTATTGTATCTCTGGCTGATTCAAATTACTTTGAATTACTTAATGAATTAGTCAACTCCATTAAAAGTTTTGAAAAAAGCAAAGATACTGCAATCTGTATTTTAGATGCTGGTCTGACTGAGCAGCAAAGAGACATATTATCTAAAAAAGTTGACGAAATTAAATCAGCTGAATGGGACATTGATGTTCCAACATTTAAAGTAAAAGGAAGAGATTGGTTAAAGAGTCAAGTATCTAGAGCTTTTTTACCAAAATATTTTCCTGATTATGAAAAATTTTTATGGATTGATTGTGATGCTTGGGTAGGCGATTGGAATTCAATAGAGCTTTATTTTAAAGCCTGTGAAAATGGAAAATTGGGAATTACTCAAACTTTTACACCTGGATATAAAATAATGTCTAAAGTTAATTGGATATTTGGACAACTAGCAATAATTAAATCTCAAAATTTTAAACATGCAATAAAATCAAAAATTGGAATAGATAAAGCTCGAAAACTTGCCTTTGCTCCACACATTAATATTGGTGTTTTTTCTTTAGAAAAAAATTCAGCTGGATGGACTACGTGGCAAAAAAATTTAGAACAAACATTAAAAGCTGGAAATATTTTTGGATCAGAACAATTGGCAATTAATATGTCTGTTTACATTGATGATTTAGAAGCTGAGTTCTTACCTCATAATTGCAACTGGTTAGTTAGCAATCTTTTACCAAAATTTAACGAACAAGATAAAAGTTTTGTTGAACCTTATCTACCCAATCATAAACTAGGTATAATACACCTTGCATCTGGAATTTGGGATGGTGATAAAGATATGAGATTGGATAAAGAGGTAAAAATAAAAATAAAAACTTTAGAAAATAAAATTTTATCAAAAAGTTTAAGGTTTGGTCATTAATTGAAAAAGAATAGAATTTCTAAAAATTGGATTAATAAACAAAAAAGAGATATTTATGTTAGACAATCTCAGGTAGATGGTTATCGAGCTAGATCAGCATATAAATTAATTGAAATAGATGAAAAATTTAAGATATTAAAAAATGGAATATCAGTAATAGATTTAGGTGCATCACCAGGTAGTTGGTCTCAATATATTTCAAGAAAAGTAAAAAGTGGAAGATTGGTTTCAATTGACATTAAGGGTATGGAAGAAATTGAGAATACAATTCAAATTAAAGGTGATTTTACTGATTTAGGCTCTCAAGAGAAAATAAAAGGGTTATTCAAATCAAAAGTTGATGTTGTGGTGTCTGATATGGCTGTTAATACAACTGGTATAAAAGATATAGATGCAATTTATACAGGAGAACTTGCGATGGAAGCCATGAATTTTTCTAAAGAAATGCTGGTTAAAGAAGGCCGATTTGTCTCTAAGATTTTTTTAGGTTCATCATTTAATGAAATAGTTGCCTTAGGTAAAAAATTATTCAAAGAAGTAAAGGTGTTTAAACCTAAGTCTAGCAGAAAAGAATCCAAGGAAAGTTTTATTATTTGTAAAATCTTAAGATAGGGACTTTTTTTTTTAAAGGAATCATATATAAATGATTATGGATCCTATAAAAGAAGCACTCACCTTTGATGATGTCACAATGGCACCAAAATATTCGGAAGTTCTTCCTTCTGATGTTGATACCAGCACAAAATTATCATCTAATTTAACATTAAAAATACCTTTATTATCTTCTGCAATGGATACGGTTACGGAGAGTAAAATGGCTATAGCAATAGCTAAGGCTGGAGGCATTGGTGTAATCCACAGGAACCTTGATATCAAAAAACAAATTGAGGAAATTAAAAAAGTTAAAAGATTAAATTTATTAGTTGGTGCAGCTGTTGGAGCTGGTCCTTTAGAACTTAAAAGAGCAGAAGCTATTTTAAAAGAAAAAGTTGATTTAATTGTTGTGGATACAGCCCATGGACATAGCAAAAAAGTTGCAGAAATTATTAAAGCTATAAAAAAATTAAAAACAAATAAAACAACTCTATGTGCTGGAAATATTGCAACAGCTGAAGCTGCAAAATTTTTAATAAAATTAGGAGTAGATATTATTAAAGTTGGGATTGGACCAGGATCAATTTGTACAACCAGACTAGTAGCAGGCATTGGTGTTCCGCAGTTAAGTGCAATACTTGCTGTAAAAAAAGGTGTTAAAAATAATAAAGTAAAGATAATTTCAGATGGTGGAATTAAATATTCAGGTGATTTAGCTAAGGCTCTGTCTGCAGGTGCTGATGCGATAATGATTGGCTCTTTATTGGCAGGAAGTCTAGAAACACCTGGAAGACTAATTAAGAAAAATAGAAAATTATTTAAAAGTTTTAGAGGTATGGGGTCTGTTGGAGCAATGAATAAAGGTTCAGCTGATAGATATTTTCAAACTAAACAAAAAGACTCATCTAAATATGTTCCAGAAGGAGTAGAGGGATTTGTGAAATATAAAGGTGATGTTAAAAGTATAATTTATAAACTAATTGGGGGGCTAAAATCATCTATGGGTTATCTAGGTGCAAAAAAAATTCCAAATCTTAAAAATAAACCTAATTTTGTAAAAATAACAAAAGCAGGTTTTTATGAAAGTATGGTTCATAATGTTGATCAAGTAAAAAATGAAAGTAAATATTAATGAAAATAATAAATAAATTAACAATTATGTTATTTATGCTTTTAAATCTTGGAAGCTATTCTTTAGCAGAAAATAATTTTTTTGAAAAAGGAAAAAATAAATATGATGAACAAAAATATGAAGAGTCTAAATTTTTGTTTCAAAGAAGTATTGTTTTTAATCCTAAAGATCAAAATGCATATTTATATTTAGCAAAAATTTATAATTTTGAAGAGAATAAAAAAGAAGAACAAAAAAATATTGATACCGTGCTTTTATTAGATCCAAAAAATGAAGAAGCAAACTATATGCTTATGGAGATAGAGTTAAAAAGATCTAATTACTCTAAAGTAAAAGAATTAGCTGATAATTTCTCTAAAATTTGTAATAAATTATGTGGTAAAGAAAATTCTATTTTAGAATCCTTAAAGAATTTGGAACCTAAAAATGAGTCTTAGTAATAATTTAAGTAAAATTTTAATAATTGATTTTGGTTCCCAATTTACTCAATTAATTGCAAGAAGAGTAAGAGAATTAGGAATTTTTTCAGAAATTGTTAGCCACAAAAAAATAAAGATAACCCAAATTATAAAAGAAAATATAGGAGGAATAATCCTTTCTGGTGGCCCTCTCAATGTTTATGAAAATGATAAATTTAAATTTGATAAAAAGATTTTAAAACTAGGAGTTCCAATCTTAGGTATATGTTTTGGACATCAGATATTGTCAAAACTATTAGGAGGCAAAGTTAAAAAATCTAAACACAGAGAGTATGGCTTAGCTACAATAAATAAAGTATCTAATAGTATTTTAACTAAAAATTTTTTTAATAAAAATAAGACAAGTGATGTTTGGATGAGTCATGCTGATCAAGTATCAAAAATGCCAAAAAATTTTAAGGTTATAGCATCCACAAAAAATTCTAAATTAACGATAATTGAAAATATTAAAGATAATTTTTATGGAGTACAATTTCATCCAGAAGTAACACACACTAATAAAGGTAAAATTTTATTACGTAATTTTGTTTTTCTTATATGTAAAATTAAAAAAAACTGGTCTTCGAAAGATCAAAAATTAAAATTGATTAATGAAATTAAAGAACAAGTAGGTAATAAAAAAGTAATTTGTGGATTGTCGGGAGGTGTTGATAGTAGTGTGGTGGCACAATTATTAAGTAAAGCAATTGGAAAAAATTTAACTTGTATTTTTGTTAATAATGGTCTTTTAAGAAAAAATGAAGAAACACAAGTTGTTAATACATTTAAGAAAAAATTAAAAATTAATTTAATATACGTTAATGCAGAAAAAGAATTTATTACAAAATTAACAAATGTTTCTGATCCAGAAAAAAAACGAAAAATTATAGGAAATCTATTTATCAAAATATTTGAGAGATATGCAAACAAAATTAAGAATGTTCAATTTCTTGCACAAGGTACTCTTTATCCAGACTTAATTGAAAGTAAATCTGTTACAGGCAGTCAAACCTCAAAAATAAAATCACATCATAATGTGGGCGGCCTCCCTAAAAGAATGAAATTAAAATTAGTAGAGCCTCTTAAATTCTTATTTAAGGATGAAGTTAGAAAATTAGGATTAGAACTTAATTTATCTAATAACATAATCTCAAGGCATCCATTTCCTGGCCCAGGCTTAGCAATAAGAATGCCCGGCATTATTACAAATGAAAAAATTAAAATTTTAAAAGAAGCAGATTTCTATTTTATTAAAGCCTTAAGAGATCATGGATTATATGATAAAATTTGGCAAGCATACGCTGCTCTACTACCAGTAAAAACTGTGGGTGTTATGGGAGATAATCGTACCTATGAATATATTTGTCTTTTAAGAGCAATTACATCTGAAGATGGAATGACAGCTGATTTTTTTGATTTTCCTAAAGGTTTTATGCAATCAATTTCTAATCAAATTATTAACAATATTAGAGGCATTAATAGAGTAGTTTATGATGTTACTTCAAAACCACCAAGTACCATTGAATTAGAGTAATATTTTACTATAGAATACAAGATATTATGAAATATTTACATACCATGATTAGAATCTAGACGTAGAGAAATCATTAGATTTCTACTGTAAGGGACTAGGTTTAATTGAAAACAGAAGAATGGAAAGTGAACAGGGTAGGTTTACTTTAATTTTCTTAGCAGCACCTGGTGATGAAAAAGCCGAACTAGAGCTAACCTACAATTGGGATGGCGACAAGTTAGGTGATGGATCTCGTAATTTTGGTCATTTGGCATACCGTGTTGAAAATATTTATGAAACATGTCAAAGATTATTAGATATGGGTTATATAATTAATAGACCACCTAGAGATGGCCATATGGCATTTGTGAGATCTCCTGATAATATTTCTATAGAAATCTTACAAGAAGGAAATTTAGAAACTAAAGAACCTTGGGTATCAATGAAAAATAATGGTATTTGGTAAAAAATGAATAGAAAGATTATAAACTTTATTAAAAAAAAAAATAAATCTAAAATTATAAGTCTTAGTGTTTACTCTAAAAATATTGCATCTATTATAGACAGACATTGTGATCTTATCTTGGTAGGCGATTCCCTTGGTTCTGTACTTTATAACTTTTCTTCTACAAAAAAAGTAACACTTGATATGATAATTGAACATTCTAAAAGTGTAAGAATGGGGGTTAAAAAAAGCTTAATGGTAGTAGACATGCCTCATAATACTTACCGAAACCCAAAAGAAGCTTTAAGCAATGCAAAAAAAATAATCTCTAAAACGAAGTGTGATGCTGTCAAGCTTGAAGGTGGAAAAAAAGTTGTTCAAATAATTAATACTTTGATTAAGAATAAAATTTCGGTAATGGGACATCTTGGTCTTCTTCCACAATCCGCAACAAGTTTTAAATTTAAAGGAAAAGAAACAGCAGAAAGAAAAATTATTTTAAGAGATTCTAAGCTTTTAGAAGAAGCTGGTGTATTTTCAATTGTTTTAGAATGTGTTGAAAGCTCATTAGCAAAAGAAATTACAAAAACTGTTAAAGTTCCTACAATTGGTATTGGAGCATCGGTACACTGTGATGGACAAATTTTAGTTACAGATGATCTGATAGGATTAAATAAGATTAAAGCTAGATTTGTTAAAAGGTATTCAAATATTGAAAAGCAAATAAATGATGCTGTGTTAAATTATAAGAAAGATGTGGTTGCAAATAAGTTTCCTACTAAGAAACATTCGTACTAATCTAAAAATATTGTTTAAATGTCTCGTTAATTGATAAAACACCATAATCATTTAATCCACCAATTATTAATTGTAGTGCCACAATTAAAATAAATCCTAAGCCTACATAGGCTATCCATAAATGTTTCTGAATATAATTTGCTAAATAAGTAGCTAATGCCCCAGTTAACACTACAGATAAAACAAGACCAAATATCATAAAACCAAAATAACCTTTTGCAGCACCAACTACTCCAATAACGTTATCAAAACTTATTGTAATATCTGCAAATAAAACTTTATAAATACTTTTTACAAATGATGGCTCTGTTGATTTTTTTACTGGTGACTTAATCTTATTCTTCATTTCAACTAAATCTTTCCTTAAATCATTAACAATCCAAATTAGAAGTAGTCCACCTAAAATTTTAATATAATAAAATTCAAATAGATAAGTAGCAAAAAGAGCAAAAATAATTTTAAAAACTAAAGCTCCAGCAACACCCCAGAGAATTATTTGCTTTCTATTCTTTGGTACAAAGTTAGCAGCAATTAATCCAATAATAATAGCGTTATCAGCAGCTAAGATGATATCTATAAAGATAATTTGTGTTAAAATAATGAATTCTTCGATCAAGATTTATTTATAATATTAAATAATTATTTCTTATTCAATGTTTAATATTTAGACTTCTTTGTTCCATCAATAATTTCTTTTAGTTCCTCGTACTCTTCACAGTTACAGGTTTTTAAAACTTCTAATCTTTCTTTAGCCATATTCATTCTATTAGTAGCCACATAAAGCTCACCAAGGTACTCATTTATTCCATTATGATTGGGCTCAATTTGTAGGCCTTGTAAGTAAAACTCTTCACCTCCCTCATAATCACCTAGCTTTCTAGTAGTAAAACCTAAATAATTTAAAGTATCAGCTTGTAGTGGTTTTTTCTTATTAGATTTTAAAAGAAGCTTTTGTGCCTTTGCATATCTTTTTTGTGCTTTTTTAGTTTTACCTTTTTTTTCATATTTCTTGGCAGTTTTAATTAAATTTTTTGCTTTTGCATAGTTTGATAATTTAGGAGCAGAATCTCTTTCATCGCCACCGCTGTTTCCAGAAGAGCTGCTATCACTACTCCCTGCAGAAAATGAATTATTAGTAAGCGCTATAATTATTAGTAATGTATAAATAAGTTGTTTCATTGTTTAATTAAATTTATTCATTTTATTTAAGGGTTTCAATATTAACCCATTATAAACTAAATTATCTTTAATAGATTTTGCAGTTGCTAATGAGCTTTCATTATCACCATGTATACAAACTGAGTCAATTTCACAAGGTATCTGTTTACCACTGAGACAATTTATTGCCTGATTTTTAACCATATTTAACACATGTTTCTTTGCAATATCTGGATCAGTAATTAAAGCATTTGGCTTTTTTCTAGAGATTAAATTACCATCATCTTCATAATTTCTATCTGCAAATATTTCACAGGCTATTCTCATACTATTTGTCTTCGCAGCAACTTCCATTTGTGAACCAGTTGGGACAAGGTAAATAATATCTTTATTAATCTCTTTAATAGCCAATGCTAACGTTGTGGCTAATTCTAAGTCTTCACAAGCCATATTATTAAGTGCCCCATGCGGTTTAATATGGGTTATATTTTCATTATGTTTTTGAGCAATCTTTTGTAATATTTCATATTGCTCAAAAATTAGTTTTTTTATTTCTAAAGAATTTAAATACATTTTTTTTCTTCCAAAGTTTTCAGGATCATTAAAAGAAGGATGAGCCCCCATACTAACACCATTTTTTTTTGAAATTTGAATAACCATATCCATTGTTTGTTCATCTCCTGCATGGTAGCCACACGCAATGTTGGCAGAATTTACAATATTAAGTAATTCTGGATCATTCTTAATAGAATGAAGCTTAGATTTTTCTCCTAAATCACAATTGATATTAATTTCCATACTCATTAGTCTGGAGTATAACATGGCATGGTTAAAAATATATCAAATCTTGGTGATGCAGCTGTATATTGTGATTTTGGCTCAGAAGTTAATGAAGCAATAAATGCAAGTGTCATAGATTATTTTCACCATATATCAAAATTAATAAAAGATAAAAAAATCGAGGGAATAACTAATTTAACACCCTCTTATAATAAATTAATCATTAGTTTTGATTTAACTATAACCAACTATAAAAAAATAAAAAATTTTATAGAAGGTTTAACTATTAATAGAGATATTAAAAACAATAATCAAAAAATTAAGATCCCAGTTTGTTGTGATGATGAGTATGGATTAGATTTTTTGAGGCTAACTGAAAAATTAAATATAGATAAAGATAAAATATTAGAACTATATTTCAACAAAGAATATTTTTGCTACATGACAGGTTTTATTGCTGGAATGCCTTTTTTAGGAGATCTTAATGAAAGTATTAGATGTAATCGATTAGAAACACCAAGATTAAAGATGCCTAAAGGATCAGTAGGCATAACAGAACAATTTGCAAATATTTATACTTTTGAAAGCCCTGGTGGTTGGAATATTATTGGTAACACCCCAAAGAAAATTTTTGATGATAAAAATTTAGATCAACCAGCTCTAGTTAATCCAGGTGATAAAGTAAGTTTTTATCAAATAACAAAAAAAGAATATTTAAATTGGAATGAATAAAGCATACTTTGAAATTTTAAGAGCGGGAGTTAACACTACCATTCAAGATAAAGGTAGAAATCACTTATATCATGTTGGAATTGCAGTAAGTGGTGCAATTGACCAGAGAAATTACACATTATCAAATAGATTGGTTGATAATCAATTAAATGAACCTGTAGTAGAGTTTGCATACCAAGGCCCTCTTTTAAAGTTAAAGAATGGAAAAATTAATTTTGCAATATCTGGAGATATTTTTTTTAAGATTATTAGGAATAATTCAGTGGTTGAAGATGGTGAGTGTTACAAAAGTTATATTTTAGATGAAGAGGATCAAATAGATATAATTTCAACTAAAAATTCTACGTATGGATATTTAGCTGTTAATGGCGGCTTTGATCTAGAAAAAACCTGGGGCAGTTATTCCATAAATACTAAAGCAAATATTGGACCAAATAATGGAAAAAAATATTCTATAAACGATAAAATTTTTATCAAAAAAATTGATATCAAAAGTATAATAAACAAAAAAATAAATTATAATTATTCTACTGATAATATCATTAGAATTATTAAAGGTACAAATTTTGACTATTTCTCTAAGGAAGCAATAGATAAATTTTTTAGTGAAGATTTTTTAATCACAAACCTTATTGATAGAATGGGTATAAGATTAAAAGGTCCTAATTTAGAAAATATAGAAAACACCAATATCAAATCAGAAGGTTTAGTAAGAGGAGTTATTCAGGTACCTGCTGATGGTAATCCAATAATAATGTTATCTGATCATGGAACAGTTGGAGGGTATCCAAAGATTGGTGTTGTTATTGCTGCTGATCTTGATTTAGTTGGGCAATTAACACCTGGAACAAAAGTAAACTTTAAGGAAGTAAGTCTTGAAGAAGCTCAGAATATATTTAAAGCATACACAGAAGATACAAATAAATATTTAAATGAATGTAATTAATAAAATTCCTGGTCCATTACTCATTTTTATGGGAGCTTTAAGTTTAAGTTTTGGTGGGCTTATTGTAAAAAAATTTGAAGGCTCTACCGAGTGGCAAATTCTTTTTTGGAGATCTTTATTTTTTACGCTTACAGTTTTAGCTTTTCTAATAATTACCTATAAAAAGAAAACTTTAAGCTCTTTCTATAAGTCGGGATTACCAGGTTTTTTTGGTGGTATTGTATTATCATTTGGATTTTGTGGTTATGTATATGCAATGTCAAACACATCAGTTGCTAATACTAACTTTATAATATCATTACAGATTTTATTTCTTGCAATTTTTGGGTACTTATTTTTAAAAGAAAAAATTTCAACAATAACTCTAGTTTCAATAATATTAGCAATAACAGGAGTTACCTTAATGGTCGGTAACGATTTGAGACCAGGCAATCTTTCTGGAAATTTAGCTGCATTTACAATGCCCATCACATTTGCAGTTTTAATCATGATTGTAAGAAAATTTCCTACAGTAGACATGATACCTGCTCAATTTGTTGCCGGAGTAAGCTCATGTTTAATTGGGTTAACTGTATGTATTTATTATTCACATAATTTAATAGTTTCACCTAATGATATATTTTTAGGTTTCTTAGGAGGCTTTTTTCAAGTTGGTTTTGGCTTTATATTCATTACCATCGGTGCACGTAGTACACCTTCAGCAATGGTTGGAGTAATTATGCTATCCGAATCTGTTTTAGGGCCTGTTTGGGCTTTTTTATTTGCAGGTGAAAGGGCATCAATATTTACATTAATTGGAGGTGCAATTATTCTATTTGCTGTTTTACTTCAGTTTTCATCGTTGCTTTTATCTAATAAAAAAGAAAAAATTATTAATTGACTCTGACATACATCTGGTAGATTATTCTTGAATACGGGAGAGACTACATACTATCGTAGCGCCGAAGGAGCAACCACCCAGGAATCTCTCAGGCAAAAGGACCGTAACATATTAACTCTGGAAAGAGATTAAGTTCTCGCCGACGGAATAAAACTCTCAGGCAAACATACAGATGGGTACAGTGAGTTAATATGGAAAATTTAAAAACAGCACTTTACAATTTACATCAAAAGCATGGAGCTAAGTTTGTTCCTTTTGCTGGCTACGAAATGCCAATTCAATATTCTAAAGGAATTATTGAGGAGCATAAAAGTACAAGAGAAAATGCAGGTATTTTTGATGTGTCACATATGGGCCAGCTATCCATTAAAGGAGAAGACACACTAGCAAAAGATCTTGAAAAAATTTTTCCAACTGAATTGAGTAAAGCTAAATTAAATCAGTCAAAATATAGTTTTTTAATGAATGAAGAAGCTGGAATTTATGATGATTTAATTATTACAAAAGTTGAAGGTGGTTTTAACATTGTATTAAACGCTGCTTGTAAAAATACAGATTTTAAACTTTTATCTAAATTACTAGATAATAAATATGAAATGATTTTAAGTGATAAACTATCTCTTATAGCAATACAGGGACCAAAAGCAGTCCAAATATTAGAAAAGATAATCAACGGAGTGTCAGCTCTAAAATTTATGAGTGGTGATACCTTTAATTATCTTGAAGAAAATGTTTATATTACAAGATCTGGTTATACAGGTGAGGATGGATTTGAGATATCGATAAAAAATGAGGATGCAGAAGTGTTTGTACAAAAACTCATAGATGAAGGGGCTAGTTTAATTGGACTAGGTGCTAGAGATACTTTGAGATTAGAGGCGGGGCTTTGTTTATATGGTCACGACATGGATATCAATAAAAGCCCAATAGAAGCGAATTTAAAATGGGCAATATCAAAAAATAGAATTCTTGAGGGTGGATTTATTGGATATGAAAAAATTAAATCTCAAATCGAGAAAGGGGTAAGCAAGATTCGTGTTGGTATTAAGCCAGAGGGAAGAATTATAGCTCGAGAAAAAACTTCAATATTTAGTGAAGATGATAAAAATATTGGGGAAATTACAAGTGGAACTTTTGGTCCGAGTGTTCAGGCTCCAGTTGCAATGGGTTATGTAGAAAATTCATTTTCTAAAATTGATACTAGGGTTTTTTTAGAAGTGAGAGGAAAAAAATATCCGGCAATTATAAGTAATTTGCCATTTTATAAAAAAAGTTATGTGAAAGGAGTTAGCAAATGAGCGAAGTAAAATATTCAAAAGAACATGAGTGGATAAAATTAGATGGTGATACTGCTGTTATAGGAATCACACAACATGCAACTGAAATGCTAGGTGATATTGTTTTTGTAGAGTTACCAGAGATAGGGTCTTCTGTTGTTAAAGATGGTAATGCTGGTGTTGTAGAATCAACAAAAGCTGCAAGTGATATTTATACTCCTGTATCTGGAGAAATTATCGAAAACAATCAAGCAATTGTTGATGATCCTGCAAAGGTTAATAACGATCCAGAAAATGATGCATGGTTTTTTAAATTAAAAATTACTGATAAGTCTGAAATGGATTCATTAATGAATAAAGAAGAATACGAAAAATTTTCAAAAGAAAGTGGTAGTTAAATGTTAAAAAATGCTCAAAAAGATTTTATACAAAGACATATAGGTCCATCAGTTGATGAACAAAATGTTATGCTTAAAGAATTAGGCTATAAAAGTCTTGATGATTTAATAAAAGACACTGTACCAGAAAAAATTCTTCTTAAAGATGACTTAGATATTGGAGATCCAAACTCTGAATATAAAGCACTTAGAAAACTAAAAGATATAGCTAAAAAAAATAAAGTTTATTCTAGCTTTATAGGAATGGGTTATTACGGAACTTATACACCATATGTAATACTTAGAAATATTTTAGAAAATCCAGGATGGTACACTTCTTATACTCCTTACCAGCCAGAAGTAGCACAAGGTAGATTGGAAATGTTATTAAATTTTCAACAAATGATAATTGACTTTACAGGAATGGATATTGCTAATGCCTCTCTTTTAGATGAAGGAACAGCAGCAGCAGAAGCTATGGGATTAAGCTATAGAATATCTAAGTCTGAATCTAAAAAAGTTTTTGTTTCAAAAAATTGTCACCCTCAAACTATTGATGTTATTAAAACAAGAGCTGAACCTTTAGGTTTAGAAATAATAGTTGGTGACGAAGACAAAGATATTAAAGAAGATATTATATGTGGTATTATTCAATACCCTGGCACCCTTGGAGATATAAAAGACCCAAGTGAGGCTATTAGTAAAATACATAAACATAATGGAAAAGCAGTTCTCGCATGTGATTTGTTAGCACTTGCTAAACTAAAAACACCTGCTGAGTTAGGTGCTGATATTGCAGTCGGTAGTTCACAACGTTTTGGAATTCCAATGGGTTATGGTGGTCCACACGCAGCATTTTTTGCTACAAAAAATGAGTATAAAAGATCAATGCCAGGTAGAATAGTGGGTGTTTCGGTAGATAAGCATGGAAAAAAAGCATACAGACTTGCACTTCAAACAAGAGAGCAGCATATAAGAAGAGATAAAGCCACGAGTAATATTTGTACTGCACAAGCATTATTAGCAATAGTCTCTGCAGCTTATGCTGTCTATCACGGTCCACAAGGTATTAAAAAGATTGCAGAAAGTGTTTCTCAACTGACTAAAAATTTTGCAGATAAACTAAAACAATCTGGTTATGAACTTTATTCAGATGATTTTTTTGATACGGTAACAATAAAAACTCTAGATAAAACAGAGAAGATATACAAAAATGCTTTAGATCAAGGAGTAAATATCAGAAAAGTGAATTCTGAAATGTTAGCAGTATCTTTTGATGAAAGAAAAAATCTTTATAGAGCAAATCAGTTATTAAAAATCTTTAATTGTTCAGAAACAATTAAAGAATCTATGAATGAGAGTTTATCTAATATTCCAAAAAACTTATTAAGAACTTCAACTTATTTAGATCATCCAGTTTTTAATAGATACCATTCAGAAACAGAAATGCTACGTTATCTAAAAAAATTAGAAGACTCTGACATTGCCCTAAATAAATCCATGATTGCTTTAGGATCGTGCACTATGAAACTTAATGCAGTTTCAGAAATGATACCAGTCACCTGGAAAGAATTTTCACAGCCACATCCTTTTTCTCCAGTTGAACAAATGGATGGCTACAGGGAGTTATTCACTGATTTAAAAAACTGGTTAAGATCAATTACTGGATTCTCTGGAGTTTCATTACAACCAAATGCTGGAGCTCAAGGAGAGTTTGCTGGTTTAATGGTAATTCGTAAATATCATGAAAAAAATGGTGATAAAAATAGAAATGTTTGTTTAATTCCAAGTTCTGCACATGGAACAAATCCAGCAAGCGCCCAAATGGTTGGTATGAAAGTAGTTGTTGTGAAATGCGATCAATATGGAAACGTAGACTATGAAGATTTAAAAAATAAAGCTGAAGATCATTCGGAAAATTTAGCTGCTCTTATGGTTACTTATCCATCAACACATGGCGTTTTTGAAGAAAAAATAACTGACATTTGTGAATTAATCCATAATCATGGTGGACAGGTTTATATGGATGGAGCAAATTTAAATGCATTAGTAGGTATTGCAAAACCAGGAAATTTTGGACCAGATGTTTGTCATATAAATTTACACAAAACATTTTGTATACCCCATGGAGGTGGTGGACCAGGTATGGGACCAATAGCATGTAAAAAACATCTAGAAGTATTTTTACCAAAGCATTCCGTTATAAAAGATTGTGGACCTGCGACTGGAATGGGAGCGGTATCTGCAGCACCTTGGGGTAGCTCAAGTATTTTATCAATTTCATGGATGTATATAAAAATGATGGGCTCTGAAGGTTTAAGAAAAGCATCACAAGTTGCAATATTAAATGCAAATTACATTGCACATAAATTAAAAGACTCTTTTCCAATTTTGTATAAGGGTAAAAGTGGAAATGTAGCCCATGAATGCATCATTGATATTAGAACAATAAAAAGTGAAACGGGGATTACTGAAGAAGATATTGCAAAGCGATTGATTGATTTTGGGTATCATGCTCCAACAATGTCTTGGCCTGTTGCAGGTACAATGATGATTGAACCTACGGAAAGTGAAAGTTTGAGTGAAATCGATAAGTTTTGTTCTACACTTATAAAGATAAAACATGAGATAGATAAAATTCAGTCTGGTGAATATGACAAGACTGACAATCCATTGAAGAATGCGCCACATACTCACGTTGAATTAACATCAAATAAGTGGGATCATAAGTATGAAAGAGAAGAGGCCGCTTATCCTTCAGAGTTTTTAAGAACAAACAAATATTGGCCTCCAGTTGGTAGAGTAGATAATGTTTATGGAGATAAAAACTTGTTTTGCACATGTCCATCTATGGAAGAGTACGAAGATACAGCAGCTTAGATTTTTACCAAGATGAAAATTGCTGTAGTGGGTGCGGGCATATCAGGATTGAGTGCTGCTTACTATCTATCAAAAAAACATAAAGTAGATTTGTTTGAAAAAGAAAATCAGTTTGGTGGCCATGCAAATACAATAAAGGTCGCTTACAAACCTAATAAAGAAATTCCAATAGATATTGGATTTATGGTTTTTAATAAGCAAACATATCCAAATTTAATTAATTTTTTTTCAGAAAATAAAATAGAGATTGAAAAAAGTGATATGTCATTTTCTGTCACTGTAGAAAATAGTGACTTAGAATATTGTGGAAAAGGATTAAGTGGAATTTTTTCCAATAAAAAAAACTTATTTAATCTAAAATTCATAAAAATGTTTTTTGAAATTTTAAGTTTTTATAAAAACTGTGAAAAAATAGAAATTAAAAAAATTAAATCAATAACATTAGGAGAATATTTAAAAGAAATAAAAATTTCAGATTATTTTATTAATTATCATATTATACCAATGGTATCTGCAATATGGTCGATGCCACCTTTTGAAGCAACACAAATGCCATTATCTTTTTTTTTAAGTTTTTTTAAGAATCATGGACTATTTAAAATTAAAGATAGACCTCAGTGGTTTACAGTTGCAAATCGAAGTAAAACTTATGTTGATAAGATAATAGGTCAAGTTAGTGGTGAACATTTTAAGAATTACAATATAAATAAAATTACCAGAAATGATTTAGGTGTTAAGATTTTTTATGGAGAAGAAAATGAGTTCTTTGATTATGATAAAGTTGTAATAGCGACCCATGCAGATGAAGCATTAAAGATAATTGACAATCCAACTCTAGATGAGGAGTCAATATTGAAAAAATTTAAATATAGAGCTAACACTGCAGTAATACATTTTGATGAAAGTATTATGCCTAAAAATAAAAAAGCATGGTGTGCTTGGAATTCTTCAATGGATTCAGCTAATAATGAAAAGACAGCTGTAACATATTGGATAAATCAGCTTCAAAATTTAAAGATAGATAGAGATATTTTTTTAACGATAAATCCATTTAAAGAAATTCCAAATAATAAGATATTTAAAAAGGTAGCATTTACTCATCCTTATTACGATACAGAAGCGTTAACTAATCAAAGTAATCTACACAAAATTCAAAATAAAAAAAATATTTTATTTTGTGGCAGTTATTTTGGTTATGGTTTTCATGAGGATGGAATAAAGTCGTCTATTGATATGCTAAAAACACTTAATGATTAAAAATTCTTATATTTATACAGGAAATGTAATTCATAAAAGGTTTAAACCCAAAATTCATAGCTTCAATTACAGAGTATTTTCACTACTTATAGATTTATCAGAAATAAACCTATTGGACAAAACCTTAAAGATATTCTCATATAATAAATTAAATATTATTAGTTTCTTTGATAAGGACCATGGAGCAAGAGATGGAAGTTCTCTTAAGGACTGGGTTTTAGTTAATCTCAAAAGAAATGATATTGATACTAACGATGTTCAAATTAAACTTTTATGTTATCCAAGGATATTTGGGTATGTGTTTAATCCGTTAAGTGTTTTTTATGTGTATGACAAAAATTCAGATTTAATATCTATTTTATATGAAGTTAAGAACACATTTGGTGAACAGCATGTTTATGTTTTTAAAACTAAAAAAGACCAAAATCTGATTCAACATGTGTGTAAGAAAAAATTTCATGTATCTCCGTTTATTGAAATGAATTGCATTTATTTTTTCAGACTATTGAAACCTGGTAATAAAATATCTGTAATAATTGACTTGAATGATCCAGTTGGCAAAATATTATATGCTTCACAAGATGGTATTAAAAGCGAATTAAATAATTACAACCTTATGAAAGCTTATTTAAGACATCCATTGATGACATTTAAGATTATTATCGCAATACATTTTGAGGCATTTAAACTATGGACAAAAGGAATTAAATTTATAAAAAAAAAAATTAAAGTTAAAAACAATATTTCTATTGAAAATTAATATGAATTACTAAATTAAGGATATTTTATGGATTATTCTTTTACACTTTCCATAGAAACAAATGTAGAAGTAGATGCAACATTAGGTAATGAGGATATTTTTTCAGATAATAATAAACGATATGTGTTTATATTGTTAGTTCTAACTTTTAATAAATAATCAAAGTTTCCTGCAATCATATGGCATTGTTCAACGGCTTCTAATTTTCTTACCTCAGAATTAAATTGATCTAGTGCTTTAGCTCGTGTATCTGACAAAGAAATTTGAACAAAGGCTATGTGTGCCTTTTCTAACTTTTTAAAATTTATATGAGCATGATAGCCAAGAATATATTCTTGTTGTTCTAATTTTTTGATTCTACTTTGGCATGGTGAAATTGATAGGTTAACAGCTTTTGCTAGCTCACTAAGTGTAGTTTGTGCATTTTTTGCCAGTAGTGAGATTAACTGTTTATCTATTTTATCTATCATAGTAAAATTTACCGATAATTTCTAATACACCATATTATTTACTATTTCAAATATATTTATAAGCAATTAATTCTACTATTTTCATTAATACAGTAATTATTTTTAGTCATTTTAGTCTAATTTTCTAGTTGTTTATCAGCAAAATTATCTATTATGAATCATATATTCAAACACAAATATACTGACCAAGCTTCATTGGTTAATAATCATTTAATAAAAACAATTGGAAACTTTTCAGAAATTAATCACAGTAAAATTGATAACCTTTCACGTCAAATCATAGACAGCGCAATAAATTATAAAGAAATAAGCTCATTTGCTAAATTAATACATGAGTTTTCATTGACTAGTAACGAAGGTGTTGTTTTAATGTGTTTAGCAGAAGCATTACTTAGAATACCTGATGCCGCAACTATAAATGATTTAATTGAAGATAAAATTCCCATCGGAGATTGGAATAAACACATAAAGAATGAAAATGATGTTTTTGTAAACATTTCTTCTATAGCATTTTTGTTAACAGGAAAAATAGTAGAAGAAAAACCTCAAGAAAATAAAAATATTTTAGTCAAGATGGTTAAAAATCTATCTGGTCCACTATTAAGAAATGCCATTAAACAAGCAATAAATATTTTAGCTAAACAATTTGTATTTGAGAGAGATATAAAAAAAGCAATTAAACAAAGTGATAATAAAAAAAATGATAAATACACTTTTTCATTTGATATGCTTGGTGAAGCAGCAGTAACTTATGAAGATTCAGAAAGATATTACAGTCAATATGAAGAAGCTATCTTACAGACAGGAAAAAGTTTAAATCCACATAAAAAAAGTATTTCAATTAAGCTATCATCATTACACCCAAGATATGAAAGAAACAAATTTGATTTACTAAAAAAAGAACTATTACCAAAAATTTTTAAACTTGTGGAATTAGGTAGAGAAAATAAAGTAGATATTTGTATTGATGCTGAGGAAGCTGATAGACTAAATTTATCACTTTTCATGTTTAAAGATATTATTGAAAGCAAATTAATTGACAATGTTTATCATGGTTTTGGATTTGCTATTCAAGCATATCAAAAAAGAACATTTTTCTTATTAGATTGGCTCAATGATTATTTACATAGTGTTGATAAAAAAATTAATATTAGATTAGTCAAAGGTGCATATTGGGATACAGAAATCAAAATTGCTCAAGAAGAAGGTTTTAAAAACTATCCTGTTTTTACAAAAAAATTTGCTACAGACATATCTTATCTAGCTTGTGCACATAAACTATTAGTAAACAAAAATATCTTTTCACAATTTGCCACTCATAATGCACATAGTATTTCTTATATTCATACTCTTTTTGAAAATAGAAATTTTGAATTCCAAAAATTACATGGGATGGGTGATGAAATATATTCATTTTTAGAAAATAAACCTGATTTTAAATGTAGAGTATATGCTCCAGTAGGAGGCTATAAGGATTTATTGCCATATTTAGTTAGAAGGTTATTAGAAAATGGTGCGAATACATCTTTTATCCATCAGTTAAAATCCAAAAATTTTGATATTGATAAATTGATTCAATCACCACTTTTGAAGCTAGATAAGTTAAAAACTGATAAAATTCCTTTACCAGTGAGCATTTTTGGCAATAGAGATAATTCAAAAGGTCTGGATATAAGCGAAGAATCTGTGATTAATAATTATAAAGTTATAAAAAAACTAAATAATATAAATGCATTTTCAATTATAAATGGCGAAGACAAAAAATCTGATAAAAAATTCGATATTATTTCACCAAGTGATTTTACCTTATTAGGTTCAAAATATTTTGCTACAGATCAAATCGTTGATGAAGCAATTAATAGTCTAAAAGATTATTCTATATATTGGAAAAATTTTCCAATTAAAAAAAAATCAGAAATTATTTTAAATTTTGCCAATTTAATTGAAGAAAATTTTAAGGAAATAATTGAAATATGTGCACAAGAATCTGGCAAAAGTATTAAAAATTCTATAGCTGAAATTAGAGAGGCTGTTGATTTTTGCAGGTACTATTCTAATGAAGCAAACCTAATATTTAAAGAACAAATTCTTAAAGGTCCAACAGGTGAACTTAATAGATATAGATTAATAGGAAAGGGATTAACTTTAGTAATTAGCCCATGGAATTTTCCTATAGCAATATTTGTAGGACAAACAATAGCTGCACTAATTACTGGTAATGTTGTTTTAACGAAACCTGCAGAACAATCTTCTTATGCAGCATATTTTATAATTAAACTTTTATTAAAAGCAGGATTACCTAAAAATTCAATTGCCTTGATCTTGGGTGACGGTGCATTAATTTCCAACAAAGTTATTAATGATAAAAAACTTAGAAATGTTTTATTTACTGGCTCTCTAAATACAGCAAAAATTATCCAATCAAACTTACAAAAACAAGAAAGTATTACTAATTTTATTGCAGAAACAGGTGGTTTAAATTGTATGATTGTTGATAGCTCAGCTTTACCAGAGCATGTTGTTAAAGATGTTGTGAATTCGGGATTTGATAGTGCTGGACAAAGATGTTCAGCTTGTAGAATTTTATGCGTAGAAGAAAATGTATACAAAAAAATTAAAGAAACATTAATTGGTGCAATGAATACTCAAGATATTGGAAACCCAGAAAAACTTTCAACAGATATTGGACCAGTAATTGATGAGGAGGCTTACAATAGTATAAAAAAACATATTGATAATTTTGATAATGTTTATCAAACAAATTTTCAAAATGATTTAGGATATTTCATTCCACCAACTTTAATAGAAATAAAAAGATTAAGTGATTTAAAAAATGAAGTTTTTGGTCCTGTAGTACATATTGTTAAATATAAAGCTTCAGAATTAAATAAATTAATTGATGACATTAATGATTTAGGTTTTGGTTTAACATTAGGTATCCATAGTAGATTAGATAAAACTATTGATAAAATCGTTTCTAAAGCAGAAGTTGGAAACATTTATATTAATAGAAATATGATTGGAGCCGTTGTTGGTGTACAGCCATTTGGTGGCTTTGAAAAATCTGGAACAGGACCTAAGGCAGGGGGGCCTGAATACCTGAAAAGACTATGTTATGAGCAAAGTATATCAAATAACACAGCAGCTATGGGTGGTAATGCATCCTTATTGGCTGAAGTTGATGACTAAACTTTACTAATAAATCACCTTAAACCTCTTACTTTATCTGCAATTTTGCGTCATTTAATTCTCAAATAAAAAGAATTAAGTTCCCGTTTAAATAAAAATTAAAAAATATAATAAGAATTTATGTTAATTTATAAAATTTCTGATTCAATCGTATTCAATGCATTAAAAAATATTAAGCATGGTTTTCTTGAAATTAAAAAAGTTAATGGAGAGGTTTTAAAATTTGGTAATCCAGATGATAATTTAAAAGTTTTCTTAGAAATTAAAGATGAAAGCCTTAATTATAATCTGATTAAAAGTGGTAGTGTTGGATTAGGTGAATCTTATATGAAAGATTTTTTTATAACAAATAACCTATCTGATTTAATTGAGTTAACTGCAAAAAATATAAATATTATTTATAAATTTTCAGGTATTTTTGATTTACCATTCATTAATTTTTTAAAAAATAAAATTATAAAAAATACCAAAAACCGAAGCAAAGAAAACATCGCAAAACACTATGATTTGGGAAATGATTTCTTTTCTTTATGGCTTGATAAAACCTTAACTTATTCCAGCGCTATATTTGAGAACCCTAAGCAAGATCTTTTCAATGCTCAGAATAATAAATACCAAAAATTGATTGATCTTTTAAAACCAACAAATGGAAGTAAAATTTTAGAAATTGGTTGTGGTTGGGGGGGATTTGCAGAATACCTGGGCACTAATTATGATGTTAAATTAGATTGTATCACCATTTCAAAAAAGCAATTTGAATTTGCAAAAGAAAGAATCCATAAATGTGGACTTAATGAAAAAGTAAATATTGAAATAAAAGATTATAGAGATTTAAAGAGTAAATATGATCATATAGCATCTATAGAAATGATAGAGGCAGTAGGACAAAACTATTTAGATAGCTATTTTAACACAATCAAGAATAATCTAACTTCATCAGGCACAGTGGGTATTCAAGCTATAACTATCGATGATAACTTGTTTGATAGATATAAAAATAAACAGGACTTTATCCAAAAATATATTTTTCCTGGAGGTTTTTTACCTTCTAGAAATGAATTACAAAATTATGTTGATACTAATGGTTTAAAGTTTGATGAATACAATTCATATGCCAATCATTACTCTGATACTTTGATTATTTGGAGAGAGATATTTAACAAAAAGTGGGATTTGATTAAAGAGCAAGGTTTTGATTTAACATTTAAAAGAATGTGGGAATTTTACCTGTCTTATTGTGAGGCTGGCTTTAAATCAAAAAATATAGATCTAATTCAATTTTCATTACAAAATAAATAACAATAGGAGAGACATGATAAACTTTAAGAAATTTAAATTAACGGTATTAATAATTGCTTTATTCTTTACGGTAAGTTGTATAAACAATAACTCTATGAAACCAACAGATTTTAAAAATACAGAACCGTCAATGACTATAGAGAAATACTTTGAAGGTCCTGTTAAAGCATGGGGTCTATTACAAGATCGTAGTGGTAAGGTTACTAGACAATTTAAAGCAGATATGACAGGTAGTTTTGAAGGAGATATTTTAACTCTTAAAGAAGATTTTTATTGGACAGATGGAGAAAAACAAAATCGAATATGGAAAATCAAAAAGATTGATCAAAATTATTATGAAGGATCTGCACCTGATGTTGTAGGAACTGCTAAAGGTTACCAATATGGGTCAGCTTTTAAATTTGAATATGACTTAATGGTCCCATTTAAAGGAAAGAACATTAAAGTTTCTTTTGATGATTGGATTTTTAAACAAGATGAAGATGTAGCAATTAATCGAGCCACACTTACAAAGTTTGGATTTAAAGTTGGTGAATTGACAGTTTTCTTTAAAAGAAATTAATAATCAATCTTCTTCATACCTCTAGCAACTAGTTTAAAATATAAACTACTAGGTAGCATCTGAAGAAATTTTAAAAAATATGTAAAGGCTTTTGGGAAATGTATTTCAAACCCTTTTTTAATTACTAAGCCTTTATAAATTTCATCTGCAGCAAATTCTGGGGTTTTGATCATGGGCATTGGAAAGTCATTTTGATCAGTCAAAGGTGTTTTTATGAAACCAGGACTGATTAATGAAACGCGCACGTTTACTCTTTTCATTTCAAAATATAAACTTTCTGCAAAACTAGTAAGCGCTGATTTTGAAGCACAATATGCACCAGCGGCAGGTAATCCTCTGTAGCCTGCAACAGAAGACATTATAGATATATGGCCCTCTTTTTTTTCAGAGAAATAGTCATAGACCGAATTAATTGAATTCATTGTTCCAAAATAATTAACTTCCATTATTTCTCTTATTTTATCTAAGTTGAATCTTTTTTCTGATTTCGGATCATGCGTGCCAGTACTGAACACACATATATCGATATTTTCAAATTTTTTTACAATATCATTGAAGACAGCTTTACATTGTTCTGTATTTGTAACATCTAAAGGAAATGAATGGATATTTTCATTCTCAGTATGCAACTCTTGTAATAAGTTTTCTCGTCTAGCTGAGGCAGCAACTGTCCATCCTTCTTTAGCAAATTTTAGAGCTAAAGACCTACCAATTCCACTACTAGCGCCAGTGATCCAAATTACTTTTTTATCATTCATTAAGTAATGTATAATATGATTATGTTAAAAAACAAATTTTTATCTTTTTTATTATTTGCAATAATAACTTACTCGGCATCTGTTATTGGAGGTATTGCAACTATTGGATTTAAAGAGCCTTGGTATTCATTATTGATAAAGCCATCATACAATCCACCAAGCTGGATCTTTGCACCTGTTTGGACAACACTATATTTAATGATGACTATTGCCATATGGTCTTTTTGGCATAGTAAAAAAAGAGACATAGATACGATTTATATTTATATCGTTCATTTAATTTTTAATACAACTTGGAGTATAGTATTTTTTGTTTTTCATAAAATTTTATTAGCATTACTAGTTTTAATTATTTTAATAGCTTTAATAATTTTATTAATGCAAAGATTTAAGAAAATAACTTTAGTAAGTTATTATTTAATGATTCCTTATTTACTTTGGTGTTTTTACGCATTAATTCTTAACTTAAGTTTATTTATTTTAAATTAATTATGGACGATGTTGTAATAATTGGCGGTGGTATCATTGGAGTTGCGACAGCTTATTTTCTATCTAAAGAAGGTCGAAAAGTTAAAGTTATAGAAAAAGATCCATCATACAAAGAAGCCTCATTCCCTTTATCCCTGGGTGGCTTTAGGAGACAATTTTTTCAAAAAGAAAATATTTTGTTAGGTAAATTTGCAAGAGATTTTATTTTTCAAATACCAGAATTACTCAAAACTAAAAAAAATCCTAACCCTACAGCTAGTATGGTACCAAATGGTTACTTATTAATGTTTGGACCTGAGCATGCAGAGGAACAGTATAGAGCGTTAGAAAACCATAAAGAGTGTGGAGCTGGAACAAAAAATATAAAAGGTTCAGAATTATCCAAGGTTTTTTCTTACATTAACGATGAAGGTATAGAAACTGCCACTTATACAGATGATAAAAGTGAGGGTTGGATTGACCCTTTTATGTTTCACAGTGCTTTAAAAAGCAAGGCCACGGAACTTGGGGCTGAATTTATTAAGGGAGAAGTAAAAGAAATATCAGAAATTAATGCTAAGATAATTATTTCTGCTGCAGGTTGTTGGACTAAAAAAATATTAAACGATATTCCTGTTATTCCACAAAAACACACTGTTTTCAGAGTTAAGTGCCCAACATATATATCTGAAATGCCTTTATCTGCTGATTTAACAACTGGTGTTTATTGGAGGCCAGAGGGCAAAGAATATTTAGCTGGTTCTCCAAAATCTACTTTTGATGCAACAAATCTTGAACCTGCTTGGGATGACTTTGAGGAGTTGGTATGGCCAGCTTTAGCAAAAAGAATTCCAATGTTTGAAGAGCTTAAATTAACTGGTGCTTGGGCAGGATTTTATGATCATAACCAACTAGATAGTAATGCTATTGTTGGTAAGCATCCTAAATACGAAAATGTATATATAGCTTCGGGTTTCACAGGAAGAGGATTACAACAAGCACCTGGCATTGGCAGAGCTTTGACAGAACTTATAACAACAGGTTCTTATCAAACTATAGATGTAAGCGCTTTTAATGTTGAAAGAATATTTAGTAAAGAAGCTAGACCAGAACCTTACGTATTATAACGTATTATGTTCCACAAAAAGTTTGATATTTCTTATCGCTGTGTGGAGCAGGTGACATAAATTCTAAATCATCGCTATTAACTAAATATGGATTTTTTAATATTTTTATTAAACTATTAAACAATGTTAAATCACCATTACTTGCTAATGCTAAAGCTTCTTCAACTTTATGGTTACGAGGTATTACCATTGGGTTAGAAGAATTCATTAACTCCATAGATTTATCATGGGTATTAGCAAACATTGCTAATCTTTTTACCCATTTAATTTTCCATAAATCAAAGTCGGCATTAACATAAACTTCAGAATTTTTAATTGTCTTATTCATCAAAAAAATAAAGGTATTTGTATAGTCTGCTTTATTTTTCTGCATCCAATTTAATAATTCCATAATTAAATTTTTATCTTCTTTATCTTCACCATATAATCCAAGTTTATCTCTCATCATATTTAACCATTTTGTTTCATAATTTTCTTCGAATTTATCTAAAGCTTCTGTGGCTAATTTAATCGCTTCCTCTTCATTTTTACTAATAAGAGGAATAAGACATTCAGCAAACCTTGTTAAATTCCATTTGGTAATTTTTGGTTGATTATCATATGCGTATCTACCTAATTGATCTATTGAACTAAAAATTGTTTTAGGATCATAAGCATCCATAAACGCACATGGACCATAATCTATTGTTTCAGCAGATATAGACATATTATCAGTATTCATAACTCCATGAATAAAACCGACACGCATCCAGTCAATTACAAGTTGGGTTTGTTTTTCGATTAAAACGTTCAGTAAGTCTAATGCTTTATTCTTTGATGATTTTATATTGGGGTAGTATTTTTCAATTGTGTAATTAATTAAGATTTCTAAATCACTAATATTTTGTTTTGCAGCAATGTATTGAAATGTTCCAACCCTTATATGCCCTAAGGCTACCCTTGTAAGGATTGCACCTTTCGAAATTTGCTCTCTAATCACATCTTCACCAGTTTTAACCACTGCTAAACTTCTAGTGGTAGGTATTTTTAAAAAATGCATTGCTTCACTTATTATATATTCTCTCAACATTGGGCCTAAAACAGCCCTACCATCACCACCTCGTGAGAATGGAGTTCTACCTGAACCTTTAAATTGTATATCAAATCGCTCATTACTTTTGGTAAGATGTTCGCCAATCAAAACAGCTCTTCCATCGCCAAGCATTGTAAAATGACCAAATTGGTGACCGGCGTAGGCTTGCGCTATAGAGTTGGATCCTTCAGGTAGCATATTTCCTGAAAAAATTTTTGATAAATCGTCATCATTAATATTTGAAAAATCTAGATTTAATTTATTTGCTAGATCTTTATTTAATATTAATATTTCTGGTGAGTTTACAGCAACAGGGTTGATATCTTCTTTGAATGTTTTTGGTAATCTTGAATAACTATTGTCGAAATGCCAACCAATTGTCATTTTATCGATTAGTTAACTTCCGCTTGATTTTCTTTTGGTTTAATTTCAGTTTTAAATTGATTGGATATTTTTTGAATTTCCACAGAAGAAACTTTGTATTCTGCACACATTGTTTCTTCATCTTTTCCATGACCAGTTACCATGTTAACCATGTGCTCTGGAAAATGGAATGTTGTAAATACAATTCCTTCTTTAACTTTATCTGTTACCTCTACTTTTAAAGCAACTTCTCCTCGTCCAGAATAAAGTCTTCCTATGTCACCTGTATTTAATTCTCTTTTTTTAGCATCATTAGGGTGAACTAGTAATAAATCTTCAGAAACTATATTAATATTTTTAGTACGTCTTGTCATAGTAGCTGCATTATAATGTTGAAGAACTCTACTAGTTGTTAAAATCAATGGATAATCTTTTTTATTCGTAGCTATCTCATTAGATTCTTTCCAATCAAAATTTTTAAGTTGTCCTTTTCCTAATTTGAATGTTTTTTCATGTAAGATTTGTGTATCTGTACCATCTTCTTGTACTGGCCACTGTAATCCCATTTTACCAAGTCTTTCTCTTGTTACACCTTTAAAGAAAGGAACCACATCAGCTATTTCTGCAAGAACTTGATCGGCATCATATTCAGGTTGATCAAAGCCTAATTTTTGCATCATGTCTGTTACAATTGTTCCATCTGTTTTAGTACCAGGCAAAGGAGGTACGGCTCGATTTACTCTTTGAATTCTTCTTTCTGTATTAGTAAAAGTTCCATTTTTTTCTAAGAAAGTTGTTCCAGGTAATACTACTGTTGCAAGTTTTGCTGTCTCACTCATAAAAATTTCTTGTACAACTAAAAGCTCAAGTGAATTCATAGCATCTACAACATGTGCACTGTTAGGATCTGTTTGAACTATATCTTCTCCAATGATCCAGACAGCTTTAACATCTTTATTAATTGCCCCATCAAACATTTCAGGAATTTTTAATCCTGCTTTTGTTGGGTGTACTACTCCATATTTTTCAGTGTAGAAATTTTGAACTTTTTCATCAGCCACTTCAAAGTAACCAGCTCCTTGATGAGGTTGACAACCCATATCAGCTGCACCTTGGACATTATTTTGTCCTCTTAATGGATTAACACCAACACCTCTTCTACCAATATTTCCTGTAATCATTGCAAGATCAGCAATTAACATTACCGTTTTAGATCCTTGCTCCTGTTCTGTAACTCCTAAACCATGGAATTCCATAGAGTTTTTTGCGGTTGCATAAGCAATTGCAGCTTCTTTAACTAACTGTTTATCAACACCAGCAACTTTTGCTAGATGATCCATATCTTGTCTCTCAATTTCTTTAATGAAATTTGCAAAACCTTCAGTTCTATCTCTGACAAAGTCTTTGTCATAAAGGTTTGCTTTCAATATATAATGCAACATCATATTTAATATGGCTACATTTGTTCCTGGTCTAAGTTTAATATGATAATCAGCAAGTTTAGCAAGCTCAGTAGTAATTGGATCTAATACAATTAATTTTTTACCCTTCATTACTTGTTGTTTAATTTTAGCACCAGTAACTGGGTGAGCATTTGTTGGATTTGCTCCAATAACCATAAATAAATCTGCATGGTAAATATCTTCTGTAGAATTTGTAGCCGCTCCAGTTCCAAATGTTTGTTGCATTCCCCACGCGGTAGGTGAATGACAAATTCTTGCACAACAATCAATATTATTAGTTCCTATTGCTGCTCTAATCATTTTTTGGAAAACATAATTTTCTTCATTAGTACATCTTGCTGAGGAAATACCAGCAACTGCATCTGGTCCATTAGCTTTAGTAATTCTATTTAATTCTTTTTTAATAAAATCATACGCCTCATCCCATGACGCTTCTTCAAATTTTCCATTCCTTTTAATTAAAGGAGTTTTTAATCTGTCAGGATGATCATAAAATCCAAAAGCATATCTTCCTTTAATACAAGTGTGGCCTGCGTTAACTTCAGATTCTTTAGGAGTAGAAATTGCAACAACTTTATTATCTTTAATTGAAGCTTCTAGATTACAACCAACTCCACAATAAGAACAAGTCGTTCTTACTTTTTCATCGACAGCAACTGATTTAGATTGATATACATCTGAGATGGCATCTGTTGGGCAAGTGTGTGCACAAGCTCCACAAGATACACAAGACGAGTCTCCAAATAATGCATCATTATCTGTTGTAATCTTAGATTCAAATCCTCTTCCACTCATTGTTAAAACAAATGAACCTTGAATTTCATCACAAGCTCTGACACATCTTCCACAATTAATGCAGTTATCTAAATTCATTCTCATATAATCATGAGAGGTGTCTCTTGGAATACCTTTATGTTGTTTTGGCACATTATATCTATGATCTGATATACCTAAATCATTAGCAACATCTTGAAGTTCACAGTTATTATTAACCTCACAAGTTCCACATTCCATTGGATGGTCAGTTAAAACTAGTTCAACAATATTTTTTCTTAAAGCCGTTAAATTTTCATTGTTTGTAAAAATATGTTGGTTTTCACCAACTGGTGTATGACATGAGGCTACAACTTTAGTCGGACCATCTTTAACTAAAGCAACCTCAACTGAACAAACTCTACAAGCTCCATAAGGTGCTAAGTTTGGATCGTTACATAAAGCCGGAACCTTTTTTTCACCAAGATAGCTTTCTACAAATTTTAAAACAGAAGTATGGTTAGGACCAATTTCATATGGCTTACCATCTATATATGCAATTTTTCTTTTTTCTGAGCTCATTAATTATCTTTGACCATATCATCCTTCATTTCATCACCAAAATATTTTAATATGTTCATGATAGGTGTAGGTATTGCACCACATAAAGCACATAAACAGCCTTTTTTCATTGTTACTAGCAGTTCATTTAATAGCTTTAATGGAATTTTAGCAGTTTTATTCTTTGCTTGATCAAACATTTCCTTACCACGGTAAGAACCAAGTCTACCTGGGAAGCATTTTCCACATGATTCTTCAGCTGTGAATTCGAATAAATGATGAATATAATCAACCATTGGGAAATCTTTTGGAATACTTACTATACTTGCGTGTCCCAACATGAAACCAGCAGCAGTAAATTCCTGAAAATCTAGATTTAATTTTTCTACTTCGGAAATTGGAATAACCCCACCTAATGGGCCACCAATTTGTAGTGCTTTAATAGGTTCTTTAAAACCTCCACCAATATCGTTCAAAACTTTTTTCATTGGAGTTCCCATTTCGACTTCGTAAACACCAGGATTATTAAAAAAACTATCAAAACAAACTAATTTTGTACCTGCTGATTTTTTATTACCAATTGCAGCAAATTTTTCTGCTCCATTAATAAGTATACCAGTAGCGGCAGCTAAAGTTTCAACATTGTTAACAACAGTTGGTTTTTTATAAAGTCCTTCAGTAACAGGGAAGGGAGGTCTGACATCAACTTCTGCTCTTCTTCCTTCAATTGATGCAATTAAAGCAGTTTCTTCTCCACATATGTACGCTCCTTGTCCAATACAAATATTTAGATCAAAAGAAAAATTTGTTCCAAGAATATTTTTACCTAATAATCCTTCCTTCTTCAAAGAATTAATACATCCATTTATTGCTTCAATAGATTTTGGATATTCACCTCTAATATACAAAACACCTTCATTACTTCCAATAACATAACCACAGATGATCATTCCAAATAATACTTTTAGTGGCTGATCTTCTAATAAGTATCTATCAGAAAATGCACCAGAGTCTCCTTCGTCAGCATTGCAGATAACATATTTTTTTTCAGATTCTGCTTTTCTACAAAAATCCCATTTCATTCCAGCTGGAAAACCAGCACCACCTCTACCTGTTAAATTTGAATCTAGTAATGATTTTATAATTTCTTGTTTATCTGTATTGATAAACTCATTTAAAATGTCTTTAAATTGATCTAAATTTGAAAGCTTATCATCCATTAAAAAACTTGTTGAAGCAAAACTTTTTGAGAAAAATTTTTCCTGTTCAATTTTATCTCCTTTAATTATTTCATCAATTTTATCAATGTCATTCCCAGCATAGTTTTCACCATCATAATGAAACGCTTTATTTTCATAACAGTGACCAAGACAAAACATTTCACCAACCTTGTCATCACCTAATTTTTCTTTTAATTTTTTCTTTAAAGGTTCCTGCGTTCCAGAACACATGCAAGCACTTCCATTACAAACAAAGGCTTTCTTTGCTCTATGAGATGGCCTTAAAAATTCATAAAAACTTTCTGCACCATGAATAGTAGATACACCCATATGATATTCATTAGCTATTTCTTGAATACCACTTGCATCTTTAGAGTTTAGGGATCTTTCAGAGATTTTCTCAAATAGGTTTTTCTTTAAACCAATTCTACCAGATAGATTACTTATATTTTTTGACAATTTACACTTTACCCCTGTTAATGCTTAAATATTTATTACAATTATTCTAAAAATTCTAGAAGTTTAAAATGAATTTAATAATATTTAATATTATTAAATAATATATATAAAAAAAATACTGACCTCAAATATCTATTTAATTCTTTCACTACTACTGTAAATATTGAAGCTATCACCTTTGACAAAACCAACTAATGTCATATCAAATCTATTTGCTAAATCTATAGCAAGACTTGTTGGCGCACCCACTCCTACAAGTATACCTATGTTTGCCATTAGAGCCTTCTGAACGAGGTCAAAATTAAGTCTCCCAGAGCATGTCAAAAATTGAGTATTTGTATTAAGTAATTTTTGATCAAGAGCATGACCTATCAATTTATCTAAAGCATTATGTCTTCCAACATCTTCCTTGATAGCCACAATATCACCTTTAGCCGTAAATAACCCACTTGCATGAATTCCTCCAGTTTTAGAAAATTCTGACTGATTTTGCCGAAGTTTATCTGGTGATGACATAATAGTTTCTTTTGTAATTTTTGGAATAGATTTTAAGATTTTATCTTTTTTAATAATTTCTAAGGAATCTAAGGAAGTTTTTCCACAAACACCACAGGAAGAGTTTGTTAAAAAATTTCTTTTTATTTTATCAATATCAATATTTTCAGAATTATTAATTGTTACAGTAATTTTATTTTTAATACCATATTGATCAGTGGGTCTTCCACTGTGTTCAATTTTTTCTATATATTCAATTTTTTCAACTACCTTCTCATTAAAAAGAAATCCTCTTACTAAATCCTCATCATCACCAGGCGTTCTCATCGTAATAGAGATGGTATTTTCAATCCAATTTTTTTTATCTTTATATCTAAGAATTATTTCCAATGGTTCTTCAATAGATATTTGATCATTAACCTCTTTTGAATTATTAGATCTAAATTTTATGACTTTATAATTAGAATTCATTTAGCCAGTATATTTAAACTGGCTAAATTTGAAACAGTGAAAAGATTAGCTTTTCCAACTACTTGGGTAGTTTTTCTTTAAAATGAAACGATTTAGAATAACTGCATAAACAATTATTATTATAGAACCAAAAATAATTGGGTTTAGTAAAAAATCATATGAAACTGCACCAAGTATTATAACAATAGGATTTCCACCTGCAGGTGGATGAGTTACACCAAGCAGTATCATTACAAAAATACCAAGCCCTACAGCAATAGCTATTTGTAAAAATTGATCAATAGGTAGAAATTTTAAAATTAATACACCAACTATAGATGTTACCAAGTGTCCAAAAAAAACATTTTTGGGTTGGGCAAAAGGACTTTCTGGATACCCAAAAAGTAAAACCATCGAAGATCCAAATGATCCAGCTAAAAATAACCCATAGGGAGTTTCAAAACTTAGGAATGAAAGGGTACCAATTGTGATTATTGAAAATATTAAAGCGTATAGAGCTCTGTTAAAGTTTTCTTTTATTGTATTTATCATATTTTTTTATTTTTATTGTTAGTGTTATTTTAAAGCTTTAGGGCTTTTGAAAGAGTTTTAAAAGGAAGCAATAAACATTCTTTTCTAGAAATATTTTTTGAATTCATTATTTTTTTAAAATTTTTTAAATCTTTTATATTAATTTTTTTTAATTGATCAAAATTTTCATCAAAAAAAAGTTCAGCTTTTGAAACAAAATCTGAAATTTTTTCTATTGGTGCTTGCATAACCCATCTTGAAAGCAAACTAACTGAGGCTTGACAGTACACGCATGATCTACATTGATACCCCATGTCTTGAACAATATTATCTCTAACCATTAAACTAATTTCCATTTCATCACCACATAAAGGGTTTTTGTTCCTTGATTGATGTGTATGCTTTTTAAGCACTTTGTGGTTTTTGGTATTAGATGCAATTTTTAAAATTTCTAAGTCCATTATAATTCTTTAATTAAGAGATTAATGTTTTATATTTTGATTTATGGAAGATAACAATATTTTAGCTGTTGTGCTAGCGGGTGGAAAGTCAAAGAGATTTGGTGAAGATAAAAATCAGATAAAACTTGGTGATAAAACATTGTTAGAACACGTTTTATTAAAAATTAGCAATAGATATGAGGAGATACTTATTGTCTCAAGCCATAGCATAGATACTAAAAAAATAAAAAATGTAACAATAATTCCTGATTGTTTTGATGATTTTGGACCATTAGCAGGAGTTCTGAGTGCAATGAAATGGGTTAAAGAAAATCAAAAAATATATCAGTGGATCGCAACATTTCCATCAGATACACCTTTTTTTGAAACATCAATTATTGATGAATACCAAAAAAAAATTAAACTAAAAGATAGCCTGTTGTATTTTGTTAAGTCAAACAACAAAAGGCACAATATTTTTGGCCTATGGTCAATTGAATTATTAAAACCACTTGAAAATGATTTGATTAATAATAATTTTAGAAAAGTAGAGGATTGGGCAAATAAAATAGGGGTAAAAACAATTGATATTGAGCCTAAAAAATTTGATCCTTTTTTTAATATAAATACTAAAGAAGATCTAGAAGAAGCAAAAAAAATACTAAAAAAAAATTAAAATGATTACTTATAAAGAAGCTAAGAAAATCTTAATAAAATCAAAGATAAAAATTAAAGATGAAATTATTAACTCATCTAAGTCACTAAATAGAATTAATGTATTAGATATCTATTCAGCTGTAAATTATCCAGCAGGAACTAATGCTGCTTTTGATGGTTTTGCAATTAATTCAAAAGATACAAGTAAGTTAAATAAAAATAATTCACAAAACTTTAAAATTATAAAGACAATATCTGCAGGAGATAATCCGTCATTAAAAAAAACAAATAAATTTGAAGCTGTTGAAGTAATGACAGGTGCACTTATACCTAAAAATTTTGATACTATAATTCCAATCGAAAAAATTATTTTTAATAAAAATAGAAAATTTATCTTAATTAATGAAAAAATAAAAAATAACCAACACATCAGATATGCTGGATCAGATTATAAAAAAAGAGACTTGATAATTAAAAAAGGGACCATAATTCAACCATCTCATGTATTAGCCTTTAAAACATTGGGCATAGTAAACATTAAAGTTAAAAAGAAGCCCAACATTTTATTTTTTTCAACAGGAAATGAAATTTCTAATAATAAAAATATTGCTAATTGGAAAGTTAGAAACTCTAATAGTTATTATATTAAGTCTTTATCTGATAATTTTTTATTTAACTTTATAGATGGTGGAGTTTTAAGGGATAAGGATGAAAAACTTTTTCAAAAAAAAATAGAAAAAAGTTTTAAATCTAAAATAGATATTATCATCACATCAGGCGCTGTATCTGCTGGTAAACATGATTTTGTTCCACACATAATCAAAAAATTTAGTTTATCTAATTTTTTTAAAGGTGTTTCGATTAGACCTGGTAAACCAATATTGTTTGCAAAATTCTATAAAACAGAAAAGGCTATTTTTGGGCTTCCTGGTAATCCTATTTCTTCATCTGCTTGCTTTAGATTTTTTGTTTATCCGTATCTACTTAATATCCTTGGTGTTAAGGTTGAAAAACCATTTAAAGCTAAATTAAAAAATAACTATTCAAAGAGTAAAAAGATTATTAGATTCTTAAAAGCTAAATTAACTTCAACTAATGATGGAAAAATAGAGTTAGAAGTTTTAAAAGGTCAAGAATCTTTCAGAATTAAATCATTTGTAGAGTCAAATGTGTGGGGCTTATTCAAAGATGGGCAATCTATATTCAAAAAAGGTGAGTTAATTGATTGTTACTCTCCAATTGGGTCAAATATTAATATTTTTAAATAGATCTCATTTTTATTGTAGTACAAAATAATTACTATTAAATATCCATCAATGCTTGAGTTAAAAAATGAAAAAATTGCAATCCCAGTAGTTTTATTAGCGGGTCTTATATGGTCCTTTGGTCCTTTGGTCGTTAGGTATATGAATGACCCAAATTTAGTTCCGTGGCAATATATTTTTGCACGTGGCCTTACAATCTTTTTGATTTTAAATCTCTACCTTTTCTTTGAAGAGGGAAAAGATTTTTATAAAAATTATTTAAAAATTGGAATTTCGGGTATCATTGGCGGGACTGGTCTTGGTATTGCAATGATAACTTTCATTTACTCCATTACAAATACCAGTGCTGCTGTTACTTTACTTTGCTTAGCTGCCATGCCTTTTTTTACAGCTTTACTAGGTTTTTTATTTTTAAAAGAAAAAATTTCATTAAATGTTTGGGTAGCTATATTTATTGCAACTGTTGGAATAATAATAATAGCTTTGGGTAATACAGAAAAAAACTCTTTATTAGGGCTAATATTTGGAATGACTTCTTCAATTGGTTTTTCTGTTTTTTCAGTAACCCTAAGATGGAATAAAGAAACACCAAAATTTACGACTGTAGCATTTGCAGGTTTTTTCTGCTTTGTAGTTGCTGCAATAGTTATCTTAACTAATGATATGGTTTTTCTATCCACAAGTTATAATGGAGCATTATTTTCTATACATGGAACGTTAGTTTGTATGGGTTTAATTTTATATTCTATTGGATCAAAAGCTATACCAGCGGCAGAATTAACCTTGTTGTCATTAACTGAAGTTATAGGTGGCATTTTCTGGGTATGGATTCCAATTTTAGGAATTAATGAAATACCGTCGACTAATACGATAATAGGAGGCTTCTTCCTTTTTATGTCTATCATTTATTATAGTCTTACAATTAAAACTAATAGACGGTTTATTGCCCTTAATTAATTAAGATGGAAAGACCAGATTTTTTTAATTTTAAAAACGGCGATAAGGCTAAACTACCTTTTACAGATCAAGAATATCAAAGACGATTAACTAATTTAAGAACCACAATGAGTAAAAATAATCTTGATATGATTATTTTAACTTCAATGCACAACATTGCTTACTATACGGGGTTTATTTATTGTTCTTTTGGTAGACCTTATGGTTGCGTTGTAACGGCTAATAAAATTTCAACAATTTCTGCAAACATAGATGCAAGCCAACCGTGGCGGAGATCTCATAGTGATAATATAATTTATACTGATTGGAAAAGAGATAATTATTTAAAAGCAATAGTTGCAATTATTGGAAGAGATGAACCTCCTAAGAATATTGGCATTGAAAATGATCATGTAACTCTAGATGTTAAAGAAAAACTTACGTCTATTTTTACTTTTTCAGTTTTTAGTGACGTATCAAAAGATTTGATGCAGCTTAGAATGATTAAATCTGCTGAGGAAATAGAAATTATTAAAAATGGTGCAAGAATTGCTGATCTTGGTGGTGAAGAGATTATAAAGAATATTAAAATTGGAGAAAGTGAACTTGAAATTGCAATAGCAGGTAGAGATAGAATGGAGCGTGAAATTGCCAAAACCTACCCAAATGCAGAATATATGGATACCTGGGTTTGGTTTCAGTCAGGATTAAATACAGATGGCGCACACAACCCAAAAACGAATAGAAAATTGAAATCAGGAGATATTCTTTCTTTAAATACCTTTCCTATGATTTCAGGATACTACACAGCTCTAGAGAGAACTCTTTTTGTAGATAAAATTGATGACGCTTCTTTAAAAGCGTGGGAAGCAAATGTTAAAGTTCATAAAAGAGGACTAGAGTTAATTAAACCAGGTGTAAAATGTTCTGCTATCTGCCATGAGTTGAATGAGCTATTTGCTGAGCTTGGTTATCTTCATTACCGAACATTTGGTTATGGTCATTCATTTGGTGTCTTGTCTCATTTCTATGGAAGAGAAGCTGGATTAGAATTACGAGAGGACATAGATACTGTCTTAGAAGAAAATATGGTTATTTCTATGGAGCCTATGATCATGATACCTGATGGAAAACCAGGTGCTGGAGGTTACAGAGAGCATGATATCTTGGTTATTGGAAAAGATAATGCTGAAAACATTACTAAGTTTCCTTTTGGTCCAGAACATAATATTATTAAATCATAAATTATGAGTGAAAAAACCGTAGTCAATAGTTGGAATGAATGGGATCCTTTAAAACATGTAATTGTTGGTAAGGCAGATGGCACTTGTATACCAGCTCCAGAACCAGCTTTGGATGCTAAGGTTCCAGAAGATTCTGATATGCGTGGTCAGTTTGGACCAAGAACAAAAGACACAGTTGATAAGGCAAATCAGTTGTTAGATGATTTTTCAAATATGCTAATTAAAAGAGGCATTAAAGTAGATAGACCAGATCCAATAGATTTTAATAAAAAAACATCAACTCCAGATTGGGAAGCAGATACAATGTTTGGCTGCATGCCACCAAGAGATGTTTTATTAACTGTTGGAAGTGAAATTTTAGAAGCAACGATGAGTTATAGATGTAGATGGTTCGAATATCTATGTTACAGACCTTTGTTAAAAAAATATTATGATGATGATCCTAATATGAGACATGAAGCTGCTCCTAAACCAAGGTTAACTGATGCAGATTACAGAAAAGATTATTTATCAGATAAAATCGGTATTCAAAAAAGATTAGAATGGACTGAAGATAAGTTTTTTGTAACTACTGAAGAGGAACCTTTATTTGATGCTGCAGATGTTTTAAGATTTGGTAAAGATTTAGTAGTTCAACATGGTTTTACAACCAATCTTAAAGGGATTGATTGGCTTAAAAGACATTACAAAGATCATAGAGTTCATGCTGTTAATTTTCCAGGTGACCCATACCCGATTCATATTGATGCAACATTTACACCAATCAAAGAAGGTTTAATTATCAATAATCCTCAAAGAAAACTTCCAATAGAACAAAGAAAATTATTTGAAAACAACGGATGGGAAATTATTGATAGTGCACAACCAGCACACAATGAGCCACCAGCATTATGTTATTCATCTACCTGGTTATCTATGAATGTTCTAGTATTAGATCCAAAAACTGTTTGTGTTGAAAAAAGTGAAGTTTATCAGGCTGAACAGCTAGATAAATTAGGAATGGAAGTAATACCAGTAGAGATGAGAGACGCCTATGCATTTGGTGGAGGTCTTCATTGCTGTACAGCAGATGTTTACCGTGAAGGAGAGTTAAAAGATTACTTTCCAAAACAATAATATTTATGTCATCTAAAATTAAAACAAAAAGAGAGCGAGTTAAATTTGCTTCTGACAACGTAGCGGGTGCATGTCCTGAAGTTTTAGACGCAATTATAAAAGCTAATGAAGGAGACAGTACGCCATATGGTAATGATGAGTGGTCAACAAACTTACAAAATAAGTTTTCCGAAATTTTTGAAAAGGATGTAATTGTTTATCCAACTGCATCAGGTACAGCCGCTAATGCTTTAGCTTTATCAGCAATGACACCAGTTTTTGGAAGTATTTATTGTCACAAACATTCACATATCAATACAGATGAATGTGGGGCCCCTGAATTTTATACAGGTGGTGCAAAACTTGTACCCTTAAATGGAATTAATGGAAAATTTACACCAGAAGAGTTATCTGAAAATATTGGAGGAGTTGGTATCGTACATCACACACAACCTTCCGTGGTAAGTATTACCCAATTATGTGAAACAGGTGAAGTTTATCAGTTAGATGAAATTGCAGCTATATCTGAAACCACTCATAAGCATAATTTAAAAATGCACATGGATGGAGCTAGATTTGCCAATGCCTTGGTATCTTTAGGTGCAACTCCTGCTGAAATGACATGGAAGTCTGGAATAGATGTTTTATCTTTTGGTGCAACTAAAAATGGATGTATTGCAGCAGAAGCAATTATATTTTTTAAACCAGAGTTAGTGGGTAACTTACCTTTCTTAATGAAGAGATCAGGGCATCTACTTTCAAAAATGCGTTTTGTTTCAGCTCAACTAGAAGCTTATATTTCAAATGATGTTTGGCTAAGAAATGCAAAACACGCAAATAAGATGGGAAAAAAATTAAGTGAAGGGTTAAACTCAAATCAAAATATTGAATTAGCTTATCCGACAGAAGCAAATGAAGTATTTGCTAAATTTCCAAAACCTATCATTAAGCACCTTAATTCAGAAGGTTATAAAATGAATCAAGAAGAGTTAGATGGAAAAGCAGTAAGACTTGTTGCTGCTTGGAATACTAAAGAGAGTGATGTTGATCAACTTTTAGAAACGATTTCTCAAACAAACTAGAGACATTTTCGAATGCTGAATAAACTTCCTTCCATCACCTAGACACCTGATTAGGGTTTAGATGTACAACTGGAACAAGGTAAATTGGATGCTAAAAGCTACGCAACCATTAAGAAAAATAGCGAGGGGTCAAAGGTAACTTAAAATATTTTAGTGAAAAGCCTGGAAAAGGAAGTTAAGAATTAAATAATCTTTATATTTTAAGATTATTTTCTTTTAGATTTATTAAAAAATAATGCCGAAACATCTCCGCTGACTTGTCTAATAAAAACTGCCATCACAATCCAAATTAAAAAATATTCTCCGTGAGTTATGGCATAAGTTTGGCTTGCAAAATAACTAGCAATAAAAATTAAACAGTAAATTGCTATAAGTGACAAGATTAGATAAGCAAAAAAATTAATTATGACACGCATTATACATTCTAATAGCTTCATGGTTACTATATTAGTATTAGCTTATTAAAAAGTATAGTAAATTGTAAAGACTTATAAATAAGAAAGCTATATTAATAAAATGATAAAAAATATTAAAAGGACAAAAAAATGAATTCTCAATATATAAACAGAATTATAAGAGCTTGTAAGTTAGATGTTAATCTTTACGAAGAGGTAGAGGCTGATAAATCGGCAACATTTCAAGCAGCAGGAGTTGTGGTGCTTTCAAGTTTGGCAGCAGGAGTGGGAGCTTTATCACTTGGAACATCTAATTTTTTGATGGCCCCTTTGTTAGCATTGGTTAGTTGGTTTGTTTGGGCTTACTTAGTTTATTTTATTGGAGTGAAATTTTTTCCAGAACCTACAACCGAAGCTGATCATGGTCAGTTATTAAGAACAATTGGTTTTTCTAGTGCACCAGGACTTATTCGAGTTTTTGGTATCATTCCTAATTTGATGAATATAGCTTTTATTGCAGCAGCAATATGGATGCTAGTTGCAATGGTTATTGCTGTAAGACAAGCTCTAGATTATAAAAGCACCTGGAGAGCTGTTGGAGTTGTCGTAACTGGCTTTTTAATTCAATCTGTTGTTTTATTTATGATGCTGAAGCTATTTTAATATCTTAATGACAATAAAGATCGTGCTTATAGGAATTAAATATTGATCATGAAAAAACTTTTAGGGATCATGGTTCTGGGTTTGTTGTGGTGTAGTACAAGTTACTCAAATATTATTATGCAAGATTTAATTGATGCTTTAGTTGAAACAAAAAAACCTAAAAGTATAGAGGTTGCTAACAATTTAAAGTCTACAGGTGATAACGATAAATCTTATGATTTAGTTATTCGAAAAGCTAACTTAAACATTAAAGATGCAAAAAATATTGCAACTGCAATTAAGAAAATTGACCAAAATAAAGGACCGCAACTAGGTACGATAAGCATGAGTTTTAATGAAGATTTAAAAGATGAAGGGGTAATTACAATTCTTAATCATATTCCTTTAACAACTTCAGTAATCGCATTTGTTGAGTGCGGAATAACTGATAAAGCAGGGCAGGCTATTATTGATTGGGCTGCTAAAACTAATAATCTTAACGGCATATATATAGAGGGAAATAATTTCTCTAAAGATATGGAAGAAAAGTTTGAAAAATTAAGAACCGATAACCCTAGTTTAACTGTTTTGAGTGAATGGGCTAGCGAAGAGTTTAAAGAAATGGTTAAGAAAACATTTAATTAATATGAAAAAACTTTTAGGGATCGTGGTTCTAGGTTTGTTGTTAGTTTCTTGCTCTAAAAACAAAGAAGAAGATGAAAAAAAATTTTAAAGATTATTTGTTGAAAATAATTTTAATTATACCAATAGTTTACTTTTCTTTACTTTTTATTATATTTATATTTCAAAGAAATTTATTATACGAGCCAAAAGAAAATAATTATTTTGGCGATGAATTGAAAGTTAAAATAGAAAAAGTAAAAATTATGACAAGTGATAATTTTGAATTACTTGGATGGTTTCACGAAAAAGATCTTAGCAATTTTAAAACTATAATTTTCTTTCACGGTAATGCAGGAACATTAGAAAATAGAATACATAAAATTAATCATTTTAAAGACATGAATATAAATTTTTTAATTATTTCTTGGAGAGGATTTAGTGGAAACTTAGGCAAACCATCAGAAAAAGGTTTATATGAAGACGGCGAGAGTGCAATTAATTGGTTAAAAGAAAAAGGACTTAAAGATAATGACATTGTTCTGTATGGCGAGTCTTTAGGTACTGGGATTGTAACTCATGTTGCCCAAAACCATAAATTTGCAGGCGTTATCTTGGAATCCCCATTTACATCTATGGTTGATGCAGCAAAAAATGTGTATCCATATTTTCCAATTAGATTTTTACTTAAAGATAAATACGAAAGTGATAAAAAAATTAAAAATCTTAAGTCTCCAATTTTAATTATGCATGGAGAAGCAGATAAAATTGTGCCATTTTGGATGGGTAAAAAAATGTATGAATTAGCTAATGAACCAAAATATTTTTATTTTCCTGAAAAAGACAATCATATGATGGAATACAACGAAAAGATGATAGTAGTTTTGAAGGAATATTTAGAGAGATTAAATTAAATGAAAAAACTTTTAGGGATCGTGGTTCTGGGTTATAGGATTATCTGGGATAGACCCCAAACAAACCCCAAACATTTCTGGGTTGGAACAAAATGTTCTCTTGCTTAACTTGGGTTCTCTTTCAAAAAGTTAATGTAATCAACAACTTCTTGAAACTTATCATCAGGAATATCTTTATATGAGTTGCCAAACTTCTCTTTGACGCATAGAGCAACATGGGCATAGGGGTTTCTTCCTTTAGGGTGGTTAGGATGGCTTGGTAACTGACCCAGTAAATAATCGCCAGCATCCTGTATCATTTTCCACAGTTTACTTGCGTTTTCTTTATTCATAAAAAAATGAAATTAATCTCTAAAATTTACAAATTCAATTGGCAGACCAATATCAATAGCTTCTATTGCAGCCATTGCTTCTTGAAGATCATCTCTTTTTTTTCCTTCAGCCCTTAATTCTTCACCTTGAATTTTAATCTGGATTTTAAGTTTAAGTTTTTTTATATCAGCAATAATTTTTTTAGCATTTTCTTGGCTAATACCTTCTTCTAATTCACTGACTTGCCTGACAGTTGTACCTGCAGCACTTTCTGAATTTTTAATAACTATTACTCTCGGATCTACTTTTCTTCTTATAAGATGAATTTGTAGTAATTCATTTACTTGTTTTAATTTTAATTCGTCTGGTGCTAGTGTGGTGATTATCTTATCTTTTCTTTCAATTGAAATTTTAAGTCCCTTAAAATCATATCGATTACCAATTTCTCTTAAACAATTAGCAAGAGCATTATCAAATTCTGGATAATTAATTTTACTTATTACATCGAATGAAGGCATAATTTTTAATATTTATATAATAATGTATTTTTTAATTAGAACAATCTTATTAGCAATATTATTATATTAACAAAAAATACTAGGATTGACTAATTGATTTACTTTAAAAGAAGCAATAAGTTATGATTTATGGAAAACTTAGTTAAAAAGTTAGAAGAACAGATTACTTTTCTACAGCAAGAAATGTCTCAAATGAGTAGTGAGCTTTATTCCCAGCAAAAAGAAATTATGAGCTTTAAAAAAGAAATTTCAAACCTTAATAAAAGAATTGAAGAATTAGATAGCGGAATTGAATCTAGTATTAATAAAGAAGATACGAAACCACCACATTATTAAATTTTATAATTAATTCATGACAGAAAAATATGATGTTATTGTAGTAGGTGCGGGTGCAGCAGGCATGATGAGTGCTATAGAAGCTGGTAAACGTGGAAGAAAAGTACTTTTAATTGATCATGCAAAAAAGATAGGAGAAAAAATTAGAATATCAGGCGGTGGAAGATGTAATTTTACAAACATACACACACACCCCAGCAAGTTTATTTCAAACAATCCAAAATTTGTAATATCAGCTTTAAAACAATACACACAAAATAACTTCATAGATTTAATAAAGAAACATAATATTAAATTTCATGAAAAAAAATTAGGACAACTCTTTTGTGATGAAAGTGCCCAACAAATTATTGATATGCTACTTTTAGAGTGTGAGATGGCAAATGTAGTTTTAAAAAAAGATACAACTATTGATGATATAGACAAACAAGATGATAAATATTTTATAGTTGTTGGAGGTAATAAATATTTTTGTGAATCTTTAATTATTGCAACAGGTGGTCTATCTATCCCAAAAATTGGAGCAAGTAAATTTGGTTATGATATTGCTCAAAAATTTAATTTAAAAGTTATTGAAACATTACCTGCGCTAGTTCCTTTAACTTTTAGTGAAAAAATACTAGCAATTTGCAAGGAACTTACAGGGTTATCCGTTGAAGCAGTTGTTTCATTTAAAAAGACTTTTTTTGAGGAAGGAATGTTGTTTACCCATAGAGGTTTGAGTGGACCTTCTATATTACAAATCTCTTCTTATTGGAAATTGGGAGCTGACATTAAAGTTAACTTATCACCAAAACTAAATGTAGATAAATTTCTAAATGATAGAAAAATTTCTAATCCTAGACAAGATATAGGCATTATAATTTCTGAAATCCTTCCTAAACGATTAGCTCATATAATCTGCAACTCAAATAATGTTGGTGGAAATATATGTGAATTATCTAACAAAGTATTAAACAGTTTGAGTAATTCTATAAATGCTTGGGCGATAAATCCAACTGGAACTGAAGGTTATAGAACTGCAGAAGTTACTTTGGGCGGTATTGATACTGAAGAAATTTCTTCTAAAACAATGATGTCCAATAAACACCCTGGATTATTTTTTATTGGAGAAGTTGTGGATGTTACTGGTCACCTAGGTGGGTATAATTTTCAATGGGCTTGGTCTTCTGGCTATGTGGCAGGCCAATATGCTTAAAGATTAGTTGTTGTTTGAACTTCTTCAATTTTTTGTGGTTCTTCAATAGGCTCTGTTGTTGGGTTTAATTCAATTCCAGCAGGTGTAATAGATGAAGGCATAGCAACGAACTGAGAGTCTGGGTTTTCTACAGTTGCTCTAATCTTCATTCTATAAATACCAAATATTCCTATTAAGGCATGAAAGATAAGTAAAAATAAAAAAAATCCATTTGAACCAACTATATTCATAAAGATTGAACAAAGAAATGGACCACCCATTGCACCCAAGCCAAATGTAAACTGTATACCAGCTCCAGCTGCTACAAATTTTTCTTTTGGTATGTAATCATTGGTATGAGCACAAATTAATGAAAACATTGGTAGACTACAAATAGAAAAACAAATTAAAAAAATAAAAAACCACACTTTGCTTGTGGCAAGTTCACCAGGTAAATACATTTGGTCTGACGATATAATAGCAAGCATAGCAAAAATACATGCACCAAAAGTTGAAATCACTATTACTTTCCTTCTATCGTATTTATCAGAAAGTTTTCCAATAGGATATTGTGAAACAGCACCAGAAACTGCTAGCAGAAAAGTTACAAGTGATATTTGGAATATAGTAAAATTCATTGATGCTGCATATACTGCTAACAATGTAAATAGTGCTGCTTGAATAGTTCCATAAAAAAATGCACTTACCACTCCAAAAGGTGAGGTCTCATAAAGTTCTTTTAAAGGCATACCCTTAATCTTTTTAAATGTAGGTGGTTTTTTTTTAGTTAATAAAATTGGTATAAGAGCAATAGATGTAATAATTGAAATTAATATGAAAGGTTCATAATTTATAGGATTGCTAAAGTTTAATAAAAACATACCTATACCCATTGAACCATATAAAATAACCATATAAATAGACAAAACACTTCCTCTATTTTTATTACTTGATCTATCATTCAACCAACTTTCAGCGACAGTATAAATACAAACCATACTTATTCCGGTTAAAACTCTTAGAATAAACCAGATATATGGATTAATAAAAACGGAGTGAACCAAGATGACTAAAGAAGCTAAAGATGCAAAAGCTGCAAAAACTCTGATATGACCAACTCGAGATATAAGACTAGTAATTGTTGATGTACCAATGAAGTATCCAACAAAATAGCCCGACATCATAAAGCCGGTGGCGGCTAGACTAAATTCTTCTTTCACTGCTCTTACCCCTAGGAGTGAACTCTGATATCCATAGGCCATCATTAAAAAGCCCATACCTAAAAATAATGCCCAAGAATTCTTTAAAACTTTATTCATAAAATTGACCGTACTTATTTGCGATCTAAATGTAAATCAAGTCTTAATTGTGATTAAATTAAGAATTCTTTAATTTGATAAATGAGTGGATTGCGATGGCCGTGATGATAACAGCACCACCTTGCATAGTTTCAAGACTGGGTTGCTCCTTAATAATCAACCATACCCAAATAGGACCAATTATAGTCTCTAATAAGAAAAATAGGTTCACTTCAGCTGCGGGTATGAACCTTGGAGCCATGGTGACTAGCACAAAAGGTATAGCAACACACATAACACACATTAAAGGAACAATAATTAGGTCACTATCCGCTAGTGCAAAACTTTCAATAAATAGAAGCGCAAACATAGCTACAATTAACTTACCAACAACAGCTGCAGGAATTAGGTTTTTATCCTTTGCAGATCTAATAGTAACCGCACCAACAGCTAAACCTAAAGCAGTTATTAAGCCTAATATATCCCCAAAAAAGTTACCTAACTGTATTGAATCGTAGAATATATAAATGGCAGCTGTAAAAGTTACAAATATTGTAATCCATGTTTTTCTATCAGGTAATTCTTTTAAAAATATTGCTCCAAGTATTGCAGACAACATAGGAGCCATTGCAATCATAACTAATGTATTGGCAACATTAGTATTTTGTATTGAAACAACAAAAGTAATATTAGTTACAGAAAAAGTGCCAATATAAAGTAGCCCATGATAGCCGCTTGAAAAAAGCATTTTAAAGAAATTTAATTTATAAATTAATAACATTCCTAAAAATACAGTGATGAAAGGAATAAGACCTCGATAAAAAACTAGGCCCCAGGTATCTACATTAGAAAGTCTTATAAATAAGCTATCAGGGGTAATAAACATTACTGCAACAAAGGCGAGTAAAGACCCTTTTTGTTGTTCAGATAAATTGTTCAAGCCCTTAATCCTTTCCAAAATACTTTTGCAAGATTGATATTTGTAAGATCATAAAAAGATTTTAATCCAGTAGGAGAAGTTACATTAATATCTCCATTTAATTTTTGATCAATAAAATCAATCCCCGAAAAGTAGATATCATTTTTTTTAAGATTTTTGCCAATTAAATTTGAAATTTTATTTTCTTTTTTTGTTAGTTTAACAGAAATAGGTATGGCCCCTTTACTCATGTTGCTTAAAAAAGATCCTTTTTTTGGAACTCTGGAGATGGCACCACAAACTTTACCATTAATTATAAAAACTCTTTTATCTCCAAACTTAATTTTAGGCAAAAACTTTTGGCACATAATATGTCCATGTTTTTTTATAAAATTTGTAATTAATTTAGTATTAATCTTATTTTCAAATAAGTGAATATCATTTCCACTAAAGCTATGAATAGGTTTTATAATCATTTGTTTGTTTTTTGAAAAAAATTTATTAATTTCATTCATATCTTTTGTGAAAATTGTATCTGGCATATATTTTTGAAAAAATGTTGAGTATAGTTTCTCAGAGATATTTCTAATAGACGTTGGATTATTAATAATTTTAACTTTATTTTTTATCTTATCCAATATGTAAGTTGTTGAAATGTATTCTAAATTAAAAGGAGGATCTTGACGTATCAAAATATACTTACATTTAGTAAGTTCTAGTTTTTGATTATGCAATATTTTAAAAAAACGTTTATCTGAATAATTAAACTCTACGTAATATCCGTTAGCTATGACCTTATCGTCGATTATTGAAAGGTCTTTAGGCTCATAATAAAAAATCTTATATTTTAACCTTTGAGCCTCAATAGCTAGAAATATACTAGTATCAGTTAAAGGTTTTAGTTTTGAGGGATGATCACCTTGAATTGCAACTATCTTATTTGTCATATAAATCGTTTAAATTTTCATTCTTAGAAAATTTATCCATCATATGATCTGCGTTTGTTGACTTGTTATCAATTAGTTTATCTAAGTGATTTAAAAATTTAGCTTCATTATCATTAGATTTATTCAAAATATCTCTGTTTAGTAATCCTTTTCTTGAAATACCCAGTAGCAATGATGACCAATGTAATAGATCTTTTCCCATCAATTCGGTATTAAAACCTTTTTTTGGTGCCTCTAGATAGGCATTAATTATTTTATTTTTATCCCACTTAGAAATTAATTCGTAAGCTTCATCTAAGTTGCCATATAAAATTCCAGTATTAAAAGCAGGTCCAGAACACAAACAGTCCCAGCCACAAGTATCCATTGATCTTAATTCTATATATTTCTTAAGTCTATTTTCTGTAAAAATTGTACTTAAGTGAGTAGTTAAATCAGCTTCAGTTGGAAGTCTGTTGTTAACTTCATTAATTTTTCCACTCATGAAATCTGAAAATGAATAACCACTTCCTGATAAATATTCTTTTTCATTTTGGATAAATAATAAAGGAAAGTTTATTGAAAAATCTGCATATTTTTCAAAATCCATGTTATCAAAAAATACTTCTGGTAAACCACCTCTCGATGTTTCTTGCCAAACTTTAGATCGATAAGAGCTGAAACCACTTTTTTGTTTTTCAACTATTGAAGAATTTGCAAACAGTGCAATAGATATAGGTACAATAGAATTTATTATCTTGAATTTTTTAATAAAATCTTTTTCTGATTCATAATCTAAATTAAGTTGTGTACCACAAGTTCTATACATCATGTCTAGACTTAAAGAACCACCATTAGGCATATCTTTGGTCATTACTTGATATCTTTGCTTTGGATTATTTGGAACTTCTTTAAGACTTGAGATAGGATCAAAACCTGCACTAACAATTTTTAAATTTAATTTTTTTGTTACTTGTTGCAACTCAAATAAATAATCGTGAGATTCGGCACAAGCCTCATGAATATTATTTAACTTATCACCTGATAATTCAATTTGATTTCCAGGCTCAAGAGTAATACTTTTTCCTTGTTTCTGTAATCCAATAATATTCTCTTTTTCCATTATTGGCTTCCATCCAAATTCTCTAAGTAGTGAAAACATTTTAAGGACAGTAGGGTAATCTACTCTTTTGTTTGTTTTTTCATCAAATAAAAACTTTTCGTGCTCAATACCAATCTTAAAATTTTCAGTATCTTTAATTCCAGATTTAAAATATTTGATTATGTGCTCTTTGTGAGTGATCATTGATTTATATATAAGGATTTAAAATTCATTTTAAAGCCTTTATGTTCAGCTCTTCTCTATAAGGGTTATATGATAATTTATTTAGTTATTCGAAGCAGTACTTAGCAATGATAATTGAGTAATTTTATCATCACCCAGTACGTCAATAGGCTTAACAGGGTATTCACCTGTAAAATAATGATCAGTTAATTGAGGGTACGTGTCGTTACGTTTTTCAAATCCTATTGCTCTATACAAACCCTCAATCGATAAAAAATCCAAAGATTTAGCACCTATATATTCACAAATTTCTTCATTTGTTTTATTTGCTGCAAGAAGCTCTTTTTTAGTTGGTGTATCCACTCCATAAAAGTCTGGATATCTAATTTCTGGACAGGCAATTTTAACATGAACCTCTTTTGCACCAGCATCATAAAGCATTTTAACAATTTTATGTGAAGTTGTTCCTCTAACTAAAGAGTCATCTATCAAAATAATTCTTTTATCTTTAATTGTAGTTTGATTAGCATTTAATTTTAATTTAACCCCCAAACTTCTAATCTTTTGACTGGGTTCTATAAAAGTTCTTCCAACATAATGATTTCTAATTAAACCTAATTCAAAATTAATTTTTAAATGTTGAGCAAATCCAAGCGCTGCAGCATTTCCTGAGTCCGGTACAGGAACTACTATATCTGCATCAATTTTATTTTCTTTAGCAAGTTCTATTCCTAAGTTTTTTCTATGCTCGTAAGCTGATTTTCCATCTAATAAACTATCTGGTCTTGCAAAGTAAATATATTCAAAAACACAAGGCCTAACTTTTCTTGGAGGGAAAGGTTTAAAGCTTTTTAACTCATTATTTTCAATCAAAACAATTTCACCATTCTCCACATCTCTTACGTACTTAGCTCCTATAATATCTAGTGCGCATGTTTCAGATGCCAATACGTAACTGTCTTTTATTTTACCAATAATTAAAGGCCGTATTCCATATGGGTCCCTAACACCTATTAACGTACTTTGTGTAAGCATAACCAGTGCGTAGCCACCTTGAATTTGAAATATTGCATCAATAACCTTATCAACTGTGTTGTTTCTTTTTGATTTTGCAATTAATTGAACAATTGTTTCAGTATCTGATGTTGTGTAAAAAATTGCACCATCTTCAACTAACTTATTTCTAAGTGTAACAGAATTAGTTAAATTTCCATTATGTGCAACGCCAATACCACCTGCGTTAGTATCTGCAAAGAAAGGCTGGATATTTCTTAAGGTATTTTCACCAGTAGTACTATACCTGTTATGACCAATAGCATATTTCCCAAGTAAATTTTTTAATACTTTTTCTTTGTTAAAGTTATCTCCAACCAAACCAAATCTTTTTTCTGAATGATATTTTTCCCCATCAAATGATACAATCCCACAACCTTCCTGACCTCTATGTTGAAGCGCATGAAGACCTAAAGCAGTTAGGGCAGCAGCATCATTACTATTGCTTATACCAAATACACCACATTCTTCTTTAAGTTTTGGATTATAGTTCTTCAATTTTTTCTTTAGAATCTTGATAGTTTTTTTCATTTGGGAACTCTTTCAACAAATAATTACTACCTTTTTCTATGTATGGAAAGGTGTATGATTTATCAGTATTAATTGGCCATTTACTATAATTATACACAATATCTATAGCTGAAAATAAACAAATGCAGATTACATAACTTCGAATAAATCCAAAAAATAAGCCAAATAAGGAATCGAGTCTTCCTAATCCCACAAATTTTACTGTTTTACTAATAGCCTTGTTTGCAATTAGAATAATAAAGACCACTAAAACAAAAATAGTTATACCGAGTGCAATATCTAAGACATATTCACTATCAATTATATTTTTAAAATAAGGCTTAGCTTTTGGAAAAAGAATTAAAGTTACAACATAAGCCAACAACCATTTTGAAGCTGACAATAAACTTAAAACAAAACCTTTACTGTAACACTTGATGACTGAAAAAATTGTAATGATTAAAAATATTAGATCTATTAAAGAGACTGCTTGATAAAAATCTATTAAAGTATCAAGCATAATAACTTTATTTTCCGAATGGTTTACTTATTAAAATAAGAGAGGGTAGCAAAGTTAATACAGAAATCATGGCAAGCAACATCGCTAATCCAGTAAATACACCAAAGTAAATTGTTGGTATAAATTTAGAGAAAACAAGAATTGAAAAACCAAAGACAATAGTTATTGATGTATTTAGTATTGCAACACCGACTGTTGAGTGACAAACTTTTAGTGTTTTATTATAATCTTTATTTTTTAAAAACTCTTCTTTAAATCTATAAATATAATGAATGCTATTATCTACTGCTATCCCGATAGTAATAGCAGCAATAGTAATAGTCATCATATCAAGTGGTATCCCAAGCAGACCAATAATTCCTAAAATAAAAAAAGCTGCAATAAAATTAGGAACAACACCAATAAGAGATAGTTTAAAATTTCTAAATAAAATCATAAACATGGCAAAGATTCCAACCATAACCAAACCCAATGTTAGTATTTGAGATTTAAAAAGACTTTGGAGTAAATTATTAAATAAAATTAAAACACCAGCTAGTTTAAATTCTTCCTTGTTAAGTTTTAATCTATTCTCAAGGTCATAATTTATTTGGTTTATTAAATCATTTCTTCTTAAACCTTCCTGTGAGTCAATAATTCTAAGACTTATCCTTGCTTCATTATCTTTTATGGATATGTAGGGATCTATAATATCTTTTTTTATACTTTCTGGAATTTTGGAATAAAGAACACCCATTTCTAAGGTTCCAAGGGGTTTGTTGTTATTTAACTGTGTAGCAACTTCAATGATTGAGCTAAATGATAAAACTTTTCCAACCGCAGGAAGATTATCTAAATAATTATGAACATTTTGAATTTTTTCAATTTTATCTTTAGTAAACCAGTATTTTTCATCATCTTTACCACCTTCATCATCCCAGCTTTCAAACTCATCATCTTCCTTAGACTCTACAGCGACATTCTTCGGAAATTTTAATATAACTTCTAAAGGTGTAGTACCACCTAGTTTTTCATCAATAAGTTTCATGCCTTTATAAATCTCAGTATTTTTATTAAAATAATTTATAAAACTATTTTCAACTTCAAGTTTACTTATGCCATTAACACTTAAGGCAACAACCAAACCTGTTACTAAAAAAATTATACTTTTATTGTTAATAGAAATTTTACCAAAAAAAGAAGTAATCTTAGAATCTGCCTCTTCTTTGACCTTCACTTTGTTGTTGGACATAAAGTTCAGTAGAGTAGGGAGTAAGGTAAATGTAATGATAAAAGAAGTTATTAATCCTAAAGTCATCATCCATCCAAAATCAATAATTGGTTTAATGCCACTAAATACTAAAGATAAAAAAGCACATATAGTTGTAAGAACTGTGTAAATGATCGGCCAAAACATCTTACTAGCTGTCATTGTAATAATTTTTAAATTATCTAAATTTGGAAAATCTTCTCTTAATTGTAGAAACCGGGTACTCATATGAATATTCATTGCCATAGTTAGAATTAACATTAGGGCAATAAAGTTTGAGGATATAACGGTAACCTTCCAGCCTAGAAGTCCAAGTAGACCTGTCATAATTAAAACTGAAAAAAAACAACTACTAATTGGAACAATAATCCAAATTAGTTTTCTAAATATAAACCATAGAGTAGCGATAATAAATAAAAGAACTCCTAGACCAAAAACAATAATATCACTTTTAATAAATGACATCATATCATCTGTGATCATTGGAATACCTCCAAGATATATTTTTCCAACATCTCCATAGGTTTTAATGATCTCTCTTATCTGAGTGATATTTTCGTGATTTTTCTTTTTTAAAGTGTCTTTATAATTTTCAATCTCTTGAACTGATTTATTTTCAATATCTTTTAGTTCATCTTTTTTTATATAAACAATTATGCCACTTGTCTTGCCATCTTCACTTATTACAAAATTTCTAAAAACTGGACTATTTAATATTTCTTTAAATCCTCTTTCAGTATCAACACCCTCGTCTTTTAAAGTTTTAAAGCTTTCCAATCTTTCCTGAAGAGGCGCTTCTGAATTACTTAATAAAGGAATATCGAGTAGCGTAATAACACTATGAACCCAATCTAGACTTTGGATTTTATACTTTAAACTTAAAAGATTATTAATAGAAGATTCAGTTATCATTCCTTCATTAGGAGAATAGGTTAAGACTAAAAATTCTTTAGAACCATATCTTTCAGTGATTTCTTTTAAATATTCAAGATCAGGATCACCTTCTATTAATAGAGTGTCAGATGAGGCATCTAGCCTAAAATCCTTAGAAAAATAACCAAAACTTAAAAGGGTAATTAATAGTAATACAAAAATTGATTTAGGGTTTTTTAAAACAATATTTTGATAAAACAAAGACAGCATTCATGTCTAATATATTGGATATTAGTTAGTTTGAGTATCTTTAAATTTGGTAAACATTGCCTCAAATTCTACCATAACATTACCTGTTGGACCGTGTCTTTGTTTTCCAATAATAAGTTCTGCTAGATTAGAAACTTCATTCATTTTTGCTTGCCATTCAGCGTGTTCAACAGTTGCAGGTCTAGGCTCTTTTCTCTCTAGATAATACGCTTCTCTATACACAAACATTACAACATCAGCATCTTGCTCAATTGATCCAGATTCTCTTAAATCTGATAACTGAGGTTTGTGATCATCTCTTTGCTCTACTGCTCTTGACAGTTGTGATAGAGCAATTACTGGAAGTTTAAGTTCTTTTGCCATTGCTTTAAGGCCTTGAGTAATTTCAGAAATTTCTTGAACTCTACCGTCTCTATTATTTCCTGATCCTCTCATCAATTGAATGTAATCTACAACAATCAAATCTAAACCAAATAATCTTTTAATACGTCTTGCTCTGTTACTCATAGCAGCAATACTGATAGCTGGCGTTTCATCTATATATAATGGAAGTTCAGATATGTTTTTTGATGTTTCAATAAATTTATCAAACTGCTCATCAGAAATTCTTCCTCTTCTAATGTCATTTGATTTAATTCTAGATTGTTCTGCTAAAATTCTGGTTGATAATTGTTCAGAAGACATCTCAAGTGAAAAGAAGGCAACTGCAGATTTTTTTCCTTTTTCCTGTAATTTTTGAGCTGCATTAAAAGCTATATTTGTTGCTAAAGCAGTTTTACCCATTGATGGACGACCTGCAATAATAATTAAATCTGAATTATGAAGTCCACCCAATCTATCATCTAAATCTCTTAGACCTGTAGGAACACCCACAATGCCTTCATCATTTTGATATGCCGCTGAAGCCATCTCAATAGTTTGTTTCATCGCTTCATCAAATTTAACAAGTGACGAATTGAATGATCCTTTTTCTGCAAGATCAAATAATAATCTTTCAGAATTTTCAATTATATTCTGGCCATTAACATCAAGTGCATTTAGTTTTGCAGCATCAATAGTATTTTCAGATATCTTAATTAATTCTCTTCTAACAAACATATCATAAATAATTCTTGAATATTCTATTGCTTGTCTTGGTGGGGTAGAAAATTTTGTAACTTTTACTAAATACTCAGGAATATTTAACTCATCTTTTTCATTTTCAAAATAATTTTTTAAGGTAATGGGGTTTGCAAGCATCCCTTTGTAAATTAAACTTTCAATTGCTGAAAAAATACTTTGATGCATTGGGTCATAAAAGTTAATATTAGAAACGATAGTATTTATTTCATCAAACGTTTCATTTTGAACTAATATTGATCCAATTACGGCTTGTTCTGCTTCAATATTATTAGGAAGTTCTTTAAATGTATCTTTAACTATGCTTAGGTTATTTTCCATGAGTAAATCTTATCTCAATTAAAATTTAAAAAAATAACAAATATATGCTGGGGAAAAAATTGTATAATTACTGAATAGTATCAGCTGTAACTACATTAATAGTAATTTCAGAATCTACTTCAGAGTGTAGAATAATTTTTACCTTAAATTTACCAATTGATTTAATTTCAGTTATTGGCTGTATCATTGAAGGTTTAATATCTAGCTTGTCATTTTCTAATATTAGTTTTGAAATTTCAGTTGGTTTAACTGATCCATAAAGTTCTTTATTCTCAGTACTTAATTTTTTAATTTCGTATTCTTTATTATTAATTTGTTCAGAAATTTTTTGAGCTTCTTTTTTCTTTTCAGTATCTTTTTTACTTAGCTCAGATTTAATCTTTTCAACTTCTGCAATATTTTCTTTTGAAGCGTAAAGAGCTTTTTTATTTGATATTAAGAAGTTTCTAGCAAAGCCTCTTTTAACATCTATAATTTCTCCAATAGATCCAATTCTTCTTAAATTTTCTAAAAGTATAACTTTCATTAAATTAACGCTAAATTTCTAGCTCTCTTAATAGATAGAGAAAGCTCTCTTTGTTTTTTTTGTGAAACATTTGTAATTCTTGATGGTAAAATTTTACCGTTTTCAGACATATATTTTTTTAACAATCTGATATTCTTATAATCAACTTCTGGAGCACCTTTAGCAGATAATGGGCAAGTTTTTTTAAACTTGTATTTATTAGGTTGAAAAATACTTAGTTTTGCAAAGTTACTTTGACTACCTTTTTTTTTATTTCCTGTTCTTTTTTTTGATGGCATAATTAGTCTCTATTATATTCTCTTTTATATTCTTTTTTTTCGTACTCATCTTTTTTTGAAAAGTATTTAGCTTCTAAATTAAATTTTTTAACCTTAACTGTCATATATCTTAGTAGGTTTTTATCAATTGCTTCATTTTTTTCTAATTCATCAATAATTTTTCCAGATCCTTTAATTTTAAAGTGCATATAGATGCCTTTTTTATTCTTTTTAATAATGTAAGCTAAATTTAACAAACCCCAATCTTCAGTTTGTACTATTTCTCCTTCATTTTTTTCTACTATTTTAGAATACTTTTCTGTTAATTGCTTAACTTGAGCTGGGCTAGTATCTTGTCTAGCAACTATTGTGTGTTCGTATAAATTCATAATTGTTCTTTAATAAAAAGTGAGGATATACTATTATAATTATTGAATTACAACACTTAAAACCATAATAAACTTTAGATATTTAAATGTTTTCTGTTATTTTTCCAGGTCAAGGCTCACAATTAGTAGGAATGGGTAAAGACCTGCATGCCAAATATAGCTTAGTTCAAGATCTATTCAAGGAAGCTGATGATACACTTCGTTTTTCAATATCAAGCCTTATCTTAAATGGACCTAAAGAAGAATTGGACCTAACTGAAAATACTCAGCCAGCTATATTTTTACTCAGCTATTCAATATTCAAGTTAATTAAAGAAGAGTTTAAAATCGATTTAGATAAAGCAAAATTTTTTGCTGGACATTCTTTAGGAGAATACTCAGCATTAACTGCTGCTAAGTCATTATCATTTTCAGATACTTTAAAAATACTAAAGATTAGAGGCGATGCAATGCAAAATTCTGTTCCAAAAGGAGTTGGTGGTATGGTTGCAGTTTTAGGCTCAGAAATCGAAGTAATAGAAAAAATTATTGATGAAAATAAAGATAAATACGAATGCTTTATTGCAAATGATAATTCTGTAGGTCAAATAGTATTAAGTGGAAAAATTGAAGACCTAGAAAAAATCATGGTTGATTTGAAGGCATCAAATATTAAAAATATTAAATTACCAGTTAGTGCTCCGTTTCATTGTAAATTAATGAATAATGCGACACTTGTAATGAAGGAAGAAGTAGCAAAATTAAATTTTAATGAACCTAAAAATATTCTTATTTCAAATGTAACAGGAAAAGAAATATCTAATTCAAACGAATTAAAAGAATTATTAGTTAGGCAGATTGAAAGTAGTGTTCGTTGGCGTGAAAGTGTTTTATTTATGATTGAGAAGGGTGTTACAGAATTTATAGAAATAGGACCTGGTAAAGTTTTATCAGGATTAATTAAGAGAATTGACAGAAATGTTAAAGTTAGTGCAATAAATTCTGAAGAAGATATAAAGTTAATTAATATCAATGAGTAGTTTAAAAAATAAAAATATTATAATTACAGGTGCCTCAGGTGGAATTGGTAATTCTATAGTTGAGAGATTAAACCAAAATGGTGCGAATATTTTAGCTACTGGCACAAGAATGGAAAAGCTAGAAGAGTTAAAAGAAAAATTTAATAATGTAAAAATTCTTAAATTTGATATTTCTCAACATGACAAAATTGAAGAATTTATAGAAAATGCAACAAAGGAATTAGGTGGGTCATTAGATTGCATTGTTAATAATGCGGGTATTACTAAAGACAACTTAACTATTAGAATGAGCTTAGAAGAGTGGTCAAAAGTGATAAATATTAATTTAACTTCTACATTTTTAATGTGCAAATATTCAATAAAAAAAATGCTTAAAAATAAATCTGGAAAAATTGTCAATATAACTTCAGTAGTTGGACATACTGGTAATGTTGGACAAGCAAATTATACAGCATCCAAAGCTGGTATAGTCGCAATGTCAAAAAGCTTAGCTATCGAATATGCGAAAAAAAATATTAATGTTAACTGCATATCCCCTGGCTTTATTAGTACTGCTATGACAGACAAAATAGATGAAAAATTTAAAGAAACAATAATTGCTAAAATTCCATCTAAAAAACTAGGTAAACCCGAGGATATAGCTAATGCAGTTAATTTTTTTAGTTCAGATCAGTCAGATTATATCAATGGAGAGACATTGCATGTTAATGGTGGCCTGTATTTGGGTTGACAAAATTACTTTTTGAACTATTAACCAAATATAACAAAAAGGAACATTATGTCAGAAGATATTTCAAACAAAGTTAAAAAAATTGTAGCAGATCATTTAGGTATTGATGAAGCAAAAGTATTAGATGATTCGAGCTTTATAGACGATCTTGGAGCAGACAGTTTAGATACAGTTGAGTTAGTAATGGCTTTTGAAGAAGAATTTGGTTCAGAAATCTCGGATAGTGAAGCTGAAAAAATTCTTACTGTAGGTGACGCTGTTAACTTTATAGCGGGCAAAGCAAACTAGAAATTAAATGTCCATAAAAAAAGATGGGATAATGGTAATTTTATCATCCCCATCTGGGGCAGGTAAAACAACGCTAGTAAAACTTCTCTCTAAAAACAAAAATTTTCATATTTCAGTTTCTCATACCACAAGAAAACCTAGACTTAACGAAATTACAGACAAAGATTACTACTTTGTCAATCATGATAAATTTGAAAATTTAATAAAAAATGAAGAGTTCTTAGAATATGCAAAAGTATTTAATCATCTTTATGGAACAACCAGAACGCCAGTAATTGAAAAATTAGAAAAAAGTGAAAATGTAATATTTGATATTGATTGGCAAGGAGCTGATCAAATTAAGAATAAAAAATTAAACTATAAATTAATTACTTTTTTTATTTTACCTCCTAGCAAAAAAATATTATTTGAAAGACTATCAAATAGAGACATGAAGGATAAACTAATAGTAGACGAGCGAATGAAAGAATTTAGTAGAGATGTTTTACATTGGATTAATTATGATTACGTAATTATAAACGATAATCTAGAAGAATGTTATTCAAAAATTAGCAGTTTAATTGATGCTGAAATTAATAATGGTTCAAAAGACTATGATAAAGATTTTATCAGAAAACATGTTGAAAAACTAACCTCTTAAGTCTTCATATTCTTTTATAAGTTTGAAATATGTTTCAGGTTCAAGATTTTGAGGTCTAAGATTAAGATCAATTCCAAATTTTTCTGCAACCTGTTTTCCATTGGCAAAAACTTGATTGAAGGGTTTTTTTAACATTTTTCTTCTTTGGCTGAAAAATATTCTAGTAATCTTTTCAAGATTTTTTGGATCCTTTAACTCAAAAAAATTTTTCTTCGGAGTAAATAAAAGTAAAGAACTATCTATTTTAGGTCTTGGTGAAAAACTTTGTGGCTTGATATCTATTATTTTTTTTACATTCAATTTCCAGCTAGATAAAATTGATAGTCTGCCGTACGTAGAGCTATTAAATTCTGATATAATTCTATTGGCAACTTCTTTCTGAAACATTAATACTAAATTTTCAAACCAAAAATTTGAACCAATATTGAGAATCCACTTAGACAAAATCTCGGTAGATATGTTGTATGGTAAATTACCAAAGACAGATAATTTTTGATCTGAGATTTTATCTTCAGATATTTTTAAGATATCATCATTAATAATTTCTATTTCAGTATCAAACTTTTCTTTAAGTAATATGGCTAAATCATCATCTTTTTCCACAACATAAAGTTTCTTTGGTTTCTGTTTTAGGATATATGTTGTTAAATTTCCACTACCCGGTCCTATTTCTAAGACTTCTTTGTTGGTTATATCCGTTATAGATACAATTTTTTCAAGCACCTCTCTATCTATCAAGAAGTTTTGTCCAAGACTTTTTTTTGTTTTTATATACACTTATTTATCTAAAAACTTTAAGGCTTGAATTAAACTTTTTGGATCAGATAAATTCTTACCTAACATGGAATAATTTGGACCATGATCGGGGGAAATACGAGTAAACGGTAAACCCAAAGTAATATTAATTGCATCAAAATTATATAATGCCTTCATGGGGGAAAGCACCTGATCATGATACATACCAATAATTACATCATATTTTTTTATCAATGATTTTGTAAAAATAGTATCAGCAGGAAATGGACCATTTATTTTGGTATTTTTTAATCTTAATTTCTTAATAGCAGGAATTATTATTTTATCTTCTTCAGAATTTTTAAAATTACTTTCACAGTGTGGATTTAAGCCTGTTATTGCAATTCTTGGAAGTTTATTAAATTTTTTTTTATAAAAACTATTAATTAGATTGATCTGTTTGTATATTTTTTGTTTTGTTATTTCTTTATGAACATTCTTTAGTGCTAGATGTGTTGTAAGAGGGCTAACGGATAAATTTTTATTAAATATTAGCATTGCAACTTCATTACTCCTTGTTTTTTTTGCAAGGTATTCTGTAATACCTAAAGTTTTTCCTTTTAAAAAATATTTTTTAGAGACGGGACCATTAATAAACTTAGAAAGTTTATTTTGCTGGATAATTTTTAAAGCAACAGCAAAAGATTTTTTTATATAGTTGTTAGACTTATTAGATATTTTTTCAAAACAATTATTGAATTTATATTCTATATTAATTAAATTAATTTTTTTATTATTTAACTTACTAAATTGATTAAAATTTTTATTTATAATATTAATTTCAAAACTAAAACCTAATTGTTTCATTTGTTTTTGTAATAATTTTTTAGAACCAATAATTATTAGTGGACTCTTGTAGTGCTTAGATTTAATACTTTTAAAAAAAATTTCAAAAAAAACACTATTTGGTTCTCCACTAACAATAATGATCGGCTTTTTATTCATTAAGTTCTAGATTTTTTTTAATTTTATTGTAATAAATTTTTGAATATTGATTTAATTGTCTATCTCGTTCGTAGTTTATAGCTCTTTTAACCTCAGCCTCCACATTAATACTAACTTTAGAAATTTTAATATCAGTTACTTTTAACAGCAATACACCATTGGATAAAATTATAGGTTTTGAAAGTTCACCGATTTTAAGATTATTAATGTTTTTTTTAATTTTATTATTAATTGAGTTTTCACTTATCCAACCGATATCCCCACCTGTTTTAGCAGTTTTAGAAAAACTATATATGGATGCAGTATTTTCAAATCCTATTTGAGTTATGCTTTGAACTATTTCATTATATTTTTTTTTAAGCTGCTCTTTATTTCCTATTTCAAAAATAATTTCTGATAGCATGTATTCTTTTGAGTTAATATTTTTGTTTTTATTAATTTTTTCTCTTATCTTGGCTTCATTGATTATCACTTTAGGTGAATATTTCTTAAAAATTAATTCATTCCACAAGGCATCAATAGTTATCCTTCTTTTAACATCCTCTAATGTTAAATCATAATCCTTTAAATAAATTTTGAATTCACTTATGGATTTTAAATTTAATCTTGAAAATATATTGTTAATTAATTTAAGTGAATATTCTTCAGTTATCTTTATTTCTTTATAATTTTTTAAGATTTCAATTTTTTTTATTCTTTCTCTAATTACTGATTCATTTGAAATACTTAATATTTTTTCCTTATTTAGTTTTTTTAGATTGCTATTTAATGAAACTAAGTACTTAAACTCATTTTTAATATCAATATTTGTTATAATTTCATTCTGTATATTATGAATTATTTTTGTTTCTATTGAATGAGCTTTATTAAAAATAAAAAATAAAAAAAATATTAATAAATAGTTTTTCACTAGTCTACTCTATCTTTGTTTAAAATCATTTTATCTGGAGAGTAAGTATAGAACGGTATAATTGTTATAGAAAAGAATAACTCTTCTTTTGGTTTAATATCTCCACTTTTGTAATAGTCTTTTCTATATTTTACGTCTGCAATTAAGCAATCATTTTTATACTCGTAAATTAAATCGTAGTATTCTGTCAAATTAAGTTCTCGATTTCTCCTAGTGCTAAATGATATCGAGTTAAATTCATCAAAATTATACTCTGTCGTGTTTTCTATTACATGAATTTTTCCAATAACACCTCTTTCCTCTATATAGTCAAATCGTGAAGAAAAATTGTTATAATTAAATTTAGCATCTAAAGAGTTATACTCAAAAGTGTTTAAATCATTTGTTAATGAAAAATCATAGCCTAGTGAAATGTTTTCATTAGGTTCAAAGTTTATTTGACCAAATATATTGGAAGTTTTTTTATTTAGAGTACTGGTGATAGGTATATTTTTTTCTTCTGTAAGTTTTAAAACTGTAGCAAGTTTAAAATCAAAATATTTAGTTATTTCAGTAATCTCATCATTAATGTTAACTTTTTCCTTTATGAAATCTATACCTAGTGTGAGCGACTCACCAGCTTCAAATGAATTTCCTAAGCTTAGCCTGTCAGAGGAAAAAACGTTATCAACATTGATTCTTCTGCTATTACTTCCATTATCCTTCATTTCATGTGGACTTAATTTAAAAGATATTTTTGGTATCAATCTATTAATGCTATTTTTTTTATTTTTTACAAGTGGTAATGAAAGATTATAGTTATAAGCGCTCATTAATTCAGATTGAGGACTGTTTTTATAAATAGTACTGTTTTTACCCATTGAATTTATATTTTTTAATAAAATTTCAAAATTTTTTTTAATTCCATTATCCAAAAAAGAATCTAGCGATTTATAGTTTAAATTATTGGTGAGTGCTGATGTAGTAACATTGGTATTATTTAGAGTGTTATTTCCAAGAGAATTAAAATTAAAACTTCCACCTAAGTTTTCTAAGGTAAAATTTTTTGATAAATTATATGAAGGTAAAACATACTGGTATCTATCTGCATTAGAGGAGCCATTTAAAGTTTCATATACTTCAAATGATGTAGTTAAGTCGTAGTTTTCATGCTCAAGATCTAATTTAATTAGTGACTCTAGGCTACTTCTATTTTGGTCAAATAAAAGAGGTGATGTAATAAAATCAAATAGCTTTAAATAATTATCATTTGAAGATTTTTCAATGTTGATTTCCAAATTACTTTTTATAAATTTTTTTAAATCTAGGTCAATTTTAGAATTTGCAAAAAAATGTGACCTTGTGTCGTTTTTGTCATTTTTGGTAGAATCATGACCTCTTGTAATACTGGAGTCTATTATAGTTAAAGAATTTTTAGTTATTTGCCGATATTCATTTTGAAGAACAAATGTATTATTATTAAATAGTCTTGGCTTTATAGTGATATCTCTATCATCAGAAATTACAAAAAAATAAGGTAAGTAAATAGAGTCACCCAAGGTATTATGATCTCCTACCGCTGGTCTTAAAAGACCTGATTGTCTTGTAACACTTGGGTCAGGATGAAAAAATTTAGGAAAATATGCAACCGGAAAATCATATATCTCCAGCCAAGCATTTGTATAAGTTATTTGTTTTTTAACTGCATCATGTTGAATTTTGCTAGCTTTCATTGCCCATGGCGGACACTTGTCTGTTTTTTTACATGATGTAAAAACCCCCTTATCAAAATTTTTTTTAAATTCATTACCGTACCCAGAAACAGCGATAATCCTAGGGTCATTTTGAATATCATTAAATAATTTTTTGTGAAATTTAACATTAATATCTTTTCCTAAAAATGTATTTTCTTTAAGATTAAAAAAACCTGTTTCAAAAAAATATTTATCACTTTTTTCTTTATTATTTTTTGTTGTAACTTCTATTTTTTTTCCTTTAAGAATCTCTTGATCTATTAAGTACTCAAATTGATCAAGTTTATAGACATTTGAATCATTGTCAGTAATATTAGCTTTCTTGTTAGAGGATAAAAGCATCTCATTCCTCAGTAGAGTTAAATCATAACCCAGCATATTATATTTATCTTCAATATTAATATTGGTTTTACCAAATGTAGAAATTTTTTCTTCGTTTTTTAAATAAATAATTTCGTTTGTATAAATTATAATATCTTTACTTCTGTCATTTAATTTAACATTTCCTTTAGCTTCTAGAAGTGTAGTTAATTTATTATATTTAAAGTATTTATCAGCATCTATTTGAATATTAGCACCATTAAGAGCTTTGCTGATTCCTTTTGTATAAATTTCCTCTTTACTTTTTAAATAAAAAATTTCATTTGATTCAATTATGATATCTTCAATTTTATCAACAAGTCTCACATTACCTTCTGCCTCTAAAAGTGTGGTTAACTTATTATATCTAAAATTATCAGCTGTAATTACAATTTGATCATTTTGAGTTGTAACTATACCGCCATTAATTCCTTTTATTATGTTACCTTTTTCAGTAATTTGCAATTCAGTGACATCAAAATTAAATTCATCAGAGGATGCTGAATAAAAAAAATTTGAAGCAAATATCAATAAAAAAAATATAATTAAAAATTTACTTTTCATTAAGTCTTATTATAGAGATGAAATTAATTATTGATAATATAATTAAAGGCATAAAAATTGAAAGAATTAAAGGAATTTTTTCATTAGTTCCTAAAATATTTAAAAAATGATTTATATAATAAATAACTACTGACAATAAAATTCCTAACGTGATCTTAAAGAGAGAATTTTTATTATACCCAATATTAAACATTATTATTGCTGAAAAAACAGTTATTAAAGTTAAGTATATTGGATAAGTAATAATTTTATACAAATGAGAGTCAATATCAATCACTGAATAATTTAGTGATTTGTAATCTTTTCTTAACTCTATTAAATTCACCATTGTAAGAGATGAAAGGTTTGAGAATAAACTATTAATTTTTTTAAGATCAAAATTTGATTTTAACGTCATTTCACTTAACTTAGTTTCTTGATTATTTTTCAAAGTTAATGGTTCAAATATTTTCCACTGAAATGAAGTGATATCAATTTTTTTGCTTCGTATTATATTCAATATTTTAAAATTTTTATCAAATTGAGTAATTGACACATCTAATAAGTAAATATTGTCCATTTTATTAGCATTAATTATATTAATATTGCCCTCTATTTCATCTTTGATCCATAAACCATTTTCAGTAATTACTGCTAAATACCTGTTGTCATCAGAATATTTATTTTTAACTAATAAATATGAATTTTTCATAATAGCTGAAACGTTATAAAAAATAATAATAAAAATTAAACCAGCAATAAAAGTGTAAACACTAATAATTTTAATTATCATGAAATTATTTAGCCCACTATATTTAAATATTTCTAATTCTTTTTTATCTATAAGGTAAATAAAAAAAACCTGTGTCGATATTAAAAAAATAAACGGGAGTATTTCAAATATAATTGTAGGTGTATTTAAGAATGATAAAAAAACAAGATAAAAAAAATTAAGATTAATATCTTTGAAAAACTCTACTTGTTCCAAAATATTAGTTATCAAAATTATAATAAAAAAAGTAAAAAAAACTTTAAAAAAAGAAATATTAAAAAGACTAATTAAAAATTTTATATAGGTTTTCATGCTTTATTAATTTTGAAAATTATTAAAAAATAAAAATATATAAAAAAAACAAAAAGAAATGGCAATATAGAAATAGATAAGTTTTGCCATAAATTAGAAGAAATAAATTTTGAAGAAGATTCTAAAAAAATGATAGATAAAAATCCCAAGAAATAAATTTTTAATTTATTGGATTTAAAAGCATGATCACTTTTTGATTTTATTATAAATAAAAGAGAGATAACTATGAGTAAAGAAATATATAATGGTTTTATTAATCTTGAATATAGCTCTTTGTAAATATTTTTTAAATTTTTGAATGTACAGTTATTAATTTCTCTTATCTTTTTTTCATTCAAAGTTATTTTTGAATTTTTTAAAAGCATTGCACATTGTAAAAGTTCCGTAGTAGAATTTTCTTGTGTTTTTTGATATGTAGTACTAGTTGAGGCATATTTTGAAACATTAAAATTAGTTTTTGCAAAATTAAATTCAGAAATTTTTCCATTAATATAATTAATTGTTTTACCATCATATAAAACAAGTACCTTCTTATTGCCATAGATTTCAAGCACACCTTTTTTTGCAAATATTGTTTGTGAGTTATCTGAACTAGTTTTATCATTTAAAAATATATTTTTTAGCTCACCATTTATTTCCCTTTCATCAAAATAAATTGTTAAATTCTTTACTATATCTATAAATTTTTTTGGTTTTAATATGCTTTCAAAAAAATCTAGGTCAGATGAACGTATAAAAGATCTAGCTTTATCTTGGGCATATGGAACAATTAAAGCATTTAAGAATAAACTTAAAAGCACAAACCAAAATGATAATTTTACAAAATAGTTAACAAAATTGATTTTTTTTATTCCAAAATTCCAAAATATAACTAGTTCATTTTTTTCTTCATATTTTAATAATATGTATGAAAAAGCTAAAAAAATTGCAAAAGGGTAAATTCTAGCCAATATTTTTGGGAAACTTAGAATGGTAAACTTGAAATAAACAAAAAAACCATGTCCATCTTCAATAACAAAGTCTAAATAATTAACTGCTTGTAATATCCAAATTATTACACTGATAGTAAATATAGTTAATAAGAAAAATTTTACAAAATCTTTAGACAATTTTCTATAAACGATTTTTTTCATTGAAATATGATAATTTTACTCATATATAGCATTCAACTCGTACAGAGTGTATTTAAAATTTATGACTATTCAAATTAATTATAAAAATGCTGGTTCAAAAAAAAATTTGACTAATCTTGTCTTATTTGTTGATGAAAATTTCAATATTAGAGATCTTAAGAAATATATTTCAAATTCTGAATTTTCTTACATAGCTGACTTACTAAAAAATAGTGATTTAAAAAAAGACTTACTTTTTTTTGAAGTTAATTCAAAAAAAACAGTATTTTTAGTGTCTATTAAGAAAGATATAGAAATATCAGATATAGAAAATTTGGGAGCTAAATTTCACAGTTATATTAATTATGATAAGAAAAATGATTATTTTATAAATTCAGATACAATTAATAATAAAGTAAAAAATTTTGTAGGTTATTTTCTACACGGACTAAAATTAAAATCATATGAATTTAATATTTATAAATCGAAAAAAAATAAAAAAATTGTTTCTATAAATGTTATAGGAAATAAGAATAAAATATCTGCTCAAGATCATTTAAGATTTAAAGCCCTAGAGGAAGGAAGTTTTTTTGCAAGAGACCTTGTGTCGGAGCCAGGTAATATCTTACACCCAGATGAATATGCAAAAAGAATAAATACACTTAAAAAATTTGGATTAAAAATAAATATATATGATGAAAAAAAATTAAAAAAACTTGGAATGAACGCTTTACTAGGTGTAGGACAAGGAAGTGTTCGAGGATCATACCTTGTAACAATGGAATGGAATGGAGCAAAAAATAATTCTAATCCTTTAGCTTTTGTTGGAAAAGGAGTTTGTTTTGACACTGGTGGTTACTCGTTAAAACCAGCAAAGTTTATGGAAGATATGACTTATGATATGGCTGGTTCTGCTACTGTGGTGGGATTAATGAAAAATTTAGCATTAAGAAAAGCAAAAATTAATGCAGTAGGTGTTGTGGGGATTGTTGAGAATATGGTGAGTGGAAATGCTCAAAGACCTGGTGATATTGTTAAATCGTACAGTGGTAAAACAATAGAAATATTAAATACAGATGCTGAAGGTAGATTAGTTTTAGCTGATGCTTTAACTTTTACTGAAAAAAAATTTAAACCTAAATTTATGGTTGACTTAGCAACTTTAACTGGTGCTATTATAGTTTCATTAGGTTCTGAATACGCTGGCCTATTTTCAAACGATGAAAAATTGTCAAAACAATTATTAGAAGCAGGTGACAAAGTGGAAGAAAAATTATGGAGAATGCCCTTGCATAAAAACTTTGATAAACTTATAGATTCAAAAAATGCAGATATGCAAAATATTAATTATGTAGGTGGTGCAGGATCCACAACAGCAGCACAGTTCTTACAAAGATTTATTTTAGATAAAACACCTTGGCCCACCTAGATATAGCTGGTATGGCATTTTCAAAATATGGTGGTGCTTTAAATTCAGGTGGAGCAACTAGTTATGGAGTAAGATTATTAAACCAACTAATAGAGGATAATTATGAGTAATACAGAGCAAACACTATCAATTATTAAGCCTGATGCGGTTGAAAGAAATTTAGATAATGAAATTAAAGAAATGTTTATAAATAAAGGTTTCAAAATTGTTAAAGATAAAAAAATTCAGATAGCAAAAGCTGAAGCAGAACAGTTTTATAAAGTTCATGAAACAAAACCTTTTTATAATGATTTATGCGCTTATTTATCGTCAGGACCGATAGTTGTGATGGTATTGGAGAAAGAAAATGCAGTTTTAGGGAACAGAGAATTAATGGGTGCGACCAAACCAGAAGATGCTGCAGAAGGAACTATAAGAAAAAAATATGGAATTTCTATTGATAAAAATTCTGTACATGGTTCTGATAGCGTTGAAAACGCTAAAATTGAGATCGATTTTTTCTTTAAAGATTAATTAAATATTTTTTTTATAGCTGCTGGGTAGAGTCTATGCTCTTGTCTTAAAACTTTTTTAGCTAAAGAGGTAGGGGTATCTTTTTCTGAAATTTTAACTTCTTTTTGTAGAATTATTTTTCCAGAATCAAGTTTTGCCGTCACAAAATGAACGGTACAACCAGCTACCTCATCTTTATTTTGTATAGCTTTAATGTGAGTATCAAGCCCTTTGTACTTTGGTAGTAAAGAGGGATGTATATTTACTATTTTTCCACTAAAATCTTTAATAAAATTTTTAGATAAAATCTTCATAAAACCAGCAAGACAAATTAATTTTATATTTTCCTTATTTAGTAAATTCAATATTTTTGCCTCAGATACTTTAGAGTCTTTAAAGCTTGATACATATTGTTTGATATTAAATTGATCCGAAAATCTTAAACCTTTTGCTTTAATAGTATTAGAAAAAATTAAATCTATAGATATAGGTGAATTTTTTATTTTAGAAAATCTTATTAAATTTTTTAAATTACTTCCAGTTCCAGATATAAAAACTGCTGTTTTAACCTTTTTAAAACCAGTCAATTTTACCATCAAGCTTAACCTTATTTTTTCCTGCAGTTATTTTTCCAATAACATAGGGTTTAAATTCTTTTGTAAAAAATTTAGAAATTTTATTTAAGTTTTTAGGGTTAACTATTAAACAAAAACCAACTCCACAATTAAATGTTTTCAACATTTCTTTGTCATCAATATTATTTTGCTTTAACCATTTAAAAATTTTTTTTGTTTTAACTTTACTTAAATCTAAATGTGCAACTAATCCATCTGGAATAACTCTCTTAATATTATCTGCTAATCCACCACCAGTAATATTTGCACATCCATTTAAAAGATTATTATCAATTAAATTTAAAACTTCTTGTACATAAATTTTTGTAGGTCTTAGTAATTCTTTTTTTAGAAATAAGTTATTTTTTAAATTAATTTTTTTATTTTTAAGAACATGTCTAACTAAAGAATAACCATTTGAGTGAATACCACTTGATGGTATGGCTAACACTAAATTATCTTTTTTTATATTTTTTTTTATTAAGATTTTTTTTTCATCCACTAAACCTACTGCAAAACCTGCTATATCAAATTTACCTTTTTCATAAGTGCCAGGCATTTCTGCTGTTTCCCCACCAACTAATTCGCAGTTAGAGATTTTACAACCTCTCACTATTCCTTTGAGAATCGATTTTAATTTATTCAAATCAATTTTATTAATGGAAATATAATCTAAAAATAAAAGTGGTCTTGCTCCTTGAACAATTAGATCGTTTACACTCATAGCAACTAAATCAATCCCAATTGTGTCATATTTATTAAGTAAATTGGCTATCTCTACCTTTGTACCTACACCATCAGTGCAAGCTACAATTTTAGGATTCATAAGATTTTTTGGGATATTAGTTATTGAGCCAAAGCCACCAATATTATTAAACTTTTTTTTGCCTTTATTATTTGATGATATTGAGGATATAAATTTAACAAAATTGTCAGCAGCATTTATGTTTACACCACTTTTTTCATAGGTAAATTTTTCTTTTTTCATTAGTATAATATATGCAAATAATTAATAAATTTTATAAATTACTGAATGTATATATTTATTTTATTTTATTCTCTCTATTAATAATATTTTTTTCCACAACTTATTCTAATGCAAATGCATTTAGGGTATCTGATGTGAAAATATCTTCTCCATTTGAACTAAATTTTGAAAAAAATAGTGTAATTGACAAAGGATTTCAAACTTCTTTTTCTGATTTACTTTCAATGATTACAACCTCTGGTGATAGAAAAAAGATTAGAAATGTTCCAGTCAAAGAACTTAAGGGTATGATCGATTCTTTTACTATTAGTGATGAAAAATTTATAAATAATGAATATTTTGCAAATTTAGAAACAACATTTAATAAAAAAAAAATTCTAAAATTTCTAGAAAATGAAAATATTTTTCCATCAATACCACAAAAAAACAAGGTCTTACTACTTCCTATCATTATAGAAACTAAGGATAATAGTATTTATCTTTTTAATAATAATATTTTTTACGATAGATGGAATGAACAAAATAATTCTTATGATTTATTAGATTATTTATTACCAAGCGAAGATATTGAAGACTTGATAGAATTACAAAAAACATCCAAAGATATTGAAACTTATGATTTTTCAAATTTGATTAATAAATATGATATTAAGGATAGTATAATTTTAATAATATACAAAGCAGACAACAGTATAAGAACACTTTCAAAAATTAATTTAAACAATACTTTGAAAATTCGCAACAAGAGCTATTCCAAAATAGATATTGTAAATGAGGATGACTTTTCTAATATTGTTAAAAGTTTAAAACAACTTTATGAAGATCAATGGAAAAAAAATAATGAAATTAATACATCAATAAAACTTCCTATTACAATATCAATTGATTCAAAAAAAAATAAAAAAATTATAAAGCTTGAACAAGCTCTAAATAGTATAGATTTAATATCTAGTGTTAATATCTTGAGTTTTAATAGTAAAAGTATTCAGTATAAAATAATTTATAATGGTACACCTAATATATTTTTAAATGATATGAGAGAAAAAAATTTTGAACTAGAAATGAAAAATAATATTTGGATGATAAAATGAAAAGTTTAAATCAATTATTGTTAGATTTTGATTATGATCAAAATTTCAAAGATGATGATTTTTATGTTGGAAAGAGTAATTTTTATGCTTTTGAAGTGATTAACAAATGGCCCAAATGGGAAAAAAATTTTTTAAACATTAATGGAGAGAAATTTTCAGGAAAAACCCATTTAGTAAATATTTTTTTGAAAAAGTTTAACGGTATTAGGATTGATGTTAATTCATTAAATGATGAAAACCTTAAATCTATTAAACCTTACCAAAACATAGTTTTAGAAGATTTAAATTTAAATATAAATGAGAAGCTGATTTATTCACTCTTTAATATAATAGATCAAGATAACAAGTTTTTGATAATCACATCAACGAAACCAATATCTGAGATCAATTTTCAACTGGAAGATCTTCGATCTAGAACTAAGAACTGTCTTTATGCAAATATTCAAAACCCTGATGATGAGTTAATGTTTGCACTGATATTAAAAAATTTATCAGATAGACAAATTACTTTAGATAAAAAGCTGATTGACTTTATTATTAAAAGAATTGAGAGATCGTATGGCAAAATATTTGAATTCATATATAAAATTGACAAGATTAGTTTAAAAAAAAAGAAATCAATCGACTTTAAAATTATTAATGAAGCTCTTGAGGAATAAGTGAATAAATATAGAACACATACATGTAGTGAGTTAACGAAAGACAACAGTGGTAAAGATGTTGTTTTGTCAGGCTGGATAAACAAAAAAAGAGATCATGGAAATTTATTATTCATAGATTTAAGAGACAATTATGGGATGACTCAGTGCATTATAGATAAGAGTAACGAAAATTTTAAATTATTAGAAAAAATTCAATTAGAAAGCGTAATTAAAATAGAGGGTAAGGTTGTTGAGAGAGCAAAAGAGACCATTAACACTGATCTTCAAACTGGAGAAATAGAAGTTAATATTGATTCATTTGAAGTACTTGGTACTTGCAAAGAGTTACCAATGCCAGTTTTTAGCGATCAAGAATATGCTGAAGAAATTAGACTTAAGTACAGGTTCTTAGATTTAAGAAGAAAAAAGATTCATGATAATATTATCTTAAGGTCAAAAGTTATTTCTTTTATTAGAAGTGAGATGTCTAAACTTGGTTTCTTGGAGTTTCAAACACCAATATTAACATCTTCCAGCCCTGAGGGTGCAAGAGATTTTTTAGTACCAAGTAGACTAAATCCGGGAAAATTTTATGCACTACCACAGGCACCACAACAATTTAAACAACTTATAATGGTTTCTGGTTTTGATAAATATTTTCAAATAGCACCATGCTTTAGAGATGAAGACGCAAGGGCAGATAGAAGTCCAGGTGAATTTTATCAACTTGATTTAGAAATGTCTTTTGTTGAACAAGAGGATGTTTTTCAAGTTGTTGAAAAGCTAATAGTCAATGTTTTTAAAAATTTTTCTTCAAAAAAATTAATGTATGAAAAATTTCCAAGAATACCTTATGAAGAATCTATGCTTAAATATGGATCAGATAAGCCAGATTTAAGAAACCCATTAATAATTTCTGATTTATCAAACATTTTTACCCGTGATGATGTTACGTTTGAGATATTTAAAAAGCTTGTAAAATCTGGCTCTAAAGTAAGATGTATAGTTACAAAAAATACAAAAGATAAACCTAGAAGTTTTTTTGATAATATTGACAAGTGGGCCAAAGAACAAGGCGCATCAGGTCTTGCTTATTTTACAATTGAAAAAGAAGAAAATCTTTCAGCAAAAGGACCAGTAGGAAAATTTTTCTCTAAAGAAGCCTTAGAAGAAATTATGAAAATCACTGGAGCCGAAATAGGGGATAGTATATTCTTTGCTTGTGGAAAAATAAATGAAGTTGAAAAAATAACCTCTCTAGCAAGAGATAAAATTGCTAAGGATTTAGAATTAATTGATGATAATACTTTTGCGTTTTGTTGGATTGTTGATTATCCAATGTTTGAAAAAAATGAAGTAACTAATAAAATTGAATTTAGTCACAATCCATTTTCAATGCCTCAAGGTGACTTAAAAGATATTGATCTTGATAATCCACTTAATATTAAAGCCTACCAATACGATATTGTTTGTAATGGGATAGAACTATCTTCTGGTGCAATTAGAAATCACGTACCTGAGTTGATGTATAAGTTATTTTCGATTGCTGGATATCAAAAAGAACAAGTTGATGAAAAATTTAGTGGAATGATCAATGCTTTAAGTTATGGGGCTCCACCTCATGGCGGTATAGCGCCTGGTATCGATAGAATTGTAATGCTATTAGCTAATGAAAAAAATATTAGAGAAGTTACAATGTTCCCAATGAATCAAAATGCTCAAGACTTAATGATGAATGCTCCATCAAATGTTAATGAAGAGCAACTTAAAGAGCTTGGTTTAGCTTTAAAGCTAAAAAAATAATATTACTTTTTACCTTTTAAGCTTATCTTAACGTCAGATAAATCAACAAGATTTTTTTTATAATTATTTCTAACAAAGCCTTTGCTAGTAACATCTTTTATAATTTTAAGTAATTGATTTTGATCCTCAGTATTTTCTTCTTCAGGTAAAGATCTATCCGATCCACCAATAGACGGAGTGTGTGCTAGATCTTCTCTATTTTGATATGAAATAGCGAGCTCTCTAAATATATAATCAAGTATTGAAGAGGCACTCATTATTCTGTCATTGCCATGAACTTTTCCAGATGGTTCAAATTTAGTATCAACATAAGCGCTAATAAATTCATCTAAAGGAACACCATATTGAAGCCCAAGTGATATAGCTATTGCAAAATTATTCATCAAAGCTTTTACCAGTTCACCTTCTTTACTTGTGTCTATGAAAATTTCACCAATTTTACCATCTTCATATTCTCCGGTATGGAGATAAACTTTATGGTCACCAATTGTCGCTTTTTGGATATAACCTTTTCTTCTATCAGGCATACTAAATCTTTTACCCACACCTTCGTTAATTTGTTTAACAAAAGCGGTATTATTTTCTTTCGAAACAATTTTTGGTTGGCTTTGTTCAGATATAATATCTAATTTTTTAGTTTCAATTACTTTATTATTTGGATCTAAATTTTTTGTTTTTCTTGTATCAAGTTTCACGTCTAAAACTTCAAATTTTCCATCATCGCGCTTTTCAAGGTTTGCTAATTCTGCTTCATTAATATCATCTAAATAATGATTAACTTTAAAGCTACAAGTATAATAAGTTTCTACTAAATATTTTGCCATTTTTCCTTTAATTAATTTTTTATTTTGAATCGTAAGATAATTAATTTATATACAAATCCTTACTTTAGTCTAATTTAAATAATACAATTTAGGATTGAAGAATTAATTAAATAATATGTTGACACTTTTTAAAAAAATTTTCATTTGGTGGAACCAAGAAACATTAGGCACAAAATTAAAAACTATTTTTTATGGAAAACTTGCTGGAAAAGATTCAAGTGGTAACAAATATTACGAAAGTAAATCTGGAAAAAGATGGGTAATTTATAACGATGAAATTGATGCTTCAAAAATACCCACTGAATGGTATTCTTGGATGCACTTCACTCATAATAGAATTGAAAACAATCACGAATTGAATAAACATGATTGGCAAAAACCACATCAATCCAATCAAACAGGTACTGAGAATGCCTATCATCCAAATAAAAACAATGATCCGATCAAAAAAAAATATACAATCTGGAAAAGTTAATTTCTTATTTTTTTTAATTTATTTTTTTTTAATAAGCCAGCCACTACCCTTAATAGCTAATGAGGGAAGATTTGTTGAAATTAAGGTTTTAGATAAAGTAAGTTCAAAGACTGACCTTTTGAAATTAGAGATAGGTAAAGAACTTAAATTTAAAGGTTTATTAATAAAAAGTCTCAAATGTAAAAACTCAGAATTTGACGACAACCCAGAAATAACTGCTTATATTCAAGTTAAAGATATGACGAATAAAGATAATAATGAAGTTTTTATTTTTAATGGATGGACCTTTTCATCTAGTCCTGCTGTAAACCCTTTTGATCATGCAGTATATGACATTTGGCTAACAAGATGTTATTAGATTACTTTTTCGTTATCCAGCCAGCCAACATTAAAGTCTGACTCAATAAACTTTTTATGGTTTAGTAGAATTTTATGAAGAGGTATTGTTGTAGTTATTCCTTCAATCACAAACTCATCTAAAGATCGATTCATTCTTTGTATTGCTTCAGTTCTATTTCTTCCCTGAGTTATTACTTTACAGATCATACTATCGTAATATGGGGTAACTTTATAACCTTGGAAAATTGCACCATCAACTCTAGTTCTAAAGCCTGATGGCTGATGACACATACCTATCGTTCCAGGAGATGGTTGGAAGTTTTTACTCGCATCCTCGGCATTAATTCTACATTCTATTGCATGACCTCTAGGATTAATGTCACTTTGTTTTAAGGCTGTTTCACCAGTATATGCTATCCAAATTTGCTCTTTAATAATATCAATTCCGGTTACCATTTCAGTTACTGGGTGCTCTACTTGAACACGAGTATTCATTTCAAGAAAATAAAATTTACCATCTTCATATATAAACTCTACAGTTCCAGCACCTTCATAACCAATTTTGCTAACCATGTTTACTGTTCTTTCAAAAAGATCTTTTCTAATTTCATCAGTTAAGACTGGGCTAGGAGTTTCTTCTATTAATTTTTGATGTCTTCTTTGAACTGAGCAATCTCTTTCATGAAGATGAACAGTTCGATTTTTACCTGATAAAACTTGCACTTCAATATGTCTTGGGTTCTGAAAAAATTTTTCAATGTAAACTTCATCATTTCCAAAGTATTTTTGAGCTTCAGATTTAGCTGTTGAAAAAGATGTTTCAAATTCCTCTTCTTTATTAACAATCTTCATTCCTTTTCCACCTCCACCTCCAGAAGCTTTAATTAAAACAGGAAAACCAATCTTTTTGCATAACTCTTTTGCTTGTTTTATATCAGTTACACCACCCTCAGAACCTTCAATTACTGGAAGGCCATATTGTTTTGCAATTCTTTTTGCTTGGATTTTATCTCCCATCATTTCTATCAGTTTTGAAGAAGCACCAATGAATTTAATATTATTTTCTTCTAAGACTTTAGCAAAAGTTGCATTCTCAGATAAAAAACCATAACCAGGATGAACAGCTTCAGCTTTTGTTAACTCTATTGCAGACATCAAGGCTGGAATATTTAAGTAACTGTTTGCTGGCTGGTGTGAACCAATGCAAACACTTTCATCGGCTAGTCTTACATGCATACTATCTCTATCAACATCAGAATGAACAGCAACAGTTGCTATACCCCATTCTTTGCATGCTCGAATAACTCGAACTGCAATTTCCCCACGGTTTGCAATTAGAATTTTCTTAAACATTATTCAACAATGATAATAGTTTGACCATACTCAACAGGCTGGCCATCTTCTACACAGATTTCTATTATAATCCCATCTGCTGTTGATGGAACATGATTCATAGTTTTCATAGCTTCAACTATCATAACCGTTTCACCTTTTTTAATTTTTTTACCAACTTCTGCAAATTTTTTTGCTCCAGGTTCTGCAGCAAGATAAGCGGTACCAATAATAGGAGATTTAACCTCAGTCCCAGATATAACGGTAGACTTAGCTGCACCAAGGACTGGTGTAGAGTTAGCAACGCTTACAGCTTGATTTGAGCTGGTTGGGTTTGATTTTGATACTTTGATTTTAGTATCTTTGTCTGTGTATTCAATCTCAGTTAAATTGAACTCATTTAAGTAGTCTGTTAATTCTTTGATAATATTTTTATCTATTTTCATTTCTGTAGTATGTTTTGCATTGAAATAATGGCTAAAATATAACCATTATCACCTAAACCAAAAATTCCACCTGTAGCAATATCACTGATTAAAGATTTGTGTCTAAATTCCTCTCTTTTATATATATTTGATATGTGAAGTTCAATAATTGGTTTTTTATAAATATCTAAAGCATCCCTGATAGCAACAGATGTGTGAGTAAAACCAGCAGCATTAATAATTATACCATCAAACTTATTTTTAGCTTCTTGTATGATTGTAACTATTTCACCCTCTATATTTGACTGAGAAAACTCTAAATTAATATTTAAATCTTTAGCTTTACTTAAGCAGTTTTCTTTTAATTTTTCGAAAGTTATTGATCCATATTGTGATTGTTCTCTTTCACCTAATAGATTAAGATTAGGACCATTAATAATTATAATATTATTATTCATCAGTTTCTTATACATTATGAAAAAAATAAAAAAAATAAAAATTAAGATAAATGGTAAAATTTCAACAATAAATGAAAATTTAAGCCTCTCAATTTTTTTAAAAGAACTAAAAATTCCTCTTAAAAAAGTAGCAATTGAATTAAACCAAGAAATAATAGATAAAAATAATTTAAAAATGATAAAACTAGAAAAAAATGACAAAATAGAAATTGTTCATTTTATTGGAGGTGGATAAAATTGGTTAATGATAAATTAATAGTTAATAAAAAAAAATTTAATTCCAGATTAATAGTTGGAACTGGAAAATATAAAAGTATGGCTGAATGTGCAAAAGCTATTAAATTATCTGGAGCAGAAATAGTTACTGTTGCAGTGAGAAGGGTAAATATTTCTGATAAAAAAAAACCTTTATTAATGGATTATATTGATCCAAAGAAAATTACCTATCTACCAAACACTGCTGGTTGTTTTAATTCTGAAGAAGCTCTAAGAACTTTGCGTTTAGCAAGAGAAATTGGTGGATGGAAACTTGTAAAGCTTGAGGTGCTAGGAGATAAAAAAAATCTATTTCCAGATATGATTGAAACATTGAAATCTACAGAAGTTTTAACCAAAGAAGGGTTTAAGGTAATGGTTTATTGCAATGATGATCCTTTGATGGCTAAAAGATTAGAGAATGTAGGAGCTTGTGCAATTATGCCTTTAGCAGCACCTATAGGTTCTGGACTTGGAATTCAAAATACAACAAATATAAAAATTATAAGAAGTCAAACAAAGCTCCCTTTGATAATCGATGCTGGGTTAGGACAGGCGTCTGATGCAGCTATTGCTATGGAGCTAGGCTGTGATGGAGTATTGGCTAATACTGCGATTGCTAAAGCTAAAAAACCATTTCAAATGGCTTTAGCATTTAAAAATGGAGTAATTGCGGGAAGACAATCTTATTTAGCTGGTCGTATAGAAAAATCTATATACGGAAGTGCATCTTCTCCAAAAACTGGAATTATTTAAGCTGCTGGTTTCTTAAAAAATTTCTTTTTAAAAAAAGGTTTTTTTTTATAAGGCTTCTTTTTAATTGGACTTTCAAAAGATTTAACCTCTTTTTTTTGCTCTTCTAGATTTTTTAACTTTTCTATATATTGAACTGTTTCTATTGTTTTTTTAGTTTTGTTTTGAAGATCAATTATATATTCGGGAATAATAAGAGTATTATCTGCGATTATATCTATCTTAATTAAGTTTTTTTCTTCAAAATACTTTAAATCTTCAATAAAATTTTCTTTCATAAAGTCTGATATTTTTTCACAAATCTTAAGCTCTACAAATTTTGCTTTTGTTAAAACAGCTTTAACTTCAACTAATTTAAGAATTTTCATGGCAAAAGACTCATCTGTAAGAGTAACTTTCCATTTTACAGCACTTTCTCTTAATCTTTGTCTGGACATCTCTAATAGTCCGAATGTGCTAATCCTTCCTATTTGAATTCTTGCCCTATCAGTTCTGCATTGCTCTTTAAGCTTTCTCTCAACCAATCTTCTATTTCCAAAACTTAACATATCAATAAAATCAATAATAATTAGACCAGACAAGTCTCTTATTTTTATTTGTCGAGAAATCTCCTCTGCTGCCTCAAGATTAGTGTCTAAAGCGGTACTCTCAACATTTTTTTGTTTAATAGAGCTACCTGAGTTTATATCAATTGAAACTAATGCTTCGGTTGGATTTATAACCAGGTAACCACCTGATTTTAGTTTTATTTCTGAGTCATAAATTTGATTTAATTTTTCTTCAATGTTCTCTTTGAAAAATAAAGGAACTTTTTCTCTATATTTTATTATTTTTTTTACATGAGAGGGCATCATTAACTTCATAAAGTTTTGTGCTTTTTTGTAACCTTCATTACCTTCAATGATGATACTGTTTGTGTCCTCATCATACATATCTCTCAAAGTTCTTTTTATAATGTCACTTTCTTGATGGATTAATGATGGAGCTATAGAGTTTAATGCATTATCTTTAATTTCATTCCAGGTTTTAATCAAAGTTTGAAGGTCATGATCTATATCATTTTTTGTTTTGTTTGACCCTGCAGTTCTTACAATAAGTCCCATTTCTTTTGGAATGGTTATATCGTTTAAAATAGTTCTAATTTTTTTTCTTTCTCCTGGGTTAAAAATTTTACGAGATATACCGCCACCTTTCGGTGTATTTGGCATTAGGACAATATATTTACCCGCTATAGAAATAAAAGTACTTAGAGCAGCACCTTTTTGCCCTCTTTCATCTTTTAATACTTGTATTAAAATTACCTGGTTAGGTTTTATAACCTCTTGAATCTTATATCTTTTAGTTCTAAATCTTACTTCAGGTCTTTTACCAAATGATACAGGTGAAGATTGTTCTTTGTTTTCATCAACTTGAGCACCATCTGTAACTGGAGCATCACTCTCTTCTGTCATTTGGTCATCACTCTCTAATTCAGATTCAGGTTTTACTTCAACTGGATCGTTAATATCAAGATTACCCTCGTTAATATTTTTTTGTTCTTCCAGTTCACTTTGTTTTAGAAGTTCTTCTCTAGATCTTTCTTCTTCTTCCTTTATTTTTGCTAAATCACTCTGAGGTATTTGATAATAGTCTGATTGAATATCATTAAAAGATAAGAAGCCATGTCTATCTCTACCAAAATCAATAAATGCAGCTTGCAAAGATGGCTCTACACGGCTTACCTTACCAAGGTATATATTATTTTTGATTAAATTGTTTTTTAAGCCTTCGTATTCGTAGTCTTCAATACTTTCACCAGACTTAAGTACAACTCTTGTTTCATTTGGATGCGAAGCATCAATGTATAAATTTTTTTCCATATATTTTTGATTAATTGTTTCATTTTATATTTAAATAATTTTAAATTTTGTTTGAATTCTGCTACCTTAATATTACCAAATTCTTATATATATTAAACTAAAATGCATCGAATAATTAAAAATATATTTATATTAGTTTTAAGTATTGGTCTATTATCTGCATTTTCAATATTAGCAGTTTTGTGGGCTTTTTCTAACAATTTACCAGATTATAAATTCCTTAAAAATTATAAACCATCAGTTTCTAGTAAAGTTTATTCAGGTGACGGCGAGTTAGTGAATAATTTTTCATCAGAAAAACGAATATTTGTACCCTATAAATCAATATCAGAAAAAGTGATTAACTCTTTCTTATCTGCAGAAGATAAAAATTTCTATTCACATCCTGGTGTAGATGCCAAAGGAGTATTAAGAGCAATAATTAATAATATTTCCAATGTAATTGCATCAAGAAGACTAGAGGGTGCATCAACCATAACCCAACAAGTAGCAAAAAATTTTTTATTAACAAATGAAGTAAGTTTAAATAGAAAAATTAAAGAGGCAATTCTTGCTTTTAGAATAGAAAGGGCTCTTTCAAAAGAAAGAATATTAGAACTATACTTAAATCAAATATATCTTGGTGAAGGTACTTATGGTGTTGCATCAGCCAGCTTAGAATATTTTGACAAATCAATTAGTGAATTAAATTATGAAGAGGCAGCTTTATTAGCGGCTCTACCAAAGGCTCCAAGTAGATATAATCCTTATAAAAATATTGAACTTGCAAAATTTAGAAGAGATTTAGTTATAAATAATTTATTTGAAAATGATTATATAAATAAAAAAAATCAAGAAAAATTTTTGTCAAAAAAAATTATACTAAAAAAAAGAAAAAAAGTATTTACAAAAGATACAAGTTATTATGTTGAAGATATTAGAAAAGATGTTGTTGAAAAGTTAGGATTTGATAAAGTTTATAAGCAAGGATTAAATATAAGCACCCCTATTAATCTTCATTTACAAAAAATCGCGACAGAGTCATTGAGGCAGGGTCTCATTGAATATGATAAAAGAAAAGGTTGGCGTGGTGCATTGACTAATATTAAAAAATTAGAAAAATGGAATAAAAAAGTAGATAAATTTAAGTTAGAAAAATCAATTAACTGGGACTTAGCAATAGTTAACAAGATAGATAAATTTTCAATAGAAATTGAAACAGAGTACAAAAAAAAAGGAAGTATTAAATATGAAAATATCTCATGGATCAAAAAAGATTTTAAAGAAATATTAAAAATTGGAGATGTTATTTATGTTGAAAATATTAACAAAAACATATTTGCCTTAAGACAGTTGCCAGCGGTTAATGGAGGAATTGTTGTTATGGATCCGTTTACTGGAAGGGTGTTAGCTTTAAGTGGTGGATTTAGTTTTAAAAAAAGTGAATTTAACAGAGCAACGCAGGCACAAAGACAGCCAGGTTCTGCTTTCAAACCTTTTATTTATGCTTTAGCTCTTGAGCATGGATACACGCCATCAACTTTAATTTTAGATGCACCATTAGTTTTAGAACAAGGAACTGATTTAAAAATGTGGAAACCAGAAAACTATGGAAAAAAATTTTATGGACCATCAACACTGAGAATGGGATTAGAAAAATCTAGAAACTTGATGACAGTTAGAATTGCACAAGATCTTGGGGTTAAAAAAATTGTCAATTTTTCAAAAAAACTTGGAATATATGAAAATCCTAGTGAGCTTTTATCAATTTCATTAGGTTCTGCTGAAACAACATTATTAAAATTAACATCTGCATATTCTTCATTTGTTAATGGAGGAAAACTAGTTAAACCAATAATGATTGATAGAATTCAAGATAGTGAAGGTAATACAATATTTAATAATGAAATGAGAGAGTGTATAAATTGTGATCAAATATCTTATTTAAGTGACAATTATCCAAATATAGAAGACAAGTTTGAGCAAATATTTTCTCCAGAAACCGCATATCAAATGACCTCAATATTAGAGGGAACCGTTCAAAATGGAACTGGAAAAAATTTAAAAGATTTAAATTTAGACTTAGCTGGTAAAACTGGAACAACGAATGGAAATACAGATACTTGGTTTGTTGGCTTTACCTCAAAATTGACAATAGGAGTTTATGTTGGTTCAGATAAACCAAAATCACTTGGAAGATATGAAACAGGTGCAAAAACAGCATTACCAATTTTTAAAAGCTTTGTTAAAAAAGCTGTAAAGAAAGAAGATGCAAGACCATTTAAAGTTGCAAAAAATATTTTAATGAAAGTTATTGATCCTGTTACAGGAAAAAAAGCTGAAATTGGAACAAGAAGAACAATCATTGAAGCCTATAAAGATGTAAAAGTGGAAAGTTTATTGAATCAAGATATTAATAATAGATTAAAAAATAATAATATATTAAGGTTCTATTAATGGATAATGAATATTTAAATTACAAATCTGAAATAGAGAAAATTAATCAAAGAGTTAAGGAGTACCTTTGAAACACATAGTATTCATAAAAAATTACAAAAAAATAACCAAAAAATACTAGAATCTAATTTTTGGCAAGACAAATCAAATTCACAAAAAGTTATTAAAGAAAAAAAATTATATGAAGAATTAATAAATTCATATGAAAATTCATCTAAATCAATAATTGATCTAGATGAATTGAATGAACTTGCTTTAGAAGAAAAAAATCAGTCTGTCGTAAATGAAGTTCTAGAGAGCATCAAAAATCTCAAAAAATTAGCTAAAAAAAATGAAACTAAATGTTTTTTATCAAATGAAACTGACAGTTTGGATTGTTATATAGAAATTCATGCTGGTGCTGGTGGAACAGAGAGTCAGGATTGGGCAGAAATGCTAAGAAGAATGTATTTAAAATGGTCAGATATTAAGAATTTTAAATCAGAATTAATTAGCGAACACAAGGGAGATGAAGCTGGCATAAAATCATCAACAATTAAAATTGAGGGTGATTATGTTTATGGATGGTTAAAAGCCGAATCTGGAATTCACAGGTTAGTTAGAATATCACCCTTTGATTCTGGTGCTAGACGTCATACTAGTTTTGCTAGTATTTGGATTTACCCAGTAGTGGACGAAAATATTGAAGTTGAGATAAATGAAAAAGATTTACGTATTGACACATATAGATCAAGTGGTGCAGGTGGGCAGCATGTAAATACCACTGACAGTGCGGTAAGAATTACCCACCTACCTTCTAAAATTGTTGTCCAATGTCAAAATGAAAGATCACAGCATAAAAATAAAGACACCTGTATGAATATGCTGAAGGCAAGACTATATGATTTTGAATTAAAGAAAAAAGAAAAAGAAAGCCAAACGATCGAGTCTTCAAAGTCAGAAATTGGTTGGGGTCATCAAATTAGATCTTATGTACTTCACCCATATAGAATGGTAAAAGATAATAGAACTAATTTTGAAAGCTCAAATCCTGATAAAATCTTAGATGGTGAGATTGATGATTTTTTAGAAAGTTCATTATATAAAGTGAAATAATGAAAAGAATAATTAAAATTCTTACAATATTAATAATAACTCTTGCTGCTATCGTCATTTACCTAAGCATATATGGAATAAAGACAGAAAAGTTTAATAATGAAATAAAAAAAAATGTTTCAAAAATTAATAAAAATATTAATCTTTCATTAAATGAGGTCAATTATTTATTAAACCCACTAAATTTCAGTATTAATATCTCAGCAAAAAATCCGAAAATATTATTGGAAGATAAAAGTCTAGATTTAAGAGATATTACTACCAATATATCATTAAAATCTTTTATAAATAATCAGTTTTCTATTTATGATTTAGAAATTTCCACTAAAGAAATTCAAATTAAAGATCTAATCTCATTAACAAGAAAAGTTAAAGGATCACCACAACTTTTTGTTTTAGACAGTATTATTAAAGAAGGAATAATTTCTGCTGATATAAATCTTACGTTTGATTTAGATGGAGAAATAAAAAAAGATTATCAAATAAATGGGACTGTTAAAAAAGCAAAATTTAATATTTTTAACCAAGCAGAAATTGAAAATTTAGATCTTTCATTTGATATAAGCAAAAATCAATTAACATTAAGAAAAGTAGAAACAAAAATTGATAATATAAAGTTAAAATCATCCTTAATTAAAGTTGAAGAAAAGAATAATCGATTTTTTATCGAAGGAGAAGTGATAAGTGATCAAAAAAATTTTGATATAAATAAACTAAAACCAATACTTGGCGACTTACTAAGTGCTATTGAGGGGGAAAAGATAGATTTCAATTTTATAAATACTTTTTCTTTTAACGTAAACAAAAAATTAAAATTGAATGATTTAAAACTTGAAACAGACTTAAACCTAAAAAATTTTAAAATAGTTAAAAACCCCCTAAATTTAAAAACTTTTTTACCTAATTATACAGAGCAAGTTAAACTTGAAGGTCATAAGATTAAGATTAAATTAACAAAAGATATATTAGATATTAAGGGAGCTGGAGATATCTATATTGGAGATGAGCTTGAGCAATTATCTTACAGCATTATTAATGATGATGGAAAAATAACATTTGATACAAAGCTTAATATTAAAAATAATCCATTAATAATAAATTTTTTAGATTACGAAAAGAACAAAGAAGATAGTTCAGAAATTTTATTAAAAGGTGTTTACAAAAAAAATAAAGAATTAATATTTCAAACTATTTCTATAACAGAAAGAAATAATCAAATTTTATTTAAAGACTTATTATTAAGTAAAAATTTTAAAATTAAAGATTTGGACTATGTTAAGCTTGATTATAAAAATAAAAATAATCTTTTTAACAGAGTAGAGTTAAAGAGAAATAAATCTAATTTTTCGATAAAAGGCAAAAGTTTTGATGCAACTCAGTTCATTAATAATAGTATGGATGAGGATGAAGGTTCTAAAATCTTTGAAGATTTTAATTCTAAATTTGATATTAAAATAGATACAACATATTTAAACAAAAATGATTACACAAAAAATTTATTTGGAAACTTTACTTTTAAAGAAAGTAAATTAAGTAAATTAAACTTAGAGTCTGCTTTCTCTAACAATAAAAAAATGAATTTATCCATTGAAACGAATAAGCAAAAAGAAACTATTACAAAATTTTTTTCAAATTACCCAAAACCTTTAATTAAAAGATACGATTTCATTAAAGGTTTTGAAGAAGGTTATCTAGATTTTTATTCTATAAAAAAAGACGGTATTTCTAATTCTGTATTAGTTATAGATAATTTTAAAGTTAAAGAAGTACCTGTTTTTGCTAAGCTTTTAAGTTTAGCATCTCTTCAGGGAATTGCGGATCTTTTAACTGGTGAGGGAATAAGATTTACTGATCTTGAAATGAGATATTCATCTCAAAAAGGCATTACTAAGATTGAAGAATTATATGCAATTGGACCTGCTATTTCAATATTAATGGATGGATATATTGAATCAAAGAAATTGGTTAGTTTGAGAGGAACATTAGTTCCTGCAACAACTATAAATAGATCTATAGCTTCAATTCCTCTAATTGGAAAAATATTGATAGGTGATAAAACAGGTGAAGGTGTTTTTGGGGTAAGTTTTAAAATAAAAGGACCTCCAAAGAACTTATCTACAACCGTTAATCCAATTAAAACTTTAACACCCAGATTTATAACAAGAACATTAGAAAAAATTAAAAAGAACTAAATTAATTCAACTTTAATATGTTTTTTTTTACCAAGAGAAAGCTTAATTAAACTGTCTTTAAATAAATCTTCAGTAATTAAAAACTTTTCATCAGAAATGGCCTGACTATTTATTTTAATTCCATTTCCTTTAATTAATCTTCGAATTTCACTCTTAGAGCTTTCTAATTTAGATAAAATTACTAAATCTAAAATATTTATATTATTGCCTAACATTTGTTTGTTAATTTGAATGGTTGGCAAGTTATCACCCAATGAATTTTCAGAAAATGTTTGTTTTGCTGTTTCTTGACATTTACTTGCTTCATCTTCACCATGCAGCATAGATGTAGCTTTATTAGCAAGTAAAATTTTTAGTACATTAATATTCTCATTTTTAATATTCTCAATTTCATCAATATTAATATCTGTAAAAATTTTTAAAAACTTTAAAACATCACGATCATCAATATTTCTCCAAAATTGCCAGTAGTCATATGCTGAAAGAAATTTTTTATCTAGCCAAACAGCTCCGGATTCAGTTTTGCCCATCTTTGCACCTGATGCCAATGTAATAAGAGGTGTCGTTAAACCATAAACATGATTGTTTGAATATCTTTTTATAAGATCAACTCCATTAATAATATTGCCCCATTGATCTGAGCCACCAATTTGAAGCATACAGTTTTCTTTTTTATTTAATTCTAAAAAATCATAAGCTTGCAAAATCATATAGTTAAATTCCATATAGCTTAATGACTGTTCTCTTTCTAATCTAATTTTAACACTATCAAAACTTAACATTTTATTGATTGTAAAATGTTTTCCCACATCTCTTAGAAAAGAAATATAATTTAAATTTTTAAGCCAAGTATAATTATTAACAAATATAGGTTTTGTTTTTGGGTCTTTATCATCTAAAAAATTTCTTAGAATTTTTTCAATATTATTTATATTCTTTTCAATCTCTTCTTCAGATAAAATTGTTCTAGTTTTATCTTTACCAGATGGATCACCTATTCTAGTGGTACCACCTCCTAGTAAAACTATTGGTTGGTGACCATGTTTTTGTAACAATCTAAGACACATAATTTGGAGCAAGCTTCCAACATGAAGACTTTCAGCTGTACAATCAAAACCTATGTAAGCTCTGATTTTTTCTTTATCTAATAGTTGAGACAGATTTTCTTCTCCAGTACACTGGTAAAAGAAACCTCGATCTTTAAATTCTTTTAAAAATTTATTCATAAATATGCTATCTAGAATATACAATATTTACTTAAAAAATAAGAATGGAAAAATTTTATACTTCTTTAGGGTTAATGAGCGGCACATCCATGGATGGTGTTGATGCATCAGTTATTAAGTCTGACGGTGAAAATAACTATGAACCTATATTCAACAAATATTTTGAATATGATGAGGTAATTTATTCAGACTTACTAAATCTAAGGGATAAAATAAATTCAATAAAAGAACTGTCCACTAATTCTTATCAAATTAAAGAGCTTGAGAGAAAAATTACATTATTTCACGCCAAAATTAGTAAAGAAACTATAAAGAGCGCTGGAATAGATGTAGATCTTGTTGGTTTCCATGGTCAAACAATTTTTCATAATGCTCAGGAAAAAATATCAAAACAAATTGGAGACGGCAATTTATTATCAAGTCTTTTAAAAAAAGAAGTAGTTTATAATTTTAGAGAAAATGACATCCTTAATGGGGGTCAAGGAGCACCATTAGCCCCAATCTTTCATAACTTACTTGTAAACCAGAATCAAATTGAGAAACCTGCTTGTGTTTTAAACGTAGGAGGTATTGCAAATATTACTCTTGTTGTCTCAAAAAATAATGAAGACCTATTAAGCTTTGATGTTGGTCCAGGTAATTGTCTCTTAGATGAATGGGTTAGAAGACACACTCAAATGAAATATGATGAAAATGGAAAAGCTTCAAAAACTGGAAAAACAAGTGAAGTTATTCTAAATCAGGCAATTGATAATTTTGATAATATAAGTAATCAAAAAAAACTTTCATTTGATATAAAGGATTTTGATTTAAGTTTTGTGAAAGGTCTCTCATATGAGAATGGCTTATCTACATTAGTAGATTTTACTGCAATAATAATTTATCAATCAATTTTAAAATCAATAAAAATTAAAGAAGATGAAAAATTATTAATAATAGTTTGTGGCGGTGGAAGAAAAAATCTATCTTTAATAGAGAGTATAAGAGAAAGACTGCCAAAAAATATCTCTTTAAAAATAATTGATGATTATAAAATTGATGGAGATTTTATTGAGTCTCAGGCTTTTGCCTATCTTGCTATTAGATCTAAACTCAAAAAAGAAATTTCATATCCCAGTACTACTGACGTACAAAAACCTTGCACAGGTGGAGTTTTGGTTAAAAACTATTAAGATTAAAATAAAGCAGATTCTTTTTTGATATATTTATCTAGGCTTTTTACTAATACATCTTCTGTTTTAGTAAAAAAATGATTAGCGTCATTTATAGCTTGAAAGTCAACTTTAATACCTTTTTGTGCACTCAATCTTTTATCCAAATCTGTAATATACTCTAGTGGAACTAACTCATCTTTTTTACCATAAATCATTAAACCTGAAGTAGGGCATGGAGATAAAAATGAAAAGTCATATACGTTTGGCTGAGGTGATATTGCAATAAATCTATTTATTTCTGGTCTTCTCATTAATAATTGCATTGCTATTAGTGATCCAAAAGAAAATCCTGAAACCCAACATTGTGAGTTATCAAAATTTTCACGTTCTAACCAATCTAGGGATGCAGCTGCATCAGCAAGTTCTCCTTGACCATTATCAAATTCACCATCACTTTTTCCGACACCTCTAAAGTTTACCCTGCATACAGAAAATCCATTTTCCATAAAAGTATGAAATGTATCAACTACAACTTTATTATTCATTGTTCCTCCATATTGAGGATGAGGTTGCAATACTAGTGCTATTGGTGATGTAATTTTTTCACTTTTATAATACTTGGCTTCCATTCTTCCGGCAGGTCCAGGTATAAAAACTTCTACTATTTTATTATCCATAAATGATATTGATTATTATTCTCAAAAAAAAATACACTTATCATAACTAAGCGACAATATGTTATCTTTTTTATATATTCTATACTTGACTAATTTAGTCAAGTTTGTATAAAAAGCCTTCTTAAATAAGGGTAAAATGAAATTAACATCAAAAGGTAGATATGCGGTAATGGCTTTAGCTGATCTTGCTAAGTTCAATAGCGTTAATCCAGTATCTTTAAGAGATATATCATTAAGACAAGGTATTTCCTTAGACTTTTTAGAGCAAATTTTTTCTAAGTTAAAAAAATATAATATTGTGAAAAGCATAAGAGGAACTAATGGGGGCTATATCTTAAATAAAGAACCAGAAGAAATTAAATTAGCAAACATACTTATTGCTGTAGACGAAGAAGTTAAAACTGTTCAATGCAAGAAGGAATCTAAAAAAGGATGCAATAGCAAGACTACAAAATGTATTACTCATAATTTATGGGACGAACTTGAAGTTCATATCAATCATTTCTTTGAACAAAAAAATTTAAAAGATCTTATAAGTAATTCTTCAGAAAGTAGAAATTAAAATGGATGCAAGAGAAAAAGAAATAGAAAAATTAAAAGATTACAAATATGGGTTTTCAACTGATATTGAAAACACTAGAGCGCCTAAAGGTTTAAATGAAGGGGTGATTAAGTTTATTTCAAATATTAAAAAAGAACCGCAATGGATGCTTGATTGGAGATTAAAAGCCTTTGAGAGACTAAAGCAATTAAAAGAACCTAATTGGCAAAAACCTAAATATCCCAAAATAGATTATCAAGATCTCTATTATTATTCAGCACCAAAAAGCATGGACGATAAACCAAAAAGTTTAGATGAGTTAGATCCAAAATTATTAGAGACTTACAACAAACTTGGAATACCTCTTCAGGAGCAAGCAAGACTTAATGGAATAGCAGTTGATGCTGTATTTGATTCTGTTTCTGTTGCTACAACGTTTAAGGGTGAGTTAAATAAAAAAGGAATTATTTTTTGCTCTATGTCAGAAGCAATACGAGAGCACCCTGAATTAGTAAAAAAATACTTAGGTTCTGTAATCCCATTATCAGATCATTATTTTGCAACACTTAACTCAGCAGTCTTTACTGATGGATCATTTGTTTATATTCCAGAAGGTGTAAGATGTCCGATGGAACTCTCTACTTATTTTAGAATTAATGCTACAGAAACAGGTCAATTTGAAAGAACTTTGATCATTGCTGATAAAGGAAGTTATGTAAGTTATTTAGAAGGGTGTACTGCACCAATGAGAGATGAAAATCAATTACATGCAGCGAATGTAGAGTTAGTTGCGCTTGATGATGCTGAAATAAAATACTCAACTGTACAAAATTGGTATCCTGGAGACAAAGACGGGAAAGGTGGAATTTATAATTTTGTTACTAAAAGAGGTTTGTGTAAGGGAAAAAATTCAAAAATATCTTGGACACAAGTTGAAACAGGATCAGCAATTACATGGAAGTATCCAAGCTGCATATTGATGGGCGATAATTCTGTTGGAGAGTTTTATTCAATAGCAATAACAAATAATCATCAAAAAGCAGATACAGGTACTAAAATGATTCATTTGGGTAAAAATACAAAAAGCAAAATAATATCAAAAGGTATTTCAGCTGGTTTTGCAGATAATACCTATAGAGGGTTAGTAGATATTGCAAAAAATGCTGACAATGCCAGGAATTTTACTCAATGCGATTCTCTTTTGATGGGTAACAAGTGTGGAGCACATACAGTTCCATACATAAAGAATAAAAATTCTAGCTCAAATATTGAACATGAAGCAACTACATCAAAAATTAGTGATGAACAATTGTTTTATTGTAACCAAAGAGGTTTAAATCAAGAAGAAGCTGTTAGTTTAATTGTTAATGGTTTTTGCAAAGAGGTTCTACAACAATTACCAATGGAATTTGCTGTTGAAGCTCAAAAATTAGTAGGAATTAGTTTAGAAGGGAGTGTTGGTTAATGTTAACAATTAAAGATCTTAAAGCAAATATTGATAATAAAGAAATTTTAAAAGGGTTAAATTTAGAAATTAAACCAGGAGAAGTACACGCAATTATGGGTCCTAATGGATCTGGAAAAAGCACTCTATCAAATGTTCTTTCAGGAAAAAAAGGCTACACTGTAACTGGTGAAGTAAAATATTTTAATGAAAATCTTTTAGGTTTAGAGGTTGAAGAAAGAGCTCATAAAGGAATATTTTTAGCATTCCAATATCCATTGGAAATACCAGGAGTTAATACCAATATATTCTTAAAAACATCTCTAAATGCAATTAAAAAAGCTAAAGGTGAAAAAGAATTAGATGCCATTGAATTCTTAAAATTAGTTAAACAAAAAGCAGGTGAATTAAAATTCGATGAAAAAATATTAAGTAGACAATTAAATGTAGGTTTTTCTGGTGGAGAAAAAAAAAAAAATGAAATACTTCAAATGTCTATATTAAATCCTAAGCTCTCTATTCTAGACGAAACAGATTCTGGACTTGATATCGATGCTTTAAAAATAGTATCTGAAGGTGTTAATGCATTAAGAAGTAAAGAAAGTTCTTTTTTAATCATTACTCATTATCAAAGATTATTAGAATATATAAAACCAGATTTTGTACATGTTTTAATTAATGGACAAATTGTTAAATCGGGTGGGTCAGAACTTGCATTAGAACTTGAAAACAAAGGATACGAAAGTTTAAGTTAGATTATGGAACAACTAAAAGTAGATTTTAATAAAGTCATAGAAAGTTTAAAACTTTCAGAGAAAAGTATAAATTCTAGAAAAGAAAACCTTAATCAATTTGTAGAGAATGGTTTTCCAAATAAAAGAGTGGAAGATTGGAAATTTTCAGATTTGAATCAGATAATTTCTTCTAATATTGAAAATTTACGCTTCCATACTGACTTTGAAACAAGTGAGATTGATGAAGCTATCTTTATTGATAAATTTGCACACAATAAGATAATTTTTCTTAATGGAGTAATTTCAAAAGTTGATTTTAGCTCTGAAGATGACACTAAAGTTTTGATAACAAGAGATTTAAACCAAAATGAAAATTCTAAAGAAGTTAATTCATTGGTTTCATTGAACAATGCTCTCATTGCAAGTTATATCAGAGTAACGGTTAAAGAGAACTATTCAATGAATGAGCCATTAATTATATACAATATTACAACCAAAGAACTTAAATCAACAGCGCTCAATTTGAAAACAGACATTGTTCTCGAAAAAAATAGTAGTTTGAAACTAATAGATTTGTTTGATGATAGTTCTGAAAATAATTTTATAAATATAGCTCAAAATTTTGATATTGCACAAGATGCTATTCTTAAAAATTATAAGATTGATCATAAAAAAAATTCTAATATTAAATACTCTTATAATAATATTAATTTAGAAAAAAATAGTATTTCAGAAAACTTTATTTTTTCGACTGGGTCTAAATTTATAAAAAATGAAATTAATTGTAATTTAAATGATGAGTACAGCTCAGCATTTATTAATGGAATAATAAATTTAACAAACTCACAACATCATGAAATCAAAACTAATATTAATCATCTAGCTGAAAATACAAAAAGCTATCAATTAATTAAAAGTGTTTTAAATGAAAATGCAAAAGGTATTTATCAAGGTAAAATTTATGTAGACTCAAAAGCCCAAAAAACAAATGGGTATCAACTTAGTAAAGCTCTATTATTAAGTGAGAATACTGAATTTGATGGAAAACCAGAACTTGAGATCTATGCCGATGATGTAAAATGTTCTCATGGAGCAACATCTGGAAATTTAGATGAAGATGCAATATTTTACTTGATGTCTCGTGGTTTGAGTAACCAGCAATCAAAAGAATTATTAATTAAAGGATTTTTACTTGATGCAGTAGAAAAAATTACAGATATAGAAATTAAAGATCTAATTAAAAATATGATAGGAATCACAGAATGAGTATATCAGACATAAAAAAAGAATTTCCAATATTTAGCAACAAGATTCATAATAATGATCTTGTTTATCTTGATAGTGCTAACTCATCTCAAAAACCACAATCAGTAATTGATAGAGTAAACGAATTTTATACTAATGAATTTTCAAATACAGGCAGAAGTGTTCATTACTTAGCTGTGGCAGCAACTAATCTTTATGAAAATACACGATCTTCTGTTCAAAAATATATTAATGCTAAAGATAAAAATGAAATTGTATTTACTAAAGGTGCCACTGAAGCAATTAATCTTGTGGCTAATACTTTTGGCCAAAAATATTTAGAACAAGGAGACGAAATTCTTATAACTGAACTTGAACACCACTCTAATTATGTGCCATGGCACTTTTTAAGACAATCAAAAGGGATTAAGATTGAATTTGCAGAAATTAATGATGATGGTGAAATTACACTCGAAAGTATTGAAAAAAAAATAAATTTAAAAACAAAATTAATTGCTATTACTCATTTATCTAATGTGACTGGAGCTGTTTTGCCAGTTAAAGAAATAACAGAATTAGCTCACTCAAAAGGTATCGCAGTTTTAGTTGATGGTTGTCAGGGTGCACCACATTTAAAGTTAGATATGCAAGATATTGACTGTGATTTTTATGCTATTTCATGTCATAAAATGTATGGACCAACTGGTCTTGGAGTGCTTTATGCAAAAAAAAAATGGTTAGAACAATTACCTCCTTATCAAGGTGGTGGCGGTATGATTAATGACGTTAAAAAAGACAGTATTACTTATGGTGATTTACCAAACAAGTATGAAGCAGGAACAATGGCAACAGCACAAGTTATTGCCTTTGATCAATCTATAAAGTTTCTAGAAAAAGTTGGAATAGAAAGTATGATCAAACATGAACAAGAATTAATTGAATATGGACAAGAAATCTTAAAAAGAAACAATTCTGTTAAATTAATAGGCAATCCTAAAAATAGAGCTGCAGTTTTATCTTTTACAATTGAAGGCGTACATCCACACGACATAGCCACTATATTAGATGAAGATGGTGTTGCTATAAGAGCTGGACATCATTGCTGTCAAATCTTACATGATAAATTAGGAATTTCAGCAAGCGCACGTGCTTCTTTAGGTGTTTATAATACAAAAGAAGATCTAGACCAACTTAATAACTCAATAAATAACTGTAAAAAAATTTTTAATTTATAATGAATATTAAAGAACTTTATCAAGAAATTATTTTAGAACATGGAAAAAATCCACGCAATCTAAGAAAGACAGAAAATTTTAACAAAGATGCAAAAGGTAATAACCCTTTATGTGGTGATAATGTTCATATATTTCTAAAATTGGATGAAGACAAAAAAGTACAAGATGTTTCATTTGAGGGAAGTGGCTGTGCAATTTCAATGGCATCAGCATCAATCATGACTGATTTAATGAAGGGAAAAGAAGAAGCTCAAGTCAAAGAAATTGTAAATGATTTTTTGGGTATGATTAAAGAAAACCCTGAATTAAAATCAAAAAATTTACAGGAAGATGAAAAAACTAAGTTAATGTGCTTATCTGGAGTAAAACAATATCCAATGAGAGTAAAATGTGCAACATTATCATGGCACACTTTAATTTCTGCAATTGACAAAACTCAAGAAGAGATCAATACTGAAAACTAGATAAAATTATGGATTTAAGAGAACAAGTTATAGCTGAAATTAGAAAAATTTATGATCCTGAGATACCGGTTAATATTTATGAATTAGGTTTAATTTATGATGTTAAGGTAAAAGAGGATAAAGCTAAAATTATAATGACTTTAACTTCACCCAATTGTCCTGTCGCTGAAAGTTTACCTCAGGAGGTTAAAGATAGCGCAATGCAAGTAAAAGGCATTGAAGAAGTTGATCTAGATTTAGTTTTTGAACCACCTTGGGAAAAATCAATGATGTCAGAATCTGCTAAATTGGAGTTAAATTTATAATGAACCCTATAATTAAATTAAGTGACAATGCTGCAAGTCGTATTAAAGAAATTATGTCTGGAATTGAATCAAGCTCAATTGGTGTCAGAGTTGCAGTTAAATCTGGTGGTTGTGCTGGCATGTCTTATGTAATGGAATATGCAAAAGAAATTAATCCATCAGATGAAATAATTGAGGACAAAGGTGTTAAAGTTTTTGTGGATGCTGCCGCTGTTATGTATTTACTAGGCACTGAAATGGACTATAAAAAAGAAGAATTTTCATCCTCCTTTGTATTCAATAACCCCAATGAATCCGAGCGTTGTGGGTGTGGTGAATCATTTAAAGTCTAATATAACAAATACGCATATCAGTATTGCAAATATCACATATCTAGTGTATTAAATAGACATGAATAAATTCGAATTTAAAAATCTTGTTAAATCTTTAGAAAAGTCATTGAAAGAAAGAACTTTCTTTAAGACACTTCGAAAAGAAGTAAACACTGGTGCTAACGGCACACAGGATTATGTAGTTAAAAAAGGAATTAACAAAGATACAATCGCAACAACTAGACAGTAATTAGTCTTAGCTACTGTAATACATCTCAAATTCTACAGGATGAGGTGCATGTTCAAATTTATGTATCTCTTCAAATTTTAATGCAATGTAAGCATCAATTTGATCGTCAGTAAATACACCACCTTCAGTTAAAAAATCTCTATCCTTATCTAAACTTTCCATTGCTTCTCTTAATGAACCACAAACAGTTGGAATATTTTTAACTTCTTCAGGGGGTAAATCATAAAGATCTTTATCAAAAGACTCACCAGGGTGTATTTTATTTTTAATTCCATCTAAACCAGCCATAAGCATGGCGGCAAAAGTTAAGTAAGGGTTTCCTGAGGCATCAGGAAATCTTATCTCACATCTTGCACCATTTTTATTTAAACTAATCGGTATCCTACAAGATGCAGATCTATTTCTTGCAGAGTAAGCTAACAGTACAGGTGCTTCAAATCCTGGTATTAATCTTTTATAACTATTTGTTGTAGAGTTTGAAAAAGCATTAATAGCTTTTGCATGTTTTAAAATACCACCAATATAATGTAATGCTATCTCTGATAATCCGGCATAAGCTTCACCAGAAAAAACGGGCTTATCATTTTTCCAAATTGATTGATGAATATGCATTCCAGAACCATTGTCACCAGCAACAGGTTTAGGCATAAACGTTGCTGTTTTTCCGAACGAATGAGAAACCATTTGAACTACATATTTATAAAGCTGAACATTATCTGCTGTTTCAACTAAAGTTCCAAAAACCATACCTAGCTCATGTTGACTTGGAGCAACTTCATGGTGATGTTTTTCAACTTTAACACCTACTTCTTTTAAACTTTTTAAATATTCACCTCTCATATCTTGTTCGCTATCAACTGGAGGTACTGGGAAATATCCACCTTTAACTGGAGGTCTGTGACCCATGTTTCCATTGGCATATATGGTTCCAGAATTATAAGGACCTTCTTTGCTGTCTATTATAAAACCAGTATTATTTGGATCGTTATTAATTCTAACATCATCAAAAACAAAAAATTCGGGTTCTGGACCAAAAAATGCTTTGTCACCAATTCCAGATTTTTTTAAATACTCTTCTGCTTTTTTCGCTGTTCCTCTTGGGTCTCTTTCGTAAGGAGATTTTTTTACAGCATCTAAAATGTCACAAAAAAGTATTAAAGTATTATGAGAAGTAAAAGGATCCATAACAAGTCTTGATGTATCAGGTTTTAAAATCATGTCTGATTCGTTGATAGCCTTCCACCCAGCTATGGATGAACCGTCAAAAAATACACCCTCATTAAGCATTTCTTCGTCAACAATCGTATGGTCCATAGTTAAATGCTGAAGTTTTCCTCTAGGGTCAGTAAATCTTAAATCAATAAATTCAACTTCTTTATCTTTAATAAATTTTAATACATTACTAGCAGTCATAGTTTCTCCCTTTTTAAATTTTGTAGCTCATTATTAACAAATCTTTTTAAAATAATATTGCTTGATTAATAAATATCACCTATGCGTTTTTTACATATGAATTACATCATTATTTGCTAAATTAGCAATCAATTGTTAGTTGAAATATGAGCTTATTAGACAAAGAACCAGTTAAAAGAGTGGAAAAATTTCTTAAAGGTTTTGACCAATCTTTGGAAGTTATCGTACTTGAGAATTCAGCCAGAACAGCAAAAGATGCAGCAATAGCTTTAGGTTGTGATGTGGGTGCAATTGTTAAGAGCTTATTATTTAAAACTGGGGATAATTTTATCTTGTGTTTAGTGGCAGGTGACAAGAGATGCTCATTAAATAAATTAAAAAAAATTAAGAATATAAAAGATATTTCTATGGCTTCTCCAGAAGAAGTTAAAACTCAAACTGGCTATACGATTGGTGGTGTTTCACCAGTAGGTCATCTAAATAAGCTAGAAATTTTTATAGATAAATCTTTAGAAAGGTTTAATGAACTGTTTGCTGCAGCGGGACATCCAAACTGCGTTTTTAAGATTAATTTTAAAGATATTCAAAAAATTACAAATGGGAAAATTGAAGATATAATTGAATGAGACAGCCTAAATTAATTGATTACACCTTATTAGTAATTTTATCTTTAATATGGGCTTCGGCTTTTTTTAATATAAAAATTGCAACAGAATCCTTTGGTCCTATTACAATTGCTTTCTTAAGAGTTTTTTTTGGATCAATTCCAGTACTATTATTATGTTTTTATAAAAAAATTAAAATAGAAGCTTTTTCAAAAGATTGGTATTGGTTTGCTTTAATTGGATTTGTAAATTTGGTACTACCTTTTTTTTTAATTGCCTACGGTGTAAAATCGGTTCAAAGTAATTTAGCAGCAATATTAATGTCAACTACACCATTAAGCTCAACTGTATTAGGACATTTTTTTACTAAAAATGAAAAATTTGACTTTATTAAAACATTTGGAATATTAATTGGTTTTTCAGGAATAGTTTATTTATTTTCAGACAATTTTTTAATTAATGATAATAATTTTTTCTCTGCATTAATGATTTTACTTGGATCAACTTGTTATGTCATAGGTGGTGTTTTAACTCTTAAAATCAGTAATAAAAAAAATGAAAATGTGACAGGATCTATATTAATTTGGGCTATAATAATTTTGATACCCTTAGTTTCTTTTATAGAAAAACCTTGGGAAACTACACCCTCAATAGTGTCAAGTATTTCTGTAGTTTATCTTGGTCTTGTATCAACAGGTTTAGCATGGCTTCTTAGATTTAGAATTTTAAAGAACAATGGACTAATATTTCAGTCTCAAGTTTCTTATTTAATACCTATTTTTGGAATTATATTAAGTTATATATTTTTAGATGAATTAATTACTGATAAAGTTTTAACTTCATTGTTAGCAGTTCTAGTTGGACTTTATTTTGTAAAAAAAGCAGGAAATAAAAAAATTACTTAAGTTTAGCCATCTCCTTAATGTGTGATGGTCTGGTTTCACAGCAGCCTCCTAAAATAGTGGCCCCAGCTTCTTTAAATTTCTTTACAAATAAAGCCATCTTTTCTGGCACTAGATCTTCTCTGTGACCCAGAAATTCATTTGGGTTTCCTGTTTTACTTTTATTAAAAGTATTTGTGTAACCAGCTGTAGGTTTTGTTGTGATAAATCCATTGAGTTTAAAACCAAAGGGAACACCTAAACTTTTTATTTCGTTAAGATTTTTTTCATAATTTTCTGGTGATACACAAGAAAGTATTATCCCAAGTAAATTTTTGTGATCTATAGTTGTGATAATTTTAGAAATATTTTCACCACTTGGCAATTTTACACCCTCTGAGATATGAGCCCCAATAAGATAAGGTTTGTTAAAGCTTTCTATTGCTTCAATTGCTAATTTAAATTCTCTTACACTGCTTAATACATCAAAATAAAAAAAATCTATAAAAGGATCAAGTAATTTTGCCTGATCATAGAAATTTTCTTTAATTTCATGATCAGATCTTGTGTCTGCTTCATAGGTTAAATATTGAGGAGGCAATCCTCCAGCAACTAAAATATGTGGATTTAAATCTTTTGCTTTTTTAGCTATTTCACCAGCTTTAGTATTTAAATACTCAAATTTATCTTCAACACCATTATCCCTTAATCTCATTCTTCTTGTGGTAAATGTTGTTGTTACAATAATTTCAGCACCTGAATTTATAAAATCTAAGTGTGTATCAAGCAAAAGCTGATGATATTTTTCCTGCAATAATGCATTAGCACTCCAGAGAGTACCATTTGCTTCTACACCTCTCGCTAATAACTCTTGACCCATTCCACCATCTAGAACTCTTGTTTCTTTGAAAAAATTTATATCCATCTTTGCTCCTTACTTTTTTAGTGCTTTAGCTTTATGCCAGGTGCACAATATAGTCCAACTACCTTTACCAATTTATTTTATGATTTCCTTTTTAGCAGTTAGTACCTGCAATATGGATCAAATCGGTTAGACTTATTATATAACTAATAAACTGATTAGTAAATCACTTCTTGAATAATATTTTAACATTAAAAGAGAAAGATCTTCTCTCGCCATCAACATTAAAAGGATAAGCAGTGTGCATCAAATAATTTGGAAAAATCAATAGATCCCCTAGTTTTGGGTTTAAATTATAGATACTTTTACTCAAAAAGTGTGTTTGCCCATTAATAAAATCAATAGTTCCATTAGTTTTAAACTTTTTATTTTTAACAAGTTTATTTTGATTCATGTCTTTTGGGATTCTAAGATAGCCAACTCCTGACAATTGTCCCTCATGATAATGGATGGGATTATATTCATTTTTTAATTGTCTAACTACCCATAGATTAATTATTTTAATTTCTTTAATTTTTTTTACTTCAGACTTATCAAGATAAATTTTGATATTCTTTATTAATTCTTTAGACAAACTCTTACTAACTAATGTTTTAGGTATCTTGATTTCATTCTTAATTTGACTTGCTAGTTTAGAGCTATAATCATTTTTTTTAGATAATTGAGACTTATCAATGTGATTATTTAATACATTAATAATTTTTTTGGATAACTTTGTTTTTCCTATAGTTGGTCCAAAAGCTCTAAATGTTTTCATATTTTATCTATAATAATTTAATACTTGTGTTATGCAAACAACTTCAGTCCCATTCGAATAGCGACAAATATGACAAGTGCCGATGTTACTAAAGCCAACATTCTTGAAGGAAAAATTTTAAGATTTAAATAGTTTCCTAATTGACCTCCCAATAAAACTAAAATAAATAATGGCCAATAGCTATAAATTTCATTTATTACAGAAGATTTTGTGAATTGACCAGCAAGTCCTGACATAGAATTGATTAATATAAAAAGAGATGCTGCTGTTGCAATGTTCTTAGCGCTATCAACTCTGACCAATAATAGTATTGGACTTAAAAATATACCACCACCAATACCAACCACACCAGATACAAATCCAATAGATGCACCAATCAATAATGATAATATTATTGGTATCTTTTTATAAACTTCAATTTTTTGATCAAAAGATTGAAATTTCAGAAGAAGTAGAGCTCCTGCTAGTGTCAAGACGAAAAAAAGTAAAATTTCAAAAACTTCTTTATCTACTGATAATGATCCACCTAAGAATGCAAGTGGAACAGATGATATTAAGTATGGGGTAAGTATCTTAAGATTGATATTCCCAGCTTTAATATAGTTAATACAATTTCCCGAAACGACAATAATATTACAAAATAGAGCAATTACAGGAAAGATTAAGTAAGGAACATCCCAGATTAATAGAAGAGCTAGATAAGTAGAGCCACCCCCAAATCCAACACTTGAGTATAAAGTTGCTGTTAGAAGAAATAAAAATGATAATATAATCACAGTAATTATTTTAAATTTATGATTGTAAATATAGCACTTTTAACTGTTACGGACACTAGAACTTTTGAGAATGATAAGTCAGGTGCGATCTTAGTAAAAAAAATAGAGGAGGCTAAACATAAATTAATAGATAGAAAAATTTGTAAAGATAACAAAGAAGACATTATTATAATCCTTAAAGATTGGATTAATCAATCTGAAATAGATGTTGTAATTACAACAGGTGGAACAGGACTTACAGGTCGTGATATAACACCAGAGGCAGTGAATGAGATTGCTGACAAACATATTCCAGGTTTTGGAGAGGTGTTTAGAACAATTAGTTTAAAAACGGTTGGCACTTCTGCTATTCAATCTAGAGCTTGTGCTGTGCTAGCTAATGGTAAATATGTGTTTGCTCTACCAGGTTCTTCAGGTGGTGTTACAGATGCTTGGGATGGAATTTTAAAACATCAGTTAGATATAAATCACAAACCTTGTAATTTTGTAGAACTATTTCCAAGACTTAAAGAAAAATAATTATTTTTGATATTTTTCCTTCCACTCTGAATAAGGCATACCATACACATGCTCACGTGCATCAAGGTCTGAAATTTCAATACCTTTTTTCTCTGCTTCTTCTCGATACCATTTTGATAAACAGTTTCTACAAAAACCAGCAAGGTTCATGATATCTATATTTTGAACATCTTTTCTTTCATCTAAATGCTTAAGTAATCTCTCAAAAGTAGAAGACTGTAATTCTTTTTTTGTATTTTCATTCATGGTTAAATTATTAGACACATTTCAATTAAGCACAAGATGTAGGGTTTTATTCAATCTTGAGTAGAAATTTAATAATATAATACATAGACCTTAATATTAAATTTTGTTTAAATATTAAATGGCTACTAAAAAGAAAAAAACAGCCAAAAAGTCTAAACGTAAAGCCAAAAAAAAAATTAAGAAAAACTTGGTCAAACGATCACCTAAAAATATTAAAAAAGTTAAAAAGAAAAAGGGTGTGACCAAAAAGAAGTTACGTAAGCCATCAAATAAAAATAAGCTAAAGAATAATAATAAGAGAGAGAGGATAAAAATGAGCACAGAAACAGTAAAAGGTGGACGATCTCCGTTACTAGATACGTCTCACTTAAAAGTTAAATTTCCATTTAAAGAAAAATATGGAAATTTTATAGGAGGAAAATTCGTTGAACCAAAATCGGGAAAATATTTTGACAACGTAAGTCCAATCAATAATGAAGTTATATGTTCTGTTCCAAGATCAGATGCAAAAGATGTTGAAGCTGCTTTGGATGCTGCACATGCTGCTTTTCCTACTTGGGGAATTACATCAATAACTGAAAGATCTAACATTCTGCTTAAAATAGCTGATGTTATTGAAAAAAACCTTGAGCTTTTAGCTACTGCTGAATGTCTAGATAATGGAAAGCCAATCAGAGAATGTATGGCAGCTGATTTACCATTAGTTGTTGATCATTGGAGATATTTTGCTGGAGCAATAAGAGCAGAAGAAGGTTCTGTTTCAGAGATAAGTAACAGTGAATATTCTTATCATATACCTGAGCCACTTGGTGTTGTTGCACAAATTATACCTTGGAACTTCCCGTTATTAATGGCAACATGGAAACTTGCACCAGCTCTTGCTGCAGGAAACTGTGTAGTTTTAAAACCAGCTGAACAAACACCAGCATCAATCTTACTATTAATGGAATTAATTGGAGATCTATTACCTCCAGGAGTTCTTAATGTTGTCAGTGGTTTTGGTCTTGAAGCGGGTAAGCCATTAGCTTCATCTAAAAGAATCAGAAAGATTGCTTTTACGGGTGAGACAACAACTGGACGTTTGATTATGCAGTATGCTGCTCAAAACTTAATTCCAATAACTTTAGAATTAGGTGGAAAATCTCCAAATGTTTTCTTTGAAGATGTCATGGATCAAGATGATGAATTCTTTGATAAATGTCTAGAGGGTTTTACAATGTTTGCTCTTAATCAGGGAGAAGTTTGTACTTGTCCTAGTAGAGCTTTGATTCAAGAATCTATCTATGATAAATTTATGGAAAGAGCTATCGCTAGAACAAAAGCTGTAACACAAGATAACCCATTAAAAATGGAAACCATGATAGGTGCTCAAGTATCATTAGAGCAAATGGAGAAAATAAAATCTTACTTAGATTTAGGTAAGAAAGAGGGTGCTAAAGTTCTATGTGGAGGTGAAGTTGCTAACTTAAACAGTGGTTTGGAAAAAGGTAATTATATCCAACCTACTATTTTTGAAGGTGATAACTCTATGAGAGTTTTCCAAGAAGAAATTTTTGGTCCAGTTGTATCAGTTACTAAATTTAAAGATGAAGCGCATGCATTAGAAATTGCAAATGATACTCTTTATGGTTTAGGAGCAGGTGTTTGGACTAGAAATGGAAATATTGCTTATAGAATGGGAAGAGGGATCCAAGCAGGAAGAGTTTGGACTAACTGCTACCATGCTTATCCAGCTCATGCTGCTTTTGGAGGTTATAAACAATCTGGAATTGGTAGAGAAACACATAAAATGATGCTTGATCATTATAGACAGGTGAAAAACTTACACGTGTCATACAGTGAGAAAAAATTAGGCTTCTTTTAACAGGTATATTATAGTGGCCTGTAGTTTAATACAGGCCATAAAACTATGAAAGTTTCAGCAACACCATTAGCGTTAGAATTAATTGAAGATCTAAAGAAAGATCATGGTAAAGAATTGCTTTTTCATCAATCTGGTGGATGTTGTGATGGTAGTGCCCCGATGTGTTATCCAGTTAAAGAATTTCTTATAAGCGATGATGATGTTTTAATTGGTAAAATTGGAGGTGTTCCTTTTTATATAAGCGAAACCCAACATGAAGCATGGAAAAATACAGATTTAATTATTGATTGCATTAAAGGAATGGGTGGAATGTTTTCACTTGATAATGGAACTGGCAGAAGATTTTTAACAAGATCAGAGATTTGTGTTCCTGAAAAAAAATTAATTAATTAATTAAATTTCATTTTAACTCTTAGCGTAAGTAAAATTACAATAATAATAAGATAGACTAAGGGTTCAACTGTAACTACTTTAACTAACCATAAGTAGTGAATAATTCCCAATAAAGAAATTATATAAATAAGCTTGTGTAGTTTTTTCCACTTATCTCTTAACAACCTTATCATTCTTTTAGATGAAGTAAGAGCAAGTGGTACTAATAAAAGCCAAGCTAAAAATCCAGCAAATATAAATTTTTTTTTAATAATATCATCACTAATACTAGACCAATCAAAGCGATAATCTATTCCCACATAAGTCATCATATGCGCTGATGCATAAAAAAATACAAACAAGCCAAACATTCTTCTATAGCTAATCCAGAAATTTAATTTAGTAAACTTTTGTAAAGGAGTCATTGCAAGTGTGATTATAATAAAACGAAGTGTCCAATTACCAGTTACATGTGTAATTTCTTTTACAGGTTCTGGACCTAACTGGTTAAAGATAATTTGATAAAAAATAATTAATATTGGCAGTAAAGATAAAAAAAAAATTGGTATTTTTATATATTTTTGCATATTTTATAAAAAAATTTTATGTACTTAAAAGTTTTTCTTTAAATCCATACCTGAATATAAATTTGCAACTTCATCACCATACCCATTAAACATTTCAGTTTCAATTCTAGGAGATAAAATACCTTCACCTATGATACGTTCTGTTGCTTGTGACCATCTTGGATGTGAAACATTTGGATTAACATTTGAGTAAAACCCATATTCTCTTGGGGATGATCTCATCCAAGATGATGTGGGTATATTTTCAACTAATTTTATTTTAACAATTGCTTTTGCACTTTTAAAACCATACTTCCAAGGAACAAAAATTCTTAATGGAGCTCCATTCTGATTGGGCAATGCCTTTCCATAAAGGCCAGTAACGACTGTTGTTATAGGATGCATAGCCTCGTCAATTCTTAATCCTTCTCTGTAAGGCCAATTTAAAACTGGATATCTCTGGCCTTTCATCTGTTCAGGGTCATAAACACTTTCAAATTCAACAAATTTAGCAGTATTTTTGATAGATACTTTGCTAAGTAATTTACTTAGAGAAAATCCCATCCAAGGAATAACCATAGACCAACCCTCAACACACCTAAGCTTGTAAATTCTTTCTTCAGAAGGAAACAAAGAAATTATTTCTTCAGCTGAAAGTGTAATTGGATTGTCTACTTCACCTTCAATAGTAACACTCCAAGGTTTACTAACAAATTCTTGTGAATTTTTGAAAGGATCACCTTTTCCAGTCCCAAACTCATAATAGTTATTATAAGTAGTGATATCCTTATATGAAGTTAGCTCATTTTTATTTTGTGAATAAGCATTGTTTAAAAACGGTATACTACTTAAGGATAATGAACCTACACCTAAGCCAATAGATTTAATAAACTTTCTTCTTTTATTGTATATTTGTTCAGGTGTTATTTCTGAATGTTTATATTTTTTCATTTTTAATAGGATTACCTTTTAGCCACTCACTTTGTTCATTTTTATAATGTTCTTTTTTCCATATAGGAGATCTTTTTTTAATTTCTTCAATAATATATCTAGATAATACATAAGTTTCATCTCTATGTTTACAGGCAACTGCAATAATAATACTAGTTTCACCTAGTCCTACATAACCTTTAATATGTTCTATAAATACTGCTTTATCAATAATTTTTAGTTTTACAGTGGTTTCTTTATAAATTTCATCAAAGCTTTTTAATACTAATTCGTCATGACTATCATAAGTTATTCCAACAACTTCTTTATTTTCATTAATATTTCTAACTGTACCATTAAAAATAATGGATGCACCATATGAGGAAGATTTTATAAATGCTTCTGCTACAGAAGTTTTTATTTTGTTTTTTTTGATATCTATTATTTTTGTATGTAGCATCAACCACCACCTATTGGAGGTATAATCCCAATTTTTTGATCTTTTAAAATTTTAAAGTCATCATTGATAATATTATTATCTTCTGAGCAAAAAACAGAATTTTTTACAATTTTAATAAAACTTTCATTACCCTTAAAGTTTTTATCTAAATAATTAATTATTTCTTTCCTAAAATCTTTAATTTCAAGCTGTCCTTTAATATTAAACTCTAAGTGATCTTTGTTACTAAAATCTCTACTCGCACCAAAAAGTTCAAGTTTAATTTTCATTTTTTAATTTTAGATAAAAATTTTAAATCTTCGTTATTAAAATTATCTTTATTTTGATCAATAAAATGATCCATTATTTCTATCTTCTCATTTTCAAACTCTGTAACCTTTCTAGTTTCTAGGTTAATGTATAATGAAAGCCACTCTATGGAGGCTGAAATTTTTTTTGTTTTTTTTTCAATCATTTCAAGTTTTAAATGTAGTCTTTTTTTATCATGATCAAAAAAGGTAAGCATGATATCTACTTCATCTTCTTGTTTTATTTCACTAATATACTTAGTATTGGTTTCAACTACCATTGTGCTCCTCTTTTCATTTTTAGCTGAGTCAGCACCCATTTTAAATTTTTCAAGCATTACCTCAAGAGCTTGATCAAATATTAAAATATAATAAGCCATATTGAGATGATTATTATAATCAACCCATTCTTTAATTATCTTTTGTGATTTTAGAAAAACAGACACAATAAACTAAAAGATATCTTTTAAAAATTCTGGTAAGCCATCAGGATTAGTCCATAAACCACTTTTTCCACCTTCTTTAATCAGTAGCTTAACATTATCAATTCTAAGATGTGGATTTACAATTTTACTTAGATCATAAATAGTTATTAGTGCTGTATTAACACCCATAATAGCTTCCATTTCTACACCAGTTTTTGCAACAGCAGACACAACACAAAAAACTTCTAATGAAGCGTCCTCATCATGCATGATAATTTTAGTTGCCGTATGATCTATTGGAAGTGGGTGGCATAGTGGAATCAATTCACTGGTTTTTTTAACACCCAAGACAGCTGATACCTCAGCTAGAGTGATTGGATCACCTTTTGGCATTTCTTTATTTTTAATTAGTTCAAAAACTTCTTTTCCTACATAAATTTTACCAGAAGCTAACGCTCTTCTAAATGTTTCTTTTTTTGACGAAACATCAATCATGTTAAATGAGTTCTTTTTAAAAATTTCCTTAGCCCAATCTTTTAATTTTTCTTCATTTATCACCTTTAAGCTTTCCATTTATCCTCCAGTACTTGATAAATTTGGAGTAATTCCAGTATCTCCAAGCTCTAAATAATGTGACTCTTTTTTAAGGTGTAATTGTTTAATTATTAGATCTACAAGCTCATTTTTTTGAGCATCATCTTGCAATAAATGCCTAATACTAATTCCAGTATTACCAAATAAACATAATCTTAAATCACCTCTAGAGGTAACTCTCAATCTGTTACATGTTTGACAAAAATCTTTAGTGTAGGGAGCGATTAATCCAAATTTCCCTTTAAATTCTGGATGTATAAAATTTAATGAAGGACCTGCATCTTTCCCATAGGTTTGGGGGACCCAGTTATTTTTTTCTAAAAAATCTTTGAATATTTTAGAGGAAACATGATTTTTCTTAAAATACTCTAAATTATCACCTGTTTGCATCAATTCTATAAATCTAAAATCAATATTGTTATCTTTTATGAAATTTCCAAATTTTTTAAACTCATCATGGGTATCATTAATACCTTTAAGTAAAACGGCATTAATTTTTATATTTTTAAAATTTAATTTTTGTAAAGTCCTTATGCCTTCTAAAATTTCATCAAGTCTGTCATGACCTGTTAATTTTTTAAAAGTTTCTCTATTTAAACTATCAATACTAATATTTATTCCATCTAAACCAGCCTCACATAATTGCTCTGCAATTTTATCCAAACGATAACCATTAGTTGTCATTGTTACTTTAGGAATATTAGAATTTTGTTTCATATCTTTAAGGATATCAAAAAAGTCTTTTCTAACTGTTGGTTCTCCACCAGTTAATCTAATTTTACAAACACCTAATTCAGATAACGCTTTTGTTAATCTGGATATTTCTTCTGCAGACATAAAACTTCTCATATCTCCGGGTGTTTTTTTATAACCTTGTGGCAAACAATAGGCACAACTGTAATTACATACATCTGTAATTGATAATCTTATGTAGGGAAATTTTCTTCCAAAAGTATCACTTAATGTTTTCATCTTATTTTTATTACATTATATTATAATAATAATATATGAGCAAAATTATTACCAAGGCAGAAGTCGATCTATTTAAAAAAGATGGTGCAGTCTTGATTAAAGGCAAATTTGATAACGCATGGATTGAAAAGTTAAAAAAAGGAATTAAAAAAGGTAAAGAAAGTCCTAGTCCAAGATTTGTAAATCACACAAAAAATCAAAAACTACCTGGATATTATGAGGATTTTTGGACCTGGGATTTACATGAAGAATTCAAAGATTTTGTATTTAATTCACCAACTCCCAAAATTGCAGCAGAACTTTTAGAAGCACAAAAGATTAATTTAGTGATGGATAATTGGTTTTTCAGGGAAGCAGGGTCGAAGTCATCACCACCATTTCATCATGATATTTCATATTTCGATTTTGAAGGATCTATGTGTGTTTTATGGATACCACTTGAATCGGTTAAAAAAGAAGATGGTATAGCTTGGGTTAAAGGATCCCATTTATGGGACAAACTATTTTTAAGAACAAGATTTAATGATGGCCATGAAGTTGATGGCAAGGCTGGAGTTGTAAATGGAAAAAAATATGAATTAACTCCTAACATATTAGAAAATAAAGATGATTATGAATTTTTACAATGGGATCTGGAAGTTGGTGACTGTATTTATTTTGATATTAGAACACTACACGGAGGATTAAATACTGTTACACCTAAAAAAGATGTTCATAGATACACATTAAGAATGGCAAAAGAAAACTCTAAAATTATTTATAGAGGAAATTGGGCTAGAGAAGAAAGAGCTATTATGGAAAATAATGGTTATAAAAATGGTGATGATTTATCTGGTAAAATGTTTCCAACTTTATTTGATACTAGCTAACTTCCAGCTTTTTGAACTGGAAGTTGACACAAATAATTAACCAGCAGGTTTGTAGCCAGCCATAGCCTTAGCGGCAAGCTCAGCTGTTTTGCTCATATCCATCTCTTCAAGGATAACCATATTTTCTACTGTTCCACTAGCTTCAACAGCTAATTTTATACCAGCAAAATTTTCATAAGGCATGTCTCCTGAAGTGACTGCAACAAAATCATAAGGACCTCTCGTAATATAAAAAGATTCAAAAGTTCCACCTACTGCTTCAGTTAATGCTTTTACAGCAGTTGATCTATCTTGCTTAGGGTTCTTCATAAAACCTTGGAAGGCCTTTGCTGTATAATTGCCCATTACAATATATTTTTTCATAAGTTTCTCCTTTATTAATTTTAATATTAAAACATAATTTATAAATTTTTGAAATTAATCTTTTTTAAAAAAATGTTTATTTAATTAGGTATTGAGACGATCCATTTCTTTAAGTTCAACCTCTAGTTTATCAAGCTCTTCTCCACCAGCCATCATACTTAACAATTCTTCTCTACTAATATTTTTTTTTTGAAAAGTTCCTAAGCTTTTTCCTCTATTTAAAACTGTAAAACTATTTCCAACAGGATAAGCATGGTGAACATTATGGGTAATTAGAATCACTGCCAATCCATTTGCAGCAGCTTTAACTATATATTTTAAAACCATAGAAGCTTGATGAACACCTAAAGCAGATGTAGGCTCATCTAACACTAACACTTTTGCTCCAAAGTAAATTGCTCTTGATATTGCTAAACATTGTCTTTCTCCTCCAGACATAGTACCAACAGCTTGAGAAGGGTCTCTTACATCAATTCCTATTTGTCCCATTCTTTCTGCTGCTATTTTGTTAGCTTTTTCAATATCAAATGTTTTAAATGGGTGTATTCCTTTTTGAGGTTCTCTTCCCATGAAAAAATTTCTAGTTACACTCATCAGTGATACTAACGCCAAATCTTGATAAACAGTACCTATGCCAATATCCAATGCATCTTTAGGTGAATCAAAAGTAGTTTTATTACCTTCAAAAATTATTTCACCTTCATCGGGTTTGTGAACACCTGCTAAAGTTTTAATTAAAGTTGATTTACCAGCTCCATTATCACCAAGTAGGCACATAATTTCACCTTTCTTTAATTGCATAGTGACATCCTTTAATGCAATTACTTTTCCAAAAAATTTACTAATATTATTAAATTGAATTAAATATTCTGACATTATTTGCTCTCAGTAACTTTTTTTCTAATATAATTATTAAATACAACAGCTATTAACATCATTGCACCAAGAAAAACCTTGAACCAATCTGTATCAACATCTGTATAAAATATTCCCATTGATACTGTTCCAAAAATAATAGCTCCTAAAGCTGCACCAATTGCAGAACCATAACCACCAGTTAATAAACAACCCCCAACAACGGCTGCCGCTATAGCTTCTAGCTCCTTTAAATTACCCCTCATTGTATCTGCTGAGCCTGCATCTAAAACTTGAATACAAGCAAAAATTGTTGAGGCAACAGCTGTTCCAATAAATAAGCCAATTTTTACTTTTCCTACTGGCACACCAACATTTGTTGCTCCATTTTTATCTCCACCAGAAGCAAATATCCAGTTTCCATATCTTGTTTTCATCAATATCCAAGTAGCAAGAAACGTAAGCGCTATAAACCAAATTACAGAAATTGGAATTCCAGATGCAAGTGGTAAGCCGTCAGTTCTCATTGCAATAAAGTTCATAGAACCCATCCATGTGAACAGCCACTTAAACGTGTCTGTTGCAAAAATCCAAGCGATAGGATCATTCTCAATTAATACACTTAAGCCTGGGACTTGAGTTCTTCCTGTTATTAATCTTGTAATTGCTAAAGTCGCTCCTCTTAAAATGAACAGCATTGCAAGTGTAACAATAAATGAAGGTAAACCTGTTTTTACAACTAGTAAGCCATTAAAATATCCAACTAGTATAGCCATTGAGAAAGCAAAAATAATACTCATCCATAGAGGCCAACCCCAGTAAATTGCAGGAATAGCAATACAAATTCCAGCAAAGCCAATCATGGATCCAATCGAAAGATCAAACTCTCCACCAATCATTAGCATTGCAGCTGCTATTGCAATTATTCCTAAATTTGCAGACACATCTAAGAAGTTCAAAGTTCCATATGCACTAAACATTCCAGAATCTCCAGCGACTATTCCAAAAAATATGAATACAAGAATTGCACCACCTAATGCACCTAATTCAGGTCTATTTAATAAAAGTCTTAATTTAGAAACTTTTTGAAGTCTCTCATCTTGATTAAAATCTGTTTTTGAAGAAATACTTTTTTCTTTTTGAGACATATATTTAAATTTTGTTTAAAAAAAAAGCCTGACTAATAAATTAGCCAGGCCTTTAAATTAATTATTATCTATAACCTTGAGCTGCCCATTTAATTACTTTAGCAGCATTATCAGGAGTTACAAAACCAGGTCCAGTCATAACCACACCAGATGGCATTGTTCCATATCTGATATATTGGCCAAAAATTGCGATTGGCAAATACCCTTGTAGGTATTGTTGTTGGTCAATTAAAAACTCTACTTTTCCTGCAGCAGCAGCTTTTAACATGTTTGGAGACATATCAAATGTTCCAAGTCTTACAGAACCAACTTTTCCAGCAGCTTCTAAAGCTTTCAAAGCAGCTTCACCAGAAAGACCTGCACCTAAAGTAAGAATAGTGTCATATCCATTACCTAATTTAGCAGCTACAGCTTTTTGAATTTCAGTTGGGTCATTAGAAGTTCCTAAGATATCAACAGAACCACCAAAACCTTTTTTGAAACCAGCACATCTTCTGTCAAGTGCAACGTTTCCAACTTCATGGTTAACACATAGTGCTTTTTTTCCACCAGCAGCTTTCATTTTTTGTCCGCCACCAACACCAGCTTCAAATTCAGTTTGTCCAACGTGAGCTGAAATACCTAATGATGCATAATCATCAGAACCTGAGTTCATTGAAATAACTGGAATACCAGAAGCGATTGCAGCTTTAACTGATTTACCTAAAGCAGCAGCATCAGGAAGAGTAATTACTATTCCTTTTGGTTTTTGCGATACAGCGTTATCAATTAGTTTAGCCATTTCCACCATGTCAAAAGTTGCAGGCGCTACGTACTTGCAAGATATTCCCATATCTTTACAACCAGTGTCTACTCCGTTTTTAGCTACAGACCAAAAAGGATCGTTAGCTTGACCATGTGAAACAACGATTACATCTACAGCAGACGCAGATACAGACATAAAAGCCCATGTTGCGATAGCCAAGATAAAGTTTTTAAATGTTTTCATTTATACTCTCTCCATATAGTTGTTGTTTATAAAGTGTGAACGCTACCACAAGTATTGATGCAGTGTCAAAGGCGCACAAAATTTTTTTTAACAATCAACTTATAGTTGAAACATGCTAGAGGTGGTATTTTAGAAAATAACTTTTTCAAATTTTTTTGATTTTAAGGATTTGCTAGCAGTTTCTGCTAAAACTAAAGATCTTCTTCCATCTTCAAAATCTGCTGTGGGTTTAATATTTTTTTTACATACTTTTGCTAAATCATCTAATTGTTTCTTGTATGCATCAGAATATCTTTCAATAAAAAAATGCATTAAAGGTGTTTTGATATTTGTGGCACTTCCATTGTATATAGCTGTCTCTAGTTCTCTTTTATTGTCTGAGATAATCATTCCTTTACTACCAAACAATTCAATTCTTTGATCGTATCCAAAACTACAATGTCTTGAGTTAGTAATAATACACTGCACGCCTTTTTTAGTTTTCATAACAGATGTGGCTAATTCAAAATCTTTTATTTTATCAAATTTTTTATCATTTATATTACTACCTGTGGCAAAAACTGATTCAAATTGATCTGAACCAGCATAAAATCTAGCCAAATCAAAATCATGGATCATCATATCTTTAAAGATACCTCCCGAACTTTTTAAATAAGACAAAGGTGGGGGAGCAGGGTCTCGACTGGTAATAATTATTTTTTCTAATTTACCTATCACTCCTTGTAGTAATTTTTTCTTTAAAGAGCTATGACCTGGATCATACCTTCTATTAAAACCAATTTGAATCTTGGGGTTAAATTTCTTTATTCTTTTTTGACAAGCATTTATTTTTTTTAAATCTAAATCTAAAGGCTTTTCACAAAAAATAATTTTCTTATTTTTAACACCCTCTTCAATAAATTTTAAATGAGTAGCAGTACTGCTTGCAATAAATATACATTTTATATTTTTATCTTTAAAAGCTAAACTCGGAGCTTCAATTGCATCACAGTTATATCTTTTAGATAATTTTTTTGATAATTTGAGATCTATATCAAAAATATACTTTAAATCAAAATTAGGATTAGCAATTAGATTATCTGCATGCATCTGGCCAATTCTACCCAAACCAAATAACGCTATATTTATTAGATTTTTACCCATTTTTTTTGTTTAGATGAAATTTTACATGCATTGATAAACTTGGCTGTTTCAAATCCCTCATCTTCATTTGGGTAAAAATATCTTTTTTTAGTTTTATTTTTTAATGAAGAGGCAAATTCTTTATAAATATTTGCAAAAGCATCAAGGTAACCCTCTGGGTGACCAAATTTAATTCTTGAAAAATTTTTTGAAAATTCTGCATTATGAAAGCCTCTTTCAAGCAATCTTACAGCTCCTTTTGCTGGATTGTGCCTTAAGTATCCAGGATCATTTTGAACCCATTCAAGACTTCCTTTTGTTCCAAACACTCTAACTCTAAGTCCATAAACTCCACCTCTTGCCATTACACTTGTCCAAAGCATACCTTTAGCACCATTAGCAAAGTTAATCATCACTTGAGCATTGTCATCCATTTTAATTTTTTTAGATATTTGTTTAATATCTGCAAAAATAGATTTTCCTTTTAGCCCAGAAATATAAGTTGCTAAATGATAAGCATGAGTTCCTATTTCATTTAAAACTGCAGATGTGCCAACTATATTTTTATCAATTTTCCACTTCAATTCTTTTTTCATATTTTTTGTTGTGATGGTATTTCCACCAGACCAATCTTGAACATACTCAACATTAACATATTCTATTTTTCCAATTTTACCTTTTTCTACAAGCATCTTAGCTTCCCTCACCATTGGATAAGCTGAGTAATTATGAGTTAGTACATATTTTATCTTTTTATTTGATTTTATTTTTTTATATAATTTTTTAGCTTGCTCTATGTTTCCAGCAAAAGGTTTATCTGAGATAATATTAATATTTTTGTCAATGAAAGCTTCAGCAATAATTTGATGGCTTGCAGGAGGAGTCATTATTGAAACAACATTAATCCCATCGTTTCTTTTACTTTCTTTATCTGCCATTTCTTTGAAATTTGAGTAACATCTATCTTTAGAAATTCCAATACTTACACCAAACTTTATAGATAACTTAGTGTCTCTTGAAAAAACACCAGCAACTATTTGGTATTGATCATCAAATCTAGAGGCAATTCTATGAACATGTCCAATCCATGATTTTGCTCCACCTCCTACAATTCCTAAATTTAATTTTTTATCTTTATTTTTAATCATGATTGAATATATCTTAACAAAAAAATAAATTATGTCAGTAAAATTAGGAATAGCACCAATAGCATGGAGTAACGATGATATGCCTGAACTTGGAGGTGAGACATCGTTAGAACAGTGTTTGTCTGAAGCTAGCCAGGCTGGCTTTATTGGAATTGAGTCAGGTGGCAAATTTCCAAAAACATCAGAAGAATTATTGCCACAACTACAAAAACATAAACTAAGTCTTTGTTCAGGTTGGTATGGGGCTAACTTAAGAAAAAATTCTGTCAAAGAGGAGCGAGAATTAATTCAACAACAGTTAAAATTATTTAAAGATTGTAACGCACCATGCATAGTTTTTGCAGAAGTTTCAGGATCAATTCAAGGTGATCCTAATAGAAAACTTTCTACCAGACCACAAATGAGTGAGGAAGAATGGAAATCTTTTTGTGAAAAAATATCTGAGATGGGAAAATACCTTGAAGGAGAAGGTATGCCGCTTGCATATCACCATCACATGGGAACTGTTATTGAAACTCAAGCAGATACAGAGAGATTAATGGAAAGTACTAATGAAAGTGTAAAACTCACTTTAGATACTGGCCATATGTTATTTGCTCAAGGAAATTCAACTCAAATTTTAAGTAATTTCAGTGAAAAAATAATTCATATGCACTGTAAAGATATTAGAAAAAATGTTTTAGAAAATTCTTTAAAAAATGATTTAAGTTTTAGAGGAGCATTCCTAGAAGGAGCATTTACTGTGCCAGGAGATGGCTGCATAGATTACAAGCCTCTCTTTGATATTTTAAAAGAAAAAAATTACTCAAGATGGTTGGTTGTGGAAGCCGAACAAGATCCTAGCAAAGCTAATCCTTTAGAGTACGCAATAAAAGGTTATGAATATCTAACAAAAACTCTAAAAAGTTCTGCTATCGAGTTTTAATAAATAATTATCTATATATTGAAGTTAGCTCGTTGTTTCCAGCTGCTACACATGGGGATTTAAAGCAAGTTCCGACTATCCATTCTGATCCAGGATCAGGGGAAAAGTTTGATGACATTAAAAATATAACACCCATTTCAACTGCTTGACCCGCTTTACCTTCAGCTTTAATTCTTGGGTCTGGGTCTGTTTTAACTTCTGTATCATCTGAAAATGGGTTTTCTATATTCAGGTTTTTATTAATATATGATGTAACTTTGCTTGCTATCCACTCACCTTTACAAAGATCGTTCCAAATTGTTAAAGCATTATCCTCAGCTCTATCACATTTATTAATTTCATTATTTATTAGCTCAACTACCTTATTATGATTATCTCTAACTAAGTTAGCTTTTGCTTCTACAGCTGATCTTGTACTAGCAGTCCAAATAAGCATACTAATTACATAAACCCCTGAAAGAGTTACAATCAGCTCAAGTAGACCAAAATTTTTAAATTTAAACTTCATTATATTTTAACTATTTTAGATTTTTCTAATTTTTTATCAAAAAAGTCAATAATGTTTTGAATTGTTTCTTTTCCCATTCTTATCATACACTCTTCTGTAAATGCAGCTGTGTGGGGGCTTAAAAAAACTTTATCATTTTTAAGTAAAGGATTATTTAATTCAGGTGGCTCTATTTCAAAAACATCCAGACCAGCACCAAAAATTAATTTATCATTTAAAGCCTTATCAAGGTCAGTTTCATTAATAATACCACCACGAGCAGCATTAATTATTATACAATTTTTTTTCATTGTCTTTAATAAGTCTAAGTTTATCATGTTTTTAGTTTCGTCATTTAAAGGTATGTGTAATGATATAGCATCCATAGTTTTGACAGCTTCTTTTAAATCATCAACTTTTTTTCCTCCAAAAGATTCTATTTTTTCTGCAGATACAAATGGGTCATAAACAAAAACGTTCATTTCAAAACCCAAACATCTTTTAATTAAACATTGACCTATTCTTCCAAAGCCAGCTATTAAAATATTTTTTCTCCAAATTTCAATAGTTTTAGGTAGTTTATTTCTTTCATTAAATTTACCAGTCTTAACACTATCATCGTACATGTTCTTTCTTTTAGAGATGCTCAAAAGCATAAACAAAACATGTTCAGCAACTGCCACTGCATTTGCTGTAGCAGTAATAGCAATTGTAATTTCATTTTCTTTGCATGTATTAAGATCAATATTATCATAACCAACTCCGTGTCTGGATATAATTTTAATTTTTTTTCCAAGGTTTATAATTTCAGCCGTAAGTTTTGCAGTTCTTAAAGAAACTCCATCACAGTCTGTAATTTTTTCTTTTAGGGTAGGGTCGTTAATATCTTCAATTATTTCAAATTCATAATCAGGATGGTCTGTTAATAATTTTGGACCCGCCTCATTAATACTTTGAATTATCAGTATTTTTTTTTTATCTGACACTATTAATAGGCCTTAGATTCTTCAGCTTTTGTAGAGCCCTTCATTTTTTCAACTATACTTTTCGAACCTGCGCTCATTGCTCTTTGATCAGAACCTATTGTTACAAAGTTAAAGCCTAAATCAATCATTTTTAATGCATATTCAGGTGTACCATTGTGGATACCTGCAAAGATTTTGTTTTTTTTAGCATGTTCTAAAATTCTTAAGATTTCTGAGTATGCTTTTGTACTTTCTGGTTTATCAAACCCTGGCTCTTCACCTATAGCTAAACTCAAATCAGCAGGGCCTATGTATATCCCATCAATACCTGGAACAGACATTATCTCATCTAGTTTTTCTAATGACTCTTTAGTCTCTATCATTGCAAACTTTAACAGTTCAGTATTTGCATGTTTTGCATAATCAGAACCACCATAAATTAGACCTCTAACTGGTCCAAAACTTCTATATCCATGAGGCGGATACATACAAGCTTGCACAAATTTTTCAGCCTCTTCTTTATTGCTTACCATTGGACAAATTACACCATAGCAGCCAGCATCTAAAATTTTCATTATTTGACCAGGTTCATTCCAATTTACTCTGGCAAGTGGTGTTACTTCTGTTGATGAAATAGCCTGTAACATAGGTAATGCATTAGTGTAATCGACTAAGCCGTGTTGCATATCGATAGTAAGAGAGTCCCATCCTTGATGAGCCATTACTTCTGCTGAAACAGTACTTGGTATTTGTAACCAACCATTGATTACAGGTTTTCCTTCAGTCATCATTTTTTTTATTTTATTTATTCTCATAAATTAACCTTTGATGCCCATGTGAGTATATTTAACATTTAGATAATCTTTAATTGCCATTGATCCACCTTCACGACCATAGCCTGTTTGTTTAATTCCACCAAAAGGTGCTTCTGCAACTGCAACAGCCGCTGTATTAACTGCAACACATCCTGACTCTATTAATTCGGAAGCTCTATGAGCTTGCTCCATTGAATTTGTATAAATATAACTACATAAACCAAGATCATTATTATTTGCTCTTTCAATAACTTCATCAAACGTTTTAAAAGATAGCATTGGAACTAATGGACCAAAAGGTTCTTGTTTCATTATTGTAAAGTCATCTTTGATACCATCAAAAACAGTAGGCTCATAAAAATACCCTTTATTAAAGCCTGCAGGTCTTTTGCCTCCTAATAAAACTTCTGCACCTTCATTCTTTGTAGTTTCAACTAGTTGTTCAATCTCAGCCAATCTTTTATCAGTTGTTAATGGTCCAAGCTGAACACCTTCATCCATTCCATTTCCAATTTTAAGTTTTTTAGTTCTTTCAATAAATTTATTAATAAACTCTTCCTTCTTACTTTCTTGAATGTAGAATCTATTAGGTGCAATACAAACTTGTCCATTATTTCGAAATTTTGCTGTCACTGCCATATCAGCTACTTTATCTATATCAGAATCTTCAAAAACTATGAATGGAGAGTGACCACTCAATTCCATAGTAACTCTTTGAACTTTATCAGCTGCTTTTTTTAAAATAATCTTACCAACTCTTGTTGAGCCTGTAATCGAAACTTTTTTAACAATATCAGATTCTAGCAATTGTTCAGAAATTTCCGCAGGATCACCTGATAAAAGATTAACCACTCCATCTGGAACACCAGCTTCTTTACAAATATTAACTAACTCCATTACTGTCCCCGGTGTAATTACATCTGGTTTGCAAATTACAGAACATCCTGCAGCAAGTGCTGTTGAAATTTTTCTTGAAGCTAAAACTAATGGGAAATTCCATGGTATTAATGCTGCCACAACCCCAACTGGTTGGTAGTAAACATGTACCCTTGTGTCTGGAAATCTACTTTCTACAGTTTGCCCATAAATTCTTTTTGTCTCTTCAGCATTCCATTCAAATATATCTGCTGCACCACCAACTTCTCCAATTCCTTCTGCTAATGGTTTTCCAACTTCTAAAGTCATCCATTTAGCTAAAACATCCTGTTTCTCCCTCATTTTGTCTGCAATTTTTCTAATAATATAAGATCTTTTCCAAGGAGAGGTATCTCTCCAAATCTTCAAACCTTTTTCAGCAGACTTTAGAGCTTTTTGAACATCTTCACGACTTGCTTTAGATGCCTTGCCTATTACTTCTTCTGTAGCAGGATTTATTACGTCGTAAGTTTCATTATTTGATGATGCTTGCCATTTTCCATCGATGAATTGTCCAAATTTATTATACATAATTTTTTTAAGGTTTACTTAGTGTGGTTAATTATTTTATAAGTTCACTTATATATACAAACAAATAAATTAAAATGAAAAAAATTACTCTGACATGTGCACACGCAATAGTTAAATACTTAATTGCTCAAAAAATATTAATTGATGGTAAAAAAGAACCTTTGTTCCCAGGTGTATTTGGAATTTTTGGACATGGAAATGTAGCCTGCTTAGGTCAAGCCTTAGAAGAAAATCAAAAAGAATTACCAACATATAGAGGTCACCATGAACAAAACATGGCTTTAACAGGTATTGGCTATGCTAGGGCAAAAAGAAGACAACAAATTTTTGTAGCAACAGCATCGGTCGGACCAGGGGCAACAAATATGGTTACAGCTGCAGCAGTTGCAATGAGCAACAGATTACCAATTTTATTTTTACCAGGCGATACTTTCGCAAATAGAATGCCAGATCCAGTTTTACAACAAGTAGAAAATTTTAATAACCCAGGAATTACTGCAAATGATGCATTTAAACCTGTAACTAGATATTTTGATAGAATTACAAGACCAGAACAAATAATCCAATCATTTCCAAATGCCATTCAAACCATGTTAGATCCAGCAGATTGTGGACCAGCCTGCATATCTTTAAGCCAGGATATTCAAGGACAAACTTTTGATTATCCAGAAGACTTTTTCAAAGAAAAAGTTCACGCAATAAGAAGACCTAGACCAGATGAATTTCAAATTAAAGAAGCAGCAGAAAAAATTAGATCATCAAAAAATCCAATAATTATTTCTGGTGGTGGAGTTTTTTATTCTGATGCAATGGAAGAGCTAAGTAAATTTGCTATTAAACATAATATTCCAGTAACTCAAACTGTAATGGGATATTCTACAATGAAGAGAGATCATTCACACTATGCTGGACAAATAGGTGCTCTAGGTGGAAAAAATACTAATTCATTAGCTAAACAAACTGATCTTGCAATTGCAGTTGGAACTAAACTTGCAGATTTTACAACAGGCTCGTGGACTAACTTTGAAAATGAAAACTTTAAACTTGTCTCAATTAATGTTTCAAGATTTGATGCAAATAAACATTTGGCTCAAGCAGTTGTGGGAGATGCCAAGGTTTCATTAGATGAATTATCTCAAGCTTTAGGTGAGTGGAAAGCAAGTGAGGAATGGAATAAAAAATCTCAAGCTGAACTTAAATCTTGGAATGAACATGTAGACAAAGAAAGTGCCCCAACAAATCAGGAGGTACCTAGCTATGTTCAAGTTGTTGGTGCTGTATATAGAAATTCTGATCCATCAGATATTGCGGTTACTGCAGCTGGAGGGTTAGTTGGAGAAGTTATCCAAGTGTGGAGACCAAGAGAGTTAAATACTCATGAAACAGAGTGGGGCTTTAGTTGTATGAGTTATGAAATATCAGGCGCCCTAGGTATTAAAATGGCAAACCCACATAAAGAAGTAATTTCATTTATTGGAGACGGTTCATATTTATTAAATAATTCAGATATATATTCTTCAGTTATCACTAAGAATAAACTTATTATAATCGTTTGTGACAACGGTGGCTTTGCTGTCATTAATAGACTTCAATTATTCAAAGGTGGAAAAGAATTTAATAATTTACTTAAAAGCTCAAATACTCCTGGTTTAGTTGGTGTTGATTTTGCCAAGCATGCCGCAAGTATGGGGGCTAAATCAGAAGAGGTGAGCTCAATCTCGGATCTAGAAGAAGCTTTTAAAAGAGCAAAAAAATCTGATGTAACGTATGTAATTTCAATTAAAACACATGCTTACCAATGGTTAGAAGGTTCAGCTTTTTGGGATAGCCCAACATTAGAAATTCCAACCACAGAAGAGAATAAAGAAGCTTTAAAACTTCATAAAGAAGGAAAGAATAAGCAAAGACAAGGCGTATAATTCTCTATGAATAAAATATTTAAAGTCGGCTTAATTGGCTGTGGACATATTTCAGAAACTTATTTTAGAGCTGAAAAATACTTTAATAATATCAAAATTATTAAATGTGCAGATATTAACCATAATAATGCATTAAAATGTGCCAAAAACTTTAAGATAGAGGCATTAACAGTAAAAGAGTTATTAAAAGATAGTGAGATAGAAATTATTCTTAATCTAACAATTCCAAAAGCACACTATCAAGTAGCAAAGCAAGCCTTAATTAATGGAAAACATGTTTATTCGGAGAAACCACTAGCGATCAATTTTGAAGATGGAAAAGATCTTTTAAAACTAGCAAAGAAGAAAAAACTTTATATTGGTAATGCACCCGACACATTTTTAGGTGGTGGTATTCAGAAATCAAAAGAATTAGTTGATAAAAAAATTATTGGAAAAATTAATTTTGGAAATGCAATTTTTGCTTTTCCGGGAGTTCAATCATATCATCCTAATCCTGAACCATGGTTTGCAAAAAAAGAAGGTGGTCCTGCAATAGATATGGGTCCTTATTACCTAACAGCTTTAGTAAATTTATTGGGCCCTGCAAAAAAAGTGTCAGGTAGCATTGTTAAGGGAATTAATAGAAGAACTATTGGAATAGGTCCTAGAAAAAATAAAACTTTTAAAGTTGAATGTCCTACAACATATTTATCAACAATTACTTTTGAAAATGGAACGGTAATTAGATTAACCCTTTCGTTTGATGTTATAGCTCACCAAAGAAACCATATTGAATTATATGGAGATAAAGGTTCAATGATTGTGCCAGATCCAAATATGTTTGGTGGTTCAGTTTATGTTTGTAAAAAATTAGGTGATCCTTGGACCGAATATAAGACTAGTAAGAAACCCTTAGGAAAAATTAATATTAGATCACAAAGTTCGAGAGCAAATGAGTCTGCAACAAACGCTAACTATCGAGGTGCTGGTTTAGCTGAAATGGCATATTGCATAGAAAATAAAAAAATTCATAAATGCAATGGTGAGCTTTCGCTACACGTGTTAGATATAATTGACTCAATGATGAAAGCATCTGTTACTGAAATCACACAAAAAATAAAAACAAAATGTAAAAAACCTAAAAGATTGACTGATCAAGAAATTAAAAAAATTTTAAAGAAATAATATTTAAAAATATGTCTAAATTATTAGTTATTTCAGACCCAGCACCACGATCATTAGAATTAATTTTTACAAAAAAAAAACTGAAGGAATTAAAATTAAAATACAACCTACTTGTAGCACCTAAAAAAAATAAAGATAAATTTTACAAAGAAAATATTCATAGAGCTACATTTATAATCGGCCAACCCAATCTAGATAAATCTCTTTTATCAAAAGCAAAAAAACTTAAAGCAGTAATTAATGTTGAAAGTAATTTTATGGATAATATTGACTACGAGTATTGTTTTGAAAAAGGAATTCATGTAATTGCAACATCTCCTGTATTTTCTAAACCTGTGGCTGAGCTAGCTTTAGGGTTAACATTGTCTTTATTAAGAAATATTCACAATTCTCATAAAGACTTTCTTAATAAAATTGAAAAATATGGCTTAGACGGAAATTTAAAATCCTCTTTATTAAGTGATAAAAAAATTGGTCTTTTGGGTTATGGAGACTTAGCAAAAGCATTAACACCTTTGCTGACCCCTTTTTCAAAAGATATTAACGTATATGACCCCTGGGTTCCTAGCAAAACTATTAAGGATGATGGGTTTAATACAATTTCATTAGATAATATGTTTAAAACTTGTGATGTAATTTATGTATTGGCAGCAATTACGAAAAACAATCAATCACTAATTGATAAAAGACTTCTAAATCAATTGAAATCAAATTCACTATTTATTTTGATGAGTAGGGCGGCTGTTGTTAATTTTGATGACCTGATTAGAAGAGTTAAAAAAGGTGATATCTATGTGGCAACAGATGTGTTTCCTGAAGAACCAGTTAAAAAAAATGACCCAATAAGAAAAGTAAAAAATTTTTTATTTTCAGCACATCGTGCTGGAGCATTAAAGGATACCTTTACAGAAATGGGTGAAATTGTCTTAGAAGACATGAGGTTAATTTCAAAAAACTTACCACCAAGACTGTGTAAAAGAGCAGAAAGAGAAACTGTAAAGTTGATTAGATCAAAACCTGTTGCAATTAATTAATTTTCTTTTTATGTTGCAGCAATGTCTTTTTCAAATAAAATAATTCTAGAAGCAAAAGGTGTAAGTAAATACTTTGGAACTATCACAGCATTAGAAGATGTTAATTTAACCATTAAAGAAGGAGAGTGTTTGGGTGTTGTTGGTGATAACGGCGCTGGAAAATCCACTTTCATGAAAGTTTTATCTGGTCTTTATAAACCAAGTAAAGGAGCCTTATATTTTAATGGTAACGAAGAGGTACTTGAAAGCCCGAGGGACTCTCAAAATTTAGGACTTGAGATGGTTTATCAAGATCTTGCTTTAGCAGGAAATTTACCTATTGGAGAAAATATTTTCCTTGGTCGTGAACCCACTAAAAATTTTGGTTTTTTAAAATTGCTTGATTACAAAAAGATTAAAGTAATGTCAGAAGCTCACTTAGATAAATTAAAAATTCATGTAAAAAGTGCTGATCAAAAAGTCGAAGAACTGTCAGGAGGTCAAAGACAAGCAATTGCAATAGCTAGAGCCACTGCATTCAACTCTAAATTAGTAATCATGGACGAGCCTACAGCAGCTTTAGCAATCAAAGAAGTTGGAAAAGTTCTAGATCTTATTAATAGCTTAAAAAAAATGGGTGTAAGTGTAATTATTATTAGCCATAGAATGGATGATATTTTTGCAGTCTGCGATAGAGTAATGGCTCTTTTTCAAGGAACTAATTTTGCTGAGTCTGAATTATCAAAAACTTCTAGAGATGAAGTTATTGGTTGGATTATGGGAAAAAAATAAATTATGGAAAACAAAGAAGTTAAAAAACAAAATTTTTTTTTAAGAGCTATTCCTTATTTTGATAAATATGGAATTTTATTACTACTTTTTTTAATGATAACAGCTCTTCATTTTTTACAGCCTGACGTATTTCTATCTTGGAGAAATATAACAAACGTTTTTAAACAAATTTCCTGGCAATCAATGTTGGCTCTAGGAGTTTTTATAGTAATTGTTACTGCTGGTATTGATTTATCTGTTGGTTCTATAATGATGTTATCTCTTATGGTTTTAGCAATAACTTCAAAAGCAGGTGCTGCTTGGTATATCGTTATTACAATTCCGATAATAATGGGTGCATTATGTGGAATGGTCAATGGCTTTGGAATTACAATTCTCCGCATGCCTCATCCCTTTATAATGACTTTAGGCACACTTTATATATTTAGAGGTACAGGAAACCTTATTTCAGGAGGTGTTCCAATTAGTGGATTTACCGAGGAGGTAAGATTTCTTGGAAATGGGAGAATTGATTTAACCTGGTTGGGATTAGAAGAGTCTCAATATCTTCCTGTTAGCGTGATCTTAATTGCTGTTGTTTTCTTTTCAATGTGGGCATTTTTGAACCATACTAGAACTGGAAAATGGATTTATGCAATTGGAGGAAATCCAAATGCAGCAAGAGCTGCTGGAATAAATGTTAATAAGATTTTAGTAATTGTATATTCATTATGCGGATTGCTAGCTGGATTTGGGGCTTTAATTTTAGCAGGTAGAGCAGACTCAGGATATCCAAATGCTGGACTAAATGCTGAACTAGATGCTATTGCAGCATGCATTATAGGAGGTGCAAGTTTTTTTGGAGGAAGAGGAACAGTGCTCGGTGTTTTTGTTGGTGTGATGATTATGGGTATTTTGAGAAACGGATTAAATTTAATGGATGTTAGTTCTTTTTGGCAACAAGTATTAATAGGAACCATTATTGTTTTTGCAGTTTATATTGATGTTTTAAGAAAAGACTTAGGAACTAGAAAATAACTAAATTAACTTAATACACGTAAAAGTTGATTTATAATTTTTAACAATACTTTTTACATTTTTATAGAAATATTTTTTGAAACTTAAGATTAAAAATAAGTTGTTTTAACTCAATAAATATTATTCACTAGTTTTTTTAAATTTAATTAAAAATAACAAGAGGAATAAATAATGAATAAAATGATTAAAAAAATTGGTGCTTTAGTTGCATCAGTATTTCTTTTGCTAAACATAACAGCTGTAAGTTCTTCTGCTGAGAAAACTATTTTGTTTAGTATTAAAGGTCCTGGATCTGGAAACCCTTTTTGGGCTTCTGTTGAAAAAGGCGCTAAAGAAGAGGCAAAAAAATTAGGTGTTAAATTAGTTCTTGTTGCACCACCTCAAGAAGGTGATGTTCAAGCACAAATTAACCAACTAGAAGATCAAATTGCAAAAGGAGTTGATGCAATAGCACTTGCTCCTGCCGACCCTAATGCTTTTGCTCCAATCGTTGATGACGCTATCAAAAGTGGAGTTCCGGTTGTATTTGTTGATACTCAAGGAATTAATAAAGGTGTAACATTTATTGGAACAAATAATAAAAATGGTGCAGAATTAGCTGCTAAATTTATTTGTGATAAAACTGCAAAAGGTTCTGATGTTGCAATATTAACTGGTATTGAATCTCAATCAACTGCTCTTCTTAGAAGAGATGGTGCGATTAAAGGATTTAAAGACTGTGGTTTAAACCTTGTAGCAACGCAAACTGCTGAATGGGATACTGCAAAAGCAAGATCAGTTACAGAATCTATTCTTGTAAAAAACCCTAACATTAAAGCAATCTTTGGATCTAACGACAATATGGCGTTAGGTGCGATTCAAGCCCTTAAAGATGCTGGAATGAAAGGTGTTACAGTAGTTGGTTTTGATGCAACTCCTGACGCTGCTAAAAGTATTTTAGCTGGTGACATGACTGCAACAATTGCTCAGTTTTCATACAACATGGGTGCTTACGGTGTTAAATACGCACTTGCATTAGCTAATGGTGAAAAAATCGATGCAAATATCGATACTGGAACTCAATTAGTTACTACAGAAAATGCTAACGACTTTAAATAGTCTTTAGGTTAAATTTTAAGATTAAAGGGTGGAATTTTTATTCCACCCTTTTTTTTTATGTAATATAATATTCTAATGTTAATAAAAATTGATCCCACTCTCAGTCCTGAACTTCTATTTACACTTCGTACTATGGGTCATGGAGATAAATTAGTGTTAGCAGATGCAAATTTTCCTGCAAACTCTATGAATAAAAATGTCATAAGATTAGATGGTGTAAATATTAAAGATGCTGCAAAAGCAATCCTTTCTGTATTTCCTTTAGATGGTTTTATTGTATCTCAAGGAGGAACTGCAGCCAATAGAATGGAAGTTGATGACAATCCTAATGAATTAACAGAAACTCATAAGGAATTTATTAAAGTGGTTAAAGAAATTTCAGGACCCAATTGGTCAGTTGGTTCAATTGAAAGACAAGATTTTTATAAAGAAGCAAAAACTGCATATACAATAGTTACAACAACAGATGCTAGACCTTTTGGTTGTTTTGTTATGACAAAAGGAGTTATTAAACCAGATGGCAATGTTTGGGTTCTTGATAAGTAATGAGCTCAATATGTATTTTTGGAGTATTTGTAGCCGATCTATGTTTTTTTGGTAAAAGCATTCCTGCAAGAGGTCAGACAATTTTAGGTAGCAAGCATATAGTAGGGCCTGGTGGTAAAGGGTCAAATCAAGCAATTGCAGCAGCAAGATTAAATGGCAAAGTAAATTTTATTACCAAATTAGGAAAAGATAGCAATGCAACTATGGCACTTGATTTATATTCACAGTCAGGTGTTAATATCGATGGTGTAATACAAGACCCTAATCTTTCAACTGGTGTAGCTGCAATCATGATTGATGAAAATGGTCATAATGCAATTAATATAGTGTCTGGTGCTGCAGGCCATTTAGAAAAAGAAGATATTAATAAAAATTTAGAAATTATAAAAAAGTCTAAAATATTTTTAACACAATTAGAAACCCCTCAAGGAACTACTATGTATGCTTTACAAAAAGCAAAGGAAGAGGGATGCGTAACAATACTTAATCCTGCACCAGCAAGATCAATAAACAAAGAAGATTTTTTGTTAATAGATTTTTTTACACCCAATGAAACTGAAACAGAATTTTACCTTAATAAAAAAATTGAATCTGACCAAGACATTAAAGATGCAGGGAATGAATTTTTAGACAAAGGAGTTAAAAATATTATTATAACTCTTGGTTCAAAAGGGGTTTACTTTGCAAATTCTAAAGAAAGTTATTTTATAGATGCGCTTAAATTAAAAAGCGATGTTGTGGATACAACAGGCGCAGGTGATGCTTTTAATGGCGCCCTAAGTGTCGCTTTGTCAAAAGAGTATAGTTATAAAGATGCATTAGTTTTTGCTAACAAGGTTGGTGGTATTTCAACTACAAAAGTAGGTGCTGCAAATGCTATGCCAACCATAGAAGAAGTGGAGAGTTATTAATGACTTATTTAGCATCATCAAGTAGATACAAGAAAATGAAATACAGAAACTGTGGAAACAGTGGTCTTAAACTACCATTAATCAGCTTAGGTCTTTGGCATAATTTTGGTGGAAAAACTATTAATCCAGAATCTAAAAAAGTTTTATTTAAAGCCTTTGATTTAGGAATTACTCATTTTGACTTAGCAAATAATTATGGACCACCATACGGAAGCGCAGAGACAAACTTTGGTAAAGTGATGAAAGGTGATCTAAAGAAGTATAGAGATGAGCTTATCATTTCTTCAAAAGCTGGGTATGATATGTGGGAAGGCCCTTACGGAGAATGGGGATCTAAAAAACATATAATTGCAAGTTGCGACCAAAGTCTAAAAAGAATGTGCGTAGATTATTTTGATATTTTCTATTCACATAGATTTGACCCTAATACGCCACTTGAAGAAACTGCAGATGCACTCGAAAGTATTTATAGATCTGGAAAAGCTCAATACATAGGTGTTTCCTCTTATTCTTCAAAAAAAACTAATCAAATGTTTGAAATTTTAAAATCAAGAAATATAAAAATTCTAATTCATCAACCATCATATTCACTAATAAACAGATGGATTGAAAAAGACTTAACCAAAACACTTTTAAAAAAAGGAATGGGTTGCATTGCATTTTCTCCTTTAGCTCAAGGAATGCTTTCTGAAAAATATCTAAAAGGTATACCAAAAATCTCTAGAGCAAATCAAAAAATCACATCATTAGACAAAAGTTTAATAACAAAAAAAAATATTAAAATGATTAATGAATTAAATTCAATTGCAAAAAAAAGAGGCCAATCATTATCTCAAATGGCCCTTGCATGGACATTAAACAATAAAGCAGTAACCTCAGCTTTAATTGGTGTAAGAAATTTAAAACAATTAAAAGAAAATGTGGAAAGTTTGAAAAATTTAAATTTTTCAAAAAAAGAATTATCATTAATTAATAAAAAAGCAAAAGACGGTGGAATTAATTTGTGGCAGGCGTCAAGCGCCAATTAATTATTCTATTATGTTAAAGTCAGATTTATATTTATCTGTAAGAGTTAAACCTAATCCTGGTTTGTTATCATCTAAATCTATAAATCCATTTTTAGGTGCAGGATCACCATCAAAAATATAATAAAATAATTCATTTCCAACTTCAACATCATGAACTGGAAAAAATTCTGATAGTGGGCAGTTTAAATTTGACATAGTTAAGTGATAATTGTGCATTTGACCTGCGTGAGGTATTACCGGAACTTGATAAGCTTCAGCTAAAGCATTAATTTTATTAGCTGCTGTTATGCCACCAACTCTATTCGTGTCATATTGTATATAACTTACCGCTTTTAAATCTAATAACTGTCTAAATCCCATTAAACTGAATTCATGTTCGCCACCTGAAATTGGAATAGCATTCATATTATTTAATTCAGCATAACCATGAATATCGTCAGCCAAAACTGGCTCTTCTAACCATCTTGGATTGAACTTTATTAATCGCGGTATCATTCTTTTTGTATAATCTAAATTCCAACCCATATAACAGTCCATCATAAGATCTGTATCTTCACCAATAACCTCACGAACTGCTTCAACTAATTCAATATTTTTTCTCATTCCCTCGGCACCATCTTTTGGTCCCCAACCAAATCTCATTTTAAACATTGTAAAGCCCTGAGACTTGTAAAGCTCAGCTTCCTTCTGCAAGTCTTTTAATGGTTGGCTATAAAGTTTAGAGGCATAAACAGGTATTTTTTCTTTAGTTCTACCACCTAACAATTTAAAAACAGGTTGTTTTAAAAGTTTTCCAATTAAATCCCAAATTGCAATATCAATAGCTGAAATTGCAACCATACCAATTCCTTTTCTTCCCCAGGCATGAGTTCTTCTATACATTTTTTCCCAAATATAATTATAATCAAATGGACTTTCTCCAATTACTAAGGGTTTTAAATAAGTATCAATTGTTTTTTTAGTTACTTGAGGGGCTAATGCGGCATTACCAATTCCTATGGTCCCATCTTCTGTTTCAATTTCACATACCAACCATTCATGAAATCTAAAAGATCCCATAGAATCTGATTTTTCATACAACAAATCAGAAGCGTTAGTACAAAAATTACCTTGAGGAGGTACAGTTTTACCTTTCCATTGATAAACAGTAGTTTTAATATTTTTAATTTTACTCATTTTCAGCTATTTGGAAATTATAACAATCTAAATTTATCGTGTCAATAAATTTGATAACGATATCATTTTATTTATTTTCAGCCATTCTTAACGCAATTTTAAAAGAATTTAAAGTAGGTTCTAAATTAGCTTTATTTTGTCCAGCAATATCAAAAGCAGTACCATGTGCTGGAGTTGTTATTGGAACTGGTAGCCCCCCTTGAACAGTAACACCTCTATCAAAACCAAATGCTTTTAGGCCTGATTGTAGTGCATCATGATACATACCAACAATACAATCATGGTTCTTGTTTTTAAAAGCAGTAATAAAAGACGTATCACAGGGTAGTGGGCCATCAGCATTAATGCCCAAACTTTTAGCCAACTCAATAGCTGGAATAATTTCATCTTTTTCTTCAGTTCCGAATTCTGCATGCGGGTTAAGAGCCTGAACGGCAACCCTAGGATTTTTTACCCCATTAAGTATCATTGCTTCGTTAATTAATTTAATTGGTTTTATAATTTTCTCTTTTTTAATGTGTGAAGGAACCTCACTAATGGGTATGTGGGAAGTGACACGGGCAGTCCAAAAATTATCTACAACATTAAATTCACAAAAAAATTTTTTTACTTCTAATTTTTCAGCCATTAAATGAAGTTCATCAGAGAATTTGTTGCCACCTAGTTTTAAACTTGTTTTATTAAAGGGACCGAAGTTGATTGCATCAATTTTATTTTCTTTTGCTAAATCTAGTGCTATATTTAAAGCGCCCAAAACACTTTCACCAGATTCTTTTGAGCATTCAGATAATTTATAGTTATGATTTTTACCATTAGAAATATCTAGGAAAAATTTATCTCCACTTTCAAAATTAATTTGATCGAAATTTTCTACAACTTTTAAATTATGTGATTTTCCTGAAATTTTATTTCCTTTTTCAAGAATATTTATTTCACCTATAACAACAATATTTGCTTTATTAATAATTTCTTCTGATAATAGTTTACTGACTAATTCGGGCCCTATACCCGACGGATCACCTAGAAGTAAAGCAATTTTTTTTTTATATTTCATCATTATTTATTGAACTTAAATATTTTTTGCAGTAGTTTTTTAATTAGGTAATATTTATATTACAAATATTACATAATAACAAACGAGAGGAAAATAATGAAAAAAACATTTAAAGCTTTTTTAGTTACTGCTTTTGTAGTAGCTGAATTTTTTGTGATTGCATTACCTTTAGTTACTACATCAGCAAAAGCTGATGGTGCTATTCAAGCAATTACTCATGCAGGTTTTGGTGGTGGTACTGATGTAACTACTAGAATGATGCTTTTAAGAGCAAGAAGAGTTCTTAAGCAAGATATGCAATTAGTTAACAAAAAGGGTGGTGGTGGTGCTGTTTCTATGGACTACATGATGAGCTTACCTGCTGATGGTCAACACACTTTAACTTGGACTACGGGTCATGCTGTTTCTATGGCGTTAGGTAAAACAAAAGTTAAATTAAGTGATATGCAACCTCTAGCTAGAGGAACTGATGATCCTCAATTATTTGTTGTTAACTGTAAAGCTGACATTAAAGACGCTAAAAAGTTTATTAGTGTTCAAAAATCAAAATCACTTAAGTATGGAACAACTCATACAGGTGGAATTGATGATGTAAGTGCAATTGCTTTTACAAAAAAAGGTGGATTAAAAGATCCTACAATCGTTGCATACAAAGGTGTTGCACCAATTAAAACAAACTTAATCAAAGGAGATATTGATGTGGGTGTTTTAAATTTAGGTGAAGCATTAACAGAGATTAACGAGGGAACATTGTGTGTTTCTGTAGTTCTTGCAAACGAAAGAATGGCTAAAATTGGGGATTCTCCAACAGCTAAAGAGTTGGGAATACCAGTTTCTTTATCTACTGTTAGAGGATTTGTAACTAAAAAAGGTGCTCCTGCTGCAAGAGTTAAAGAGCTTGAAGCTGGAATGATGAAAGCTATGGGGCATAACTATTACAAAAATTTCTTAACTGAAATTGGTCTTGATGACACTAGTGTAGTTGGTGCTGATGAGTGGGGTAAGCAAATGGAAGAAATGCTTAAAGAAATGACTGCTCAATTAAAAGCTTTAGGTTACCTTAATTAATCAAAAGTAGTACATTTTTTGATATGAATAATGTACTAAAGAAAAAAAGGGCGAACATAAGTAGTTTGCCCTTTTTTTTAAAAAGTTCTTTTAAAGTATCTTTTATAATAATATTAATTTCATTAATTTTATTAATAACAACATTCACATTTGATGCAGTTCCACCAATTTTAAATAGAGGTATTCAGCCTGCCACATTTCCTAAAGCATTATTAGTCTTAATAATTTTTTTAACAGCGGTTGTTTTTTATTTATCAATTAAAACACCCTGGAAAAAAGAAAGTAAATTACCTAAATCATTTTTTATCACACTGATAGCTTTTGTTTTATTTTTAGTCACTGCAAAAACATTAGATTTTTTCTTAGCCATTGCTTTCTTTTCAGCTTTAGTTTCTTATTATTGGGGAGAAAAAAGAATAATTTACCTTTTAATTGTAAGTATATTATTTCCAATAATTGTATTTATATTTTTTGAAATATTTTTAGGCTTAAGATTTCCACCAGGAATAATTACAAATATTTATTATAATTAATATGGAAAATTTATCTTATATGATGGCTCCTCTATTTAGCTCTAAGCTATTAATAGTTTTATTTTTTGGAACTTTATTTGGATTAATTTTAGGAGTATTGCCTGGGTTGGGTCCGACAACTGGTGGCGCATTAATTTTACCTTTTACAATGACACTTGATCCACTTTCAGCAATTGTACTTTTGACAGCAATTTATTGTGCAGGAACATATGGTGGAGCAATTACTGCAATATTAATTAATACACCAGGAACACCTGCCGCCGCTGCAACATGTCTTGATGGATATCCATTAGCACAAAAAGGAGAAGCGGGAAGGGCATTAGGTATGGCAACTGTTTCTAGTACAATTGGAGGAATTTTTAGTGTTATTATTCTTGTCTTCTTTGCACCTTTGCTAGCAAAACTTGCTTATGAATTTGGACAACCAGAATATTTTGCTCTAGCAATATTTGGCTTAACTATGCTTGCATCAATTGGTGAAGGTAGCCCAGTTAAAAATTTGATTGCAGCAGCATTTGGTATTTTGATTTCAACTGTTGGAAAAGATTTTATGACTTCAATAGATAGATTTACATATGGTATAAATGAATTGTCAGAAGGTATTGGTTTTATCCCCGTAGTAGTTGGGTTATTTGCAATTAGCGAAATGTTAACTCAGTCAACTATGTTAGATCAAGTATTTAAAAGAGTTGCTTTAAAAGCTGTAAAATTACCATCGTTAAAAGATTATAAGTTAACTTGGAAAACAATTCTTAGGTCTTCGGGTATAGGTTCATTTATTGGTGTGCTTCCTGCAGAAGGGGGAACAGTTGCTTCTTTAATTGGATATTCAGAAGCTAAACGTTGGTCAAAAACCCCAGAAGAATTTGGAAAGGGATCCATAGAAGGAATTGCTGGAGCAGAGGCTGCAAATAATGCTGCAACTGGAGGGGCAATGGTCCCGACATTAGCATTGGGAATTCCCGGTAGTGCAACAACTGCAGTAATCTTAACAGGTTTAATAATTCATGGAGTAAGACCAGGCCCAGAATTATTTAGAGAACAACCAGAATTTTTATATGGAATTTTTGGATCAATGTTGATTGCAAATATATTATTTTTTATTTTTGGTTTTTTTGGAGCTAAACTTTTTGCGAGAATTACCCTGGTACCAAACAAGATTTTATGGCCAATGATTTTTACACTTTCAGTTTGTGGAACCTACTCTTTAAGTCAATCTATTACAGATGTTTGGATAATGTTATTTTTTGGTGTTATCGGTTTTTTTATGAGAAGATATGGTTTTTCAGTAGTTCCTGTTATTATAGGATTAATTTTAGGTGAACTAGTTGAAGGAACTTTAAGACAATCTTTGGTAATATTTGATGGTAATTGGTTAATGTTTTTAACAAGACCAATAGCGTTAACTTTTTTTACTTTAGCAATAATTGCTTTACTTTTTCCATTATTTAAAAAAAAAAATTAATAGTATCCTAATTTTTTAGAAATAAATTTTGATTTTTTTATTCCATATTTGCTAGGAGAGAGATTTGGTTTTCTGTCATAAATTTTTTTCAGCCCAAGTCTATAAGAGTAAATTCTTTTTCCATAACATATGAATGTAGGAATATCCTTAATAACAAATTTTATAAAAGGTTTAATTTCATTATATTTTTTATAAGCAAGTTTATTGTTTTTAGATTTATAGAGTTTATAAATATTAAGTAAATGGTCTGAAAATTCTACGGAAGGCATTATTCCCTCACATCCAGCCTTTAAACTATCAATAATTTCTAAACCACATCTTCCATTAAATACTTTTAAATCACTAGGGTATTCTGTTATTATTTTTTTTAAAACCTTCGCACTTCCTTCACCTTTTATGATCCTAAAGTTTTCAAACTGTTTATATAATTTTAAAACACTTTTTGTTGATAATGAGGATTTTAAATACTCAGGAGCGTTTTGAATTCCAACAAAGATCTTGTCATTTACTTTATTAATAATCTTTTCAAAAAAATTATAACATTCTACTTCAGTTAGTTTTTTGCCTGATGGTGGCTGAAGTATCAACCAATCAGCATGATGTGCATTTGCTACTTTAATAAGTTTTAATTGATCAGAGTATTTTTCACCACTTATTGTTATGGCCAAATACATATTTTTTTTCTTAAATTTTGAAACAATCCTAATAATATTAACTTTTTCTTTAAAACTAAGTTTGTTTACTTCAGTCCCTAATCCTAAGCATGCTATTCCATGAACACCCATAGAATTAACCATATTTACCTGCTCAATAATTAATTTAGTATCAATTTTATTCTCTTTATTGAAAAAACTATAAATCATAGGAGCGATACCCTTAATTTTTTTTCTCATCTTCATTTTTTTTGTAGTTGGTAAATTGAAACACTTTTTTTTGGTAAAGGAATTTTTATTGGAATTTTTTCAAATCTAGGTGTTAATTGTATTTTTCCATCTATAATACAATCATTATATTTTTTAAAATTTTTATTTGGGTTTACAGAGGCATCAACTGTTAATGGCCACGCATCAGTGTTATTATATCCAAACAATATCAAAGGTCTTTTATTTTTTGTTAAGTTTAAACCTGAGCCATGAACCATTCTAACATGATGAAAAGTAACTGTTCCCGCAAGTCCTATTAGAGATTTTTTAGATTTTAGATTAATTTTTTGAGATATTTTTCCTATAAATTCTTTTTGATTATTATGATGATTAAATATTTTATTTTTATGTGAGCCTGGCAATACCTGGAGTGGACCATTTTCCTCATAACAATCTTCTAAATAAATTCCTACAGTAACTAAATCATCATTTGTATGAGGGTAGAAAGCCCAGTCTTGATGCCAGCTAACCTCACCACCTTTACTAGAGGGTAATTTAAAATTAAGCTTACAATGGTGAAATCTTACTGATCCTCCTAACAAAATCTTAATTATTTTTATTATTTTTTTATTTCTAGATAAATTATAAAATAACCTATGATAGTAAGTAGGGTTATTTAGTCTGAGAATTTCTCTGTTTTTAGACGAATTTGAATTATAAACAAAATTGTTATCGTAAGATCCACCTAAATTTTTAATTTTAGTTTTTCCCTTTTCTTCTTTGGTTAAAATTTTTTTAATTAATTTGTTAATGTTGTTAATTTCTTTTAAAGAAATAAGTTTATTTTTTACTAAATAACCATTTTTTTTGTAAAATCTTATTTCTGATTTACTTAAACTCATATTTTTGGTCTATTTTGTTGCCACGGGTTAATGTTTTCAAATGCTTTTGAGGCTTGTAATAAGCTTAGCTCAGATTTTTTCTTTCCTGCTAGTTGTAATCCTACTGGTAATCCAGATTTAGTAAACCCACACGGCAATGAAACAGCTGGATTTCCGCTCCAATTAAATGGAGCAGTGAATTGAGCCAAGACAAATATCCAAGAAGAGTAGTCATAATTGTTATTATTAAACATTTGATCATCCGTAATATCTAATATTTCTATTTTACCATTATTAATGATTGGTCTTTCATTAAATTTGTGTGGGGGTATAGCCACAGTAGGACTTAAAATATAATCATATTTATCAAAAATCTTATCCATTTTAGATCTATATTCCATTAACTGAGCGAGTGCTTTGGCATAATCACTTGCCATTACCTTCCTTCCTCTTTCAATTGTATTTTTTACATGTGGCATTAATTTTTTTGGATCAATATTATAAAATTCTTCATTTACACAAAAAGAAAATGTATGCATTAAATGTTTATGAAATGGTTGTTCAAGATCATTTAGATCAAAATCAAATTTAAGTTCTTCTAATTCTGCTCCTAAGTTTTCAAAAATTTTTAAATTATTGTTGAATATTTCTTTTATTTCAGGATCAACAACTCTTGTATTGAAATCATTTGACCAGGCTATTTTTTTATTCTTAATTCCAGCCTCTATATCTTTAAGGAAGTATTCTTTTTCTTGAATTGTCATAGATTCATTTTCAGGATGTGGGCCTGACATTACTTCAAATAATAATGCACTATCCTCAACAAACCAACTTATAGGACCTATTCTTGAATAATTTACTGGAAGCCAACTCATCAGACCAGCATGCCTTCTTGGTATTCTACCTTGTGTTCCTATTAAACCAAACACTCCACAAAAAGATGCAGGGATTCTAACAGAACCTCCTCCATCAGAACCTTGGGCAACTGTATTAACTCCAACAGCTACTGATGCAGCAGCACCACCACTAGATCCACCAGAGGTAACTTCTAAATTCCATGGATTTTTACAGTGGTCTTTTATTTTTGACTCGTTAGATGTGCTATGACCTAATTCTGGGCAACTTGTTTTACCTAGAATGATACCATCTTGCTTTTTTATTCTTTCGACAATTATTTGGTCTTTATCAGCAATTGTTTTACTTGTTGTTAAAGATCCTTTTGTGACTCGTACATCTTTTACTGGCTCTAAATCTTTTATTGATGTTGGTAAACCACCAAGAAGACCCAGTTGCTCACCATTTAATATCTTTTTTTCAATTTCTTTTGCTTTATCAATTGCTTGATCATGCATTATTGTAAAAAAAGCATTTATTTTTGGTTCTGTTTCTTCAATTCTTTTAAGAGATAGCTCTGTAAGCTCAACTGGAGAAATTTCTTTTTTTTTAATAAGTTTTATTAACTCTATTCCTGGCTTGTATAGCAGTTCATTAGACACTTTAATTTTTTAATCGAAAACTACTTCCTCTAGTTCAATCTCATTATTTAATGTAACTCCAAAACCTGGTTTGTCACTTAAGCTTATATAACCATCTTTTGGAACTGGCTCATCTGTAAACATTTTACCAAAAACTGGAACAACTTTATCACCATTGGGACTTAAATTAATAAATTCACTTATAGGTGTCATTGGTGAAGCTATTCCAAAATTATAAGCATAAACACCACTACAGTGTGGTATTACCGAAACATCATATGTTGATGCCATATTCATTATTTTGATTACTTCAGACAAACCACACAATGTTACATCAGGCTGAATAATATCCACTGATTTATCTTCGAGCAATTTTTTAAACCCATATCTTGTATTTGTATGTTCTCCAGTAGTCCATCTCTGCCATGGACAAGCTTTTTTAATATATTTATGACTCTCTAAATCATGTGGAGGTAAAACTTCCTCTATCCAGTAGATGTCCACTTCCCTTAAAGCGTTTGCTAAGTCTATTGCATATGGAACGTCTAGTGCCATATAACAATCGATCATTAAAGGATAATCTTTTCCAACTTCCTTTCTTAATTCCATAAAAATTTCTTGATTTTTTTTTAATCCAGATGGACCGTCACCTGGGCCATAAGGTAAAGGATACTTAGATCCAAAATGTCCCCATTCCTTGTACATTTTGGGCTGAACACCAGTTACGTAAGTGTGTAATTTATCCCTGACTTTACCACCAATTAAATTATAAACAGGCTCATCTTTTATTTTACCAACTAAATCCCACATGGCTAAGTCAATTCCTGCTATTGCATTTATAACTACACCATTTTGACCTGAGTAAGGTATTGTTGATCTAAACATTTGATCATAAAGTAAACTAAAATTACGTGCATCCGCACCAATTAGAAATCTCTCAAGATGATTTTTAATTATCCATGCAGAAATATATCCACCATAAGCTGTGGCAAAACCTTCATGACCATCTTCAGTATATATTTGAATTAATATTCCTTTAAGCACGTCCATTCCCCATGTAGATCGAGAATTTTGATATTCTTTATATTTTGACATTGGGTTTGCAATTATTCGATCATTTATCCAATGACCTTTTGCATGATCGGTGTAATCTGCACCTGCACTTTGAGTTTTGACTAAAGAAACTTTAATTTTAGATATTTTATATTTATTATTCATTCAATAATCTTAACAATCTGAATTTATCTTGTCAATAGTTTGATAACGATATCATTTTAAGTTTTTATTGTTATTCTTATTTAATTAATATTTTTGTGTTGATAATTAAGTTTTTAAAAGGTTTGTTACTAAGTAAGTAATAATCAGTTAGTTTTTTGATTTACAGCGCTAGCTCCTATTATTAGCTCAAAACCAATATCATGTATTTTTTTTATTTTTTGATTTTTAATTTTATTAATTAAATTATTAGCAGCAATTATACCAATTTCTTCAACCTTAAAATCAATTGTAGTTAATTGAGGATGAAGAAGTGATGTAATGTCTGAGTTACCAACTGCTGCGATACCTAATTTTTTAGGGATTTGAAACTTCCTACTGTTAAGCTCACTTATTAATCCTGTTCCAGAAGTTTCACTCCCACAAATAATACAGTCAATTTTTGAACCATGTTCTTTAAATTGATTGAAGATTTGCTTACCACATAATTTGTGGTTCATTGGTTCTGTGTAATAAAAAATGGTGGTTTTTAATTTAGCTATTTTCATTCTTGACATGAAACCATTTAATCTTCTTTTTGATCTATGCTCACTTTCCATATGTTTATTTGTAGGAGTGGCAAAAGCTATATTTTTATAATTTAGACTAATGACATGGTCAGTAATTTGATGACACGCTGAAAAATTTGAAAAACCCACTACTAAGTCAAGTGGTTTATCAGTAATATTCCATGTTTCAACTATAGGTGATTTTGAATTTAATAATAATCTTGTTGTAGCTTCAGTATGCTTCGTTCCAACAACTATAAAACCCTCAGGCTTATAGCTTACAAATTTTCTAACCAATTCTTCTTCTGTTTTAAGGTTATAATTTGTAACACCTATTAATAGCTCAAAACCATTTTCTCTTAATTTTTCCTTAATACCATGAATATAATCTGAAAATATAGATAATCGCAGAGTAGGAATTATCGCAATAACAAATCCTGATTTACCTGATTTTAGGCTACCAGCTAAATAATTATGAACATAGCCAGTTTTTTTTATGAATTTTTCAATTTTAACTCTAGTCTTTGAAGAAACAACGCTTGGGTTACTAATGGATCGTGAAATAGTAGAAGTTGAATACCCAGTTTTTTTAGCAACCTCTTGTATAGTTATTTTTTTTTTCATTGATTAATTATTACTTAAAAACTTAACACTTTTCTATGTAATAAATTAATAAGATCTAATCCAGAAATTATTACCTATATTGGTCAGGTAGATTTAATAATGCAAGACCAGATCTCATGCTAACTAGCGGCATCACAGTAAACTAAATGTTGATGAGCATCTAATAATTTCATCATCATTTATGTTAACGTAATTACTTTTTGGTATCTTTTTTATTAGTTAGTAAGTAGCTCTTCCTCCACTCAAATCAAAAACGGCAGATGTTGAAAATGAGTTCTCTTCAGAAGATAACCAAGTAACCAATGATGCTAATTCATCAACCTTAGCAAATCTATTTCTTGGAATTTTAGAAAGCATGTAGTTGATGTGTTCTTCAGTCATTTGGTCAAATATTCTCGTTTTTGCTGCAGCTGGAGTTACACAATTAACAGCAATATTCTTAAGAGCCAATTCTTTACCTAGAGATTTTGTTAAACCGATGACACCTGCTTTAGATGTGCTGTAGGCACTAGCATTTGGATTGCCTTCCTTGCCAGCAATAGATGCAATATTAACTATTCTTCCATAATCATTTTTAATCATAAATGGCACAACTGCTTTACAACAATAAAATACAGAATTAAGATTAAGGTTTATTACTTTGTTCCATTCTTCAACTGGATATTCTGCAACAGTGGTATTCATTCCAGCAATACCTGCATTATTTACAAATATATCAATTTTACCATGTTGGTTTTCAATTTCTTTTAAACTTTTATTAATATTTTCAAAATTACTTACATCTACAATTTGATAGTTTAAATTTTCAGATCCAATTTTAGCAATTGCTTTTTTAGCAGCATCTTCATCTATGTCCCAAATTATAACTTTTGCACCTGATTGAATAAATCTTTCTGTAATGGCTAAGCCAAAACCTTGGGCTCCACCAGTAACAATCGCAACTCTATTTGTTAAATTAAATTTTATCATAACTTCCTTTTCTAATATAAATAAAGAATTTACAACAAAAAATTAATAAATAAAAAAAATTTTTCAATTAAAAGTTTTAAAAAAATTTATTAAAAGAAGATGTGCCTTAAAAGCTACTGTTTAGCCGATTTTTTTTTTTATTTGACTACGTTATCATTTGTCAAAGCTAATATTATTTAATAGGGTATTTAAATTAATAACTAAGGAGAAAATATGAAACAAGTAATAAAAAAAATTGGATTAATAGTTGGTTTGTTTTTGTTTACATTTAATGTAAATGTAAAAGCAGCTGAAAACTGGCGAATCCAAGCTCACTTACCATCAGGACATACAGTTTATCAATTTATGTCTGACTGGGTAGATGGAGTTAATGTAATGTTGGGTGGAAGATTGACTTTAGAAATATTTCCAGGAAAAGCAATTATACCACCGAATGAAACACTTGAAGCTGTAAAAATGGGAATTATAGATGGTGATTTAACATCACCAGCTTATTTTGCAGGTAGAGATCCAGCAATGCCTTTATTAGCAGATTTAATTGGTGCTTATAGTAACTGGTTTGAAGCAGCAACTTGGTGTGAATATGGTGGTGGAAAAGAACTGTTCCAAAAAATGTATGACGGATTTGGAGCACAATTCGTAGGCTGCCCGAATGCAGGTATAGAGTCTGTTGCATCAAAAAAACCAATCAATTCTATTGCTGATTTTAAAGGAGTTAAAATGAGAGCTCCATCTGGAACAGCAACTTCATTGTTAAAAGCTATGGGAGCTTCACCGGTTAATTTATCTGGTGGTGAAGTTTATAGTGCACTTGAAAAAGGTGTTATAGATGCTGCTGACTTATCTGATTATGTTGCAAACAAATCTTTAGGTCTGCATAAGGTTGCAAAATATGCTATTGTTGATTTTCATTCAATGCCAGTTTTATCTTTTACGGTAAATAAGGGGAAATGGAACGCACAACCAAAGGATATTCAAGCAATCTTAACAATGGCAGCTAGAGATATGGGAACTCAAATAAACATGAGACAACTTATGTTAAGAGGTCCAGCTGAAAAAGATGATCTTGATAATCATGGTGTAACGATAATTGATTGGCCAGCTAGTGAGAGAAAAAAAATGAGAGCTATGGCTGCAAAAATCTGGGAAGTAGAATCTAAAAAAAGTGATTTTGCAAAACAAGCTTATGATAATCAAGTTGGTTATTTGAAAACTATAAGAATGTTAGACTAAAAATCGTATACAGCAGCCAATAAATATATTATTGGCTGCTGTAATTAACCTCTTAAATGAATCTTTTAAAATACCCAATTAACTTTATTAATTTTATTTCCCAAACGATAGGTGATTTTGCATCTACTTTTTATTTGTTTATTGTTTTTTTTACAACTTATGAAGTTTTCATGAGATATATTTTTAACAACCCAACAGATTGGGTTTTTGAAACTTGTATATATTTGTCAGGTGCTGCAATTTGTATGGCGGGTCCTTATGTTACAAAAGAACAAACACATATTTCTATTACTACTATATTAGATCAACTCCCAAAAAAAATTCAAAAAATTATTAAAGTTTTTAATATTTTATTTGCTTGCATAGTTTGTTTTGTAGTATCCTATGCATGTCTACCTTGGGGGTGGGCAGCACTATTAAATGGTGAAACTAGTGGCACAGGAATGGACTCTTACGGTCCGGCATTAGTTAAGCCTATGGTAGGAATTGCTGCTCTTATAATGGGATTTCAATTTATAGTAAATATGATTAATTTTTTAAAAGAAGATGATAAAATATAAATAAAATGCCAATTCCAGTCGAAACAGCTACTCTAATAATGCTTGGATCAATGATCTTTTTGATGATGTTGGGCTTGCCCTTAGCATTTGTAACCATCTCTATTGCGGCTGTAGGCGCTGTTGTCTTTATTGGACCACATGCATTGCCACTATTAGCTTCAAGAATGTATTCATTAATCACAGAGTATACATTGGTTGCTGTCCCCTTGTTTATCTTAATGTCAACATTTATGGAAAAAGCTGGAATTGCCGAAGATTTGTTTGAAGCCATGTCAGTCTGGGGAAACTCTATACCTGGTAGTGTGGGTGTTCAAACTATGGTTGCTGCCATTTTTTTGGCAGCCATTACCGGTATTGCTGGAGGGGAGTTATTAATGTTAGGATTGGTTGCGCTACCACAACTTTTAAGACTTAACTATGACAAACATTTGTCTGTTGGACTAATATGTGTTGGAGGCGGTTTAGGTACAATGATACCACCTTCAATAATCTTAATCTTCTTCGCTTTAGAAGCAGGTGTGCCAACTGGAGATTTATTTTTAGCATCTTTCATTCCAGGGTTTATGCTAGCATCGTTTTATATAATTTACATTATTGTAAGATGTTATTTAGATCCTTCAAAAGGTCCTCCAAGAAAAAAGGAAGATATACCTCCTTTAAATGAAAGAATAAAACTTTTAAAAAAATTATTAGCACCTGGCCTTATAGCTTTATGGATAATGGTAAGCATATATGGTGGTATCGCTACTGTAACTGAAACTGCAGCGACAGGAGCATTAGCAGCATTATTAATTGGCATAAAAAGAAAAAAAGTAAATTTTAAATTTTTAAAAGACTGCTTGTCATACACATTAAGTGTCACGGGAAGATTATTTTGGCTAACTATGGGATCAACAAGTTTGATCGGAGTATTTAGTATAATGGGTGCAACAGCATATTTAAAAAGTATGGTGTTAGGTTTGCCATTTGAACCACTTGGAATAGTGTTAACTATGATGGGGATTTTGGTAATTTTAGGAATGTTTATGGATTGGATAGGTATTTTATTACTCACATCACCAATTTTTGTTCCAATTATAATTCAGCTTGGTTTTAGTCCTATTTGGTATGGAGTTCTTTTTAGTCTAAATATGCAAGTTTCATTTGTATCACCTCCATTTGGACCTGCATGTTTTTATATAAAAAGTGTAGCGCCACCTGAGATAAGTATTCTTGATATCTTTAAAGGTGTGTTGCCATTTATGTTACTTCAAATTTTGGCCATCACTATAGTTATTATGTATCCAGACATAGCTTTATTTTTGCCAAATTGGATGAATAAATAAGAAGTTGAAAAAAAATGAAAATTTTTTTGGTATATCGATTATTTTTTTAGGTGTTTTTCTTGTAAGTTTTGGTGGTTTAACTGTGAAATCTTTTGAAACAGAAAATCCATGGCAAATACTTTTTTGGCGGCAATTCTTTTTTAGTATAACGATATTTTTTTTTTTATTAACAAAATATAAAAAAGATATTTTTAAGGTATTAATAAAGTCAAGCATTGTCTCTCTAATAATGGGATGTGGTTTATTCTTTGGATTTGTGGGCTTCGTTTATTCAATGTTAAATACTAGTGTTGCAAATGTTAATTTTATAAACACATCTCAGGTGATTTTTTTGACTATATTTAGCTTTATTTTCTTAAAAGAAAAAATAAATTTAATCACAATAATTTCAATAATAATAGCGTTAATAGGAATAGTTATAATATTTTTAAACTCTTTATATGTCGGTGACTTAAAAGGAAACATAATTGCTTTAGCTATACCATTGTGTTTTGCAGGAGTGGTTGTGTTTGTCAAAAAATTTCCAAATTGCGATCTCACTCTATCAGGCATAATAGGGTCAATTTTTGTAATGATATATGCTTTATTTGCTTCTGAATATATCATGATTTCTAAGCACGATCTTTTTTTATCAATAATTGCAGGAATATTTCAAACTGGATTACCTTTTATACTCTTAATAATTGCCTCAAGATATATATCTTCTTCTATAATAGGACTTGTTATGTTGTTAGAGGCATTGATGGGTCCTGCATGGGCTTTCATATTTATTAACGATATTCCATCTATAAATGTATTTATTGGAGGCTCGTTTATATTGTTTGGAGTAACTTTAAAACTTTATATGTCAATTTATAAAAATCATTAGATTTTTTAATCTTTATTTTAAAGATTGAAAATCTAATTCTTTAAGTATATTTTTCATTTATGCAAATTGGATTTGATGTAGGTGCCACAAAAATAGAAAGCGTTATTTTAAAAGATAATGGCGAGGAAATTGACAGAAGTAGAAGAGATTGTCCAAAAGATTTTATTTCAATAATACAAATCATAAAAGATGTAGTTAATGAATTAGAAAAAAAGCACAATCAAAAATTGCCAGTTGGTGTATGTCATCCAGGTGTTCATTCTCCACAAACAGGACTGGTTAAAAATGCACCTAACTGTATCTGGATTGAAAAACAACCTTTTCAAAAAACTCTCCGTGAAGCTTTAAATAGAGAAGTTTTTTGTGAAAATGATGGAAATTGTTTTGCTCTTTCAGAAGCAATTGACGGAGCTGGTAAGCATTATAAAATTGTTTATGGAATTATACTTGGGTCTGGAGCAGGAGGTGGTTTAGTTATTGATAGACAAATTGTTTCAGGACCCAATGGAGTTGCAGGTGAATGGGGTCATAATCAATTACCATATATGGCTGCACAAAAAGAGGAGCTTAAGACATTAAATTTAAGAGATGTTGAGGTTGAAAGTTTTGTATCAGGGCTGGGAATAGCTAAAAGATTTAACAAGAAGTATAAAAAAAACTTAAAGGCAAATGAGATATTTGAACTTTATAGAAGACATGAATTAGATGCAGAAAAGATGATAGAGGAATTTAAAATTAATCTTGCAATGTCTTTAGCAGTTATAGTTAACATTCTTGATCCAGATGTTTTTATATTTGGTGGCGGTGTTACAAATGAAATAGATTTTTTTGATGAGATAGAAAGTTTAACTAAAAAATATGTTATAGGAAAAGAATACGAGGGTGTTTTTTTAAAACCCAAGTATGGTGATGCTAGTGGTGTAAGGGGTGCGGCAAGATTGGGCAGAAAATCAAGTTATTAAATTTTTATATCCATTAAAAAGTGAAAAACTTTTTTTTATAAAATTTTTAATTGATATAAAACAGGCATTATTTTAAAAATAATTAAATCAATTCTAGGTTGTAATAAAAGTTTTTTGTTTAGGTTTTTTTGTTTTCTTTATAAGTTAATTTTTTAAATTAATTAATCAATTAATTTTATTAACTAACAAGAGGAAAATAAAATGAAAATGAAGAAACTGATAGTTGCTTTAATAGCTCTAGCTCTTACTCCAAGTGTTTCATTTGCAGCACCTAAAGCTGAGGTATTGCACTGGTGGACAGGTGGCGGTGAAGCAAAAGCTTTAAAAGTATTACAAGATGATTTCGCTGCACAAAATGGAGTATGGTTAGACATGCCCGTTTCAGGTGGTGGTGGAGATGCAGCAATGCAAACACTAAAAGCTAGAATAGTTGCTAACGACGCTCCAGCAGCAGCACAAATTAAAGGTCCTACAATTCAAGAGTATGATGAAGAAGGTGTAGTTGCACCTTATAATATCGATGCTGTTGCACAAAAAGAAGGTTGGGACAATCTTTTAAGTAAACAAGTTGCTGATCATATGAAATGTGATGATGGTAAAGCATATTGTGCTGCACCTGTAAATATTCACAGAATTGATTGGATCTGGGCTAATAAAAAAGTTTTAGATTCAAATGGTATTAAAATGCCTTCTACTTGGGCAGAGTTTAATGCTGCTGCAGATAAGCTACAAGCAAAAGGAATTATTCCTTTAGCTCATGGTAGTCAGCCTTGGCAAGATGCAACAGTATTTGAAGCTGTAGCTCTTGGTATTGGTGGAAATGATTTTTACAGAAAAGCTTTTGTAGAATTAGATCCTGCTACTTTAGGTGGATCAACTATGGCTAAAGTATTTGACCAAATGAGAAAACTTAAAGGTTACACAGATGCTGGTTCTCCAGGAAGAGACTGGAACATAGCTACTGGTATGGTAATGGAAGGCAAAGCTGCTTTTCAAATCATGGGTGACTGGGCAAAAGGTGAGTTTTCTGCTAACAACCAGGCGCCAGGAAAAGATTATATCTGTGCACCAACTCCATCTAACAATGGATATCTTTACAATGTAGATTCATTTATTTTTTTTAAAGTAAAAGGTAAAGAAAAAGTTGAAGGTCAAAAACTACTTGCTAGTTTAATGATGGGAAAAAACTTCCAAAAAGTTTTCAACATCTATAAAGGTTCGATACCTGCAAGATTAGACGTTTCTATGGATGAGTTTGATATGTGTGCTAAAAAATCAAACGCAGACTTAAAAACTGCAGCTTCTAAAGGTGGATTACTTCCAAGTTTTGCTCATGGTATGGCATTAAAACTTGCACAAAAAGGTGCAATTCAAGATGTGGTTACTGAGCATTTCAACTCAACAATGTCTTCGTCTGACGCTGCAAAAAAATTAGCAGCAGCAGTTAAGGCTTCACTTTAATAAAAAAAGTATATTAAGATTTGCGCTGTCATGAAAATGATAGCGCAGATTTAATTATAAAATATGTTTTGGTTAAAAAAAAATTTACCTAAATTAGTTTTAACTCCATCACTTGGAATTTTGTCATGGTTTGTCTATGGCTTCATTTTTTGGACGATATACATCTCTTTTACTAAGTCCAAGATGTTGCCAAGATATGAACTTTGGGGAATAGACCAGTATATCAGACTGTGGAAAATGCCAAGATGGCACGTAGCAGTAGAAAATTTACTTATATTTACAGTTTTATTTATTATTCTATGCATTGCTATTGGAATTCTTCTTTCAATTTTACTTGATCAAAAGATTAGAGCTGAGGGTTTTCTAAGAACAATTTATTTATATCCTATGGCTTTATCATTTATTGTAACGGGGACTGCTTGGAAATGGGTTCTAAATCCAACACTAGGCATTGAAAAATTTGCACACGATATGGGTTTTGAGACCTTTAAATTTGATTGGTTGGTAACACCTGAGATGTCAATATACACAATAGTAATAGCTGGTGTGTGGCAATCATCTGGATTTATAATGGCAATTTTTTTAGCAGGTCTAAGATCTGTTGATGATGAAATTATAAAAGCTGCGAAAATTGATGGAGCAGGAATATTTTCAATTTATAGTAAAATTATTCTTCCAATGATGAGACCAGTTTTCATGAGTGCAATAGTAATTTTGGTACACTTATCAATTAAGAGTTATGATTTGATTATAGCACTAACCTCAGGTGGGCCAGGAATTTCCTCTGATATGCCAGCAGTATTTATGACGACTATGGCTTTTCATAGAAGCGAAGTTGGATTAGCATCCGCAAGTGCTATCATGATGTTTTTAACAGTATCAGCAATTGTTGTGCCATATTTATATTCAGAACTGAAGAGGGAAGATGCAAGATAAAGAAACTTTAAAACTAAATAAATTAGAAGCAAATTCTAAAAGAAAAAATACAATCTATAGATGGATTTTATATTTTATATTGGGAGTTTTCGTCATTTATTATTTAACTCCACTTTATGTTATGATTGTAACTTCATTTAAAACAATGCCTGAAATTAGACAGGGAAACTTATTTTCATTACCTAGTTCTTTAAAATTTGATGCCTGGAAACAAGCGTGGGATGGAACAGGCTATACAGGGGGTGACGTTTTTCTTAAACCTTATTTTTGGAACTCAATAAAACTAGTAGTCCCTGCTGTTGTTATATCAACTCTACTTGGTGCTATTAACGGTTATGCTTTAACAAAATGGAGATTTAAAGGAGATTCATATGTCTTTCTATTATTTTTATTTGGCACATTTATTCCATACCAGGCAATTTTGTTACCGATGGCTAGAACATTGGGTGTCCTTGGAATTTCAAATTCAATAAATGGACTAATACTAGTTCATGTTGTTTATGGAATTTGTTTTACAACTTTATTTTGCAGAAATTACTATGTATCAATTTCAGATGAAATGGTAAGAGCTGCAAGAATAGATGGTGCTGGTTTTTTTAAAATATTTTTTAAAATCATTTTACCAATTTCTATACCAATAATAGTTGTAACTGTTATTTGGCAATTTACACAAGTGTGGAATGATTTTTTATTTGGTGCTACTTTTTCATTTGGTGAATCTGCACCAATTCAAGTTGCTCTTAATAACTTGGTTTTAACAGGCACGGCTGTCAAAAGATACAACGTAGATATGGCGGCAGCAATCATTACGGGAATTCCAACATTAATAGTTTATATTCTTGCTGGAAATTATTTTATCAAAGGACTAACAGCTGGATCAGTGAAAGGATAATATGGCAACTTTAAAAATTAATGACATAAATAAAAATTTTGGAAAAACGGAAGTTTTAAAGGGTATTAACCTAGATATTAAACATGGTGAATTTCTTGTGCTCTTAGGACCATCTGGCTGTGGAAAATCTACATTATTAAACACTATAGCTGGTCTAGAAACCTCTAATAGTGGGGATATTTTAATAGACGATCATATTGTGAATAATATGGAGCCAAGTGACAGAGATATTGCTTTGGTGTTCCAGTCTTACGCTCTTTATCCAGCAATGACTGTTAGAAAGAATGTAACATTTGGTTTAGAGCAAAGAAAAACCCCAAAAGAAAAAATAGCAAAAGCATTAGATGATGTTTCTAATTTATTGCAAATAACTCAACTATTAGACAGAAAACCATCTCAATTATCTGGTGGTCAACGTCAACGTGTTGCAATGGGTAGAGCATTAGTAAGAGATCCTAAAATTTTTTTATTTGATGAACCGTTATCAAATCTTGACGCAAAATTAAGAGTTGAAATGCGAAGAGAAATTAAAAAACTGCATCAAAAACTTGGTACAACTATAGTTTATGTTACTCATGATCAAACTGAGGCAATGAGCTTAGGTACAAATATTGCAATCATGGACCATGGTTTAATCCAACAATGTGACACTCCTAAAAATATTTACAATAAGCCAGAAAGTATTTTTGTTGCAGATTTTATTGGATCTCCATCAATGAATTTAGTTCAAGGTAAGTTAACAAAAGATAACAATGATATTATTTTTATGCCAAATGGTTCAAATGATAGTGTTAAAATACCAGTTGGAAATTATTCTTTTAAAAATAAATTTGATGGCAATGAAGTATCAGCTTATTTAGGAATTAGACCAGAGCATATTTATTTTGAAAAAATTAATCCTGATTGTTTTGAGATCAGTTTAAAATCAGAGCTATTAGAATATACAGGTCATGAACAAATAGTAACATTTGATTATTTAGGTCAACAAGTTCTAGGTAAATTTTCTTCCACATTCGATATAGAAATAAATAAAGATTTAAAGTTAAATATTGATACATCTCAAATTTCTTTATTTGATAAACAGTCAAAAAAAAGGATATAAAATGACAGCTATTTACGATGATTTAAAAAATAAAAGTGTTTTTATTACTGGAGGAGGCTCTGGTATTGGTGCCTCTATAGTTGAACATTTTTGTGAACAAGGAGCAGAAGTTTTTTTTATTGATATAGATATTAAAGAATCAAATAAATTGCTAAAAAATATTAAAAATAAAAAATTAAAACTTCCAACTTTTATTGAATGTAATGTAGTAAATATTAAGAAACTACAAAACATAATTAAAAAGATTATAAAAACTAAAGGACCAATTGATATTTTGGTAAATAGTGCAGCTAACGACAATAGACATATGACAGACCAAGTTGATGAAAAATACTGGGAAAATAGAATGAACATCAATTTAAAACATTATTTTTTTGCATCCCAATCAGTAGTAAAAGGTATGATTAAAAATAAAGGTGGTTCAATTATAAACCTTAGCTCTGTTTCTTGGATGTTGGGAGAGGGAGATAAAGTTGTTTATGAGACTGCAAAATCTGCGGTTATGGGTTTAACAAGATCATTTGCACAAGAATTTGGTAAGTATAATATTAGAGTTAATTCAGTTACTCCTGGCTCTATTGCAACAGAAAGACAGATAAAACACTGGTTAACGCCAAAATATAAGAAGCTCATTTTGGAAAAACAAGCTTTAAAAAGACAATTGAAACCAAAGGATGTAGCTACAATGATACTCTTTCTTGGATCTAACCAATCATCAGGATGTACAAAACAAAATTTTATTGTAGATGGTGGAATAGTTTAAAATGAAAAAAAAAGAATTAAGAAGCAAACAATGGTTTGATAATCCAAATGATCCAGCTCTTACAGCTTTATATCTGGAAAGATATTTAAACTATGGAATGACAAGGCATGAACTGCAATCTGGAAAGCCTATAATTGGAATTGCACAATCGGGTAGTGACTTATCACCATGTAATAGACATTTTCTAGAACTAAGTAGTAGAATTAAGGATGGGATCAGACAAGCTGGAGGAATACCCATTGAATTTCCAACACACCCAATTCAAGAAACGGGCAAGAGGCCCACAGCAGGTTTGGATAGAAATTTATCTTACTTATCTTTAGTAGAAGTTTTATTTGGCTATCCTATTGATGGAGTAATTTTAACAACTGGCTGTGATAAGACAACACCTGCAGCCTTAATGGCTGCGGCAACTGTAAATATTCCTGCTATAGTTTTATCAGGTGGTCCAATGCTTGATGGAAATTTTAAAGGAAAAAAAGTTGGTTCAGGAACTGTAGTTTGGGAAGGTAGAAGGCTGTATGCAAAAGGTGAAATTACTTATGATGAATTTATGGATATGGTTGCAGCATCAGCACCAAGTATAGGTCATTGTAATACAATGGGAACTGCTTCATCTATGAATTCTATAGCAGAAGCTTTGGGAATGTCTTTAACAGGTTGTGCGGTCATACCCGCCCCATATAGAGAGAGATCACAAATCTCATTTGAAACAGGAAAAAGAATTGTTGATATGGTTCATGAAGATTTAACCCCTTCAAAAATTATGACCAAAGAAGCATTTGAAAATGCAATCTTAGTTGCAAGTGCCATCGGTGCATCAAGCAACTGTCCTCCACATCTTACTGCTATTGCAAGACATATGGGTTTAGAATTAGATATAGAAAATTGGCAAACACTAGGTCACGATATACCCTTGCTAGTAAATTGTCAGCCTGCTGGAGAACATTTGATGGAAAGATTTCACAGCGCTGGTGGTATTCCAGCTATTATGCAAGAGTTATTAAAAAATAATAAATTACATAAAAATGTACTTACAGTATCTGGGAAAACTGTAGAAGAGAATTTAAAGATTAAAATAGATGTTGATACAGATGTTATCAAATCATTTGCAAATCCATTAGTAGAAAATGCAGGTTATATTGTTATGAGAAGTAATTTTTTCAGTTCTGCTGTTATGAAAACATCAGTTATTAGCGAGGAGTTTAGAAAAAGATACTTATCAGACCCTAAAAATAAAAATGTGTTTGAAGCTAATGCTGTAATATTTGAGGGTCCGGAAGATTATCACGCAAGAATAAATGACGAAAAGTTAAATATAGATGAAAATTCAATTTTAATGATTAGAGGTTGTGGACCTGTTGGATATCCTGGATCAGCAGAAGTTGTGAATATGCAGCCACCAGATAGATTGTTGAAAAAGGGTATTAATACTCTTCCAACATTAGGAGATGGAAGACAAAGTGGTACCTCTGAAAGTCCATCTATACTTAATGTTTCACCAGAATCGGCCATTGGTGGTGATTTACTGATAGTTCAAACAGGAGATAAAATTAAGATTGATCTTAATAATAGAAGGATAGATTTATTAATATCAGAGACAGAGATTGCTGACAGAAAAAAAAATACAAAGATCCCAGTATTAATAAACCAAACACCATGGCAGGAAATTTCTAGAAAAATGGTGGGTCAATTAGAAACTGGGGCTTGTTTAGAGACAGAATCTTTATATTTAGATATAACAAACACAAAAGGGATGCCTAGGCATTCACATTAAAAAAAGGAAAAACATGAGCAATAGACTAGAAGGTAAAAATATTATTGTAACAGCTGCAGGCCAGGGAATTGGTAAAGCAACTGCTATAGCATTTCATAGTGAAGGTGCAAATGTAACTGCAACAGATTTAAATGATAAAACTTTAGCTGAATTAAATAAAGAATATCCTAAAATTAAAGTTCACACTCTAGACTCAACAGACAACAACGCTATTTTGGAGTTTATAAAAGATATAGATAAAGTTGATGTGTTATTTAATGCAGTGGGCTTCGTTCATCATGGAACTATTTTAGATTGTGAAGAAAAAGATTGGAACTTTTCTTTTGATGTGAATATAAAAGCTATGTATTTTATGTGTAAGGCAATTTTACCCTTAATGGTTAGACAGAAAATTGGCAGCATAATTAATGTCTCATCTTGTGTTTCAAGTCTAAAAGGATTCCCAAACAGATTTGTATATGGAACAACAAAAGCAGCAGTTATAGGTTTAACGAAATCAATAGCAGCTGATTTTGTAAAACAAAACATTAGATGTAATTCTATTGCACCTGGAACAGTGTTCTCACCATCATGGCAAGACAGAGTTAATCAAAGTCCAGACCCAGTGCAAACTAAAAAGGATTTTATAGCAAGACAGCCAATGGGTAGACTTGGTACAGCTGAAGAAATTGCTGCTATGGCAATATATTTAGCTAGTGACGAATCCACATTTACAACAGGAAATACTTTTTCAGTCGATGGTGGAGTTTCAATTTAATCAATCAAAAAGGAATAATTATGAAATTATTAAGAGTAGGCGTTAAAGGAAAAGAAAAACCAGCAGCATTAGATAAAAATGGAAAAATCAGAGATTTAAGTTCTCATATTACTGATTTAAATTCAGATACTGTAAATTTTGAAACTATTAAAAAATTAGAAAGTATAGATTTAGAAAACTTACCTGAAATTTCAAATTCTGAAAGAATAGGTGCTTGTATTAATAAACCTGGAAAGTTTGTAGCAATTGGTTTGAATTATTCTGATCATGCAGCAGAGTCTGGTATGGATTCTCCATCAGAACCCATTGTATTTATGAAAGCAACAAGTTCAATTAATGGTCCAAATGATGATATTGAAATTTCAAAAGATTCAAAAGAACTTGATTGGGAAGTTGAATTGGGAATAGTTATTGGAAAAGATGCTAAAAACATTGATGAAAAAGATGCTGAAAGTCACATTCTTGGATATTGTTTAGTAAACGATGTGAGTGAAAGAGAGTGGCAACTTAAAAAGATGGGTCAGTGGGTTAAAGGAAAATCACATGATACATATGGACCAATTGGACCATATTTGGTCACTAAAAGTGAAATTTCTAACATCAACAGTCTTAATTTAAGCTTGGATGTTAATGGACAAAGAATGCAAACTGGAAATACAGATAAGATGATATTTAATGTGTTCTTTATAGTTTCATATTTAAGTAAGTTTATGACATTACAAGCAGGTGACATTATTACAACTGGAACACCTCCAGGAGTGGGTATGGGAAAAAAACCTCAAGTATTTTTAAAAGTAGGTGACACAATTAGATTGTCGATTGATAATTTAGGTGAACAAAACTCAAAAGTTGTAGCAGAATAATTTGAATATCATAACTTCAGAGCCTAAAGTTATCTGGAATTCAAAAGCAATATTAGGTGAGGGCACTCTATGGGTGCCATCACATAATTCAATTTACTTTGTTGATATTAAGAAAAAAAAAATTTTAACTTTAAATATAAAAACTAATAAAAAAAAAATTATTAAAGTAGATAAAGAAATTGGGTTTCTTGCTCATATTAAAAAAGATATTTTTATACTTGGTTTACAATCAGAGCTTAGAATTATTAATCTTAAAAATAAAGAAACTATTAGATCTATTCCAATTGAAGAAGATATACCTTTAAATAGAATAAATGATGGAAAGGTAGACCCTAAAGGTAGACTGTGGTTTGGAACTATGGATAACCCTGAGAGATCCATTAAAAATGGATCTTTATATTGTTTAGACAAAAAACTTAATATTCATAAAGTGGATACAAAATATTACATTACAAATGGACCAGCTTTTATCAATGCTAAAAATTTCTTACACACTGATAGTCGTAGTAAAACAATTTATAAGATTAAAATAAATAAAAAATATAAAATAGTTAAAAAAACAAAATTTTTAAAATTTTCTAAAAAGGATGGTTCACCTGATGGAATGACGATTGACTCAAAAAAAAATATTTGGGTTTGTCATTTTGGTGGAGCGTGTATTTCCGTTTACAATTCAAAAGGTAAAAATATTCATAAAATTGACTTACCAGCAAAAAATATCACAAATTGTATTTTTGGCGGATTGAATAATAATGATATTTTTGTATCAACTGCCTTAAAAGGTATGAGTAAAAATGAAATTAAAAAATATAAATTTTCAGGCTCTTTATTTAAGATAAAAACAAATATTAAGGGAATTCAGCCAAAATCCTTTAAGATATAATAATAATTATAAAGCGATTAAGCGTAGTTAAGAAAATAGTATAGGTTATATATAAGTTATATGAAGAATATTGGTTTTATTGGAATTGGCCTTATGGGGTTTCCCATGGCAAAAAACCTCCTTAAATCAGGTTATAATTTAAAAGCTTATAATAGATCCCAAGATAAAGCAGATAGATTAAAAGAATTTGGAGCAGAAATATCCACATCTATCAAAGGCGTTGTTACAAATTCCGATGTAGTTATTGCAATGCTTACAGATGATGCTGCGGTAGATAAAGTAATGGGTAGTGATGAATTTATATCCAACATTAAAGATAGTGCCACAGTAATTGATATGAGTTCTGTCAATCCCATTATTACAAAAAAATATGCTGAGATTTTAAAAGAAAAGAATATTAACTATCTAGATGCACCTGTATCTGGCGGAACAATTGGTGCAGAAGAAGCTTCTTTAGCTATTATGGTGGGTGGTGATGAAAAAACATTTAAAGAATGTTATGATCTTCTTAAAATATTAGGCAACCCAACACTAGTAGGCCCAGTCACATCTGGTCAAATTTCAAAACTAGCAAATCAAATAATTGTAGGTGTTACTATTGGAGCTGTAGCAGAAGCAGTTACTTTATGCGAAAAATCTGGAACTAATCCAAGTAAAATGATTGAAGCCTTATCAGGAGGATGGGCTGATAGTAAAATATTACAAACTCATGGAAAAAGAATGATTAGTAAAGATTTCTCACCAAAAGGAAAAACTACAACGCAATTAAAAGATATGACTAATATCATTAATGCTGGAAAAGCTGTTGATACTCATTTGCCTATTTCTAGTTTAATTAAAGAAATGTATAAAGATCTAGTAGCAGATGGACATGGTAATACTGACCATAGCTCTTTATATAATGCAATTGAAAAGATAAATAAAAAATGAAATTTTTAAGAATTGTAAATGTAGAACAATAGTCAAACAAAGATGATTAAAAGAGATCTTTATTACGAACGAATTCCAACAAAGTCACTAAGAGAAGATGTTAGATACTTAGGGGATATTTTGGGTAAGGTTATAAAAAAACAAGAGGGTGAAAATTTTTTTAAATTAGTAGAAGAAACAAGATTGTTATCTAAAGCAAATAATTTTAAAAAAAGCTCAAAAGATCCTTTTAAAAATATTATAAAAAAAATTAATGGCCTGAGCCCAATTAACACATTTAAGTTATCAAGGGCATTTAATCATTTTATGAATTTTATAAATTTATCTGAATCAATTGATGCATCAAGAAATCTTGATGAATATGAAAATAATCAAGAAGACCCAAAAAATAAAAATATTTTTATAGAAGAAATATTTAAAGAACTTTTTAAAAATAAAAAAATACCTAACAATAAAATTTACGATCTAGCGAAAAACTTGAATATAGGAGTTGTTTTAACTGCGCATCCAACAGAAGTTAAAAGACGTACCTTGATACAAAAATACCATAGAATAGTAGAAATTTTAGAACAAAGAGATTTACTAAAAAAATATCCATCAAAAATAAAGAATTTAGATAATAAATTATACGATGAGGTCACAATAATATGGAATACAGATGAGCTTAAAAGATTCAAACCAACACCCTCTGATGAAGCAAGATGGGGGTTGGCAGTTATTGAGGATAGTCTCTGGGAAACTATACCCAAAGTATATAGAAGATTAAATGATATTTTTGTTAAAAATATGGGTAAAGACTTACCAAAAAATTTTAATCCAATTGAATTTGGTTCATGGATGGGTGGTGATAGAGATGGCAATCCAAATGTAACAGCTATGGTTACAAAAGAGGTTGTGTTGTTATCAAGGTGGGAGGCCGCAAAGCTATATGAGAAACAGTTGACCAAGTTACTTCGGTCATTATCCATGTCAAAGTGTTCTAAAAAAATATTAAAAAAAACTGGTAAAGTTTTTGATCCATATAGAGTTTTTTTAAGACCACTAAGAGATAAGATGAGAAAAACTCATATCTTAATTAAAGAACACCTTGTAAATAAAAAACCATTAGAAGAAAAAAAACTTTTATCAACTAAAGAAGAAATCTTAGCACCATTGAGAATTGTACGGGAATCTTTAGAGCAAAATCAAAGTGAAAATATTGCTAGTGGTGATTTACTAGATTTAATGAGAAGAGCAAAATGTTTTGGGATTAATTTAGCAAAATTAGATATAAGACAAGAATCTTCAAGACACTCACAATTGATATCTGAAATTATAAAAAAAAAATATAAATCTAATTATTTAAGTTGGAGTGAAGACAAGAAGATAGATTTTTTATCAACACAAATTAAAAAAAAAAAAATTTAATAAATAATTATCAATTTAGAAACAAAGAAAATAAAGAAGTATGGACAACGTTTAGAATGCTTGCTGAACAGCCTAAGGAATGTATAGGCGCATATGTAATTTCTATGACATCTGCAGCATCAGATATATTGTCTGTAGCTTACCTTCAAAAGGAGACTAAAATAGAAAATAAACTAAGAGTAGTGCCTCTTTTTGAAACATTAGATGATTTAAAAAATGCTAACTCGATAATGACTAAACTTTTTTCATTATCTTGGTACAGAAAATCAATCAATTATAAGCAAGAAATTATGATCGGTTATTCTGATTCTAGTAAGGATGCAGGTAAATTATCTGCAAGTTGGCATCAGTATAAACTTCAAGAAGAGATTTTAAAATTAGCAAAAAAACATAAAATTGACATTACTTTTTTTCATGGAAGGGGTGGCTCAGCTGGACGTGGTGGAGGTCCAATTCAAGCAACTTTGAGATCACAACCACCTGGATCTGTTAATGGAAAAATAAGAATCACAGATCAAGGTGAAGTTATTCAGCAAAAATATGGGTATGAACCCTTAGCAAAATATAATTTATGTAGCTATATAGGTGCGGTAGTTCAAGCAACTTTAAAACCACCACCAGAACCTAAAGTCGAATGGAAAAGATTAATTGAAAAAATGTCAGAAATTTCCATGGAATCTTATAGGGGAAATATTAATGAAAAATCTGACTTTATAAGGTATTTTAAGACTGTAACACCACACAAAGCTTTAGGAAAATTATCAATTGGATCAAGACCCTCGAAAAGAAAAAATGTAGACAACATCAAAAGTCTAAGAGCAATACCATGGGTATTTGCTTGGACTCAGATAAGACTATTCTTGCCTGCATGGTTGGGTACTCCTGAAGCATTAAAATATTCATCAACAAAATATTTTAAGAAAACACTAATAGACATGGAAAAAAATTGGCCTTTTTTTTACTCTACAATGGATATGTTGGATATGGTGATAACTAAAGTAGACCCTGAAATTTCAAAAGTTTATGAAGATAAATTAGCTGATAAAAAACTTAAATTAGTTGGTAAAAAACTAAGATCACAATTTAATGATTTGAAAAAATTAAACAAAATGATAACACCGGTGGAAATTTTAAAACAAAGAAAAATATTTAGATCTTCCGTAATAATCAGAAATATTTATTCTGAGGTGCTACATATTATACAAGCAATTGTTATGAAAAAAATTTCAACTCAAAGATTAAGTGCCGAAAACAAAAAATATCTAGATGACTCGTTGATGACTTCCATAGCTGGTATATCAGCCGCAATGAAGAACACAGGCTAGAATGATTGAGTTATTAATTGCATTTGGAGCTGGGTTGATTAGTTTTTTATCTCCTTGTGTCTTACCTTTAATACCAGGTTATATTTCTTATATTTCAGGAGCATCTTTAGATGAATTACTTGCAAATAAAAAAATTAATTTGGTACCATTAATATTATTTACTTTAGGTTTTTCTTTTGTTTTTATTATATTTGGGGCAGCTGCCTCTTACTTGGGACAAGTATTGTTACAAAATTCAGAAACGTTAAGAATACTTGCTGGTTTAATTATTATTATATTTTCTCTACAATTAATTGGAATTATAAATATTAATTTTTTAAATTTTGAAAAAAAGATTTACACTCAAAAAAATAATAACATTTGGTTTTCATTTATTATTGGTATGGCTTTTGGCTTTGGATGGACACCTTGTATTGGTCCAATTTTGGGATCAATTCTTGCATTAGCCTCTACAGAAGAAACAGTATTTAAAGCTATAATATTACTTAGTTTTTATTCACTTGGGTTAGCAATACCTTTCATTTTATCAGGTTATCTAATGCAAAGATTTTTGATGTTTTCTAAAAACTTTAAAAAGAATATTAATTTAGTCACAAAGGGTGGAGGTGTAATACTTTTAATAACCGGAGTACTAATTTTAACAAACCAATTGCAAATATTAGGCTACTATATTTTAAACTATTTACCCTTTTTGCAAAACTTCGGTTAATAGGTTAATAACAATCTATACTTATGAAAATTTATCAAATTGACTCAAGTGCCAGAAAAGAAGGCTCAAGCTCAAGAGCATTAGCAAAAAAATTATTAGATAAAATCAAAAAACCAGGTGATGAAGTAATTTATAGAGATTTAGATGACGATATGCTTTTTGTAAGTGGTTTAACTGAGTCTGGAATGAAGATTGCAAAAAAAGACCAGACTGAAGAGCATAAAAAAATGTTTGAACTATCAGATAAACTTGTAAGTGAATTAAAAGAAAGTGATATCATCATAATTTCAGCACCAATTTATAATTATGGCCCTCCAGCAACTCTTAAAGCTTGGTGTGACCTAGCAGCAAGAATTGGAGAGACTTTTAGGTTTAAAGCTAATGGGAGAAGAGAAGGATTGCTTAAAAATAAACAAGCTTATTTAGTAATTACTTCAGGTGGAACTAAATTAAATAGCTCAGAGGATTTTTTAACTCCATGGTTAAAATTTATATTAAATTTCTTTGGAATTGAAAAAGTTGAAGTAATAAGTGCTGATCAAATGGCGTTAGATTACGAGAAATCAATTAAAGAAGCTGAAAAACAAATTGAGAATATAATTTAATGAATTTATTAAATAAGAAGGATTATAAGTTATATTCTAACTTTCTAAATACCTTAGCAAAAGACTTAAATAAATTTTATTTTTCAAAACTTAATAAAACTTTCATGATATCTAACAAACTTAAAGGTAAAGGTTATGATCCTGTTACAAGCTCTGACAAAGCATTTGAAAAATTTATTAGATTAAAGATTAAAAAAAAATTTCCAAGTCATCAAGTTATAGGTGAAGAATTTGGTCACAAAAAATCAACTAGTGATTACACATGGGTTATAGACCCGATTGATGGAACAAGATCATTTGTAATAGGCAATCCAACATGGAGCAATTTAATATCTCTTAATTTTAAAGGTATGCCCGTTGTTGGTTTAGCAAACTTTCCAATACTAAATAAATACTATTTAAATTTTGATAATAAAAACTCTTTTGTTTTTGAAAAAGGCAAAAAAAGAAAAATCTCTGTTTCAAAAAATATACCATTTAGTCAGATAAAAGTATCAGGGGCATTTCATGGAGCGGTCTCTCTTAAACAACAAATGACAATTCCAAAAGTTTTAAAATTAATGCAATTTCCAACTGCAGATGCATTAAGTTACTCCCATTTATGTGAGGGGAAAATTGATGTTGTCTTTCAGGCTACTAATAAAATTTGGGATATTCATCCATTGATGCCAATTATAAAAGCTGCAGGAGGTATTGTTTCAACATGGGATAATAGAGACGCAGTTAATGCTGGAAATATTTTAGTTTCATCTAATCAATCTATTCACAATAAAATACTTAAGCTTTTAGAACCAGTTTCAAAATAAATGCATACAAGAGCAAAAAAAATATTAGATTTTTGGTTTAAAGACACTCCACCAAAAAAAAGATTTCAAAAACATAAAGATTTTGATGAATTAATTAAAGAAAACTTTTTAAAAGATTATGAATTAGCAAGTACAAACGAATATGACGATTGGCAAGACACTTCCCTTGGATCTTTGGCTCTAGTTATTTTATTTGATCAATTTTCAAGAAATATGTTTAGAGATGATCCAAAAGCTTTTATCCAAGATCATAAAGCAAGGTTGATAGTTAACGATTCTGTTTATGCAGGCTTTTTAGATGAAATGGATCAAGATCAAAGATTGTTTATGATATTGCCACTAATTCACAGTGAAGAGATCACAGATCATGATATGGCCTATTATCTACTAGATAAATTCTTAAAAGATCATCCAGGTTTAATCTCTATCAAAAAATCTTGGAAAGATCACACCTTAGTAATAAAGAAATTTCATAGATATCCTCATCGAAACTTAGTGTTAGGTAGAAAATCTACTCCTGAGGAAATAGAGTTTCTAGCTCAACCAAATTCATCCTGGTAAGATGTTCACTAAGTGAACAAATAAAATAAGCTATCCAATCTTTGCATTGCTGTAGTGACAATATGTCATTTCAATATTGAAATTTGCTGTCTATAAGGAGCGGATAGAATTCAAAAATTAACATTATCTTCTCTCTCTATTAGATAGTTAATATTAGCTTCCCTCGTAAGAGGGAAGTTTCTTATTGTCAATATCCTCACTGAATAATATAAATTTTAAATGAATTTCAAATTTGTTTATAAAATATGTACCAAATCTGAATGGCAAGAGATTAAGAAAAAAGGTCAATTAACTGGTTCTAAAAAAGATTTAGAAGATGGTTACATTCATTTTTCCGGTGATGATCAAATTGCTGGAACTCTTAAAAAATTTTACCTAAATCAAAAAGATTTAATTTTATTAAAGATAGACACTTTAAAACTAGATCATTTAGTTTGGGAACAAGCTTCAGATGGAACTATGTTTCCACATTTATATTCGTCGCTAGATATTTCTAATGTTGTTGATGAATTTGATATTACTTTAGATGATGATGGTACTCACGTTTTGCCATCTGTTTTTTAACTTTTTTTTAAGGGGTTCACCCTTTCAGAAAGCCCAAAAGAGTTCCCCTATAAGTTAGCGGTATACGCCAAAATCCATAATAATGGACTTTATATTTTTTCGATCTTAATTAGTCTTTGATTATTTAATCACACCAGTTATGTGTCAGGTGGTGATAAATTCATAATCGACCTCCTTTATATACATTTACACAATAACATTTTCAAACATTGCATTCAAAACATTTATTTTACTTTATGTTAAATATATTTATTGAATTAAATTTTGATAAATAATAAAGTTTCAATAATTTAAAAAACTCTTCTTACAATATTTTTTTCCGTAAAATTTTTACAATTCTTTTATAACTAATCTTTTGAGGCAATTTTATTAACTAGAGGTCTTAAAATTGGAGCCAAAGTAATAGCTGCAAATAATGCTACAGGAAAAGCAAATAACCAAGAGTTAAAATATCTTTCAATAAAACCATCACCAATGCCAGTGTTCACCGCAGTAACTACACCACTCATTATAACGCTCATTCCAAATGACATAAAAATCATAAACAAGTGTTGCGAATATTTTTTTGAAATCATAATTAATTATTTCCTAACAAGTTAACCATTAGCACACCTATAATGATCAAACCTAAACCAATCATTGAATAAAGATTTGGCATTTGATTAAATCTAATTATACCAACAATTACAGTTGAAATAATTGTTAATCCAGCAAATGATGCATAAGTTATTCCCATTGGGATATTTTTCATCACCATAGATAATGCATACATACATAAAACAATGGTAATGGCTGTAATAATACTTGGAATTAGAAGAGTGAACCCTTCAGCACTTTTTGCAAAACTATTTGAAGTTACCCCTAGAACAACTGCTAGGATTAGAAATCCATATGAAGTAGCGAGACTCATTTAATAACATTAAATGAAATCCCGCTAAATATATATAATTATTTATTAACTTTTAAAAAGCTCCATAGCTTCAGCTAATAACTCTTCTGATTTTGCATGATCACCAGCATCATGAGCTGCCATACCTTGATCTCTTAGCATTTGTGCTTCTGCAATTTTATCATCTATACTTTTTGCCATCATTGGGCAAGAACCTGCATAAACTGAACTTGTGAAAAGTACTAAGAATAATGTTATTACTATTTTTTTCATATTTTCCTTTGTTTGATTAGTTAACCAAACAAAAGGAAAATAATAAGTTTTTGATATAACCAACATTGTCACTTTGCATGTGCAAAATGACCCAACTAGTTATTTAAGTATTTTTGTTGCACCTGTTTCAAGTGAAATCATTTTTCCATCTTGATATTTAAAGACTGCCATTACAGCTTCTGTGTTTCCATCATTAAATGTAACAAATCCATGCTCAACACCAATTTCATCATTCTCAAAAAGAACTCTAACTTTATCTCTTTTAATGTCACCACTCATTGCCCATTTGATTACATCTGCTTTACCTAAAACATTACCTGACGCATGCATCGTAAACTTATAATCATCATGTAGAAGTTCATTCATAGTAGCTTCATCTTTAGCTTCCATTGCTGCATTATATTTTGCTAATATCGACATGGTTTATCCCTTGTATTGTTCTAGAAGATCATCTCCCATTGGTGTTGTAACTGAATTAGCTAAATCAACACCAGCTGCAGCTCTTTCTTTATGAAGTTCCTCATCAGCTTTAAAAGCTTCAACACCCTCCATAGTGTCAAATTTAACTATTCCAATGAATTTACTGTCATCACCTTTTTCAGATCCTGCATAAAGAAATGTCATTCCATATTTTTTGATCTTTTCTGCATTACTGTGAACCATTGCTTTCCATTTTGCAAAAGTTTCTATTGGTCCTTCTATTTTTAGTATCATTTTTCCTCTTTCGTTTTTTGTGGTTATTAATTTAGTATGACAGAACTTTCTCAGCTTCTTCTACAAGTTTTAATAATCCTGGAGGTCCTGACAAAACTCCATTTTTATCTTTGATATCATCTTCGGTAATACCTCTTGCTTTACAGCTTCCTGCAGATAAATGAATTGTAACTCCTTTATCTTTTAGAACTTTTATGTGATCACTTAATTTTCCGATACCAATAGCTGACATATTATCCACTATTTCAGTTTTCATTAGAGAGACAGCATTTCCAGCTAAAAATATGCTTACCTCATGTCCTGCTTCAGCTGCTTGTGATGCAATCATAATTGGGAATACACCATTCACAGCATTTTCTGGTCCTTGTATCGATTGGACAAATAGTTTCATCGTTACCTCTTTCCTTTTTTTTAGTTAGCATTAAAATCTATAATATCATCTGTACACTCAACAAATTTGTGAGGTTCATAGAAATCGTTCATAGACTCTAATTGTTTGTTAATTGCGTCTGGATCAGCACCTTTCCACCAACAAAACATTGTTAAGTTATCACCTGGTGTATTCCAGCTCATTTGACATTTTGCATTATCACTTGTCATTGCTTTGGTCATATCTTCCATTGACATTGAACCAGTAACTTCCATCATTTTAGCTTTTGCTTCTTTTGATTTAAAAGTGTGTGTTACTATATAGTTTTTCATTTGTTATCTCCTTTTTATCTATTTATTCACTAAAGATGACTCTGATTTCATCTTCAATAGTTCCTTCAACTGCAACTTTCTTTAATTGTTTTTGAAGATTTTGATATTTTTTATCAGCTGACATTTTTGCATCAGCTTCATTTTCTCCTTCAAACATTGTGCCAATTAGAGTTTCTCGTATTGTTCTCGGATCACCACCTACTTGAAAAGAAAAATAGATTTGGTGTTTAGGAAAATATTTTTTTCTTACCTTAGCTAAACCTTGGCAAACCTCCATAGCTTTACCTAAACCATCATCCGTTACTCTCATTGTTCTGGTATATATTGCTTGCATTATATTAATCTCACTTGTTAGTTATTATTGTTCAAAATTAATAGATTTAGATTTATTTTAAAATGCTATATTTTGTCACCAGGTATGCAAAAATTTTATACAACTATTTCTTGTATAAATTTACTGTGCGCATAAAGCCTATAATCATTTAATAAAAATCCTGTATTATAAATTTAATTAAAGATTAGACTTATGATTGAAAAATTTAATGGTATTTTTTACTTAATTTTATTCTCTATTCATTTTTTAGGCTTGGGTTTTTATGCTTATCAAATGATTATTGATAACAAAAGATATAGAGAAAAATTTCAAATTGATGAGACAGCTGCAACTGTTATGCGGATGACAGGTGCAATATTTCTAGGTTCTTTCTTGATGGCATTATATATTATGTTTGTAAGACCAAATGGTGTCGAAGCAACGTGGGCATTTTTCAATTTAGTTTTTGTTCAAAATTTTTGCGTATTAATTGTTAATACTTACTCAATTAAGATCGATAAGACAGGTGTTATGAACGATTCAAATGAAGCTATTATTGCACCATTAGTTTTCACAATTATTAGTGCCATTCTTTGTTATGGATTAGCCGATAAGATTTATATTTAAAGCCAGTTAGGAAAAGGCAAACCTTTTTCTTCTAAAAATTTCTTATTAAACATTTTAGTAGCGTACTTTTCACTTTTATCACAAAGTATTGTAACGATAGTTTTTCCAGGACCAAGTTCTTTACCCATTCTAATCGCACCAGCAATATTAATTCCACAGCTAGTACCAAGGCTTAAACCTTCATTTTCAATTAAATCATAAAGTATAGGAAGCGCTTCATGGTCATCAATAGAGTAGGCGTCATCTATTTTAGCATTTTCAAAATTTTTTGTAATTCTACTTGATCCAATACCTTCGGTAATTGAGCCACCCTCAGATTTTAATTCACCATTTTTAATATAATTATAAAGAGCAGAACCTTTAGGGTCAGATAGAAATATTTTTATATCTTTATTCTTTTCTTTAAGAGCGTTACTTACTCCTGAAATTGTCCCACCTGTTCCAGACGAGCATACAAAACCATCAACTTTACCTTCGGTTTGTTCCCAAATCTCTTGTCCTGTTGTTTCATAATGACCCTTAGCATTTGCAACATTGTCAAATTGATTGGCCCAAACAACTCCATTGTTATTTGATGGTCTTAATTCATCAGCAAGTTTTGCTGCAACTTTTACAAAATTTGCATCATCTTTATAAGGTTTAGCTGGAACTAATCTTAAATCAGCACCCATATTTATAAGTAGATCTTTCTTTTCTTGGGTTTGGTTATCATTCATGACTATGATTGTTTTATAACCAAGTGAATTACCGAGTAGACATAAGCCTATACCAGTATTACCAGCTGTACCCTCAACTATTGTTCCACCTTTAGAGATTAATTTTTTTTCTTCAGCATCTCTAATCAATGTAAGTGCTGCACGATCTTTAACAGAACCACCAGGATTCATAAATTCGGCTTTACCATAAATATTACATCCAGTAATTTCTGATGCTGCTCTAAGTTTGATTAAAGGAGTATTACCTATACCTGAAATAAAATTATCTTGAGTATTTTTCATTAGTTTGAAGTATCTTTATCTACCTCTTCAACAGCATAAGGTTTAAATTCTTCAGTTGCTGTTCCAACATTTTTAGCAGGTATTCCAACCATTACTGCATTTTCAGGAACATCTTTAGTAACAACTGCATTAGCTCCAACTTTAGCATTTGCTCCAATCGTTACAGGTCCTAAAATTTGAGCACCAGAACCAACTACGACACAATCACTTAATGTTGGGTGTCTCTTAACTTGTCTTTGGTCATTTGAATTAATGCTTGGTGCAATCCCACCTAATGTTGCCATATGATAAATAGTCACATTATTTCCAATTTCAGAAGTTTCACCAATTACAACACCCATACCATGATCAATAAATAAATTTCTTCCAATCTTAGCACCAGGGTGAATTTCAATTCCAGTTAAAAATCTTGATAGTTGTGAAATTATTCTTGCTACTAAATAAAACTTAGCAAGGTGAAAAAAATTAGCAATTTTATGAAAAAAAACTGCTTTAACACCAGGATAAGTTAAAATTAAACTTAACTTAGATTTTGCCGCAGGATCTCTATCTATTATAGATTGTAAAAAGTTATTCATGAATTTAGCTTTTATTGATTAAAATATTATATTGGACTATATAGTCATTATATAACGAATTTAAAGAGGAGAAACTTATGTACAAAAACACTAATTGCTTTCATCTAGCAGTACCATGTGGAGATCTTGAAGTAGCAAAAAAATTTTATAGTGAGACGTTAGGCTGTAGATTGGATAATTCAGCACAAGAGTGGGCTGATGTAGATTTTTGGGGAAATGAGTTAACTCTTCATGCTAGTGAACATAAAATGGATAGTGAAAGACATGATGTCGATATGGGTAATGTTTCTGTTCCACATTTCGGTGTTCATTTATCTAGAAAAGATTTTAATGCTCTTAAACAAAGATTAAAAGACAATGGTGCCAAATATTACGATGAACCTTATTTAAGGTTTAAAGGTACCAAATATGAGCAAGAGACATTTTTTGTTAAAGACCCTAATGAAAATATTTTAGAAATTAAAACATTGACTGCAAATGCAGATTAATGGCTTCTGATTATAAATCTATAGCAAGCAAGATTAAATTCGAAGGTAGAGCTTTTATTGATGGTAAGTACGTTGATGCTATTGATGGTGAAAAGTTTGAAAATATAAATCCTGCAACGGGTGAAACTCTTTGTTCTGTTGCAAAATGTAATCATAAAGACGTAGACCTTGCGGTAAAAGTATCAAGAAAAGCTTTTAATAGTGGCGTTTGGTCTAGAACATCTCCAGAATTTAGAAAAGATGTTTTGCTTAAATTTGCAGAATTACTAAGACAAACTGGAGAAGAAAATTCTGTTCTTGAATGTGTGGATACAGGAAAATTAATTGGAGACTGCATTAATGAGGTTGCAAATGATGCTCCAATGCATTTTCAGTGGTATGGAGAATTAATAGATAAAGTATTTGGTAAAGTTGGACCAACAGAACCATCACTAACTAGTTTAATTGTTAAAGAACCAATAGGTGTTGTTGCAGGAGTTGTTCCATGGAATTTCCCTTTAATGATGGCAGTTTGGAAAATGGCACCAGCATTAGCTGCTGGATGTTCAGTTATAATTAAGCCAGCAGAAGACACACCTTTAACTGCAATTAGAGTTGCACAAATTGCTAAAGAAGCAGGAATTCCTGATGGAGTTTTAAATATAGTACCTGGCTTTGGAGATGTTGGAGAAGCACTTGGTAGACATGATGATGTTGATGCGATTTCATTTACAGGCTCAACAGAAGTTGGTGGACTATTCATGAAATATTCAGGTGAAAGTAATTTAAAAACAATTGGTTTAGAGATGGGTGGAAAAAGTCCGTTTATAGTTTTAGAAGATGCAAAGATTACAGATGATTTAATTGATAATGCAATTAATTCTGCTTTTTGGAATGGTGGACAGAATTGTTCAGCAAATATGAGACAAATAATTCATAGTAAAGTTAAAGATGAATTTTTAGATAAGGTTTCAAAAAAAGTAAAAGCTCTTAAAGCTGGAGATCCACTAGATCCAGAAAGTAATATGGGGTCAATGATTTCTAAAAAACATTTAGCAACAGTTGATGGTTATATTCAAAAAGGAATTGATGAAGGAGCTAAGCTATTATTTGGTGGAGTTTCAAGTGATGATCAAAAAGGTTTTTTTGCAAAACCAACTCTATTTGATAATTTAAAAGAGAATATGACAATTGCTCAAGAGGAAATTTTTGGACCTGTATTAGGTGTTCTTACAATTAATAGTGATGAAGAAGCATTAAAAATTGCAAGTAATTCTAAGTATGGATTGCATGCAAGTGTGTTTACTCAAGATATAGATAGAGCTTTTCATATGGCTAAAAGCCTTCCATGTGGAACCGTTTCAGTTAATACTTTTTCTGAAGGTGACATTAAAACACCTTTTGGTGGATACAGACAATCAGGTTCATTAAGTAGAGATCAAGGTACAGAAGCGTTAGATCAATACCTTCAAACTAAGACTATCTGGATTAGTCACTCTTAAAATTCACTCATAACAATCATAATAAGTAGCTAATTTTCTTTGACTTGCTCAAAAGTTTTAAGTTATGCTTCGTTTTTAAATTAATCGAGAGGGATATAATGAAAATAATAAAAACTACACTTGTAGCTGGTTTAATTTCTTTATTTGCTACTTTTTCAACATTTGCTGAGAAAGTTAAAATAGGAGATCCAGGTTGGACAGGTGCAACAGCTATTGCAAATTTATTAGCAGCAGTTGTTAATGACAAAATGGGTGGAGAAGCAGAATTAGTTCCAGGAAATAATACTGCGATCTACGCAGCAATTCATAGAGGTAAAAGTGAAATAGATGTTCACCCTGATATCTGGTTACCTAATCAGCAGGCTTATACTAATGATTTAGTTCCTAAAGGAACTCTTAAGTTAAGTTCAAAACCTTATGAAGGAAACCAAGGATATTGTGTGTCTCAACAATTTGCTAAAAAAATGAATATTACAGCAATTGAAGACTTAGCTAGACCAGAAGTTGTAAAAGCAATGGATAGCGATGGCAATGGAAAAGGTGAATTTTGGATTGGAGCAGATGGATGGGCTTCTGCAAATGTAAACCAAGTTAAACTTAGAGATTATGGTTTATATGATGCAGGTATTGAACCTATCAGAGCAGCCGAAGCTGTAAAAAATGCAAGAGTGCTTGACTCAATTAAAAAAGGTGAGGGCTATGCATTTTATTGTTATAAGCCCCATGCAATTTGGGGAATGGCTGATGTTGTAATGTTGACAGAACCTAAATTTGATAAAGCTAAATATAAAATGGTTCAACCTAAAGAAGATGCTGACTGGTACAAAAAATCTTATGTTGCATCAAAAGATGCTCTTAAGCAAATCCAAATTGGTTGGGCAACTTCTTTAGAAGCACAATCTCCTGCAATTGTTGATTTCTTTAAGAATTTTCAATTATCAGCAGATGATGTTTCGTTAATGGCCTACCAAATTTCAGTTGAAAAAAAACAACCAGCTGATGTTGCTAGAGCATGGATGGAAAATAATAAATCTAAAGTTGACGGTTGGTTAGGACTTTAAGTTAAGTTAAATTTTTACCCGGCAGCTTTATTTGTTGCCGGGTATATTTCTTGAAAAAAAATTATTAAATTTTTGAACGGATCTGATGAACTCAGCTATTGAAATAAAAAATGTTTGGAAAATATTTGGTAATAATTCCAAAGAAGCGTTAAATGCTATTCAAAATGAACATATTTCAAAACAAGAAGCCTTAGAAAAATATAATTCAGTAATTGGTGTATCCGATGTCTCTTTTGACGTTAAAACGGGAGAGATTTTTTGCGTAATGGGTCTTTCTGGCAGTGGTAAGTCTACTTTAGTAAGACATATTAATAGATTATTAGAGCCAACTTCAGGTCAGATTCTAATCGATAATGAAGATGTAATGAAGTTCGACTCAAAAAGATTGCAAGATCTAAGGAATAAAAAGATAGGTATGGTTTTTCAGAATTTTGCTTTAATGCCTCATAGATCAGTATTAGACAATATAGCAATGCCACTTGAAATAAGAGGTATTAGTAAAAATGATAGATTGGATGCTGCTAACAAGATTTTAGATATTGTAGAGCTTCAAGGCTGGGGAAATAAATTTGCTCACGAACTTTCAGGTGGAATGCAACAAAGAGTTGGATTAGCAAGAGCTTTAGCAGCAGATCCTGATGTTTTATTAATGGATGAACCATTTAGTGCATTAGATCCATTGATTAGAAGACAGCTTCAAGCAGAATTTATCAAACTTTCAAAACAAATGAAAAAGACCACAGTGTTTATAACTCACGACTTAGATGAAGCAGTAAGAGTAGGTCATAGAATTGCAATCATGAGAGATGGAAAAGTTATTCAAATAGGAACGCCAGAAGAAATAGTCATGAAACCAGCAGATAATTATGTGGCAGACTTTGTTAAAGGAATTTCTAGATTAAAAATCGTTCAAGCTAAATCTATCATGCAGCCTGTTGAAAAATTTGAAAAGGAATTTGGATCAAAAAGAAAAAACTTAGAAAGTGTTCATGAAAATGATTTATTAAACAAATTAATAAAAAAATCTTCAATTAAAGATGAACCAATATTAGTAATCAATAATGAAAAAAAAAATATTGGTGTGATAACACAGGCAGATTTACTTAAAGCAGTTGTAGAGGGCAGTGATGGAGAATAAAGCAATTATAAATCCACCTAGAGATGAATTAATTACTGACTTTGTAAAAAGTAATCCATATTATTATATCAAAGAGTTTAAAAAAATCGGTAGTAAACCTACTTACTCATTTTCATTTAATTTATTTGCATTCATACTTGGGCCAATTTGGTTTGGAATGCGTAATGTTTGGAATTGGACTTTAGCTTTTTTAATTATTGAAACTTTTTCGGTAGTACAAATCATCAGAGGCTTATTTGGTAATATTACGGCAGACGCTATTGCTAAAGTTGAGCAAGTTCAAGGTACAATAGCTTTTAGAAATAAACAATTAGAAGCAGCGATAGAAAATAATCCAGATAAAATTGATGTATTTAAAAGAAACATAAAATCTTTAGAGGATGCTATGCAAGGCTATCTTGATGAAATTACTAGAGTAGAAGCTTCTGCAATTTGGATTGCTATGTTTGGTTTTATTTTATTGATAGTAGTTAAGATTGCTCAAGGTGTTTTAGCGAATTCAATTTTAGAAAAGAAATATTCTGAATGGTTATCTGATAAATCTATTCATCCAGGTATGCAGATGAAAAATTACATCTACAGTAGTGTTTTTACATCTGTTATAATGATCTTTACTGTTATCCATTATAGTTTTCCAGGCTTACTTCAGGTAATGGATACGTTCCCAACCCATCCAGAAATAAGATTATTTTCAATTAAATGGATAGAGATTATTTTTGATTATGCTGTCGTTAAAGGAGATGTGATTTTTACTGCTATAACAATTGGTATTAGGTCGGTATTAGATTTTTTAGAGTTATTGTTTGTTAAAACTCCTTGGATTGTAATTATAACTGCAATTGTTACCCTAACAGGACTATCAGCAGGACCTAGAGCTGCAATATATTCAGCAGGATTTTTGGGTTACATGGGGTTTTTAGGTTTTTGGGTAAAAGCAATGACGACACTTGCTTTATTAGGAACAGCTGCAATTTTAAGTATTGCAATAGGTATTCCACTTGGAATTTTTTGTGCAAGGCGACAAAAATTTTATTCATTAATTAGACCGATAATGGATTTCATGCAAACAATGCCAGCCTTTGTATTTATGATTCCAGTAATAGCGTTTTTTGGAACTGGAAAGGTTGCAGCGGTAATCATTACTATGATTTTTGGTGGAACTCCTGTTGTAAGGCTTACAGTTTTAGGTTTACGTGGAGTACCAGAAACAATTCGAGAAGCAGCTATCGCATACGGTGCAACTAAATGGTATTTACTAAGAAAAGTAGATCTACCACTAGCCACACCTTCAATTTTAGCAGGTGTTAATCAAACGGTAATGTTAAGTTTAGCAATGGTAGTTGTAGCATCTCTAATAGGTGCAAAAGGTTTAGGACAAGATGTTCTAGAGGCATTACAATATGCCAATGTTGGACAAGGTATACTTGCGGGTATAGCTATTTTATTTGTTGCATTAATACTTGATAGGGTTGTTCAGGGTAAAAAAAGAGTTTAATAAAACTTAATGGAATATTTATTGTTAGGTTTTTTAACTGGATTAAGTTTAATTTTAGCAATTGGTGCTCAAAATGTATTTGTCATAGAACAAGGGTTAAAAAAACAATATATATTTTTTGTTTGTATAATTTGTTCAATATCTGACTTTTTATTAATTTTCTTAGGAATTTTTTTATTTCAATATTTAAATAATTATTTCACACCAACAGTTGAGTTAATTTTTAATATTTTACTCTTAATATTTTTACTACATTTTATCTGGGGAAAGATTAAAACCAAAATTTCAGAGACTTCATTTAATATAGACAATAAAACTAATAATTTACCTAGTATTTTATTTAAAACTTTAGGTTTTACTTTTCTAAATCCCCACGTTTATTCAGACACTGTATTTTTCTTAGGAAACTTTTCCAAAAGCCTTAGTCAAGTGGATAAGTATTACTTTGGTACTGGGGCAGCTATTTCTTCATTCCTATTTTTTTTTATACTAGGGTATCTTTCAAAATATTTTTCTAAATATCTTAAGAATGTAAAAGTATGGAAAAGAATAAATTATTTAATCATTCTTTTTATGTCTATTTTGGCTTTAACAGTGCTAATGGAAATTATCTAAGTTTAGCTAGAATAACCGTACTTTTTAAGTCTAACGTCACCTGTTCTTGCGTGAGCTTCCATTCCTTCGTATCTAGAAATTCTTGCTGCTGCAGCACCAACTAACTCAGTAGACTCTTTGGTCATTCTTTGGAAACTTAAAGTTTTAACAAACTTACCAACAAATAATCCACCCGTGTATCTTCCTGCACCTTTAGTTGGTAGAATATGATTGGTTCCTGAACACTTGTCTCCATAAGCAACGGTTGTTTCTTCACCAATAAATAAAGAACCATAATTTGTAAGTCTTTTGTGAAACCATTCTAAATTTTCTGTCTGAATTTCTAAGTGTTCTGGAGCATACTCGTCGCTAATAGTTGCCATTTCTTCATCGGTATCACAAAGAATAACTTCACCATAATCTCTCCAAGCAGCATCTGCATTTGTTCTTGGAACTTCTGGTAATTCTACAATTAACTCTGGAACTCTTTTCATTACTTTTTCTGCAAGTTCTTTACTTGTGGTATATAACCAACAAGGTGAGTTATAACCGTGTTCTGCTTGACCAACTAAATCTACAGCTACTATCTCAGGGTCAGCTTTAGCATCTGCAATAATTCCAATTTCAGTAGGACCTGCAAAAAGGTCAATACCTACTTTTCCAAATAAAATTCTTTTAGCTTCTGCTACAAACTGGTTTCCAGGACCAACAATAATATCAGCTGCAGGATTATTGAATAAACCATTAGTCATTGCAGCAATTGCTGGGACACCACCTAAATTTAAAATTACATCAGCACCACATAGATCAGCTGTGTAAATAATTGTTGGATGAGCACCTACACCTTCTTTTGGAGGGCTACAGGCGATAACATTTTTTACACCTGCAACTTTTGCTGTAGTCACACTCATAACAGCTGATGCAATGTGTGCATAACGACCACCTGGCACATAACATCCGGCAGTATTAACTGGTATTAGCTTTTGACCAGCAAATAATCCATCTGAAAGTTCTACTTCAAAGTCTTGACCATAATTTTTTAATTGAGCTTCTGCAAATTTTCTAACTCTTTCGTAAGAAAATTGAACATCATCTTTTGTTTTTTGATCTAACGTTTTTTTGATTTCTTCAATTCTTTCTTTAGAAACAATAATATCACCATCATACTTGTCAAATTTCTTTGTAAGATCGATACAACCTTGTTCTTTAGTAGTTTCAATATTTTTTAATAAATCTTGAACAATTCCAGTTGTTTTAGTGTCATCTGTTGATGATGTTTTTGGTGATTTTTTTAAATAAGTTATAGCCATTGTTTCCCTCTCTAATTTTAAAGCTTTATTTAAAACATTAATAAGATTATTTCAATGAAGAACTAGTCTAAAGCAACAACAGCAGCTGCAATAGAGGCCAATCTAGCTTGCGCTTCATCAGATCTACTAGTAATTACTATTGGGACTTTACCACCTACAACAACACCTGCTGCACAAGCACCCATAAAGTAAATCATCATTTTAACTAAACTATTTCCAGTTTCAACACTTGGAACCAACAATACATCTGCATCACCAGCTACAATATTCTTAACACCTTTTATAGCAGCAGATTTTTTTGAAATACTATTATCAAATGCCAAGGGACCAAAAACATCTGCATTTAAATTATCTTCTTTTGCAAGTTTTGTAATTTCATCTGCATCAATAGAGCTTGGTACACTATCTAAAATTTCTTCTGTCGCTGATAGAACTGCAACTTTTGGCCTTTTAATTCCTATACGATTTGAAAAATCAATTACATTTCTTAAGATATGCATTTTTGTTTTTATATTAGGTAAAACATTTAAAGCACCATCGGTAATTATAAGAGGCTTGTCGTCTTTAGTATTTGTCATATGCCATATGTGGCTAAGTCTAGTTTTTCCAAGTAAATTGTAATCTCTTTTTAAAACTTCTTTCATTAAAATATCAGTATGGATATGACCTTTAACAATAATTTTTACCTTATCTTGACTTGCAAGTTTTGCAGCTATTGCTGCCGTGTTATTTTCTACAGGTTCATGAATTATCTCATACGAAGAGATGTCCCATTTTAAATCTTCAGCACATTTAACAATTTCTTTTTTATCCCCTATAAAAATAGGTGTAATTAAGTTTTCTTTAACAGCATCCTGAACTGAGAGCATTGGTAAGGGTAAACCCGCATTAACGATAGCAGCATTAACACCTTTTTTCTTATGTGCATGGTCTAGAAGGTTATTAGGACAAACAATTTCTTTATTTGAAAGCATGAGGTATATTTAGTATGAATTTCTAAAAAGTATACACTGTAAATTAATAATGATTAAGCCTTTTAAGCTAAATATTTCCGATAAAACACTTCAAGAAATTTATACTAAGGTAAAAAATTATCCATGGCATGAAATGCCAGATGATGGTGGTTGGAAATATGGAAGTAATCTTGATTACATGAAGGAAATATCAAGTTATTGGGTCAAAGATTTTGACTGGAGAAAACATGAAGCAGAAATAAATAAATTTTCAAATTTTACATCTGTTGTAGATGATATTGAAATCCATTTTATTCATGAAAAAGGTAGTGGCTCTAACCCAACTCCATTACTTCTTATGCATGGATGGCCTGGATCAGTTGTAGAGTTTTTACATATAATTGAAAAACTTGCACACCCAGAAAGATTTGGTGGAAACACTGAAGATGCATTTGATGTAATTGTGCCTTCTTTACCCGGGTTTGGATTTTCAGGTAGACCGTCTAAGCCAATTGGTCCAAGAAAAATAGCTGAGATATTAAATAAATTAATAATAGAGAACCTTGAATATAAGAATTACTTAGCACAAGGTGGAGATTGGGGGGCAACTATTGCTAACTGGATTGGTTATGATCATTCAAAATCATGTAAGGCAATTCATATTAATTGTTTAACTATGCGTCATGCTGATGGCCCACAATCAAAGCAAGAAGAAGAATGGCAAAAAAGGTTTGATAAAGATCAAATAATGCAGGATGGCTATAGAACGCAACAAGCAACAAAGCCACAAACGTTGAGTTACGGTATGATGGATAGCCCCGTTGGTATTGCAGCATGGATTATTGAAAAGATGTATTCTTGGTCTGATTTAAAAGATGGTGATATTGAAAGTGCTTACTCAAAGGATACTTTATTAGCAAATATTATGGTTTATGTAGTTACAAAAACTTTTAATACAGCTTCTTGGATTTATTATGGAAGAAGAGAAGAGGGTGGACGTTTTTTTCCTAAAGACTTTAAAAAAATAGAAATACCAACCGCTGCTGCAATTTTTCCAGCCGAGATGTCTGAATGGCCTCCAAAATCTTATGTTGATAGAATATTTAATATTACGCAATGGACCGAGATGCCAAGTGGTGGACATTTTGCAGCAATGGAAGAACCAGAGTTGCTAGTTAAAGATATTATAAAATTTGCTAAAACTATTTGTTAATTAAAAATTTGATCTTGGATCTTTTAGGGATTTAATTTTTTTAACCATACCTGTTAATTTTGCAGTAATAAAAACCACATATACAAAACTAAATCCTAAAGCCATAGTTGATAGAACAGTATACACAGCTGTTAGATTTTCTAATTTAAACCAACTTTCAACACCAGGGTTAGAATAATATAGAAAATTCCAAAAAATAAAAAAAACTATTTCATATATTATAATAATTTTAAATACAGGACGCATATCAGAAGCTTATTATAATAACTTTATTTCAATAAACTATTTAAATCTTCCATTATATTTTTGGAAATTTTAATCTCTTTTTTAAGGTTATTCTTATATTTGTTGAATTTATTTTGCCCAGGATAAAGAATTTCTTTCACCCCTTTGATTTTAGGTAATTTTTTTATTGTTTTAATATTATCTTTAATTCTCTTATTATAACTATTTCCAACAAATAAATTAGGTTTTAGAACAAAAAATAAATGACCTATATTTTGAGGTCCACTAAAGTCTGTAAAAGGATCTTTAACACGACCTGCATGATTACCCCCTGTAAAGACCCCACTTAAAATATCTACCATCCATGCTAAACCAGATCCCCTAAAACCTGCTATGGGTAATTGAACACCTTCTAAAGCTTTTTTAGGATCTGTTGTGGGTTTACCATATTTATCTAAAGCAACACCTTCAGGAATTTTTGTTCCTTCTCTTGCAGCTATTCTAATTTTTCCTCTATTAATCATTGATATTGATGTATCTAGAATAAAAGGAACTTTAGATCCCGTAGGTGTTCCAAAGCAAATAGGATTTGTTCCAAATAAACTTTTTAATGCTCCATGAGGTGCAACAGCTGGAGGAGCATTAGTAAACACCATCACCATTAAACCTTTTTTAACAGCTTGCTCTGCATAATAACCAGACAAACCATAATGACCGCTATTTTTAACCGCAACTAAGCCAATACCAGTTTTTTTAGCATTACTTATTGCTGTTTTAATAGCAATATCTGCTGCAACAAAACCAATACTATTATTACCATCAACATGAGCAATCGATTGGGAAATTTTTTTAATTTTAATTTTAGCTTTGGGATTAATTACTTTTTTAGATATTCGATCACAGTACATTTTTAATCTAGATAACCCATGTGAAGGTGCCCCAACTAGTTCAGCATTAATTAAAGCTTCAGCACAGATAGTAGCGTGATCTTTTCTTAGTTTATGTGAAATAAATATTTTTTTTATTAAATCTTTTAATGAATTTATTTTCATTTTAATTGACTCTTAAATAAAAAGAGCCTGGTTCAGTATCTTCTTTTAAATAAGGGCAGCAAATCTTTAATTTATCAAAATGATCATTTTTAAGAAAATTTAATCCAAGCATAACAGAATATCTATTAGAATTATCAAGCATAGCTTCTAGAAGATACTGTTCATTATAAAATCTATTTTCTTTCTTTAGCCATCTTTCAGGGTAATTTCTTGGTGTATAAATATCATGTATATGTATTATAACACCTGGATTTAATGAGGGTAAAATTTCTAAAAATTCTTTTAGTATGTCTCCCTGTGGTCTAATAATATGTGAGCTATCAATAAATAAAATATCATTAGCTTTAAGTCTTTTGCATAAATCTAAATCAACATCTTCAATTTTTTTTCGCATTATTTCAATTCCTAAGTTTTCAAGCCAATTATTTTCATAAGGTTCAATACATATGAGTTCAGTTGAATAATTATTTTCAAGTTTATTTTTTTTAATTGCTTCAAGAGCTATCAATGTTGATTGACCAGATCCAATTTCCACAATTTTTTTAGGTTTAAAAAATCTTATAATTTGATAGTAAATTTCTGCATCCCCTCTTTCAAAAAAATTATTATCAATGTTAAAATTAATATTAGAATTTTTACTATCAAGATTTAAATCAATTAACTCCTGTTTATATTCAAATTTTTTTAAAAGATTTAATTGATTTTCGGTGTTTAAATTGACACCAGGCAAATTTCTTTTTTTTTTTAAATCAGTTTTAAGTTTATCAAAATCAAATTGTGGTTCATAATAATTTTTTATAATTGGAAAAATCCCAATTTTTTTTAGCAAATAAGTTGACAGTGTCATTTTATGGGAACCAATTTTTCTATAAAATAACATTATTAGAGACGAAGGCAGTAAGATAATGGCTAAAAAAAAATCAACTGGCCTTGCAAAGTAATTCAAAATTTTTTTTATAGAGCTCAAAACTCTAACCTTTTCCATGCCATGGGATGGTTTTATCAATAATTTTTCTTAAAGCAATGTCAAATAGTAAACCTAACATTCCCATTACAAAAATAGTTATCCAAATAACTTCATATTGAAAATATTTTTTAGCAACATTTTCAACAAATCCAATACCTGTCGTTCCAGCTAAAAATTCAGCTGCAACCAAAGTCCCCCAGCACATCCCAACTGCAACTCTTACTCCTGTTAAAATTTCAGGTAATGAGTTTGGAAAAATTACGTATCTTAATATTTGCCACTTTGATGCACCAAGAGAGTGTGAAGCGTGAATTTTAGATAATTGAGTTCCAGAAGCACCAGCCCTAGCAGAGATGATCATAATTGAAAATGAAACCATAAATAATAAGAATACTTTTCCAACGTTATCAATTCCAAATACAGTAATAACTAATGGAGCCCAAGCAAGTGGAGGAACTGGTCTATACAATTCAATTAATGGATCAAAGAACCCTTTAGCAAATCTATTTAAACCCATCAATAAGCCAAGCGGTACACCAAATATTATTCCAAGTACTAGGCCTAAGAATACTCTTAGGAAAAATCCCATATGTGACCCATAGGTACTGGTATTTTGAATAACTTGAATTCACCAGTAACAACATTTAAAACTTTACTTTTAAAATTTGGTTTTACAGTTCCGTCATCACTATGAACTGGGTATTTACCAGGGATAATATCTGCTATCCAATCTGGTAAAATAAAGCCAACTACTTTACTAACATCCATCATTTCATACCAAATCAGCGGAATATTTTTAAATCCAACACTTGGTTTTAATAAAAGTGTAAATTTTTTTAAAGTATCTGATGGTTTAGGCAGCCACCTACCAGAACCTTGCTCTGAACAATTAGGACCACTTGAAATTATTGTTCCAGTAGGAAATAAAAATATATCAATTAATCTTAGACTTCCTTGTTCTTTTTTTTGAATAACATCAAATTCTAAAATTGCTTGTTGCATAGAATCAAGAGTTTTTGGAGGAAATATGCTTGCGTATTCAATTCTTCTTGCAATTTTAAGCACATCTTTTGCTAATATTGATGCCACCTCTTGTGTGTCATCTAGCTCTGATCTATATTTTTTTATTCCATCTTTGATTTCTTTCATCAAAGTTTTGTATTGTGAATTATGATTTCTTAATTTGAAAAAATCATCACTAATTAAAGTTAATTCTTTTGCCGCAGCATCAAACTTTAATCCTTTTTTTGTTTCAGGAATAGTTGGAATTTCTATGGTATTTTCTACAGCTGTTCCTGAAGATCCCCATCCACCTTGTATTTTTAAAGCTTCAATTCTTGCATTTTCTTCTTCAACACTTTTTATTGGTGGATAACTTATCTTTTGAAAATCTTCTGTTAACCAAGCTATTCTATTAGTTAGTTCACTGATCTTAATTTTTGTTTCATTTTCAAGAAGGTCCTCATTAGTTAACAATGGAATTGTTCTTTTAGTTTTTTGAATAAAACCTAAAAGTCTATCTTTATCTTGATTTCTTATTACTGATGAATTTCTAATTTCATTAGTTAATTTTTCAATATTACTATTTTCAGCCTTAATAATTGAAGTACTTTTAAATTCCCTTTCATTTATTGGAAACAAATACTTTAATGAAAGCATCGAATCGTTAACTTTTGCAACTTGGCAAAGTTCATTAGCAGACTGAGGATAAAAAGACTTTGCTAAATCCCATGAATAATAAAGCCATGCTATTAGTAAAAAACTACTTCCAACAATAATCCAGTGAGCTCCACCTTTGGCTCTTTCAGGGTTCCCAAAAACAGCATCTATTTTTTCAGTCTTGGCTAATTTTATTCCATAAAGAATAGAACCTATAACGGCAAATATAATTAAAAATGTTATAATACCTGTAATCATACTAAATATCTTTACCCATTATTTCTTCTTCCATGTTCCAAATCATGGTTAGAATTTCTTCTCTTTTACTTCCAAAATCTTTAGTTTTTTTAATTTCTCTTAAATCACCATCTATCCCCATTGAAGCAAAGGGTAATTTATACTCCTTATGTATTCGGCCTGGTCTTGGTGCCATTACATATAATCTTTCACCAAGTAACAAAGCTTCCTCAACTGAGTGGGTAATTAAAATAATTGTTTTTCCTGTTTCTTTCCAAATCTTTAAAACTAATGACTGCATTTTTTCTCTTGTTAGTGCGTCTAGCGCCCCTAAAGGTTCATCCATTAAAATTAAATCTGGATCATTAATTAAACATCGTGCAAGAGCAACTCTTTGCTGCATACCACCAGATAATTGATAAGTCGGCGTATCTCCAAAGCCTTGTAAGCCAACTATATTTAACCATTCATCAACTTTTTTTGCTGTTTTAATTGGATCTTCTTTTTTCATTCTCAAGCCAAAGTCCACATTTTCAGCAACTGTTAACCATTCAAATAAAGCACCTTGTTGAAAAACCATTCCTCTTTCAACCCCTGGACCATTAATTTCATTTCCGTTAAGAGTAATTACTCCTGAAGTTGGTCTAAGAAAGCCAGCTGTAATATTTAGTAAAGTTGTTTTTCCACATCCAGAAGGACCAAGAACAGTTAAAAGTTCTCCTTTTTTAAGTGTGAAATTTACATCTTTTAGTGCATGAACAGTTTCTCCTTTCGGAGTTTTAAAGATCATGTTTAGATTTTGAGAAATTAAATCACTCATAGAAATAAGTTTATATTAAATTTTATTTAAAAAAATAGGCACCAATTTAATAAATTGGCGCCTATCTAATTTTATCTTACTCTCTAAATTATAGAGGTAAAAAGCTTGTATCTACTGCTCCGTTAGGAGTGCCCATTCCTTTTAAGAAACCATCAAGAGTTCCACCTGATTCCATAGATTTTTTAGTATCTGCAGCATTCAAGAATACAAATCCACCTAAAGTTTCTTTCATATCTCCAAGTTTCATCTCAGCATCTTTTGCGATTACATTCATATCACTTTTACCAGCTGCGTATCTAGCATTAGCTTCATGAGTTACTTCTATGAAAGTTCTCAACATTCCTGGGTTTTCTTTCATAAATTTATCAGTAACAGATGTAATATCGATACCTTTGATACCTGCATCACGAGCTGCTTGAACTGTTAACAATCTTGTACCAACAGTTAAAGCTGCTTTAATAGAGTTACCACCAAATAAACAAGCCATTGAAACGTCACCAGAAACTAGTGCAGCAGCACCTTCTTCAGGGTCCATTTGAATAACAGTCATTTTGCTTTTATCAGCACCAACAACTTTCATACTTTCATCAAAAACATACTCAGCCATAGTTCCTAGAGGAACTGCAACTTTTTTGCCTTCTAACTCAGAACCGTTCGCTGATGTAATACCAGAAGCTTTAGATGTAACACAAGTTGTACCACCCATTCCGTATTCCATAGCAACGTCTACAAGTTTCAAAGGTGCTTTAGATTTAACAGCATTAATAAATGGCACTAAACCTTGTGAGTAAGAGATGTCTATATCTCCTGCTAACATAGCGTCAGTCATTGCACCACCGTTTGAAAAGTTAGTCCATTTCACCGGAACACCTAGAGCTTTATCAAACATCATTTTAACTTTGTCTTCTTGGTTTGGAGTAGGCCATTCTAAAAAGAATGCAACTCTAACTTCTTTAGCAGCAGCGTTAGCAACTGACATTGATAAGTTAAGAGCAACTACAGCACCAAGAATAAAACCAATTATTTTTTTCATTATTATTCCTCTGTTAGTAATTTAATTAAATTATTTCCATTTAAATTGAATTTTGAAAGGATGTAAAACAAATTGTTATTGTTTTGCAATCTCAAGTTGTAGAAAATTATAAGCTTTAAAGAAAAAAATAATTCTAGAAAACCTTTTGATTTAGTCTAATAGTTAGGAATAAAATTATAACACTACATACATAAAGAGAGAATATTTATGAGCTCAGAAAATAGAACTTCAGTACCTAATTCATTAAATGAACATTGGATGCCGTTTACATCTAATAAAGATTTTAAAGCAAACCCTAGATTAATCACAGAAGCTAAAGGTGTTTACTTAAAAACTCACCATGGAAAAACACAAATAGATGCGAGCTCAGGTTTATTTTGTAATCCACTGGGTCATGGAAGAAGAGAAATTACAGAAGCTGTTACAAAACAATTAGAAACATTGGATTACGCTCAACCGTTTCAACAAGGTTTCGGTGGTTCGTTTGAACTAGCTACAAAAATTTCAAAACACACTCCTGGTGATTTAAATAAAATGTTTTTTACAATTTGTGGATCTACAGCTGTAGAGACTGCAATTAAAATTGCTGTAGCTTATCATAGAGCAAAAGGGCACGCAGAAAGATTTAGATTTGTTGGACGTGAGCGTGGTTATCATGGAATGAATATTGGCTGTATTTCAGTTGGAGGAATGGTTAACAATATTAAAACATTTGCAAGTGTTTTAATGCCAGGTGTCCAACACATTAGACATACACATTTACCAGAACATAAATTTGTAAGTGGTCAACCAGAAACTGGAGACTACTTAGCAAATGATTTAGAAACTATTTGTCAAAACTTTGGTGGTGAAAATATAGCTGCTTGTATAGTTGAACCGATTGCTGGATCAACTGGAACATTAGTTCCACCAAAAGGATATTTACAAAAACTAAGAGAGATCTGTGACAAGCATGGAATACTTTTAATTTTTGATGAAGTAATTACAGGATGGGGCAGAACAGGTTCTAAATTTGGTGCAGATGAATTTGGTGTAACTCCAGATATTATGACAATGGCTAAAGCTACAACAAACGGTGTTGTACCTATGGGTGTTGTTGCATGTAACGATTATATTTATGATGCAGTAATGGATGCTTCACCAACTGGTGCAGTTGAATTATTTCATGGTTATACTTATTCAGGAATTCCAGTTGCAGTAGCAGCTGCTCTTGCGGTGCAAGAAATTTTTGAAAAAGATGATATTTTCAATAGAGCAAAAAATTTAGCTCCTTATTTCCAAAAAGGATTGTTCTCCCTTCAAGATCTAGAGTCTGTAGACAATATTAGAGGATATGGAATGATGGGTGGAATAGACATGAAGCTAAACACTAAACCAGGCAAAGCTGGATTTGAATGTTTTAAAGCATGTTATGAAGCTGGTGTTAACTTTAAAGCTACAGGAGATTGTTTAATTATAGCCCCTCAATTCATTTGTGAAGAAAAACATATTGATGAAATTATTGAAAAGTTAAGAACTGGTATTACTAATTACCAAAAAAACCAAAAAAACTAGACAAAATTTATTAATCAAAGAAAGCAGAATTAACTATGAGAATAGGTGTACCTAAAGAAATCAAACCACAAGAACATCGTATTGGATTAACTCCTGATAGTGTTAAGACTTTAATATCAGAAGGTCATGAAGTTTTAGTTGAAAACAATGGTGGATTTGAAGCTGGTTTTGAAAACGAACAATACACAAGTGTTGGTGCTAAAATCATTGATAAAGCTGAAGATATTTTTAATGATGCAGATATTATTGTTAAAGTAAAAGAGCCTCAATCAGGTGAAGTTAAGATGATTAGAGAAAATCAGATCGTCTACACTTATCTTCATTTAGCAGCAGCTAAAGAATTAACTGAGGGACTAATTAAATCTAAAGGTATTTGTATAGCTTATGAAACGGTGACTGATGATAATGGAAGATTACCATTACTTGCACCGATGAGTGCAGTTGCTGGACGTATGTCTGTTCAAGCTGGTGCACATTGTTTAGAAAAAAATCAAAACGGTAGAGGTCTTTTATTAGGAGGAGCTCCTGGAGTTGAAGGAGGAACTGTTGTTATTTTAGGGGGTGGTGTTGTTGGCGAAAATGCTGCTGTGATTGCAACTGGGATGAGAGCTAAAGTTCATATTGTTGATAAATCTGAAGCAAGATTGAAACAACTAGTTGAAATGTTTGGTGATAAAATTATTCCAGAACAAAGTGATAAAATTGATTTAAATAATTTAGTTGCAGAAGCTGATCTTTTAATTGGAGGTGTTTTAATTCCAGGTGCTGAAGCTCCAAAATTAGTTACTAAACCAATGTTAAAATTAATGAAAAGAGGATCTGTAATTGTTGATGTTGCAATTGATCAAGGGGGTTGTGTTGAGACCAGTAAACCAACAACTCATGGTGATCCAACTTATATCATTGATGACGTTATTCATTACTGTGTAGCAAATATGCCGGGTGGAGTTCCAAGAACTTCAACTATAGCATTGAACAATGCAACACTTCCATATCTAGTTAAAATTGCAAACGATGGTTATGCTAAAGCATTAAGTGAAGATAAACATTTACTTGCAGGATTAAATGTTTGTAAAGGCCAAGTAACGTACAAAGCAGTTGCTGATGTTTTTGGGCATGATTATGTTGATCCTTTAAGTACCCTTTAATATTTTTTAACTAATGTTATCGGATAAAATTAAAGATTATTTAAACGAATACATCAGTCAGGAAGTTTACGTTCAAGTTGCTGTTGCAAAAGGTAAAAATAAAATTTCAACTAATGCTGCAATTAGTAAATACTTTGAAAGTAATCACTTTAAGGGTTTAGCAGCAGGCAAGCCCTACAACACTTTTTTAGATGATCTTAAAGACAAGTGTTTAGGTAAATTATTAAACTCTCCTATGAAAGATAGTAAAACAGAGGATGAAATTATTATTGAACTTCAAAGAAAGCTTAATACTTTAAAAATAGAAGAATTAAATGATACTTACTGGGAAGTAGAAACTGGTGAATATTTAAGTGGAGAGGATATTAAAGAAATTGAATTAGAGAGAGATACTTTGATAAAATTTTTAACCTCTAAAGATGAAGCGCATGAGACTGTAAGTACTCTTTGCAAGAATTATGAAAAATTATGTAAAGAAAAGTACCCAGAAGCTCCATTACCTTTAGAAATTTTATTATAAAAATTAATTCTATTTTTTAATTAATTCACTAATAAAAGACTCACCATTACCATTATCCATGGCATCTTTATAAAAATCTTTTGTATCTTTGGCTAATTTTTCAGCATCAGGCATATCCTTTAGTAAATCTTGAATATAAGACATATCTTTATGTGAATTTTTTGCAGTAAACTTAAACCCTGTATAATCATTTTTTAAAAGGTTATCAAAAATTCTGCTTAAGGCGGCAGAATTTCCTGAACCAAGCCTAGCAACGTCATATAATTTTTTTAAATCAATATTAAATTTTTTGGCACTTTTGATCATATGAACAATTAAAGTAGCATTGCCTAAAGTTAAAAAATTATTTAAAAGTTTTGATTTAGCCCCCATACCAACTTCACCAAAATAAAAGTAGTCTTTACAAAATGCTTTTAAAAATATTTCAGCTTTCTTAAAATCCTCCTCACTAGCACCAATGATACCACCTAATACACCTTCTTCAGCTTGAACGGGTCCACCCATTACAGGACATTCTATGTAGCTTATATTTTTACTTTTAAAAATTTTATTAGCCTCGATTGAGCCATTTTGGTTGTGAGTAGTAATATCAATAATAACAGTATCTGAATTTAATAGAGGAGATATTATTTCAATAATTGAATGTGCAATAGGTGTGTTAGTAACACACAGAAATAAACAGTCTAAATTTTTTGAACATAATTCCTCATATGAATTAACTTCAACTGCACCCTCATTAACTATTTTTTCTATTGGAGATCTATTTTTGTTAGCAATTACAAATAAATTATTCTTATTTTTTAGAATATTTTTGGCTATTCCATAACCCATATAGCCAACACCTATAAATCCTACATTTTTCATAATCTAATATCTTAGAACTATAATAGAAAAAATAAAAGTCTTATACAAAGCATTCCCAAAAATTTTTTTCAAGGATAGTCGATTTTTTAAAGCTTCTTTTAAGAGTATTTAATTTTTTACCCTTATTATTTTTCAAAAGAATATCTAAATAATCAATATTATCTTTAGCTACTTGTTGGTATTCTTTTGATGAATACATTTTAATCCAAGAACTATATTTACTTTTTTTCCAGTTTTTAATTTTAGAAAGATTAAACCCAATCTCACCATAGCCAATAATACATACTGATAGGCATGAGAAAATATCAAGATTATCTCCATTTTTACCAACACTGAGTACATGATCTGTGTAAGAACTATTAGCTTTCTCGACCACGATGTTATTAAGAGATTTAAGGGGTATCTTCCATTTTTTACAATAATTGATGTGGAGTTTGATTTCATGATCAATACCCTTAATAAAATTTACCGATCTATTAATTTCTTCAAAGCTTTTAGACTTATAAACACTAAGAGCTAAAATTTTAAGAAATTGCTGTAAGAAAACATAATCCTGAACTAGATAGTTTTTAAAATTTTTATCTGGCAGTTTATTGCTTACTAAATCAGATAAAAATTTATGATTAGTGTATTCAGACCATTCCTTCTTACAGCTACTTTTTAATTTATAAAAAAAGGTTTTTTTATTATTATAAATATTCACTATTCCTTAATTGAAGTTTTAATCTTAGAAAAGTTAAAGTTACCATTCTTTTTAAAGAGCATCACTGTAATCATTGGCGTAAATGTTGCCAAAATAAATGACCAAAACAATAATGCTGTAGATATCCAAATAGGAAATGTTTCAGCTGGAAAAAATCCACCAATTAAAATACTTTTATCAAAAGTTTGGTTAGGAAATAAAAGTAATCCAGTTATAAGTCCAATTATAACTGAAATTAAAGAAAGTTTTTCATCAACATCGCCTTTGAACATCCCATAAAAAATAGGAAATACGGCAGCACAACATAATAAATCAGCAAATAAAAACATAAATAAGACGCTGTAACCCTTAGATGCGATCAAAAAAACAATTACTGATAAACCACATATTAAGTATTTAGAAAGTGTTAGATAGCTATTCTTATTTTTTAAACTAATAAACTTATTTCCTTCAATAGTAATGGTACTTGAAAGCGCATTAATAAGTGTATCCATACTGCTAATCACTAAGGCTAAAACTAAAATTAATATTGAGATAGTTAACAAAGAATTAATTCCAGTAAATGGCTCTAATAAAAGAGTAAAGAATAAAGTACTTGGGTCTGCTGCTTTATCAACTGATACTGCAAGAATTCCAAAGAAACCTAAAACAAGCATAAATGGAATTACAATAAAGAAGGCAGACATAAATCCTTTTCTTAAATCATCTGAAGTTTTTGCTGCAAATACTCTCTGCCAAATACCTTGATCAAATAAGTTGGTTGCAAAAACAGCAATGAAGAAAGTTAAGCCAGCAGTATATCCATAAAAATATTTACCACTCATTAAAGTAGCAGCTTTCTCATTAATTAAATCCATAGTAAATGCATTATTTCCAGAATTAAAGATATGGTTGATAGCAAATATTAATAAAATCATAATTATGATAAATTGAATTTTATCTGTAAAAATTGAAGCTCTAAGTCCTCCGTAAAGAGTGTAAGATAAAGTAGCTACAATTATTACAAGTGAGGTCTGCCAAAGAGGAAACCCTGACATTAAGTTAACAACTTTTGCAATCGCTGTAACTTCAGCTGCAAAATAAACAAACATGTACATTATTGTTAATAATAAAACTAAACGAAACATTGCTTTGCCAAATCTAATTAGAACAAATTGAGTAAGAGTATTACCATTAGGCATAATTTTTCTCATACGCTGACCAATAGTAATAAAAGCTAAGAAGGGTAGAGCTTGACCCAAGCCATAACCAATTATAGCACCTAAGCCCCCCCAAGTAGCAGCTTCTGATGGACCAATTAAAATCCACACACCAAAACATGATGCAACTAAAGATGCGGTTAAAGATCTTTTACCAATTGATCTGTCAGCATTTAAATACGAGTTAATTGAAAGCTTACCTCTTGAATAAACTATTCCAATAGCAGCAAAAGCTAATGAAGTTAAAAGTAGAGTAATAATAGTAGTTGATTGATCTAGATATATTGTGTTCATTTTTCCCTTCGTTGTGATTATACAACAGGTTCTTTGGGTATATTCTCAGCTTTTTACAGCACCCCAGAAACTGATATTCTTAAAAAAAAGAATATAAAAGTTAATTAAAGAAATAATTAAATTAAGTCAAATTTTAACTCAAAGATAGGAACACTGGGTAATGAAATAATTTGTTAAATTAGTAGGTTTATTGAATTAATTTCATTAATAACTATATAAACCCTAATAAATGTCAGAGATTCAAATATCCATTAATAACTTATCCAAAGTTTATGATAATGGTTTTAAAGCCCTTAACCATGTTAGCCTTAAAGTAAAACAAGGTGAGATCCTTGCAATGCTTGGACCAAATGGTGCGGGAAAAACAAGTTTAATCAGTATTATTTGTGGAATAGTTAAGCCTTCTTCAGGAACTGTTACAATTGATAATTTTGATATTATAAAAGATTATAGAGAGACGAGATCAAGAATTGGGCTTGTTCCTCAAGAATTAAACTTAGAATCTTTTGAAACTGTTTTTGATACCGTGTCTTATTCTAGAGGATTGTATGGAAAGCCACCTAAACCAGAACACATTGAAAAAATTCTAAAAGATTTAAGTTTATGGGATAAAAAAGATCAAAGGCTGAGACAATTATCAGGTGGAATGAAGAGAAGAGTTTTAATTGCAAAAGCTTTGTCTCATGAGCCTAAAATACTATTTCTTGATGAACCAACAGCAGGAGTTGATGTTGAACTTAGAAGAGACATGTGGATGGTTGTTGAAGAGTTAAGAAAAACAGGGGTAACAATTATTTTAACCACTCATTATATTGAAGAGGCAGAAGCTATTGCTGACCGTGTAGCTGTAATTAATCAAGGAGAAATTATTATTGTTGAAGATAAAAAAGAATTAATTAAAAAAATGGGTCATAAAAAACTAACCATTGAATTACAAAAAAAAATTAAAGAAATTCCTGAAGATTTACTTAAATATAGTCTTGAAATAGGCGAAGATCACATGTCTTTAATTTATACTTATAATGTTCAAGCTGAAAAAACTGGTATTACAGATTTATTACAAGACTTAAAAGATACTGGCCTAAAGTTAAAAGATTTAAAAACAGAACAAAGTACTTTGGAGAAGATATTTGTTGATTTAGTAAAGGAGAATAATGAAATTTAATTATTATGGGTTTAGAGCAATTTATGTTCATGAGATGAATAGATTTATAAGAACTGTAGGTCAGTCTATTCTTTCACCAGTAATATCTACCTCATTATATTTTGTAGTGTTCGGTTCAGTTATAGGAGGTTATATTGAAAAAATTGATGGTGTTAGTTATGGATCATTCATTGTACCTGGTTTATTAATGCTAACTCTATTAACTCAATCAATAAGTAACACTTCATTTGGAATATTTTTTCCAAAATTTAATGGAACTATTAATGAGATTTTAGCAGCACCTATATCAACGCTTGAAACTGTTCTAGCTTTTGTTGGAGCTGGAGCTACTAAAACATTAATAGTGGGTGCTGTAATTTATGGAACTGCTTCTTTTTTTGCGGATGTGACTGTTAAATATCCAATGTTAATGATATTTTTATTAGTTTTAGTTTCTTTTACATTCGCTTTATTCGGGTTTTTAATTGGCGTGGTTAGTAAAAACTTTGAGCAGATGTCGATCATTCCATCTTTAGTCATCACTCCCATGGTATTCTTAGGGGGAAGTTTATACTCTCTTGATATGTTGCCACCATTTTGGCAAACAATTTCTTACTTTAATCCAGTGGTTTATTTAATTGATGGCTTAAGATTTTCTTTCTACGGTGTATCTGATTTTGATATTTGGATAAGTATAAGCTCAATGGTATTTTTTTTAGTGATTTGTGTACTCTTGGTCACAATGTTACTTAAAAAAGGCTATAATATTAAAAGCTAGAAATTAGAATAATAAATAGTATTATTAAACTATAATCATGTTGTCTTATATATTACCCTTCATAGTTTTAATTGTTATCGTGGTTTTTATTCATGAATACGGGCATTATTATTTTGCTAAACGATTTGGTGTAGGGGTTACTGATTTTTCAATCGGTTTTGGTAAAGAAATGTTTGGTTGGAATGATAAATCAGGCACTAGGTGGAAGGTTTGTGTCATACCACTTGGGGGATATGTTAAGTTTTTTGGTGATAGAAACGTTTATAGCCAAGCTGATAATGAAAAAATTATAAAAGAATATAGCAAAGAAGATCAAGATAAACTGTTTGTGCTAAAACCTTTATATCAAAGAGCTTTAATTGTATTTGGTGGCCCTTTAGCTAACTTTTTATTAGCAATTCTAATATTTTTCTCAGTTTATACTTTTGCTGGAAAAGACTTTACACCAGCAGTAATTAATGAGGTTCAAAAAGATAGCCCTGCAATGGTAGCTGGTCTTAAAGATAACGATATTGTGGTCTCAATTGATGGCAATGAGGTTAAAAGCATCATGGAAGTATCAAAGTATATTATGATGTCTACTGATGAATTCATCAATTTTACAGTAAACAGATATGATCAAGATTTAACTTTTAGAGTAAAACCTAACATTGTTGATGGGGAGGATAACCTTGGTAATAAAATTAGTAAACGAATGGTTGGTATTAAACTTGGAGCTTATAATAATGAAGTAAACCATGTTAAACTTGGTCCTGCTAAAGCTTTGTTTTATGCAGTTAATGAAGTTTATTATGTAAGCACTTCTTCCCTTAAGTATATTGGTAGCATGATTGTTGGAAATGGTGATACTTCGCAGTTAGGTGGCCCAATTCGAATAGCAAAAATTAGCGGTCAAGTTGCAGAATTTGGAATTTTGCCTTTTATAAGCCTTATGGCTTACATTTCTATCAGCCTAGGGTTAATAAACTTGTTTCCAATTCCAATGTTAGATGGTGGACACTTAATGTTTTATGGAATTGAAAAGGTATTAGGGCGTCCTTTATCACAAAAAACTCAAGAAGGTTTTTTTCGAATCGGATTGTTTTTATTGCTATCATTGATGTTTTTTACAACGTTTAATGACTTAAAAGACGTTGGTTTATTTAAGCTTTTTAACAATTATATTTCTTAAATAATCCTTTAAAATCAACATTAATTTAACAAATCACAATATATTGGGGTTTTTATTTTAAGAGGCACTAATAAAAAGCTTGATTTATGGGCTTTAATGTAAATTATGTGAAAATAACCAATAAAACCGGAGCTAAATATATGAACAAAAAACAATTAATAGCACAACTTTCAGGTTCTCTAAACCTAAGTAAAGCTGATGCTGAGCGTACTTTCGATACAATTACAAACACTATTCTAGATGCTTTGAAAGGTGACGATACAGTTAAGATTGCTGGATTTGGAACTTACAAAGTAGCAAAAAGAAAAGCTAGAGTTGGAAGAAATCCTAGAACTGGAGAGCAAATTCAAATCGGTGCTTCTCAAAAAGTTAAGTTCTTACCAGCTAAAGCACTTAAAGAAATATTTAATAAATAATTAAGTATCAAATTCATTAACAGCCTTTTACAGAAATGTAATAAGGCTGTTACTATATGCATTTACTGCATACCTAAATTTCCTAATCAGCAATAGTTTTTAAGACCATCATAAATATAAGTGAAAACTTAAATGGGAGGTCTTATGACTAAAATAAAAAAAATAATATCAACGTTATCGTTAGGTCTAATTTTTCTTTTAGGTTTAGCAAGTATTGGAAATGCAGAGACAACAGTTTCTGCTGAAGTAGGGTTTGTATTTAACACGCTCTTCTTCTTAATTTGTGGTTTCCTTGTAATGTTCATGGCAGCAGGTTTTACAATGCTTGAATCAGGAATGGTAACTTCAAAAAGTGTATCAGTAATTTGTGCGAAAAATATTGGTTTGTTTGCAATCTCAGGAATTATGTTCTGGCTGGTTGGTTACAATCTAGCTTATGGAATACCTGAGGGTGGATTTATAGGTACGTTTACTCCATGGTCTGATACAAGTGCATTAGATACTGGTTATTCAGATGGATCAGATTGGTATTTCCAAATGGTATTCTGTGCAACTACAGTTTCTATTGTATCTGGTACAATGGCTGAAAGAGTTAAACTATGGCCATTCTTTTTATTTGCAGCAATATTAGCTGGAATTATTTATCCAATTGTAATGGGTTGGCAGTGGGGTGGTGGCTGGTTAGCTGCTGCTGGTTTCTCTGACTTTGCAGGATCAACTCTTGTTCACTCAACAGGTGGCTCAGCAGCATTAGCAGGGGCGCTATTGTTAGGTTCAAGAACTGGAAGATTTGATGCTAAGGGTGTACCTAAAGCATTACAACCTTTTGCAGCTTCTTCTGTGCCTTTAGTAACACTTGGAGTTTTTGTGTTATGGTTAGGTTGGTTTGGATTTAATGGTGGTTCACAATTAGCATTAGGAACATTTACTGACGCTGTTGCAATTTCAACTATTTTTATTAACACAAACCTTGCTGCTTGTGGTGGTGTAATGGTTGCAGCAATCGTGCCAAGATTATTATCAGGTAAAACTGATGTAATCATGATGTTAAACGGTGCAATTGGTGGTCTTGTAGCAATTACTGCAGAACCTTTAGCTCCATCTCCATTAGCTGCTATCTTAATTGGTGGTGTTGGTGGTTTAATAGTTGTGCTTGGTACTAAACTTTTATTTGCATTTAAAATAGACGATGTAGTAGGTGCAATACCAGCTCACTTATTTGCTGGTATCTGGGGAACATTAGCTGTTCCACTGACCAATGCTGATGCTTCTTTTGGTGCTCAGTTAATTGGTGTGCTTGCAGTCAATATCTTTGTATTCATAGTTGCTCTAATAATTTGGACAATAATGAAAAATACAATGGGTATTAGATTGAGTAAAGAAGCAGAAAAACTAGGTACAGATGTTGCTGAAACTGGTGTTATTGCTTATGCAATCAGAGACTAATTAAACAAATATCTCTCTCTTATAGTTAGAAAAAGGCCCTTAATCGGGGCCTTTTTATATTCTATTCCCTAGGTACATACCTCATTTGATTAAAGAACAGTAGTTAATGTCCAGCATTAACTTAGCATTAGATTAACAAGGAGAGAACAATGTTTAAATTAACAAGTATAAAATCAGTAATTACATTAGGCCTATTTTTCATCATAGGTTTTTCTAGTATGGGAAATGCAGAGACAACTGTTTCTGCAGAAGTACAATATATCTTTAATACATTTTCATTTTTAGTTTGTGGTTTTTTAGTAATGTGGATGGCAGCAGGTTTTTGTATGCTTGAATCAGGATTGGTGACTACTAAAAGTGTTTCAACGATTGTTGCAAAGAACATTGGAAAATTTTCAATTGTTGCAATAATTTTTTATTTAGGTGGTTATAATTTAGCTTACGGAATACCAGAGGGTGGTTTCATTGGTTCGTTTACACCGTGGACCCTTACCGATTCTTTAGAGCAAGGTTATTCTGGAAGTGCTGATTGGTTTTTCCAAATGTTATTCGTTGCAGCAACATGTTCTATTGTTTCAGGTGCTGTAGCTGAGAGAATAAAAATTTGGCCTTTCTTTATATTCTCTGCAATCTTGGGTGGATTAATTTATCCAATTACTATGGGTTGGCAGTGGGGTGGTGGCTGGTTAGCATCTCTTGGGTTTTCTGACTTCGCTGGTTCTACTTTAGTTCATGCATGTGGTGGTGCAGCAGCACTAGCGGGTGTAATATTATTAGGTGCTAGAAAAGGAAGATTTAGTCCAAAAGGTGATGTTAAAACTATGGAACCTTTTGCAGCTTCTTCAATACCTTTAACAGCCCTTGGAACATTTATTTTATGGATGGGTTGGTACGGATTTAATGGTGGTTCACAATTAGCTTTAGGAACATTTGAAGATGCAAATGCAATGTCTAAAATATTTATGAATACTCACCTAGCAGGTGCAGCAGGCTGTGTTACAGCAGCTTTAGTTACAAGATGGATTGGTGGAAAAACTGATGTTGTAATGATGTTGAACGGTGCTCTTGCTGGTTTAGTTTCAATTACGGCAGAACCTTTAGCTCCAAGCCCGATGCTTGCAATTGGTATAGGTGCGGTTGGATCTGTTATTATGTATTTTGGAACTAGCTTACTAAACTCATTAAGATTAGATGATGTTGTTGGAGCTATTCCAGTACATTTATTTGCAGGAGTTTGGGGAACGCTAGCTGTTACCTTAAGTAATACTGGAACAGCTCTTTCAACTCAATTAATTGGAGTGTTGTCAGTTACAATCTTTACGTTTATCTTTTCATACATTGCGTTCTTTTTATTAAAACAATTTATTGGTTTAAGAATAAGTGATCAGGCTGAAAAACTTGGAACTGATGTTGCTGAGATAGGTGTTAGAGCTTACGCTATCAGAGACTAGCAAATAAGTATTTAAAGGAAATAGGCCCCTTAATTGGGGCCTTTTTTATTTCTAAATATTTTTTAAGGTGTCTAAAACTTCTTTAGCATGATTTTTAACTTTAACATTGTCCCAAATTTTTACAATTTTACCATTTGGATCAATTAAAAAAGTTGTTCTTACTATACCCATAAACTCTCTACCCATAAATTTCTTCTTAGCCCAAACTTTGTATTTTTTCAAAATATTAAGCTCTACATCGGATAAAAGATCAAATTTAATCTTATATTTTTCTTTAAATTTATAGTGACTTTTTAGATCATCTTTAGAAATACCAAATACATCACAATTCAGTTTTTTAAGTTTAGGTAATAATTCGTTAAAATCATTAGTCTCAATTGTGCATCCTGGAGTATCATCCTTTGGGTAGAAATAAAGAACAACATACTTACCCATAGAGTCTTTTAGTGAATAAATTTTTCCATCAGTTGAATTTAAATTAAAAGTTGGGGCTTTAGTATTTGTTTTAAGCATAATTAGTTTAATTTTCTTCCCATAATTTTTTATAATCTATAAAGGGAGATAGACCATAGCTTGAATTAACATTTGTTAGATGTAAAGAAAGACTTTTTAGTGGTGAGATACAAAATTCTTTTGTATAGATTTTGTTTAGATGTTTTTCAAAAGGATCGTTTCTATCTAAACAAGTATTATAAAAATTATCCCAATATTTATCTAATAAAGATTTTGTGGTCAAGAATGTACATAGAGTTTGATTAATTGTTCTCCAATGTCTTTTGTTTCCAATTAAGATATTTGTTTTTTCATTATTCATATATAGATAGGGATAATCAGTAGGACACATAAAGATATCTTTATTAACTTGTGAAGCTATCCTCTCATATGATGCAATCATTTCTTCCATCATAGGTTCAAAATGCAAGTAATCATCTTCAATAAAGAAAATCAAATCCTCACCATGTTTTTTTCCTAACTCAAAAGACTGAAGTAAGCTTGCTAGATTAGAAAAAGTTTGATCATTTTTTTGTTGTTTGATTGTATCCTTGTATTTGTCATGGTTTAGAGGAGTAATACTTATATCTAAACCACTTCCATTTATAAGATTTTTTAACTTATTTAAATTTTCTTCTTTAGATTTATCATCGACAATTATCATCTTAAATTTAATGTTTGGGTATTTTGTTTTAGAAAAGTTAACTGATTTTATTAACGAATTTAAAGCTTTTAAGGAATATTTAATTTTTGGTTGCTCAAATAATCTTCTTTTATTTTGATCCCATATCTCAACATCAGTATTAGTTCTAAATATAATCAATACAGAGTTAATCTTTTTAGTAATCTTTACTTCACCTAAAGGTAAAACAATTGACTTTTCATTTATGATGGAAAGATCTTCATTTAACTCTTTTTGAAGGGTGGGTGAGTTAAAATCATTTTGGTCAATTATTTCGTAACCCAACGCTTTTGAAATTTTAATAAATAGTTTTTTAATGATGCTTTTTTTCATGTAATTGTCTATAATTATTACTTTATAATATTATGCCTATTAAATCATCACAAACTCTAGTTTCTGAAGCTTTAAACGAAGTTAAAACTATTACTGCTGAAGAAGCATTAAAGTTATCAAGTGAAGATAAATGCACATTAATTGATATTAGAGAAAAGGGTGAACTAGACAAAACAGGTAGAATTGAAAATTCAAATCATATACCTCGAGGAATGTTAGAGTTTTGGTTAGATCCAGAGGGTCCTTATTTTAAAAGTGGAAAAATAGATATGAATAAAGAAATGGTTTTATTTTGTGCTGGTGGCTTTAGATCCGCTCTCGCAGCCAAATCTTTAAAAGAAATGGGTTTTGAAAAAGTGTCTCATATAGATGGTGGCTTTGCAGCAATAAGCCAAAGTGATTTTAAAATAGTATAAACTACTTATTACACTCGTCTAAAGCAAATTCTAGACGATCTTGTCCCCAAAATATTTTATTGTTTACAGCAAATGTTGGAGCACCAAATATTTCTTTATCATGAGCTTCTTGAGTAACATTTTTTAACTCTTCTTTTATTTTAGGATCATTAATACCATCAAAAAAACTAATTGGTTTAATATTGCTTTTTTTTAGAAGAGTTTTTATGATTTCTTCATTAGAAATATTAAGGTTATCCTTCCAATAAGCATCAAACATAACATTCAAATATAAATCTCTATTTTCAACATTAATAAAAAGATATCCACGCATTATATTCAACGAATTAATAGGAAAATTAGAATTCCAAATAAAACTTGATTTATCTTTTTTTGCGATTAAATCACAGTCACTTATCATATGTTTTAGTTTAGGTTTGATAAAAGCTGGTGCAGTTATACCTTGTAAATTATGCAGACCACCAACAAGAACTGGTTTATAATTAAATTTCACATTCTTAATAGATTTAATTTTTTGGTGCGCTAGATAAGAGTAAGGACTTATGAAATCAAAATAGAAATCTATTTCTTTAGTCATATAGATTAATTCTTTTTGCGTAAAAAACTCTTATAATCCAATACAGAGTAAGTCCTATTGGACCAATAAAATAAGTTATCAATAAAGGAAAAGACATTATTACTTTATTGATACCAAATTTTTGTGAGTCCTTAACAATCCATCCACCACAAAATAAATTAATAGATAGAAAATGAGTCCAAAATAAAATTAAGAAGGATTTATCGTTAAATAAGTAACCAATTGAATCCAGGCCTAAATATAGCTCAAAATTTCTAAAAAAATCATACCCCTCATAAAAAAGCAAATAAGTTAAATAACCGTAGACGAAACTTAAAATAATAAATGGAAAAATTGATGTAATAAAAACTCTACATATTTGTGACTGTGGAAAAAAGACCAATATTAACCAAAAAGGTAATACACCCAGATTTAACCAAAGAAAAATCATTTCAATTGTAAAGTATGTATAGATTTGATCGATCATTTTTTAGTGTATTATACAATAAGCCATTAAGATTCATATGAGAAATAGAAAAAAAACATTACAAGTTACGGTAGAGGAGATGAGAAATTTCTCATTTGCATATATTGAAAGATATGCCCCATCTAAACAACAGCTTAGAACCTATCTATTAAAGAAGTATCTAAAAGCTAATTTAGAAAATATTAAAAAACAAGATATTACAGATTTAATTGATGTTGTTTTGCAAGATCTTGAAAAAACTAAGTTTATCAATGATAAATTCTATTCTGAAAGTAAATCAAGAAGTTTAATTCAAAGAGGTAGTTCAGTTAATAAAATTAGAAACTATTTAATGACTAAGGGAATTAATGATCGCTACATTAAAGAAACAATAGATAAGATTAAAGAGGATAACTCTGACCAAGATTTTTTTTCTGGAATAAAAATATGTAAAAAAAAGAGAATTGGACCAGCGAGAGTAGAGGATAATAGAGCACTATTTTACAAAAAGGATATTGCTTTACTAGCAAGAAATGGTTTTGATTTCGAAACATCTAAAAGGATCATGGATATTGATCAAGCTGACTATATGAAAATAATTAGATTACTTTAATTTCTTTTCTTTCTCTTCCTCTTCAACAAGAGACTCAATTCTATTTCTAATAACATTTTTAACAAATACAAAAACTAATAAGCCAAAAATGGAAACAGACACTATAATTATTAAAATTACCCTTAATTGCTCATCCATTATAATATGTTTTTACTTTTTAAAATTAAACTTGGGTTTTTAAATTCAGATTTTCCATAGAGTATTTCATTGTAATTAAAGTCAGTTACTTTACCCCCTGAGTGCTCAAGGATTGCATGACCAGCCGCAATATCCCACTCACAAGCTCTTGGTTCAGCGACATACATATCAAACTCACCTGCTGCAATAACACAAAATTTTAGTGAGCTTTTCATTTTTTGAAAAGAACTTATTTTATATTTTTTATGAATATCTAAAATTTCAGGTTTAAGATCGTTTGAATAACTTACTGCTGTATATCCAGCGTAGTTTTTTTCTTTATTCATTAATGAAATTTCTTGATTGTTAATTAACTCATAACTATGAGACAAACCGTAAGAGTAAAAAACTCTTTTTTTCGCTGGAACTGTTATAATCCCGATAGCTGGTTTTTTATCCAATATTAATGCTGCATTTAAAGTAAATTCATCACGGTTATTTATATAATCTCTAGTGCCATCAATTGGATCGATTAACCAAAAATTATTTAAATCAGTATCCATCTTATGATTTGCACTCTCTTCTGAAACAATAGCAATATTTGGAGTTATTTCTTGGATCTTGCTGGTTAAAATTTTATTAACTTCAATATCTCCATTACTTACAGGAGTATTGTCTGATTTAATTTCTTTTTTTAAACCAGCGTCTCTTAAATCTATAGCTACCTGACTTGCTTTATTAAAAGTTTCTATTAGTGAAAGAGTAATTTTCTTTTTTTCTTCAAGGTTCATTTATATAATTTTTCTAATTGAATTATTTTTGAATTAATAACTTTTTTTCCAACATTTTCAAAATTTACAGTAACTTTACCATTGATTATTGACTGAACTTGTCCAGTTCCCCAATCTTTGTTATTAGGGTTAGTAACTTTGTCGCCTGGTTCGAAATCTAAAATCATTAATTTACTTATAGTTAATATACTAATAAATATCATTAAATATGACAAAATTGAATTCTATTGGAATAGCTAAAGAACCAAAAGATACTTTAGTTGTTGTTGCAATGTCAGGAGGGGTAGATTCTTCAACAGTTGCAGCTATGATGAAAAATGAAGGATACAATGTAATTGGTATAACTTTAAAACTCTATAACGATAGTAAAGAGACAGCTTCTTCAAAACAATGTTGCGCAGGCCAAGATATTATGGATGCAAAAAGAGTAGCTGATAAACTAAAGATAGAACATAAAATTTTATATTATCAAAATAAATTCAAAGAAGGGGTCATTGATAATTTTATAGACAGTTATTTAAATGGAGAAACACCCATTCCATGTGTGCAATGTAATAAAACAGTTAAATTTACAGATTTATTTGAAGAAGCAAAAAGACTCAACGCTGATGCTTTAGTAACAGGGCATTATGTTAAAAGTATCACTGAAAAAGATAATACGGATATGTATAGAGGTATTGATTTAAATAGAGATCAAAGTTATTTTTTATTCAATACTACAAAAGATCAATTAAATTTTTTAAGATTTCCTTTAGGCAATCTTCTTAAAGATGAAACTAGAAACATTGCAAGAGAACTAGATCTTAATGTTGCAGACAAACCCGACAGCCAAGATATTTGCTTTGTTCCAAATGGAGACTACGCTTCAGTTATAGAAAAATTTAGACCAAACTCTTTTAGCAAAGGTAATATTAAAAATATGAATGGTGAAGTTATAGGAGTTCATGATGGTATTATTAACTATACAATTGGTCAAAGAAAAGGAATTGGAGTTTCTGATAAGAACCCATTATATGTAGTAAAGATTATAGCTGATAAAAATGAAATTATTGTTGGTGTTAAGGAACACCTTGTTAAAACAAAAATAAACTTAAAGGATTTAAATATTATTACAAATGATCAAAATGATTTTAAAAATGAATTATTTGTAAAAGTAAGGTCAACTGGAAGGTTGATTAAAGCAAAGATAGATATCAATGATACCAATGCGAACGTTAATTTATTGGAAGAGGAACACGGTATTGCGCCTGGACAAGCATGTGTGTTTTATTCAAAAAACAATAATGGCTATAAGGTATTAGGTGGTGGTTGGATTAAAAGCTAATAACTGTAGATATAAATAAACTAGTTTATAATTTATTTATTTTTAGCTTTTCTTTTAGCTCTTCTTTTTTTAGAGCCCTGTTTTCTTCGACCTCTATGTTTCTTTGGGTAACCCATACTATCCTATATATAATTTTATTGACGTTATTGGAGGGATATAGCATTCTCCCTTAAACTTATCAAATTTTTTATGACTAAATCATTCAAGACTTTCCTTAAACATACTGCAAAAGATTACCATAATCAGTCAGTTAACCCCCCTGTAGTAAGAGCTTCGACTATTATCTTCAAATCTATGCAAGATATTAGAAAAATGCAGGATAAGAGCAAAAAAGATCCAACAGGTGGACATTTTGATTATGGAAGACAAGGAACCTCAACAACTCATGTTTTGTCACAAATACTCAAAGAAATGGAAGAGTGTTATCATGTATTTTTAACACCAACTGGATTTGGATCAGTTTTCTTATCTATTTTTAGTGTTGTTCGACCTGGTGATGAAATTATTGTGGCAGATCCGACATATTCTCCTACGAGAATTTTAACTCAAGATTTTCTAAAAGAATTTAATATAAAATCTATTTTTTATGACCCACATGATTTGAAAACTTTAGAAAAAGCAATTACAAAAAAAACAAAATTAATTTTTGTTGAAAATCCTGGAAGCAATACATTTGATTTTCAAGATTTAGGTAAAATAGTATCAATTGCAAAAAAGAATAAAATTTTTTCAGCAATTGATAATACCTGGGGAACACCTTATTTTTTAAAACCAATTAAACTTGGTTTTGATATGTCAATTGTATCTGCTACCAAATATTATTCGGGCCACTCTGATGTTATGGGTGGAAGTTTAGCTGTTAATAAAAAAGTTTTTAAACAAGTTGATAAGGCAAATAAGATAACTGGTTTAAGACTTGGTCCTGATGATGCTTATTTGATAACAAGAGGACTTAGAACTTTAGATGTTAGATTAGACAAGCATGAAAAAAGTGCAAAACAAGTAGCTGAGTTTTTATCTAATTATAAAAATATAAAATTATTATACCCACATAAAAAAGATTCATTTAATTTTAGAATGTGGAAAAAGTATTATTCTGGTGCATCAGGATTGATGGGTTTAAAAATTAGATCAAAAAATAAAAACTCAGTAATCAAGTTTGTTAATTCTTTAAAACTATTTGGTTATGGTTATAGTTGGGGTGGATTTGAAAGCCTTGCGTTATATCAGGACAAACGTGAACAAGGTAATAGAGAATATCTAAAATTAGCTAAAGACGAACATCTAGTAAGACTGCACATTGGTTTAGAAGATCCAAAAGATCTCATTGATGATTTAAAAAAATCTCTTAAACATGTTAAATGAGTTCAGAAATATTTATAAAAAATAAAACAGCTTTAATAACGCTGATTGCAGCCTGTGTTGTAGTTTTAATTTCTCTTGGAGTTAGACAAACTTTTGGTCTATTTTTCATGGATTTTAAAAATGATTTAGATATTTCAATAACTCAATCTGGATTAGCAATAGGCATTCAAATGTTAATGTGGGGTTTAACAGGTCCTATATTTGGAGCCATCGCTGATAAATATGGTGGACATAAAGCGATTTGCTTAGCTTTTGTTTTTTATATTTTAGGAATTTACTTTTTGTATACCGGTCCAAATACTGGAATTTTTTTTCAAATAGATTTAGGACTTTTAGTTGGAATTGGTTTAGGTGGAACTGCAATTAGTATTCCAATGTCAATTGTTGGAAAACATTTCCCATTATCAAATAGAACTATTGCGATGAGTATTGTTACAGCTGTCGGTTCTTTGGGCTATTTTATCTCCCCACTTTATACAAGTTATTCCTTAATTAAAAATGGATGGGTGGACACACTTTTTGTATTTACAATATTCTTGTTTATTGGACTTATAGTAGCTTTTTTTGTTAGATCTCCGTCTTTAGCTCAATCCATTGAAAAACCTAACAATCAAAGTACCTTTGATGCTCTAAAAGAGGCCTTTAAAAACAAAAGCTACGTTTTACTCACATCTGGTTTTTTTGTATGTGGTTTTCATATAACTTTAGTTGGAACTCATGTTCCAAAATATGTAATTGATAGAGGCCTAGAAAGCTGGACAGCTGCTGCAATTTTATCCTTAATTGGACTATTTAACATATTTGGCTCTCTATTAAGTGGATATCTTTCTACAAAAATTAGTAAAAAAATTATTTTAAGCTCTATCTATGCATTAAGGGGTGTTTCAATAATCTTATTTATCTTCTTACCAGCAAGTAACATTAATGCATTTATCTTTGGTGCAAGTTTTGGCTTTTTATGGCTTTCAACGGTGCCAGCAACAAGCGGTATAGTTGCCCATATTTTTGGAACAAAATATTTAGGTGTATTATATGGAATAGTTTTTTTAAGTCATCAAGTAGGCTCATTTTTTGGAGCTTTTCTTGGAGGATTATTTCATGATTTATATGGCTCTTATGATTATGCTTGGTATTTAGCAATTGCTTTATCTGTTTTTGCAGCAATAATACATCTACCGATTAAGGAAGAAGCAGTTTTAAGATTAAAAACAGAATAAAAAATTGAATAAGAAAAACTACTTACTAGATTTAAATAATTCAAAAAAACCCTTTATAATCTACAAATCAGATAAGGGGTTTGATCTTTATACGGACTTTTCAAAAAAGATCATTTTAAGCAATAAAAATATTGAAAAATTCATTAACAAAAATACAAAATTAAAATCTACTCATAAAGAAACAGACTTATTTATTGGTTTTTTTGGTTATGAAATACTAAATAAATTAATAGACGTAAAAATAAAAAAACAAAAAACAATAAATTTTCCAAAAGGGATATTTTACAAACCTGAAACAAAAGTAAAACTTTCAAATAATCTGGAGTATAAAAAAACTAGATCATCATATCCTAGTGATTTGTTTAAAATAAATATTAATAAAAAATCCTATAAAGTAGTATTTGATAAGTTTAAAAAAAAAATAAAATCTGGTGAAACATACCAGATTAAAATCTGCACTAAATACAGTAATAAATCTGAAATAGATGCTTTAGATTTTTTTGTTAGGCTAGTAAAAAGCAATATGGCACCTGAAGCCTTTATGATTAAGGATAAAAATTATTCAATAATAAGCTGTTCACCTGAAAATTTGATAACAAAAAAAAATAATTTTATAACAACAAAGCCTATAGCAGGCACTTTAAAGAAAACTAAAAAGTTAAATAAGAACAAGGCCCTCACATTTTTTAGAAAAAACTTAAAAGAGACCAAAGAGCACAACATGATTGTTGATATGGAAAGAAATGATTTATCTAGAATTTGTAAACCAGGTTCAGTAAAAATTTTAAAGAAAAAGATAGTTGAGGAATACAGGGATCTTTATCATTACGTGAGTTTAATTGGAGGACAGCTCAAGAATAAAGTTACCTCATTAGAGATTATAAAAGCAATGATGCCGGGTGGATCAGTAATCGGATGTCCAAAAATTAGCACATTAAATTTATTAAATAAGCAGGAAAAACAAAGCAGAAATATTTACACAGGAAGTTTTGGTTATTTAAAGTTCAATGGAGATATGAGGTTCAATATTATTATTAGATCCATATTAAACTTTAAAGGTAAATCAGAGATTTCTGTAGCCTCAGGAGTGGTAATTGACAGTAATGCAGCTGATGAATTTAATGAAAACTATATTAAAGCAAAATCATTAATGGATCTTTATAAATGATATACATTATCGATCATCAAGACTCTTTTACTCACAACGTAGTGCATCAATTTGAAAATTTTGATGAGGTGGTTTGTGCAAATTTTAACAAAATAAATGAAAATAAATTAAAAAAAGCAGATATTATTGTTTTTTCACCAGGCCCAGGTGCACCAAAAGATTATCCCTCTAGTTCAAAAATCTATAAAAAATACAAAGGTAAAAAAAAAATTATAGGCATTTGTCTTGGGTTTCAACAAATTCTACATTGTGAAAATGGAAAAATAATTGAGCAAAAAAAGATTTATCATGGTTTTCAATCTAAAATAAAAGTGACCAGCAAAAACTCATTGTTTAAAAAAAATAGTCAATTCACCGTTGGTAGATATCACTCTCTAAAATTAAAAGAGCCATTTACTGCAAAAAATTTTGAAATTACAATGAGGTGTGTTATTTCAAATACAGCAATGACAATAGAAAATAATAAAGAAAAAGTATATGGCTTTCAATTTCACCCCGAATCTTTTTTAACTGAAAATGGTAACTTACTTATTAAAAAAATCTTATCAGCATAAAACCTACGAAGAAATTAATTTTAAAGATCTTTGGGGGGATAATGGTGTGTTCACGACCATGTGGATTTTTGGAAGACCTGCTAAGATACTTTTTTTTAAAAAACATATTAAAAATTTAATAAAATCTTTAAAGATTTATAAACTAAATACCCCAAACCTTGAAAAAAATATTCTTAAATTAATAAAATTAAATATTGATAAAAAAAGATCTTACAATCATCTTCTTAGAGTTGCTGTTAATAAAAAGATGATATCAATTTCTTTAAGAAATAGAAAAACTCCTAAATTAAATTTTAATCTAAAGCTTATTAGCCACAAACGATTTGACCCTAAATTTAAAAATCTTAAATATAGATTTATATTAAAACATTTGTCCAAAATGGATAACACCACTTCAGATGTTGGTCTTTGTTATAAAAATACAATTTTAGAAAGCGGAACTTCAAATATGTTATTTATCAAAGGTGATAAAGTTTACTCTCCTTTAAATAATATATACAAGGGTATTACCTATAGTTTCTTTAATAAAAAATTAAGTAAGATTAATAACAAAGATATACTGATCAAAACTTTATCCGAATATAACGAAATTCTTCTTATTGGTTCTGGAAAAGGTGTTGCATCAATAAAAAATATTAATGAAATTAAATGGAAGAGAAAAAGTTTAAAATTTTATAAAATACTATCTAGTTTTTATAAAAGTGAAGTTAACAAATGTTCTATCTATAAATAATATTTATGTTTGACCCAAATAACCCCTGTTTATTCTGCAACTCTAAACAAAGTGGTTCAGCTACTGAAAATGAGTTGGCTTATGCCAGTTATGACACATATCCTGTGTCTGAATTTCATTGTTTAATTATTCCAAAGCGTCATGTTAAAGATTATTTTGACTTAAATGACAATGAAGTGATCGCTTGCAATAACCTTATCAAAAAAATTAAAGACGAAATAATATTAAAAGATCCTTCAGTTAAAGGGTTTAATATTGGAGCAAATTCTGGTGCTATTGCTGGACAATCAATCCTTCACTGTCATATTCATTTAATTCCACGAAGAGAGGGTGACGTTGAAAACCCTCAAGGAGGAGTTAGGTCGGTTATTCCTTTAAAACAACATTATAAACGTAAAGCGTAAGTTGTATTTTGATTGTTAAATAGCGCACCTAATAACGGTTGATCTATCATTTCAACTATATTAAAAACTCAAAATTAAGATTCAACAAAATAGTTATAAAGGGTAATATTCTATATGATGTCAATTAGTCCATTTTCTACATTAGCAGAGTCAATTTCTCCTTCTGTAATTCAAGGCTTTGTTTTAGCAATGTTAGCTCTAATCGTCATTGGAACAGTTGTTCAAATGATACATCATAAAAATGTTACTTATTTTTTCAATAATGCAAAAAAAGCAAAATTAGCTGCCGAAAGAGAACTTGGTGTGGGAGAAAAAACTTCAGTTATTTTAAAAACTGTAGTGCATGATATTGCAACTACTGCAGAGCTAGGTGCTGGCAAAAGAAGAATTGCTCATGTTATGGGAATGTATGGAACTATTTTATTTTGGGTTGCATCAGTTGTATTAGTTTTTGGTTACACTGGAACAGGAACTGCAGCACCAACAGTTTGGCCTATGATTTGGCATGTTGGAGCAATAATGACTTGTGTTGGTGGATACTGGTTTTGGTTATTTTTAAGAGTGGATGTATTAGCGGAAGCTCATCCATGGTATAGAATTATTAAAGCAGACTTATTTGTCCTAGCACTTCTTGCATGTGCAACTACTGGACTTGCTTGGTCTTATTTTCAATCCTCAGGATCAACTGGATTAGGATATATATTTTTAGTTTTATTTATTACCTCAAACATTGTTTTATTTGGGGGAGTTTATTGGTCAAAATTTGCACATATGATTTACAAGCCTGGTGCAGCAATCCAAAAAAACTTAGCAGAAGCAGATGGATCAAGAGACAATCTACCTCCATTAGCTGATGCACCAAAACAATTTGGACTAGGAATTAAAAGAGAACAACCAAAACACTATTAAAAAGAGAGAGGTAATATAATATGTCAACTTTTGTATACATGACGAGATGCGATGGATGTGGTCACTGCGTGGATATTTGTCCATCAGATATAATGCACATTGATGAAAATATTAGAAGAGCAGTTAATATTGAACCTAATTTTTGTTGGGAATGCTATTCTTGTGTAAAAGCTTGCCCTAATCATGCAATTGATGTTCGAGGTTATGCAGACTTTGCTCCTATGGGTCACAGCGTAAGAGTTAGGCGTGAAGAAGAAAAAGGAACTATTTCTTGGAAAATTAAATTTAGAAATGGAACTACAAAAGATTTTGTATCTCCAATTACAACAAAGCCTTGGGGAAAATTCATTCCAAAATTAGCAGAAGGTGAAAAACCTAATGATGATGAGATTAACTCTCAAATGCTTTACACTGAGCCTAATGGTTTAAATATTGATGGTAAATTACCATCAGTACCAAAAGATACCTTTAAAAAAGGAGTTTACTACTAATGGCTAAGCATAAAACACATTTTGAGGATTGCGATGTTCTAGTTGTTGGTGGTGGTATGGCTGGAACTGGTGCTACTTTTGAAGCTAGACACTGGGGAAGAGACATGAAAATTATTTGTGTTGAAAAAGCTAATATTGATAGAAGTGGAGCTGTTGCTCAGGGTTTATACGCAATTAACTGTTACATGGGTATGCAGTGGGGTGAAAATCAACCTGAAGACCACGTAAGATATGCACGTAACGATTTAATGGGAATGGTTAGAGAAGATTTAGGTTATGACATGGCTCGTCACGTTGATTCAACAGTTCATATGTTTGATGAGTGGGGCTTACCAATGATGAAAAATGAAAAAACTGGTCGTTACCTTAGAGAAGGTAAATGGCAGATCATGATTCATGGTGAAAGTTACAAGCCAATCGTTGCAGAAGCTGCAAAAAAATCAGCTGACAAAATTTATAATAGAATAATGATTACTCATCTTTTAATGGATGAGGCTCAAGAAAATAGAGTAGGCGGAGCTGTTGGTTTCAATATGAGAACTGGTGACTTCCATGTATTTAGATCAAAAACTGTAATTGTTGCAGCAGGTGGAGCATCTCACATTTTCAAACCAAGAGCAGTTGGTGAGGGAATGGGAAGAACTTGGTACGCACCTTGGAGTAATGGTTCTGCTTATGCGTTACCTATTGCTGTTGGAGCTAAAATGACACAAATGGAAAACAGAATTGTGTTATGTAGATTTAAAGATGGTTATGGTCCAGTTGGAGCATACTTCTTACACCTTAAAACTTATACTCAAAATGCAAATGGAGAGAATTATGAGAAGAAGTGGTATGATCAAACTAAAGAATTAGTTGGTGAATACATTGATCATCATCCAACTCCTACATGTTTAAGAAACCACGCATTTATTCAAGAAACTATTGCAGGAGGCGGACCAATTCACATGGTAACTACTGAAGCTTTCCAAGATCCACATTTAGAAACAGTTGGCTGGGAAAATTTCCTTGGTATGACTGTTGGTCAAGCTGTTGTTTGGGCTTCTCAAAATATCGATCCTAAATACACAAATCCTGAATTAACTACATCTGAGCCTTATGTTATGGGTTCTCATGCAACATGTTCTGGAGCTTGGGTTAGTGGACCTGAAGATTTATCTCCACCAGAATATTTCTGGGGTTATAACAGAATGTTAACTATTGATGGACTTTTTGGTGCAGGTGATACTGTTGGTGGAAGTGCTCATAAATTTTCGTCAGGATCATTTACTGAAGGTCGTTTAGCTGCAAAAGCTGCTGTTAAATATATTGAAGATAAAAAAGCAGAAGGCATTAAAGTTACAGACAAACAGTGTGAAGACTTTAAAACTGCTATATTTAAACCTCTTGAGACTTATCAAGTTGCTCAAAATGAGATTACAGGTGGAACAGTTTCACCAAGTTACATTTCACCAATTCAAGGACTTCAACGTCTACAAAGAATTATGGACGAGTATGTTGGTGGTATTGCAACCAACTACATGACGAATGGTAATATGCTTAAAAGAGGCTTAGAATTACTTGCTTGGTTAGAAGAAGATTTGGAAAAAGTAGGCGCTGAAGATTTACATCAACTTATGAGAGCTTGGGAATTAAAACACAGAGCTTTGACTTCCCAGTGTGTAACTGAACATACTATGTTTAGAGAAGAAACACGTTGGCCAGGTTACTATTACAGAGGTGACCATATGAAACTTGATGATGATAATTGGCACTGCTTAACAGTTTCAAGACGTGATCCAAAAACTGGTAAATTTACTCTAGAGAAAGTACCCGTTTATCATATAGTTGACGAGAACGAGAAGAGAAAAGCTTCTTAAAACAGTTAAACTTAAAATATGAATCTTTTAGAGAAATCTGATGATGAGATTATAGCAATTGCTAATCCTATTTGGGATAATCTTGTCAAAACCTCAAATATGAAAGATTATGGTGGGTTTACTAAGGATTTTGGAACTCAAATGCTATTTGGGGCTAATGAAGTAGAGCTTGGAAAGCAATGGGCTAACAACAAATTGTTAACTAGTTTATCTGAAGATTATAATGCTTTTGGATGTTTAAGGCGAGGTATGAATATTACAGTCTTATTCAAACAAAAGAGTAAAGAAATTGAAGGTGAGTTTCTTGGAAGGTTAGTCCTTGGTGTTGAAGGGGATGATGTTAAGGTTTTCGGAGCAACCATCTACTAATAAAAAAAATCATTTTATATTAACTATTTATTTGACAAATAATTAACTGGGTGTATTGACGGTTGTAATGTCAATTTCCAACATAAAAGTATTTAATAAAATTTCAGATTTTAAAGCAACTATTATCAAAACAGGTATTTTTGTTAGTCTTGCTGCTTATTGGGGTATTATATTAGTTGGAACTTTTATCACATTTAGTTAAGTTGTTTTTTAGCAACTCTTAATTTTTTATGGATGTATTTTTACCAATAGCTCAAGTATTTGTAAACCCTATTGAAATACTTTTATTGAGTGCAATTGTTGGAGTGCTTTCAGGTTTATTTGGTGTTGGTGGTGGTTTTTTAATGACCCCATTTTTAATTTTTTTAGGTGTACCACCTGCATATGCAGTTGCAAATGAAGCTAACAATATTCTTGCAACATCAGTTTCAGGATCAACAACTCATTATTTAAAAAATACTTTAGATTATAAAATGGGTCTTATGATTGTTATTGGTGGAACTATTGGGACTGCATTAGGTATTTATATTTTTACATATTTTAAAGGTATTGGAAAAATTGATACAGTTATTTCTTTAGCCTATATGTATATACTTGCAATAATTGGTACATTAATGTTAGTCGAAAGTCTTGGAGAAATAGACAGGGCAAAAAGAAATCTTATAGTTAAAAAAAAATTACACGTTCATTATTGGATACATGGTCTTCCACTAAGAATGAGGTTTCCAAAATCAAAATTATACGAAAGTATATTTACCCCAATTATAATTGGTTTATTTGTAGGATTTATTGCTGCTATAATGGGTATAGGAGGTGCTTTTATATTGGTACCTGCGATGATTTATATAATTAAAATGCCAACAAAATTAGTTCCAGGGACTTCTTTGTTTGTAACAATTTTTGTAAGTGTCATAGTTACTTTTTTGCATTCATTTAATTTTGGCTCTATAGATTTAATGTTAGTAGTCATGTTAGTTGTTGGATCAATCATAGGTGTTCAAATAGGACAAAAACTTGGTGAAAAAATTGATAGTTCTGGCTTGAAAGCGTTACTTGCAATTTTATTATTATTAGTTGGAATAGCTATTGCTTATGAAACATTTTTTGCTGAGCAAACTGAAAAAGAAATAATACAAGTATTAACTTCAGATTTAAATTTTTTCTCAATATTTATTTTAGAATTTTCAGAAGATATGCCATTTTTTTATGGATTGTTTTCTATCATGTTTGCAATTCTCTTGGGAGTTGGAGCTGCTCTTATTAGAAAATTTTTTTCATCCTTAAGAAAGAAATATGCTTTAAAAGCAAAATAATTTATAAAAAAACTTTAAGAAACGTCTCAAGACTCAAGATGCTAACTATCCCCACTGTCACAGCAGCAATTAATCCGACAACAAAAGGTTTATACCCCATGCTTTTTAATTCATTTAAATTAATAGATATACCAACAGCAGCCATAGCCATAGTAAGGAAAACAGTAGCTAAGCTTTTAATATAATTGATTAAAGTTTTCCAAAATTCATAATTACCATTCTCTATAGTAAATATTTGATCTCCAATGTTTCTTACAAAAATCATCCCAATGAAACCAATAACGAAATATGGGAAAATACTGAATATTGAGTAGTTTTTATCTTTAACTTTACCTCTATTATATAAAAAACCAAATAGTGGCACCATGATTACTAAAAATGTATTTCTTATTAGTTTTGTAACTGTAGCTACATTTAAAGTTTCGGGGCTATTAAATTGCTGATCATAAATTAATCCAGCTGCTGCGACTTGCGAGGTTTCATGAATAGCAGTTCCTAAAAATAAACCTGCCATTACAGGCTCTCCATAAAAATACCATTGTGCAAAATAAGGATAAATAAGCATAGCTATAACCCCAAACAACGTAATATTTGCTATCGCATACGCAACTTCAGTTTTTTTTGCTTCTATAATAGGTGCTACTGCCACTATCGCTGTTGCACCACAAACACTTGTACCAATTGCTATCAAGTAAGACATTTTAGATGAGATCGAAACTTTCTTAATTAATAATTTAATAAGAATAAGAACACTTAATATGCATACAATAATTAAAGGAATAGCAACTGTTCCAAATTTTAGAAATTCTTCGAAACCCAGTCTTATTCCTAAAAAAATTATTCCCAATTTAAGAATATATTTTTGAGTAAAATCCAAACCAATCATCATCCCTGGCCTTGGTGTAAATGCATTTCCCATAATAATCCCAAGCAATATTGCAATCATTACTGTTGAAATAGGACTTTTGGTGGTTCCAAAAAGCTCTATACCAATAACATTATTTATTCCTTGTGAAAATAAGCAGAAGACTAAAGCAAGTACCAAACCAGGAAGAACGTTAATAATTTTTTGAGAATCCATGTTTACAGAGAAAAACTCTAAAAGCTAAGCACTTCTATAAAGCTTAGTCATAACAAATTCTTTATGACCTAAAGCTTCAGCACAAGTTAATCTACCGTTAGCAACTCTAATCATTGATTTGATTAATTCATCACCAGCTTCAGACATAGTCATCTCACGTGATAAAATTTTAGATACATCACAATCAATATGTTCACCCATACCTTTTACAGTTAATGGGTTTGCAGTTAATTTTACAACTGGTTCGATAGGGTTACCTACGATATTACCTTGACCTGTTGGGAATAAGTGAATGTTAAATCCAGCTGCTGCTTGAAGTGTAATACACTCAGCTGCTGCAGATGAAGTATCCATAAAGTATAAACCTTTTCCTTTAGTAGGCTCTTCTGCTGGCTCTAATACATCAATAAATTTACAATTTCCAATTTTTTGGAAGTTTCCAAATGCTTTTTCTTCAATAGTTGTTAACCCACCAGCAATATTACCAGCTGTTGGTTGACTATCAGAAAGATCATCTGTTGCTTCTTTTAGAATAAAATCGTTGTAATCACTCCATGTTTTCATGAATTTTTCAGAAGCTTCAGGGGTGGCACCACGTGTAGCACAAACTTTTTCAGCACCTGTTAATTCTGACGTTTCACCAAAACATAAATGAACTCCTAATGGTTCTAATTTATCCATTAAGTTTCCAACTGTTGGGTTAGCAGCAAGACCTGATGTTGTGTCAGATTCACCACATTTAACGGAAATCCATAAATCACTTAAAGGACACTCTTCTCTTTGCTTTTCAGAAGCCCACATTGCAAACTCTTGAGCTTTTTTTGAAGCCTTCATGATTGTTCCAATATCACCAGTTCTTTCAATGTGAAATCCTTCAACTGGTTTTCCAGTTTTAGCAATTTCATCAACAATTCTTTTTGTCCATTTAGGCTCAATACCAATAACAATTACAGCAGCAACGTTAGGGTTTTTTCCAGTTCCAATCATTGTTCTAAAATGTAAATCTAGATCAGCACCAAATTGAAGTCTTCCATAAGAGTGTGGTAGGGCCATTGTACCTTTAATATTGTTTGCTACAGCTTCAGCACAAGCGTTTGAAATATCATCTACAGGTAAGATGATTACATGGTTTCTAGTACCAACTCTGCCATTTTCTCTTTTATAACCTAAAAAACTTTTTGGAATTTCCATATTTTTTACCACTTCTTCGTTTTTACATTGTGAACATGAACATGCTCACCTTTTTTGATTGATTTAACTACTTTTCCAATATCATGACCGTATTTCAAAATAGTATCACCTTCATTAAGGTCAATCATTGCAATTTTATGTCCTAATTGAATTTCATCTACTGATTGAATTTGAATTGTTTTATCATTTTCCATAATCCAGCATGCGCAATCTTGTTTTGGAGTGATTTTATCAATAACAACTACTCCTACGTTGTCTTTTTCATCGTGAATAATAATGTCTGTAGCCATAATTGTGTCGATTTGTTTGTTTGAAATTTTTTAATTCTTATATATTAATCTTTAAAATTAACAATTTATTTATAGATTTTTTAACAACTTAAGCAGGAAGGCCTAATTATTATGACTAAAATGACAACAGAAGAAGCTTTTGTAAAAGTTTTACAAATGCATGGAATTGAACACGCATTCGGAATTATTGGTTCAGCTTTTATGCCAATATCGGATATTTTTCCTGATGCTGGTATAACCTTTTGGGATGTTGCTCATGAGACAAACGGTGGATTAATTGCAGATGGTTACACAAGATCTACTGGTAAAATGTCAATGGTCATTGCACAAAATGGTCCTGGAATTACAGGTCTTGTTACGCCAATTAAAACTGCATACTGGAACCACACACCATTACTTTTAGTTACACCTCAAGCTGCTAATAAAACTATGGGTCAAGGTGGTTTTCAAGAAGTAGAACAAATGAATTTATTTAAAGATATGGTTTGCTACCAAGAAGAAGTTAGAGACGCTTCAAGAATGGCAGAAGTATTAAATAGAGTAATTGAAAAAGCGATCAGAGGATCAGCTCCTGCACAAATAAATGTTCCAAGAGATTATTGGACACAAGTAATTGATATTGACCTTCCTCCAATTGTTAGACTTGAGAGACAAGCAGGTGGAGTTGATGCAATTAAAAAAGCAGCTGACTTACTATCAAACGCAAAGTTTCCAGTAATATTATCTGGTGCTGGTGTTGTAATTGGTGGGGCGATTGAAGATTGTAAAAAATTAGCTGAGAAATTAGATGCCCCAGTTTGCTCAGGGTATCAACACAATGATAGTTTCCCAGGAAGTCACCCATTAGCAGCTGGACCATTAGGGTATAACGGATCAAAAGCAGGAATGGAATTAATTAAGAAAGCTGATGTTGTTCTTGCACTCGGCACAAGATTAAACCCTTTCTCAACTTTACCTGGTTATGGAATGGATTACTGGCCAAAAGATGCAAGTATCATTCAAGTTGATATGAATTCAGACAGAATTGGTTTAACTAAAAAAGTATCAGTTGGTATTTGTGGGGATGCAAAATTAGTATCTCAACAAATCTTAGCTCAACTTTCTTCAACAGCAGGGGACATGAATAGAGAAGAGAGAAAGAATACAATTCACCAAACCAAATCTGCTTGGTTGCAAGAGTTATCAAGTCTAGATCATGAAGATGATGATGAAGGTACAGTTTGGAATGCAGAAGCTAGAAAAAGAGATGCAGACAGAATGTCTCCAAGAGAAGCTTGGAGAGGAATTCAAGCAGGAATGCCTGATGATGTAATTATCTCAAGTGATATTGGTAACAACTGTGCAATTGGAAATGCTTATCCTACATTTGAAAAAGGTAGAAAATATTTAGCACCAGGATTATTTGGTCCTTGTGGTTATGGTTTTCCAGCAATTCTTGGGGCAAAAATTGGATGTCCTGAAACACCAGTAATTGGTTTTGCAGGTGATGGTGCATTCGGTATCAGCATGAACGAAATGAGTTCAGTGGCAAGACCAGAATGGCCAGCAATTTCAATGGTAATTTTTAGAAACTATCAGTGGGGAGCTGAAAAAAGAAATACTACTTTATGGTTTGATGATAATTTTGTTGGAACAGAGCTTGATCCAGAATTAAGTTATGCAAAAGTTGCTGATGCTTGTGGATTAAAAGGTGTTACTGTTCGAACCATGGAAGAGACTACAGCCGCTATCATGCAATCATGTGAAGATCAAAAGAAAGGGATTACAACATTTATTGAAGTAATTCTCAACCAAGAACTGGGAGAGCCTTTCAGAAGAGATGCTATGAAAAGACCAGTTAAAGTTGCAGGGATCAATAAAGAAGACATGATCAAGCAACCTTCACTAATTTGATTTGAAAAATAGTAATATTAAAATTGGAACAAATAAAAGTTTTGGAATAGTTTTTTTTCTATTCTTCTTAATAGTTTCAACATTTCCTTTATTTAAGGATGGAAATATTAGAATTTGGTCCTTAATGATTGCTATAATTTTTTTAATTTTAGGATTATTGAATTCAAAAGTTTTAACCCCATTAAACAAAATTTGGTTTAAATTTGGAATTTTATTAGGTAGCTTTGTTTCACCAATAGTCATGGGTATAGTTTTCTTTGCTATTGTTACACCCACATCTGTAATTATGAGAGTTTTAGGAAAGAATTTATTAAATTTGAAAAAAGGTAATAAGAAGACATATTGGATTGAAAAATCTAAAATTGAAAGTAAGATGAAAAATCAATTTTAGTTATGGATTTTTTAAAAGAATTTTGGGAATTTTTAAAAGTTAGAAAAAAATATTGGCTACTACCAATTCTATTAGTTTTAGTATTATTTGGTGGATTGATTGTTTTAAGTCAAGGTACAGCTGTGGCTCCATTTATTTATACAATTTTTTAAGTGAAAACTATATTGGGTATTTCAGCATTTTATCATGACAGTGCTGCAACTATTCTTGTAGACGGCAAGATTATAGCTGCTGCTCAAGAAGAAAGATTTACTAGAAAAAAACATGACGCAAGTTATCCGTTTAATGCAATCGAATTTGTTTTAAATTTTGCAAAAATTAAACTTAGTCAAGTTGATCAAGTTATTTTTTTTGAAAAACCTTTTTTAAAATTTGAAAGATTACTTGAAACTTATGTTGCCTTTGCTCCAAGAGGCTTTAAATCTTTCTGCATGGCAATGCCAATATGGTTAAAGGATAAACTTTTTCAAAAAAAAATGCTTTTTAATGAATTAAAAAAACATGATGATAACTTTAATGACGATAAAAAAATTTATTTTTCAGACCATCATTTAAGTCATGCTGCAAGTGCATTTTTCCCTTCCCCATTTGAAGAAGCGGTAGTATTAACTGCTGATGGAGTAGGTGAATGGGCTACAACAACAATCGCCATTGGTAAGGGAAACAATTTAGAAATTAAAAAAGAGATTCATTTTCCTCATTCTTTAGGATTGCTTTATTCGGCATTTACTTATTACACTGGCTTTAAAGTAAATAGTGGTGAATATAAGCTTATGGGTTTAGCACCTTATGGAGATCCAATTTACGAAGATAAAATTAAGAGTAATTTAATTGATATAAAAGAAGATGGTTCATTTCATTTAGATCAGTCATACTTTAATTATGCAACTGGCTTAACAATGACCAATAAAAAATTTGATAACTTATTTGGCCAAAAAGTCAGAGATGCTAAACATGAAAAGCTAACTCAATATCACATGGATATTGCTGCATCTATTCAAAAGGTGACGGAAGATATAATGATTAAAATTGCCAAATCCTTAAAAGAAGAATTTAATATATCCAATCTATGTTTAGCTGGAGGTGTTGCCCTTAATTGTGTTGCTAATGGAAGAATATTAAAAGAAAAAATATTTGATAATATCTGGGTTCAGCCTGCAGCAGGTGATGCTGGGGGATCTTTAGGTGCTGCATTGGCTTTGTGGCATATAGAACAAAATAATCCTAGATCAATTGATCTTAAAGACAGTATGCAGGGTTCTTATCTAGGACCAGAATATTCACAAAAAGAAATTGAAGAACAACTTGATAAAGCTGGTGCAAAATATGAAATTATTAAAGATGAAGAATTATTAGATAAAACTGCTACAGATTTATCAAAAGAAGAGGCGGTTGGTTGGTTTCAAGGAAGAATGGAATTTGGTCCGCGTGCACTTGGTGGAAGATCTATTCTAGGTGATCCAAGATCAGAAAAAATGCAAAAAAATTTAAATTTAAAAGTCAAATATAGAGAAAGTTTTCGTCCATTTGCACCATCAATATTAAAAGAAGATTTATCAGAGTGGTTCGATATTAATGTGGATAGTCCATACATGTTAATGGTTTCAAATATTAATAATGATAAAATCATTGAGATGACTGAAGATCAAAAAAACCTATTTGGCATAGATAAGCTAAATATCAAAAGATCAGAAATACCAGCTGTTACCCATGTTGATTACTCTGCAAGAATACAAACAGTCCACAAAGAAACTAATGAAAAATATTTTAGATTAATTAAAAAATTTAAAGAGAAAACAAATTGTCCAATTCTTGTAAATACATCTTTTAATGTTAGGGGAGAGCCAATTGTTAATACTCCACTAGATGCATTCTATTGTTTTATGGGAACAGATTTGGATAAATTAATTATTGGCAATTGTTATTTGGATAAAAAAGATCAAAATCCGTCATTAAAAAAAGATTATACCAAGGAATTTGAATTAGATTAAATTTAAATTATGAATATTCTATTATGATTAGTTATGATGCTATAATAATTGGTGCAGGCTTTTCTGGTATTTATCAACTTCACAGCTTAAGAGATAAATTAAAACTTAATACTCTAATAATTGAGTCAGGTAAGGATTTGGGTGGCACTTGGTATTGGAATAGATATCCAGGAGCCAGATGTGATTCAGAAAGTCACACTTACAACTTTACATTTTCAAAAGAAATATTTGAAAATTGGTCATGGCCTGAAAAATATTCAAAACAAGATATTATCTTAGAATATTTAAACTACGTTGTTGAAAAATTAAGTTTAAAAAAAGATATGCTTTTTGATAATAAAGTTATTAAAGCACATTTCGATGAGAAAAGTAATTTATGGAACATCAAAACTAATAAAGATAAAACCTTTTCATGTAAATATTTAATTAGTGCTGTTGGTTGTTTATCAGCAGCCAATATTCCAAAGATAAATGGTTTAAGTAAATTTAAAGGTAAATGGTACCACACAGGAAAATGGCCTCATACTGGTGTAGATTTTAAAAATAAAAGAGTTGCACAAATTGGTGTTGGTTCTACAGGAATACAGCTAGCACCTGAGATAGCCAAATCAGCAAAGAAGCTTTCAATTTTTCAAAGATCGCCAAATTTTAGTATTCCAGCAAGAAATGAAATTGTTAATGATGAATATAAAAAAAAGATAAAAGATAGCTATCAAGAAATTAGAGATTTAATTAAGTCAACACCAACTGGTCATGCTTTTCATTTTTCAAGTCAATCAGCTTTGGATGTAAGTAATGAAGATAGAAAAAAAATTTATGAAAATGGGTGGCAAAAAGGTGGGTTGGGTTTTCGTGGTCTTTTTAAGGATATAACAACAAACTTGAATGCTAACAAAACAATTGTTAATTTTATTAAAGAAAAAGTAGAAGCAACAATGCAAAATAAAGATTATGCTAAAGTTGTAACAGATTTTAACTATCCATTTGCAACCAGAAGACCAACCTTAAATACAGATTATTATGAAACTTTTAATAAAGATAGTGTCGAATTAATTGATATCTCGAAAGATTCAATAAAAGAAATTACTGAAACTGGAATCAGCACCATAGAAAATAACTATGAATTTGACATAATTGTATTTGCAACAGGGTATGACGCTATTACAGGTGCACTATTATCAATTGATATGGTGGGTAAAAATAATATCAAACTCAGTGAATTATGGAAAAATGGTCCATTAACTTATCTAGGTCTTCAGATACCAGGGTTTCCAAATTTTTTTATGATTACTGGACCTGGAAGTCCCTCAGTATTAACAAATGTTCCAATGGCTATTGAGCAACATGTAGAGTTTATAACTGATTGTATTTCACATATGGAAAAAAATAAATATTCAGCAATTGAAACTAATAATGAATACTCTTTAAAGTGGAGAGAGATAATCGATAAAGCTGTAGATGAAACATTAATACCAGAGTCTAAAAGTTCATGGTTATATGGTGGTAATATTGAAGGAAAACCCAAAGTTTTTATGCCTTACCCATCTGGACTTCCAAAGTATAAAAAGATTTGTGAAGACATTGTTTTAAAAAACTATGAAGGTTTTAATTTTACTAACAATTAAAATTATTCAATGATTAAGAATAAGATTGATTTAAAAAATAAAGTTGTAGTAACAGGTGCTGTTTATGACCTCACAGATGAAAGAGCAACTTACTAAAAATATGAAGATAGTTAACGATTTAGGGTGTAGTTGGATTAACGACCTTGTTAGAAGATCTAATATAAAAGTTTTAGATAAAGATAAATCCTGTGACTGGTTAATAATAGGCGCTGGTTATACTGGGTTGTCTGCTGCTAGAAAATTATCAGAACTTCATCCCAATCAAAAAATTATTGTTATTGATGCCCAATTAGCAGGTGAGGGTGCAAGTGGAAGGAACTCAGGTTATTTAGTAGATACTACCCTTAATGATGGTTTCACCTCAAATAAAGAACTTTCTAATTATAAAAAGAAAACAGACATTTATAAATTAGGAATTGATGTTGTAAAAAAATTTATTAAAGAGCATCAGGTAGATTGTGATTGGAATGAATGTGGAAAATATTTTGCGTCATCAAATGAAAAAGACAGAAAGATTTTAGAAAATTTTAGCAAAACTTTATTAAAATTAAACATTGAGCATAATATTTTAGATAAAGATGATTTAGGTAAAAGATTGGGTACGAATTTTTATAACTTAGCACTTTATACTAAAGGTGGAATTTTATTACATCCAGGAAAATTAGTTAGAGCTATGGTTGACACTTTACCAGATAATGTTGAGCTATTAGAAAACACCCAATTAGATGCATGGTCAAAAAATAGTGATACAATTATTTGTATATTTAGTAATCATAAAATAATTACTAAAAAGATTATTTTTTGCACCAATGGTTTTTTAAAATCGCTTGGTATAAAAAATAATTATAATTTTCCCTTAACTTTAACTGCAAGTATGACAAGAACATTAACTGATAGAGAATATAAGTCCATTGGCGAACCTAAAGAGTGGGGTGTGTTACCTGTTAGACCAATGGGTGCAACTATTAGAATGACAAAAGATAAAAGAATTTTAATTAGAAATACAGCAGAAGTTCATAATCCTTTTAAAATGTCTAAATCAGATTTAGATAAAAGATCTTTAACTCAAAAACTTGGAATTAAAAAAAGATTTCCGAGTTTAGCAGATGATATTATTAAATCTAGTTGGTCTGGGATTGTATCCAGAACAAGAAATAGTTCACAAATATTTGATAAAATTGATGATAATGTTTTTGTAGCAGGTTGCTATAATGGTTCTGGTATTGGAGTTGGGACTTTATTTGGTGAGCAGATAGCAATTAAAGCAAGTAATGAAAATAGTGATGAAATTGATATAATAGAATCCAGAAGTAAACCAACTTGGCTTCCACCTCAGCCATTTTTAAATATTGGAGTTAAATCAAGATTGATGTTTGAGAGGTTTAGATCTCGATCTGATGTGTAGTTATTGATTTCTTATAAGTGGATAAACTTTAGGGCTTAAATACTTAAAATTAGTAATCATAATTAAGATTAATGTAGCCAGTCCAATTCCAATAGTTACCTGTAAAAATATTGCTAAATCAAACTTCCAAGTGATTTGAAAAATATTTTCAATGATAAATTGTGAACCTATTACCGCAAAAAACAGAGCTATTAGAATTATGGATGTGAATATAATAAAAAATTCAATAATTGAAGAGAGTACAACTTCAACTTTTGAAAAACCTAAAATCTTAAATATTAAATTTTGAAATTCTTTAATTTTACCTTGCACTATAATTGCACTGGATATTACAATTAAACCAATGACTATAGTTATTGCAGAGATAACAGTTACAGCAATAAATACTTTGTTTAAAAGATCTGTTACTTTTTCCAAGTAATCAGTGATTTTTATAATAGAAAGACTAGGCATTTTATCTAGTAAAGCAGTTTCATTAAAATTCTCTAAGCTTTTAAACTTTGAAGTAGCCAAATATTCGTGAGGTATATTTTTTGCAAATTGAGGATTTAATAACATTGCAAAGTTAATAGTAAAATCTCTGTAATCTACTAATCTAAAGTTTACAATCTCACCTTCAATTTCACGTCCATAAATATTTAAAGTAAAAATATCACCAATTTTAATATCAAAATCTTTAGCAATTTTGCTATCGAGAGAAATTTGAAGTTTATCAGGTCTATCTAAATCCCACCACTTTCCTTCTATAATTGGGTTATCTTTTAAAATTTTATCAGCCCAAGAAGACCTTCTGTCATTTCTAATTACCCACTGACTGTCATTACTTGAATCGATATAGGTATTTGGATCTATTCCATTAATTTTTACAATACCCGTTGAAACCATTGGTACAATTTCAAGGTTAGCTTCTTTATCCATGTCAAAAATTAAATCTTCAAATATTTGTCTTTCATCACTTTGAATACCAATGAAAAAATAATCAGGAGCAAGCTCTGGTATAGATTTTGCAATTTCTCTTTTAAAATTTGAACCTACAAAAGCTAAAGTTAGCAATAATGTGACACCTAAACCTAAGGACATAATAGTTATAGGAGTAATGCTTTTAGTTTGAGTGATATTTTTAACAGATACTTTAATTGAAATATTTGGGTGCTCTTTAAGACCTTTAAATAATTTAATAATCAAGTTTGATAATAAATAAAAAACTAATAGACAAATAAAGAATGCCCCAAAATAACCCAAGCTATAAATGGGTTGAGCTGAACCAATAGTAAATAAAGAAATTAAAACTGATAATAAGAATAGACTTAAAACAATTGATTTCTTTGAATAATAAAATTGTAGGTTTTGAAATACATTTCTAAACAAGTTTGATGCCTTAACTTGATCAATTGCGTTAATAGTTGGTATAGAAAATATGATTAATACTAATAAACCAACTGAAAAAACTTTGAAATAATTAAGAATAGAAAAGCTACCTTCAATATTTAACCCAAGACCTGCTGACAAATAAACATCAACAATTGGGACTAAAAAGAAACTAAAAGAGTAGGCAGCAGTTGATATTATGAATAATAGAATGAGTAATTGTAGATAGTAGACTATTTTTATATCCTTTGAGAAAAAGCCCAAAGACTTCTTAACTGCTATAGACATATTATTCTGATTAATGAATGAAAGTAGGGTGTTAGCAATCCCAATTCCTGCAATTAACATTGCACTAATAGATACAAGAGATAAAAACTGAGAGAAATTATCAATTATTCTCTTTAAAGGACCGTCAGATTTTTCGTGATATCTAAGTCTAACCTTTTTTTCATCTTTGAATAATTGCTCAATCTTTTTAGATAAAGCTTTTGGATTATCTCCCTCATTAAATCTTACTTTATATTCATAGTTTAAAAAGCTGCCTAGGTTGTTAAGTTTTAGTGATTCTAATGTTTGTTTGCCAGCTAAAGCAAAATCACCAAATACAAAAGCACCCCCAATGTCAGGCACCGATTTTACGATACCAATCACGGTAAAGAGTTTGTCTTGAACTTTGATTTTATCATTTATTTCTAAATTAAGATTTTTGAAGATATTTTCATTAACAAGGATTGTATTTTCTGTAGTTTGTAACCTTTCAAACGCACCACTTGGCTCATAACCCACTTTGCCAAATAAAGGATAATTTTCATCTACAGTTTTAATTCTAGAAAATATTGATTTATTTTTAGTCTTATTGGTAGTTGAGATCATGGTACTAAACTCAACTATTTGTGAAACAGTAGAAAATTCCTTAACTTGGTCAATTAATTCTAAATTGCCAACATTACGATTATAGTCAATTTCAATATCACCACCCAAAAGGGCTCTTGAGTTATTATTTAATTCTTTATTTAAACTATCCTCAATTGTAAAAATTGAACTTAAGATAAATAAACTGATAAAAAGTGTTAAAATAATACTAGAGATTTTTTTATAATTTCTACTCAAGTCTCTTAAGGCATAAATCAAAGTTAACTTGTACTCTGAAAGCTTAGACAATTTTTCCATCTTTTATTTTAATTTTTCTTTTTGCTTTATTTGCAAGTTTTGGGTCGTGAGTGACCATAATTAAAGATGATTTTTCTTCCTTAATATATTTAAACAAAATATCTGCAATCATTTGAGAGTTTTCACTGTCTAGATTTCCTGTAGGCTCATCTGCTAAAATTAGTTTTGGCTTCATAGCTATAGCTCTTGCAATTGCTACACGCTGCTGTTCACCGCCTGAAAGTTGGCTTGGTAAATTGTTAAATCTATTCTTTAATCCAAATCGATCCAACAACTCTTTAGCTCGTTTGTTAGAGTTTTTTAAATTATTTAATTCCAAAGTTAGAGCAACATTTTCAACAGCAGTGTAATTTGGAATAAGATAGAAAGATTGAAAAACTATACCTATGTTCTTTCTTCTAATTTTAGAAACTTTATCTTCACTCATTTTAGATATTTCTTGATCTTCAAAAAATATCTTACCAGAAGTTGCTTTCTCTAATCCCCCAGCAAGCATGATTAAGCTTGTTTTTCCAGAGCCACTTTCTCCAACTATTGAAATAGACTCATTTTTTTTAGTCTCTAAATTAATATTCTTTAAAACCTTAATAGTATCATTACCAGTTTGGTATTTAAGATTAACGTTTTTTAGCTTAAGAAGACTATCCATGATTAAAAGATTTATTATTAAAATTATTGCCTTCTGTCTAGTGAGCATAAACGTCAATGCTTTAGAAAACGTTATCTTATTTGGCGATAGCTTAATGGCTGGTTATGGACTTCCGCAGGAAAAACATTTAGCCATTGTTCTTCAAAACAATCTTAATGATAGTGGTTATAATCTTGAGGTTATTGATGGAAGCGTATCTGGCAGCACATCTGCTGGTGGATTAAATCGAGCTGAGTGGTCTTTATCTCAACCTGATATTGATTTAATGATTTTAGGATTAGGTGCTAACGATATGTTAAGAGGAATAAGCCCCATTGAGACAGAAAAAAATATAGAAAAAATTATTCAAACCGCAAAACTAAAAAATATAGAAATAATTTTAGCAGGTATGATTGCTCCAACAACTCACGGATTTGCTTATAAAAAAAAGTTTGATAATATTTATCCAAATTTAGCTAAAAAATATAATCTAAATTTAATACCCTTTTTATTAGAAGGTGTTGCTTTAAAACCTGATCTTAATCAAGATGATGGTATGCACCCAAATGAAAAAGGAACTTTAATTTTAAGTGACACACTAAAAAAAAGTATCATCAGTTTTATAAAAAAATAGTATAGCTAGAGATAATAATAAAATTTAGATCAAGTAAACTTTATAGAAAAACTAAATCTAGCTTCTGTTTTTCTAATCTTTCGTTACCAGTCTCGGTCATTAAATACGTCTCCCCTAAATTCATCGCAAGTTTACTATCAGAATCTATAGGGATCACATGCATAAAGATGACATTACCAGATGCAATTAAATTTACTAAAGATAAGCTACTTATTCTCCAGGTACAGCACAAGGAGAAAGACAAAAAGTAACTATTGATTGTTTATCTGGTACTGTGACTTTTAGTTGGAAATTTAATGGAGAAATCAAATCTAATAGATACGAATGTAAAAAAGAGTAAACAATTAGCTAAACTAAAAGTTAAATTTTAAAAAAAACTAAAGAACACCTTGAGTTGTAACTAAAGTTTACATTTAATTTTATTCGTAATATAAACAAATTAATAATTTATGGACATCAGAAAGCAAAAAAAGTATTACAACCTTTATTGGAGTAATTCTAAACCAAGAGTTTGGCGAATCATTTAGGAGAGATGCAATGAAGAAATCAGTTAAAGTAACTGTTATAAAAAAATCTGATATGAAACCTAAGAAATTGTAAAATTTATAACATGCAACAATACTAAAATAATTTACATCTGGTATGATTTTTGATTAAGAAGTTAACAATTTTTATAATTACACTTATAGTTTCTTTTTTAACTTATAAGTCATATCAAAACAGTCTTACTGCGCCCAATTCATCAAGTTCATTTATATTGTTAATATTTTTGATTTGTTGCTCATTTTCATATTTAATTTTTTACAAAATGAATCAAGATAGATTTAAAAGTTTAAAATATTTATTATTTTTAATACCAATAATTAATTTAATTTCCATACCAGTATTAAATTATTCTAATATTGGTATGGATTATCCTAAATTTCCCAGTTCTATGTTTTATACTTCAAATATAATAAACAAAAGTAGTATAGAAATTGCCTTAGATGAACAAGTGAAGTTTTCAACAGATTATTTTGGCTTTAGGAAAAATACTGAAATTGAAATTGACTATGAAAATAAAAAAGGTTTTAGAATAATCATAATTGGAGGTAGCACTAGTTTAGATGATCATGTTAATGATGATGAAACATGGGCCAATCTTCTTAATAGAAAATTATTGAAAATAAATAAAGAAATAGAAATTATAAACACCTCTGTAAATGGGCTTCTTTTAAAAGATCATCTAAAAACAATCAATGCAATGAAAAATTATAATCCTGACTTATTCGTTTTTAAAATTCCATTTAATGATATTACTTTACACATTAGCAATCCTAAAAAAACAAATAGTTTTTATTCCTACTACATGCCTTTTGAAATAAGTATTTTTTATGTTCTTTTAAAAAAAATAAGAAATATATACTTTATAAAATATCATGCAGGCTATCAAACAAGTGAAAAAAATTTAATTATTCCTAAAATTAATAAGTTAAAAAAAAATGGCCAAATCATCAACTCGGTCTCAAAAAATTCTAAGTATTATTTAGATAGAATAGTTCAATTTTGTAATAAAAAAAAAATTAAATGTATTTTTGTTAATCATCCTAATATGTATGAGGTTAATTCTGCTAAACAATATTCAGATTTTTTTTGGAGAAATAAATTAGAGCCAGGTCAAATGCTTAAGGCTATAAATATCTACAATAATTATCTTAAGAAAATGGAAGGTGATAATATTATATATTTTGATTTAGACAGTAAATTAAACAAGCAATTTAAATATTTTTATGACGAAATACATTTTACAAAGCTGGGCACTAGAAAAGTTGCAGATGAAATATATAATTTTATTTTAAGTAATAACATTATGAAATTAAATCAATAATACAAATTGCGAATGATAAAATTTTTAGGGATTGTGGTTCTGGGTTATGAGATTTTATAGAATGACTAGAAGCAAACTAGAAGATAGAGGCCTAAAGTACTACTAAATCAAGTTTTTGCTTACCTAATCTTTCGTTACCATTCTCAGTTACTAAATAGGTTTCACCTAAATTCATGGCTAAATTGTTATCTGAATCCATCAATATCATGTGCATGAAGAAGACATTACCAGGAACAATCTTATAAGGATTACCTGTGTATAGCATTGGCCAGTCCATCCAGTTGGGAGAGAAGGTTGAACCCAATGAATAACCACAAGCATTCATTCTTGCTTTATTGTATCCGAGGTCATCAAAAGTTTTTGCGTGTATATCAAATACATCTCCAGCAGTTTTTCCTGGTATTAAAGTCTTTGCACAATTATTTAAAGCTTCAACGCAGGCCTCATGCATCTTAATATGTTTTGGATCAGCTTTACCAATAGGGATAGTTCTAAACATTGCAGAGTGATAATGTTTATATGTTCCAGCCCATTCAATAGTTAACTGATCAGTTTCTGATAGAATTCTTTTCTCAGATTGGTATCTGCATAGTAATGCGTTGTGTCCTGAGCCAATAATATATTCATTTGCCGGATAATCACCACCACCTTCTAAAACAACTCTTTGCATTTCAGCTAAAATTTTTGCATCACTAGCACCAGCTTTTGCATATTTCCACGCTTCATCAAGACCTAGATCGGCAAGTTCTGCAGCTTTTTTTACATAAACAATCTCATCTTGTGATTTAATAACCCTATGCTTAGTAATTAATTCAGATTGATCTTCTACTTCACAATAACTTTCTAGTGATTTATTGAGTCTTAAAGCATTACGACCTGTCATACCGTAAGCTTCATATTCAATTCCAATTTTTTTATCTTTTAAATTCAGTTCATTTAAGATGATTTTAAGATCATCTGTAGGGTTAGATTGGTCTTTATCTAGCCAAATTCTTATATCTTCAATGTTCGAGGTGTTTTGTGCTTGTCTTAAATCTGGAGCCCTTGTTAAAAGAATAATGTTTCCTTTTTGGTCTAGTATTAAAGTTTGAAAAAAAACATAACCAAAGGTGTCGTATCCTGTAAGCCAAAACATAGACTCTTGTCTGAACATTAAAAGAGCATCTAGGTTTTGCTCTTTCATAGAATTTAATATTGCTAGTTTTCTTTTTTGAAATTCTTGTTTGCTAAAGTGCAATGCCATAATTAAAACTATAACTTTTAAAAATATTAAGCACAAGCAAGCTTAAATTTTTATTTATTCATATTAAAACGAACCCAAATTATTGTTAATTATTAAGGCTTTTGTTAAATGATATTCTAAAATTTAGTGAATAATTGCTTTAGCTGAACCAAGCTGAGCTACTTTTCCAGTATAAAGGCCTTTACCTAAAATTGGGACAACACCAACAGTTGATCCGGTGAATACATAAAAATCTTTATCAAGACTTACTTTATCTTTTTTCAATTCATTCAACACAAATCTGAGTGAGTTTAAGGGATTTATGTAAACAGTGTTTGTATTTCCATCGACACTTTGTCCAATTTTTTTATTAGAAATATTTGTCTTTAAGTTTCCAATATTAATTTTTTTGTATTTTTTCTTTTGTCCAATCAAAAACTTAACATTTGCACCAAAATCACTACATAAATCACCAAAACTAGTTATGCCTTTTTTCTTTTGTCTATAACCGATAACTTCAATACAGGGAGCCATATGTGAAATATACTTTGTCACATTTTTCAAAGTAATTGACGCCTTAGATGAGAAAAAGTTTTTCTTAATTAAGTAACAAACTTCAAGTTCTATACCTAAAGTTGATTTATTAATTTTTACCTTTTTTCCACTTTTTATAAAATTCTTTTCAAAAATAGAAGCATAGAAGGGCTTCTTTTCTTTAAGTTTTTTCATGACAGGTATACCTGTTCCTGCAGCTTTAAATCCAATTATTGGATCTTTAACTTTACTCTCACACAATTTTCTTAGCTTTTGAGCTTCACTTAATTTTTTTGTAAATTTTGTTGGAAGGGGTGCAATTATTTTATTGCTAACAAATGCGTTAACTAATTTATCTGCCGTTTTTTCTATTAAGGTTTTTTTCATTATTAGTTAATTAATATAATTAAAAGATTTAGTCTAGATTAAAACTTATTTATTAACTTAACTCTTTGTAGATTGAGTAAGTACAAAAATACCAGAAATTGTTATTATTACTGCTCCAACAATTGTGAATAAGTCAGGAATATCGTTATAAAAAATATAACCAAAAACTATAGCCCAAAATATCAAAGTATAATGAAAAGGTTGAATAATGCTTGCGCTAGCCATACTTAAAGCAATTATTTGAAGATAAATTCCTAATGAGAAAAAAATACCAACAATTAAAAAAAGAATGTAAGACGATGAGGATATTGGACTCCAAAAGTTTGAAGCCAAGAAAGACATAGCAAAAATTCCAATGATAGAAGTATAAAATAATGATGTTTCAGTTGTGTCATGCTCAGACACTTTTTTTGTTACAACCTGATAAAGCCCCAATGCAAATGCTGCTAAAAGTGGCAATAAGGCCTTAGGATCAAAAATTGAAGAGGTGGGTCTTAAAATAATTAAAACGCCAATAAATCCAACAAAAATAGCTATCCATGTTTTTGTGGATACTTTTTCTTTTAAAAAAATAGCTGATAAAGCAACTACGATCACTGGAGCTAAAGAGCCCACACTGTGAGTGTCTGCAAGTGATAAATATTTGAAAGATAATACAAAGAATCCAGATTCTATAACAGATAATAAACTCCTGAAAATTTGTAACTTAATACTTTTTGATTTGTAAAAATAAATATTATTTTTTCTTTTTGATTCTACTAGGCTTAAAAATAAAACAAAAAAATACTTAACAAGCAATAATTGAAATACTGAATGGTATAAAATTAATGTTTTTTGTGTAGCATCTAATATGGAGAAAGAAAAATAAGCAAGAATTCCAAATATTATACCTATAGATTGTTTAGAGATTATCATTAAGGATCTATTTGATTTCTAAAATTGTTGCAGGATCCAGTCTAGTACCAAACCAATTAAGCCTTACATCAAGATGAGGTCCAGTTGATCTACCTGAAGATCCAACAGTTGCGATGATATCTCCTTTTTTAACGTGATCACCTACATTTACAAAAATTTCATCCATATGCATGTACAGAGTTGAAATTCCATGACCATGGTCAAATATTAAAGTTGCACCTGTATAAAACAAGTCTTTTTCAGCTAGAGTAACAATACCGTTATTCATTGCTTTAACAGGAGCACCCTTTTTTTGGGCAAAATCCAAACCATAGTGGGGCCATTTGGGTATACCATTTAAAATTCTTTGGCTGCCGTAAACACCGGTAATTATTGCATCATCAACAGGAATAATAAATTTTTCTTTAAAAAACTGTAAGTCAGTTTCAATCTCTCTAGCATCAGCAATTAGTTTATTTTCTTTTTTAATTCTTACATAAAATTCTTCAGGTGGTGTAACCTTTTTTTTAGGTAAGCCATCAATTTTTTGAATATTATATTTTCTCTTTTTTATTTTTTTTATAATTTTGTTATTGTTTTCAGTGATTGTAATGTCAAATTTTCTATCTTTTTCAATCCCAAATGCAAAATAACCATCCTTTGAGACTTTAATTTTTTTTTTATCTACCAATATTGAAGTACCAGGATCAGTTTTTCCAATAATGAAATGTCCTTGAATAAATTTACCCTGAAATTCTGCCGCAAAAGATTGAGTTGAAAAAAATAACGCTACTAATAAAAGTAATTTATATATTACTTTGCAGTCCATCCACCGTCTACTAGAATTGATGTGGCTGTAACCATTGATGATGCTGAAGAAGCTAAGAAACAAACACTTGTTGCAACATCACTTTCTGTTGCTAATTTTCCCATAGGAATATTTCCTAAAGCAAGTTTTTTAAATGCTTTATTTTTAAAAAATTTTTTAACCATTGGCGTTGCAACAAAAGTCGGGGCTACTGTATTTACTCTGATATTATTTTTTGCAAGCTCAACACCCATACCTTTAGTTAAACCTTCAATTCCAAATTTTGTCATATTATAAACATTTCTACCCGCCATTCCAACATGGCCAAGTTGTGAGGACATGTTAATAATTGATCCACCTCTTTTTTTATTCTTTAACATCTTTTTAACAACTAATTGAGCAACATTAAAAGCTGCTTTAAGGTTTAAATCTACTAAGTAGTTCATACTTTCTTGTTTAATTTTTTCAAAAGGTTCCGGAATATTTGTACCGGCATTATTAACTAAAATATCTATGATTTTAATCTTATCTAGATTTTCTTTTAATTCTTTGTAATTCATTACATCACAATTAACTTTGATAACTTTACCTTTTATCTTTTTTATTTCTTTTTCAAGTTTATCAAGATCTGATTGAGTTCTGCTTAATGCGATAATTGTAGCTCCAGCTTCAGCAAGAGCGATAGAGCAGGCTCTTCCCAATCCTTTACCTGCACCTGTAACTAATGCATATTTGTTTTTAAGATTTATTTTTTGTAAATACATTTAAATAAATAATTTTAAATCAGTATAGATCAATTCGATTGCAACAACTAGTATAGCAATTAAGCCAATCCAAGCTATCCATTTATATTCATTAATCCATCTTGATATTACGGTTGCAGCTGTTGCCATAAGAATTATTGATAAAGCTAAACCAAATACTAGCAATACATAGTGATCACCAGCAGCACCAGCTACACCCAAAACATTATCCAAACTCATTGTAAAATCAGCAAGTAAAACTGTCCAGATAGCTTTCATGAAACTTGAGTTATCTACCTTAACATCTTCATCACCTGGCTGACCTTTGATGACATCTGTATAGAGTTTGTAGACAATATAAAGAAGAAGCAATCCACCTATCAGTCTCAATCCTGTTATTTGTAATAAATAGGCAGTTAACATGGTTAGGATAATTCTTAAAATTACCGCACCACCTATTCCCCAAAAGATTACCTTTTTTCTTTGTTCTGCTGGAAATTTAGAAGCAACCATTCCAATAATAATGGCATTATCTCCTGCTAAGACTAAATCTATAAATATGATTTGACCTAAGATTACAAGCTGTTCAGGTCCAAATAATTCTGCAAACATCAGTTGCTTAATATCATATCAGCACCTTTTTCTGCAATCATTATTGTAGGTGCATTAGTATTTCCAGAGGTGATATTAGGCATTATAGAAGCATCAATCACTCTTAAATTTTTTACACCATGAACTTTTAATTGGTCATCAACAACAGCCATATCGTCTTGACCCATTTTACATGTTCCAACCGGATGAAATATTGTTTGAGCATAGTCTGCTGCTGCTTTTAATATATCTTCATCTTCTGTTAAATGAGGTCCGGGACGATATTCTTCTGGGCTAAATTTTTTGAAAGTCTCAGACTCTAAAACAATTTTTCTAGTTAATTTAAGACCTGCTGCAGCTATTCTTCTATCTTCATCAGTGGATAGGTAGTTCATTTTTATTTTTGCGTAAGTTCGAGAATCTTTATCTATTACACTAATGTGTCCTCTACTGGTGGGTCTTATTTGTGAAACAGTTGGAGTGAAACCGTGAAAATCATGATTCTTAGTTGCACCCAATGTATCCATACTCATTGGTTGAACATGCCACTGTAAATCAGGTAGTTCCAACGATGGATCACTTTTTGCAAACATACACATCTGACTTGCACCCATAGTCATGGGTCCACTTCTATTAAAGACATACTCTAATCCAATTAATAAGTTGCCAAATAAACTGTTAATTTTTTTATTAAGAGATTTTATATTTTGTATTTTATATATTGGTCTAAACATTAAATGGTCTTGTAAATTTTCACCAACACCCTTTAATTCATGTACCATCTCAATTCCTAGTTTTTTTAATTTATCTGAATTACCAACTCCAGATACTTGTAATAATTGTGGAGAACCAATTGCGCCTGAAGATAAGACAATTTCTTTGCTAGCATTTACAGTGAATAATTCATTTTCAATCCAGTACTCAACTTCTTTAGCAACTTTGTTTTCAAAATTAATCTTTTTAACATGAGCTTTTGTAATTATTTTTAGATTAGGTCTTTTTTTTATTGGGTTAAGATAGCCAACGGCAGTGCTACATCTAAAGCCATCTTTTTCAGTTACTTGAAAATAACCACAACCATGATTGTCTCCTGTATTAAAATCTTTAGTTTTTGGAACACCAAACTCTTCAGCAGCTTTTTGAAATTCATTTAACAGTGGCAATTGAATTCTTTGGTCTGAAACTGACAAAGGACCACCAACACCATGAAACTCATTTTCACCTCTTTCTTGATTTTCTGCTTTTATAAAATAAGGTAATACATCATCCCAGCTCCAACTTTTGTTACCCAATTGTCTCCAGATATCATAGTCTCTACTTTGACCCCTAACATATAATAAACCATTAATTGAAGAGCTTCCGCCTAAAGTTTTACCCCTAGGGTATCTTATGGATCTATTGTTCATGGTTTCATCAGGTTCTGTATTATAACACCAGTCTACATTTGGATTGTGCATGGTTTTAAAATATCCAACAGGAATATGAATCCATGGGTAATTATCTTTACCACCAGCTTCAATTAAAAGAACTTTATTTTTTGGGTTTTCAGACAATCTATTTGCCAAAACACATCCAGCTGATCCAGCTCCAATAATAACGTAGTCAAAACTATCCATACATATTTTTATAATTTAATTTTTATTAATAATCTAATAATATATAGAAAATCATATTTATTTCTGATAATTGAACAATTATAAAATAATGAAAAAAATATTAATACTTATATGTACAATTTTTTTATCTTTATCATTTCAAGTTCAGTCTGTTGAAATTGAAATTATCAGTGATAAGCCTGGTATGGGAAAAAAGATTATAAAACATTCTTGGGTTCAGCTTGAATACACAGGCTCATTTGAAAATGGAAAAGTTTTTGATACTAATATCGGTAAGGATAGACCTTTAGTAGTGCAAATGAGTATGAAAGAGGTAATTCCTGGTTTTGAACAAGGAATAATAGGAACCACTAAAGGAACTAAAAGAAAAATTAAAATTCCAGCTGAATTAGCTTATGGAGAAAAGGGAGGTGGAGATATTATACCACCTAATACAGATCTTATATTTGAATTTGAAGTAATTGACGTTTTAGATCCTAGTTATAAATCAGTTTCATCAGATGAATTAATAGAGATGATTGAAAATAATGCTGTAGCATTAGATATTAGAACAGAAGAAGAGTGGGATAAAACAGGAGTTATCAAAGGTTCATTCCCAGAAACAGCTTTTGATAACAATGGTAAATTTCAAGTGTATGTTATGGATAAAATTAGAGCATTAGCCGCTTCTCAATCTCAAGATGTTAATTTGATTTTTATAAGTCATGATGGAGAAACGGCATCAATGTTAGCTAATTCATTTTCTGAAGATTTGGGCTTTACTAATATTTCGGTTTTAAAAGGTGGAATTAAAGCTTGGCAGAGTGAAAATAAAAAACTTGGCCCTCATAAGTAATATCATTCTATCCATAGAAGTTTTTTCTTTGTAAGTTTTTAAATCTAATTTCATCATTTAATAAATCAATTGCTCTTTCCTGATCTTTTTCAATAACACGTGACATTTTTCTTTTATTAATACTTCCCCATTTAATCAAAGATCTAATTATTGGTAAGCTAGAGCTCCCAAATTGTGTTAAAGAGTATTCAACAGTTATTGGATTTGATTTAATAACCTTTCTTTTTACTAGAGTGTCATTCTCCATTTCTTTTAATTGTTTAGACAGCATTTGAGAAGTTATAGTATCTAAATTTTTCTTAAGTTTACCAAATCTTATTGGTCTATTACTTAACTTTTCAAGAATCTTAATTTTCCACTTTCCACTAATTAATTTTAATGCATTGTTTAATGGATCTTTATTTATTTCTAATTTATTTACCATAGTATGTTTAGTATACTAGTTTAGTTATAATACCATAAATAAACTTTATATTTATTATTTGTTTTGATTAAAATTTTAAAAAGTAATAACCTAAATAAAATTAAAAATTTTTACTACAGGATTTCAATGAAACTAAAAGATAGAATAGCAATAGTCACAGGTGGTGGAAAAGGAATTGGTGCAGAGATTTGTTTAAGACTAGCAAGTGAGGGGGCAAAAATTGTTATTGCTGAAATGGACATTGAAAATGGTGAAAAAATTTCTAAAGAAATTCAAGATAATAATGGTGAAGCAATTGTTGTAGAAACAAATGTTGCTGAAGAAGATAGTGCAAATAACATGGCTGAAGCGGCTATTAAAAAATTTGGTAAGATTGATATTCTTATTAACAATGCTGGTATAAGACATATTAACAATATTCTAGATCATACAAAACAGCAATGGGATGACATGATATCGGTAAACTTAACTGGACCATATCTATGCTGTAAGTCTGTTATTCCTCATATGATAAAAAATGGTAAAGGAAAAATTATTAATTTTGGATCTATTGCAAGTTTTATGGGTAGACCTGATAGAGTAGCCTATGTTGCTGCAAAATCTGGTATACTTGGTTTAACGAGAGCCTTAGCGGTCGATTTAACTGGGAAAAATATCAATGTTAATACTATTTGTCCTGGGCTAATTTCAACACCCTTCAATCAAAAATTTGCTGAAGACCCTACCAATGGAGAGGCTTGGGGAAAAGAAACAATAGTTGGACGTTGGGGTTTACCGTCTGATATATCTGGTGCAGCTGTTTTTCTATCTAGCGATGATGCTGATTTTATAAATGGATCTGAGATAAAAATTGACGGTGGATGGTTAGCTGCAAAAACAAGAAAAGGTGAAATAAGCAATTAATGAGTGATGATTTTACAAATAATTTAGAATTAGCAAAAGGTAATGCAAAAAGATTATCTAATAAGATTTTAATCAATGGAAAATTGTCACCTGCTAAAGCTGAAGCTAAAATTAGTGTATTAAATCCAAGTACAGGTGAAAATATTGGTGAAGCTCCACAGTGTAATAAGGTTGATGTAAATATAGCGGTTGATTCAGCAGAAGCTGCATTTCAAAAATGGAAAAAAGTACCTGCGAGAGAACGTGGTAAAATAATGACGGCTGCTGCTAGAAAATTAGAAGATAGAAAAAATGAAATTGAAACACTATTAGCTTTAGATACTGGTAACGCACTAAGAACTCAAGCCATACCAGAGACAGCAGCATCAATTGAATTAACTTATATGTTTGCTGGACTTGCAGGAGAAATAAAAGGTGAAAATTACCCACCAAACATTCCAAATACAATTCATTACACAACCAAAGATCCAATTGGAGTTGTTTGTGCAATTATTCCTTGGAACGCTCCTTTATTTTTAACAGTTGCAAAAATTGCACCAGCTATTGTAGCGGGAAATACTGTAGTGTTAAAAACTGCTGAGCAAGCACCACTTTGTGCTTTACTCTTATGTGAAATATTACAACAAGAACTTCCTCCTGGAGTTTTAAATGTCATTTCAGGTTATGGAGAAGAGTGTGGTGAACCTTTAATTGATCATCCTAAAGTTAGAAAGGTTACTTTTACAGGATCGTTTTCTGTTGGAAAAATTATTGCAATGAAGGCTGCTCCAAAATTATGCCCTGTTACATTAGAATTAGGTGGAAAAAACCCAAATATTATAATGAGTGATGCTGACTTGGATATAGCAATACAAGGTGTAATTGATGGTATGAGGTATACTCGTCAAGGCCAAGCATGCACTGCCGGATCAAGGGTTTATATACACGAAAAAATTTATGATAAAGTTTTAGAAGGGGTGGTTTCTAAATTGAGCAAACTTAAGATGGGAAATGCACTTGATACTAAATCTGATATTGGTGCAATAATATCTGATGAACAGCTCAAAAGAACTTTACATTATATGGATATCGCAAAAAAAACCTCATCTGCAAAAGTATTACATGGTGGCAATCAACCTAGAGGAGGAGATTATAAAGAGGGGTTTTTCTATGAACCAACTTTATTATCAGGCGTTCCTGTAGAATCTCCTGTATGTCAAGAAGAGGTATTTGGACCTGTTGCTTGCGCCATTCCATTTAAAAATTTTGATGAAGTTATGAGAAGTGCTAACGACACACCCTTTGGTTTATCAGCAGTTTTATGGACACAAAATCTATCTAGAGCATTGCAATTTGTAGATGAGATTGAAGCTGGCTTTGTTCAGGTAAATCAATGTGTGGCTCCAAGAGCTAATGTTTCTTACGGAGGAATTAAAATGAGTGGTTTAGGTAAAGAATATGCTTTTGATAGTATGATTAATCACTTCACACAAAGTAAAACAGTTTTAATTAATAGAGGTAAATCAAATTTAGATGACTAATCACATTGCATTTATAGGTGTTGGCAATATGGGAAACCCTATGGCTGATCAATTGGTTAAAGCTGGTAAAGAAGTGAAAGCTTTTGATGTTTCACCAGAGGTAATAAAAATTGCAAAAGAGTCAGGATTAAATGTTGTATCCGCTATTGATGAATTATTAGATGGTGCCAGCACTGTCATATCCATGTTACCAGAAGGTAAACATGTTCGATCTCTTTATTTAGGAGATAAAGGAATACTAAATAAAATTCCAAAAGAATGCTTGATAATTGATTGCTCAACAATTGATATTGAGACTTCTCTAGAGCTAGGCAATGAAGCAAAAAAATTTGGAATTAAAATGATAGATGCACCAGTTACTGGTGGTGTGATGGGGGCAAGAATTGGAAAATTAAATTTTTTAGTAGGTGGAAGCGATGAAGCTGTAGCATTAGCAAAACCTTTATTTGAAATTATGGGACAAAAAATCTTACATGCAGGTGATCAAGGAAGTGGAGTAGGCGTGAAAATTTGTAACAATATGTCTTTAGGAATTTCTATGATAGCAGCATCTGAATCTTTAATGTTAGCTAAAAGATTAAAAATGGATATTAAAAAGGTTCATGAAATAATAAAAGCAGCTTCAGGAAATAATTGGGCTATGACTAATTATACACCTTTACCAAATCTTACTGATGGAGTTCCTTCAAATAATAAATACCGACCAGGTTTTACAGCGGCAATGATGAGGAAGGATTTAAGATTAGCCATGGATGCTGCTCAATCTGTTGATGCCTCTACACCATTGGGTAAAGCTGCTTTAGAAATTTTTTCAAAATTCTGTGATGAGGGTGATAGTGATACTGATTATTCGGGTATATCTAAAATGATTGGTGGTGATGCCTGGAATTACCCATTTGATCCAAAGGGAAATAAATAAAAATTTTATTTGTTAAGTAATTTAACGGTATAAAAAGTATACTAAGTAACTCAATTGATTGTAATATACCATAGGTTGTATCTTTAATATTTACATTATTTTAAGTTTTACTTTTCTCTTACAATAATGTTTATTTCTAATCTTATTAAGACTTAATAAAAAAACAGAGAGGGAAAAACATGAAAAAAATCACAACATTGATTTTAAGTTTAGTTTTTGCAGTATCTATTATTGCTTCTGCTTCAGCTAAAACTTTAAAAATACAAATGACCTTTCCAAAAACTTCTTATGATGCGCAAATCGTAGGAATGTGGGCTGAAAGAGTTACTGGCCTTACTGGTGGTTCATTAAAATTTGAACTTCTAGGAGCTGGAGAAGTTGTAGGTGTTAAAGAAACATTAGAAGCTGTTGACAAGGGTCTTGTTGATGGTGGTGCTGCTTGGACTCACTATTGGTCTAACTATCACCCTGCTGCAATGTTATTTGGTTCGCCAGTTGCAGGTGGTGGTATTGGTTTAAGTACTAAATCTTGGTTAGCATGGTATTTTGATAACGGTGGAAAAGCTTTATACGATCAACTATGGGACGAAATGGGTATGAACGTAAAAGGTTTCATCATGGCATCTTCTGGTCCAGAAGCTTTAGGTTGGTTTAAAGAACCAATCAACAGCATGGCTGATTTCAGAAAATACAGATTCAGAACTCCTCCGGGAATTCCTGGTCAAACATATAAAGACATTGGTGTTGCATCAGTTTCAATGGGTGGTGGAGATATTCTTCCAGCACTTGAAAAAGGAACAATCGATGCTGCTGAATGGTGTTGTCCAAAACCAGATCTAGTATTTGGTTTCCAAAAGGTATTGAAAAATTACTACCTTCAGGGCTTACACCAAAATGTTGTAAATGGAGACATTTTCTTCAACAAAGATGTTTACAATAAGTTATCTAAGCAAGAAAAATATGCAATGGAAATTGCTTCTGAAGCGATGATAACTAGAAACATTACAAACAGAGCTGTTGAAAATGGAAAAGCGTTGATTGAATTAACTACCAAACACGGTGTTATACTTCATGATACTCCAGCTGATTACTTTGTTGAATATATGGCTGCTGCTAAAGCTACTATTCTAAAGAACTCAAAAGAAAATAAGTTCTTTGATGAAGTTTACCAGCACATGACTGCTCATGCAAAAATCGTAGTACCTTTTATTGCTCAAATGGAAACATCTGATGCATCAATTGGAACTGCATTTGCAAACGCGCAAAAATAAATAGATAATTTAAACGGGGGCTTAATAATTTTAAGTTCCCGTTTTTTTAAAGTAGAAAAAAATTCAATCGACATTACCAATAAATATAATGGTCAAAAAAAAATCACATTCTGCTGGTGTTAAAGAAACTCTAGATATTACTGATGAGTTAATAGCAGAACGTCGAACTAGCTTAAAAATGCCTAAGGATATGACTCCTTGGATGGCAAAAACTATAGAGTTTATTGACCTTAACATGTCAAGAGTTGGTAAAATAATTAGCTGGATGGTAATTCCTTTAATTTTTGCAATAACTTTTGAAGTTATTGGTAGACATTTTTTTAACAGACCAACTCTTTGGGCTTATGATATAACCCGAATGATTGCAGGAGCATTTTTTATGTTGGGTGCTGGTTATGCATTATCAAAAGGTATACATATAAGAGCTGACTTTTTATATAGAAATTGGAAAGTTAAAACTCAAGCAAAAGTAGACTTATTCTTATATTTATTATTCTTCTTCCCAGGTTTCATAGTCTTTTTTTGGGTAAGCTTTGATTATGCTTATACTTCTATCTGTGGGAAATTTATTTTAGCTGAATGCTTAGATGGAAAAGTTAGAATTCAAAGAGCAATGGATACTACTTGGATGCCAGTAATGTGGCCATTAAAAATCTGCATGCCAATTGGAGCTTTTTTGTTATTAATGCAAGGGATATCAGAATTATTTAAAACGTATTATGCGTTTGTTAAAGGTAGATGGCCATAATGGAATTTTTTTCACAAGAAATAATTGGAGCACTAATGATAGGGGTAATGTTATTTGCCATCTTTATTGGTTTTCCTATTTCATTCACATTAATATTTTTAGGTCTTGTGTTTGGTTACTGGGGTTTTGGAAAATTAGTTTTTTATTTAATGACCCTACAGTTCAATATGATTATGACAGAAAACACGCTGGTTGCTGTCCCACTCTTTATTTTTATGGGTATATTAATGGAGTCAGCAGGTCTTATGGAAAGACTATTTTCAGCTATACAATTAATGCTATCTAGAACAAGGGGTGCATTATTTTATGCGGTTATGTTTGTGTCTACAATTTTTGCTGCTGCAACAGGAATAGTTGGAGCATCAGTAACAATTCTTGGAATTATGGCAGGTAAAACTATGATTAGATCTGGATACGATACTAGATTATCAGCAGGTTTAATATGTGCTGGAGGAACTCTTGGAATTTTAATTCCACCAAGCATCATGTTGGTGGTAATGGGGCCTGTTTTGGAAATCCCTGTAACAGATTTATTTGCTGCAGCAATAATTCCAGGAATAATGTTGGCATTTCTTTATGCTCTTTACACAACTGTTAGATGTTATTTTGATCCAAAACTTGGTCCAATTTTACCAAAAAGTATGCAACCGAAAAGTATGGGTAAAGTTTGGATAGAATTCTTTTTAGGGTTAGTACCTCCTGCAGGGTTAGTATTTTTTGCCCTAGGTAGTATATTATTTGGCTTAGCAACACCCACTGAAGGTGCTGGTATAGGAGCTATTGGATCAATTATTTTAGCACTAGCATATAGAAAATTAACTTTAAAAACTTTAAAAAATTCTTTAATTAAAACTTTAGAAATTACCGCATTAATAATGTTTTTAGTTGCTGCATCAAATTTCTTTGGAGCTGTTTTCTCAAAATTAGGAACACCATCTTTGTTAACAGAATTTTTATTAAATCTTGATGTTAATAGATATGTTATTTTAGCTATATTAATGGCAGTAATTTTCTTGTTAGGTTGGCCTTTAGAGTGGGTACCAATAGTTCTTATTGTATTGCCAATTTTTGTGCCATTAATTAAAGAATTAGATTTCAATCTAACTTGGTTTGCAATACTTGTAGCGGTAAATTTACAGACCGCCTGGCTCTCTCCACCTGTAGCTCTATCTGCATATTTTTTAAAAGGTGTTGTGCCAGAATGGGAGCTTAAGGATATCTATCTTGGTATGATGCAGTTTATGGGAATTCAGGTTCTAGGTTTAATCTTAATTATTATATTTCCTCAGATTGCACTTTGGTTACCAAGCGTAATGTACCCTTAAAAATTTATTTTTTATTAATATAAGGAATTACAGTTCCAACTAAAATAATTCCTAAAGAAATAAATATTTTAAAAGTAATTTCAGCATCAATTACTAACCAGGCAGATAAAGCACCTATAGGTCCTGTTAAAGGATACATGAGACTAATTCTGCCCACTGGAACTCTTCTTAAAGCGTAATTATAAAACAAATAAGAAGCAAAAGTTATAAACGATAAAGTGATAGCAGCTATTACTGATGGTGTAAAATCTAATTGAAACGAATAGTTAAAAGTAGAGTTAGGCCAAATAATAAATAATATTAAAAATGATAAAATGAAACCAGTAAAATACTGATAAGTATTTACACCTAGTTGGTTAACATTAGTTTGCATTTTTCTTCGACCAATAACTTCATTAATTGAAGCTAAAGTCATTCCTGCAAAAATAATAAAATCTCCAATATAATTTCCCTGACCAATAATAGTTTGGCTTGATAAGAGGATATAAGTCCCAATAATTGTTATAAAGGCTCCAATTAAAACCTTTATCTCAATTTTTTCATTTAAAAATACTTTAGCAACAAAAGGCTGCATGATTGGCATTGTGCTTATAATAGCAACACCGTTTATAGGGGATGTAAGCATTAAGCCTATGTGAAAAGCTAACGTTACAAGAAAAGGGTTTAATAAACCCATTAAGAAAGGTGTTAGACCTATTTTTTTAATTGATAAGTCAACTCTCATTATTAGAGCAAAAGTTAACATAAGCAAAAAAGCTATTGCAAACCTTACAGCTAGCAAATCAACAACTTGAAATTCTTCTAGAGCAAGTTTTACAAACGGGGGACCCGAACCAAACCCAATTACAGCAAGAAACATTGCTAAGTAACCAATATTTTTTTTAAGAAAGAGCATTAAATACAAAATATTATTACAAATGAAAAAAAAAGATATTCCATTTTAACATATTAGTTTATTATTTGTTAATGATTCAGCGTAAAAATAAAATTAATCTTATTAACTGGGAGTTAGTGTCAGTTAACCCAAATGATAAAACTTGGGACTGGAAGGATATTTTTTGTTTTTGGGGCATCAATATACAAAGTGTTATTGCTTTTTCCTTAATAGCATCATTATACCTTGTCTATGACTTAAACGTTGTAGTTGTTTTTTTAGGATGTTTAATTGGATCTCTTCTAGTTTATTTTTTAGCTAACTTGATAGGAAAGCCATCTCAAAAATATGGTGTACCATTTCCTGTTATTTTAAGGACCTCATTAGGTGTGTTTGGGGCAAAATATTTTTCTTTAATAAGAGGCTTTGTTGGCATCTTTATGTTTGGAATACAAACATATTTTTTATCAAAAGCATTTAGTTACTTAATTAGAATATTTTTATTTTCTATTGATAATACTTTTCTTCAACATGATATTTTTTTAGTTTTTATTTCAGGTCTTAACATTATTGATTGGGCCTCTTTTTTAATAGCAATTCTATTACAATCTTTTTTATTTAGTAAAAGTCATAAATTTAATAAGTTAATTATTAATTATTCAGCAATCACTGTTTACTCTGGAATGTTGTTATTTTTTTTTGTTGTACTTCTTTTGGATGTTAAAGAGGTTTCAAGATCATTTGCTGATATTTTTACTTATAACAATATATTTCTTAAGAGTAATATTGCTCCTTTAATTACCGTAGTCGGAATAGTGTTTGCTTACTTTTCAATTATTCTTGTAAATTTTGGAGATTTTACTCGTTACGTTAAAAATGAAGAGGAATTAAAAAAAGGTAATTTGAGTTTATTTTTAAATCTTATTATATTCTCATTTTTTACTGTATTTATAGTTGTTGGGGCTGATGTAATTTTTCATCAAAAACTTGAGGATATTGGAAAGATACTTACAAATCCTACAGATATTATAGGAACTTTAGATAATATTATTATAACTGTAATAGTTTTATTTTTCATTATTATAGCTTCAGCCTCTACCAATCTAATTGCAAATTATGTGCCAGCTCAAAACTCTTTGTTAAATTTTTTTCCAAGTAAACTTAATTTAAAAACTTCTTCTTATATTATTGTTTTTTTTGGATTTATAATTGGTATTTTTTGGTTACCATTATTAAGTCAGATAGGAATTTTATCTTTTGTTGATACATTTGCTTCATTTTTTGGACCTCTTTTCGGTGTTATGATTATAGATTATTATTTAGTTAAAAAATCAAGCTTAGATAATAAGGATATTTTTTCAACAGAACCTGATGGAGCTTATTTTTATTCTAATGGATGGCATATAAAAACTATATATTCTATATCTTTAGGTTTTATTTTTGCTGCCTCAACAATTTGGAACGAAAGTTTAATGAACTTTAATTCTTATTCTTGGTTAATTGGTGCTTTTATCTCTTCATTGACTTACTATTTATTAGCAAGTAAATAATTTTATGCATCAATTTGATTTAAAAAATAAAACAGCAATTATAACGGGTGGAGCACAAGGTTTTGGCTTGGATATTGCTAAACGTTTTTTAAAGTCAGGAGCAAAAGCTATTATTTGGGATATAGATGAAGAAGAATTAAAGAAAGCTGTTAAAGCTGTAAACGATCCAGATCTTTCATATAATGTTGTTGATGTATCTGATTTTAAAAATGTCAAAGATACAGTTGATGAAATAGCAAAATCTTCAAATATTGATATTTTAATTAATAATGCAGGTATTACTGGGTCTACGTCTTCACTGTGGGATTATGATGTAGTTGAATGGAATAAAATAATAGAAATTAACTTAATGGGTACATTTAACTGTTGTAAATGTGTGGTTCCTTACATGATTAAAAATGATTATGGTAGAATAGTTAATGTTGCTTCGGTTGCTGGAAAAGATGGTAATGCAAATGCAAGCGCTTATAGTTCAGCAAAAGCAGGTGCCATTGGTTTAACAAAATCACTAGGAAAAGAACTGGCTGATAAGAATATAGCTGTTAATGCTGTCACTCCTGCAGGTGCTAAAACAAGAATATTAGACCAAATGTCAAAAGAACATGTAGCTAGAATGTTATCAAAAGTACCAAGGGGTAGATTTTTAGAAATTGAAGAATTTACGTCTCTAATTTGTTGGCTTTCATCTGAGGAAAACTCATTTTCAACAGCTGCTGTTTTTGATATCAGCGGTGGTAGATCTACTTATTAAGACTTATTGTTAAAGTTTTTAAATCAACTTTACTTTCTTTAGAGATTACAGGTGCAAGTAAAATTACTGACCAATAAATTAAAAGTACAAATATAGAAATTGATTTCATTCTCTTTAATAATATTAAATATCGATCTAAGATTGTTTAAAGTGTGTTCAAATGTTGTTTTTTAAAAAATTCTAGCTATACAGTTTTCTTATGTTAAGAAAGTTTATAATAACAACATTTTCTTCTTTTTTGCTTTTAACTAGTGTTAATGCTGAAAAAATTACTGTTTTTGATTTTACAGCCGAGGAATTCAAAACATTAAAAGTTAAAAAGGTTAAAGGGGAAACTACATGGACCTTAGATAAGAATGAAAAAGGTAATTTTATTAAAGCAAAAGCTGAAGGTAAAGGATCTGGCCTAGGTAAAGAAATCAAAATTGATCTACTAAAAACGCCTTTTATTAATATTACTTGGAAAGTTGAAAAAGATTTATCAGGCATAATAGAAAACAGTAAAAAAGGACACGATTATGCTGCAAGAGTATTTGTTATAAAAAAAACTGGTTCTACGGCCCTTTCTAATAGAGCTATAAATTATGTGTTTTCTAGCAATAATGAAGTAGGGAAAAACTGGCCTAGTCCATACACAAAAAAATCAATTGATTATGTTTTGTCAACAACTCAAGAAAACCTTGATACGTGGGTGACTGTTAAAGCTAATGTCAAGGAAGACTTTATGAAACTTCATGGAATAAATGTGGAAGATATATCTGGAGTTGCCATAATGACTGACACAGACAACTCAAAGTTAAAAGCTATATCTTATTATCAAGATATTTATTTTTCAGCAGAATAAGATTATTTAAATACTTTTTTAAGACCAATACTTAAAAAGGATAAAAGCACAGCCACAATTACATCTTCAATGGGTGCAGCATTCGGTACAGCAAAATTCCATAAAATAACACCAATTAACCAGATAATATAAACTTTCATTATGATGATTGTATCTTAGTTTAGTATTAAATATTATTTTTTTTGTTATTATATATGAATGCATGAAAATTTTTTTCACAATGTTAAAGTTTATTATGAAGATACAGATGCTGGGGGCATCGTGTATTATGCAAATTATTTAAAATTCCTTGAAAGAGCCCGTACAGAAGCTTTGGTCACATTAGGTTTTAATAATAAAAAAATTAAAGATGACTTTGGATCTCAAATTATAGTTAAGTCATGTAATATTGAATATAAAATTTCTGCTCATCTTGAAGATGAGCTATCGATAAGATCTTTTGTTAAATCAATTACAAAAACATCATTTTTTTTGTATCAATTTATCTCAAGGGGTGATGACTTAATAGTTGAAGCAAAAATTCATTTAGTTTTTGTTAATAAGGAGGGTAAACCCATGAAAATACCAGGTACTTTGTTTCAAGATTTTAAACCTTATTTTTGTGAGAGTATTAAGCTTTAGACTCCTTTTTAGCAACCCTAAGTAAACCTATCATTTTTTTTGTATCAATGACTTTAGTGTTAACGTTTCGTGGACTAGGGTGATAACAAGCAATTAAAATTTTCCCATCAGGTAAAATATATTTAATACCATGTTTAAATATAAATTTTTGCTTAATTAAAAAATTTTTTTTATAAAATTTAACACAATTATCAAAAGCAATTTTACCTAAACTTACTATAACTTTTAATTTTTTTAAATTTTTAATTTCATTATCAAAATAATTTGAACAATTATTTAACTCTTTATTTAGTGGTTTATCTTCAGGTGGAACACATTTTAAGATATTTGTTATATACGTACTATTAAGTTTTAAACCATCTTTGTTATGCGTGGAAGTTGATATATTGGATATACCAACCTTATAAAGACAGTTAAATAAAAAATCACCAGACTTATCTCCAGTAAAAACCCTGCCAGTTCTTGTCCCACCATGTGCAGCAGGGGCAAGGCCAACAATCATTAACTTAGCATCCGTATCTCCGAATCCAGGTACAGGTTTTCCCCAATAAATGTCATTTTTAAAATCTTTTTTCTTAGTTTGAGAAATTTTTTTTATAAAATCAATTAATCTTTTACATTTTTTACAATTTACTATATTTTTATTAAGCACTTTTAAATTATATAATTTATTTATTTTATCTTTCATATGATTAGCAACAAAACATTAAAGAATTTGATTTTATTTTTTTTAAGTATAATCACATTAAACTATTTGATTTTTTCTTATAGGTTTTTTGAGAGAGAGAATGGTTATATTTTAGGTGATTGGCTTGTTAATTACAATGCAGGCTTTGTTAAGCGTGGCTTTATTGGTTCAATTATACTAAAAATTAATGAATTTACTGGTATCGATTTAAAAATTTTAGCATTTTATTTGGTAAACAGTATTTTTATTTTTTTTATAATTCTTTTTTTTAAAAAGCTAAATACGAAAAATTTAAATACAATTTTTTTACTAATGTTATTTTCACCTGCTACTTTTTTGTTCAATTTTTATGATCCACTAGCGATTGGAAGAAAAGAAATTTTGTTTTTTACTTATTTCATGATTTACAATTATTTTTTTATTGATAACTCTATAAATATTAAAAAATATATTTTTGGCATCTTTGCTTTTATCTTAACTCTTACTCATGAAATGTTTTTTTTATTAATTCCTTTTATTTTTGTTGCTAAATATTTAAGATATAAATCATTTAAAATTAATTATTATTATTTTGAAATTTTTATACTTATTTTAAGCTCATTATCAATCTTTCTACTAATCTTTTATAATCAAACTGATCCTGAAACTTCAAAAATTCTTTGCAAAAGTTTAACCGATAGAAATTTAACAGGTGATATATGCTGGGGTGTAATTGGTGAATTTCAAACATCCCATAAACTTATTATAAATAAAGCTTTTATAAATGACCCACTTTATTTTAAATTATACTCTTTGTATCTCCTTTTAATATTGGGACCAATCATTGCCTTTTTGAGAAATTTTTTAAGCGTTGGATTTATAAAAATAATTTTTTTTATTTCAATTACTTTACTACCAATAATTTTTCTTTTTTTATTAGTCAATGATTGGGGTAGGTATCTTAATGTTTTTGCAATTATGTGGATGATTGTTTTTTTATTTCATTTACCTGATATTAAGGAATCTAATTATACATTTAAATTAAATGTTTTGAGTGCTGTATTTATTGTTATTTTTACTTCTTCTTGGTACATGCAACACTGTTGTCCAAAAAATTTTAATACTGGTTTTAATTATATGTACCAAAGAATTAATTTTCGCCTTAACGATAAATCACATGAAACTACAAGGTATGGAAAAGATATTATCAAACAAATAATCTTAAAAATTATCAATTATTAATCGTGTTCAGACTATTTTTACTTGTACTGATGTTTATAAATTCATCAATAAAAGTCAATTCAAAGGATAGTGTTGAAAAAATACTAAGTGAAGGTAGTAAAATAATATTTATAAGGCACAGTTATGCCCCTGGAAGTGGTGACCCAGATAATTTTGATTTATTAGATTGCTCCACCCAAAGAAACCTGAATGAAGTTGGTATTGCTCAGGCTATCAAACTGGGCAATTTTTTTTTAAAAAATAATATTAAAATTGATAAGGTCCTATCAAGTGAATGGTGTAGGTGTAAGGAAACAGCCATGTATGCCTTTAAAAAATTTGAGACTAAAAATTTTTTAAATTCATTTTTTAGTCAAAAATTTGCTTATAAGAAAGTTGAACAAATAAAAGAGTTAAAAGATTATATTGAAAACTGGGATAAAAAAGAAAACTTAATACTTGTAACACATTTTGTTGTGATTTCTGAAATTTTAAATCTATCAGTTTCATCTGGTGAAATCGTGATAATAAATAAAGACTTTAATATACTTGGACAATTTATGATAAAATAAAATTTATACTAAATTATCATGTATAATATAAATATTTTAAAGTTATATTATGTAATGTCTTCTCTAAAGAAATTAATTAAAAAAATTTTTTATAAAAACTCAAAGTATTCCCAAGCAGGCCAGGATTTATTTGCTCTTGAACTTTTTGGAGATAGTGGCTGTTATGTTGATATTGGTTCCGGTGTTCCAAAAAAAGACAGTAATACCTATTTGCTTGAAACCAAACATAAATGGAAAGGTTTTGGAGTTGAGATATTAAAAAATTACAAAGATACTTGGGATATGTGCCCTGAGAGAAAAAATAAGATATATTGGGAAGATGCTATAAGCTTTGATTATAAAAAAGCACTAATTGATAATAATCTTTCTAATGATATTGATTTTTTATCATGTGATATTGATCCACAGGAAAAAACCTTTTTAGCTTTAAAAAAAGTTTTACAAGATGGTATTAGCCCAAAACTTATTACATTCGAAACAGATTTTTATCGTGAAAAAATTAATTATTCATCTTTAGCTGATACCTTTCTCAAAAATTATGGATATAGTATTGCTGTTACCAATGTTTATTCAAGTTTAAATAAAAATAAAGTTTTTGAAACTTGGTTTGTTAAAAACTCTTTAAATTATAAAACTATTGATTATAGCTATTGGGTAAAGAAGGATTTTTTAAAATAAATTTTATGTCATCAAAAAAAGCAATGAAACTTGCACAGAAACAAGCATACGCAAAACATAGAAGTAATATCACTAATAATAAATTTGGATCAAAAAAAATTAATTTGATTAATAGATTAAATAAGACAAAAACTAATAATAAAAAATCTTAATTATCTAATTTTTTCTCTCTTCTTTATCTGCATAAAATAGTGAGATTAAGAAAATAATTGTCCATACAAATATTGAAATAGTTTTTATAAATGATGTTTCTGCACCCCAAACTTTTAAAAAAAAAGCACCAATTAAGATACCAAGTACATAAATTATAGTTGCTAGTGTTGTTTTATTCATTTAATTAAATTTTTTTTGTAAAGTGAAATTCCATTTTCAACTTTATGATTATAAGACTCTTTAAAACTTTCTAATTGCCAGCCACCCAGTCTTGCCTGGATATCAGTTAGATTAGATTTTTTCCATTCATCTGATGTTTCTTCTAATTTCCACATCTTTTTTTCCTCATTATTTCTACCACAACCATAACAGTATCCAGTTTGAGGATCTGTTTTACATATGCTTATACATGGAGAAACAATCATTTTTTTTAAATTATTAGTTAATATAATTGAATATCATTATATTTCATAATTATTCTCATTGGACAAATAGAATCTATCCTATATAAAGCCACAAGAATTGTGGGCGAATGGCGGAATTGGTAGACGCGCTGGTCTTAGGAACCAGTATTGAAAGATGTGAAGGTTCGAGTCCTTTTTCGCCTACCAACAAGTTGAAAAAATTATGAAAGTTACAGTAGAAAATAAAAAAGGTTTAAATAAAGACATTAAAGTCTTCATAGATAAAAAAACTATGAACTCTTATATGGATGAAAAATATGAAGAAATTAAAAATACTGTTAACTTAAAAGGTTTTAGACCTGGAAAAGTTCCTAAAGAAATTTTAAAAAGACAATTTGGTCAAGCAATTTTTAGTGAAGTGCTTGATAAAGTTCTTAAAGACACTTCAGTTAAAGCTTTGGAGGATAATAAAATTAAACCAGCAGGACAACCCAAGCTGGATCTTAAAACTTATGGTGAGGATAAAGATCTAGAATACGTAATGTCAGTAACAGAACTTCCAAAAGTTGAGCTTAAGTCTGTTGAAAATATTAAATATGATGAATATTCAGTTAAAATTGATGCAAATGAAACTGACAAAAGAATTAAAGAAATCGCAAAAAGTCAAAATAATTTTAAAGAAGTAGCAGCAGATGTTAAGGCAGTAGAAGAAAATTTAGTTATTTTTGACTACAAAGCAACAATTGATGGAAAAGATTTTACGGGTGGTGAAGGAAAAAATACTCAATTAATTTTAGGTAAAGATTTATTTATTAAGGGTTTTGACAAACAGCTATCTGGTGTTAAGAAAAATGATGAAAAATCTGTTGATGTTACTCTGCCTGAAAATTATCCACAAAAAGAATATGCAAATAAAAAAGCTAATTTTATTTGCAAGATTATAGAGGTTAAAAAATCAGAAGAGGTAAAAATAGATGATATTTTTGCTAAAAATTTAGGTGCAAAAGATCTTGCTGATTTAAAGGGGCTAGTTAGCAAACAAATCAATGATGAATACAAAAATTCCTTAGATAAGTTGGCTAAAACTCAAATCTTGAAGGAAATTGAAAACTTTAAAGTGGATGAAATTCCAGAAAATTTAATTGAAGAAGAAGTTAAGATTTTATCACAAGGTATGACAGAAGAAGATTCTAAAAAAAGTAGAAAAAATTTTGAAGAAATTGCTAAAAAAAGAATTAAAGTTGGATTAATCTTAAATGAATTTGGTGAACAAAATAAAATTAAAGTAACCGAACAGGAAGTTCAAGCTGAAGTTCAAAAACAACTTAGAATGATGCCTGGTCAAGAAAAGATGGTAATGGAATTTTACCAAAAAAATCCTTCAGCATTAGCCAGTTTAAGAGGAACTGTGTATGAGGAAAAAATTATTGATCTAATAAAAACTAAAGCGAAAGCATCTAAAAAAGAAATTAGCAAAGAAGAAGCAGAAAAAATCTTAAAAGAACATCAAAAACAAGATCATAATCATGAACATGACCATGACCACAATCATCCTGAGGAAAAAAAAGCTTCAAAATCTGCTAAAATTGAAAAAAAGCCAGAACCTTCCGCATCTAAAAAACCTTCAGCAAAAAAAGTTAGTAAAAAGTAATCACAAGTTGTATAAGTAAAAGAATCAACTTATGACAACAAACTTATTAGATCAGATGAACACCCTAGTACCAATGGTTGTTGAGCAATCAAATAAAGGTGAGAGAGCTTATGATATTTATTCAAGACTTCTTAAAGAGAGAATTATTTTTTTAGTAGGACCAATAAATGATAACGTCGCATCTTTAGTTACAGCTCAACTATTATTTTTAGAGTCTGAAGATCCAAAAAAAGAAATTAATCTATATATTAACAGTCCTGGAGGACTAGTGACTGCAGGTCTTGGAATTTATGATACCATGCAATATATTAAGCCAGATGTTTCAACTTTATGTATTGGTCAAGCGGCATCAATGGGTTCATTTTTATTAGCCGCAGGTAAGAAAGGTAAAAGATTTTCTTTACCAAATTCTAGAATTATGGTCCACCAACCTTCGGCTGGTTTTCAAGGACAAGCTACTGATATAGAGATCCATGCCAATGAAGTTATGGATTTAAAGAAAAGACTTAATGAAATTTACTCAAAACATACTGGAAAATCAGTTGATGATGTGAAGAAAGCACTAGAACGTGATAACTTTATGAAGCCAGATACTGCAAAAGAGTTTGGTTTGATTGACGCAGTAGTCGAAAATAGATCTTAATACACTACATCTTGACACCCCACTAAACTGATACTTGATTAATATAAGTCATCTATATTAAGGTATCCTAATTGATTCGTTTATAAATTTATGACAACAAATAATAAAAATATTCTTTACTGTTCTTTTTGTGGCAAGAGCCAGCACGAAGTTAGAAAACTTATTGCAGGTCCAACTGTATTTATATGTGATGAGTGCGTTGAGCTATGCATGGATATCATCAAAGAAGAAAGCAAAGATACATTTGTTAAACATCAAGATGGATTACCACCACCAAAAGAAATTTGTGCTGTATTAGATGATTATGTTATTGGACAACCTCATGCAAAAAAAGTTTTATCAGTTGCTGTTCATAATCATTATAAAAGACTTAATTACGAGAGCAAAACAAGTAAAACAGTTGAACTTTCAAAATCAAACATTCTTTTAGTTGGTCCAACAGGTTGTGGAAAAACTTTATTAGCTCAAACATTAGCAAGAATTCTTGATGTTCCATTTACAATGGCAGATGCAACCACTTTAACTGAAGCAGGTTATGTTGGTGAAGATGTTGAAAACATAATTTTAAAATTATTACAAGCTGCTGATTACAACGTTGAAAAAGCACAACGTGGAATTGTATATATAGATGAAGTTGATAAGATTAGCAGAAAGTCAGAAAACCCTTCTATTACAAGAGATGTATCTGGAGAGGGTGTGCAACAAGCACTATTAAAGATTATGGAAGGGACGGTAGCAAGTGTTCCACCTCAAGGAGGAAGAAAGCATCCACAACAAGAATTTTTACAAGTAGATACTACAAACATTTTATTTATTTGTGGGGGAGCATTCGCTGGCTTAGATAAAATAATATCTCAAAGAGATAAAGGTACATCAATTGGATTTGGTGCAAATGTTAAAAAAACAGATGATAAAAAAACAGGTGAATGGATGAAAACTTTAGAACCTGAAGATTTGTTAAAGTATGGTTTAATCCCAGAATTTATTGGCAGACTTCCAATGATAGCGACATTAGAAGATCTTGATGAAAAGACTTTAGTTAAAATATTACAAGAACCAAAAAACTCACTAATTAAACAATACCAAGAATTATTTAAACTAGATGGAGCCAAGTTAAGCTTTAAAGAAAATGCGATTAAAGAGATTGCACAAAAAGCAATTAACAAGAAAACTGGGGCTAGAGGCCTTAGATCAATCTTAGAAAATATTTTATTAAAAACAATGTACGATCTTCCAAGTCAAGACAATGTGGAGGAAGTTATTGTAGACGCTAGTGCGGCCAAAGGACTATCTCAACCAATCATAGTTCATTCAAAAAATAGTAGCAAAACTAAGACTGAAAAAACTTCAGCTGCTTAATCTCACGTTAATAAGTAATAAATAGCTATTGCAATATCATATTTAATCTCCATATTTAGAGTATGGATGTTAAAATTGAACGACCTTTATTACCGTTAAGAGATATTGTTGTATTTCCAAATATGGTTATTCCTTTATTTGTAGGTAGAGATAAATCTATTGCTGCTTTAAATGAGGTTATGAAAAAGGACAAAAAAATTGTTCTAGTTACACAAAAAAATTCAGAAATAGACGATCCAAAAAAGACTGATGTTTTTATGCATGGTTGTGAAGGTAATATTTTACAATTATTAAAATTACCAGATGGCACAGTAAAAGTTTTAGTTGAAGGAAGTAAAAGAGTAAAAATCTTAGATTTTAAAGATAATGAGAAATTTATTATTTGTGAATACGCTCATCATCATGATGTGGTAACTAAAGATGAAGACTTGATACCATTAGCAATGACTGCTGTAAGAAGATTAGAAAAACTAACTTCAATTAACAAAAAAATATCAAGTGAAACAATTAATAATATTAAAAAACTAACTGATGCATCACACATTGCTGACAATATTGCATCTCACTTAACGGCCACTATTTCAGAGAAACAACAAATTTTTGAAACTATAGATGTTAAGAAAAGACTTAATTCTATAATTAAAATAATGGAGAATGAAACTAGTATTATTGGAGTTGAAAAAAGAATTAGAGGCAGGGTTAAAACTCAAATGGAAAAAACTCAAAGAGAATATTATTTAAATGAACAGCTTAAAGCTATCCAAAAAGAATTAGGTGAAATTGAAGATGGAAAAGATGAGACATCAAGTTTAAATAAATTAATTATTAAAGCAAAAATGCCAAAAGATGTTGAAAAGAAATGTATGGCTGAGCTTAAAAAATTAAAAAATATGAGTCCAATGTCTGCTGAGGCTACTGTTGTTAGAAATTATCTTGATTGGATGACAGATCTACCTTGGTATAAAAAAGACCAGGTTGATATAGATCTTAAGAAGGCGCTCGCAGTTCTTGATGCTGATCATTTTGGTTTAGAAAAAGTTAAAGAAAGAATTATTGAATTTTTAGCAGTCCAAAAAAGAATGGAAAAAATTAAAGGCCCAATTTTATGCTTAGTTGGACCTCCAGGTGTTGGCAAAACATCATTAGGAAAATCTATTGCGAAAGCTACTAATAGAGAATTTGTAAGAGTTTCAGTTGGTGGTATGAGAGATGAAGCTGAAATAAGAGGTCATAGAAGAACTTACATTGGTTCTTTACCTGGTAAAATTATTCAAATGATGAAAAAAGCAGGTACAAAAAATCCACTTATTCTTCTTGATGAAATAGACAAAATTGGAAATGATTATAGAGGTGATCCATCTTCTGCTTTATTGGAAGCATTAGATCCAGAACAAAATTCTACATTTAATGATCATTATTTAGAAGTTGATTATGACTTATCTGATGTCATGTTTGTTACTACAGCTAATACTTTAAATATCCTGCCACCATTATTAGACAGAATGGAAGTAATTAGATTGGCTGGTTATACAGAAGATGAAAAAATTAATATTGCAAATAAGTATCTGCTTCCTAAACAAATTAAAGATAATGGAGTTAAAGAAAAAGAAATGACTTTATCTGAGGATATTATTAAAGAAATTATCCAAAGTTATACAAAAGAGTCTGGTGTAAGAAACTTAGAAAGAGAAATTTCAAAAGTAGCTAGAAAAGTTGTTAAGAAGGTAGTTTCTGGCGAAGAAAAAGAAGTTAAAATTAATTTAAAAAATTTACCTGATTATTTAGGAATTCAAAAATTTAAATTTGGTGAACTTGAAAGTGAAGATAAAATTGGCGTTGTCACAGGTTTAGCGTGGACTGAATATGGTGGGGAAATTCTTAAAATTGAAACTGTCATAATGCCAGGAAAAGGTAGAATGCAAATTACTGGTAAACTTGGAGATGTGATGCAGGAATCTATCAAGGCTGCAAAATCTTTCATTAGATCAAAAAGTTTAGATTATGGAATTATTCCTCCCTTGTTTGAAAAAAAAGATTTTCATATTCATGTTCCAGAAGGAGCAACACCTAAAGACGGCCCTTCAGCAGGTATTGGAATGGTCACTTCAATAGTTTCTGCAATCACAAATAATCCTGTCAGAAGAGATGTTGCAATGACTGGTGAGGTGACATTAACAGGTCAAGTATTGCCAATTGGTGGATTAAAAGAAAAACTATTAGCAGCACATAGAGCTGGAATAAAACAAGTTATAATTCCTAAAGAAAATGAAAAAGATCTTGTTGATATGCCTAAGAAGATTACTGATGATATAAAAATTACTCCAGTTGAGCATGCTGATGAAGTATTAAAAATAGCATTAACTAAAGAGTTAAAAAGAGTTGAGTGGGTAGAGGTTGATAAAATTTCTCAATCTGAAGGTAAATCTCAAGCAAGTATTCAATAATTACCAATTTACATCCTTTTCTGTTTAATATCTGTTTTGACTTTCATAAATAATTGTTATAACTAAACGATAATTTTGGTTTAGGGTGGTTAGCTCAGCTGGTAGAGCATCTCGTTTACACCGAGGGGGTCAAAGGTTCGAGTCCTTTACTACCCACCAAAATTAGTAAAAGTGGGGGTGTAGCTCAGTTGGTTAGAGCGATCGCCTGTCACGCGATAGGTCGAGGGTTCGAGTCCCTTCACTCCCGCCACTTTTTTAGTCTATTTTATGTGAATATCACATATATTGTGACGTAAGAGCACTTCAACATGATATAAAAACTGCTATATAGACTTCATGCTTTCAGAATTTTTAAAAGATTATCTGCCTATTATATTATTTTTAATAATAGCCCTTGCCTTGAGTTGTGCTTTTGTAGTAATTAATTTAATTCTTTCACCAAAACATCCTGATCCAGAAAAATTATCAGCATATGAATGTGGATTTGAACCTTTCGAAGATTCAAGGATAGAATTTGATGTTAGATTTTATTTAGTGGCAATCCTTTTTATAATTTTTGATCTTGAGATAGCCTTTCTTTTTCCTTGGGCAATCTCTTTAGGAAATATAGGTCTGTTAGGTTTTTCTTCAATGATGATTTTTTTATTTATACTTACAATTGGTTTTATTTATGAGTGGAGAAAAGGTGCTCTAGATTGGGAATAAAATTTTAAACTATGAATTTAGAAAATAAAAATAAAGAAATTCCAGAAGAATTTAAACAACTTTCTGAAGATTTTAGTAAAAATGGCTTTATAACAACTTCTCTTGATAATTTAATAAACTGGTCAAGAGCTGGATCCTTACATTGGATGACTTTTGGTTTAGCATGTTGTGCAGTTGAGATGATGCAAACAGCAATGCCCAGGTATGATTTAGAAAGATTTGGTGCTGCACCAAGAGGTTCACCAAGACAATCTGATGTGATGATAGTGGCTGGAACTTTAACCAATAAGATGGCTCCAGCTTTAAGAAAAGTTTATGATCAAATGCCAGAACCGAGATATGTTATTTCCATGGGAAGCTGTGCAAATGGTGGAGGTTATTATCACTATTCATACTCTGTAGTTCGTGGATGTGATAAAATAGTTCCAGTAGATATATATGTACCTGGTTGTCCGCCATCTGCTGAAGCATTGCTTTATGGTATTATGCAGTTACAAAAAAAAATTAGAAACAAAGGATCTTTTGAAAGATAATTTATATGCAAAATTTAATAGATCTTGAAAAAAAAATTAACTCAGAGCTTACCACTAAGATTAAAAAAACTGAGATTAGACATGATCAACTATATATCACTATTGATAATGAAGATTTAATAGATGTTACTTTACATATAAAGAATAACGAAAATACAAAATTTAGACAGTTAATTGATATTACTGTTGTTGATTACCCAGAAAACACTCAACGTTTTAAAGTTGTGTATTTATTTTTAAGTCATGAATTTAATCAGCGAATTATATTAAGTTATTTAATAAATGAAAATGAAGTTATACCATCTTTAACCCCCATTTATCCTGCAGCAAACTGGATGGAACGTGAAGTTTTTGATATGTATGGAGTTAAATTTAAAGATCATCCTGATTTAAGAAGAATACTTACTGATTATGATTTTGAAGGGCATCCTTTGAGAAAAGATTTCCCTTTAACTGGTCATACCGAGGTTAGATATAGTGAAGATCAAAAAAAGGTAATCAAAGAACCAGTTAAATTAGAACAAAATTATAGAAATTTTGATTATGAAAGTCCCTGGGAGGGAACAAAATACATAAAAAAACAGACAGATCTTGATAATGACAAAAAAAACTAAAACTCTAAATCTTAATTTTGGACCTCAACACCCAGCCGCTCATGGTGTTTTAAGATTAATTTTAGAATTAGATGGTGAAGTTGTTGAAAAAGCAGATCCACATATTGGATTATTACATCGTGGTACTGAAAAATTAATAGAAAACAAAACATACATGCAAGCTGTACCTTATTTTGACAGACTTGATTATGTTGCTCCTATGAACCAAGAGCATGCTTTTGCATTAGCTATAGAGAAAATTTTAAAGATTAATGTTCCCATTAGAGCACAATTTATAAGAGTTATGTTTTGTGAGATTGGAAGAATTTTAAGTCACATATTAAATGTAACAACTCAAGCATTAGATGTTGGTGCGTTAACTCCTTCATTGTGGGGTTTTGAAGAGCGTGAAACTTTAATGACTTTTTATGAAAGAGCCTCAGGCTCAAGATTACATGCTAATTATTTTAGAGCAGGTGGAGTTCATCAAGATTTACCAATGGGGTTAGAAGAAGATATAGGTAAATTTTGTGTGTCGTTTCCTAAAATAATCGATGATCTTGAAACATTATTGACTGACAATAGAATATTTAAACAACGAAATGTTGATATTGGAATCGTTACTAAAGAAGATGCATTAGACTACTCTTTTAGTGGCGTCATGATTAGAGGTTCTGGTGTTCCTTGGGATTTAAGAAAATCACAACCATATGAGTGTTATGAGCAGTTAGAATTTAAAATACCTGTTGGAAAAAATGGAGATTGTTATGATAGATATTTATGTAGAATAGATGAAATGAGAGAGAGCGTTTCCATAATCAAACAATGTCTTGCTAAAATGACAAAAGGACCAGTTAAATCGTCCGATGGAAAGATTAGTCCACCACCCAAAAAGGAAATCAAACAATCTATGGAAGCTTTAATTCATCATTTCAAACTATTTACGGAAGGCTATCGTGTTGATAAAGATGAAATTTATACAGCCGTTGAAGCTCCTAAAGGTGAGTTTGGTGTTTACCTAATATCTGATGGTTCTAGCAAGCCATATAAGTGTAAAATAAGAGCCCCAGGATTTTCTCATTTGGCTGCAATGGATTACCTGATTAAAGGTCATATGCTTGCTGATGTGCCTGCTGTATTAGGCTCACTAGATATAGTTTTTGGAGAGGTAGATAGATAATGAGTTTAAGAAGACCTTCAAAAGAACAGCCTGAGAATTTTGATTTTAATCCAGCCTCATTAGAAGCTGCCAAATTAATTATTGCAAAATATCCAAAGGATAAACAGCAAAGTGCAGTAATGGCTTTACTTTATATAGCGCAGAAACAAAACAGTAACTGGATTCCTTTGGCTGCCATGAAGTACATTGGTAAGCTTTTAGATATGCCTTATATAAAAGTTTACGAAGTGGCAACATTTTATACAATGTATAATCTAGCTCCAGTTGGTAAACATTTTATACAAGTTTGCACAACTACACCATGTATGATTAGAGGTGCTTATAAACTTGTTGAAGCGTGCAAAGAAAAAATTTCTGAAAATGAAAATGAATTATCAAAAGATCAAAGCTGTTCTTGGATGGAAGTTGAGTGTTTAGGAGCTTGTGTTAATGCACCCATGTTACAGATCAATGATGATTATTATGAAGATTTAGATAAAGAAAAGACTTTAAAAATTTTAGATAAGATCCTAACAGGTGATACACCTAAACCAGGATCTTATAGAGGTCGCTTAAACAACGAACCTGAAAATAATAGAAAAACACTTATGGATTTAAAAAATGCTTAAAGACGAAGATAGAATATTTCAGAATTTATATAATGATAAGGGTTCAGATGTTGAGTCTTCAAGAAAAAGAGGTGACTGGACAAATACTAAAGATTTAATTGATAAAGGTAGAGATTGGATAATAACTGAAGTTAAAGCCTCAGAACTTAGAGGAAGAGGAGGTGCTGGATTTCCAACTGGTTTAAAGTGGTCTTTTGCACCAAAAGAACTAGGTTCAAGACCTCATTATCTGGTTATAAATGGAGATGAGTCAGAACCAGGTACCTGTAAGGATAGAGATATTTTAAGATTTGAACCTCATAAATTAATAGAAGGATGCTTGATTGCTGCATACGCTGTGCAAGCTCATGTTTGTTATATTTATATAAGAGGCGAGTACTTTATAGATGGAGAAAAACTTCAAGCAGCAATTGATGAAGCTTATGAAAAAAATTTAATAGGAAAAAATGCATCTGGAACAGGTTGGGATTTAGATATTTATATTCACTACGGAGCAGGAGCTTATATATGTGGAGAAGAAACAGCTTTACTTGAGAGCATAGAAGGTAAAAAGGGTCAACCTAGATTAAAACCACCTTTCCCTGCTTTAATTGGTTTATACGGTTGCCCAACTATAATTAACAATGTCGAAACTATAGCAGTTGTTCCAACAATATTAAGAAGAGGTGGAAAATGGTTTGCATCTTTAGGAAAAGCAAAAAATACAGGTACTAAAATTTTCTGTATTTCTGGAAACGTCAATAACCCATGTAATGTTGAAGAGGAAATGAGTATATCTCTTAAAGAACTAATTGAAGTTCATGCTGGAGGTGTAATTGGAGGATGGGAAAATTTACAAGCTGTAATACCTGGTGGCTCATCAATGCCTTTAATACCACAAAAAACCTGTGAAACTTTAACGATGGATTTTGATTCATTAATGGCAGAAAAAAGTGGACTAGGAACTGCAGGTATTGTTGTTATTAATAAAGATCAAGACATAATTAAATGCATGGCAAGAATTGCTAGATTTTATAAACATGAAAGTTGTGGTCAATGTACACCTTGTAGAGAAGGTACAGGGTGGATGTGGAGAATGCTTGAAAGAATGGCTAAAGGTGAAGCATCAAGAGATGAAGTTGATATGTTGGGAGATGTAACAAATCAAATTGCGGGACACACTATTTGTGCTTTTGGTGAGGGTTCTTCATGGCCTGTACAAGGATTATTAAGACATTTTAAAAAAGAGATTGAGGATAGAAATAATCTTAACCCAACTATAAAAAAAGAAAAAAATATTCCCTATTTAGTAGATCAACACTTATTGGATAAAAAAAATGCTTAAATTAAAAGTAAATGAAATTGATATAGAAGTTGAAGAGGGGCTAACTGTACTTCAAGCTTGTGAAAAAGCTGGAGTTGAAATCCCAAGATTTTGTTATCATGAAAAATTATCAATAGCAGGAAATTGTAGAATGTGTTTAGTAGAATTAGAAAAATCTCCCAAACCTGTAGCCTCATGTGCCATGCCAGCATCAGAAGGAATGAATATTAAAACAAATACTGAGTTTGTTGAAAAAGCAAGAAAAGGAGTCATGGAATTTTTGTTGGCTAACCACCCGTTGGATTGTCCTGTTTGTGATCAAGGAGGTGAGTGTGATTTACAAGATCAATCTATGTTTTATGGTGTTGATAAGTCTAGATACAAAGAAAATAAAAGAGAAGTCTCTGAAAAAAATATGGGACCTTTAATCAAAACACAAATGACTAGATGCATACATTGTACTAGATGTGTTAGATTTGCTACAGAAGTTGCCGGTGTAACAGAGATTGGAGCCATAGGTAGAGGTGAGGATATGGAAATTACAACATATCTTGAGCAATCTATGCAATCAGAATTATCAGCTAATGTTGTAGATTTATGTCCTGTTGGTGCCTTAACATCTAAACCCTATGCATTTGAGGCTAGACCCTGGGAATTAAAGAAGACTGAATCTATTGATGTAATGGACGCTATTGGTTCAAATATAAGAGTTGATACCTATGGTTGGGAAGTAAAAAGAATTTTACCAAGAATTAACGAAGATATTAACGAAGAATGGATTTCAGATAAAACAAGATATGCTTGTGATGGTTTGTTAAATCAACGTTTGGATACCCCTTATATAAAATATAACGGTAAATTTGAGAAAGCATCGTGGAATGAAGTTTTTAATATAATTAAGTCCAAGTTTAAAAATGCTGACAAAGATAAAATATGTGGAATGTCTGGTGATCTAATTAATATGGAATCACTCTATATATTTAAAGAGTTTTTCAATAAAACGCTTGGTTCATATAATGTAGAATCGAGAAGTGATCACACATATTTAAATTCTAAAAAAAGAGAAAATTATTTATTCAATTCAACAATTAATGGAATAGAAGAAGCAGATTTTATATTACTCATAGGAAGTAACCCCAGGTATGAAGCAACAATTTTAAATGCGCGTATTAGAAAAGCATACTTACAAAATAAAACAAAAATAATTTCTTTAAATGATGTTGGTGATCTAACTTACCCATATGAGTCTTTAGACGGTGATATTGAAAATATTAAAAAAATTACAGAAGATAGTCATGAAGTATCAAGTCTAATTAAAGAGGCAAAAAAACCGTTAATTATCTTTGGTCAGTCATCTCTTAAAACTAAATCTGCGAAATATATTTTTGAATCTGTTAAATCTTTTTTAAAAAAAAATAATAAAATGTCAGATGAATGGAATTCTTTAAATACAATTTCAGAAAATGCATCTACAGTTGGCAGCTTTGATTTAGGATTATATAAAACAGTAGATGGTTCAAATGAAGTGCTAAAAGATTTAGAAAATCACATGTTTGAAATTGTTTACTTATTGGGAGTAGATAATCTTAAATTTGAAAAAAAGAATGAATTTGTAATTTATCAAGGAAGTCATGGAGATAAAGGAGCTGAGATTGCAGATATTATACTTCCAGGGGCTGCATACACAGAGCAAAATGGTTACTTTACAAACTTAGAAGGTAAAATACAAAAAGCTTATAAAGCCTCCTTTCCACCAGAAGAAGCTAAAGAAGACTGGTTAATAATTAATGAATTAGCAGAAACAATGAATCATAGAAAATTATTTAATGATAAAGATGAGTTGGACAGTAGTTTACTTAACCACATTAATTTATTTATTGAAAAAGATAAATCTATTAAATCTTCTACAGTTGAAAATGTAGAATTTAAGAAACAGATTTTAAAAGTTGAGAATGAAGATTATTATTACTCAAATGCAATAGCAAGAGCCTCAAAGACAATGCTTGAATGCAAAACAGCTAAAGTTAATTTAAAATTAACAGGTACAGAAGGTTAATAAAATGGAATATTTAAGTATAATTTTTTCAGAGACATATAAAATCTTATTTTTATTAGTACCAGTTCTTGTTTCTGTAGCGATGATTGTTTGGCTTGATCGTCGTATTTGGGCATTTGTTCAAAAAAGACAGGGACCAAATGTTGTAGGACCTTTTGGTTTACTTCAATCTTTGGCTGATGCATTAAAATATATGTTTAAAGAAGTTATTATTCCTTCAAGCTCTAATAAAGTAATCTTTATATTAGCTCCAATTGTCACCATGACTTTGGCTTTAATCTCTTGGGCAGTTATTCCGTTTAGTGCAACTCAAGTATTGGCTGACATTAATGTTGGTATTCTCTATTTATTTGCAGTTTCATCATTGGGTGTTTATGGAATTATTATGGGTGGATGGGCCTCAAATTCAAAATATCCTTTTTTAGGTGCAATTAGATCAGCAGCTCAAATGGTATCTTACGAAGTTTCAATCGGTGTTATTATAATTAATGTTTTGCTTTGTGTGGGTTCGTTAAACTTAAATGATATAGTGATGGCACAAGAAAACTTATGGTTCGTTATTCCATTATTTCCAATGTTTGTAATTTTTTTTATCTCTGCTTTGGCGGAAACAAATCGACCACCGTTTGACTTACCAGAAGCTGAAGCTGAACTTGTTGCAGGATATCAAACTGAATATTCTGGAATGATGTATGCAATGTTTTGGTTAGGCGAGTATGCAAACATTCTTCTTATGTGTGCAATGGGATCAGTTCTATTTTTAGGTGGATGGCTTTCGCCTATAGATTTATTTCCTTTTAATGTAATTCCTGGAGCTATATGGTTAATCTTAAAGATACTATTTCTTTTTATACTCTTTGCTTTAGTGAAGGCAATTGTTCCAAGATATAGATATGATCAGTTAATGAGATTAGGCTGGAAAATTTTTTTACCTTTATCGCTAACATGGGTAGTTCTTACAGCGAGTTTTTTATTTTATTTTAACCTTTTACCGACAAATTAATTATGAAAATCTCAAGAATATTTAAAACAATTTTTATGTTAGATTTTCTAGGTGGTCTTACGATCGCCTTACGAGAATTTTTTAAACCAAAAAAAACAATTAACTATCCATTTGAAAAGGGTAAAATCAGCCCCCGATTCAGAGGAGAGCACGCTTTAAGAAGATATCCCGATGGTGAAGAAAGATGCATTGCTTGTAAATTGTGCGAAGCTGTATGCCCTGCCCAGGCAATTACGATTGAATCCTCTGAAAGAGCAGATGGAAGTCGAAAAACTACTCGATATGATATTGATATGATGAAATGTATTTACTGTGGTCTTTGTGAGGAATCATGTCCAGTTGATGCAATTGTTCAAGGTCCTAACTTTGAATTTTCAACAGAAACAAGAGAAGAACTTTATTATAATAAGGAAAAACTTTTAGACAATGGGGATAGATGGGAAAACATTCTAGCTGCAAATATTAAAGCTGATAACCCTCATAGATAATCATGCTCGCACACGCAATTTTTTTTTATATTTTTTCATTTATAGCAATTGTTTCTGCAATAATGGTTACGGTTTCTAAAAATACTGTTCATTCTGTTTTCTTTTTGATTTTAGATTTTATTAGTATTTCTTGCTTGTTTATAATGATAGGTGCGGAATTCCTTGGAATGATAATGTTAATTATCTATGTGGGTGCTGTAGCTGTTTTATTCTTGTTTGTTGTCATGATGTTAAATGTAGCTCAACAGAGAAACCAATGGTTTAGTGCTAGAGAGAGCTCGAAACATATTCCAGTTGGATTAATTATCAGTACTATTATATTTTTTGAATTAATTATTGTTATTGGTGGATGGAAATATAAACCAGATCTTGTTTCATCTATGTCATTAAATATAGATAGTAGCATTAGCAATACTCATGCCATTGGTTATGTTTTGTATACTGACTACATCCACATCTTTCAATTAAGTGGAATGATTTTATTAGTTGCAATGATAGGAGCTATTGTCCTTACTTTTAGGCAGAGATCTGGTGTCAAAAGACAAAGTTATTTTAGTCAAATATCCAGAGAAAGATCTGATGGTGTAGAATTGATAGATGTTCCAAGTAATAAAGGGGTTAAATCTGATGATTGATGTAGGCTTGGGTCACTACCTTACTTTGGGAGCGATAATATTTACCATCGGTATAATTGGTATATTTTTAAACAGAAAAAATATTATTGTAATTTTAATGAGTATTGAGCTTATTTTATTAGCAGTGAATATTAACTTGGTGGCTTTCTCTATATTTTTGAATGATATAACGGGGCAAATTTTTACACTCTTTATATTAACTGTGGCTGCTGCAGAAGCTGCCATAGGTCTCGCTATAATAGTCGTTTATTATCGAAATTCATCAACAATTAGAGTTGAAGATATAAATAGTTTGAAGGGATAATATGGAATTTACATTATTATTTCTTCCACTATTAGCATCTATTATATCTGGCTTTTTTGGCAAATTTATAGGTGATAGAAATTCAGAGATAATAACAAGTATATTTGTTTCGATTTCAGCACTGTTATCTTTAATTTTATTTTATCAAGTCATTGTTAATGGTTATGTAAACAATGTAGTTATTGCCACTTGGATTAATTCAGGAACGCTTGATGTCAATTGGTCTATTAAAGTGGATGCGTTATCTTCGGTAATGCTCGTTGTTGTAACTTTAGTTTCTTCACTAGTTCATATTTATTCAATTGGTTATATGTCCCACGACCCACATAAACCAAGATTTATGGCCTATCTTTCTCTCTTTACATTTGCAATGCTAACGTTGGTTACATCCGATAATTTTCTTCAATTATTTTTTGGATGGGAGGGCGTAGGTCTTTGTTCTTATTTTTTAATTGGCTTTTGGTATAAAAAAGATTCAGCAAATGCAGCAGCTATAAAAGCTTTTGTAGTAAATAGAGTAGGTGATTTTGGATTTGCCTTAGGAATATTTTTAATTTTTTATCTATTCGGTACCGTCAATTACTCTGAGGTATTTGAACAAATTCCACAAATTGTTGATAAAGAATTATTATTTTTAGGAACACACATCAAGGCCATCGATCTAATTTGTATCCTTTTATTTATTGGAGCTATGGGTAAATCAGCACAAATTCTTTTACACACATGGTTACCAGATGCTATGGAAGGTCCTACACCTGTATCTGCATTAATACATGCTGCTACAATGGTTACAGCAGGAGTTTTTTTAATTGTTAGATGCTCTCCAATTTTTGAATATTCTCCTTTAACATTAAATATTATTACAGTAGTTGGAATGACAACTGCTTTTTTTGCTGCAACAGTAGCATTAGTTCAAACAGATATTAAAAAAATAATTGCTTATTCAACATGTAGTCAATTAGGTTATATGTTTTTTGCTGCCGGTGTTGGTGCTTATAATGTAGCAATGTTTCATTTGTTTACTCATGCATTTTTTAAGGCGTTACTTTTCTTAGGTTCAGGATCGGTAATTCATTCATTTAAGGATGAACAAGATATTAATCAAATGGGAGCTGTGTATAAAAAACTACCATATACTTGGATCTTAATGATTATTGGGACATTAGCTCTTACAGGTTTCCCTTTTCTTTCTGGTTTTTATTCAAAAGATGCAATTATAGAATTTGCTTACCTTAGAGGTAATACAGTAGGTTATTACGCTGCTGGAGTTGGTATTTTAACAGCCTTACTTACTTCGATATATTCGTGGAGATTAATTTTTAAAACATTTCATGGAACGTATAACAATAAAAAATTAAAAATTGAAGAAATGCACGAGTCTCCTTTGGTTATGCTTATACCCTTGATTGTATTAGCAATTGGTGCAATTTTTGCAGGATTTTTATTTAAAGATTTATTTATTGGTCATGGGGGAGAAAATCATTTTTGGGGAGAATCTATTAAATTTCTAATTCCATTAAGTTCAGATCACCCACCTTTATGGATTATTTTGATTACTCCCATACTTGTCCTTTTATCTATTCCAATTGCTTATTATTTATTTGTAAAAAATAAAGAGTTACCTGATCAAATTGTTCAATCTAATAGACCTTTATATAATTTTTTAGTCAATAAATGGTACTTTGATGAATTATACGACATCATATTTATCCAATCTTCAAAAAAAATAGGATTATTCTTTTGGAAAACAATTGATATAAAAATTATTGATAGGTTTGGACCGGACGGTTTTTCCTTACTAATCAAAAACTTATCATTAAGAGCCAGTAAATTTCAAAGTGGGTTTATTTATCAATATGCCTTTATGATATTGATTGGTCTTTCTGCATTATTAACATTTCTAATTTTACACTAATGAATTTTCCAATTTTATCGTCTTTAATTCTTTTACCAACTATTGGAGCTTTATTTTTATTATTTTCAAAAGATAAAAATTCAAATACAGGAAAATATGTTGCTTTGTTTACATCTTTTGTTAATTTTTTAATCTCAATTTATCTATGGTATTTATTCGATCCGTCCACATCAACATTTCAATTTGTTGAAAATAGAGAATGGTTAAAAGATTTTGTTAATTACAAAGTAGGTATAGATGGAATTTCAATTTTATTCATAATTCTAACAACACTTATTACTCCGTTGTGCATAATATCTGTTAACAACACAATTAAAGTAAGATTAAGAGATTTTCTTATTGCCATATTGGTAATGGAGAGTTTAATGATTGGAGTTTTTTGTTCACTTGATTTAGTTGTATTTTATTTATTTTTTGAAGCAGGATTAATTCCTATGTTTTTAATTATAGGAATTTGGGGAGGTGAAAGAAGAGTTTATTCTGCCTTTAAATTTTTCTTATATACGTTACTTGGTTCTGTTTTAATGTTAGTTGCAATAATTTCAATTTACTGGATCGCTGGTACAACCGATATAGTACAACTATATGAATTAGGTATAGACACAAAATATCAAAACTTATTGTGGCTTGCTTTTTTTAGTTCTTTTGCAGTCAAAACACCTATGTGGCCAGTTCACACTTGGTTACCTGATGCACATGTTGAGGCTCCAACTGCTGGATCTGTTCTACTGGCTGCTATTCTTTTAAAAATGGCAGGTTATGGTTTTATTAGATTTTCCTTAGGTTTGTTTCCTGTGGCTTCTGAATTGTTTACTCCATTGGTTTATACGCTTAGTTTAATTGCAATTATTTATGCATCTCTAGTTGCTCTAATGCAGGAAGATATGAAAAAATTAATAGCATACTCTTCTGTGGCACACATGGGTTTTGTAACGTTGGGAATTTTTACGATCACACAACAGGGCATTGAAGGAAGTATAATTCAAATGATTAGTCATGGACTTGTTTCGGCAGCATTATTTTTATGTGTTGGTGTGGTTTATGATCGTATGCATTCAAGATTAATTAAAACTTATGGTGGCCTGGTTTCTGTAATGCCCAAATATTCAATTTTATTTATGTTGTTTACTCTAGCTGCATTAGGATTACCTGGAACAAGTGGCTTTATAGGAGAGTTTTTGATTTTAATGGGTGCATTTAAAGATAATTTTTTAGTAGCAGTTATTGCTAGTTTTGGGGTCATCTTTGGTGCTGCATATATGTTATGGTTATATAGAAGAGTTGTTTTTGGAAATTTAGTAAACAAAGACCTTTTAAAAATACCTGATTTAGATAATTCAGAAAAATTTATTTTATGGAGTTTAGCTATACCAGTATTATTCTTTGGTTTTTACCCAGAACCTCTTATTAATACAATTGAAGTATCGGTAAATGACTTAATTGAAATGTATAATTTTAACTTAAATATGTATGGTCCTGAGGTACAAAAGTAATGAATAATTTAAATTTTATTTCTCCTGAAATTTTTATCGCTTTATCAATAATGTTTTTATTAATCTTGGGTGTTTTTAGAAAAAATGCCTCAAGCTTAATTCACAATCTTTCAATAGGGTTTTTACTAATTACTGTAATTTTAATATTAAATAATCCTTTTGATACCCCTGTAACTTTATTTGGAAATAGCTATGTAATTGATAACCTCTCATCTTTAATGAAAATTCTTACAATTTTAGGAGGAGCTTTTGTTTTATCAATTTCAGCAAAATATTTAAAAATATCTAAAATTTTCTTAATAGAGTATCCAATTTTAATCCTTTGTTCAATTTTAGGAATGATGGTTATGATTAGTTCTAATGATCTAATGGTTTTCTATATTGGACTTGAATTACAATCATTAGCTTTGTATGTTTTGGCATCGTTTAATAGAGATCAATTAAAGTCATCTGAATCAGGGCTTAAATATTTTGTATTAAGTGCACTTTCTTCTGGTTTACTACTTTACGGCTGCTCTCTAATCTATGGTTTTTCTGGATCAACTAATTTTAATATTATTGGAAATTCTATGGATTCTACTCATTATGGCTTAACATTTGGAATAGTTTTTATCCTAGTTGGATTAGCTTTTAAGATATCTGCTGTACCATTTCATATGTGGGCACCAGATGTTTATGAAGGATCTCCGACATCTGTAACATTATTTTTTGCAATAGTTCCTAAGGTTGCTGCTTTAACTGTCTTTATTAGGTTCCTATATATTCCATTTTTTAATATGATTGATCAATGGCAACCTATCATAATTTTTTTATCTATTGCCTCAATGATATTTGGAGCTGTTGCAGCGATTGGGCAGGGTAATTTAAAAAGATTAGTTGCATATAGCTCTATTGGTCATATTGGTTACGCTTTAGCAGGACTTTCTGTTGGGACAAATGAGGGTATTCAATCATCTATTGTTTATATCTCTATTTACATCGTAATGAATCTTGGTTTATTCAGTTGTTTATTTATGATGAAAAGAAATGATCAGTATTTTGAAACTATTGATGATTTATCTGGACTGTCAAAAAACCATCCAGTTTTATCTTTGTCATTACTCGTTATACTTTTTTCATTAGCGGGCATCCCACCGTTGGCAGGTTTTTTTGCTAAATTTTATGTATTTAAGTCTGTAATAGAACAATCAATGTATTTTCTAGCAATTGTCGGTTTATTATCAACTGTGATTGCTGCCTTTTATTATCTAAGAATAATTAAAGTTATTTATTTTGATGAAGAAAAAGAAAAATATGACACTGATCACAGTGTTTGGTTAAAAATATCATTAACTTTTTCAACATTGTTAATTCTTTTGTATTTTATTTTTCCTAGCAAACTGGTGGAAATTGTATCTAGAATTAATATAATTTAATGAAGTTAAAAAAGTTTAATTTTAAAATCATAAATAGTACAAACGATAGAGCATTTCAGATAATTAAAAATACTAATAATAAATCAGGAATTGTAATTGCTGAGAAACAGAAAAGAGGTAGAGGTCAATATGGGAAAAAATGGACCTCATTCAAGGGAAATTTATTTGTTAGTATTTTTTTCCAAGTTAACATGGTTCAATTAACATTGAATAATTTGACAAAAATAAACTGTCTTTTAGTAAAAAAATTCTTATCAAATTTTTATAAAGATAAAATTGTGGTTAAAAAGCCAAATGATTTATTAATAAATAATATGAAAATTTCAGGTATATTACAGGAAACATTATCTAAATCAGACAAAACATTTATTATAGTTGGCATAGGTATAAATTTGATTAAGAGTCCTTCTATTAATGGTTATTTGACCACAAACCTTTTTGATTTAACTGGTGTAAAAATTACTCCTAATAATGCAGCTTTAAAACTAAAAAAAATTTATGAAACTTTTATTCCAATGTTTCCTAAATTTAATATAAAAAACATAGATAGAAATTTAAAATGATTATTGTTGGTGATATAGGTAATACAGAAACTAAAATTTGTTTGGTAAACTCTAAAAATATAATTATTAAAAGAGTTACTCTAATAACAAAAAAGATAAATTATCCTTTGCTTAGAAAATCTTTAGCTATTTTAAGTTTAAAAAATAAAGTAATTGATAAATGTTTATTTTGTAGTGTTGTTCCAAAATCATTTAATGAAATTAAGAGTTTTTTTAATAAAACTTATAAAATTAAGTGTCATGAGCTTAAGAAACTTAAGTTAAATAAATTGATTAAGATTAAGGTTAACTATAAACAAATTGGTTCAGATAGATTGGCAAACGCTATTAGCATTATTAATAACAAAGATAATTTTATAATTTTAGATTTTGGGACCGCTACAACATTTGATGTTTTGATTAAAAATACCTATCATGGTGGTGTTATTGCACCTGGTGTTAAGCTTTCACTTGATACGTTGACAGACAAAGCAACGCAAATTCCAAAGATTAGTTTAAAAAAAACGAACAAAGTTGTTGGTTTAAATACTATTAGTGCAGTTAGAGCAGGTTTTTTTTGGGGTTATGAGGGTTTAATTGACAATATTGTTAATTTAATTAAGAAAGAGACCAAGATGTCCTTTAAAATAATAATTACTGGAGGGTTTTCTAATTTATTCAAAAATTCAACAAAAACGAAAGTTACATTAAATAAAGATATTACAATTAACGGCCTAATCAGAGCCACCACTTTAATTAAATAAATATGAAAAATGAACTATTATTTTGCCCTTTAGGGGGCTCAGGAGAAATCGGCATGAATATGAACCTGTTTGCCTATGGAAAACCAGGTGAACATAAATGGATCATGGTTGATATAGGGGTTACATTTGCTGATGACTCGTTACCAGGAATTGATTTGATTTACCCTGACCCTGGATTTATTGTAGATAAAAAAGAAGATCTTTTAGGGATTATTTTAACTCATGCACATGAAGATCATATAGGTGCAATTGCACATCTTTGGCCTCAATTAAAATGCAAAATTTTTGCAACTCCATTTACTGCAGTTTTAATAAAAGAAAAACTCAAAGAAAAGAATATTGATGCAACTAATTATCTAAAAATAGTTCAATTAAATGGAACAGTAGATTTGGATCCTTTTAAAATAGAGTACATCACATTAACCCACTCAATTCTTGAACCTAATGGTCTTAGAATTGAAACCCCAGCAGGTGTAATACTGCACACAGGTGATTGGAAGATTGACCCAGAACCATTGATTGGTGAAAAAATTAATTCTGACAGACTTAAAGAAATTGGTAAAGAAGGGGTCCTAGCTATGGTTTGTGATTCAACAAATGTATTTAGTATGGGTAAAGCTGGTTCAGAGCTAGATGTTAGAAAAAGTTTATTAAATATAATGGGTAGCCTTAAAAAAAGAATTGTTATGGCTTCTTTTGCGTCAAATGTTGCACGTATGGAAACAGCTTTTTACTGTGCAGAAAAAACTGGTAGACAAATATCCCTAGTAGGAAGATCTATGCATAGAATATTTAAAGCTGCAAGACAATGTGGTTATTTAAAAAATGTTATTGAACCCATAGATGCACGTGAAGCAAAAAAAATTGCTAGAGAAAAAATAGTTTACCTTTGTACTGGTAGTCAGGGTGAGCCCATGGCAGCACTAATGAGAATTTCAAGCTATACTCATCCAGATGTATTCATTGAAAAAGATGATGCTGTTATTTTTTCATCTAAAATTATTCCAGGTAATGAAAAAAAATTATACAAATTACAAAATCAATTAGTTAGAGATGGTATTGAAGTTATTTCAGAGGAAAGTGAATTTGTTCATGTTTCTGGCCACCCAAATAGAGATGATCTAAGAGAAATGTATGATTGGGTTAAACCTCAATGCGCAGTCCCTGTTCATGGAGAACACAGACACATGATTGAACACATGAAATTCGCACACGAAATGAAAGTTCCACACCCAGTTCAAGTAGAAAACGGTGATATTGTAAAATTGGCTCCAGGTAAACCACATGTTTTTGATAAAGCTCCAAGTGGTAGACTTTATTTAGATGGAAATATGAGTGTCGAAGAAGATGCTCAATCAATTAAAGATAGAAAAAATATAGCTGCTAATGGATATATGGAGGTTACTATTTTAATTACTGTAAAGGGTAATATTCATAAAAGACCTGTATTAACCTTTAGAGGGTTGCCTGTTTATGATGCTGATGAATTCATCTATGAATTAGAAGAGGCAATAGAAAAAACAACTAGAACCTTTTCTATAAAAAGCAAAAAACAAGAATATAACTTAATTGATGCATTGAAAATTACATGTAGAAAATGCGCCAAAGAATTGACTGGTAAAAGACCATTTATAAATATCAATCTAGTAAGAATCTAGATGAGCGCAACAGGCCTTGCTATAATCTATATTATAATCTGGTGGATAGTTTTTTTTACAATTCTTCCAATTGATGTAAATAGACTAAAATCTGTCAAAATTGAAGGTGAAGACGCTGGTTCTCCAGAAAATCCTAAAATGTTAAAAAAATTTATTTATTGTACTGGTATTACAACTGTTATTTTCGTGATAATTTATTTATTGATAAAATATGAATATTTAAATTTAAGATATATAATTAATTAAAAATGTACATTTCAAAGTCATTCATACCAATATTAAAAAATAACCCATCAGAAGCAAAAATTAAATCACACCAGTTAATGCTAAGGGTTGGTATGATAAAGCAATCTTCAGCAGGTATTTATTCATGGCTACCTTTAGGTTTTAAGGTGATGAAAAAAATTGAACAAATTGTAAGAGAAGAGCAAAATAAAATTGGTGCTCAAGAAATACTTATGCCGACAATCCAACCTAGTGATATTTGGAAAGAAAGTGGTCGTTATGATGATTATGGAGATGAAATGCTCCGTATTAAAGACCGCCAAGGTAGAGAAATGCTCTATGGTCCAACTAACGAAGAGCTAGTTACAGATATATTTAGATCAAGTGTTAAATCTTATAAATCACTTCCTCAATTATTATATCATATACAATGGAAATTCAGAGATGAAGTTAGACCAAGATTTGGAATAATGAGAGGTAGAGAGTTTTATATGAAGGATGCATATTCGTTTGATGTAAACGATGAAGACGCAATTTTCTCGTATAATAAATTCTTTTTTTCATATTTAAAAACATTTAAAAGATTAGAACTTTCAGCAATACCAATGGCAGCTGATACAGGACCAATTGGTGGAAATCTTTCTCATGAATTTATTATTTTAGCAGATACTGGAGAAAGTAAAATTTTTACAGATAAAAGAGTTTTTGATTTAGATAGTGAAGGATCTGTAATGGATAGACAATCTTTGCAAGATTTAAGAAAAAAATATGAACAATATTATGCTGTAGCCGATGAAAAATTTAATAAAGATGAATTTGAAGAAAAAGTAACTGAAGAAAATAGACTTATTACAAAAGGCATAGAAGTAGGTCACATTTTTTATTTTGGAGATAAGTACTCAAAAGCTTTAAATGCAGCTGTAGATCTTCCAGGTGGAAAAAAAGACTTTGTTAAGATGGGATCATATGGAATTGGAGTATCAAGACTAGTTGGGGCAATTATAGAAGCAAAATATGATGAAAAAGATGAAATAATGAAATGGCCATTCTCTGTGGCACCATATGAGCTTGCCATAATACCCATGATTAATAAAAATGATACTTCGGTATTAGACAAAGCAAATAAACTTTTTAAATATTTTGAAAGTAAAAATATTGACACAATTATTGATGACATGGATGAAAATCTTTCATCAAAAATTAAAAAATTTAATTTGATAGGTGTACCTTATCAAATAATTTTAGGAAAAAAATCAGATGGTGATTTATTAGAGTTTAAAGAAATTGGAAAAGACCCCAAAAATTTAACTATAGATCAAATAACTCAAATTTTAACTGAACAAAAATTAAAAAATTGATTTCTGCATTAGAAAAAGAAATTACACTTAGATATCTAAAAACTAGAAAAAAAGATGGTTTTTTAAATATAATATCTATTTTTTCATTTATCGGAATTAGCTTAGGAGTTGCAGTGTTGATTATTGTGATGTCCGTTATGAATGGCTTTAGAACTGAGTTAATTAATAAGATTGTAGGATTTAATGCTCATGTTACCGTTAAACCATATGAGAGTCCCATTAGTCTAGAACAATTAAATAATAAAAATTTAAAATTAATTTCAGAAGAATTAATACTTAGTAATTCTGGTGAAGCAATTGTCATTAGCAAAGACTACACTAAAGGCCTAATTTTAAGAGGTTACAGCAGTGAAAACTTTCTAAAACTTGATGTTGTAAAAAAAGGAATCTTAATTGGTAAATCAAGTCAATTAACAAAGAATTCGATATCAATAGGTAAAGAATTAAGTTTTAATTTAGATCTTGGCGTGGGTGATAAAGTATCAATTATGTCTCCAGTAGGCATAGAAACGATTATAGGAAGCTTACCTAGACAAGAAACTTTTATTATTAGTTCAATCTTTGATAGTGGTTTAGCTGATTTTGATGCCAACATAGCTTTCATAAATTTAGACACATTGGAAAACTTTTTTAATCTTAAAAAAGAAAAGCGTAGCCTAGAAATTTACTTGAATAACCCATCTAATATTGAAGAAGAAAAAAATAAAATTCAAAAAATATTCAAAAATGAATTTGTATATAGTTGGGCCGATATGAATAGTTCATTATTTTCTGCTTTAAAGGTTGAAAGGAATGTAATGTTTATAATCTTATCTTTGATTATTATAGTGGCTGCTTTTAATATTATTTCTGGACTTACAATTCTGGTTAAAAATAAAACAAGAGATATAGCTATATTAAAGTCTATCGGTGTCTTAAATAAATCTATTATTAAGATTTTTTTTCTTGTTGGAGTTATTATTGGAGCTACAGCAACCTTCTTTGGAATTTTTTTAGGTGTAATGTTCTCATTATATATAGAAAACTTGAGAGAGTTTTTAAGCAATACATTTAATATTAGTTTGTTTCCTGAGGAGATTTATTTTTTAAGTACAATGCCTTCAGAGATCAACCCAACTTCAATTTTTATTATTTCCCTTTGTTCAATCTTTATAACAATTATTGTGTCAATTTTTCCTGCTATAAAAGCTTCAAAATTAGACCCAGTTAAAGGACTTAAGTATGAATAATTTGATCTCATTAAAAAACATATCAAAATCTTTTTCTAACAATAGAAAAATAAATGTTTTAAAAAAAATCAATTATTCTTTTATAAAAGGTAAGATTTATTCTCTAGTTGGTCCATCCGGATCGGGAAAATCTACATTACTAAATGTTTTATCAATGATAGACAAACCTACTACTGGCTCTTTGTTAATTGGTAATACACCAGTAAACTTTAACGATAATTCAAAAAATGATAAAGTTAGATCAAGTAAAATTGGTATTATCTATCAGCAAAATAATTTACTTCCAGATTTTACTGCATTAGAAAATGTTTATTTAGCCGGTCTAGCTTTAACTAATGACAAAATGAATTCAATCAACCGAGCTAAAAAAATTATAAAAACAATGGGTCTTTCATCACGTGAGTCACATTTTCCTTCGGAATTATCAGGGGGTGAAATGCAAAGAATTGCGATGGCTAGAGCACTCATTAATGAGCCAGAAATTATATTAGCAGACGAACCTACCGGCAGTCTAGATCACACTACCGCCAAAGAGGTTTTTAATGTTTTATATAAATTAAAAAATAAAAGCAGATTAATAATTTATGCAACTCACAATAGATTTTTTGCAAATATGGCTGATTGCAAATTAGAAATGATTGATGGTAATATAAGAACTATCAATGCCAGAATTAAATAATCAAAACTTTAATCACTTAAAAATTCACACACAGTATTCAATCTGTGAAGGAGCTATTAAAATTGAATATTTAAAAGATTTTTGTAAAGAAAAAAAAATACCTTGTTTGGGTCTTTCTGATACATCCAATTTATGTGGTGCATTGGAGTTTGCTGAAAATATTTCTAAGGTTGGCACTCAACCAATTATTGGTACTCAAATTTATTTTAGATTTGAAGACACGACAGGACTATTACCCTTGATAGCTCTTAATAAAAATGGATATAAGAAAATCATAGAACTCTCCTCAAGATCTTACCTTGAAAATGATGCTTTATCAGACCCTCATTTAGATATTAAGGAACTTTTAAAGGATGTAGAAGGGGTGTCCTTACTTTCAGGAACTATTCAAGGTTTATTTGGTAAATTATTTGAAAAAGGTCGTTTAGAAGATATATCAAAACTATATATGAGTTTATCATCAAAATTTAATGATAACTTTTATTTAGAAATCCAAAGGCATGGTGATCAAAATGAAATTTCTTTTGAAAAATTCAATTTAGAACAATCTTTAAAGATTAAAATACCAATTATTGCTACTAATGAAGTTTATTATTTAACACCTGACATGCACGAAGCCCATGATGCATTAACCTGCATTGGTTCTAAAACTTATGTTAATGAAAAAAATAGAGTTAAATATAGTAACCAACATTATTTTAAATCTAATGAAGAAATGTCAAAACTATTTTCAGATCTTCCTGAAGCTTTAGAAAATAACTTTAATTTTCCATTTAAATGTAATTTTAGACCACAATTTTCCAAACCAGTACTTCCAAATATTAGTTCTGAAAAAGGAGGTAGTGCTGATGAAATACTTAAAAAAGATTCACTAGACGGATTGAAAGAAAAATTTCTCAAAGTTTTTAAAATTGAAGAAAATAACTTAGAAACTAATGATAAATTTTTGAAATATAAAGACAGACTAGATCATGAGCTAAAGATTATAATTGAAATGAAATATCCTAGTTATTTCTTGATTGTATCTGACTACATTAAATGGGCCAAGAGTAATGATATTCCAGTAGGACCAGGTAGAGGCTCTGGGGCAGGCTCACTTGTTGCTTGGTGTCTGTCCATTACAGATGTTGATCCAATTAAATTTAATTTGATATTTGAAAGATTTTTAAATCCTGACCGTGTGTCGATGCCTGACTTTGATATAGATTTTTGTGAGGAAAAAAGAGATCTTGTTTTTAAATATTTGACTACAAAATATAAGGACAGTGTTGCCCATATAATTACATTTGGAAAATTAAAAGCAAGAATGGTTATTAGAGATGTTGGTAGGGTATTAGGTTTACCATATGGTTTTGTTGATAGTATTTCAAAAATGATACCCTTTGACCCTTCTAGACCTCAAAGTTTAATTGAGTGCATTAATAGCGAACCAAGACTTCAAAAATTAGTAAATGAAGATCCTCGTGTAAAAAAATTAACAGATCTTTCTTTGAAATTAGAAGGTTTAAATAGAAATGTAGCAACTCATGCAGCAGGTGTTGTTATAGCTGATAGAAAATTAACAGAAGTTGTGCCTTTATATAAAGATGCTGCAGCAGATTTATTATTACCTTCTACGCAATTTGATATGTATTCAGCAGAAAATGCTGGCTTAATTAAGTTTGATTTTTTAGGACTAAAAACTTTAACTGTAATTAATAGAACGCAAAAGTTGATTAATAAAAAAGTTAAAGATTTTAAAATTGAAGATATTGACTTTGATGATCAGAAAGTTTTTGAACTTTTATCTTCTGGTAATACTGTTGGATTATTTCAAGTTGAAAGTGCTGGTATGCGTGAAGCATTATTGCAGATGCAGCCTAATCATATTGAAGATATTATTGCACTAGTTGCTCTTTATCGTCCGGGACCTATGAGCAACATACCAGTTTACAATGACTGTAAACATGGAAGACAAACACCTGATTATTTGCATCCTTTACTTGAAGATATCTTAAAACCTACATATGGAGTTATTATTTATCAAGAACAGGTGATGCAAATTGCACAAAAACTCTCAGGTTTTACCGCAGGTGAGGCTGATATTTTAAGAAGGGCTATGGGAAAAAAAAAAGAGCTGAACTAGAAAAGCAGAAGCAAGGATTTATTGCTGGTGCTCTTAAAAATGGAATTAGCAAAGATGTTGCGGCAAGTATATTTTTAAAGATTGAACCATTTGCAGAATATGGATTTAATAAAAGTCATGCAGCCGCTTATGCTATAATTTCTTATCAAACAGCATTTTTAAAAACTTATTATCCTAAAGAATTTTTTGCGGCATCCATGACAATGGATATCTCAAATCAAAATAAATTGGGTGAATTTCATGAGGAGCTAAAAAGAATAAATATTAAAGTTATACGACCTGATATTAATAAGTGTTTTGCAGATTTTCAATTTGATGAAAATAATTTTTATTATGCGCTTGCTGGAATTAAAAGTGTTGGTTATGAAGCAATATCAAATATTATTAAAGAAAGAAAAGAAAATGGTGATTTTAAATCCATAAATAATTTTTTAAATAGAGTTAACCCTAAAGATATTAATAAACTCCAGTTAGAAGGTTTGGTAAAAGCAGGAGCTTTTGACAATATAGATAATAATCGACAAGCATTATTTAATTCAATTCCAAATTTTATTTTAAAGACAAAAAATATTTATGAAAACAAAGCAGCAAATCAAATTGATCTTTTTGGTTCTGACGAAGAACAAGATAATGAGATAGTCCTTAATATCGAAGATTGGAAGTTTGAAGATCGACTATCAAGAGAGTTCGAGGCTATTGGTTTCTTTATATCTGACCACCCTTTAAATCAATTTAAAGAAATTTTTGATGATTATAAAATAGTTGATTATGCAAAATTTAATCTAGACGACACTATAAAAGATGCAAATATTGCAGCTACACTTTTAAAAATTACTGAAAGAAAAACGGCAAAAGGTAACTCGTATGGTGTTATAAAATTCACTGATTTAACAAGTGTTTTTGAACTCTTTATTTTTTCTGATATTTTGGAATTGAACAGAGAAGCTTTAGTTGAGGGTAGCTCTTTAATCATAACCTTGATCAAAACCATTTCAAACGATGAAAATAAACTTAAAAGAATAAATGTTCAAAAAATTGCTTCTCTTAAAGATCTTTTTAATAAACCTGTTAATGAAATTGTATTTAATATTAAATCAATTGAAGACATTGATAAAATATCTGATTTAGTGGACGAAGAGGGCGCTACAGAGGTAAAAATAAATATCAACGACGAAAACAATGAGATTAGCTTTAAACTAAAAAACAAGCGTTTTATTGACAGGAAAGCCATAAATATACTCAGAAACAATGATATTTCGACAACTATTCATTAAAAAAGACTTGTTTGTTCTATAAATAATTTGTAAATAACTCTTAAATTAAATTAACACGCACACAGTTTGTGGTTTTATACCTCCGGTCCTTAAATGGAAATTACTGTGGTGGCTTAACCGGGAATAAATATGAAAATACCAAGTCTGACTATCCAACAACTATTAGAAGCAGGAGTTCATTTAGGTCATAAGACTTTAAGATGGAACCCAAAAATGAAAAAATACATTTTTGGAAAAAGAGATTCAATACACATTATTGATTTAACTCAAACATTGGAATTAACAAATGTAGCTTTGGAAAAAGTTTATAATACGATTGCTAATAACGGCAAAATTCTTTTTGTGTCTACAAAAAAACAAGCATCTGAAGCAATTGCTGAAGTTGCAAAAGAAACTGGACAGTACTTTGTAAACTATAGGTGGTTAGGTGGAATGTTAACTAACTGGGGAACAATCTCGGGATCCATTAAAAAGATGAAAAAATATGAAGCTGATCTTGTTGCTGAAAATAGAGGCTTTACAAAAAAAGAACTATTAAAGATGAGTGTTAAAAAAGATAAATTAGAAAGAGCATTAGGTGGAATTGCAGATATGAAAAAAGTTCCTGATCTAGTTTTTATTATTGACACAAATTATGAATCTTTAGCTATTGCTGAAGCATCTAAATTAGGTATTCCAATTTGTGCTATACTTGACAGTAATTCTAATCCTGATGGTATTGATTTTCCAATTCCTGGTAACGACGATGCCAGAAGAGCGATTGATCTATATTGTAATTTAGTAAAAGAAACTATTGAAAATGCAAAAAAAGCAGCTCCATCTAAATCTGAAGAAAAACCTGATGTTGGTGAGACAAAAACAAAAGAACCTTCATTAAAAACTATCCAGGAGATCGATAGAGAGAAGTTAGATGTTAAATTTTCAAAAAAAGATAAAGAAAAGTTGAATTAATATGAGTGATTTAAAAAAAGTAAAACAATTACGTGAAGCAACCGGTGCTGGATTTAAAGATTGTAACTTGGCAGTTAAGGAATCTGGTGGTGATTTAGATAAAGCAGTAGAAATCTTAAGAGTTAAAGGAATTTCTAAAGCTTCAAAAAAAATGTCAAGAGATGCTAAAGAAGGTGTCATTGCAACTTCAGGTGATGAAAATAAAATATCAGTTATTGAAATTAACTGTGAGACAGATTTTGTTGCTAAGAATGATGATTTTGTATCCTTCGCAAAAGAATTAAGCGAATTGAATAATCAAAATTCATCTGATTTAGAAAAGCTTAATAAATCAAAAATGGGAAATGGTGAAACAGTTGAAGATAGTCTGGTAGCATTAATCGCAAAAATGGGTGAAAAGATAACAATTGGTAAAGCTAAGACATTTAATCAATCAGGTTCTAAAAATTTTAATTATTTGCATACTGTAGTTAAAGATAATTTATCTAAATTATCAGTTATAACTTCACTAGAGACTTCAGATGACAGTGATAATGTTAAAGCTTTTGGCAAACAACTTTCAATGCATATTGCAGCATCAAACCCTTTGGCGTTAAGTTCTGATTTGATTAATAAAGATCTACTTCAAAAGGAACTAGATCTTGTCACAGAAGAGTTAAAAAGTTCTGGTAAGCCTGAAGAAATTGCACAAAAAATTAGCTTAGGTAAAATGAATAAATTTAAAGAGGAAAATGCTTTGTTAACACAAGCCTGGGTTATGGAGCCAAAAAAGAAAGTGCAAGATATTGTAAAAGAACTTAATATACCTGACTTAAAGATTAATGATTTTTTTAGAATTAAAATAGGTGAATAAATGTTTAATGACAAAACATACAGCCATAAGATGGATAAAACCATTGAGGTTTTTCAAAAAGAATTAACTTCATTAAGAACTGGAAGAGCAAACGCTTCAATGCTTGACCTTGTTAAAGTAGATGTTTATGGGCAAGCGATGCCACTAAACCAAGTTTCAAGCATAACGACTCCCGATGCAAGAACAATCAATATTCAAGTTTGGGATCTTAATAATGTTTCACTAGTAGATACTGCTATAAAAAAATCAGAATTAGGTTTAAATCCTCAAATTGATGGTCAATTAATCAGATTACCCATTCCAGATTTAAATGAAGAAAGAAGAATGGAGATTAAAAAATTAATTAAATCCATGGGTGAAAAGTGTAAAATTTCAATCAGAAATATTAGAAGAGAAGCTAATGACGATTTAAAAAATTTAGTTAAAGAAAAAGAAATTAGTGAAGATGATGAAAAAATAAATGAAAAAATGGTACAAACATTTACAGATGACCATATTAAAACAATAGATAGTAAAGTTGAGACTAAAGAAAAAGAAATAATGACTATATGAACCCAGTTAAACATGTTGCCATCATCATGGATGGAAACGGTAGATGGGGTATTAGACATAATAATTCAAGAAATGCAGGTCATAGAGCAGGTCTAAATACTGTTGAAACTATTATAAATGAAAGTATAAAAGAAAATATCAAATATTTATCACTTTTTACATTTTCAACAGAAAACTGGAAAAGACCTAAGATTGAAATAAATTTCTTGTTTAATTTATTGGAAAATTTTCTAAGTAAAAAAATTAACTACTTAGTTAAAAAAAAAATTAAGCTTAAATTTATCGGAGCTATTAATAAATTACCGTCAAAACTTAAAAAATTAATAAAAGAATCTGAAGCAAAAACTTTAAAAAATTTAGGTTTACAACTTAATATAGCATTAAACTACGGATCAAAAGACGAAATAATAAATTCGATAAAATTGATTAATAAAAAAAATATTATGGTTAATAATAAAAATATTAATAAATATTTATTTACAAAAGACATACCTGACCCAGATATTTTAATAAGAACAGGTAATACACAAAGATTAAGTAATTTTATGTTATGGCAGTTAGCTTATACTGAAATTTTTTTTGAAAAAAAACTTTGGCCAGATTTTAATTTAAATGACTTTAAAAAAATTTTAAAAAAATTTAGGAAAATAAAAAGAAATTTTGGATCTATTTAATGAACATAGAATTAAAAAAAAGAATATCCACCTCAATTATATTAACATCTTTACTGACAGCAATGTACTTCTTTTCATTTGTTATGATTATTTCATTATTAATTATAACAGTTATTGTTTGGATTGAATTTTATGCCTTAATATCAAAAATCATACCAAATGATAAATTCAAAGATAAATTTTTTAGATCTTTTTATAAAATAATTGCATTGTTTTATTTATCACTATTAATTTACATTATATTTATAATTGAATCTTATTATCCAAATTTAAAACTATATTTATTATATTCAGTTTTGGTTGCCATATTATCTGACATAGGTGGACTTGTATTTGGTAAAACATTTAAAGGAAAAAAACTTACAAAAATAAGCCCTAATAAAACAATCTCAGGATCAATTGGCTCATTTATATTTTCATTGTTTTTAGTCCCTTTTTTTCATGAAGAATTGATTAATAATAGTTTTTTTAAATTAGCTTTAATCACAATATTGATATCTATAATTTCACAATTAGGAGATCTGTTTGTTTCTTACCTTAAACGTAAAGCAAAAGTTAAAGATACAAGTGATATACTCCCAGGACATGGAGGCTTTTTAGATAGAGTTGATGGGATAATTTTTGCAATACCAGTAGGAATTTTATTATTTAGTTTTTTTTAATATGAAAAAAATAGTCATTTTTGGATCAACTGGGTCAATTGGAACTTCATTACTCAATATAATTAAAAATGATCAAAAGAACTTTAAAATAGAATTAATTTCAGCAAATAAAAATTATAAAAAATTAATTAATCAAGCTAAGTTTTTTAATGTAAAAAATTTAATTATCACAGATCAAAATTCTTTCATAAAAGCTAAAAAAAAAATAAAAGGTAAAAATATAAATATCTATAATGATTTTACATCTTTTAAAAAAATATTTAAAAATAAAAAAATTGATTACACAATGAGTGCAATTACTGGCTTTCAAGGTTTGAAGCCCACTTTAGATATTATAAAATTTACTGATGTAATTGCTATAGCAAATAAAGAGTCAATAATTTGTGGTTGGAACTTAATTAAAAAGAATTTAGATAAGTATAAAACAAAATTTATTCCAGTTGATTCAGAGCATTTTTCTATTTGGTCGTTAATTAATAAGGAAAAATATAAAAATTTTGAGAAATTTTATCTAACTGCTTCAGGTGGACCTTTTAGAAAACTTCCATTAAGAAAATTTAATAATATCACTACAAAAAATGCTTTAAAACACCCTAATTGGTCTATGGGAAAAAAAATTTCAATAGATTCAGCAACCATGATGAATAAGGTTTTTGAAGTTATCGAAGCGAAAAAGATATTTGATCTTAAATACAGTCAATTAGAAATACTAATTCACCCCGATTCATATTTGCATGCAATTGTAAAATTTAATAATGGTTTAATTAAATTACTTATGCACGATACAAATATGGTCATCCCAATTTTTAACTCATTGTATTCTGAAGATAATAATAAAATTAAATCTTATCCTCTTAACATTAAAATCTTAAATAATTTACAACTTCAAAAAATTGATAAAATTAGATTTCCAATAATTAAATTATTAAATAAATTAACAGAAATAGATTCTCTTTTTGAAACTGTAATTGTCAGTGCAAACGACAATTTAGTGAATAAATTCTTAAAGAATGAAATAAAATTCATTGATATTTCAAAAAAATTATTAAAGTTTACAAGCCTCAATGAATTTCAAAAATTTAAGAAAATTAAGCCTGTAAATGTTAAGCAAATTGAACAATTGGCTGATTATGTTAGTTTAAAAATCAATACCACAAGTGTATAAGATTAGAATGTTAAAATATATCTTTCAAATTTTTTTTATATTAATCACCTTCACTTCATCAATCAACTCTGAAGAATATAATAATATTTTAATTAATGGAAATCAAAGAGTTTCAGATGAGACCATTCTTCTTTTCTCAGAACTTCCTAATAACAAATCTTTAAATGAAAATTCGATAAATATTGTATTAAAAAATTTATATAAATCAGGTTTTTTTAAAGATGTAGTTGTTAAAATTGAAAATAAAAATTTAATTATAGATGTAATTGAAAACCCTATAATTCAAACAATTTTTATTGAGGGAATTAAAAGAAAAAAAACAGAAGAGGCTCTATATGATATTTTATCTTCGAAAAATAGATCTTCATTTAACTCATACAATATAAAAAGTGATGAAGATAAAATTATGAATTATCTTAAAGATAAAGGCTTTTATTTTACAAAAATCATCTCAAGCTATCAAGATCTTGGTGATAATAAAATCGACCTTTACTACAAGATTGATTTGGGTAAAAAAGCAAAAATCTCAAAAATTTCATTTGTTGGAGATAAAAAATTTAAAGACAGTACTTTAAAAAATGTAATTATTAGTGATGAGTATAAATTTTGGAAATTTATATCAGGTAAAAAATACTTAAATGAAAATTTAGTTAATTTTGATAAAAGATTGTTAAATAATTTTTATAAGAATAAAGGTTTTTATAATGTAAATATAGACTCTACATTTGCTAATTTTCTTGGAAATAGTAAATTTGAGCTTATTTATAATATTAAGTCAGGTGAAAAGCATTATTTTAATAATTTAAGCATAAAACTCCCTGATGATTATAATGAGAATGATTTTAAAAAATTAGAAAAGCTATTTTCAAATTTAAAAGGTGAAAGCTATTCATTAAATTCTATAGACAAAATTTTAAATGAAATAGATAGAATTGTTTTAAACGAACAATATGAATTTTTAAAATCTACTGTTATTGAAGAAATTAGTGAAAATCTAGTAAACTTATCTTTCAATATAGAGGAATCTGAAAAGTTTTATATTGAAAAAATTAATATATTTGGAAATAATGTAACTAGAGAAGAAGTTATTAGAAATGTATTAGCTGCTGACGAAGGCGACCCATTCAATGAGTTACTACATAAAAAAACATTAAATAATATAAAAGCATTAAATTTTTTTAGTGATGTTAATGATCAAATTTATAACGGATCATCAAATAGCCAAAAAATTATCAATATCAATGTTGATGAAAAACCTACTGGTGAGATTAGTGCTGGAGCTGGTGTCAGCACTGGTGGTGGAAGCATTGCCTTTGGTATTAAGGAAAACAATTTTCTTGGAAGAGGAATTGATTTTGGTTCAGATTTATCAGTCAGTTCAGAAACTTTTAAAGGTAAAGTTTATTTGAACAATCCAAATTATAACGGATCAAACAAATCTTTAAATTTATCATTAGAAAGCACAGTAACAGATTACCTAAAAGCTTACGGTTATGAGTCTAATAAAACGGGTTTTTCAGTTGCAAGTGGTTTTGAATATTATGATGATTTATCTTTAAATCTTGGTGTCTCTAGCTATGTTGAAAAATTAACAACTGATAGCACTGCTTCTGCTAACATGAAGAAACAAGAGGGATCATATTTTGATACTTTTTTTAATTACACACTCGATTACGATAAAAGAAATCAAAGATATCAAACCACTGATGGTTTTAGAAGTAGATTTACTCAAAATATTCCTTTGATTAGTGAAAACTACTCATTAACAAGCGCATATGATCTTAAATTTTATAACGAGTGGTTAAATGAGAATATAGCTTCTTATGGAGTTTATGCTTCAGCAACAAATTCACTTACAGGAAAAAATGTTAAATTATCTGATAGATTGTTTTTACCTGCAAAAAAACTTAGAGGTTTTGAAATGGGTAAGATAGGTCCAAAAGATAACAAGGACTATATTGGTGGCAATTATGCATTAGCCTTTAATGCCTCTACAACAGTCCCTCAAATTTTACCAAATGTTCAAAATGCAAATTTTTCACTATTTTTTGATATGGCAAGTATTTGGGGCGTAGATTATAGTAGCAGTATGGCTAACAATAATGAAATTAGATCTTCGATTGGACTTGCTGTTGATTTATTTACTCCAATAGGTCCACTTAATTTTTCCTTCTCTGAGGCTATCACTAAGGGCAAAGATGATATTACCGAATCTTTCAGATTTAATTTGGGTACTACATTTTGATGAAAAAATTATTTATAATATTAATTATTTATTTTTTATCATTTAATTTAGTAGTAGCTGATACGAAAATTGCTTTTATAGATTTAGATAGAATTATATCAACCTCAAAGCCAGGTTCACATATATTAGAGCAATTGAATGAATTTAATTTAAAAAATTCTGATAAATTCAAAAATGATGCTAAAAAATTAAAAGAGAAAGAGGTTAAGTTAATTTCACAAAAGAATATATTGTCAGAGAAAGACTTTCAATCAAATGTAAATAAATTAAAACTAGAAATAAAAAACTACAATAATACAACAAATAAAATTAATAAAAATCTTGCAAAACTTAAAATTGATAGCACTAATAAATTACTAAAGTTGATTAATCCAATACTTATAAAATTTTCAGATGAACAGTCCATAGAAATAGTTCTTCAAAAAAAAAATTTGATAATTGGAAAATCGGAACTTGATATTACAGATGAAATTATTAAATTAATTGATGTTGAAATTCAAAAATTCAAAATACAATAAATGACAAAAGAATTTCTTAATAAAAAACAGATAAGTGACTTATTACCTCATCGAGAGCCCATGCTTCTTATTGACGAGCTTCATGAAATTGAAAAACTTTTTTCTGCTACGGCTATAGTGAATGTTAAAAGAGATAGTTTTTTTGTACAAGGTCATTTTCCGGATAATCCTGTTATGCCAGGTGTTCTGATAGTTGAAGCATTTGGTCAAGCAGCTGCCGCTCTAACTGCTCATGGTTTAGATAAAGAAACATATGATAATAAATTAGTTTTTTTAATGGGCATAGAAAAAGCAAGATTTAGAAACCCCGTTATACCTGATTGTAAATTAGAATTAAAAATCCAAGCCATCAGAACACATGGTAGAGTTTGGAAGTACAAAGGTGATGCTTTTGTTGATGGAAAAAAAATGGCTGACGCTCAATGGTCAGCTACCATAGTTGATAAGAAATAATTAGCAACAAATATTGATAACACAGTTTAATATCATTTGGTAAAAAGATTTTGATGATTAATCCTTTTTTTAAAAATAATGGTCCTTTCAAAATTTCAGATATTTTACGGTTAATAAATCTTGATGATCTTAAAACTGTTAATGATCAAAAAATAAATGACATAAAAGATTTATTTACATCAGATAATAATGATATTACTTTTTTTCATTCAAAAAAATATAAGGATATTGCAAAAAATACTAAAGCTTCCTTTTGTTTAACAACTGAAAGTTTAAAAAATGAATTACCTAGAAACTGCGAACCATTAATTGTTAAAAATGTTTTAGTTTCAACTTCTAAAGTTACATCAAAATTTTATCCAAGCTCAATTAATGATAACTTTGATTTCACAGCTAAAGATATAATTGATACAAAATTTAAAGATAAAGTTAACTTTGGAAAAAATGTTTTAATTGGTGATAATGTTACCCTTGGATCCAATTGTTTAATTGGTCACAATACCATTATTGAGCAAAATGTTATTATTGGAGACAATTGCTCGATAGGATCAAATGTAATTATAAGGAATACATTAATTAATAATAACGTTAGTGTTTTAGATAATTGTGTTATTGGCAAACATGGATTTGGTTTCTTTCCTATTAATGAAAAAAATTTAAGATATCCGCATATTGGAATTGTGATAATTGGTGAAAATTCTGAAATTGGATGTGGCTGTACTATTGATAGGGGCTCTATGTCAAATACTGTGATTGGTAAAAATACTTTTTTAGACAATCAAATTCATATTGCACATAATGTTAAAATTGGTGAAAATTCAATCATAGCAGGACAAGTAGGAATTGCTGGTAGTTCTATTCTTGGTAACAACGTCCGAATTGGTGGGCAAGCTGGTATTTCTGGTCATTTAACCATCGGAAATAATGTAGAAATAGCTGGTGGTAGTGGTGTGATAAAAGATATCTCAGATAATTCAAAAGTAATGGGATATCCAGCAAAAAATATTAGAGATTTTTTAAAAGATAATAAATGATACATAAAACAGCAATTATTGATCCAAAAGCTAAAATTAGTACCAATGTTAGTATTGGAGCTTACACTGTAATAGGTCCTAATGTTGAAGTAGGAGAAAATTCTACAATACAATCACATGTAAGTATCATTGGACATACCAAAATTGGAAACAACAATAAGATTTATTCATTTGCGTCTATTGGAAACGATCCTCAAGATTTAAAATTTAATGGCGAACAAACAAAGCTTGAAATAGGTGACAATAATAAAATTAGAGAATATGTAACTATTAACCCTGGTACTGCAGGTGGCGGTGGATTAACTAAGGTTGGAAATAACTGCTTATTCATGGTCTCTTCACACATAGCACACGATTGTTTGGTTGAAGATAATGTTATTTTAGCGAATAATGTTCCTTTAGGTGGGCATGCACATATAGAGAGTAATGTAATAATTGGAGGTAATTCAGCTGTACAACAGTTCACGAGAGTTGGAAGATCAGCAATGATAGGGGGAATGTGTGGTGTTGTAAGGGATGTTATACCGTATGGGATAGCCCATGGCAACCGAAGCGTTCTACAAGGATTAAATTTAATAGGTTTAAGAAGAAAGAATATTCCAAATAAACAAATTATTAATTTAAGTGATGCATATAGAGAAATTTTTAAGGATGAAAATTTAACTCAAAATTTAATTAATTTAAATGAAGATTTTAAAAATAATGAACTTGTATTAGAGGTAGTTAATTTTTTAGAGAAAGATAAAAAAAGACCTATTTGTACACCATATTCAAAATAAAATGATTGGACTATTTTTAGGGGATACTGATTTTTCAGACGCTGTTCTTCAAAAGATAAAAAAATTAAATAAAAAATATTTTATTATTGATTTTTCAAAAAATAATAAGTTTAAAAAAGATATAAATTCTCATCGAATAAGTATTGGTAAATTTGGAAAAATAATACATTTGATTAAAGAAAAAAAATCAAAAAAAGTTTTATTTGCAGGCAAAATTGCAAAACCAAAATTTTCATCATTAAGATTAGACCTTAAAGGTGTCTATTATATGCCTAGTATCTTAAAAGCAGCAAAATTAGGTGATGCAGCAATTATTAAAGCTATAATAAAAATTTTGGACAATGAGAATATAAAAGTTATTAGTTCTATCTTTTTTAATCAAGAACTAACTGTTAAAAGTGGAAACTATACTAAATTGAAACCAAATATGAGTGATAGTAATTCTATTAAAAAAGGAATTTCTTACTTTAATAAACTAAATAACCTAGATCATATCCAAGCAGTGATTATTAAAGATAATACTATTTTAGCAATTGAAGACCAACAGGGAACAAAGAAAATGTTATCTAAATTAAATAAAAAATCTGAAGGAATCTTGATTAAGCTACCTAAAAAAAAACAAGATCTAAGAATGGATTTACCAACTATTGGTCTTCAAACTCTAAAAGATTGTAAAAAATATGGCCTAAAAGGAATAGTTTTAAAATCTAAAAAAAATATATTTTTAGATAAAGTTAAATGTATTAGTTTTGCTGATGAAAATAAGATCTTTATTAAAATTATATGAAAAAAATTTTTGTTTTAACGGGTGAGCCCTCTGGTGATAAATTGGCGTCAACAGTTATTTCAAAGCTTAAAATTGATAATCCTGACATTGAATATTTGTCAGTAGGGGGAACACATATTAAAAAATTAGGAATTCAATCTATTTTTGATCTAAAAGACATTACATATTTAGGTTTTACTAGTGTGCTATTTAATATCATCAAAATTAGAAAAAAAATTAACAAAACTGTTGATGAAATTGTAAAATTTAACCCTGATATCTTGTTTAGTGTTGATAGTCCTGATTTTACACTAAGAGTTGCTGAAAAGGTAAAAAATATTAATAACAAGATTAAGACAATTCATTATGTTGCTCCCCAGGTATGGGTTTGGAGAAAAAACAGAGTTAAAAAAATTAAAAAATTTATTGATCATATGCTTTTATTATTTAACTTTGAAAAAAAATACTTTGATGAAGAAAATATTAAGAATACTTTTGTTGGTCATCCTTTAATTGAAAAAAAAGAAAATGTAATAACAACATTAGATAATTTAATTTCTAAAGATAAAAAAATTATATCTTTATTTCCAGGTAGTAGAAAATCAGAAACAAATGTTCTTTTGCCAATTTTATTAAATTTTATTGAATTGATGAATAAAAAAAACCTTGATCATTCATTTGTTTTTCATGCTACAGATGAAAATAAAGAATTTATAATCGATATGGTTAAAAAAGTTAATTCAGATAATATAGATGTTATTTCAGATGAAAATATAAAAGATCAGGTTTTATCTAATTCAGTTTTTGCCGTTTCCAAATCTGGAACAATTTCGCTTCAAATTTCTAGTGCCAACATTCCTTCAATAATTATTTACAAATTAAGTTTCATAAATTTTATGATATTTAGATTATTGGTTAATGTTAAGTTTGCAAATATCATTAATATTATTAATGACAAAGAGGTAATTCCTGAATTATTACAAAAAGAATGCAATGCAGAAGAAATATATAAAACTGTTACATATTTTCTTAAAAACCCAGTGTTAATTAAAAAACAATTAATTGATTGTAAAAATACTTTAGAGGGAATTAAGTCAAGATCTTCTTCATCAAGTGAAGTAGCTTTAATATTAGGTAATTATCTTATTTCCTAATCTTCGCTCTACTTCCTCTTTACCTAGAGAAATTATTATATCATATAAACCAGGTCCAAATTTTGATCCAGTTAAAGCAACTCTTAATGGTTGACCCACACCCTTAAAATTAGTTTCATATTTTTTTATTAAATCATTAATTATGGGCTCAAGCGTTTCTTTATTTAATGTGTTTATTGAAATTAGATTTTCTTTAAACTCTTTAATAATACTTTTTGCTTTCTCATCAATCAATTCTAAATCTTTATCTTCAAATTTTACATCATCAAAAATTATATATTTAGCGTTATTAAATATATCCTCCAATGTCTTTGCTTTATTCTTAAGAAATATTAATGAAGGCTTAATCTTAGCTTCTTTTTCCAATTTAATTTTTTCCTTATAAATTTCACAATATTTGACAAGATGATTGTAAAGTTCATTTTCATCAATAGTTTTAATATAATGTTCATTCATTGATAATATTCTACTCATATCCAGTTTTGATGGAGATTTACCAATCCCCTCTAAATTGAAGTGTTGAATGCTTTCCTCTAATGTAAATATTTCTTTATCTTGATAAGACCAACCTAATCTTAATAAGTAATTTCTTAAAGCATCGGGCATTATTCCTATCTTTGAATAATCATCTAATGTTGATGCATTATCTCTTTTTGATAGTTTCTTTCCTTCAATAGTATGTATCAATGGAATGTGAGCAAATAAAGGAAACTCCCATTTCATAGCTAAATAGATTTGCATCTGCTTGAATGTATTAATCTTATGATCGTCACCTCTAATTATATGTGTCATGTTCATTTGATGATCATCTACGGTAGCTGAAAGATTGTATGTTGGTGTTCCATCTTTTCTTAGAATTATAAAATCTTCTATTGTAGTATTCTCTATTTCAACATCTCCTTGTACCAAATCTTTCAGCATAGAAGTTCCTTCAATTTTACTTTTAAATCTAATTACTGGTTTGATATCTTTAGGGGCATCTGATTTTGGAAGATCTCTCCATTTTCTATTGTAAATATATGGAAGTTTTTTTTGTCTTGCTCGTTTTTTTTGCTCTTCTATTTCTTCACTTGAGCAATAACATTTATAAGCATGTCCATTTTTAAGTAGTTCATTTACAACATTTATATGATCATCAATTTTAGTTGATTGAATGTATTCATCACCATCATGTTCAATGCCAATCCATTTTAAAGACTTAATAATTTGAATCTTATGTTCATCTTTAGATCTTTCTTTATCAGTATCTTCTATTCTAAGATGAAATGTTCCTTTTTGATTTTTTGAATACAGCCAATTAAATAAAGCAGTTCTTACACCACCAATATGTAAAGCTCCAGTAGGCGAGGGAGCAAATCTAGTTGCTACTTTTGACATTTATAATTTTTAGACTATTTTCTTAGAAGTTTCTATATAAAGATACAAGAACACCTTGAACTTTTACTCTATCTGGACCAAATATTTTGGTTTCATAATTTCTATTAGCACTTTCAAGCGCTACGGTTTTTCCTTTTCTTCTAATTCTTTTCAACATCGCTTCATGTTCATCTATTAAAGCTACTACAATTTTACCATTATCTGCAGTATCAGATCTTTTTATGATAACTGTATCACCTTCATTAATACCGGCTTCAATCATTGAATCACCTTGAACTTTTAGACCAAAATATTGACCATTTTTTTCAAGATTATTTGGAAGAGGTATTCGAGAAACTTCATTTTGTATAGCCTCTACAGGCGTTCCTGCAGCTATGCTACCTAGTACAGGTATTTCCATTTCATTTAATTTATTATTTTCCGTGTCAAGACCACCCCTGATAACGCTAGGTGAAAAGCTATTGTAAATATCATTGGCTGAAGCCGTCTCAGGAAGCTTTATAACCTCTAAAGCTCTTGCTTTATGAGCCAATCTTCTAATAAAGCCTCTTTCTTCTAAAGCACTAATTAGTCTGTGAATACCTGATTTAGATTTTAAATTTAACGAATCTTTCATTTCTTCATACGAAGGAGATACGCCTGAGGCTCTCAACTTTTTGTTGATAAATAAAAGCAAGTTTTTTTGTTTTTTAGTTAGCATAAGAACAAATAAAGTACAAAATCTGTTCTACAAGTGTTCTTCTGATACAGCAATAGCTAAAAAGTATTTAAAATCGAGGTTTATTTAACTAAAGAACTGAAAAAATTGAATTTTTATCTAAATTTTTTAAAAGTGATTCACCAATTAAAAAAGTTTTTATTTCTGTTTTGTTCTCTAAAGAAAGAAGTTCTTCTTTTGTTTTAATTCCACTTTCAGAAATTAAAGGAGAGGAGTGATTACTTAACACGTTATAGATATCATAAGTTGTATTAAGATCTGTTTTTAAAGTTTTGAGATTTCTATTATTTATTCCAATTAATGCTTCTTTAAAGTTAAGAGCTTTCTTGGCTTCTTCAGCTGTATGCACTTCAACAATTATTGACATATTACGTTTAAGAGCTTCTTCGTATAATCCATTGGCAAGGTCATCGGAGACACCAGCTAATATAATCAATATTGCATCTGCCCCATAACTTTTGGCAAGAGGTACTTGAAACTTATCAATAAAAAAATCCTTACATAGAACAGGTAGATTTATTTTTTCTTTTACTTCACTAATATGGCTTAGCCTACCCAAAAAGAAATCTTCTTCTGTGAGGATTGATAAGCATGTTGCTCTATTATTATCATAGATTTTTGCTATTTCAGTAGGGTTATAATTGTCCATTATAACACCAGCAGATGGACTTGCTTTCTTTATTTCTGCAATTAAAGAAATTTTATTATTATCAATATTGTTTTGAATTTTATCTTTAAAATTTATAAATGATTTATTTTGATCTATTTGTTCATTTAAAGCATCTAATGAAATTGTTTTTTTTAATAAATCAATTTTTTCAATTTTTTTTTTAATAATTTCTTTTAGTACGTCTTTAGACATTTTGAATTTCCTTTAAGTTGGTGTATGTTTTTCCTGATAATATATGTTTTCTTGCTTCATTATACGCATCAATAAATACCGTATGTTTTTCTGAAACAATAAGGCCAGCTGCTGCATTTAAACAAACAGCTTTTGAAAAATCGTTATCCTCACCTTTAAATATATCCAACATTTTATTCGCATTAAATTTTGCATCATCTCCAAGCAAATCTTCAAACTCATTTGCATTTATATTTAGTTTTATTGGATCAATTAATATTTCAGAAATTTCACCATTTTTTAATTGAACAACATTAGTTTTTGAATAGGGTGATATTTCATCTAATCCATCTTCACTATTTACAATCCAGGCAAATTTAATGTTTAAATTTTTCAAGGCACTAGCAAAAATTTTTAATAGTTTTTTATCAAAAACACCAACCACTTGTCTATCAACTAGGGCAGGGTTACTTAAAGGGCCAATCATATTAAAAATTGTCCTTTTACCTATCTTTTTTCTAATAGGTCCAACAAATCTCATTGCACTGTGATAATTGGGTGCAAACATAAAACCAAAGTTATTTTTTTTAATTTGTTCCTCAATATCATTCGGCTCTAAATCTATTTTTATTTTTAAAGCTTCTAAAACGTCACCTGAACCACATTTAGAGGAAACAGCTTTGTTGCCATGTTTTGCAACTTTAATGCCCATACTAGATAGTAGTAGCGCTGATGCAGTCGATATATTCAGTGTATTCATGCCGTCTCCACCCGTTCCACATGTATCAATACAATCATTAACATTAACTCTTTTTGATTTATCTCTTAGTACATAAACCCCCCCAGCAATTTCATCAGAGACCTCTCCTTTTGCGGAAAGTAGTGTTAAAAAATCAAATATTTCATTATCTGATGCTTTACCATTCATTAGTATTTCAAAAGCTTTTTTACTTTCATTAAATGATAAGTCCTCGTTATTTCTTAATTTATCTATGAAAATTTTCATTTGTTTTTGTAATTAATAAAATTTTTTAATATTTTAATACCAATGATAGTTTTTATACTTTCAGGGTGAAATTGAACACCGTGGATATTATATTCTCTATGCATTACACCCATAATAATTCCATCTTTTGTTTCAGCGGTAATTTCAAGGTGATCAGATAATGTTTTTTTATCAATTATAAGACTATGGTATCTTGTGGCAACAAATTTAGAAGGAAGGTTTTTAAGGATACCTATTTTTTTTGATTTTATGACGCTCGTTTTACCATGCATTAACTTATTAGCTTGAATAATTTTAGAACCAAAAACTTGACCAATAATTTGATGACCTAAACACACACCAAGAATAGGTATCTTTTTATAAAGTGCTTTTACTATTTTAATGCAATTCCCTGATTGATTTGGATTACCAGGTCCAGGTGATATAATTATTTTGTCATATTTATTTTTTATTATTTGTTTGTGAGTAATTTCATCATTTCTAATTACATCAACTGTAACACCAAGAGATGATACATAGTGATATAAGTTAAATGTAAAACTATCATAATTATCTATTAATATAATTTTCATTATTTTAATGCATTCATTAAAGCTTTTGCTTTATTTACAGTTTCTTCGTATTCTTTAATTGGATTACTGTCAGCTACTATCCCTGCACCAGCTTGAACATAGAATTTTTTGTTTTTTGCAACAGCAGTTCTTAATGCAATACAAGTGTCAAACTCACCATTTGCAGTAAAATAACCTATGCCACCAGCATAAACTTTTCTTTTAGTGGTTTCTAGTTCATCAATAATTTCCATGGCTCTAATTTTAGGTGCACCAGAAACAGTTCCAGCAGGGAATCCTGCAAGCAATGATTTAAATTTTGAAAATTTACTATTATAAACACCCATCACATTAGAAACGATATGCATTACATGTGAGTATTTTTCGATCATAAAACTTTCTGTCACTTTAACAGTTCCTATTTTGGAAACTTTACCAGCATCATTTCTCCCTAAATCAAGTAACATTAAATGTTCAGAAAGTTCTTTTTTATCTTTAAGTAAATCCTTTGCAAAAAAATTATCTTGTTTTAAATTTTTACCCCTAGGTCTAGTTCCGGCAATTGGTCTAACGGTAATTTTGTTATCTCTTAGTCTGACTAAGATTTCTGGACTAGCTCCTATTATCTGAAAATCTTCAAAATTAAAAAAATACATAAAGGGAGAAGGATTAGTAATTCTCAGTTTTTTATAAATTTCTAGGGGTGTTTTGGATAATTTAGCCTCAAACCTTTGACTTAAAACGACTTGAAAAATATCTCCAATTTTTATGTATTTTTTCGCTTCATTAACCATTCTTAGAAACGTGTTCTTTGATGTGTTAGATTTTACTTTAATATTAACTTTTGTATTACTATTAGAATTATTTTTTATAAGAGAGGCCTTTGTTAATAGGTCATTAATTTCATTCTCAATTGCAAAATACTTTATTTTATAATTTAGAATCTTTTCATCATTGAAAATATTAATAATATAGAAAATCTTTTTTTTTAAGTTGTCGTGAATAACCAATGTTCTTGGTCTTAAAAGTCTAACGTCAGGTAGCTTTAAATCATCCTTACATTTATTGGGAATTTTTTCTACATATCTAATAGAATCATAAGAAAAATACCCCGATATTAAAGAACAAATTGGTGGTAGTCCTACGGGTGTTTTAAACTTAAATTCTTCTATTATTTCTTCTATAATTTTCTCTGGAGCACCTTTTATTTTTTTTTTTATGTCATTAGTAGTCAGGTAAGAATTTTTATTATTAAATTCCCAAATCTTATCTGGGTTTTTGCCAAAGATGGTATATCTCCCTCTTATCTTACCTTTCTCAACTGACTCAAAAATAAAACTATTTTTTTCCTTTAGAAAATTATCAATTAAGTTTAAAACTTCCTGATCATTTCGTACTTTTTGAGAGGTATATATGATTTGATTTTTGTTTCTTGAATGTTGAAACTTAAAATCTTTAAAGTTTCGATTAAGCATCATCTAAAGTAATTTTTTACCCTATCAAGAGTTTTTTCATTAACTATCACCTTATATTTATTGTTTAAAAGGTAATCATATGATTTTAATATTCCATTTCTATTTTCTGCACTCGCTTTGTTAGAGATTGCATTAAATATATTTGAATCTGGGGAAATTTCAGTATCTTCAAGTTTCATAACTTTAGCTATGAATATGTTGTCTTCTCTATCAGCAATTAGAGTAAATGTATTAATTGGTAGTGTGTATAAAATTTTAACAGAATTATTTTCAAATTTATTAATATCCTTAATTGAGTTTAATTGAGTTTTTTCAACTTCACCATTCCCAAGTTTATCAAATGATGCTTGGTTAAATTTATTTTTATCTAATTGGTTTAGTATATCTTTATTAAATTCAAATTTTTCTTTTTGAAACAAAAGGTTTGTTATTTGTTTTGTAAATCTTTCATCATTTAAATTTGGTAATTTTTGAATAACATTATTTATTTGATAAAAAATGAATGCTCCATTGTCTTCAAGTATTTCAATCTCGTCTTTTCTAGAATTATAAATTTTATTTTCAATTGTCTCTTTATTTTCCAAATTAATATAATCTTTTTTTGTAATCACATTGACATTTAATTCATTTGTAATTGTCTTAAAATCTATGTTTTTAGATATCTTGTTGTCAATTTCATCAATGGCATCAAAAAAAGCCTGATTAAATTCATCTACACCCAATAAGTTTTTAGGCGTTATTATTACATAAGAAAAATCAATATAATCTTGTTTAAGTTTTTCTGAATTTTCATCAATAAAAATTTTAATTTCCTGATTAGTAAATTCATCTTCTTTTTTATAAAATCTATTTAATTTAATAAATTCAATATCCAATTTTCTATTGTTTTCTATAAAATATTTATCTGTTAAAAACTTGGGAGATTTTGCTCCACCACTTATATATGCAAATAATTCTCTTTGTAGAACGTTATTCTTTAATTTTATTTCATACATCGTTGCACTCATGCTATTTGTAAGTAAAAACTTTTCATAAAGAGTTCTTTTAAAATTACCATTTTCATCTAGAAAGTTTTTATTTTTCTTAAGAGTTTCTGCAATTATTTTATCTGATACGACCAAGTTTAAATCTTTAATTTCAAGATCAAGTAAAGTGGCTGATACTAAAGAAGACAAAAGTTCCTCAATTACATTTTTATCAATATTCTCTTTTATTACTTGCTGACTTAAGCCAGATTGATTTAGATAATCCATGAAATCTTGCGTAGAGATATTAGTGTTATTTATTTTAGCTATATTATTTTGATTACCGGTACTAAATCCTCCACCAAATCCACCAAAGCCAAAAGCTATAATAATAACAAAAATTAGTATTAAGCCACCTATCTTTTTTTTTGTAATATTTCTTAATTGATTTATCATTGCTTATTAATTTATTGATCTTTAAAATACCAACCTATAGATTAAATTTTTCATTATGACAAATAAATATATGTATTTTGTAGCTAATTGGAAAATGTATGGGAATTTATCTTCCTTAAATACATTAGATAAAGTTATTAAATTTTCAAAATCTAAAGAAATAAAAGGAGGTAGATTAATTTACTGCCCTCCAAATACTTTAATAAGTTCTTTTTCAAAAAAATTTAATAATTGTCAAATTGGTATTGGTGGACAAAATTGTCATGAAAGCAAAGACTTTGGTGCCCACACTGGCCATGTTAATTCCCGTATGCTAAAAAATATTGGTGCGCATTTTGTAATTATCGGTCATTCAGAAAATAGAGAACAGGGTGAAAGTGACAAACTAATTAATCTAAAAATAAAAAGTGCTCTCGAAGCTAAATTAAAAGTTATTTTTTGTATTGGTGAAACTTTAAGTGAAAAAAGAAAAAAAAAGACGCGCTCAATTTTATCTAAACAAATTAAAATTGGTTTAAAGAATATTAAAAATAAATCAAATATCTTTTTAGCTTATGAACCTGCTTGGGCTATAGGCAGCGGTCTTATACCGAAACCTCAAGATCTTTTTGAAACAGTAGAATTTATTAAAAGTAAATTTAAAGATAAATCACCAAAAGTTTTATATGGGGGTTCTGTAAATCCCCAAAATATAACAATCCTAAGAGAAATTAATAATATTGATGGTTTTTTAATTGGTGGAGCATCTCAAAATGCTAAAAAATTTATTGATATAGTCAAAAAAACATATAATTAACCCTCATGGAAAATATTCTATTAGTAGTCAACTTAGTACTAGCAACAATACTTGTGCTCTTGATATTAGTCCAAAAATCTGAAGGTGGAGCACTTGGTATAGGTGTTTCTCAAGATAATTTTATGCTTTCCAGATCTGCTGGTAATTTTATGGGCAAGGCTACAGCAGTAGTTGCAACTTTATTCATAATTTGCAGCTTAGCTTTAACAATAATTTCTAGAGGAGAGTTAACACCTACATCTTCTGTATTGGATATCATTGAGGAAAAGTCCAATGATACTCCTTCAATTCCTGAAAATAATAATTAATTCTTTTAAATTCATAAATTAATCGCTATAAGATAATACCATGGCGCGATTTATTTTTGTAACCGGCGGTGTGGTTTCTTCATTAGGAAAAGGTCTTTCCTCAGCTTCCCTTGCATACTTATTACAATCTAGAGGTTTTAATGTACGTTTAAGAAAATTAGATCCTTACTTAAATGTTGACCCAGGAACGATGAGTCCTTTTCAACATGGTGAAGTTTTTGTAACAGATGATGGTGCAGAAACAGATTTAGATTTAGGCCATTATGAAAGATTTTCTGGAATATCTGCAAAAAAATCTGACAATATCACAACTGGAAAAATTTATAGTGATGTTTTAAAAAAAGAGCGTAAAGGAGGATACCTTGGAAAAACAGTTCAAGTTATTCCACATATAACTGATCGTATCAAAGATTTTATTAAAAGCGATACATCAAAGGAAGACTTTGTAATCTGTGAAATTGGTGGAATAGTAGGTGATATAGAAAGCCTTCCATTCGTTGAGGCTATTAGACAATTTTCTAATGATGTTGGAAAAAAAAATGCTTTATTTATTCACTTAACATTAGTCCCGTACCTTAAAGCATCAGATGAAATAAAAACGAAACCTACTCAACACTCAGTAAAAGAATTAAGAAGTCTTGGCATACAACCAGATATTATTATTTGCAGATCTGAAAGACCCATACCTTTAGAACATAGAAAAAAAATATCTTTATTCTGTAATGTTGGAATTGAAAATGTAATTCAAACTGTTGATGTTAAAACGATTTATGAAGCACCAATTAGCTTTAATAGAGAAAATTTAGATAAACAGGTACTTGACTATTTTAAAATGAAATCAAAAAAAAAAGTTAATTTAAATCCTTGGAAAAAAATTACGAAAATTATTCTACAGACAAAAAAAACAATCAATATTGCAATTATTGGAAAATATGTTGAGCTCAAAGATGCTTATAAATCATTAGACGAGGCTTTAACACACGGTGGTATTGATAATAATTTAAAAATTAATTTAGTAAGAATAGATTCTGAGAACTTAAAAATTTCTGAAATTAAAAAAAAATTAAAAGGAGTTTCTGGAATTTTGATACCAGGTGGATTTGGCAAAAGAGGAACAGAGGGAAAAATTGAAGCAATTAAGTATGCTAGAGAGAAAAAAATTCCTTTCTTTGGAATTTGTTTTGGTATGCAAATGGCTATTATTGAGTTTGCGAGGAATAAGTTAAATATAAAGAAGGCCACATCAAGTGAGTTTGGATTTGTAGGAACACCAATCATTGGTTTAATCTCTGAATGGAATAAAGATGGCAAATTAATTAAAGGTACTGATAGAGATCTTGGTGGCACTATGAGACTTGGTCTTTATGAAGCCAAATTAAAAGAAAATTCTTTGATTAGAAAAATCTATAAATCAAATTCAATTCAAGAGAGACACAGACATAGATATGAAGTTAATATTGATTATAAGGATCAATTTGAAAAAAATGGCCTAATCTTTTCAGGATTATCTCCAGATAAAAAATTACCAGAGATTATTGAGCTAAAAAACCACCCATGGTTTATAGCTGTTCAATTTCATCCAGAATTTAAATCTAGACCTTTAGCACCACATCCTTTATTCTCATCATTTATCAAAGCTGCTAAAAATCATAAATGAAAAATATAAAAGTTAATTGTGGAAATATAGAAATTTCAAATAATAATAAAATTTTTATTATTGCTGGCCCATGCCAACTTGAGACCGAACAGCATGCCATGGATATGGCAGGTAAGATTAAAGAAATTACTTCTAAGTTTAATATGGGTTTTATTTACAAAACATCTTTTGATAAAGCTAATAGAACAAGTTTAAAGGGCCAAAGGGGTATGGGTCTTGAACAATCTTTACCTATTTTTGATAAGATTAAAAAGGAATTAGAAGTTCCAATATTAACTGACATACATAATGCTGAACAATGTGCAGTAGTAGCTCCTCATGTTGATGTATTACAAATTCCTGCATTTTTATGTAGGCAAACAGATTTATTAATTGCTGCAGCCAAAACTGGAAAAATTATAAATGTTAAAAAAGGTCAATTCCTAGCACCTTGGGATATGGTTAATGTTACAAAAAAAATTGCAGACTCTGGTAATAATAATATTTTAGTTACAGAAAGAGGAGCAAGCTTTGGTTATAATACCCTTGTCTCTGATATGAGATCTCTGCCTATAATGGCAAAAAATGGTTATCCGGTTATTTTTGATGCCACACATTCAGTTCAACAACCTGGAGGTCTAGGCGAGACTAGTGGTGGTCAAAGAGAGTTTGTTGAATATTTGGCAAGAGCTGCTGTTGCAGTAGGTGTCTCAGGTGTTTTTATTGAAACACACCAAGACCCAGATAATGCTCCGTCCGATGGACCCAACATGGTTCCACTAGATAAATTAGAAAAATTACTATCTCAATTATTTGAAATAGATAATCTAATTAAAAAATAAATGAGTAAGATTTTAAAGATAAGAGCTCGTCAAGTTTTTGATAGTCGAGGAAACCCAACAATTGAAGCAGAGGTTTATTCAAAAAATTTAAGTGCCTCAGCTATTTGTCCCTCAGGTGCTTCAACTGGAACTTACGAAGCATTTGAAAAAAGAGACAACAATAATAAAAAATATTTAGGTAAAAGTGTTTTAGGTGCAGTCAATTTAGTTAATACAAAAATTTCAAAGAAATTAATAGGTGCAAATATTCATGATCAAACACGTATAGATACAATTTTAATTAATCTTGATGGCACCCGCCAAAAAACAAATTTAGGTGCTAACGCTATTTTAGCAGTGTCTATGGCTGCTAAGAAACTTTCTGCTAAAATTAAGAGAGTTCCTTTATATAAAACCTTTTTAGTAAAAAATAATTACAAATTACCTTACCCATTAATGAATATAATTAATGGTGGAGTGCATGCTAATAACGGATTAAGAATTCAAGAGTTTATGATTAGACCTGATAAAGCTAAAAACTTTTCAGAGGCAATGAGAATATGTTTTGTTATAATTAATAATTTAAGAATGCTGATTATAAAAAAGGGTTTATCAACCTCTGTAGGAGATGAGGGAGGCTTTGCTCCAATGATTAATAGCAATGAAAAAGCCTTAGATTTAATTGTTGCTGCAATTAATAAGTCTGGTTTTAAAAATGGTAAAGACGTTTCTATTTGTTTAGATGTTGCTGCAAATGAATTAATCAAGAAAGACAAATACTCTATTCATTCAAAAAAATTTGTTTCAGTAGATCAATCTATTAAAGAATATAAAAAAATAATAAATAAATACAAAATTAAATCTATCGAAGATCCATTTGGAGAAAGTGATTGGATGGCATGGAATAAATTAATGAAAAATACTAATAATGTGCAAATAGTTGGAGATGATTTGTATGTAACTAATTTAGAAAGACTTAAAAAGGGTTTTTTAAACAACTCATCAAATTCGATATTAATTAAACTTAATCAAATTGGTACGGTATCTGAAACACTTGAGGTTATTAAGTTTGCGCAAATTATTGGATATAAAACAATAATTTCTCATAGATCTGGAGACAGTGAAGATACTTTTATAGCAGACCTTGCTGTAGGTACAAATTCAAATCAAATTAAAACTGGATCGTTGGCAAGATCTGAACGTGTTGCAAAATATAATCAATTATTACGTATAGAAGAAGAGCTTGGAAAAAAAGCATCAATGAGTAAAATTCATTAATGCTAGGAAAATTAAAAAAAAATTATTTTTTATTGATCTCTACTTTTTTAATACTTTATTTTTTCTTTAATCTTCTAGATGGTGAAAGAGGTTTTTTTTCTTATTTCAAAAAAAAAGAAATTTTATTTAATCTAAAAATTGAAGAAGCTAATTTATCTAACAAAATCAAAGAGCTTGAATTTAAAAATTCTCTATTAAGTACTAAATTAGACCTAGATTATGTCGAAACTTTAATCAGAGGAAAATTTATGTTTGGCAAAGAAGGGGAGACCCTCTATATAATTAAAAAGAATGACAATTAAACTAAGACACCCAGAAAAAGTTAATAAACCTTTAAATCCAATTAAGAAAAAACCTGATTGGATAAGGTCTAAATTAACTAACAGTAAAGAATTCTTTTTAACTAAAACTATTGTTAATCAAAATAATTTAGTAACAGTTTGTCAGGAAGCTAATTGTCCAAATATTACTGAATGTTGGAGTAAGCGTCATGCTACATTTATGATTATGGGTGATACCTGTACAAGAGCATGTGCTTTTTGTGATGTAAAAACTGGCAAACCTGGAAAACTAGACTTATTTGAACCCGTTAAGATTGCTGAAGCTGTAAAAAAATTAGATTTAAAACATGTTGTAATTACTTCGGTTGATAGAGATGATCTTGACGATGGAGGATCAAATCATTTTTATGAAGTAATTGATCAAACTAGAAAAAAAAATCCCAATACATCAATTGAAGTTTTAACACCTGATTTTCTTAGAAAAGGAGATGCTTATAAAAAAGTACTAGAAGCTAATCCAGATGTTTTTAATCATAACATTGAGACAGTACCTAGACTTTATTTAAAAGTAAGACCGGGCTCTAGATATTTTTCATCATTAGACCTTTTAAAGAATGCAAAGTTAGTTAATAAAAATGTTTTCACTAAATCAGGTTTAATGGTTGGATTAGGTGAAAATAAAGAAGAGATTATTCAAGTCATGGATGATCTAAAAGCTGCAGAGGTAGATTTTTTAACCATCGGTCAATATTTACAACCTTCTGTAAGACATCACCCTTTAGACCGTTATTACCATCCAGATGAATTTAAAGAGTTAGAAACTATTGCAAAATCAAAAGGATTTTTATTAGTTTCATCGACACCTTTAACTAGATCTTCATACCATGCAGATGAAGATTTTGCTAAACTTCAACTAAATAGAATTAACAATCATTAATGCCTAAGGCATCAGTTAAAAGAAATATTAAAAAAAAAAAGATAAACTTATTGAGTTTGTTTTGGATATAGAAAAATATCCTGAATTTATCCCTTTTTGCTTAGACTCGAAAGTTTATGATAGAAAAGAAGAAAATAATCAAATCTTAATCATAGCAGATTTAACAATTGGAAAGGGTCCCTTTAGCGACACTTATAAAAGTGATGTTAGATTTAATAAAAAAGATGATACGATTAATGTTACTAATTTAGATGGCCCACTAAAGCACTTGCAAAATAATTGGAAATTTGTAGAGAATAACAACATGACTGAGGTTTATTTTGATGTTGATTTTGAAATTAAAAATAAGTTTTTAAATTTGTTAATGGAAAAATCATTTGAATTTGGTTTAAATAAAATTGCTGATGCTTTCCAAAAAAGAGCCGAAACAGTATAAAAAAATTGTAAAAGATTACTCAAATTAAAGAACTAACAATATCCAAAGCTCTTTTAACTGATGCTTTTTGAATTGAGTTTCTTGTTTTTTGTTTAAAAATATTTTTAGTTATTACTATTTTATTAGATCTTTTTACTCCTATATAGACTAGTCCAACTGGTTTTTTTTTAGTTCCACCATTAGGACCCGCAATGCCAGTGACAGATACATTTATTTGAGCTTTAGATATCTTTGCTAAACTTTTAACCATAGCCTCACAACATTCTGCACTAACAGCTCCGTATTTTTTGATAACATTTTTATTTACTTTTAAAATATTGATTTTTGCTTGGTTAGAATAGGTAATAAGACCTATGTTGAATATTTTAGATGCGCCATTAATAGAAGTAATAGATACAGCTAACATCCCCCCTGTGCAAGACTCGGCAAAAGATATTTTAAGTTTTTTTTTGATTAATTTTTTTACAATATTTTTCATCATAAAATATAGCTCTTTAAAGTAATGAAACACACAAGTGTTAGAACCACATAAAAACCAGCACAGATATCATCCATAATTACACCAAAACTATTCTTAAAATTTTTATCAAAAAAGCTTACAGGAAATGGTTTCATGATATCAAAATATCTAAAAAGAATAAAAAATAGAGCATAATAAACGATAGCTTCACCTGCATCTTTGGTTGTTCCATGGGATATCTCATAAAGGTATATAGGAATTGATTGACCTAAAAATTCATCAATTATGATTTCACCAGGATCCTTATTTTTACTATTTTCTATATGACTTGAAATAGCATAAAAAGAGTAAATAAATATTATTATTAACCCAAATAAAATTATATTTGGTGAAATATTTAAAGTGTGGAATAGATAATAAAGAATAATTATAGTTGCTAAAGACCCAAAAGTTCCAGGCATATACTTAATTTTACCAAGACCAAACATTGTAACAAATAATGAGTTGAAAGATTTAATCATTTTTAATAACTGAGGCTATAACTTCACAAGCTATTGCTTTTTCCTTGCCAATCACACCTAACTTTTCAGTTGTTTTACCTTTTATATTAATTTGTGTAGGAGAAATATTACAGATTTTTGCAATGCAATTCGTTATTTGTTTTTTGTAATTTTGAATTTTAGGTTTTTGAGTAATGATATTAATATCGAGGTTATTAATTTGATAACCTTTTTTTATAGTTTGCTTAATAATTTCACTTAATAAAATGGTAGATCTAATATTTTTAAATTTCTTATTCTTATCAGAGAATTTTTCACCAATATCACCCATAGAGCAAGCCCCAAGAATTGCATCAGTTACAGCATGTAAAACAGGATCTCCATCTGAATGACCTAATGTACCAATGGATGAGGGTATTTTAATTCCACCTATGTAAAGCTTCTTATTAGGAACTAACCTATGAACATCAAAACCTAGTCCAAATTTTATTGAGTTATTAAAATTAATATCTGAATTTATTGTAATTTTATTATTGGTAAACTCACCTCTAATAATTTTTATTTCTTTACCAGCTCTTACAAACAGGCTGGCATCATCTGTAACTTCTTCACTTTTATTATTTTGAAGTGCAAAAAGTTTTTTATAGTTAAATGCTTGAGGTGTTTGTATTAAATAAATATCTTTTCTTTTTAAATTTTTAACAATATTTGAAGTTTTTTGTTTAACTGAATCTGTTGTTTGAATTGCAGGAATTACACAATCATTTGTTTTTAATCCATCCATTAATTTCTTTAAAAGTTTTAGAGAAAAATTTGGTCTTGCAGCATCATGAATTATTACATTTTTTAAATTATTTCTTTTAATATTTTTTAAGGCAATATAAGCAGACTGTGCTCTTGTTTTACCACCATTAATAATACTAATATTTTTGATATTAAGTTTTTTGATATAATTTTTATGTTTTTTATTTATTACAAGAACAATTTTATTAAACTTATTAAATACTTTAGCTTTATCAATTGAATGCAATAATAAAGGCTTACCTTTATAATCCGTGTATGGTTTTGGAATATTTGAATTAAATCTTTTACTTTCGCCACCAGCAAGTATTATAAAGCAACTATTCATGATAAAAATATATAATACATTATTTTGTTCACAATGATTGATTTTATTAAAAAAAATATATTTATTATTGTAATATTTTTAATCACTTTATTCATAGGTTTTGTAACTTTTTTAACGTTTATTGATAAAAGTTTTTTAAAATTATCAGATGATAATCTTCAGATATTATTAATTGGAAATATTGTGTTGTTAATACTTCTGTTTTTTATGATATTTTCAGAGGTAAGAAATTCCTTAAAAATAGATGTTGATGTAAGTGGCTCTAAAGCCAATAGAAAATATATAACTTTTTTTGCATTATTTACTTTAATTCCTTCTATTTTAATTTCCTTATTCTCATTATTCCTCCTTTCTTTTGCGCTTGATAAATATTTAGATAAAAAAATAACAACTGCAGTTAACAACTCTTATGAAATTGCTAAAAGCTATACTGAAGAAGTTAGAACAAAAACACAATCAGAGATAATTTTAATAGCATTTGATTTAAACAAAAGTATCAATTTTTTAAACACAAATATTAACCAATTTAAAAGTTTTCTAAATACTCAAAAACTAATTAGAGGTATGGACGAAGTACATATCATTGAAGGTAATGGAAATTTATACTTATCAACCTTAGATGATAGTAACTTGTATATACCTCCTTTGCTTGAAGCTTTAGAAATGGTTCAAAATGATAAAAGACCACTTAAGATTATTAATGCTTTTAAAAATCAAACAGCATCAATTATAAAACTTGAAAATTTTGATGGAAAGTATCTGTATATAGTTAAATATTTAGATAAAAAAATTTCTCAATATTTACTTGAGTCTCAAGAAGCACTTAATTTTTACTACACAGTTTTAAACAAGCAAACTGGAATTAAGATATCATTTGTATTTATTTATCTTGTTATAGTTTCGTTGTTATTATTTTTATCAATATCAATTGCTATAAGATTTTCATCAAGATTCTTTAGATCTATTAATAATTTAATTATTGCATCTTCCAATATTGGAAAAGGTAATTTAGACATTAAAGTACCAGAAATAAAAACTGATAAAGACATGGAAGTTTTAAATCAAAATTTTAATTTAATGATAGATAAATTAAAATCACAACAAGAAAAACTTATAATTAAAGAAAGACATGAAGCTTGGGAAAACTTAGCTAGAAAATTAGCTCATGAAATTAAAAATCCACTCACACCCATTCAGCTGACTATTGATAGGTTAAAAAGTAAATATTCAGAAAAAATAGCAGATCATGAAAAAGATGATTTTTCTAAAAGTTTATTGATAATTGGAAAACAAATTAAACAAATTGAAAACTTAGTTAATGAATTTTCTGATTTTGCCAGAATGCCAAAACCAATTCTTAAAGAGAACAACTTAGTTTCCTTGATAAAAGATAATATTAAATTAATAAATGAATTAGATAAAAAAATTATAATTAATTTTAAGACAAGTAAATCAGATATACTCTTAAAATCTGATAATGAGCAAATAAGTAGAGTTTTCTTCAACTTAATTAAAAACTCTATTGAAAGTATACAGGATAAAAAAATTGATGATGTTAAATTGATTGGAAAAATCAACATTTCTTTGAATGAGAATGTGGAAGTAATTAATTTCATTATTATTGATAATGGTTTAGGATTTGGCTTATTTGCTAAAAATGTAAAAGATATTTTAAATCCGTACTTTACAACAAAAAAAAAGGTACTGGCTTAGGCTTATCCATTGTTAATAAAATAATAAATGATCATAATGGTAGAATAAATTTTATGTCACTTGAAAATGGTGCAAAAATTGAAATTATATTTACAAAATAATGAGTACTGAAATATTAATTATTGATGATAATGCAGATATTAGAAATATAATTAACGATCTAATTATTGAAGCTGGTTACAAAACAAGATTAGCTGCAAACTACAATCAAGCTTTAAACGAGATTGATAAAAAACTTCCAGATGTTGCAATTATAGATGTTAAGTTAGACAAAGGAGACAATGACGGTCTAGAGCTTTTATCACACATTAAAAATAAGGATAAAAATATCCCAGTTATAATAATTACAGGACATGCTAACGTTGAAATGGCTATCAAAGCTTTAAAAGCTGGTGCTTTCGAATTTATCGAAAAACCTTTTAATCAAGAGAGGTTATTAAATTTTGTTAATAGAGCTGTTGAAAATATAAATCTTAAAAATAAGAACAAGGAATTTGAAAATAAACTTTTTTATTCTTATGAGCTAATTGGTGTTAGTGATAATATTAAAAATATAAAAGACCAAATTAATAAAATCTCAGTTTCTGAAAGCCGAATTTTTATCAATCGGCCAACCGGCTCTGGTAAAGAATTGATTGCAAGAAAAATACACAAAGAATCTAAAAGACAAAAGGGCCCCTTTGTTATTCTTAATGGTGCATTGCTTGATATAAAAAAATATGAATTAGAATTATTTGGTGAGGAAAAAAATAATGGTTCCATAACTTATGGTGCTTTAGAGAAATCATCAAAGGGTACACTCTTAATAGATGAAATTTCTGAAATCCCACTTGATACTCAATCTAAAATTTTAAGAGTTCTAATAGATCAAAAATTTAAGAGAATTAATGGTGATCATGATATTAATGTGGATATAAGAATTATATGCTCATCCAGCAAAGATATAAAAAAAGAAATAGAAAATGGTAATTTTAGAGAAGATTTGTATCATCGACTTAATGTCTTCGAAATTAACATCAAGCCTCTAAAAAACAGAGTTTCGGATATACCTTTATTAGTTGAATATTTTTCTGAAAAAATATCAACAAATTATAATTTAAAGAAACTAATTATTGATACGAATAATAATTATCTACTTAATTACGATTGGCCAGGTAACGTTAGAGAATTAAGAAATTTGATAGAGAGAATTGCCATACTCTCACCAGATAGTGCTGATAAAATTTCGAATATCATTAAAGAATCCCTTAAAACACCCGATATTAAGAATACATCATCAGAAAACTCTTTATCTATACCATTAAAAGAAGCTAGAGAAAATTTTGAAAAAGAGTATTTAACTACACAATTGAAAAAATTTAATGGCAATATATCAAAAACTGCTGACTTTATAGGAATGGAAAGATCTGCCTTACATAGAAAACTAAAAGGGTTGAGGATCAAGGAATTGAACTAAATGAATATTATTATATGTGGTGCTGGTAGAGTGGGTTTCACTATTGCAAAAATTCTAAGTGAACAAGGTCACTCCATAACTGTAATTGATCAATCTAGTGTAGATATACAAAAAATTGATGACACACTTGATGTAAGATCAATTGTAGGTAAAGGTACATATCCTTCTATTTTAGAAAAAGCAAATGCAGCAGATGCTGACATGATTATTGCAGTAACACGTAATGATGAAATTAACATGCTGATATGTCAAATAGCATTTTCAATATTCAGTGTTCCAAAAAAAATAGCAAGGATTAGATCGCAAGATTATTTAAATCCTAAATTTACAAAAGTTTATAATAAAGAAAATTTACCAATAGATGTTATTATTTCACCTGAAATAGAGATAGCAAAGTCTCTTCAAAGAAAATTAGAAGCTCCTGGTTCATTAGATAATGTCCCTTTTGCAAATAATAAAATTAGATTGCTTGAGATTTTGATAGATGTAAATTGTCCAATAAAAGATATTAAACTTAATGAACTTACCAAAAAGTTTCCAAAATTAAACTCTAATATAATGGGTGTAATTAGGGATGAAAAATTTGTTTTACTAAAAAAAACTGATGTAATGTTTAAAGGTGATAAAGCTTATGTTGTAATTAATGCCTCACAAATGAATGAAACGTTAGCCGCCTTTGGTCATACAGAAAAAATTTCTAATAAGATTTTAATTATTGGAGGTGGGAATATAGGATTTAACCTAGCAAAAAATTTAGAAGAAAGTTTTGATTCTGCTAGAGTTAAGATAATAGAAAAAGATAAAGAAAGAGCAGAACTTATTGCAAGCCAATTAAATAACACAATTGTTATAAATGGTGATGCCCTTGATGAAGAAGTTTTACTAGAGGCAAATTTAGATGAGGTTCAAACTGTTTTGGCACTTACAAATGATGATGAGGATAATTTAATGGTAAGTGTATTAGTTGAAAAATTTGCTAAAGATAATGATGAATTAAGTGATAAAAGAACTATGGCTTTGATTAATAAGCCTAACTATTCTCTTTTACAAACTTCTTTAAAAATTGATGATTTTATTGATCCTAGAATGAATACTGTATCAAGTATCTTAAAGCATATTCATAAAGGCACTATTGAAAATGCTTATAGTATTTTAAATGGTGAATATGAAATTATTGAAGCAGAAATTATTGAAACCTCAGAGTTAGTAAATAAAGAATTAAAAAATTCAAATTTACCCGATGAAATAAGAATTGGTGCAGTTTTAAGAGGTGATGAAGTTATTATTCCTAGATCAAATTTTGTGTTTAAAAAACAAGATATTGTTGTTCTTTTAGCTAAAAAAGATTTTTTACATGTTGTAGAAAATATGTTTCGTATAAGCTCTATTTAATCTAATGAAATACTTGAAACTCATTTATCTGAGTGTTTTTTTTGGAATAGTTTCAATTTTAGCATTTTTTAATATTGTATATTCTTACTATCTAAATCTTTATCTAAATTTAAATACCTACATATACACTTTTATAAGTGCCATTTTTTTAGCTATATTATTTTATTACGCAAAAAATAATGATGAAAAGAAAATAACAATATATGATAAAATATTAACAATCCTTCTTGGTTATTTTTTATTACCATTGTTAATCTCAATTCCATTTTATTTTAGTATTTATAACTTAACATTTACTAATTCTTACTTTGAAGCAATATCTGGTTTTACATCAACAGGATTTACTATTTTTGATAATATTAAATATGTAGATCCAAGTTTAGTTTTATGGAGGTCTTCATCTCAATGGATTGGAGGTCTTTATTTTTTATTTTCTATAATACTATTAATTGATATTTTTGATCATAGCTTTAAAAAATCTTTAACTAACTTTATATCATTTAATAAATCAGAAACATTCAAACAGGCATTAAAGATATTATTATTCTATTCATTAATAACTCTTTCAATTTTTATAATATTGAGCCTTTTTGATATCAGGTTGTTTAATTCTTTAAATCTAGCTATGACAATAATTTCATCAGGTGGTTTTTTACCATCAAATAATTTATCCAATATTTTGATCAATAATTCCCAAATTATAATTACATCAATTTTATTATTATCTTCTTTTTTTAGTATTTTTTTGATTTACAATTTAATCTTTACAAAAAATCATAACTTGAATTTTTTTAATGAGGATATTCATTTGTTATTTTATTTCTTATTTTTATTGATTTTGTTTTTTGTATTTCTAAATTTTGAAAATAATTTTAGTGAATTATTTTTATCTTTAACAAGCAGCATTTCAAATTCAGGATTTTCTTTAAATAACTCTCCCAGCAATTTATCTTTTATCTTTTTAATTCTAGTTATTATTGGTGGATCTTTTTTTTCTACAAGTTCTGGTATTAGATTTTTAAAGATTTATTCTTTATTTAAATATTCAATTAATGAAATTCTTTCTTACAGTAGGCCTAAGAATATTTACTTAAATAAACACTTGTTTTCAAAAGATTCTTTTAAATTAGATGAAATTTATAAATATTTTCTTTCTGTAATAGTTTTTATAATTTCATTATTAGTTTTAACATTTTTATTAACTTTAAGTGGAATTGAATTTGAAAGCTCTTTTAAACTCTCAATTTTAACAATAATGAATACTGTAAATTCTTCAATGTTTGGTTTAAATGATTTTAGCTTTTATGATCTACATTTTATAACTAAATATTATCTAATTTTCTTTATGATTATAGGCAGACTTGAGCTTCTAACCTTATTAATTATTTGTAAAAAATTTCTTTTTAAAAATTAAATTCCTACTATAAATATAACTATATTTATTTGCGCTCTTAGCTCAGCTGGATAGAGCATCGGTTTTCTAAACCGAGGGTCGGTGGTTCGAGTCCACCAGAGCGCACCAATGTCAACATGTATTAATATATTATTTTATTACACTACATATAGTTAGAATAATTCTAATGTATTTAATTTTTCTTTGAACAGTTTTATATAATGATAAACAATCAACTTAATTCAATTTTATTTTGAATTATTTGTTAACAAATAAATAAACTAAACAGAGGAATATAAATGTTTAAATACTCAAAACAATTATTTGCCGTTTTAGCTGCTGCTTCTATGCTTTTTGTTGTCGCTTGCGACCAACAAGGTGGAAAACAGTCAAAAGGTAAATCAAAAACTCTTAAGAACACTCAAAGTAAAGGTTTCGTAAGATGCGGTGTATCTCAAGGTCTACCTGGATTTTCAAATGCTGATGCAGCTGGAAATTGGACTGGTGTTGATGTTGATGTATGTAGAGCAGTTGCTGCTGCAGTACTGGGTGATGCAAGTAAAGTTAAATACACTCCACTAAGTGCTAAAGAAAGATTTACAGCTCTAACTTCTGGTGAGATTGATATCTTATCAAGAAACACAACTTGGACACTTTCTAGAGATGCTGACATTGGTTTAACATTCGTTGGAGTTAACTTCTATGATGGCCAAGGTTTCATGGTTAGAAAAGATTCAGGAATTAATTCTGTTGAAGATTTTGCTAATGGAATTTCTGCTTGTACTAATATCGGTACTACAACTGAACTTAATATGAGAGACTTCTTTAATTCAAGAGGAATTTCTTATGAGCCAGTTGCTTTTGAAAAAGCAGATGAAGTTGTTGCAGCTTATGATTCAGGCAGATGTGATACTTACACAACTGACAAATCTGGTCTTGCAGCACAAAGAACAAAAATGACTAACCCTGATGACCACATGGTGTTACCAGAGACTATTTCTAAAGAGCCTCTAGGACCAGTAGTACGTCAAGGAGATGCAGTTTGGGAAGACATCGTAAGATGGTCTCTAAACGTAATGATCGAAGCTGAAGAGTACGGTATCACATCATCAAATGCAGATTCTATGAAATCTTCTGACAACCCACAAATCAAAAGACTTGTTGGTTCTGAAGGTGAATTAGGTGCAGCATTTGGTTTAGATAACGATTGGAGCTTAAGAATTATCAAACAAGTTGGTAATTATGGTGAAAGCTATAAGAGAAATATCGCTGATACTGGTATTTTACCTGACAGAGGTCCAAACCAATTATGGACTAAAGGTGGAATATTATACGTACCACCAGCAAGATAATTATTATCTAATAAAACACATAAAGGGCTAGATTTATCTAGCCCTTTTTTTATAATATCCACTTAATGAAATTAAAAAAAATCCTACCTCAACTGTTAACAATATTATTTATAATTTTAATATTTGGTTTCTTTACCATGAATGCTCAAGAGAACATGGATACAAGAGGTATCCAGTTTGGTTTTGGTTTTTTAAGTCAAGAAGCTTCATTTGATATACAGTTTTCTTTAATTGATTATGATGGTTCACACTCTTATGCTAGAGCTTACCTTGTTGGTCTTTTAAATACCCTATTAGTTGCATTCATTGGAATTATTCTAGCTACATTGTTAGGTCTTGTTGTTGGTATTGCAAGATTATCACCAAATTATTTGATTAGAAAAACAGCTTCTTTTTACATAGAATTTTTTAGAAATATTCCATTGCTATTACAGATTTTCTTTTGGTATTTTGCTGCTCTTAGAGCACTGCCAATGCCTCAAGATGCAACATTGTTATTAGGATCATCTTTTATGACTATAAAGGGTTTTTTTACACCAGCTCCGATTTGGACAAATTTCGATGTTTTTTTTATAGCATTAATTGTTGCAATGATTTTAGTTTTCTTTTTTGTAAAATTTGCAAAAAAGAAACAAGAACAAGAAGGTAAACAGTTACCAGTGTTAATTATCTCATTAGCTATTTTTATGGGTCTGCCACTTTTAACATTTTTAGTAGGTGGTGTTGATTTATCCTTTAGTTTTCCAGAATTAAGAAAAATGTCTCAATCTTCTTATACATTTGATGGAGGTATGGGTATACCACCTGAACTAATTGCATTAACTTTAGCATTAACTCTTTATACAGCAACATTTATTGCAGAAAATGTTAGAGCAGGTATTCAAGGTATTGGTAAAGGACAAAAAGAAGCCGCCGCATCAATTGGCTTAACACCAAGCCAAGTTTTGAAATTAGTAATTATGCCTCAAGCATTAAGAATAATTATACCACCAACAACTAATCAGTATTTGAATCTAACTAAAAATTCTTCTTTAGCTGCTGCTATTGCATACCCAGATTTAGTTTTGGTTTTTGCTGGAACTGCTATGATGCAAACAGGAAAAGCAATTGAAATTGTTGGTATAACAATGGCCACATATTTAACTATTAGTATTGCAATTTCATTATTAATGAATTGGTATAACCAAAAAATAGCGATTAAGGAAAAATAATGAGTTCAGATAATTTTAATTTGTTAAAATCCAAATACAAAAAAAACAGAAATTTTTCTCTGACTTTAGGAGCTTTATTTTTTTTCTTAGGTATTTTTGATTTCTGTTTAAATAATTTTTTAGGTACAAATATTACCTCTTTTTTACCTAGGTTTATCAACTTTTTTACTCCTTTAATCTTTGGAGTAATTGGACTTCATTTTATTAGAATTGAATTTTCGGGTATTAAAATCCTAGATAGTCTTAATAAAAATATTAATCCAAGTAATTTCAATGCGGCTTTAAGTTTGTGTATTATTTTTCTTATAATATTTGCACTTCCTCCATTATTAAATTGGTTTATTTTTGATGCTAATATTTCTGGTGATACCAAAGAAGCGTGTACGGGTGGTGGTGCTTGTTGGGTTTATATTAAAGTTTGGTTTAATAGATTTATATATGGAATGTATCCAAATGCCGAACAATGGAGAATTAATCTAACATTTATTGCTGTATTAGCCTTCATGGCAGCTGGATACTATACACCTGCTAAATTTAGAAATTATCTTTCTCTTTACTATACACTTATACTACCAATTATTTCTTTTATCTTAATCTACTATTTAATTTCAGGAGGTTCTTTTGGACTTGAATGGGTTGAAACAGGTGCTTGGGGTGGTTTATCTTTAACTTTTATTGTTGCATTCTTCTCTTTAATTTTTTGCTTTCCAATAGGCATGATGTTAGCCCTTGGAAGAAGATCAGATTTGCCTATTGTTAAATATTCATCTCTTTCGTTTATAGAATTTTGGAGAGGAGTTCCTTTAATTACAGTTTTATTTATGTCAGCAGTTATGTTTCCAATGTTTTTACCAGATGGAACTTATGTAGATAAGCTAATTAGAGTAGTTGTAGCTATTACTTTATTTGAAGCAGCTTATACAGCGGAAGTTATAAGGGGAGGGTTACAAGCGCTACCTAGAGGTCAATATGATGCGGCCAAGTCACTTGGTATGGGTTATTGGAAACTTCATATCTTTGTTATTCTTCCACAGGCATTAAAACTAGTAATACCAGGAATTGCTAATACATTCTTAGCACTTGTAAAAGACACACCATTAATTTTTGTGGTAGGTCTTTTAGAGGTAGTTGGTATGTTAAATTTAGCTAAAACAAATCCAAAATGGCTAGGATTTTCAATGGAGGGATATGTATTTGCTGGAATAATATTCTGGATTATTTGTTATAGTATGAGTAAATATAGTCAAAAATTAGAATTAAAGTATAAAACAGATAGATAAATTATGTCAGATTCAATTATTCAAATTCAAAATGTAAACAAGTGGTTTGGAGACTTTCAAGTATTAAAAGAAATTAATCTTGAAGTTAAACCTAAAGAAAAAATTGTTGTTTGTGGACCATCTGGATCTGGTAAATCTACGCTAATTAGATGTATTAATAGATTAGAAGAACATCAAAAGGGATCAATCATTGTTGATGGTACTGAAATTTCAGAAGATACAAAAAATATAGAACAAGTTAGAGCTGAAGTTGGCATGGTTTTTCAACAATTTAATTTATTCCCGCATTTATCTATTTTAGATAATTGTACGTTAGCTCCTATCTGGGTTAAAAAAATGTCTAAAAAAGATGCGGAAAAATTAGCATTAGAACACCTTGAAAGAGTACAAATTTTAGATCAAGCTCAAAAATTCCCAGGTCAATTATCGGGTGGACAGCAACAAAGAGTAGCTATTGCAAGAGCACTTTGTATGGAACCTAAAATTATGTTATTTGATGAGCCTACATCAGCATTAGATCCTGAAATGATTAAAGAGGTGCTAGATGTTATGGTTAATTTAGCAAAACAAGGTATGACAATGATCGTTGTAACTCATGAGATGGGCTTTGCTAAAGAGGTAGCTGACCAAATGATTTTTATGGACGAGGGTATGATTGTGGAAAAAGCTACAACTAAAGACTTTTTTGCTAACCCCAAAAATGATCGTACTAAACTTTTCTTAAGCCAAATTTTATAAGCCTTTATTAGCTATACGGCACAACAATTTTTTTCCTTAAACTAAATTATAATATCTTGACACAATTTTTTTTTTGTACCTAATTTTTTAAAATAAAAAAATATTTCTGTTGCGATAACATCTAAAAATTAGTTCAATAGGACTTTTTAAACTAACTTTAAGAGGGGTCTTAATGGAAGATAATTTTAATAAACATCTAGGTAATAAATTAAAGCTAAGAAGATTAGCTTTAGGTCTCACACAAACAAAAGTAGCAAAAGCAATTAATGTAACTTTTCAACAAATTCAAAAATATGAAAAAGGAACTAATGGAGTTAGCTCAATAAGACTTCTTCAATTAGCAAATTATTTAAAAGTTCCAGTAAATTATTTTTTTGAAGATTTTTCAGAATATTTAATAAATCTAGAAAGATCTCAAGAAGGTCATATGAATATAAATTATAATTTTTTAGTTAAATTATATTCTGAGCTTAATAATGATCAAAAACTAAAGTTTAGTAAATCTTTACAAGTTTCAAACATTGGTATTTCAAAAGTTGGCTGATACAAATCTTAGGTTAAGACCCTAGTATAGTTTAAATATTACCCAATAATAAATCTGATAATTAAAAATTTTTTTTTAATAACATTTAGCATAACGGATAAGGTATTTTTTTTGGCTCCTCGGGCAGGACTCGAACCTGCGACCAATTGATTAACAGTCAACTGCTCTACCAACTGAGCTACCGAGGAATATCAAAAACGAATTAACAATTGGCTTTTACATCAGTTTGATGTTTTAGCCAACTTTTTTTTGTCTACTATTTTCCTTAAAAGTTGAATTTTTTTTGTAATTCTATTTGCAAGTGCAACATGAGAGCAACATGGAATGATACATATAAGAAACAATTACCATTTTATTCTCTTGAAAATAACTAGTCAACTACCAGAGTTATAAAGCCAATTCATTCATTAGTTTTATAATTAAGTAATGATTATCTTCAAATGATTGAAGACTAAAATAATTATTAATAATATAATAAAAGAAACAAATGAATCAAAATACTAAAAATAATAATGAATAAAGAATACACTTTTATCGACTTATTTTCTGGGGCTGGAGGTCTCTCTTGCGGTTTTGAAAAAGCTGGACTAACTTGTCTAGCTGGAATTGATTTTCTTAAACCAGCAATAGAAACTTTCAAAAAAAACCACAAAAATGCAATTGGCATTGATGGTGATATAAGAAAAATTTCAATTAAAGAATTCAAAAAAAAAATTAAGAGTAAGAAAATTGATATAATTTGTGGTGGACCACCTTGCCAAGGCTTTTCTACCATAGGCACTGGAGATGCTAAAGATTCAAGAAACCATCTTTTTTTAGAATTTGTAAGATTTGTCAAAGAACTAAAACCTCAAATAATTGTATTAGAAAATGTTACAGGTTTATTGGCAAAAAAAAATATTAATACATTTCAATCAATTTTTAATTGCTTTGAGGATTTAGGATATGACTTAAATGCTAGAGTACTCTCATCTCATCATTATGGGGCACCACAAATTAGACGCAGAGTAATATTTATTGGTAATAGAATTAATGTTGAGAATATTTATCCGTCAAAAAAATATAATAATGTTGGAGAGATTAATTCTAAATTAAAACCCCCAAGAACTGTTTCATGGGCTTTTAAAAATTTAATTAAGTTTAAAAATAAATCTTTTAATCACAACATTGAAACTGCAAAAATTAAAAGCACACTAGAAACTTCAAGAATTAGCCATGTTCCAGAAGGTGGATCAATTAGATATGAAAGAGATGAAAAAAAATATTTGCCTAAGAAATTGTGGTTTGATCATGATTGGAATGAAATAGGAGAAAAAAGATTTAGAGAGGCAAAATTTGCAAGATTAGACAGATCTAAACCATCTCCTACAATAGTTACTGCCAGTAGAATGTATTATCATCCAACTGAAAATAGATATTTAACAACTAGAGAGGCAGCAAGTCTTCAATCTTTTCCTCCAGAATTTGAATTTAGTGGATCTATTACAAGCCAATGGACACAAATTGGAAATGCTGTTCCTCCTATGATGGCAGAGGCAATAGGTAGTGCTATTAAAAAAATGTTAAAAAATAAGAAAAAAAAAATTAAAAAAAACACAAAAACAAATATTGAATTTATAAGAAGTACTGCTTTTAATTATGACAAGGATGTTTCTGATCAAGAGAAACAATTAAAGTTTAATCTTTAAAAGGAAACTTCCTTCCATCTAGTTCTTGAATATCAAAATGAGATTGAGTTGGTTTTTTTTTAAGTTTAATTTTAGCTAGTAGTCCATACTGCCAAGGTTCTACAGCTATGTCATCTCTACTTTTTCTATATTTTGCCCTTGTCCTTAAACAAATTTCTCCATCAAATTGTTTTGTACCAATTTCAAACTTGTCTTTTTGTAAGTGGTAAAACCCACTGTTCTCTATCTGTATATAAAAACATTTTTTAATCGCATAGTATTCAAAAAGAGTATCAAGTGGAATTGGAATATTATCCATTTCCATATGTTTTAAATCATATCTATAATCTTCAACTGTTATGTCCTCATAAACACTCTTAATTTTATCTTTGATATCTTTTTTTTTAGAATATTTTCTAGGTATAAAATCTTTGTTAATGTAATTCTCTATAATTTTAAGTCCTTTAAAAAGTTTAACGGTAGCATCCTCTGTTTTACTCTTACCAAGAGACCAACTCCAAAGTTTATCATGACTCCAGTTGAGTTCCTTTTGACCATAGTCAGCACCTGTATTTTTATCTTTTAATTCAGTTATAATTTCTTGTTTTTTATAATTAACAATTATATCAGCTTTATCAGATCCACCTGTTCTTTTATAATCTTCAGAAATGAGTTTTTTTTTCTTTAAAATTTCAATAATTCTGTCCTCATATTCAAATCCTAAGTTAGGTTTTTTGTTTTTAATTTTTTTTTTATTAGCCATAACTTTTATTTAAGACATTCACTATGCCAGTTAAATAGATCAGCCTCAAATAGTTAAACGCAGCCAAATACCTTGGTTTTATATACTCCTATAAGTAACACTATCACTTGCCTTGTAAGGGTCACTTGCTGACCCTAGAGAGAGATATTTATTTAATGTATATTAAAAACAAATATGAAAAATGATGCTAAAAAAGGTGGAGATAGATTTGACAAATTCTTTGAAGTACAAGCGTTTGACCCTGAAAACTCCGAACATAACAAGATTGTTCAAAAAAGAATTAATATGATGATGCATTCCCCTTTAATGATAAGTTGGATAAACGAAAGTATTTGGTTTGGTAAAGATGAAGAACTTACTTTTGAAGTAACTAAATTTGTTATTAATTGTGCTATTGCATTTACTGATGAAAAAGAATTTATAGAAAAGATAGATTTTAACTCAAAAGAATGGATTCAAAGTCTAGATATTAGGGTATCTAAAGTTAAAAAAAATAATTAACTTTAGAGGTCGTCATTGCTCCATGTAAACAACTCTGCCTCAAAAGGGATATTTCTGAACTTTAATAATGCCTTATATTTTTCAATTCTCTCTTCTTTTTTAGTATCTTTTAAGTAAGTGAGGATTTGATCATAGGTCAGTCCTTTCAACCTATCTTTTTTCACATCAATATATTCCTCATATTCCATACCAGCTACTGCAAAACCTTTTTTGGGATTTATGTGTTCTGCGTAACTAATTTCATTCTCTGTTTCTTTTAATATATCGAAGTAATGAGCAATTTGGTTTTCAGACTCAAAAAGTGAATCTCTTCTATAATCAAATAGTTCTAGTTGCATATGTTGGGGTTATTAAAAACTCAGGAAGAGAACTTTAACAATTATTAATATAAAGATTAATAGTGGCGATATTTTGATTTATGATAATTTTTAATTTTTCGAAATAAGTGTAAAGGCAAATACCCTAAAAGAATTAATTCAACCAACATTACAAATCTTTAATTAAAAAAAATGGCTAAACTTTGAATATAATAATTAAAGTTCTTCATTGAAAATCTAAGAATTGTGTATATATTAACAGTACTCTGGTTGTTCTGTTGGAGTTTTAAAAGCTACGATGGGATACAGATATAATATTGTTTTTGATAGATCTTAATAGTTTATATCTGTATCCCATCTATTGGGTGAGCTACCTGTAAAAAGGATTAGCATGATTAAAACTTTCCAAAATAACTAGTCATTAACAATAAAAAAAATTAAGTTTTTTTATTGAATATAGATCTATCAATGAATCTGATAGCCTTTATTTATATTAAACTTAGTTTTGGAAAGGACTAATGTCTAAAAATAAAGCTGATAAAGAAACTAATAATAAAAATGATTTAACATGTAATAAAAAATTAGTTAAATTATTTGAATATAACACTCCTCAAGAAAGACAAACTCTACTAACCAATATTGATAACGTATTATGTTCAATGTTAGACTTGGAAGATAATGATTTACCTTGGCTAAATCCCAATCAACATACAGCTAAATGGGAAAAAATTATGGAGAATTTGAGGTTAGTCGTTGGAAAAATTGAATATGAAGCCAGTCAAAGCAAAAGGACTGTACACTAATGGTAAGTAATAATTATACATTAACGAAAACCAAAATTTTAAGTGGATTACAGTGTCATAAAAAACTTTGGTATGATTTCCATCAGCAGATCAGTAAAGATAACCACTCTATACACATTGGTAACCGTTTTGGTGAGGAGGTTAAAAAAAAATATAAAGATGGTTATGGAAAATTTAAAGATTTTACTGGTCCTTTTGATAGCAGCAAAGTTAAAGAAACAGAGGAAGCTATTAACTCAGATAATATAAATGTTATCTTTGAAGGAGCATTTATATATTTAGATACCTTAATAAGAGCAGATGTTCTTATAAGAAAAAAAAACGGATGGGAGCTTTTAGAAGCAAAATCATCAACAAAATTAAAATCTAAATATATTGAAGATATAGCGATCCAATCTTTTATTGTTAAAAAGTGTGGAGTAAACTTAACCAGTATTAAATTAATTCATATTAATGAAGATTTTACATATGAAGGTGGTGATAATTACAAAGATTTAATAAACGACACAAATGACATTACAAGTAAAGTTATTTTAAAAGAAAAAGAAGTATCAAGTTATATTAAAGATTTAATACCATTAGCAGATGAAAAAGAGTCTCCTAATATTTTAATGGGAGATCACTGTAATAATCCACATGTATGCGATTATAAAAGTAGATGTAAAGTTTTAGAACCTAAAACAAACATTACTTCGTACGAAATATTGCCTTGGTGTTCTAAAAAAGTGAAGGAATATTGTGTGGAAAAAAAAATTAAAGATTTACAAAAAGTTCCCACAGACCTTTTAGTTTCCCAGCGCAAAGGTTATGTGCAAGATTATCATAAAATTATACAAGCAGTTCATAAGAATAATAAACCTTGGTTTAGCCCAGATTTAAAAAATACTATTAAAGAGTTTAATTTTCCGTATTATTTTATGGACTTTGAGTATGTTAACCAGGGAGTACCGATCATAAAAGGAACTCAACCCTACTATCGATTACCATTTCAATGGTCAGTGCATAAATGGGAATCAATAGACAAAAAAATTAAGCCAAGTGATGAAAAACCTTTTTTAGAGTTTGATGATCAAGATATAGAAAGAAGATTTGTTGAAAGTCTTTTAAAAGCAGTAGGTGAAAATGGAACAATATTTGCTCACAATGCTGGGCCTGTAGAAATATCTATTTTAGAAGAATTAAAAGAAAAAGATAATTGCAAACATCTTGTAGATAAAATTGATAAATTAATTGAAAGAACAGTAGATACTCAAATACTTGTTGGTGAAAATTTTTATCACCCAAAGATGAATGGTAAGTATAAATTAAAGGAAATTATTAAAGCTATACCAAGCGATGTTAGCTATGAAGAGAAAGATAATATAGCAGGTGGAACCGAAGCACAATTAGCCTGGTTTATTCTTACAGATAATAAAACTCTCAAAAATGAGAAGGAGCTGCAAAAAAAACTTTTAACAGATTATTGTGCAAAGGATACATTGGCTCTTTATTACTTAGTTAAACATTTAATGGATTCTTATGTCTAAAATTACATATTTAAATAGTCACTTACATAAGTTTAGAAAAGAACCAGAATATAAAGTTGATTTAGAAGATGTTGAAGCATTAGCATATTATGATGTTTTGGTTAAAGAAGATAAAAAAACTACCAAGATTTTTATGAAATGTTTTAATAATAAAGAAACTTATAAGGAGCTTTTAATTAAATTACCTGATCATGTGGACCGTATAGGAAGATTTTATTTAATAACAACTTACTGGCTCTCTTACATAAACTACTATCATTATGATACATTTCTTGATGAGGTTAATAATTGCTTACATGATATTGATCAGGAAAAAGTACTCTTAAGCAGTCCACATTTTTGTAAAAAAGTGTATCATTATTTAATGAGACCGTTGATCATATAAATGAAAAACAAAACAATTTACGAATATGTAAGATGTGAAACAAAACATTGTGTAAATAATTTCAAATTACTCAAAGTTCCAAAAATTTTAGTTGGTAAACAAAAATGTCAGATCTGTAAAAACGTTATGCAGAATGTAAAGGTTGACAAAAATATGGAGGTAGTTGAAAAAAAAACTAAAAACAAAAGAAAAATTGATCATTTTTACAAAAATTTAAACATAGATAAACTTTTGTATGTTTTAAATAATTGGAAACCAGAGCTAGTTTATGACTTAGCAGAAAAGATAACTGGATGTGTTAAAGGATATAATGACCTTAATGACGAAGAGGAATATTTTACAAGTTATTTAGCTCCATTAATTTCTAGCGGTGGATTATTTCAAAAACTTAAGAAAGATTTTAAGATTATAAGTTATTACGAATGCATAATGTATGAAGATACATTGTGGAATGAAGCATTTGTTCTTTATTGTTATAAAGATAAAAAATACAGACTAATCAATACAGAATTAAAATCAAACATGCATGATTCAGTTTTTATCTTAGATATAATTACAAATAAAAATTATGAAAAAATTTCAAATAAAAGAGATTATTTTATGAAAATTTTAGATAGATATGTTGAGAAAGAGTATGACTTTATGTTTGAAGACAAAAACGTTGATGATGATTTTTTTAAAGCTAAAAATCCATCATATTACAAACCTGTAAAGAGCTTATTACTAGATTCAAGTTATTACCAATCCTACCATAAGGAAGCTTTATTTCTTGAGCATGTTGAGAAAGTTGAGAAAGATATAAATGAGATTACAGAAGTTTATTCAGGAAAATATAAAGTTGGAAAAAAACATGGATATGGAACCATTAAATATAAAAGTGGAGACATTTATAAAGGAGAATTTAAAAGTGATTTATTCAATGGAATTGGTGAATATATTTGGAATGATGGTTTAAAATACAATGGTGATTGGAAGAATGGTAAAATGAATGGAAAAGGAACGTTAACTCATGCAAGTGGAGAAAAATATTCAGGAGAATTTAAAGATGATAAAAAACATGGCAAAGCATATTATATTCTTCCAGATGGTACCACTTATGAAGGTGGTTACAAAAATGATATGTTTCATGGAAAAGGTAAATTCACTGACCCTATGGGAAAAATAATAGAAGGAACTTTTAAAGAAGGGAAATTCATAAAATAATAAATGAAAAAAAAATTTGTTTTAAATAAGCATGAAAAAATACTTTGGTTAAAAGTACATGCTATAAATCCAGACTCAATGCATAAAGATGGTCCAACTAGCTGGGAATTAGCTGCTATAATCCATGAAGCTTCTAGAAAGGATTATCAATATAAATTTAGTGAAGAAATGATGTCTGATTTAATAGTTGGCTCATATAAGAACAATTTGAATATATCACCAAATAAAAAACTTGATAAAAAAGAAGACTTAGAAGACTTTATAATAGCATCATTAGAATTTTTAAAAGTTTATAAATCTTCAACAACACATGAAAATTTTATTAATCTAATTAGAAAACTCACCCACATTTATAAAGATGATGTTAAAAAATAAATCAATAAAGATTAATAAAAAATTATAGGATTATCTGGATTTACAACAATGAAAACTCTAATGGATATAAATCTAACCATTGATAATTTTTTAACTAATATCTTTGGTGATGTAGATTTAGCTGTTCCAGGACAAGAAAAAACAACATTAGGTGTTTGCTTTTATCAATATTTAAAAAACAAAATTTATCCAGCTGAGTTTGAAGCAAACATTAGCAAAGGGTCTATAAGGATTAATCCAATAGATAAACCAGAGCTTGCTAAATTTATAGGAAAGGATGATGCTTGGAGTGATGGCTGGTTAACTTGGAAGCATTCATTAAATGAGAAGCAAATACTTCATCTCATTGTCATTTATCGTTTATCTTACCTGCAACATTGCTATCTTGAACAATACAATGAAATCAAAAATATATCTTTTTCAAAAAATATGAATGAATACTTCGATATGTCTAAGGAAGAACTACAGGATGAGTATAACAAAATTAAAGTAAGCGTAGGTGGAAATTAAATGAAAAATACTTCAGAAGATATTGAAGATATAAAAGTGATCAAACAAAATATTAGTCCTAAAATTAAATTTGATTTTATTCATCTTGATGATAAAGATTTGTCTATTTTAAAAGACCACTCCATTATTTAACTAAATATTTTTTGACAGACTAACTATATTTTAGTGGTTATGATGTTAAAAAGTATCTTTTGTTTCTTGTTTCCAAATGATTATCAATTGTTTGTTATTAAGAGAAACATATAGGAAACATAAAGAATCAATTAGTCAGAAAAGACAGGTGTTTTAGTGGTAAAAAAATTGATTAACAGTCAACTGCTCTACCAACTGAGCTACCGAGGAATATCAAAATCACAACTTACTTTTTTTTAAGAGTAACACAAGATTTTTTTTGGAGGCAACGCCCAGAATCGAACTGGGATACAAGGATTTGCAATCCTCTGCGTAACCATTCCGCCACGTTGCCCTCTCATCTCAATTTAAAACAAATAGAGTGCCTTTTATATATTAAATTTATAAAATTAGTCTACCAAATAAGCCTTCAAAATGATTATTGTTAATTCATATTATTAAATTATAAACTTATAATCATCTATGAGTAACGATAAATACATACATACAGACGTTGAAGATAAGATTTATTCTTATTGGGAAAAAAATAATTTATTTAAACCTACTAAAAATAAGAAACAATTTTCAGTGGTTATACCTCCGCCTAATGTAACAGGTAGTCTTCATATGGGGCACGCTTTGAATAATTCAATTCAAGATCTTTTAGTTAGATATCACCGTATGAATAATTATGAAACTTTATGGCAACCAGGAACAGATCATGCGGGTATTGCTACACAGGCTTTAGTAGAGAAAAAATTAACTGCTGAAGGTATTGATAAAAATGAAATTGGAAGAGAAAAGTTTATAGAGAAAGTTTGGGAATGGAAGGAAGAGCATGGTGATATCATTTTAAATCAGCTTAAAAAATTGGGCTGTTCTTGTGATTGGTCGAGAAATGCTTTTACAATGGATGAAAACCTTTCAAAATCAGTTTTAAAAGTTTTTGTAGAACTTCACAAAAAAGGTTTAATTTACAAAGATAAAAAACTAGTCAACTGGGATACAGTTTTAAAAACTGCAATATCTGATTTAGAGGTGGATCAAAGAGAAGTTAATTCTAAGATTTACTATATTCAATACCCTATAGAAGGTTCTAGTGATTTTATAACTATAGCTACAACAAGACCTGAAACAATGCTGGGTGACACAGCAATTGCTGTAAATCCAAAAGATGATCGATTTAAACATTTGGTTGGTAAATTTGTAACAGTTCCAATTGTTGGAAGAAAAATAAAGATTATTGAAGATGAGTATGCTGACCCAGAGATGGGAACTGGTGCTTTAAAAATAACACCTGCCCATGATTTTAATGACTATGAGGTTGGGCAGAGAAATAATTTAGAAATCATAAATATCTTTACTGAAGGTGGCAAAGTAAACGAAAATGCTCCTAAAGAATATATTGGACTTGATAGATTTGAAGCTAGAAAAAGAATTTTAAAAGAACTTAAAGAAAAAGAGTTTTTTGTTAAGGAAGAAAATATAAAGAATAAAGTTCCTTATGGGGATAGATCTAATTCAATTATTGAGCCTTTTTTAACTGAACAATGGTTTGTTGATGCAAAAAAATTATCAATTAAAGCTAAAGATATAGTTAACTCTAAAAAAACTAATTTTTTTCCTACTAATTGGTCAAAAACTTATTTTCAATGGATGAACAATATTGAGCCATGGTGTATCTCAAGACAATTATGGTGGGGACATCAAATACCAGCTTGGTATGGACCGGATAAAAAAATTTTTGTAGCAATAAATGAAGTTGAAGCAAAATTAGATGCAAAAAAATTCTATAATAAAGATGTAGATTTAATTCGTGATCCAGATGTATTGGATACTTGGTTTTCATCAGGCTTATGGCCTTTTGCTACATTAGGGTGGCCTGATAATAAAGAATATGTTGAAAAATTTTATCCAACATCAGTACTTGTTACAGGATTTGACATTATATTTTTTTGGGTTGCGCGTATGATTATGTTTGGAATGGAGTTTCTAGACAAAGAACCTTTTAAAGATATTTATGTTCACGCACTTGTTAAAGATGAGAAGGGACAAAAAATGTCTAAATCTAAGGGAAACGTAATTAACCCTTTAGATTTAATTGAAAAATATAGTGCAGATGCTTTAAGATTTACTTTACTGTCCATGGCATCACCTGGCACTGATGTAAAACTTTCTGAAGATAGAGTTAAGGGATATAGAAATTTTTTAAATAAATTATGGAATGCAAACAATTTTTTAATTACCAATAATTGTGATTTTTCTAAAATTGAAGAAAAACCAAGTTTAACAATTAATATTAATAAATGGATTTATTCTGAACTAATAGAAACTAAAAATAAAATTGAAAAAAACTTGAAAGATTACAGGTTTGATGAAGCTGCAAAAAATGCTTATCAATTTACTTGGCACTCTTATTGTGATTGGTATTTAGAGCTTTCTAAAACAATATTATTTTCAGAAGATGAAAAAGCAAAAGATGAAGTAAGACAAGTATCAGCTTATATATTTAAGCAAATATTAATATTATTACATCCATTTATTCCATTTGTTACTGAAGAAATTTGGCTAAATAATAAATTTGATAACTTAGGTAAAGATTTTCTAATGTTAGCTAATTGGCCCTCTGGAGGGCTTGAAAGAGACTCGTCCACAAATCAAGTTGAAAAAATTATCAGTATAGTCTCAGAATTAAGATCATTTAAAAATGAATTAAGTGTAAGTCCTGGTTCTTTTATAGATATTTCAATAGAGACTGTTAGTAAAAAAGAACAATCATTTTTTACTGAAAATGAAATTATTCTTAAAAAACTTGGTCGTATCAAGAACTTACATAATAAAGATTTAGATAAACCAGCTGCTACATTGATGGTTTCTGGAGATCTATTTAAAGTTTATTTTGATGAAGATGTTGATCTAGAATTAATTAAGGAAAACTTAACTACTCGACAAAATAAATACAAAGAAGAAATGAATAAAATATCAGTAAGATTAGCTAATAAAAGCTTTGTTGATAGAGCACCAAAAGATATTGTTGATCAGGAAAAAACTAATTATAATAATTTAAAAAATGATGTTGAGAGAATATCAATAACTATAAAGGGTATATAATGGCAAGATTTAACAAAAAAAAATTACCAAGCAGACATACTTCGTTAGGTGCTGATAGAGCTCCACATAGATCTTTTTATTATGCGATGGGTGAAACTGAAAAAGATGTAGCAAAACCATTTGTTGGTGTTGTTTCAACCTGGAATGAAGCTGCTCCTTGTAATATTGCTTTAATGAGACAAGCTCAATCTGTTAAAAAAGGTGTTAGAGCTTCAGGTGGTACTCCTAGAGAATTTTGTACAATAACTGTAACTGATGGTATTGCTATGGGTCATGAAGGAATGAAATCATCTTTAATTTCTCGTGAAGTAATTGCCGACTCAACTGAACTTACTGTACGTGGTCATTGTTATGATGCACTTGTAGGTATTGCTGGTTGTGATAAATCTCTACCTGCCTTAATGATGGCAATGGTTAGATTAAATGTTCCAAGTGTGTTTATTTATGGTGGTTCAATACTTCCCGGTCAATACAAAGGTAAAGATGTAACTGTTGTTGATGTTTTTGAAGCAGTTGGAAAACACTCAGCTGGAAAAATGTCTGCTAAAGAATTAAGAAAATTAGAACTTGTTGCATGCCCAAGTGCTGGTGCATGTGGTGGACAATTTACTGCAAATACTATGGCCTGTGTCTCTGAAGCTATAGGTTTAGCCTTACCTTATTCAGCTGGAACACCTGCTCCGTACGAAGAACGTGATAAGTATGCATTATTAAGTGGCAAGACTGTAATGAATTTATTAGAAAAAAATATTCGTCCAAGAGATATTGTTACCAAAAAATCTTTAGAAAATGCTGCAACAATAGTTGCGGCTACTGGTGGATCAACGAATGCTGCTTTACACTTACCAGCTATAGCTAATGAAATTGGAATTAAGTTTGATTTAATGGATGTAGCAAAAATCTTTAAAAAAACTCCATACCTTGCTGATTTAAAGCCAGGTGGAAAATATGTTGCTAAAGATATGTGGTTAGCTGGTGGAGTTCCTATGTTATTAAAAACTCTTTTTGATGGTGGTTTTATACATGGTGATTGCATGACTGTTACTGGAAAAACAATGAAACAAAATTTAAGAAATATTAAATTTAATCCTAAGCAAAAAGTTTTAAGAGCTTATGACAATCCTTTATCACCAGATGGTGGTGTTGTGGGTCTTAAAGGTAATTTAGCTCCTGATGGTGGAATTGTTAAAATTGCTGGTTTAAACAAATTACAATTTACTGGTAAAGCTAGATGTTTTGATAATGAAGAAGCTGCAATGGCTTGTGTACAAAAGAAAAAATATAAAGAGGGCGATGTAATTATTATTCGTTATGAAGGACCAGTTGGGGGACCAGGTATGAGAGAAATGCTTTCAACAACAGGTGCTATTTATGGTCAAGGTATGGGTGAGAAGGTTGCCCTAATTACTGACGGAAGGTTTTCAGGTGCTACGAGAGGTTTTTGTGTGGGTCATGTTGGCCCTGAGGCGGCCTTAGGAGGCCCTTTAGCTCTTTTACGCAATGGAGATATAATTGATATAGATGCCAAAAAAGGGACTATTAACGTTAGATTAACTAAATCACAATTAGCTACAAGACGTAAACAGTGGAAAGCAAAAAAATCAAGCTTTGGATCTGGTACTATTTGGAAATACGCTCAAACAGTAGGTCCTGCTTATTTAGGTGCACCAACACATCCAGGTAAAAGAAAAGAAGTAAAAGTCTACGCTGATATTTAATGAAAATTAGACCCGTTATATTATGTGGCGGAGCAGGAACTAGACTTTGGGCACAATCAAAAAATAATTTAGCAAAACAATTTATTGATTTTGGTAATTGGACTTTATTAGGAAAAACTCTTGAAAGAGTTAAATCTTCAACTTTTGATGCACCAATTATAAGTACAAATCTTAAATATTTAAAAGAGGTAAAAAAACATCTTAAGAAACACAAGATAAGTAAATATAAAATTGTTTTAGAACCTGCAAAAAGAAATACAGCACCAGCAATTCTTGCATCAGCACTAATTAAAGATATTCCAAATGAGCAACCTTTGATGTTTTTTGCAGCAGACCACTTGATAGAAAAAGCAAGCATTTTTAATAAAGCTATAAATAAGAATAAAACCAACTTAACAGATCAAAATATATTTATCTTTGGTATTAAACCAACATCTCCATCAAGTGAATATGGTTATTTTTTAACAAAAAAAATTAAAGGAAATATTAATAAAGTTACAAAATTTATTGAAAAACCTAAAGAAGCTAAAGCCAAACAAGTTATTAAGCAAAAAGGTTATTGGAATTCAGGGATGTTTTTTTTAAGAAAAGACTCAATAATAAATAACTTTAAAAAATACCAACCTACAATATATAAAAATTGTGTTAATGCTGTTTTAAAAGCTAAACTTAAAGATAACACTTATTACTTAAATAAAGCTTCATTTGAAAAAGCTACAGCAAAGTCATTTGATTATGCAATTTTAGAAAAAACTAAACAAATCAACGCTATCAAATTAGATATCCCTTGGTCAGATCTTGGCAGCTGGAAAGAGATCTTAAAAATGTATGACAAAAATAAGAACAAATATTATAAGAAAAAAAATGTTTATTATCGACCTTGGGGTAGGTACGTTAATTTATTTGAAGGCAAAGGTTTTTTAATTAAAGAGTTATTCGTAAAACCTAAAGGTATATTAAGTTTACAAAAACATCATCATAGATCAGAACATTGGTTTGTAACTCAAGGAACTCCCAAAATTACACTTAATAAAGATAGCTTTTCTAAAAAACAAAACGATCATATTTTCATTCCATTAGAAGCAGTTCATAGAATTAAAAATCCTGGTAATAAACCTGTTAAGATTATTGAAGCTCAAGTTGGCTCAATTTTAAAAGAGAGTGATATTGTTAGGTATCAAGACGTATACGGCAGAGTAGAATAGATTTTAAGGTTTTTAGAAATTTTTAATGGCAGATCTAATGTTACGTCAAATCTTTCTTTTTTTGTCACATCATCGACTTGTTTAGCTTTTTTTTCTAAACACCATTTTTCATAAATTTTACAAAATGTGAATATGCCATTGTATCTATCAATCATTCTTACATTATCTAACTCATCTTTTATCAAAAATTTAATATCATATAACTCCTTAATATTTATTTCTGTTAGAATTTCTCTTGAGTCAGGGTTGTAATATCCAGAACCATCTTCACAGGGTGTTTCTAAAACCTCATCTATATATTTTTGAAAAACTTTTCCTCTAATAAAATTATCTTCAAAGTCTTGAGAGTTAATAGTTTCATAAATTAATCTTCTTAAAGGAGGCTTATTCATCTCAAACCACATTATAAGTAATTCGTAATAAATTAATTCATACAATCTTATATGTATGGGTTTGCCCTTAACTATTCTTGACCAATTAAGATATCTTCTTATATCTATATTTCTTTCAATACTTTTCATGACAAGTATTTTTTATTAACCTCCTTTAATTATAGTGTAGCCACATCTTTTGCACTCAAGTGTTGTAACTCTATCTGTTGGTCCAAAACCAAACTCAATATTTAACGTTTTGTAGTCATGTATGCCCATAAAACAGAGTATTTTTATCATTTTCAAAAACATAATTTTGACACTTTAAATTGTTAAATTTATTTTTTGATGGTCAGCAGATAGCTGAAATGATTGCGGAGATTTGAAAAATAACTATACCGCAGAATTAGATTAAGTTCTACAAGTGTTCAGCTATTTTAAACTTATTTAATTAAGTAGAGATCTTTTTAAACTTTTTTTAAAAACAAATATGGCTGTATTAAATAATAATACGACCACATAATTAATATTTAAAACCAATTATTTGGAATAATGATGTAGTGAATTGCAAGTACAATTGCAACTGACACCGTCAATCCTACAGTCATTTTAAGGAAGTCTTTACCAATTAAAGGAAAGACATATTTAAACTTATAGTCTTTATTCATTGTAGATATTGCAAGCTCTCTACCACACAACAAACCAACAAATACCCATGTTGTTGACATTGGTAAATCATTAAGCTCTTTAAAGTAGTAAAGAACAGCAGCATAAATCACATTAATTATTGTTGCTGATCTTGCGTATCTAGTTCCAGTTTTATCTAAAACAACTTTTTGAATTGTTCCTCCGTTTATGTAGAAGATATAAAAAATAAGAGCTGTAAAGTATGCAAGAACGATTAATAATAAATTTACACCTATTTGTCTTGGAAGATATACGGCTATATTAGCTACGTCGTGAGATAACCAAACCCACCATAACCAAGCAGAAGTTACCCATACAGAGTTTCTCCAAAAACCTATCCATTTATCTTCAACTTCATCAAATTTCTCATTGATAAATTTAGATACTATTATCCAACAAATGTATGCTGCAACAGCTGCTAAGCCATATCCAACAACACTCTTCATAAGCATTTTTTCAAGAACTACAGTTGATGCAAATGCTGACAGTACTAAAAAGGTGGTTGAAACAGGTATACCTATTCTTGTTAATACTAAAAGTATTCCAGGAGCCACAGCATGATACCACTGTATTTCTTGGAAAGGAATTCTGGTTAATCTTCCATAAGATATATCACCAGCATTACTGTACCAACCCCATGTGATTGCAAGTATCATCACAAATGAAGCAGCGCTTGCTAGCGTATACCATTTAAACCATTTTTGTTTTGACGCTATAAATGTTCCAAGCGTTTGAATTGAATCATTTGCTATAACGCTATATCCCGCTAAAGCAAAACCAACAATTGTGTAAATTAAGGTAAGTGTCATGTAATATTTTTTGTTTTATATAGTTAATTATTAATTACAAATTTAATTTTGAAGTTATAATGCTACCTGTGGTTTTAAAATTATGAGTTCTCTAAGTAAAACAAGCTTTCAAGAAATGACATTTCTTGATGAGATGATCGATCAGGTAATCATCCTTGATAAATCTAGAAATGTTTGTTGTGCAAATAAAAGTGCCTTTACAAGATTTGGAAACGATATTAATGGGAAAAATATTTCATTAATTTTAAGAGATGCAAAACTTTTAGAAAGTATAGATTTAGCAATCAACAATAAGAAAACTCAAATTGTTGACATTGAAATAAAATTACCAAATTTTGAATTTTATAAAGCTAATATCATTCCTGGTCCTTCAAAACTTTGTAATCAAGATCAATCAGTAATGATTTTTTTAAAAGACTTAACAGAGATTTATAAAACTCAACAATTAAAATCTGATTTTGTAGCAAATGTTTCTCATGAACTAAGAACACCATTGCAATCAATTAAATTGGGACTTGAAACCATTAATGAAGGTCACGCAACAAATGATTTTGAAAGTCAAAAAAAGTTTTTACCTATTATGCTTCAACAAACTGAACGTATGGAAAGTTTAGTTAGTGATTTACTTTCTTTATCTAAAATTGAATTACAAGAACATATAAGACCAAGTATAGAAATTGATTTAGACGAAATAATAAACCATGTTATTAAAATTAATTCTGACTTGATTAAAAAAAGAAAAATGAAAATTGAATACAGTGCTGATAAAGACGCTCATAAGATATTGGGTGATAGAAATAGATTAATAGAAATTTTTACTAACTTAATAGATAATGCATGCAAGTATAGTGAGGAAAATACCCTCATCAATATATCCCTACATAAAAAAAGTGATAATTTTTTATTTTCAATTAAAGATCACGGTGTTGGCATTCCCAAGAAATTTTTACCTAGAATCACTGAAAGATTTTTCAGAGTTGATCCTGCTAGAAGTAAAGAAGCTGGCGGTACAGGTCTAGGTCTAGCTATTGTAAAACATATAGTTAATCAACATCGTGCATCCATGGATATTATAAGTGATGAAGGTAAAGGTACTGAAGTTACTATAGAATTTCCTAAAGCTTAATACCGATTACAACTAAAAAGTTATTTTTTGTAATAAAACTTTCATAAAGCTGTAATAAAACCTTAATAGAAAAAACATATTTTGAATTTGTAAATTAAACAAAAGGATAAATAAAAATGAAACACATTAAGATAACATTATCAGTTTTAGCATTTGCAATTTTTGCTTTTAATGCTCAGGCTAGAGATCAAATTAAAATAGTAGGATCTTCTACGGTATACCCGTATGCAACTGTAGTTGCTGAAACTTTTGGTAAAACTGGAAAATTTAAAACACCAGTTATTGAAAGTACAGGTACTGGAGGCGGAATGAAATTATTCTGTGCTGGTGTTGGTACAAACCACCCCGATATTACAAATGCATCAAGAGCAATTAAATCTAAAGAAAAAGCATTATGTGAAAAAAATGGTGTTGCTGAAATTATAGAAATAGTTGTTGGTAACGATGGTATTTCTTTTGCACATTCAGTTAACTCTCCTGATATTGATTTTTCTAAAGAACAATTATGGAGAGCTTTAGCACATGAAGTAGATGTAGATGGAAAATTAGTTGCTAATCCATATAAAAAATGGAGTGATATTGATTCAAGCCTTCCCTCAAAAAAAATTGAAATACTAATTGCGCCACCAACATCTGGTACTAGAGATGCCTGGAATTCATTAGTTATGGGCAAAGGTTGTTCAAAAACAGCTAAATCTCTTTTTGAAGCTAACGGAAAAAAAGCTAAAAAAGAATGTGCTAAAATGAGAGAAGACGGTTATGCAGTTGAAGCTGGAGAGAACGATACGTTAATAGTTCAAAAACTTGCTTCAAATCCTGATGCTTACGGTTTCTTTGGTTACAGTTATTTAGTGGCTAACAAAGATAAAATTAAAGCAGCAGCTATTAACGGTGTAAAACCAAGTCTTGAAGGTATTCAAGATTACTCTTACCCAATAGCAAGACCTTTATTCTTTTACGTTAAAAAAGCTCACATTGGTGTAGTCCCTGGAATAGAGGAATTTATAAAAGCCTTTACTTCAAAAAAAGCAATGGGACCTAGAGGTTATTTAGCTGAAATTGGTTTAGTTCCTTTAGCAAAAGATAAATACAAAGCTATTAGAACTGCAGCTCTAGAGTTACAGACTATTAGTATTAAATAATTTAATTTCCTTAATAAAATGGCCAGAATTAATTTTCTGGCCTTTTTTTTATATTCAATTTGCAGTTTAAATTTGTAATAAAACTGTAACATTAAAATCATAATATCCAACTATATATGAATTTAATCCTTTTGATTGTAGTAACGATATTTAGTTATTCATCTTTTTTATACGGTAGATCTAGAATTAAAAAAATTACATCAAGTCAATCTATTAAAATTAATGCATTGCCCAATTACTATGGATATTATTTAGCGCTCTGGTGTGCATTACCTTCACTCATCATATTGTTGATTTGGTCTATATTTGAACCAGCCATTATTAAAGCATTAATTTCACAATCCTTAAGTCACAATGAATTAAATAATTACTCGAGTGATCAAATTAATTTAATTTATCAAAAAATTAGATCTCTTTATGAGGGAAATTTTTCTGGCACATTAACCAATGAAATAAAGCTAGGTGTAGAACAATATAAATCATTATTATCAATAGCCCAATCTTCAAAAATAGTTTTATTATTTTCAACTTTAATTTTAACAATTTCTTATGGAATAGTACGAATTTCAAAAAATAATAAAGCAAGACATGATGTGGAAAAAATACTTACAGGTTTACTATTTGCATGTTCTTTAGTTGCAATATTTACAACAATAGGAATAATTTTTTCACTTCTTTTTGAAAGTATAAAATTTTTCTCTGCTATCAATATATTTGATTTTTTATTTGGAACTTCTTGGAGCCCACAAAGAGCTTTTGTTAGTGATGCATCAGCTATCACACCTGAGGAATATGCTGATTTAAAAGATGCTTTTGGTTCTGTACCTTTATTTGCTGGTACAGCATTTATTGCATTGATAGCAATGACTGTTGCAGTTCCCATTGGACTTTTTTCGGGAATTTATATGGCTGAATACGCAAGTGTAAAAGTTAGAAAATTTTCTAAACCAATTATTGAAATATTGGCTGGAATTCCAACTGTAGTTTATGGTTTTTTTGCAGCCCTCACAGTGGGTCCTTTTTTTAGAGAAATGGGTGAAAAATTAGGTTTAGAAGTTTCTTCTGAAAGTGCACTTGCTGCAGGATTAGTGATGGGTGTTATGATTATTCCTTATGTGTCATCATTATCAGATGACGTTATAAATGCCGTACCACAATCACTAAGAGATGGATCTTACGCAATTGGTGCAACGAAATCCGAGACTATAAAAAGAGTAGTTATCCCTGCAGCCTTACCAGGAATTGTAGGTTCTATCCTGTTGGCCGTATCAAGAGCAATTGGAGAAACTATGATTGTTGTAATGGCAGCTGGTTTAGCTGCAAATCTAACTATAAATCCATTAGAGTCTACCACTACAATAACAACACAAATTGTGATGCTTTTAGTTGGAGACCAAGAATTTGATAGTCCAAAGACACAATCCGCTTTTGCACTAGGATTAACACTTTTCTTTGCAACATTAATCTTAAATTACATAGCGTTAAGGTTTGTTAGAAAATATAGGGAGAAATATGAATAAAGAGAAGCGTCTAAAAAAAAGATATAATGCTGAAAAGCGATTTAGACTTTATGGGCTTACATCCGTAATGATGGCTATCTTTTTTGTTATTTTTTTGATTAATGTAATATTTTCCAAGGGTAGTAGTGCATTCTTAAAAACCACTATTGATCTTGAGGTAAATTTTAATTTAGAAACTCTAGATCTAGATAATAATCCTACACAAAAAAATCTAGAAGATACCGAGTATTATGATTTAGCCATTGATAGTATATTGAATGTTTATTCAGTTACTGGATTAAAAGAAGAAAAAGCATTAATAAATTTATTTAGTCCTGATTATGAGTATGAAATAAGAAATTTTTTAATTAAAAACCCAGATTTTATTAATAAAAAGACTATTTTAAAGTTAACAGCATCAGATGATATTGATCAATTACATAAAGGTAATTATCCAAGACATCTACCAGAGGATAGAAGAAGAATTAATAATTTTCAATTAAAAATTTATGACTCGTTATTAGAACAAAACAAAATTGATAAAATATTTAATGCCTATTTATTTAAAAAAGGTGATTCTAGAAATCCAGAATTGGCTGGTATTGGTGGTGCTTTAGTTGGATCTTTCTTTACTATAGTTATAACTTTATTACTCTCTTTCCCTATAGCGATTTTTGCATCTATCTATTTAGAGGAATTTGCACCTAAAAACAAAATAACAGATTTTATAGAGATCAATATTAATAACCTTGCGGCTGTTCCATCAATTGTATTCGGATTATTAGGTTTAGGAATTCTACTTGGAACCTTTCATCTACCAAGATCAACACCCTTAGTAGCGGGTATTACTCTAGCATTAATGACTTTGCCTAGAATTATAATTCCATGTAGAGCTTCATTAAAAGCTGTACCACCCTCAATCAGAGAGGGTGCTCTTGCAATAGGTGCATCAAAAGTTCAATCTGTAATGCATCATGTGGTACCTCTTGCAATTCCAGGGACATTGTCCGGAACTATAATAGGTTTGGCTCAAGCTTTAGGAGAAACTGCTCCATTAATTTTAATTGGTATGGTTGCATTCGTGGTAGACATTCCATCAATACCAACAGATCCTTCAGCTTCACTTCCAGTTCAAGTTTATTTATGGTCAGAACAAGCGGAGAGGGGCTTTGTTGAGAAAACTTCAGCAACTATTATGGTACTCTTAAGTTTTCTTATTACGTTAAATTTTATAGCAGTTTATTTAAGACAAAAATTTGAAAGGAAATGGTAATGACAAATAACAAACTAAAGATAAAAGCAAATAATTTAAATGTATATTATGGGGAAAAACAAGCTCTGTTTAATGTTAATTTAGATATACATAGCAAAGAGGTTACAGCATTAATTGGCCCTTCTGGTTGTGGAAAATCAACTTTTATAAGATGCATCAATAGAATGAATGATGTTATTGATATTTGTAAAATTGATGGATCAATTAAAATTGATGGTAATGAAATAATTGATAAAGATGTTGATGTTGTAAGCTTAAGAGAGAAAGTTGGAATGGTTTTTCAAAAACCGAATCCATTTCCAAAAAGTATTTATGACAATATTTCTTATGGCCCGTCAATTCATGGTTTGGCTGAAAAAAAAGTAGACATGGATATAATTGTTGAGAACAGTTTAAAAAAAGCTGCTTTATGGAATGAAGTTAAAGACAGACTTCACGAAGCAGGAACGGGTCTTTCTGGTGGTCAGCAACAAAGGTTATGTATAGCAAGGGCTATATCAGTTAATCCAGAGGTAATACTAATGGATGAGCCTTGTTCAGCACTTGATCCTATAGCAACTGCCAAAATTGAAGAATTAATTGATGAACTTAAAAAAAGTTATACAATAGTAATTGTTACTCATTCAATGTCACAAGCAGTAAGAGTTTCTCAAAGAACTGGATTTTTCCATTTAGGAAAAATAATTGAAGTAGATACAACTGAAAAAATATTTAAAAACCCTGGCAATAAAATGACTCAGGATTATATAACAGGAAGGTTTGGTTAATTATGTCTGACATAACACATATAGTAAAATCATATGAAGAAGAGCTACAAAATTTAAATGATAATTTAATCAAAATGGGAAGTTTAGTTGAGGCTCAACTATCAGACTCTATGGAGGCCATAATTAAAGTTGATAAAGAAGCAGCAGATAAAATTATAAGTAACGACGCTAAAGTAAACGAATTGAGAGCTACTATTGAAGAACAAATAGTTACTGTTTTAGTTAAGAGAGCTCCTATGGCGATAGATTTAAGACTTACAATATCAACTTTAAAGATTTCAAGTGATTTAGAGCGTATTGGAGATTTAGCAAAAAGTGTTGCAAAAAAAATAAAGCCTTTACCTCACGACCTTCCTGCTGAATTAATTTCCAGCCTAAGAAGATTGGGTGACCTGGTTCAAAGACAATTGAAAGATGTTTTAGATGCTTATTTAAATAAATCAAAAGATTCTGCTATAAAAATTTGGAAAACAGATGAAAAAGTTGATGACCTAACTCATGCTGCAATGAATGAGGTGGCTGATTTTTTAGGACAGGATAAAAAGAATTTAGATTTGGCAACTCATCTACTTTTTGTAACAAAGAATATTGAAAGAGCAGGAGACCACATTACTAATATTGCAGAGTCCTTATTTTATCTGATAGAAGGTGAACATATTGAGGGTGCTAGACCCAAAGGTAAGGATTTCGATCCAAGTTAATGAGTGCTAACATTTACATCGTTGAAGATGAAGAGCCAATCATTACATTAATTAAATATAATTTAGAAAAAGAAGGTTATAAAGTTTCTTACTCAGATAATGGGAATGATGGTATCAAGGGTATAAAAAATTTATTGCCTGACCTTGTTTTACTAGATTGGATGTTGCCTGATTTCTCTGGTGTAGAAATCTGTAAAAATTTAAAAAAGGATATTAAATTTAAAAATATTCCAATCATAATGTTAACTGCAAAGGGTGAAGAAGAGGACAAGATTAAAGGCCTTAATTCTGGTGCTGATGATTATATAACTAAACCTTTTAGCTTTCCTGAGTTGTTAGCTAGAGTTAAAGCTCTATTAAGAAGATCTAAGCCATCAGTTGTTACTGATATTGTAGAATTTGAAGATCTTAAAATTGATAGAATGACTCGTAGAGTTTATAGAAAAAAGAAAGAAATCCATCTTGGTCCCAAAGAATATGATCTGTTAAATTTCTTTATCAAAAATCCTAAAAGAGTTTATTCTAGAGAACAAATACTAGAAAATGTTTGGTCAGAAAATATCAATGTTGAAAACAGAACAATAGATGTTCACATAAGAAGACTTAGACAAAATATTAATATTATTGGAGTTAAAGAGCTTATTAGAACAGTTAGATCAGCAGGTTATTCACTTAATTAATTTCTTAATAACTACTATAGCTAATAAAGCTCCAATTAATTCTGCAATTATATAAGTAGGTGTATTGAGATAATTAATACCAGTAAATGATTCTGTAAAAGTCCTTGCTATTGCTACTGCTGGATTTGCAAAAGATGTTGAAGAAGTAAACCAATAACCAGCTGTAATATAAGTTGCAACACAAGCTGCAATTGTTGTTTTACTATCTTTTAAAGTTGCAAAAATAATAAATATCAGACCAAAAGTAGCTACAATTTCTGCTAGAAATATATGAAAGCCATCTCTACTTTTTGTAGATAATTCAATTATATTATGTTCAAAAAATAGATTAGCTAACATTACACCTAATAAGCAGCCCAATATTTGAGCTGGAATGTATGTGATTAAAAGTTTTCCTTTAATTTTTTTGGTTAAATACATTGCTAAACTTACAAAAGGATTAAAGTGAGCGCCTGAAATTTCTGCAAAAGCCGTTATTAAGACAAATAACCCAGCTCCAGTTGCAAGCGTATTTGCAGTAAGTCTTAAAGCATTATCATTTGTTAGATTTTCAGCCATTATTCCAGAGCCAACAATAATCATTACTAAAAAACAACTACCTATAAATTCACCAATGAAAATTCTATTTTTCATAATCTAATAATGATTAAATTATAATTTTATAAATGCCAATTAAGAATAATGGTATTTGCAAACCAAAATTAGTTAATATTGCTTTATCTTTTGATATAAAACCAGCTATTGTCCAACCAATAACTCCAAGACCATGGAAGTAGATGTTAATAGGGTAGATATTTAAATTAGTTAATAATATTCCAGTTAATACTAAAGCAGTACTGATCCATTTAAGGTATTTTTTAATAAACATAGTCTCCTCTATATGTAAGTTTTATTACTAATTTATTACAATTATAGAGGAAACTAAAATCTTAATTTATAAAATCCCTTAAATTAACATCCTTTAAATGAAGCAGACATATTTCTAATTAGATCAAAATATAAATCTTTTCCTGGGTTTAAAGTAGCTCCAAGTGGATCTACAACACCAGTTTTAATATTCATATCTTTAGCAACTACCTTAATGATATCAGGATTAAATTGAGGTTCTGAGAAAATACATTTTACTTTATCATGTTCAATTATTTCTCTAATTTCTGATAATTGTTCTGCACCAGGCATTACGTCAGTATTAACTGTAAAAGCACCCAATATTTTTACATTAAATCTTTCTTCAAAATATTGATATGCATCGTGGAAAACAATAGATGAAGTACTTTCATTTAATTCAGTCATTACATCCATAGTAAGTTTATCTATATCTTTAAGTGCCTTATCTAAGTTACTTTTGTAAGTAGATGCATTTTTTGAATCATTTTCAATTAAATGCTCAGTCATTTCTTTTAGAATTACTTTTGCATTAATAGGATCTAACCAAACGTGGGGATCATATTCACCATGTCCATGTCCTTCATGCCCATCATGATCGTCATGATCATCTTCTTTTTTAGCGTGATTGTCATGATCATCTTCTTTTTTAGCGTGATCGTCATGATCATCTTTTTTTTTAGCGTGATCGTCATGATCGTCATGATCATCTTCTTTTTTAGCGTGATCGTCATGATCGTCATGATCATCTTCTTTTTTAGCGTGATCGTCATGATCATGCTCATCAAAAATATTTCTTTCTCTAAACTTTAATACATTCAAACCTTTAATTTCAATTAATTCAATTTTCTCAGCTTTTTTTGCAATTGAATTTAATGGTCTTTCTAAAAAACTTTCTAAATCTTCACCTATCCAAAAGATAAGATCTGCATTTTGCAACATTTTTGCATGAGATGGTTTCATAGAAAATCCATGTGGTGAGTTAAAACCATCTACAATTAAATCTGGTTTTCCAACTCCATCCATAAGATAACTCGCTAATGAATGAATAGGTTTAATTGATGTAACTACTTTTATTTCAGCATTAGCTGGTGTAAAGATCGTTAATAATGATAAAATTGATAGAATAAATGATATTTTTTTTAGTTTTTTCATAATTTAAATATTTTAATGGTTGTTATAATATAACAGTATGTAATAATATAACATTTAAATGTCAATAGATAAATGAATTCAGATAATAATATATTAGTTAAATTAAATAATGCAGGTTTTCGCCAAAATAATAAATGGCTAGTAGAAGATGTGTCTCTACAAGTTGAGAAGGGTAAAATTGTAACTCTCATTGGTCCCAATGGTTCAGGAAAAAGTACAACTGCCAAAATTGCATTAGGTATTTATAAAAATATTGAAGGAAGTATTGAAAAAAATACTAATAAAATTGGATATGTTCCTCAAAAAATTTCAATTGATTGGACATTACCACTCAGAGTTAAAGACTTTATGGTTTTAACTGAAAATATTAAGGATGATCAGATTAATGAAGCTTTATCATTAACTGGAGTAATGCATCTTAAAAATAAAAATTTAGGTAATTTATCTGGAGGGGAGTTTCAAAGAGTTTTGCTTGCTAGAGCTATTTCAAAAAAACCAGAACTGTTAGTACTTGATGAACCAGTTCAAGGTGTCGATTATACTGGTGAGATAGCGTTGTATGCATTAATTAAAAAAATATCAGATACTTTAAATTGTGGAATTTTATTGATTTCACATGACTTACATACGGTAATGACTGCAACAGACCATGTTGTCTGTTTAAACGGCCATGTTTGTTGTTCAGGTTCACCTATTGATGTTGCAAAAAATAGTGAATATAAAACCTTATTTGGAGAACAAGCGTCTCAGATCCTTTCAGTTTATGAGCATAAACATGATCACGAGCATTCTGATGAAGGTAGGATAAAAAAAAATTAAATGTTTGATGATTTTTTTGTAAGAGCATTGGTGGCCGGAATTGGAATTGCCTTAGTTGCAGGACCACTTGGATGTTTTGTTGTTTGGAGAAGATTATCTTATTTTGGTGACACACTTTCTCATTCAGCATTACTGGGTGTTACAATGGCATATACATTTGATCTAAATATTGCTCTTTCAGTATTTTTGATTTCATCAGTAATAGCCCTAATATTAATACAGCTTCAAAAAAAAACTAATTTACCTGGTGATGCTTTACTTGGTCTTTTAGCTCACTCTTCATTAGCTGTTGGATTGGTAGTAATTGGTTTTTTAACTTTTATAAGATTTGATATCATGGGACTATTATTTGGAGATATATTGGCTGTAACAACTAATGATATATTTGTTGTATGGGGTGGTGGTGCTATAATTTTAGTTATACTTAAATTAATTTGGAAACCTTTATTTGCATCTACTGTTAATTATGAATTAGCTGAAGCTGAAGGTTTGAATCCGGATAGATCAAAAGCTATATTTACAATTTTACTAGCTGCCGTTATTGCCATATCAATTAAAATGGTAGGTTTGTTATTAATTACTGGAATGTTGATTATCCCCGCTGCAATGGCTAGAAATATGTCAGACAGTCCACAAAAAATGGTAATTTACTCGGTTATAGGAGGATTATTGTCTGTAATTTTGGGATTATTTTCTTCATTAGAGTTTAATACTTCTTCAGGACCCTCAATAATTGTAGCGTCTTTGATCTTATTTATTTTATCTTTACTAAATATAAAACAGTCGATTAAATTGAAAAACTAATGAGTTATTGTTAAACTTTTGATTATGCATAAAGAAATCAATCTATCAAAAAATCAACAAATTATTTTTGATTTTATAGAAAAAGCTAAAGAACCACTTAAGGCTTATTCTATTTTATTTAATGTTCAAAAAAAGGGAATTAAAGCTCCATTACAAGTTTACAGGGCATTAGATAAGCTGATCGAAATAGGAAAAATACATAAAGTAGAAAGTAGAAATGCTTTTATAGCATGTAAAAGTTCAAGTTGTGAAATTTCACAAGCAACGGCTTTTTCAATATGTAATAAATGTGAAAATGTTTCTGAAATTAATAATCCAAAACTTTCAAAATATTTAACTAATTTTGAAGACGATACCGGAATGCAATATAATAAATATAATTTAGAGTTTTTTGGTTTATGCAAAAAATGTAAAGCAAAATAAATGAATACAGTATCCTTAACATTAAATGAAATTTTAGAATTAGCTAAAAAAACATTACTAGCTAATGGTTGTGATGAGGAAAATGCTAGTATTTTAGCAGATACTATTATGAGAGCCGAAAGAGATGGTTCTGTTTCTCATGGTTTGTTTAGATTACCCGCTTATGTGGCTGGCTTAAAAAGTAAAAAGATTAATGGTAAAGCAAGACCTGAATTAGAAAATGTTGCTCCAAGTATTATTAAAGTTTTAGGTAATAATGCAGTTGCCCCTATGGTTTTAAGTTTAGGATTACCAGCAGTTATTGATTTAGCAAAAAAAAATGGTGTAGCAGTTCTTGCTATAAAAAATTCACATCACATGGCAGCTCTTTGGCCTGAAACTGAAGCTATTGCAGAAGCAGGTCTTGTTGGTATCGCTTGTACATCTTACAAACCTGCCGTTGCACCAGCTGGTGCTACGAAAGCTTTGTATGGTACAAATCCAATTTCTTTTGCATGGCCTAGACCTGGTAAAACTCCAGTTGTCTATGATATGGCAACAGCCTCAATGGCAATGGGTGAAGTTCAGATTGCAAAAAGAGAAGGGCATAAAGTTCCTCTTGGAACAGGTTTAACTAAAGAAGGTAAAGAAACAACTGATCCTGGAGAAATTGCAGATGGTGGAGTTATACTTCCTTTTGGAGGCTATAAAGGATCTAGTATAGCAATGATGGTTGAATTATTAGCTGGTGCATTGATTGGTGAAAATTTTAGTTTTGAAACTGCTGCTAAAGATAATAACGATGGCGGCCCTCCAAGTGGTGGTGAATTTATTATAGCAATCTCACCTGAGAAAATTTCTGGTAAAGGTTGGGATAAGCATGCTGATGAGTTTTTTAGTAAAATGTCAGCTATGGAGGGTGTTAGACTTCCAGGTGAAAGAAGGCATAAAAATAGGCTAGATAAAGGACCAAGAAATATTAATGAAGAACTTGTTAATAAAATTAAATCTTTAAGTTAATTCAATTTCAATAGGTGTGTGATCTGAGGGTTTTTCTTTTCCTCTAGGGTCTTTATTAATATTCACATTCTTAACTATATTTAATAAAGAATTTGATACTAAGAAGTGATCAATTCTTAATCCATTATTTTTCTGCCAAGCACCTCTCATATAATCCCAATAAGTATAACCTTCAATTTCACCATGAATATGACGGTAGGCATCATGAAAACCTAGATTAATCATTTCTCTAAATTTTTTTCTTATCTCAAGTCTGTATAAAGCGTCATCTTCAAAACCTTTAATATTATAAGCATCTTCTGCTGAAGGAAGAATATTAAAATCACCTGCTAAAATAATATTTTCATTTTTCTTTGAAAGAGTTTTTAGCTGTTTAATCAAAGTATCTAACCATTCTTTTTTATAAGTATATTTATCAGTATCTACAGGATTACCGTTTGGTGTGTAAATGTTAATTAGTTGAATGTCTTTTTTCTTATGCTTTAATTCTGCTGAAATAATTCTAGATTGTTTTAATTTGTCTTTAATCAAATCTAATCTGACATTTTCTAGTTTATGTTTAGAAATGATTGCTACGCCGTTATAACTTTTTTGTCCAAATACATGACTTTCATAATCTAATGCTGAAAAATCATCATAGGGAAAAGTTTCATCTTGTGTTTTGATCTCTTGCATCATGACAACATCAGGAGAAAATTTTTGAAGGTATTCTTTAATATTTTCAATTCTTGCTCTAACTGAATTAACATTCCAGGATGTGATAATCATTATATGGAGAACGAAACACCACAACCGCAAGAAGATTTGCTTTGTGGGTTAGAGATTTTAAATTGATCACCAATTAGTTCCGAGACAAAGTCCACTTCTGAACCTTTTAATAAATCTGCTGAAGTTTTATCTATAAGAATATTTTCATGTTTTAAGTCGTCTGCTTCTAATTTTTTGTCAAAAGTAAACTCATATTGAAAACCTGAGCAACCACCACCTTTAATAGCGATTCTAAAAAATGACCCTGGATCTTTTTGAGACAACAAATTATTAATCTGTTTTATAGCTTTATCTGTAAATTTAATTTCTTTAATCATATAACAACACTGATATTACTAATATAATATCAATTTATTAAATTTAAAGTATGAATAATTACTCAAATTTAGCTCTATCTAAAAGTAAAGGTCGTATTTTTAAAGAAGCCAATTCACTTTATAGAACACCATTTCAAAGAGATAGAGATAGGATTATTCACAGTGCTTCATTCAGAAGGCTAAAGCATAAAACACAAGTTTTTGTTAATACAGAAGGGGATCATTTTAGAACTAGAATTACCCATTCAATTGAAGTTGCACAAATTGCAAGATCAATAGCTAAACATTTAGGTTTAAACGATGATCTTGCTGAAACTTTAAGTTTGGCTCATGACTTGGGACACACACCGTTTGGACATGCTGGAGAAGATGCCCTTAATGAATGCATGGTTAACTTCGGAGGTTTTGATCATAATCTTCAAACTTTAAGAATAATCATGTTTCTTGAACATAAATACCTTAAATTTAAAGGTCTAAACTTAACATTAGAAACTTTAGATGGATTACTAAAGCACAATGGCCCAATTGATGATCTCTCTACAGTTAATAGGTTGATTGGATTGAAAAGTTTTAAGAATAAAATAAATTTTACTAACTCTGGATCATTGGAAGCTCAAATTTCAGCTATCTCTGATGACATTGCCTATAATAATCATGACATACAAGATGGAATCAGAGCCAAAATGTTTAATTTAAACGACTTGATTGAAATTAATTTTTTTAAAGATATTTATAAATCTCATAAAAAAAATATTAAAAATAATAATAAAGATATTTTGATATATCAAATAATACGAGATTCAATTGATTTAATGGTTAGAGATTTGATTAAAAATACTAAAAATAATTTAAAAACTAATAAGATCAAATCTTTAAATGATGTTTATAAATTAGATAATTCTATAGTATGTTTTTCTAGTAAATTTCTAAAAATTGAAAAAGATGTTAGGTTTTTTCTAAGAAGTAAAATGTACAACAATAAGAAAGTATTATTAAAAAATAATCATGGAAAAAAAATTGTTAATAAACTTTTTTATAAAATTAAGAATAAGCCCAAAAAATTCTTAAATGCTGACCAATTAAAAAATGACCCCAATAGAGCAATTGCTGATTTTATTTCAGGTATGACAGATAGATATGCAATTAATTTAAACAAAAGTATTTAATGAACATTTTTGATCTCTACTTAGATAAAATAATAATTTTGATTAAAAAACTAAATAAAGATGGCTCTTTAGAAATACCTGAATCTTTAAAAGGAATTAATGTAGATATACCACCATCAAATATTGACTGTGATATATCAACCAATGTAGCCATGGTACTCTCTAAAGCGAATAAAAAATCTCCAATCGATATTGCAAACACCCTAATTGATTTAATTAAAAATGAAGATGAAAAAATTGAAACTATTTCTGTAGCAAAACCTGGATTTATTAATATTAAATTTAAAACGATATATTGGAACAATTTTATTAAAAATGTTAACCAAAATTACAAAGATTTTGGTGTCAATATAAAAGAAAAAAAACAGAAATATCTTGTAGAATTTGTTTCAGCTAACCCAACAGGTCCTCTACACGTAGGTCATTGTAGAGGCGCAATATTAGGAGATGTAATTTCAAATATATTAATTTTTAACAAACATGATGTTTCTAAGGAATATTATGTAAATGACTATGGTAATCAGATCATAAATTTTACAAAGTCTGTTTTTTTTAGAATTAGAGAAATACTTTTTAATGAAAAATTTCCAATTGAAAATTCAGATTTATACCCTGGTGATTACTTGGTTGATATTGCTAAAAATATTATAGAATCTAACAAAGTTTTAAAATTTGATAAATTTGAAGATATTTCAAAAGAATTAACTTTATTGTCAGTCTCAGAATCTTTAAAATTGATTAAAAACAATTTATCAAACCTTGGAATAGTGCACGATAAATTTATCAGCGAAACTGATATTGTCCTAAATAATGAAGTTCAAAAAGCAATTGATAAATTAAAGGATAAAAAACTAGTTTATAGTGGAAAAATTAAGGCACCTAAAGGCGAGGATGATCAAAATTGGGTTGAAAGAGAGCAACTTTTATTTAAATCAACAGATTTTGGAGATGACAAAGATAGAGCACTTCAAAAATCTGATAAATCGTGGACTTACTTTGCTAGTGATGTGGCTTATCACGATAATAAATTAAATAGAAATTACGATACACTTATTAATATATTAGGAGCAGATCACGCTGGTTATATAAAAAGGATAACTTCTGTCGTAGATGCATTATCTGGAGATAAAAAAAAATTAATTTGTAAGGTAAGCCAACTTGTAAAACTAATTAAAGATGGAAAACCTTTCAAAATGTCGAAAAGAAAAGGCGACTATATAACTGTTGAAGACTTGATTGCTGAAGTTGGTAAGGATGCTACTAGATTTATTATGCTTAATAGAAGTAGCGATGTAGAGTTGGATTTTGACTTTACAAAAGTTAAAGAAAAATCAAAAGATAATCCTCTTTACTATGTCCAGTATTGTTATGCTAGAATATCATCTGTTTTTAGACACGTAGATCTTAATATAGAAAATGATTTGAATATAAATGATTACGAATTTGATTATACTGGAGATGAAATAAAGATATTAAAAAAAATAGCTGAATGGCCCAAATGTATTGAAGCTGCAAGTTTAAGACTTGAACCCCACAGAATACCAGTTTATCTTTATGAGCTATCATCAGAATTCCATTCTTATTGGAATATGGGTAAAGATGATCCATCAAAAAGATTTATTAACGAACAAAAGAAAATGTCAAATGATAAGTTAGTTTTTTTAAAAGTTATATCTAATGTTATCAAATCTGGAATGGATATTGTTGGAGTGGATACTCCGCAAAAAATGTAATGTTAAAAGAACTTAAATATCTTTTATTTTTAATTGTTATAGTTTTATTTTTTTTTCTATCTTTCAAATACTACTTTTCAAATGAAAATAAAAAAAATTCATATAGATCTTTAAAAAATATTGAAGATAAAACTGAAAATTATTCTCGTAATCTTATTTTACTTAATAGTGATACTGTTAATATCGTAGAATATGTTGAAAAAAGCATAGATAAAAACAAAAAGAATTACAATTTTTGGAAATTAATTAATAATGATGGATGATCGTAAAAGTTTTATAGTTGGTTTAAAATCAACTAAATTATTGATTATAGAAAAAAAATTTCTAATTAAACATAAGCCCTGGGGAATAATACTTTTTTCACGTAATATCAGAAATATTGCACAAGTTAAAAAATTAACAAATGAAATTAGAAATATATTTAATGATAAGAAATACCCTATTTTAATTGATCAAGAGGGTGGGAGAGTAAATAGATTAAGTAAATTTTTTAAAGCAGATAAATTTACAGGAGAATTTTTTGGCAATCTTTATCTTAAAGATAAAAAAGAATTTTATACTGAATATAAAAAGTTTATAAATAAAACTGCCTTATTATTAAAAACTATAGGCATAAATATTAATACTTTACCCGTTCTTGACGTAAGATCAAAAGGGTCTAGCTCAATAATTGGTGACAGAGCATTTTCAAGTAATGCAAAGATTGTTTCACAAATTGGTGATATTTGTATTAAAGAATTGCATAATAATAAGATTGCCGCTGTAATAAAACATATTCCTGGTCACGGTTTGGCTAAAGTTGATAGTCATAAAAAAACTCCTACAATCAACAAGGAATTAAGGCATCTAAATAATAATGATTTTATGGCATTCAAAAATAAAAATAGTCTGTTTGCAATGACAGCACATCTTATTTATAAAAATATCGATAAAGCAAATACAGCAACACATTCGAAGAAAATTATAAAACTAATAAGAAATCAAATTAAATTTAAAAATATTTTGATGTCTGATGATATATCAATGAAGAGTTTAAAAGGCTCTATAGCAATTAATACAAAAAAATCCTTTAACGCTGGTTGTGATCTAGTTCTTCATTGTAATGGAAATTTAAAAGAAATGAACGATGTGGCTCTGTATTCACCATTTATAAGTAAGTTTATTATTAAAAAAACATCACAATTTTATAAGATTATAAGTTAATATTTACTATGTCTGACACCGATTCTAAAAACTTTAATGTAGATCTTGATAATTATAACGGTCCACTTGATGTTTTATTGGATTTGGCAAAAGCTCAAAAAGTTAACCTTGAGGATATTTCAATAACATTACTGGCTGATCAATTTCATAATTATATTACTAACGAAAAAAATCTTAATCTAGAGTCTGCATCAGAATACTTATTGATGGCTACCTGGTTAACTTATCTTAAATCAAAACTTTTGTTGCCAGGAAATCCAGAAGAAGAATTTAAAGTTTTAGAAGTTGCTGAAAAATTAAAATTACAATTAAAAAAATTAGAGTTGATTAGATTACTTTCTGACCAAATGTTAAAAAGAAAAAGACTTGGTAGAGAAATAAGAACTAGAGGAATTAAAGGAAATATACGATCTATATATAGTACTGAATATAAACTGAATCTTTACGAACTTTTAAAATCTTATTCCTCAATTATTATGACCAAAGATTTTCAAAGGATGAATATTCCTAAACTTCCAGTTTTTACCACTGAAGATGGTATCAAAAGAATAAAAGAATTTTTTGGTAAGTTAATTGATTGGAGAAATATTAATGAATTAATACCATCTTCATTTAAAAGTGGCTCAAAATATAAAACAACTGGTAAAGCAGGAATTTTTGCTGGTTCCTTAGAGCTGGTTAAAGAGGGGAATCTAACTATAAAGCAAGAAAACTTATTTGATGATATTTATATTAAAGAACTAAAATGACAAAAATAAAAAAAGAAACAAATAACAATATAGTTACTTTTCCTTCGAAAATGAATGATGGTGAAAGAGAAGTTGAGGCAATAGTTTTTGCTGCTGCTGAACCATTAGATATTGACACCATTGAATCTAAAATTTTAAAAAAAATTGATGTTTTAAAATCATTAGAGAAACTTCAAAAAGAATACTCATCAAGAGGAATTAATTTAGTTTGTATTTCTAAGAGATGGTCTTTTAGAACTTCTGAAAATTTATCAAACCTTATGTCTCAAGAAAAAACTGTAGAAAAAAAACTATCTCGAGCTGCAGTTGAAACATTAGCTATAATTGTTTATCACCAGCCTGTTACTAGAGCTGAAATTGAAGAAATTAGAGGTGTTGCTTTTGGAACAAATACACTTGAAATTTTAATGGAGCTTAATTGGGTAAAACCACAGGGCCGTAAAGATGTTCCCGGTAAACCAATTCAGTATGGAACTACTGATGATTTCTTAAGTCATTTTAGTCTTCAGAAGTTATCAGATTTACCTACGGTTGATGAATTAGGATCTGCAGGTCTGATTGATAGTACAAATATAGATAATGCAATATTTGGTACTGGTAAATTTTACAAAGAGAAACAAGTAGAGAAAAAAGAAGATATTTATGAAAATATCGATGAGATGCTGGGTGGCACACTTAGTCCAGAAGAAGAAAAGTAAAAAGTTACTTTAAAATTAAATTTAAAAGAGGTATAAAATATTATGAGCATTGGAATTTGGCAAATAGCAATTGTTGTAATCTTAGTTGTCCTTTTATTTGGTAGAGGTAAAATCTCTAGTTTAATGGGCGATGTAGCCAAAGGTATAAAAAGTTTTAAAAAAGGTATGGCTACAGATATTACTGATGAGTCTGAACCTGAGCCTAAAAATGTTTCAGAAAATAATCAAGACAGCAAAGACAAAGAATAAATTAAATGCCCACTATTGGCTGGTTTGAGATTTTAATAGTAGTAGCTGTTGCAATCGTTGTTATTGGACCAAAAGATTTTCCACATATGTTAAAAAAAGTTGGTTCATGGATTGGAACCACAAAAAGATATATTAGCAATATACAAAATGAGGTAGCTGACCTTGATATTAATTCTAATGAAATAGAAAAACCTATAGAAGAAAAAAAAGATAATGACAAAATCTGAAAATGAAGGTGGCTTTGTAAGTCATTTAACTGAACTCAGAAAAAGATTAATTCATTCTTTTATTTTTTTGTTTATCTTTTTTATTGGATGTTATTTTTTTTCAGAACATCTCTATGGTTTTTTAGTTGAGCCTTTTGCTAAAGCAGTAAATGAAAGTGGAACTGATAGAAGATTAATTTTTACAGCTTTACAGGAAACATTTTTAACATACTTAAAGGTTTCCTTTTTTGCAGCATTCTTTGTTACTTGTCCCTATATATTAGTACAAATATGGAAATTTATTGCACCAGGGCTCTATAAGCATGAAAAAATTGCAATCGTTCCTTATCTAGTTTTAACGCCTATATTATTTTTTCTAGGAGGAATGCTTGTTTATTATTTAATAATGCCACTAGCCATAAAGTTTTTTCTCTCTTTCGAAAGCACAGGGGCCTCAACAGGATTACCTATCCAATTGGAAGCAAAAGTTAGTGAATATCTTTCACTTGTAATGAAATTAATTTTTGCATTTGGTATAAGTTTTCAGCTACCAGTTGTTCTTAGTCTGTTAGCTAGAGTTGGCATAGTTAATGCTAAGTTTCTTAGAGAAAAAAGAAAATATGTTGTTGTAATGATTTTTGCAGCAGCTGCATTATTAACACCACCTGATCCTATAACTCAAATTGGACTAGCAATACCATTATTGATTTTATATGAATTATCTATATTTTCTGTAAACATTATTGATAAGAAAAATAAAAAAAATGCATAATATAAAAGAAATTAGAAATGATATTGAGGCTTTTAAAAAAGCTTTAAATAAAAGATTCCTAGATACAGATGTCGATAAGATTTTATCATTGGATGAGAGCAATAGAGAATATATCCAACAAAGAGAACTGCTTGAAAAAGAAAAAAAAGATATTTCAAAGTCAAAAGATCAGTCACTTTTTGAAAAATCTAAAAAAATTTCATCTGAAATAGATAATATTAATAAATTACAAACTAATGTTAAAAATGAATTAGAAACTATTTTATCATCAATACCAAATATTCCTCATTCTGACGTTCCTACAGGTAAAGATGAAAATTCAAATATAGAAATTTCTAAATCAGGAACAATACATAATTTTACATTTAAACCTAAATCTCATTATGAATTAGGTGAAAACTTAAAAATGCTTGATTTTGATCTAGCCACAAAAACTACTGGCTCTAGGTTTGTTTTTGTAAAAGATAAATTGGCCTTGTTAGAAAGAGCTTTATCAAATTTTATGCTTGATACACATGTTAATACTAATGGTTATGAGGAAATATCACCCCCACTAATTGCAACAGATACTACTATGTATGGTACAGGACAATTACCTAAATTTGATAATGATCAGTTTGAGCTCAAATTAGAAGATTCTAGTGAGAGAAAATTTTTAATTCCAACTGCCGAAGTTATTTTAACTAATATTGTAAAAGATCAAATTATTGATAAAAAAAAACTTCCTATGCGAATGGTTGCTTCAACTCCATGTTTTAGAAAAGAAGCAGGTAGCTATGGTAAAGATACAAAAGGTATGATTAGACAGCACCAATTTTACAAAGTTGAAATGGTGAGTATTGTTGAGGCAGATAACTGCTTAACAGAACTCGATAGAATGACTGATTGTGCAACTAAAATTTTAGATTTACTAAAACTTCCATATAGAAAAATAGTTTTGTGTACTGGTGATATGGGGTTTAGTGCTGAAAAAACTTTTGATATTGAGGTGTGGCTTCCATCTGAGGATAAATATAGAGAAATCTCAAGTTGCTCTTCATGTGGATCGTTTCAAGCAAGAAGAATGAAAGCTAGATATAAAAACGAAAAAAAAGAAACAGTTTTTGTTGGAACACTAAATGGCAGTGGTTTAGCGATCGGCAGAACATTAGTCGCTATATTGGAAAATTATCAACAAGAAGATGGCTCTATTATTGTACCTGAAGTTTTAAGGCCTTACATGAATAATATTGAGAAAATCAATAAGATTTAAAGTTGTTTTAATTTAATAGATGTTGTAAGTATTCACTTTAATCAAGGAGAAAAATGGATTCAGGAATAGGACAATTTATACCACTAATTTTAATTTTTGTTATTTTTTACTTTTTTTTAATAAGACCTCAACAAAAGAAAGTTAAAGAGCATAAAGCCATGGTAGAAAACTTATCAAGAGGAGACAAGGTTGTAACGTCTGCTGGTATTATTGGGACAGTTGAAAGAATTATTGATAATGAAAAAGTTGAAGTGCAAATTGCTGACAACGTTAAAGTTGAAATTATCAAATCTACAGGCATCCAAGGATTACTTAACTCCCCTGAAGTAAAAAAATAACATTTAACTAAAGTGTTATACTTTTCTAAATTAAGAATTACCTTAGTTTCATTAGTATCTATTTTTTTTATTTTTATTGCTGCATCAAATTTTCAGAACTCTGAAGATAGCTTTATTTCAAAAAAGATAAATCTGGGTTTAGATTTACAGGGTGGTTCATATCTTTTACTTGAGATTGATAACGGTCCAGTTGAAATTCAAAAATTACAAAATACAACAACTGTTATTAGAAATTTTTTAAAAGATAAGAAAATAACTTTTAATGATCTGAGAATAGAAAATAAAAAAATAATATTTAGTGTTTCTAATGATAATGCTCAATTAGTTGAAACTTTTTTTCTTGATAAAGAAAGCGATATTAATCCTTATTATAACCAATATAAATCTCATCAGTTTGATTTAGAAATACAAAATAATGAATTTACTTTAACTCTTTCAAAGTATGGACTTATTGAAATCAAAACTTCTTCACAAGATCAAGCTTTAGAAATAGTTAGAAGAAGAGTTGATGAGGTTGGTACTAATGAGCCCAATATATTAAAAAGAGGTAATAATAGAATTTTAGTTGAACTTCCGGGTCTAGATGATCCTATGCGTATAAAGTCACTTTTAGGAAAAACTGCAAATTTAACATTTAGATTTGTCACTCAAAATAATAATGACACTTTTGGAACTGAAATGCTTCAGTTTGAAGATGGAACTAGTGAAGCAATGGTTAGTAAAAGGATAATCTTAAATGGTGAGAATTTACTGGATGCTCAACCACAAATGAACAATCAAACAAACGAAACAGTAGTATCATTTACCCTTGATAGAGTGGGGGCTAAAAGATTTGGTAAAGCAACTAGTACCGGTATTGGTAAGCAATTAGCTATCGTTCTAGATGGTAAAATTGTTAGTGCTCCAGTAATTAGAGATACTATAGCAAGTGGAAATGGCCAGATCAGTGGAAATTTTACGTTCCAATCTGCAACAGACTTAGCTCTACTATTAAGATCAGGAGCATTACCAGCTCCACTTAATATAATTGAAGAAAGAACAGTAGGACCTGACCTTGGTCAAGACTCAATTAATGCTGGAGTTATTGCTCTTATGATTGGTTTTTTATTAGTTATAATTTTTATGTTTTTTAAATACAAAATATTTGGTCTAATTGCTAATATAACACTACTAATTAACTTATTCTTTTTAGTTGGTATTTTAACTTTATTTGAAGCAACATTAACTCTTCCTGGAATAGCAGGTATCATTTTAACAGTAGGTATGGCAGTTGATGCTAATGTATTAATTTTTGAAAGAATTAAAGAAGAATGCAAGAAAGAAAAAAATAATATAATAGCTTTTGATACGGGTTATGTGAAATCAAAAACTGCAATTATAGATGCAAATATAACTACATTAATTGCAGCTGTAATTTTATTCTTTATGGGCTCCGGACCTGTTAAAGGCTTCTCTGTGACCTTAGCTGTGGGAATTTTTACTACACTGTTTTCAGTTTATTTTATTGCAAGAATGCTTACTGGTCTTTACGTGGTAAGAAATAAAGAAAAAACTAACCTAATATAAATGATTAATTTTAATAAATTTTATAAACTATTTAATCTTATCTCTTTAAGTCTGGTTGTTGCATCTGTTCTATTGTTATTTTTTAAAGGACTTAATTTTGGTGTAGATTTTAAAGGTGGGACCTTAATAGAACTAAGGTCTAATGATAAAAATATCAATGTCACTTCTTTAAGACAATCTTTTAATAAAATGAATTTAGGAGATTTTAATGTTAAAAAATTTGGTAATGAAAATGATTTTTTAATTAAGATAGAGAAAAAAGATACAAGTGCAAACGCTATTGAGGTTATTAAAAAAGATTTAACATCTTCTTTAGGGGGCTCTTTTAATTTTAGAAGAGTTGAAAATGTAGGTCCAAAAGTTAGCTCTGAATTATTAAAGTCTGGTATTATTGCAATTGCACTATCTCTAGCTGCAATGTTATTTTACATATGGATAAGATTTGAATGGCAATTTAGTTTAGGTGCTATTTTAGCCTTATTCCATGATGTCATTATAACACTAGGTCTTTTCTCGCTATTTAGTCTAGAAATAAATCTATCAATAGTTGCCGCCGTTTTAACTATAGTTGGTTATTCAATGAACGATACTGTTGTTATTTATGACAGAGTTAGGGAAAATTTAAGAAAGTTTTCTGATATCAAGATTTATGAACTTACAAATATCTCAATTAATGAAACTCTTTCCAGAACTATAATTACATCAGCCACAACATTGCTTGCTTTAGTTTCAATTTATTTATTTGGTGGAGAAATATTAAAAGGTTTTTCTTTAGCCATGATAATGGGTGTTATATTTGGAACCTATTCTTCAATTTATATAGCTAATCCGATACTTGTAAAACTTAGAGTTTCACAAAAAACAATCCTAAAAGAAGATACCGAGTAGATTTAATAAAGGTTTTGAGCTGCTACCATTGAAAGTAACATTGGTAACGATAAAAGAGTATTTGTTCTTGAAAACAACATTGCTGTTCTTGCTGATTTTGCTTTAACATCAGGTTCACATTCAACCATACCTAATGCTCTTTTTTGATTTGGCCAAATTATAAACCAAACATTAAATGCCATATATAAACCAAGCCACATACCAATACCGATAGCTGTATTTTTTCCACCACCACCTAATGTCATAGCATCGTGTAAATAACCATTCAGATAAGCTAAAATTAATCCTGACAGAACTGTCAGTAATGCAGCGTATCTAAAATAAAACAATGCAGCTGGAGCAATAACTTTACCTATAGCAGGTTTTTGTTCGTCAGGGATTTTTGGCATATTTGGAATTTGTACAAAGTTAAAATACCAAAGCAAACCAATCCACATTATAGCAACCGTTACATGAATTAATCTTGTTAACCAACTCCAAAAAATTGTATCAAAATCAAAACCACCATTACCATAAAATAACCCTAGAAAAAAAATTATTGCTAAAGCTAATGATGCGTGAATAGTTTTTGGAAGTGATGATAGTAAATTACCCATAATTAGAATCACTTATACACTAAATGTTTAAATCTTTAACTTCTTTTTAAATTTTTCTTCCAGCAAGGGTTTTAAGAATTCACCAGTATAACTGCCTTTTATTTTGATAATATCCTCAGGTTTGCCCTCTGCGATAATATTTCCACCTTTGACACCACCTTCAGGACCCATATCAACAATATAATCAGCTGTTTTGATTACATCCAAATTATGCTCAATAACAACAACTGTATTTCCTAGAGCTACAAATGTATGAAGTATTTCTAGTAGTTTTTTAATATCATGCTGATGAAGACCCGTTGTCGGTTCATCTAATATGTACATGGTTCTTCCTGTAGATCTTTTTGATAATTCCTTAGCAAGCTTAATACGTTGAGCTTCACCACCAGATAGTGTTGTTGCCTGTTGACCAATTTTTATATAGCCAAGGCCTACTTTTTTTAGTGTTAATAGTTTTGTTTTAATATTTGAAATATTTTCAAAATATTCACATCCTTCATCCACAGACATATCCAATACATCGGCAATACTTTTATCTTTAAATTTTATCTCTAGAGTTTCTCTATTGTACCTGGTTCCCTTGCATTCATCACACTGGATATAAACATCAGGTAAGAAGTGCATCTCGTATGTAATTACACCATCACCTTCACAAGCTTCACATCTTCCACCTTTAACATTAAAAGAAAATCTGCCTGGCTTATATCCTCTTGTTTTTGACTCTGGTAGTGCTGTAAACCAATCTCTAATGGGGCCAAAAGCTCCTGTATAAGTTGCTGGGTTTGATCTAGGTGTTCTTCCAATAGGAGACTGATCTATATCAATTATTTTATCTATAAGCTCCACACCCTTATAACTCTTAAACTCTTTAGGGACTTTTCTAGCTTTGTTATTCAAGGTTAAATTTAATGCATGATATAATGTTTGTAATATTAGTGTTGATTTACCGCTACCTGAAACACCAGTTACGCAAGTAAAACTTCCTGTTGGAATTTTAAGATTAACGTTATTCAAATTATTTCCACTAGCACCATTAATTTCAACAAATCTTCCATTTTTTGCAAGCCTTCTAGTTCTTGGAATTTCTATATACTTTTTATGAGATAAGTATTGACCAGTAATACTATTTTTATTTTTTAGTATTTCATCATAAGTACCTTGTGCAATTATTTCACCACCATTAGTTCCGGCTTCTGGACCCATATCTATTATATGATCTGCATTTTCCATCGTTTCCGTATCATGCTCAACAACAATTACAGTGTTACCTAAATCTCTTAGTCTTTTTAATGCATTTATTAATTTAATATTATCTTTTTGATGCAACCCGATAGAAGGTTCATCAAGTACATACAATACACCAGTTAATCCAGAACCAATTTGTGACGCGAGTCTTATTCTTTGAGCCTCACCTCCAGAAAGAGTTCCTGACTCTCTCGATAATGTTAAATATTCAAGCCCAACATTTAAAAGGAACGTTAGTCTTTCATTAATTTCTTTTAAAATATGTTCTGCTATCTTAAATTGTCGTTTATCAAGGTTTTGCTCTAGACCTTTGAACCATTTAGCTGCATCTAAAATAGATTTTTTAGTTACTTCGCTTATATTCTGATTATCAATTTTAACACATAAGGCTTCTTCTTTTAATCTATTACCGTTACATCCTTCACAAGCAGAATCAGATTGGTATTCAGCTATCGCTTCTCTTTTCCATTCACTGTCAGATTCAAGAAATCTTCTTTCAAGATTATTTATTACACCTTCAAAGGTTTTTTTATGAGAATATTTTTCATAACCATCATCATAAACAAACTTAATTTCTTCTTCATCCGATCCAAACAATATTACATCTCTAAATTTTTTTGGAAGTTTTTTCCATCTCTCATCTAAAGAAATTCCATAATGTTTAGCAATAGAGGCTAAGGTTTGAGCATAATATAGCGTTGTTGATTTGGCCCATGGTTCTATAGCACCATCAGCTATACTTTTTTTCTCATCAGGAACTACTAAATTTGGATCTACATTCAATTTAATACCTATACCCTCACATTCGGCACATGCTCCATATGGACTATTAAAAGAAAAAAGTCTTGGCTCAATCTCTTCAATTGTAAAACCACTTTCTGGACATGCAAATTTTGTAGAATAAATTAATTTTTCAATTTTTCTAAATTTTTGTGGCAATGTTTCATCTTCGTACTCAACAAATACCAATCCATTTGATAAATTTACAGCTGTCTCAATACTTTCAGCAAGTCTATTACCAAGATTAGAATTCAAGACAATTCTATCAACTAAAACAGATATGTCATGCTTGAGTTTTTTATCTAAATTAGGTGCATTGTCTATTTCGTATATGACTTCATCAATTTTAATTTTTCTAAAACCTCTTCTTTTATAACTTAAAATATCTTTTCTATACTCACCCTTACGACCTCTAACCACAGGAGCAAAAATATAAATTGTAGATTTTTTTGGTAATTTTTTTATTAAATCAACGATTTGAGTTATCGTTTGCGATGTAATTGGCTTTCCTGTGAATGGTGAGTAGGGAACACCAGCCCTTGCATACAACACTCTCATATAATCATAAATTTCAGTAACTGTTGCAACAGTTGATCTTGGATTTTTAGATGTATTTTTTTGCTCTATGGCTATAGCTGGACTTAATCCCTCGATAAGATCAACATTTGGTTTTTTCATTTTATCCAAAAATTGACGAGCATAAGCTGATAAACTTTCAACGTATCTTCTTTGACCTTCGGCATAGACAGTGTCAAATGCTAATGAGGATTTTCCTGAACCAGAAAGACCAGTAATTACAACAAACTGATCTTTAGGTATTTCTACTGAAACATTCTTTAAGTTATGCTCTTTTGCACCCTTAATAACTATCTTTTTAATCATAATTTTAGTTGCTTTAAATTAATAAAATTAATATTGAGTTTATATTGTGATATAAAATTAATTAAATTAATAAAGAATTATAAATATTATGGCTGGAAGTTTAAATAAAGTATTATTAATTGGGCGTTTAGGCGCAGACCCAGAAATCAAACAAATGTCGAATGGCAAAAGTCTTGCTACCTTAAGTTTAGCTACTAGCCAATCTTGGAAAGATAAAGCAACTGGAGAAAAAAAAGAAAAAACAGAATGGCACAGAATAGTTGTATTTAATGAAGGGTTAGTCAATGTTGTTCAGCAATATTTGAAAAAAGGTGCTCAAATTTATGTTGAGGGACAGATAACGACTAGAAAATGGAAAGATGAACAATCTGGTCAAGACAAGTATTCAACTGAAATTGTAATTCAAGGATATAATTCTTCACTTACTATGTTGGGTGGTGGAAACACTGGCGGTGGTGGTATTCAAAATGACAATTCGCAAGCTGTTGCTAGCAATCCTGATGATAGCCCCCAAGCACCTAATGATATGGATGACGAAATTCCATTTTAGTTTCTATGAAAGACACAGAAATACCTAAAGACAAAAATATTAAACTTATCTCAATGCATGATGAGATGAGTTCATCGTACTTGTCATATGCAATGAGTGTAATTGTGAGTAGGGCTCTTCCTGATGTTAGAGATGGACTTAAACCAGTTCATAGAAGAATATTATTTGCCATGTATAAAGGTGGCTACGATTGGTCAAAACAATTTAGAAAATCTGCAAGAATAGTTGGGGATGTTATTGGTAAATATCACCCACATGGAGATCAATCTGTTTATGACGCTCTCGTCAGAATGGTTCAAGATTTTTCTATGAGTTTACCTCTTGTTCAAGGCCAAGGTAACTTTGGATCTATTGATGGAGATCCAGCTGCGGCTATGAGATATACGGAAACAAGATTAGCTAAAGTTTCTCAATACTTAATTGATGATATAGAAAAAAATACTGTTGATTATAAAAGTAATTACGATGAAACTGAAAAAGAACCAACAGTTTTACCTGCTCAATATCCTAATTTACTAGTAAATGGTGCAGGTGGTATTGCCGTGGGAATGGCTACAAGCATTCCCCCACATAATTTAGGTGAAATTATAGATGGAACATTAGCTTTAATTGAAAATAAAGATGTTAAAATTAAAGAGTTAATGAAACATATACCAGGTCCTGATTTTCCAACAGGTGGTGTCATCATTGGAAAAGAAATTATTAAAGCTGGATATAATGTAGGTCGTGGGTCGTTTAAAATTAGAGGTGAAATTAGTGTTGAAGCACAAAAAAATGGTAGAGAGAGACTCGTTATAACTTCTGTGCCATATCAAGTAAATAAATCAGTTTTAAATGAGAGAATTGCCCAACTTGTTAGAGAGAAAAAAATAGAGGGAATAAAAGATATTAGAGACGAATCTAACAGAGAAGGGATTAGAGTTGCTATTGATTTAAGAAATGGTGTTGAACCAGAAACTATTAAAAGATTACTTTATAAAAATACATCTATAGAAAGCTCCTTTGGATTTAACACTTTAGCTATTGTTGATGGCAAACCTAAAATTTGTAATTTAAAAGAATTTTTATCAAATTTCTTAACATTCCGTGAAGACGTGGTAATCAAAAAAACTAAGTTTGATTTAAAAAAAGCTGAAGACAGAGCTCACATCCTTATAGGGTTATCAGTATCTGTTGAGAACTTAGATAAAATTATAAAAATTATACGGTCTTCAAAAACTCCTGATGATGCCAAAAAATCATTATTAAGCATTAAGTGGAAAATAAATAAATCTTTAAAGCTAATTTCACTTGTTGAGGATAAAAAGGGAAAAAATTTATACTCACTAACAGATCCTCAAGTTATTGCTATTTTAGAACTTAGACTTCAAAAACTTACAGCTCTTGGAATTAATGAAATAGAAGTCGAAATTAAAAAATTAGCTGACCTGATTAAAGGTTATAAAAAAATAATTAATTCTAAAAAAGAACTTTTAAACGTAATAAGTGAAGAGCTTAAAACTATCAAAGAAAAATTTGCAGTTCCAAGAAGAACTAAAATTATAGATGCTGTTTTAAACTATGATATTGAAGAGACTATTCAAAAAGAAGAAGTGATTATTACAGTTACTCTTCAGGGCTACATTAAAAGAGGAGCTTTAAGTAGTGTCAAACAACAAAAAAGAGGTGGTAAAGGAAAATCTGGGATCACAACGAGAGATGAAGATTCTGTGGTTCAAACCTTATCAGTTAACACTCGTACTTCTGTTCTTTTCTTTTCAACAGAAGGACTTGTATACAAAATTAAAGCTTGGAAAATACCTGAAGGATCAACTACATCAAAAGGTAAATCTCTATTCAACATCTTGCCCTTAAAGAATCATCAATCTATCAGTTCAATAATGCCATTTCCAGATGATGAAAGCGACATGAAAAATCTTCAAATTGTTTTTGCAACTGCAAAAGGCAAAGTTAGAAAAAATAGTTTAGAAGATTTTTCTTCAATTAATTCAGCTGGAAAAATTGCAATAAAGTTAGACCCTAATGACAAAATTGTAGGCGTTGAAATTTGTAAGGATGATCAGGATGTAATGTTAAGTACAAAAAATGGTAAATGCATTAGATTTGAATCAAAAAAACTAAGAATATTTAAGGGTAGATCGTCTAAAGGTATCAAAGGTATTGAGTTATCACCTAACGATGAGATCGTTTCTCTCTCAATAGCAAATAAAGAAAAAACAAAAAAAGATTCAAAGTCTGAAGAAAGATTTGTTTTATCTATTACAGAAAATGGATATGGCAAAAAAACTTTGAACAATGAATATAGAGTTACCAATAGAGGTGGTAAGGGTATAATTGGAATTATTAACTCACCAAGAAACGGTAGTATATGTTCCTCATTTCCAGTTATTGAAGGCGATGATGTAATGATTTCAACAAATAAAGGAAGAGTAATTAGAGTTGCTGTTAAAGAGATAAGAACAGCTGGAAGAAATACTCAGGGTGTAAGAATTATCAAATTATCCGGTGATGAAAAAGTTGTTTCGGCAATAAAAATTGATGATAACTTGGAGTAATGAAAAAAGTTGCTGTATATCCTGGAACATTTGACCCAATAACTTTTGGTCATATTGACGTTATAAAAAAAGCTTTAAAGTTATTTGATAAAGTTATTGTTGCTGCTTCTGATGGTACTAATAAAAATTATCTTTTTAATTCACTTGAAAGAATACAGTTAATTAAAAAAGCTCTATTTGTTGATTTAAAGTTTGATAAAAAAAAGATTGAAGTTGTTTCATTTACATCGTTAACAACTGATTTATGTAAAAAATACAAATCTAATATTATTTTAAGGGGTCTAAGAGCTGTATCTGACTTTGAATATGAATTTCAATTAGCTGGAATGAATCGAAAATTAAATAACAATATAGAAACAATCTTTTTAATGTCTGATGTTGAAAATCAAATTATTTCATCAAGATTTGTTAAAGAAATAGTGAGACTAAAAGGTGATATAAAAAAATTTACTACAAAAAGTACAATAAAGTCTTTAAAAGAGAAATATGAATAAATTTATAACAAAATTTTTAATTTTATTTTTTATACTAACCAACAATATAATCGCAGAGGAGAATATAATGATTTTAAAACTTAAAGATGGAGACATTAAAATAGAGCTTTTTGAAGATGTTGCCCCTAACCATGTTAAAAGAATTAAACAATTAGCCAAAGATGGGAAGTACGATGGCGTTGTTTTTCATAGGGTAATTGATGGCTTTATGGCTCAAACAGGAGATGTACAGTTTGGTAACTCTTCTAATGACCAATTTGACCTAAAAAGAGCAGGAATGGGTGGTTCTGATTTACCAGATCTTAAAGAAGAATTTAGTGACTTACCTCATGAAAGAGGAACCTTGTCTATGGCTAGATCACAAGATCCAAATAGTGCTAATAGTCAATTTTTTATTTGTTTCAAAGAGGCATCATTCCTAGATAGACAATATACTGTTTTTGGTAAAGTTATTGAAGGTATGGACCTAGTCGATAAAATCAAAAGAGGAGACCAAAATAATAACGGTTCCGTTTCTAACCCAGATAAAATTATTAGCTTTAAATAATATTAATACACATTTCAATGACATTAAAAAATTTCAAATTTAATGTCATTGAAAATGATAAATTTGCAAGAACTGGTATTATTGAAACCCATAGAGGAAACATTCAAACACCAGCTTTTATGCCTGTCGGTACACAGGCAACTGTAAAAGCCTGCCTTATTGATGATGTTATTAAAACTGGTGCTGAGATAATATTATCTAACACCTATCATTTAATGATTAGACCTGGTGTGGATAGAATAATTTCTGCAGGAGGACTTCACAAGTTTATGAATTGTAAACTTCCAATACTTACAGATTCAGGTGGGTTTCAAGTTATGTCACTTTCAAAATTAAATAAAGTAGACAGAGAAAAAGGTGCAATATTTAACTCTCATGTAGATGGTAAAAAATTCATATTAAGTCCAGAAGAAAGCATAAGAGTGCAAAAAGGATTAGACTCAGATATTGTTATGATTATGGACGAGTGTCCCAAAAAAACTACCGATTATGACGTAATAAATAAATCTATGGGACTATCCATATATTGGGCTGAAAGATCTAAAATAGCTTTTGGTTTAAACCCTCACAAAGCTTTATTTGGAATAGTCCAGGGTGGTTTATTCAAAGATTTAAGAACTAAATCTCTTAATGAGTTAATCAAAATTGGCTTTGATGGCTATGCGATTGGAGGTCTTGCAGTAGGGGAGAGTCAAAATGAAATGTTTAGTGTTCTGGATGATTTAAAAAATATTATGCCTGATAATAAACCAAGATATTTAATGGGTGTAGGAACTCCAGCTGATATTCTGGGGGCTGTTAAGAGAGGTGTTGATATGTTTGATTGTGTTATGCCTACAAGATCTGGAAGAACCGGTTTAGCTTTTACTTGGAAAGGTCGAATAAATATTAAAAATAATAAATTTAAAAATGACAATGAGCCTCTTGATCCAAATTGTTCAAATCTAAATCTTAACAAGTATTCAAAAAACTATCTAAATCATCTATTTAATACGAATGAAATACTAGGTTCTACACTTTTAACCTTACATAACATCAACTTTTATCAAGAATTAATGTCTTCTATTAGAGAAAATATTAAAAAAGGTACATTTGATAAATTTCATGATGAATACATTGATAAGTTGTAATTTAAATATTTGCAATTTGTGATGTTATGGAATAAATAATTGTTTTTGGTAATAAAAATTATTCAAGTTTGATATTTTTTTATTGTTTAGATTTTTAAGTGTAAAGAAATTTAAAAATTTTAAAGAAGACTTCACCAAAAGTTTTTTTTTAAAATTAAATAAAAAAAAACATTTATCTTAACTTCATTAATTTATATGTGGGCCCTTAGCTCAGTTGGTAGAGCAATTCCCTTTTAAGGAATGGGTCGATGGTTCGAGTCCATCAGGGCTCACCACTAAAATAACCTCTAAAATATTAACTAATTGTAATCGGTGGATAGTCTAAAATGACACTGTTTTCCCATTCTGATAAATCTTTTATTCTTTTAGAGGATGATGGGTGTGTGCTCATAAATTCAGGAGGTTCTTTGCCTTTATTTTCTGCTTTCATTCTTTCCCATAACTTTTTAGTTTCCCTGATATCAAAACCAGATAATGATGCAAAAATCATTCCCAGGTAATCAGCCTCACTTTCTTGGGTTCTTGAGAAAGGATTCATTATACCTATTTGGGATAATAGTCCTACAGTGTTCATGCCGGTTGCTTGATTGATCTGTCTTAATTTTCCACCTGAAAAAATATCAATTAAAGATGTTCCAGTTTGTAAGAGTGCACTTCTACTTGCTCTTTCAACTGAATGTTTAGCAACAGCATGTGCAATTTCATGACCCATGACTGATGCAAGACCATTTGTATTTTTTGTAACATCAAGTATTCCTGTGTACACAGCAATTTTACCACCAGGCATACACCAAGCATTTTTAACTTTTTCATTATCTATTAAAATATATTCCCAATCAAAATTAACAGTAGGATCGTTTAAACCCACTCTATAAAAATATTCAGATATAGAGTCTTCCATTCTTTTTCCAATATCTTTAATTTCATTTAGTGTTTTAGTATCATCACTCATTTTCTCTTTTTCTTTAACCTTTTCAAAAATTTGAGCTGCTTGAGCGTTTAATTTAGATTCAGGTATAATTTTTAATTGCCTTCTCTCAGTTATTGGCGCTGTAGAACAAGCACCTAACATCAAACCTGAACATCCACACCCAACATAATTTAAAAATTTTCTTCTATTCATTTTATTAAAATTTTGATAATCATATAATTATATACTTTTATGAATTTAAACAATAAAATCTTAGTTACACTTTTCATTATAGCCGTTTCATTTGTTGTTTTTTCTAGTTATAACTAAATTATCTATGCCTATTAAGAAAAAAAAATCATTAGCTCTTAGATTAAGAAACTATTTTTTCACAGGTGTAATTGTTTTAATACCGATTGGGTTTACACTTTATCTAAGCAAATTCTTAATAAATTTTTCAACAAATTTAGTACCATCAGGATTAAATCCTAATACTTATCTTCCATATGCAATTCCAGGTATTGAAATAATTTTAACAATTATTTTTATTACAGTTGTCGGTGGCCTTTCATTAACTTTTATAGGTAAAAAATTTTTACAAATAATTGACGATTTATTTAAAAGAATGCCAATACTAAGAACTATTTACTCTGCGATTGGACAAATGACAGATTCTTTTAGAGAGCAAGAGGGTAATAAAAAAAGTGTAGTGCTAGTTGAGTATCCAAGAAAAGGATCTTGGGCAGTGGGTTTTGCCACCAAAGAAAATACAGGTGAAATTAAAGCTAAAACAAATATTAACTTGGTTAATGTTTTTGTTCCAACAACACCCAACCCAACAAGTGGCTTTCTGTTAATGATACCAAAAGAAGATTTGATTTATTTGGATATGACTTTTGAAGAAGCGTCAAAATTTATAGTTTCGGCGGGAACCTCTAAGCCAAAAAGCTAAACCATATCGTTAATTATATCTGCTTGATCGTATAACTTGAGTAATGCTTTATATTTTCTAATATCAATATTTTCTAATTCTATTTTTTTAATTTGTTTTTCTGCCATTAAAAATAAGTCTTCGTTTTGAATAGGGTCCGCCAATCTAAAATTTTTAACTCCACTTTGTTTAAACCCAAGCAAATCACCAAAACCTCTTAACTTCATATCTTCTTCTGAAATTTCAAAACCATCATTGGAATTCTTTAAGATATTTATTCTTTTTTTAGCATTAACAGTTAAATTAGACTTAAACATCAATATACAACTAGCTTGCTTTGTTCCACGTCCAACTCTGCCTCTTAATTGATGTAACTGTGATAATCCAAATTTATTAGCATTTTCTATTATGATTACATTGGCATTAGGAAAATCAATACCAACTTCTATAATTGTTGTTGAAACTAAAATTGAATATTTTTTATTTAAAAATTTATTCAATATTTCTTCTTTTTCTTCATTGTCAATTTTTCCATGAAGTAATGCAACGTTATTTGGGAAAATTTCATTAAGAAATTTGTACTTAGTAACTGACGATTGATGATCTAATTTTTTTGATTCTTCTATCAAGGGACATACCCAGAAAATTTGGTTTCCTTCTTTTATTTCTTTTTTTACAAAATTAATAACATCATCTATTTTACTTTCTAATTTACTATAAGTTTTAACCTCTTTTCTATTACTTGGTTTTTCCTTGATAATAGAAACATCCATATCGCCATAAACTGACATAGTTAGTGTTCTTGGAATTGGCGTTGCTGACATTAAAAGAACATCACAATTATCACCACCCTTATCTGATAAAAGCTTTCTTTGCCTAACTCCAAATTTATGCTGTTCATCAATTATAATATAACCAAGGTTTGCAAAAACTATTTTTTTTTGAAAAATTGCATGTGTACCAAAAACCATTTGAATTTCATTGCTTTCTAATTCTTTTACAATTCTTTTTTTTTCACTATTTTCACTCTTACTGGAAAGTAATTCAATTTTAATATTTTTGGGAAATAGTTTTTTTGCCAAACTATAATGCTGTCTAGCTAATATTTCAGTAGGGGCCATTAATGCAACTTGGAACCCTGAACTAATGACACTTAAAGAAGAAATTAATGCAACAATAGTTTTGCCACTTCCAACGTCACCCTGCAAAAGTCTAAACATTTTACTTTTAGAATTTAGGTCATTATTGATATCATTTAATGAAATTTTTTGATCATTAGTGAGAGTAAAATCTAATTTATTAACTATATTATTATGGGCTTTTTCAGTAAAATTTTTTGATATTTTTTTTATTTTTTTTATTTTTTTTCTAATTTCTGAATTAACTAAAAATGATGCCAGTATTTCATCATAAGCAAGCCTTTTATAGAAATCAGATTTGTAATTTTCAATATTTTTTGGATCGTGTAATTTTATTATTGATTCATTCCAGCTTTGATTGTTAAAATTTTTTAATATGTCTTTATCGTGCCACTCAGTTAAAGTAGGTAAGTTTTTTAATATTTGATTAATGATTTTATTATAGGTTTTTTCAGTAATTCCATCTGTTAACGAATATTTATTATCAATATTTTCAATTAAAGAGCTGTCTTGTGAAATATACGTGGGATTTGTTATTTGATATCGCCCTTTATAATTACTTATCTTACCACTAATTGTCACCTCTTCATTTAACGGTAAAATTTTCCTCACATATCCTTCATGACTATTAAAAAATATACAATCAATCTTTCCAGTTTCATCAATACAATTAACTCTATTTGGTAAGTTTCGAATTCTTGGAAATTGATATTTTAGAGGAACAATTCTGATAGTTTGAATAACACCTATTTGGAGGTCGCAAATTTTACTAACAAGCGTTCTGTCTGTATAAGATTTAGGCAATCTCCAAAGTAAGTCAAAAATATTATTTACTTTTTTTTTCTTCAAAATTTCCATGGTTTTTTTACCCACCCCATTTAATTTAGTGAGATCTGCCAATAAATAATCGTAATTATTTTTATTTTTCATGTTAGGTATAATATAATAATTTTTATGACCATTAATATAAAGGATTTAAAAAATAAAATAATTTATAGAGCCAACTATAGAGGTACAAAAGAAATGGATAAACTACTAGGTTCATTTACTAAAAAATATATTGATCAATTTAACGAACAAGAGTTAAAGTTTTTATGTGATTTGTTGGATTATGATGATGAAAATCTTTATAAATTTAATCAAGGTCAAAATTTAACAATTCAAATTAAGCTAAATAAAGTTTCAGAGATTTTTAAAAATTATAAATATGTCTGTGAATAGTGGCGGAGAGACTGAGATTCGAACTCAGGAAAGAGTTGCCCCTTTGCCGGTTTTCAAGACCGGTGCATTCAACCGCTCTGCCATCTCTCCGTTAGCAACGTTTTATTATTATAAATTTTTAATTCAACAATAAAATTGATAAATTAAACAGATAATCATTTAATAGGTATAATTTTATTACTATGGAAAAGCAAAAATTCAATAAAGGTATAGGATTAACTGCATTGGGATCTTTTTGGTGGGGTGTTATTGGGGTTATTTACTTCAAATATATTTCTTTTGCCGGGTCCATAGAGGTAGTGATCCATCGTTGCGTATGGACATCTGTAGTTTTAATAATAACTACTTTTTATTTTTCTAAATGGGATGTTTTTTTTAAAATTATGAAAAATAAAAGGAGTATAATTTATTTATTTTTTTCAAGCTTATTAATTTTTATAAATTGGGCAACTTGGATTTATGCTGTAGGTACAGAAAAAATTATTGATGCAAGTTTTGGTTATTTTATTATGCCTATCTTAAGTGTATTCTTGGGATATATTTTTTATGGTGAAAAAATAAATAAAAGAAGAGGCCTTTCCATACTGCTAGTTTTGTTATCTATATTATTTCTCTTATTTAAAAGTTTTCACTCAATCCCTTGGGTCGGAATAATTGTTGCTCTAAGTTGGGGTTTTTACAACCTTCTTAGAAAAAAAGTTAATGTTGACACTGATGTTGGCCTTTTAATAGAAAGTCTTTTCATATTACCGTTTGCTTTATTTGCATTTTTTTTACTTTTTAAAAACAATCTAAATATCTTTAGTTTGAATGATCCTTTATTAATGTTAATATTAATGATAGCTGGACCAATGACTGTTATACCTCTATTTCTATACGTAAGAGGTGTTGAGCTTTGTGGTCTTGGACCCACTGGAATGATTTTCTATATAACTCCAACATTTCAGTTTTTATTAGGCTTTTTTTATTATGATGAGGCTTTTTCTTTTGATAAATCATTAAGTTTCATTTTAATATGGATTGCTGTAATTATTTATTTAAAAGATTTATATGAAAATAATTAAATATTTTATAATTATATTTTTCACGATTATCCACGGAACATTAAATGCCAATGAAAATGAATTTAATGAGTGGTTGGTAGATTTTAAAGTTTATGCTTTAGAAAAAAAAATTTCAGAAAAGACATTCAATCTAGCAATGTCTGATGTTGTATTTTTACCCAAGGTGATAAAATATGACCGTTTTCAACCCGAGTTCTATGAAGATACAAAAACTTACATAACGAAGAGAGCATCTAAACAAAAAATAAATATGGGTACTCAACTTTATGGATTGAATAAAGATTTCATAAATATGATAGATAATAAATTTTCAGTTGAGAAAGAGTTACTTTTAGCTTTGATGGGGATAGAGACTAATTTTGGAACTTATGTAGGAAAAATGGATATATTATCATCTCTTGCAACTTTAAGTTATGATCAACGAAGATCTGATTTTTTTACTAATGAGTTAATTACAATTCTTCAATTAATAGATGCAGGGAAAATAGACCATGATATTTTATATGGTTCGTGGGCAGGTGCTTTCGGTTTTTTTCAATTTATGCCCTCTACTATAGACAACTATGCGATAGACTATGATAAAAATAACATTATTGAGCTTAAATCAACTATAGATTCATTTGCTTCTGCAGCTAACTATATAAATAAAATAGGATGGAAGAAAAACCAACCTTGTTTCATAAAAGTCAAATTAAAAAAAAATATACCTAACAATATATTAAACACATCTGCAAAAAAACTTCACAATAAAAATAAGTTTAAACTATTAAAAAAATATTTAATTAATGAGGATAGTTTTAATTTTGTTGACGAAAATTTGATTGCATCAATAATAACACCAGATAAAGATATTATACCTGATGCTCAAAATTTAGATCCAGCCTATATAGTTTTTGAAAATTATGAAAAAATACTACAATGGAATAGATCATTAAGATTTGGCCTAGCAGTATGCACTTTAAAGGAAAAATTTGAAAATGTTTTATAAGAAACTATTAATCTTATGCTGCTTCATTTTGTTAAATAACTGTACAACAACTAACTTAACAAAAAATACAATTTCTAATTCATTGGATAATCCATTTATAAACAAAGGATTTAGTCTTATTTATAGTGATAAGTTATATGACAATAAGATTATTTCAAAAAAAATTAACGAACGGAGCTTAGTTATTTTTCAAAAAAATTTAAAAAAAAATACAATTGTTAAAATTACGAATATTTTAAATAATAAATCTGTTATAGCGACTGTTGGTAGTAATGCTGATTATCCCTTATTTAATAATGCAGTATTATCATTGAGAATAGTAGATGAAATAAAGTTAAATGAAAATGAACCTTATGTAGAAATTTTAGAAATACTAGAAGACGCAATATTTATAGCAAAAAGAGCAAAAACATTTGAAGAAGAAAAAAGAGTTGCCAACAAGGCTCCAGTTAACAATATCAATATTAGTGATCTTAGCATTAAAGAAAAAAATACCAAAAATGAATTCAGTAAAAAATTTTCTTACAAAATAAAAATAGCTGATTTTTATTTTAATGATTCAGCATCATTGCTAGTTGATAGAATCATTAAAGAAACAAAGATTAGGGATGCTAAAATCAAAAAAATTAATGAAAAAAAATATAGAGTATACGCTGGTCCTTTTAATAACATTAACTCTCTACAAAAATCATTTAATGATATAAGCATACTTGAATTTGAAAATATCGAAATTATAAAAAATGATTAAATTAAGACTTATAACAATTTTATTGACACTCTTACTAACAGCTAATTCTAATGCTGCGTTTGATATAAAGGCTAGAACAGCAATATTACAAGACTATCTTTCAGGTGAAATATTATTTGAAAAAGATGCTGATAAATCAATCTATCCAGCATCAATGACAAAAATTATGACTACCATTATTGCGTTTGATTTAATTAGAAGTGGTGATTTAAATCTAGATGAAAAATTTTTAGTGTCCGAGAATGCTTGGAGACTTTCGTCAGCTGGCTATTCTTCAATGTTCATAATGGTTGGTGATGAAGTTAGTGTGGAAAATTTACTTAAAGGAATAATTATTGCGTCTGGTAATGATGCATGTGTTGCGTTAGCTGAAGGTATAGCTGGTACAGAGGATGAATTTGCAGTGATGATGACAGCTAAAGCTAAAGAATTAGGAATGGAAAATACTAATTTTGCTAATTCATCTGGGATTAATAATACCGAAAACGTATCAACGGTAAGAGATATTATGCTTATGTCCAGATATCTTATTAAAGAATTTCCTGAAGAATATAAGTATTTTGCAGAAAAAGAATTTACTTGGGATAGAACAGGGGGTGACCCCATTACTCAAGGTAATAGAAATCCCCTATTATATAAAAGTCTAGGAGCAGATGGAATCAAAACTGGTTATTTAGCTGTTGAAAAATATTCACTAGCGTCATCTGTAGAAAGAAATGGAAGACGATTAATAGCAGTAGGCAGTGGCTTCAATACTAAAAATGATAGATCTCGCGAAAGTGCTAAACTATTAACCTGGGGCATAACTAATTTTGACTTAGTTGAAATCACAAAAGCAAACACACCAATAGAAGATATAGATGTTTGGTTAGGTAAAAAAGATACTGTTAAAACTTATATAAAAAATGATATCTATAAAACTATTCCAAAAGCAAAAAAAAAACTATTGAAAGTATCATTGAATTATAATGGTCCAATTCAAGCTCCTATTAAAAAAGATGATATTTTGGGAAAATTAAAGTTAACCTTTGATGGTGAACTAATTGAAGAATATGATTTACTTGCTTATGAAAATGTTAAAAAATTAAATGTTTTTTCAAGGTTAATAAAATCAATTAATTTTTTAATTTGGGGCGATGTCTAAAAAACCAATAATAGTATTTGAAGGTATTGAGGGCACTGGTAAATCTCATCACATAAAAAAAATTGCAAATTACTTAACACGTAAAAAAATTAAATTTATTAAAATTAGAGAACCTGGTGGTAGTGAAAATTCAGAAAAAATAAGAAATCTAATTCTAGATAACAAGTCTACATTTAATAAAGAAACTGATTTACTACTTTATCTTTCTGCAAGAAGTGAAAATATAGAAATTATAAGACTAAATGCTGGTAAAAAAATAATACTTATAGATAGATTTTCAGACTCAACAATTGCTTACCAACATTATGGAATGGGTGTAAACTTAAAATTTATACAAAATATCAACAATCATCTTTTAAGAAATATTAAAGTTGATTTTACATTTTTGAATACTGTTAATTTATCAAATATGAAAAAAAGACTTAGACTAAGAAAAAAGCTTAACAGATACGATAAATTTAACAGCAAGTTTTATGAAAAGGTACAAAATGGTTTTATAAAAATATTAAAAAAAAATCCTAAAAAATATATTAAAATAAATTCAAATCTAGATATAGATCTTAATGAAAATATAATATTAAATAAAATTAACGATTTAATTTAGATTTATGAATTTAAAACCATCAGAAAACACTAAGATTTACGGTATGGAAAATTTCTTTAACGATTTAGTTGGACTATATAAACAGAAAAAAATACCTAATAGAATTTTACTATCTGGAAAAAAAGGATTAGGAAAATCAACATTAGCCTATCATTTAATCAACTATATTTTATCCGAAAATGAGGAGTACAAATATAATTTAGAAAATTTTAGCATCAATAAGGATAATAAATCCTATAAACTTTTACAAAATAACACACATCCTAATTTCTATTTAATAGATTTATTAACTGAAAAAAAAAGCATTGATGTAGGCCAAATACGTGAAATGATTAATTACACAAATAAATCAACATTTAATAATATGGCAAGATTTATTTTAATAGATAATGTTGAAAATTTAAATAAGAATTCTGTTAACGCACTACTTAAAATTATTGAAGAGCCAAATGAAAATGTTTTTTTTATCTTAATAAACAATAGTGAAAAAAATATACTACCAACTCTTAAATCACGATGTTTAACATTTAAGATTAGCTTAACATTTAATGAGTCTTTAAACATCTCAAACTCAATACTTAAAAAAAATGTACTTGAATTTGTTAATTATGACTTACTAAGTTATTATAATTCTCCTGGTGAAATTATTAGTTTATTTAATTTTGCAGAAGATAAATCAATTAATTTAAAGGATCATACTATTTCAAGTTTTATAAACTTAATAATAGAAAATAATTATTACAAGAAAAATAAACCTATTAAAATTTTATTAATAAACTTAATTGAGTTATTCTTTTTAAAAAAATACATGATAACAAATACAAAGACTTCATTAATTAATTTTTATCATAAATTTATTAAAAAAATTTACGATACAGAAAAATTTAATTTAGATGATGAAAGTTTGTTTTTAGAATTTAAATCAAAGTTATTATAAATGGATAAAAATTACTATATCACGACTCCAATTTACTACCCATCAGCGAAACCTCATATGGGTCATGCATATTCAAGCATTGCTGCTGATTTTTTTGCTAGATTTAAACGTATAGATGGTTTTAATGTCCATTTTTTAACAGGTACTGATGAGCATGGTTTAAAAATACAAAGAGCAGCAGAGAAAAGAAATGTTGATCCTCAGACTTTTTGTGATGAAATTAGTCAAACATTTAGAGATCTTTCAAAAACATTAAATTTATCTAATACAGATTTCATTAGAACTACCGAAGAGAGACACAAAAAAACAGTTCAACATTTATGGAGAGAGCTTGAAAAAAATGATGATATCTATTTATCGAAATATTCGGGCTGGTATTCTGTTTCTGACGAAGCTTTCTACAATGATGAAGAAATTACTGAAAAAGAAAATATTAAAATAGCAACTGCATCTGGTTCACCAGTTGAATGGATAGAGGAAAAGTCTTATTTCTTTAGGCTGTCTAAATGGCAAGATGAATTACTGAATTATTATGAAAAAAATCCTGATTTTATTTCACCAAAATCTAGAAAAAACGAAGTAATTAGCTTTGTAAAAAGTGGGTTAAAAGACCTATCTATAAGTCGTAAAGCATTCTCCTGGGGAATCAAGGTACCTAACAGTTCAGATCATGTAATTTATGTTTGGCTCGATGCTCTAACTAATTATATAAGCGCTTTAAACTATCCAGATACAAATGACGTGCTGTTTAAAAAATTTTGGCCTGCATCTGTTCATTTAATAGGTAAGGATATATTAAGATTTCACTCTGTATATTGGCCTGCATTTTTAATGGCTGCAAAAATACCTTTACCTAAGAAGATTTATGGTCATGGTTGGATTTTGTCTGGTGATGAAAAGATGTCCAAATCAAAAGGAAATATTCTTGATCCACTAGATATTATTGAAATTTATGGTCTTGATCCCTTAAGATATTATTTAATTAAAGAAGTTTCATTTGGTAATGATGGTAACATTTCACAAGATAGATTGGAGGATTGTATCAATAGTGATTTAGCTAATAATTATGGAAATTTATGTCAAAGAGTTACTGCATTTGCTGAAAAAAATTGCTCCTCATCTGTACCAGGTAATAAAAAATTTAATGATGAAGATTTACTAATGCTAAATAAATTTACTGATAATTTAACTACAATACGTACTGAAATTGATAATCAAAATATTAATTATTATATTAATTTTATTGTTAGCGCTTTATTTGAAGCAAATAAGTATTTTAATGACCAAGAACCTTGGAAAAAAAAAGATGATAAAGACAGATTAAATACAATTGTCTACACATCTTTAGAAATGATTAGAAAGATTTCATTCATGCTTTATCCAATAATCCCAAGTTCAATAGAAAAAGCCTTAAAGATTTTTAATTTAAATGTAGATGCAATTAATTTTGAATCTATTGTAAAACATGACTATCTTGTATCTGGAAAACCTATTAACAAAATAGATATCTTATTTAAAAAAATTGAAAAGAAAAATGATTGATTCTCATTGTCATTTAGATCATGAACCTTTACTTGAGAATTTAAGTGATGTTATAAAAAGATCTAAAGAAGTTGGTATCTCAAAATTATTAACTATATGTACTACGGTAGAAAGTTTTGATAGAATAAAGAATATTATTCAACTAGATCCAATGATTTATGGAACGTTTGGTATTCACCCTCATGAGACTGAGGAAAGTTTTTTAATTGATAAAAGCTATATAATTAATCAAATAAATCAAAATGAACGAATAATTGGTATAGGTGAAACTGGCTTAGATTTTTTTTATAATCACAGCAACAAGAAAAGGCAAATTGATAGCTTTAAAGGTCATTTAGAGGCTTCTATAGAGCTTAATATACCTGTTATCATACATTCTAGAAATGCTGAGGATGAAACATATGAGATTTTAAAATCATATAAATCAGAAAAATTAAAAATTTTAATGCATTGTTTTACTGGTTCTTTAAATTTTGCAAATCGATTACTTGAATTAGATGCATTTTTTTCTGCAAGTGGAATAATTACATTTAAAAATAGTTTAGACCTTCAGGAAACTTTTAAAAATATTCCCTTGGATAAACTGCTTGTTGAAACAGATAGCCCATTTTTATCTCCAATACCGATGAGAGGAAAAAAAAATGAACCAAGTTTTATAAAATACACCCTAGAAAAATTATCTATATTAAAAGAAAAGACTAACCAGGAAATGTCCGATTTAACTACTAAAAATTTTAATAAACTTTTTGATCTATAATGTCTCTTAAATTTATTATTTTGGGAAGCGGTAGCTCATTAGGTGTGCCTAGAGCAGATGGATATTCTGGTGATTGTGATTTAAAAAATAAAAAAAATTTTAGAACAAGATGTTCTGCTTTAATCAAATTTAATGATCAAAATATCCTAATAGACACATCACCAGATTTAAGGTCACAACTTCTAAAAAATAAAGTTAGATCTATTAGCAAAGTTTTTTATACACATCTACACGCGGATCAAACACACGGTATTAATGACCTTCGTCCATTTTTTTTAATAAATAAGAAAAAAATTCCAGTCTATGCAAACTCTATAACTAAGAAATATTTACTTTCCACTTTTAAATATTGTTTTAAATCATCTTATGGTTATCCATCCACTTTGAGTATCAATAGTCTTAAAAAACAACATCAATTTACAAATAAAGATAAAAAGATTAAAATTGAATCAATACCTGTTCAACATGGTAAAATTAAAAGTATTTGCTATCTAATTAACAACAAATTAGCTTATGCTAGTGATATTAGTTTATTCTTTAAAAAAGATTACAAAAAATTAAAAAATTTAGAATACTTGATTATTGACTGCTTATGGTACCGTAATCATTCTGCACATTTCAATTTAGATCAAGTTTTGGATTTAGTTAAAATCTTAACTCCTAGAAAAACTATATTAACAAATATGCATAGTGATTTAGATTATGTAAAAATTAAACAAAGATTGCCTAAAAATATTATTCCTGGTTTTGATGGTATGACTGTTGGGTTATAGAATTAAATCTATTTGTTTTGTTATTTTATCTGACATTGGTGTAATAAAAGAATTGAACGTGTCTTGTATTTTTCCTTCTTTATTAATTAAAATTTTATGAAAATTCCACTTAGGAACAGTCGAGTTACCATAGTTTTTTTTTGCCCATTTATATAAATCATGAGCACCTTCACCTTTAACGTCTGTTTTGTCAGTTATTGGAAATGTAATATTAAAATTAGTTTCACAAAAATCCTTAATTTCGGAATTAGAACCTGGCTCTTGTCCACCAAACTGATTTGATGGAACACCAATTACATAGAAACCTCTGTCTTTATACTTCTCATAAAGTTCTTGAAGACCTGTATATTGTTTAGTAAAGCCACATTTACTAGCCACATTTACTAAAAGTATAGTTTTCCCTTTGTATTGATTTAAATCAATAGTTTCATTATTAATATTTATCATGGTGTGATCAAAAAATAGCTTTTCATATTTAGCATCAACTTTTTCAAAAAATGTAAACATAAATATAATTAGTAAGATTAATAGATTATTTTTATAAAACATGACTTATTTTTTTGAAGCATACAATAATATAAAATATCCAAATACTGTTGATAGTAAGGATCCTGCAAGAACACCAATTTTTACACCATCTATGTACTGAATATTTTCAGCAAATGCTAAGTTTCCAACAAATAAACTCATTGTGAATCCAACACCTGTTAATATTGAAACTCCATACAAGCTTAGCCAGTTAGAATTATCTGGCATTTGTGCAATACCAAACTTTACTGCAAAGAAAGAAATAAGCATAACTCCAACTTGTTTACCTACAAACAGCCCTAAAAGAATACCCAATGGAACAGGTTCTAATAAAGACGATAATGATAATCCGTCTAAAGAAACACCAGCATTGGCAAATGCAAATATAGGCATTATCATAAAAGCAACATAAGGACTGATTGCATGCTCAAGCTTAATTAATAATGAGAAATCTTTCTCTTTAATTCTATGAGGTATGGTGGAGGCCAGAAGAACACCTGCTATTGTTGCATGAATCCCAGACTTATATGTAAAGAACCACATAAAAGCACCAATTATTAAATAAGGAATAAACTTTTTCACACCAAATTTATTTAAAGTTAATAATAAAATATAAGAGATTAAGATTAAACTTAAATAACTTATGCTTAAATCACCAGAATAGAAAAAAGCGATAATTAATATCGCACCAAGGTCATCAATAATAGCAAGAGCTGTTAAAAAAATTTTTAAAGAAATTGGAACTCTTGAACCAAGTAAAGATAAAATACCCAATGAAAATGCTATGTCTGTAGCAGATGGAATTGCCCAACCATTCAATGTTTCTGTATTACCAAAGTTTATAAAAACATAAACTAGAGCAGGTACAACCATTCCTCCAATTGCTCCAATAATTGGTAGTAATGCTTTTTTTAAATTAGAAAGTTCGCCTTGAATAAATTCTCGTTTAATCTCTAACGTTACAAAAAAAAAGAAAATTGCCATTAATAAATCATTAATCCAGTGATGTACGGAAAGTTTTAAACCAAAATCATTAATGCCCACAAACAAATATTGGTTTAATGTATTAAAATATAAATTACTAAAATTAGAATTACTAATTACAAGAGCAATAATTGCTGCAATTAACAAAACTAGTCCACTAGCGGCTTCTAACTGAAAAAACCATTTAAAAGGTTTTGAAAGATTCTTGATCATAATTTTATGTTAAATCTTTAATAAATAATGAGACATCTTTAATACTTTCATAAAGGTTATAAAGCAAAAATTCAATATTTGGGACAACTTGCCCAATAGGATTTTTAAATGTATCTACAATAATTATAAATGCTAAAAACGAAATGATTACTACTATAATAATATTTAAAATTTTAAATTTTCTTTTTTTTTAGGTTTACTTTTAATAAATGTGTCTTCTTTTATATTAGCCTCAATATTTTTCTCTGTCTCAGTTTTAAAAAAAATTTCTTTTTTTTCGTTGAATTCTTCATCAATATTATCATCAACCTCATTACGTGGTGTGTCTAAGGGAGCAATTTCTATATGATTTGAAGTGTTATTTTGATCAAAAATATTAATACTTTTATCATCAATTGAACTCACTGTGTTTTTAAGAATTTTTTTTTTAAAAAACCATTTATGATTACAGTTAGAGCATAGCAATAAACGTCCTTTATCAGGAATCATACCAGATTCTATATCGAACTTTTTATGACATTTATTACAATCAATTATCATTTAAAATGTATATATGATTCTTATAAAAAAGCTTTATTTTTGATTTTCTTGATTATTTAGAACCATAAAATTATATATATAAATTCAATATTACTTTAAAAAATAACTTATAAAATAATAGAGTTTTTTAATCTATTTGAATTATTTTCAAATAATATTTTAATTATGTTATTAAGATTGATATTAAATGGAAAAATTAAACCACAATAATCATATACAATTATTAAGAGCAATTGCTGTAATATCTGTAATTTTATTTCATACTAATCCTGAAATTTTTAGTACTGGATATTTAGGTGTTGATATTTTTTTTGTAATTAGTGGCTATCTCATTTGTAAAGTGCTTAATAAATACACAACGTTCAATAAGAGTTTGCTTGTAAATTTTTATACAAGAAGGGCTAGAAGAACATTACCAGCATTAATTGTAATGATACTTGCTACTTTCCCATTTTTTTTGAGTATTTTAATGCCAGATAATTTAGTCGATTATGCACAAAGTTTGATTGTCACTCCGCTATTCTTATCAAATTTTTTATTTGGTTCTGAGAACAGTTATTGGGGTGCTATATCAGAATTAAAACCACTATTACATACATGGAGCCTATCTATTGAATGGCAATTTTATATATTATTTCCACTCTTATTTTTCTTTAGAAATAAATTTATTATTTTTTTAACATTATTTTTACTGAGTCTTATTAGTAACTTTTTAATTAATTTTGAAGATTATCCAATTTATATAAATAATCATAAACTACGAATAGATAGTTTCTTTTTTACAACTAATAGAATTTGGGAGTTTCTAGCTGGGTCATGCCTGTATCAGTTTGAAAAAAACTATAGTTCTAAAATAAAAAAAAATAATTTTATATCTTTCTTAGGTTTATTGTTAATATTTTTATCTTTTTATTTTTTTGAAAAGTCTGCAAGAGAGAGAATATATTTAAATCTAATACCAGTATTTGGTGTTTGCTTATTTATATACTTTACTAATAATTTTGACAAATTTAATTCAATCATTAAAAATAGTTTTTTATTACATATAGGTTTAATTTCATATAGTTTATATTTGTGGCATCAGCCTATTTTAGCTTATTTTAAAATAATATTTAATAATAATATTCCTACACTTTATTATTTCTTAATATATTTCTTAATATATTTTTTTTCCGCAACATCATTTTACTTAATAGAAAAGACATTTTATCAAAAAAAAATACTACGAGACAATAAATTTATACTTGTTTCTTTTTTATCTATTACATTTATTGTTTTACTTGGTTTTATTACTACTTCTGAAAAAATCAATATTACCAACCCAAAAATCAAAAAAATTTTTGAAATTAAAAAGAATTATCCAAAACTTGCAATTCACGAGCTTGCTCAAACAAAAATAAGAAAAGATGTAGGTTGGCCATCCAATAGTGATGTTGTAAAATTTGTTAATAAATCTAAATCTTCTAATAATACAAATAATAAAAAGATTAAAGTTTTTGTAAATGGGGACTCTCATTCATTAGATTTATTATTAATACTTTTATCTATAAAAAAAGTTAATGAATTTTATGACTTTTCTGTCGATAATTTAAGTGATGCTGATGCAGTTTTATATACGGCACAATTTTATGAAGAATCAGTAAATTCTTTAGAAAAATTTGAATTATTTCAATTAGCAAAAAAAAATAATAAAAAAATTATCATTATTGGTAGATCAGCTGAATTTTATACTGGAGATATTAGTCCACTTATTTTTAATTTAATTCAAAGCCCCAAAAATCTAGCTGCATATAAAGATCTTGATAAGACTTATATTGATAGAAATTTTTATAGAATTTTAAGAGATGATATTATTAAAATTAACAAACATCTTAAAGGAAAAGCTGAAAAAATAGGAGCTCTATATATTGATAAGATTGACTTAGCTTGTGACCTGTCAGTTAAATCATGTCATTCTATAACTGCTGATGGCTATGCTATTTACGGTGACCATTCTCATTTAACATGGAAAGGTGTTAGCTTTTTTTCAAATTTAGCAGAAAAGACAAATTGGCTTGATCCAATGCATGATTATCTGATTAATAATAATTAATTATATTTTACTTTCATGTGGCATAAAAAAAAATTTAAAAATAACCTGTGTAAAACCATATACTTTATTATTTAAATTCTTATTTAATGTTTGAATAAGTGAGTGTTTACGCTATAACCATGACAAGTCGGGGCGTAGCGCAGCCTGGTAGCGCATCTGGTTTGGGACCAGAGGGTCGCAGGTTCAAATCCTGCCGCCCCGACCATTTTATGAAAAAAGCAAAAATTTATATTCCTACAAAAAATTCAATGCAGTCAGGCCTGGGTAAATCAGACAAATGGGTTATCAAATTTGAAACTGAAAATGCTGGTGTTAACCCTTTAATGGGTTGGGAGACAAGCACTAATACTCTTTCAGAATTAAATTTAGAATTTTCAACCAAAGAACTAGCTACTGAATATGCAAAAAAAAATAAAATAGATTTTGAGATAATTGAACCACAAAAAAGAAAAACAATTAAAAAATCATACGCTTATAACTTTCTAAAATAATGTTTAAATTTTTTACAAAAAAAAAATGGCAGTTATGGTCTTGGTTAGGTTCATTTGTAATTTTATTATCATTGTGGGTTCAGGTAAAAATTGATGTAAAAATAAATGAATGGTTTGGTGTATTTTACGATATGATTCAAAAAGCACTTGCTAAACCCAACGCTATTACAATTGAAGAGTACTGGGCAAATTTAGCATCATTTATTACACTAGCTGGAATATATATAGCTCTCTACGTTGTAATTAGTTTTTTTACAGCACACTTTTTGTTTAGATGGAGAACTGCGATGGTGGAATGGTATCATTCTGTTTATGATAGAGCTCGTAAAATAGAAGGTGCCTCACAAAGAGTTCAAGAAGATACAATTAAGTTTACCCGTATTATGGAATCTTTAGGTACAAGTTTTATTGAATCAGTCATGGTATTAATACAATTTACTCCAATTTTATTAGGGCTATCAGTCGGTATACCAATCTTCTTTTTTGGTGATTGGCAATATGGATTGATAACTGGTGCATTACTTTGGACATTGGGTGGTACAGCATTCTTGATAGGGTTAGGTTGGATATTACGTTTAGTTGGAGTGGAATATGATCTACAAAAAAAAGAGGCTGCATACAGAAAGATATTAGTAGTAGCTGAAGATGATGGTAACATTAGACCTAAAACAATAAATGAATTATTCGATGAGGTTCGTTCAATTCACTTTTTAAGCTACACAAGGTATTTATATTTTAATATTGGTCGTATGGCATATTTACAGGCAAATGTATTATCAGCTTATGTTTTCTTGGCACCAGCTATTGTAGCAGGCGTTGTGACATTAGGTGTTATGCAGCAAATTATAAGAGCTTTTGGAAGAGTTGAAGGTTCTATGCAATACCTATTAAAGGCTTGGCCTACCATTATAGAGTTGGCAAGTGTTTATAAACGTCTAAGAGAATTTGAGAGTGTAATAAATTCTACTGAAATAGTTATTCAAAAAGATTAATGTCTATTGATAAAAAATATGTCGATCAAATTGTAAAAGTTTCTGAAAAAGCAGCTTTGGCATCCTCTTTTTTAGTTGGGAAAAAAGACAAGATTGCAGCAGATCAAGCAGCTGTTGATTCAATGAGATTAGAATTAAATAAAATAGATATGAATGGTGAAGTTGTTATTGGTGAAGGTTCACTTGATGAGGCGCCTATGCTTTACACGGGTGAAAAACTTGGAAATAAAAATGGACCCTATTTTGATATTGCTGTTGATCCTTTAGAAGGAACAAATTTTGCAGCAAACAATTTACCTGGTGCAACTTCTGTTATTGCTATTGCTGAAAAAGGAAATCTTTTTAATGCACCCGAAACTTATATGGATAAAATTGCAACTGGACCAATTGAAAAGGGATTGATTGATCTAGATTTTCCATTAAAGAAAAATCTAACAAATCTTGCAGATTTCCTAAACAAAGATATTTTATCACTCACAGCATGTGTCATGGATAGACCAAGACATAAAAAAATAATTGATGAACTAAAGCAACTAAATATTAATATTAAATTAATTACCGATGGTGATATTCTTGGTGCATTATATGTAACAAATCAAAAATATAATGTTGATATATTTTTAGGTATAGGAGGTGGTCCAGAGGGAGTTTTAGCAGCATCAGCTCTTGATGCTTTTGACTGTCATTTTCAAGGGAGATTTATATTTGATAACGACAAAAATATTAAAGATGCAAAAAAGATGGGCATAAGTGATTTAAATAAAAAATATGAATTAAATGAAATTATAAAGGGGGACTCTATATTTTGTTCAACAGGGATTACCTCAAGTGAGATGTTAAATGGAGTTGTAATAAACAATAATGAATATATTACTGAAACATTTGTTACACACAAAAGTTTAAAATTTAAAGAAACGATAAAAAGAACAAATTTTATTGAAGAATGATTTCTGTTTCAGGTAAGAAGTGGGAACAAAAAAAAATTAACCAAAACCTAGTTGATAAATTAAAACAAGATTTTAATTTTAGTGACATTTTATCTAGACTAATTATTTCAAGAAAATTCGAAGATGATGAAATTGCAACAATCAATACAGATTTAGATTTAAACAACGTTTTTCTAAACAATGAAGATTTCAATCAATCTATTAAACTTGTTGTTAATTGTATTAATAACAATGAAAAAATATGTATTTTAGGTGATTATGATGTGGATGGGTCTGCTGCTACATCATTATTTGTCAAGTTTTTAGAAGGTATAAATCATCCTTTTTTTTACTACATACCTGACAGGGAAAAAGATGGCTATGGTGCTACCAAAAAATTATTCCAAAAACTGATCTTAGACGAGCCTAAATTAATTATAATGGTTGATTGTGGCTCCACTTCTAATGAAGCAATAGATTTTTTAAATGAAAATAAAATTAAATCCCTAATCATTGATCATCATGAAATTAATAAGCCATTTCCAAATGCAAATTCAATTATAAATCCTAAAAAAGATAATGGTTATAAAGAATATGACTATTTATGTGCCACATCACTTTCTTATTTTTTTTTAGATTTGCTAATTAAAAAAATTAAAAGTGAAATAAATATAGCAGATTATCTAATATATGTTTTGTTAGCTACCGTATGTGATGTGATGCCTCTAAGAAAACTTAATAGATTAATTGCACAAAACGCTCTTAAAAATTTTGATATAACAAAAAACTTACCCCTTAATACTTTATTTGAATTAAATGAAAAAAAAAATCAAATTAGTATCAATGATCTAGGTTATCTGGTTGGTCCAATATTAAATGCTGGTGGAAGATTAGGTAGATCTCAATATGCTACAGAATTATTGTCATCTAACAATCATCAGGTCATAAGAGATAGATCTAATCATTTAATTAAATTAAATGATAAAAGAAAAGAAATTGAAACTTTAATATTAAATGAAATAGATTTTCAAAAGATTGAAAAAGAAAATAAAGAAGTAATTTTTTACTATAATCCAAATATTAATGAAGGTTTGATAGGAATTATTGCTGCAAGATTAAAAGATTATTTTAATAAGCCATCTATTGTTATAACTGCCTCTAATAAATTATTAAAAGGATCTGCAAGATCAGTTTACAATTATAATATTGGTCGTGTAATTAAAAATTTACTAGATAAAAAAATAATTATAAGTGGTGGTGGTCACAATATGGCAGCAGGATTTAACCTTGATATAGGTAATCTTAAAAATTTTGAAAACTATATACTGGAAGATTTTTTAAAATCTAACATTATAAATAATAATATATATTCATATGAATCTGAAGTTTCATCGTTAGCATTTAACCAAGATTTTTATGATAATATAAAAAAATTAGAACCCTTTGGCACAGGAAACTCAGTACCAACCTTCATGTTACGAGATTTGAGAATAATTAAGCCTTTAGTTTTAAACAACAAGCATATTTCTTCAATATTGAAGTCAAAAACAGGATTTTCGATTAAATCAATATCATTTAATTCTATAAACACTAAGATTGGTGATCACTTAATGAATTATAAAAATAACATTAATGTAATAGGTCAAATCAATGAAAATATCTGGAATAATAAGAAGGCTCTTCAATTAACTATTAGAGACCTTATCCTGTAGTTTAATTACACTTGATAAATAATGACTTTTAAAATAAAAGATCACAACATGGTCCCTTCGTCTATCGGTTAGGACAGCTGGTTTTCATCCTGCAAAGGGGGGTTCGATTCCCCCAGGGACCGCCATAAATGAATTATTTTGTATATATAATATTAACTTTCACAAAAACTAAATACATTTCATACGTAGGCTATACAAATAATTTAGATAAACGATTAACATTACATAATAATTCGAAGGGTGCAAAGTTTACCAAGGGTAGAAAATGGACGTTAATATATAAAAAATGTTACAAAACTAAATCTCTAGCAATGAAGAATGAATATTTATTAAAAAATGATAGAGTCAAAAGGAATAGTATAAAAAAAAAATTTATAAAAAAGTATTATGAAAATATCAATTTTATTACCATATAAAGAAGATTTCTCATCAGAATATGCTGGCGCTGTATCTTTGTTTGTTAATCACACTAATAAATTGGGTTTATATTCAAATACAACAAAAATTTTTGGTAATACCAAATATAAGAAAACCCTATCTAGTCAGTATATAAACATAGATCTTGAAAAAAAAATATTACAGAGTAGCAGTAGACTTTATGTTGAAAAATTTATTAAATTACAAAAAAAAATAAATTCAGACTTAATTGAGGTTCACAATAGACCAAATTATATTAAACAAATTCGTGATGAAACTAGCACTAAATTAATTTTATTTTTTCATAACGATCCCATTCAAATGAATGGTTCAAAAACAATTAAGGATAGAATTTATTTATTAGAAAATCTTAATCATATTATATTTAATAGTATTTGGTCACAAAAAAGATTTTTTATTAATATTAATTTTAATAAATATCTAAATAAAACTTCTGTAATACAACAATCAACCTCTAAAGTAAAAATTGACTTTGAAAAAAAAGAAAAAATAATTTCATTTGTTGGAAAATTAAATAAAGCTAAAGGATATGATATTTTTGGTGAAACTATAATAAAAATTCTTAACAAACATAAAGATTGGAAGGCTGTTGTATTTGGAGATGAGCCTAGAGAAAAAATTATATTTTCTCATAAGAATCTATCAATTTATGGTTTTACGAACCACAATTTTATCTTAAATTATTTAAAAAAAGTTGGAATTTCAATAGTATGCTCAAGATGGGATGAGCCTTTCGGTAGGACAAGTTTAGAAGCAGCCAGCAGAGGTAGTGCTGTTATAATGACCAATAGAGGTGGTCTACCTGAAACTACTAATAATGGAATAATTTTAAAAGAACTAACTGTTGATGAACTTTATAAAGAAATAGAAATACTAATTAAAGATAAAAAATTGAGAATTGAAACTCAAAAAGAAATATACAAAGATTTTAAATTTACACATGAACTTATAAGAAAAAAAATAAATAGTTTAAGATTAAGTCTCACACAAAATAAAATAAAGATTAATAATATTAATAATAATACTAATTTAAAAATTTTACATATTACTAATTTTAATGAAAGACACGATGGTAGACTCCACTATAACACTGGAAAAAGAATAAATAATGGCTTTATACGACTTGGGCACAATGTTTTGCAGTTAAGTGATAGAGATATACTTTCATATTATAGAAATTTTACTGACCCTAAAGGTGTAAAAAAATTAAATCAAAAAATAATTAATACATTTTATAGTTTTAAACCAAATTTAATTGTTCTAGGTCACGCTGATAACGTTTTGAAATCAACACTAGAATTTTTAAAAAATGCTGACAAAAATTTAATGATTTCACAATGGTTTTTAGATCCTATCTCAGAAAATGGTCCTGACTTTATAAATAATAAGAAAAGAATTTTAGATAAATCTAATGTTATTGATGCTACATTTGTAACTACAGATCCCAGCTCATTATCTTTTGAAATAAAAAATTCATACTACATACCAAACCCAAGTGATCCAGCATTTGAAACTTTAAAAAACTACAATAACATGTGTTCAAATGACTTATTTTTTGCAATGAGTCATGGTGTCCACAGAGGAAAACTTAAAATAGGAAAAAATGACAATAGAGAATTTTTTCTAAATTCACTGATTAAAAAAAATAAGAATATTAATCATGATATGTATGGTTTTAATAATATTCAACCAATATGGGGTGATAACTTTATTTCTACATTAGCCAACTCAAAAATGGGTTTAAACTTGAGCCGTGGAATACCGTTAAAGTATTATAGTAGCGATAGAATAGCACAACTAATGGGTAATGGCTTACTCACATTTATAGATCAAAAAGTTTGTTATACAGATTTTTTTGAAGAAAATGAAATAATTACATACAAAAATGTAAATGATTTGACTGAAAAATTACAAAGATTTAAAAAAGACGATAAATTAAGAAAAGCTATAGCTAGAAAAGGTAGAGATAAATATGTGAAATATTTTAATTCAAATTTAGTAGCTAAATTTATAATTAATAAATCACTAAAAATTAATTATAAAGATAAATATTTATGGTACTAATTAGCTTATGAATTTTTATAAAAAAGCTGCATTTATTTTTATTTTGATAGTATTTGGAATAATTGTAACAGCAAAATCTCTTGAGCCTATTATTGAAAAACAAATATCAGGTATATTCGCAGATAAAAAACTTTCAAAAAAATTAAACAAAGAATTATTGAATTTAACTGAAGATTTCACACCTGAAAAAAGAGAATTTTATAAAAAAATTTTAGTATCACTCTATACTAAATGGCTACCACTTATTGAAGAGTCAAAACAAGAAGCAGAAAGTAAAATTAACAGTAATAAGTGAAAATAAATCTCTCTAAAGAAAAATTTTTTGTAATAATTTCTTTATTGTCCTTACCATTTTTTTTTTATTTATCTATAAATACTCTTAGTTATATATTTGATGGTGGACATCACGGATCTATATTATTAAATGGTTTAGACATTATTAACGGTAAAATCCCATATCAAGAAATTTTTCTTCAGTATGGATATCTAAATGCATTAATTAACTCAATTTTTCTAACTATATTTGATCAAAATATTTTAGCTATATATTCTACGACTTCATTGTTTTATTTTTTGTCAATTTTATTTATATCTCTATTGTCAAGAAATTTTAGTAATAATTATGGTTTAGTTTTTTCAATCATTATTTGTATTTTTAATCACCCTATACCTGAATATCCTTGGCCTAACTATTCTGCATTTTTTTTTTTAGTGATGAGTATTTATGTCTTTAATGTCGATAATAATAAAAGATTGTTTATTAGTGGTTTTTTCATTGCTCTTGCATGTTTAACTAGAGAAAATTTTTATTATTTCATAATACCATCTTTTCTGATCATCAATTTATTAATTTATTTTTCTTTAAAAAATAAAATAAAAAATTATTTTCTTATAACAGGGTTTCTATTACCGATAGGGTTTTTTATTGTTTATTTAATAAGTAATAATATTTTTTTTAATTGGGTTGAATTTCAAACATTACCTTTTGTATATTTGAAAAGTTATGAAACAACATTTTTTACACTTCTTCAAAAATTTATTTATTTTTTTATTAGCGAAGTACCATTTAAACTTGCAATTTCACCCCAATATATTCCTATTCTATTTATTTTAATCTTTAATACTTATGTTTTTTTTGAAGAATTATTTTTTAAGAAAGATAAAAATATTAAGATAATTTTTATTACATTATTATGCCTTTCTTCATTAATTGTTTCAATTAATCTTGAACTTTTTAGACTATATACCTCTGTACTTATTGGCCTTCCTGTAATTTTTTATAAGTTAAATTCTTTTAAAATGAATGATATTAAGTTTATTATTTTGTTTATTTTATTATTTATTTCTTGTTTTTCATTTTATTTTTTTCCGAAAGGAAACGTTAAATTTTTTAAAAACATTAACTATGAAAAATCAATATCATACAAAGAAATTAAATATTTTAAAAATCAAAAATGGGAAGCTGATAAATGGAATCTTCTTAAAACTGTTAAGTTGATTGATGATGAAATTATAAAAAAATGTAAAATTAATCATATATTAAATTTAACACCAAATGGTTTCATACTTGCCATATCAAGATTAGAGAGAATACAAATGGCAGCAATTTTTAACGAACATTTGGGTAAAGATTTTCATTTAATATTTCAAAAAAACTTTAAAAATATATCAAATAACATGATAATGAATGAGGATATCTACATCTATTCGATGGAAAATATGATTGATGTTTTAGATAATAATTTAGATAATTATAAAATTTCTCATAGAATTAAAGTCAAAGGATATAAGGGTTCAGAAATGAGAGTCTTTGTTCCTAAGAAATGCTACAATAATTTGAATTTATAAATATAAACAATGTTTAAAAAAATATATCTTTATCTTAATATTCTACATAAAAAGATAAAGTCTAAAAAAAGATATTATTCTTTTAGTGGTGTTGACATTGCAATTAATAATATTTTTAGAGATCTCAATGATGGAATTTATTTAGATATTGGATGTCAACATCCTATAAACAATAGTAATAGTTTTTTACTTAATCAAAAAGGGTGGTGCGGAATTAACGTTGATCTTGATCAAGATAATATAGATTTATTCAATTTTTCTAGACCTAAAGATACTAATATTTGTGCGGCTATTTCAGATACAATTAAAGATACTAATCTGTATTTTTACCATAAGAAATCTGCAATTAATACAATTGAAAATAAAGTTTCTAACTTTCAAAAAGCTAAAATAAAAGAAATTAAAAAAATTAAAACTAATACTCTTAATAATATTTTAAAATCAACAAAATTTGAGAATAAAAAATTTGATTTCATGTCAGTTGATGTCGAAGGTCATGAATTACAAGTATTTTTAGGTTTTGATTTTGAAAAATATTCTCCAAATGTTATTGTAGTTGAATTCTTAGATTTATCACTTTCAAAAATTGAAATTAAAGATCAAAATATCAATAATATTATAAACTCTGAACTTTATAAATTTTTAACCTCCAAAGGTTACACTCTTGTAAATTTTATTTATGCTGATTTAATATTTGTTAAAAATAGTTTCAGAAATTAATTAATTATAATTTAATTTTATTTAAAGCGTTATTTTTAAATAGATTTGCTTCTTTTATATATCTTCTAACCATTTCAGTGGATTTGTGACCTGTCATAGCCATTATGTTTCTTTCCTCAGCGCCAGACTCTGCTGTTGAGGTCGCAAACCCTGATCTTAGGCTATGTCCAGCGTATTTATGACTGTCTAAACCAGCATAATTTGCATACTTTTTAATTATTAATGCTACGCTTTTATCTGAAATATCAAAAATTTTACGTTTTTTTAAATCAAATATTTTAATCCAATTTTTTAATGCATTTACAGGACAAAATTTTTTATTATCAAAGTAGGGGATAGCCTTAGTCATCCCTTCTCCAGATTGATCAGTTTTTGACCTTTTTACGAAGATCTTAACTCCCTCTGATACAAATTCTAAGTCTTCATATTGGATATCAACCAACTCAGATCTTCTAAAACCGCCTGAAAATCCAATTAAAACTAAAGCCTTATCTCTAATTTTTCTTTTATCTTTTTCATTAGATTGATGTATTGCATTAATTAATATTTTTAACTCATTGATTAATAAGGGTTTTTTTCCTCTTTGATTACTTCCATTTTTTCTTTTAATTCCCATTAAATTTTCCATAATTATGGGATGTTTCGTATCTATATAATAGCCTTTAGTTTTATGAAGTATGCTGATTGATGCTAATCGTCTTTTTAAAGTGCTGTATTTAGAATAATACGATAAATGAGTTATATATAATGCTAATATTTTTGGTTGTGTTGGCATTGCTTGAAATCCATTTTTTGAACAAAATAACGAAAAGTCATTATAGTCAGACTGATAAGCTCGAATAGTATTTGCAGATTTAGAATTTCTTAAATTCTTGATAGTTTCTAATTCAAGGCTTTTTATGTCTGTAATTAAATCATTCATGTTTTCCGATAACCATTAATTATCGGAAATATATATTAGGTGATTTTGATTGTCAATACATATAAATATTAAATAATGAGCTCTTATGTAAATATTAATATTATAAGATTTGAATACAGAAGTTCTTGGTGTGCTGAAGCACCAGGACAAATAAAAGAAGAAATGCCAGTCATGTGGGAAAATGAATCTGATAGAAAAACTCATATTTTAGAAACAACATGGCTTTCAAAAGGTTTAGATGGAGATAAAAAGCTAGGAAAATACCAAAAATTTCAAGGTGTCTATAAAGTTTTGGTTTTAAGCTATAAACCAGAAATTAGAATTAGGTTTTTATCTCAGATTTAAAATAAATGATTAATATCAATAATTTAAATAATGGAATTAAACCAAATGATTAGAAAACTAGAAGAAAAAGACAAGGAAATTTGGGCTAAATTATATATTGGTTATGCTGATTTCTACAAAGTACCAATGAATACAGGGATTTTAGATACTCTTTGGGTATGGATTCAAGATGAAAGCCATGATGTTAAAGGACTTTGCTTTGAATTAGAGGGTAAGATCCGTGGAATTGCCCATTATAGAACAATGCCAAGACCCATTAAGGGCAAATATATTGGTTTTTTAGACGATTTGTTCGTAGAGCCAGAATTTAGAGGTCAAAAAATAGCTCAAAAACTTATTAGTCATCTAAAATCCTTATCTAAAGCTAATAATTGGAATGGAATTCGTTGGATCACCCACTCTTCTAATGAAAATGCAAAGAAATTATACGATAAAATAGCTTATAACACTGGATTTGAACTTTATGAAATTAAAGGGAACTAAGTTTCAGCTTAAAGTGTGGAATTACCTAAAGAAAATACCCAAGGGCAAAGTTAAGACCTATTTAGAAGTTGCTAAAGCCATTGGAAAACCTAAGGCATTCAGAGCTGTTGCTAATGCAGTAGGTAAAAACCCCTATCCACCTAAAATACCCTGTCATCGAGTGATCAGATCAGATGGAAGTCTCGGCGGATACTCTGGAGAAGGTGGAATTCAACAAAAACGACGTTTATTGAGATCAGAAAAGGTCTTCATAAAATAGTGCTTTTAACCACAAAAAACCTCAAAAACCTTTGGTATTAAACACTTTTTAGATATTTAGCCCTATTTTAGTCTAATTGCTGTAATGCATCCTTTAGTTGTACTGCAAAAGGACTTTGGGCTAAAATAGACCATCCTATGGACGTTTAAACAGTATATTCTCATACTGCATTGCTCTACTTGTCAACAATAGCAACGATTATAGAAGGGGTAAAAAAGACCATTTTACTGGCTTTTTTAACCTCCTATTCTACTCATAAATAATCTAATTTTTAACAAAACTTCCCTATTAATTGAAATAAGTATTTAATATCAATACTAAATAGCCATTTTACCAAGCTACAAAACTATATTTAATTTAATAAAAATCAAAATTTCTCAATTTTCACTTTTTTAACTATAAAAAAAAGATTTATGCTTCTTTTATCTTATTTTAGGCCTATTTTTAGTAACTATAATTTAACTACTTTTTAAACATTATTATATTTCATCGATAATTTTATAAATTTATAATATTATATTTAAATTAATAATTACAGTAGTTTAAAATGTATTATAAAAGTATAATATTAAGTATTAGTAAACAAATAATACATATTTAATTGGATTTAATATGAGATTCTCTTCTAGATATATAAATCCCACTCATAATAATAATTGATAAACCTAAGAATGTCCAATTATCTGGAAAATCACTAAAGAAGTAATAACCAATAATGATATTAGTAATAATTTCAAAGTAGCTAAATGGAGCTAATTTAGATGCATCAGCATATTTAAGGGATAATATAAGAAATAAGTGACCAACACAGGCAAATACTCCTATAGAGGCCATCATAGACCATTGCGAGGCACTTGGATTAACCCAAATAAGAGGCATTATGCCTGAAACAGCTACCAATCCAACTAATCCTGTTAATAATAAGGTTAATAAAGGGTTATCTGAAGTGCTCAATTTACGTGTAATTATCAAATAGAAGCCATACATTACACCAGTCCCTAATGCAGCTATACTAGCCAAGTTAATCTCTACAAAACCTGGCCTTATAACAACTAGAGAGCCAATAAACCCTATAATAACAGCAGTCCATCTCCTTACACCCACCTTCTCACCCAAAAATATAGGGGAAAATGCAGTAACAATTAAGGGTGCCACAAAGGCAAGCGTTAAAGCTTTAGCTAAAGAGATAACAGATATTGCATAGAAGAAACAAATATTAGCACAAAGTAGTATTAACCCTCTTATTATTTGTAACTTAGGCTTATCAGTCCAAACAAGCTGCTTATTATAAAAGAAGAACATTATTGGAAGCGTGAATGCGACCGTAAAAAAGTATCTTGCCCAAGTGATCTGTAAAACTGGCATATCCGCACTTAAATACTTGGCAAAACCATCCATGATTGGAAGCATTACCCAGGCTAAAAGGTTAAATGTGATGGCTTTCATAAGCCAATAGATACAGTTTAATTAAAGTATTTTAAAGCAAAGAATACGACCACTGGAATAGTAGCAAAAGACATAACTGTAGAGACAACAATGGTACTAGCAACACTATCTACAATCTTTTTCGGTGAATAAATTGAAGCTACAAGATAATTTAAAACAGCACTAGGCATTGAACATTGAATTAATAGAACACCAGCTGCAAATCCTGATAGATCAAAATATCTAATTATTAATAACGCAACAATGGGACCTAAGATAACTCTTCCAATTGATGAGATCACAGCCTTTTTAAAAGAAAAAACTTTAAAACGAGTTAAGGCAATTCCTAAAGACATTAATATTAAAAAAATTGTAGCATACATTAGTAGAAACGTTGTGTTTTCTATAAAGACTGGAAGTTCTATTTTGAAATATAGAAAAATCACTGAAATTATAATTGCATAAAATGGTGGATTTTTAAGAATAACATTAATATTGAATTTTCTATCAGCAAGAAAAATCCCCAACGTAAAGTGGCATAAAACTATTAAGGCTCCAATTGATGCTGCAACACCTAAACCTTCATTACCATAAGCAAATAGGCAAATAGGCATACCTATATTTCCAGTATTAGGCATTATAAATGGTGGAAGCTCACGGATTATATCTTTTGTTTTTAAGAAAAATAAAAAAATTATTCCAATAAAAGTAAAGGCTACAATTGCTATTAAGAAGTACCAAGAATAATCTTTAAATATTTCAAAGGATATGCCAGTTGAAGTTAGAGCATATATAATCATTGCTGGAGTTCCAATATTAGCAGCAAAATTAGTTATGAAAGTTGTATCAATTTTTGAATTATTTTTACCTAAGTAGTACCCAATACCAACAACAAAGAAGACAGGAAATATTACCTCAAACAGTTTTAGATATATTTCCATTAATTATAAATTCTAATCAATGTAGGATATTTAAGAATATTTTTGTCTTTTTTGAAAACAGAAAGACAATTCTTAGAATTAAGCTCATTAGTTTTATGGGTAATAATAACGATAGTAGCTTTATTATTTTTTTTATCAGGAGTTTGAATTAGTCTTTTTACTGAAATTTTATACTTAGCTAATCTATTTGTGATTGTTGATAAAACACCAGGTTTGTCTCTAACTTCAAATCGTAAATATAAAGAATTAGTATAATTATTAACATTATAACATTTAATTGATTTACGTTTATTACCAGGAATACCAAAGGGTTTTTTAACATTCCCATTCAATATTGAAAGTAGATCAGATAATAATGATGATGAGGTTGGACCATGGCCAGCTCCCTCTCCCTGCAATATACTCTCACCAACAGGTTTTCCTTCAAGAATAACAGCATTCATAACTCCACCGACGTTACCAATGTAAGAATTTTTACTAACTAGGCATGGATGAACAGTTTCAAATAGTTGATTATTAATAATCTCAGAAATACCCAATAATTTAATACGTGAATTTAATTGATCAGCAATTTCAATATCTTTTAACTCAATCTTCTCAATACCTTCCATCAAACATTTGTGTTTTGAAATCTTAGTATTAAATGCAAGAGCAGACAAAATTCTCACTTTAGCAAAAGCATCAAAACCGTTAAGATCTAATTTGGAGTTACCTGGTTCAGCGTATCCTAATTTTTGAGCCTTTTTTAAAACATTAGCAAAACTGTCTTTAGCATCTCTCATTTCTGAAAGAATATAGTTAGAAGTACCATTCAAAATTCCATAAACTTTAGTAATCTTGTTAGTTGCAAGACCTTCTTTAATAGTTCTTAATATTGGAATCCCACCTGCTACAGATGCTTCAAATTCTAAATTAACATTATTATCTTCAGCTAATTTTCCTAAATAATCGCCATGTTTAGAGATGAGCGCTTTATTCGGAGTGATTACATGTATTTTATTTTTTAAAGCAGTTTCTACAACTTTTTTAGATAGCCCATCTGACATACCTATAGCTTCGAATAAAATATCTACTTTGGTTTTATTAAAAATTTCTAATGGGTTTTCAAAAAATATTTTCTTATTAACTTTAAATCTCCGCTTTTTAGAAATGTTTCTTGCTGAAACAGCTACTATATTAATCTTATTACCCGTCTTAAGTTCAATATCCTTTTTTTTAGTATTAAGCTCATTTAACAAATAGATACCTACTTGCCCTAAACCAACCACAGCAATGTTAATTATATCTTTCATCTATTGGTTAATATCTGGGTATTCTGCGTTATTTGAATAATCTTTAAGAAAAAGGTTAAATTCACCAAAAGTCATAGATTTATAATCACCAGTTTTCTTTAATATCTCGGATAATTTTTTATCTTCAGTAGATTTTTTTATTGGATCTTTATTCCAATAAGCAGAGTCTTTGTTTAATGAGCACGAAGTTAAAAATAAAATTAAAGAGAAAAATAAGTATTTCAAATTAATCCTTTTGTTTCATTAAAACCGTATTTAATATTCATATTTTGTATTGCTTGTCCTGCTCCACCTTTAATCAAATTATCAATAGCAGATAAAATAATAACTCTATTTTTATACTTAGTTTTACAAATTACTATAGAACAATTATTTGTGTTAATTATGTCGTTTGTACTTAACAATGAATTTGTTTTTAAAATTTTAACGAATCTATTTTTTGAATATTGACTTTTTAAAATATTTTCTAATTTTTTAATGCTTACACCTTTGTTAAGATCTACATAAATAGTACTAAGTATACCTCTAAACATTGGTATTAGATGAGGTGTAAATGTAAAAGAAAATTTCTTCTTACTATAGTTATTAATTTCTTGTTGAATTTCAGAGTTATGTCTGTGAAAACCTACACCATAAGCACTTAAAGACTCATAAAGGTTTTTATCTTTATATTTATTATGTACACCTCTACCAGCTCCAGAATAACCAGATTTTGAGTCTATAATAACATTATTTGTTTTTATTAAATTTTTCTTAATTAAAGGAATAAGTGGTAGAAGTATTGAAGTTGGATAACAACCTGGACATCCAATAATATTAAATTTCTTTACTTTGTTACCATTGATTTCTGGTAATGAATAAATTGATTTTTTAATATTTTTGACAGATCTATGGTTTTGTTTGTACCATTTTAGATAATCAGATGCTTTATTAAGTCTAAAGTCTGCAGCTAAATCAATTAATACATTATGTTTTAATAAATCATTTGAAATATCTTGTGCTTCACCATTGGGTAAAGCTGTAAAAATAAGGTCTATATTTTTTAAAAGTGCTTTGTTGTATCTAATAATTTTAGGTAACTTTTTTGAACTTAATGACTTTTCATAACTAGAGATATTTTTTCCAACAGAGGAATTTCCACAAAGATATTTAATCTTAATATCGCTGTGTTTAACTAATAATTTAATTAATTGAACACCGATATAACCAGTAGATCCAGCAACTAAAACATTAAGCTTAGGCATTTTTTTATTATAGCAGTTTAGAGTTAAAAAAGAATTATCTTTTTGAGAATTGGAAGCTTCTTCTAGCTTTTCTACGACCAGGTTTTTTTCTCTCAACTGATCTAGAATCTCTAGTATTTAGCTTTTCAGTCTTAAGTACCGCTCTATTCTCAGAATCAAATAAGATTAGTGCTTTAGCTATACCATGTACCATTGCACCAGCCTGACCTGTGTGTCCACCACCCGCAACACTACATCTAACATCGTAATCTGTAGCTTGGTTTATAATTTCAAATGGTCTTGTAATTTGCATTTTATGACTTCCACTAGTGAAATATTCATCCATAGTTCTGCCATTAACGTAAATCTTGCCAGTACCCTTTTTCACCCAAATTTTTGCAATAGATTTTTTTCTTCTACCAGTTGCGTATTTACTATCTTTAAAATCTAATTTAATTTTAGGTTTTTTTGTAGATACTTTAGTTGGTGCAGCTGCTGTTTCCATATTAATTTCTTATTAAATTTTTACTGTTTAATTTAGCTAGGTCTAAAAGTTTAGGGTTTTGTGCTGCATGAGGGTGGTCTTCACCAGCATAAATTTTTACTTTAGTTAACTGTTTTCTACCAAGAACTCCTCCAGGTAACATTCTTTTTACAGCTAGTTTTAGTGTCTCACCAGGTTTGTTTTTTTCTAATAATTTTTCAGGAGTAATTTCTTTAATTCCACCAGGATGACCAGTATGTCTATAATACTTTTTATCTTTGAATTTTTTTCCTGTGAACTTTGCTTGCTCAACATTTTTAACTACAACAAAGTCACCATCATCCATGTGAGGTGTAAAAGTAGTTTTGTTTTTTCCTCTAACAATCATAGCTATAATTGAAGCTAATCTACCTACTACAGCATTTTTAGCGTCAATCTCAAACCAGTTGCTGTTTAATTCACTACTTTTTAGAAATTTTGTCATTGTGCAGGGATTAATACTATTATTAGATATAATGTCAATTTTATATTTCTCTTGTAATATCTTACTTAAATGATAGTTTGATTAAGCCGATTTGTTCCTATTGCAGGCTAGTTAATGCTAAAAAGGATATTACACACATTATCGGTAGGCACATTTGAACTGTATTGTACGCCTTGCATAAAGCATAAGTACTAAAAAAGGAGTATTAAGATGAGCACAAAAAGACAAAACCCTGAGACTATAGCCATACATGGTGGTGATTACAGAAGCGATCCAACAACAAAAGCAGTAGCTGTTCCAATTTATAGAACAACATCATATCAATTCGATAGTACTGAACATGCTGCAAATTTGTTTGCCCTTAAAGAGTTCGGAAACATTTATACAAGAATAATGAATCCCACTAATGATGCACTTGAAAAAAGAGTTGCTTCTTTAGAGGGTGGTTTGGCTTGTTTAACAGTTGCTTCAGGACAAACAGCATCATCTTTTGCAATCTTAAATGTTGCACAAGCTGGAGATAATATAGTTAGTTCAACAGATCTATATGGGGGGACTATTTCTTTATTTACACATACTTTAAGTAAACTTGGTATTGAAGTTAGATATGCAGACCCTTCTGACCCCAAGAACTTTGAAAAAGCTGTTGATGATAAAACTAGAGCTTTTTATGGTGAGACTTTACCCAATCCTTATTTGAGAGTTTTTCCAATTAAAGAAGTTTCTGATATTGGTAAAAAATACAACATACCATTAATAATGGATAACACAGCTGCTCCTGTAATTTGCAAACCTTTAGAACATGGTGCTGCTATAGTAGTTTATTCACTAACAAAATATATAGGTGGACATGGTACTGTTGTAGGTGGAGCTTTGGTTGATGGTGGTAATTTTGATTGGACAGCTGATCCAAAAAGACAACCTCTATTTAATGAGCCTGATGCAAGTTATGGTGGCGCTGTTTGGGGAAAAGTGGTTCCAGAATTAACTGGAGCTAATGTTTCTTTTGCAGTGAGAGCTAGAGTTACATTACTAAGAGATCTTGGTTCTGCTCTATCTCCTGACAACGCATTTGGAATTATTCAAGGCCTTGAAACAGTTGCTCTTAGAATGAAACAGCACTGTTCTAATGCATCAAAAGTTGTTGACTATTTAAAAAAAAATAAGGAAGTAGCTAGAGTAATTTATCCAACGGAACATGAAGGTAAAATTGCAGATCGTGCTAAAAAATACCTTAATGATGGGAATGGTGGTTTAGTAGGTATTGAACTCAAAGGTGGGACTGAAGCAGGCAAAAGGTTTATAGAGTCTTTGAAGATGTTTTATCATGTTGCAAATATTGGCGATGCAAGAAGTTTAGCAATTCATCCTGCAACAACAACTCATAGTCAGTTAACAGAAAAAGAATTGTTAGCTTCAGGTGTTACACCTGGATACGTAAGATTATGTATTGGTATAGAACATATAGATGACATTATTGAAGATTTAGAACAAGCATTAAATAAATCTTCAAAGGGAAATTTGAAAGCAGTTAGTTAGAGTTTTTGTATAATATCAAAAAATAAGAACTCAAAACTAATATTGAACCTAACTGGTGTAGTGACGCATATTTAATCTCTACACCAGAAATTAAAGTTACAATCCCTAAAAAAATTTGAATCAAGATAGCGAGATCAAAAAATAATAAATATTTAAAATCATATTTTTTTTTAAAATAGATAAAATTCAAAATGATTATAAAAAATAAAAGTAAATAAGCAGTCAATCTATGCAAAAATTGAACAATAGATGGATTACTTAATAATTGACTATTAATTACATCTTTATAACCAACATCATTTGGGAAAAAGCTTCCGTTCATATCAGGCCATGAATTATATATAAGTCCACCATCTAAGCCTGATAAAAAAGCACCCAATACAATTTGTAAAACTATCAACTTGAGTATGAATACTAAAAGTAAATTTGGAATTTTTTTATCAAATCTTTCAATTTTATAAATATCAAGAATATACCAAAAGATTAAACATAAGATGAATAAAGCAAGAGACAAATGAATGCTAAGTCTAAAGTGACTAACGTCATTATTTTCAATTAATCCACTAGAGACCATGTACCAACCGATAAATCCTTGAAGGCACACAAGGAAAAATATCCAATAATATTTATTTGAATAACTTCGGTTATTTTTAAAATATAAGCTAAAGAAAAGCAAAGGTACTAAAGTAAATAGACCAACAAATCTTGCTAATAACCTATGAACATATTCCCAATAGAAAATTACTTTAAATTCATCTAAAGCCATACCAAAATTAATATTTTGATATTCAGGTATTTTTTTGTACTCAGAAAAGTAAAAATTCCACTCACTAGTATTCAATGGTGGTAGTATTCCAGTAAATAGTTCCCAGGCAGTGATAGATAAACCTGAATCAGTTAATCTAGTAAGTCCTCCAACTGCTACCATCAGAACAATTAATGAAAATAAAGTTATTAACCACAATTTTAAATATTTTATATAGTTGTCGCTATTTACAAACATAAATTATACTTATAATAATTATCTTAATAACCAATTGAATAAATGTCGCCTACTAATAAAAAAAAACTGAACCAGTTAAGAATAAAGCTTGATAAACTTGATAACGATTTACTCAAATTAATCAAAAAAAGATCCTCACTAGTTAATGAAGTATTAAAAGTGAAAATTCACAAGAAGGAAATAATTGATCAAAAAAGGATTAATTTTATTCTTAAAAAGATTAAAAAGAAATCAATACAAACAAATATAGACCCAAAAATCACTAATAGGATTTGGAAAAATATGATTTGGTCTTTTATTGATTACGAAAAAAGAAATTTTAGAAAAAAGTAATACTATTTACTGTGTGGAGGTAATTTTTTTTCCACAAACATTTCATGTTTTCTTGTAGAAGGATTATATTTCTTAGCAGATAATTTAACTTTAGCTTTTTCACCACCCGCAGGTTTTTTAACATAATAAAAAAATGGACTATCTGGTTTAGCCTCAGGTACTAATCTAACTTTAACGTGTGTTTTTTTTGCCATATTATTTTAAGCTTTTTATCTTTTTTATTAATTCGGAAATCTTCTTAAGTTTATTTTTTATTCTATAATCAGCATTTATAGAATTATTTGGTAATTCGTCAAGTTTTAATGATTTATCAGAATTAAGAACTTTTTTAACACCAATAATTGTCATTCCCTGATCTTTAAGGAGATATTTAACTTTTTTCAAAACCTCTATTGTATCATTGTTATAATATCTTCTATTACCATTTAAAATTTTTGGCTTAATTTGCTTAAATTCCTTCTCCCAAAAACGAATGGTATGAGTATTCAGAGTTCCTTTTTTCTTATTTACAAGATCAAGAATTTTAGCAACCTCACCTATTGATTTATAAGCATCATTATTTTTATGAATCATTCTTAGAATTTACCAAATCTTTAAATTCCTTAGAAGCTTTAAATAAAACAACATCTCTATTAGTTATAGTTGTTTGCTCTTTTGTTTTGGGGTTTCGTCCAATTCTACTTTTTTTAGTTCTTATTGAAAAAGTACCAAATTTTGAGAGCTTTAATTTTTTTTCTTTTTTTAAATTTTCTACAACTGTAATAAGAAAATCATCAATCAGATTTTCAGATATATTTTTTGAAAAACCAATCTGCATATAAATTGAATTTATAAGGTCTTTTTTTGTTAAGTTAGTTCTTTGCATTAGCTGATGTTGTTTCTTATCTTTTCTATTAAATTACCACTAACAATTCTAGTACAAACACTTAAAGAGTTTGAAAAGCCTATATAATCTGTTCCACCATGACTTTTGATAACTGGAGAATCTAAACCTATAAAAATTGCACCATTATAAAGTCTTGGATCCAGTCTTGCTTTAAATTTTTTTAAATTTGAAATATTTAACAAAGAAGAAATTTTACCAATAATATTACCTGTCATGGCTTTCTTTAATTCACTTGTAATAAAGTTAGCAGTACCCTCGGCTGTTTTTAAAGCAATATTTCCAGTAAATCCATCTGCAACAATAACGTTTACGTCGCCGTTCATCAACTGATTACCTTCAATGTATCCTTTAAATTCAAATCCAGTGTTATTTCTTTGATTTAGTTGTTGGTAAGTGTCTTTGATAGTTTCATTACCTTTTAGTTCCTCGGACCCAATATTTAATAAAGCAACTCTTGCTGTATCCTCTGGATATAAAGATTTAAATAATGAAGAACCCATTATAGAAAAATCAATTAAGTTTTTTGGGCTACATTCAATATTAGCTCCCAAATCTAATACAACACTCATATTCTTTTTATTTGGCCATAAAGCTGAGAGAGCTGGTTTATCAATATTTTCAATCATCTTGAGGTTAAGTTTTGAAATAACAAGTAACGCCCCAGTGTTGCCAGCAGAAATAACTATATCAGATTTTTTTTCTTTAACACTTTGTATGGCTAACCACATGCTAGTGTTTTTTCCTCTTTTGGCTCCCTCTAAAGGACTATCGGTTCCTTTAACTGTATCTTTGGTATGAATTATTTCAAATGAAGATGGGGGTAACTGGTCATTGATATAGTTTTGGATTTTTTCCTTATCACCAAAAATTTTATAAAAAGTATTAGCGTTACTCTTATAGTGATGGTTAATTCCATCTATAATTTTTTTAGGTGAATTATCTCCACCCATTGCATCAACTGCAATTTTTATCATTTTAATCATTTAATTTATTGGTCTTTTATTCCTTAGGATCTAAAACTTGTCTACCTCTGTACATGCCAGTCTTTAGATCTAAGTGATGAGGTAATCTGTATTCTCCAGATTTTTTATCTTCAACAATATTGGTAGATTTGAACTTCATATTCTGAGCTCTTCTCATTCCAGTTCTTGACGGTGATTGTTTTCGTTTAGGTACAGCCATAATAAAATTAATGCTTAACTACACCTTTTATATAAGAATTTAAAGTATTATTTTTTAAATTTAACCTATAATTATCAAAATATTTAACCAAATACTCAATATTAGATGAATTATCTAAAAAATTTACTAAAATAGAGTTTCTAGATTCTAAACCTAATTCATCCCAACTGTGAATTTTGTCGATCATTCCATAGAATAAGTTTAGGTAGTCTTTCATTTTTTTATTAATTGATTGATCACCATAACCAATTTCTCTGATGCTTAATTCAACTTGTCTGAAGGTAAAATCATATATTTCTTGGAGTAGTTTTTTATCATTATTTTCCTTATAAACTTTTAAAAAGAAAGCGAAATGTAGTAAAAAGAATATTAATCTATCTGAAAAAGTATCTTGATTTTTAAAATTTTTATATAAATCTTTATTTCTAGTTAATTTAACTAAATTGTTGTAAATATTTATATAGTTTTTATTCATGAAAAAATTATTTATATTTTTAATAATATCATTATTTATTTCAGCTTGTACTTTAAAAAAAGTTGGAAATCACCATGGTGTTCATTTTTTAGATAAAAAACAAGCTAAGCTTAGTGTTAATCAATCAAATAAAAACGATATTTTAGAATTATTAGGCTCACCATCAACAAAAAGTACTTTTGACAATGATTTATGGATATATATTGAGAGAAAAACTAACAATTCATCTCTTGCACGATTAGGCCGTGAAAGAATTATAGTTAATAACGTACTATTACTAGAGATAAATAACATGGGTCTTTTAGAAAGCAAAGAATTTCTGGATCTAACAAGTATGCAGGATTTAAAATTTACTGAGCAAACAACAGATAATCAATACAAGAAAAATACATTTGTATATGACTTTCTATCTAGTATGAGACAGAAAATTAATGACCCCTTAGGTAAAAGAAAAAGAAAAAAATAGACTTATTTTTCTTACCCAGCAATTACAGCCAACAATAATAAAGCTACAATATTAGTAATCTTAATCATTGGGTTTACAGCAGGACCAGCAGTATCTTTGTACGGGTCTCCAACGGTGTCTCCAGTAACTGCAGCTTTATGAGCTTCAGAACCTTTTCCACCATGATTTCCATCTTCAATATATTTCTTAGCATTATCCCAGGCTCCGCCACCTGCAGTCATTGAAACAGCAACAAACAGACCTGTTATGATCACACCAAGTAACATTGCACCAACAGCAGCTAACGCTTCAGCTTGACCACCGATAGGTAGAATTATAAAATATAAAACTATCGGGGATAGAACTGGTAGTAAAGATGGTATTACCATCTCTTTAATTGCAGCTTGAGTTAATAAATCAACAAGTTTGGCGTAATCTGGTTTTTGAGTACCCTTCATAATTCCTGGGAACTTTTTAAATTGCCTTCTAACTTCTACAACTACAGCTCCACCTGCTCTGCCAACGGCTTGCATGCCCATTGATCCAAATAAATATGGAAGCATTCCACCGATTAATAAACCAACAACAACATAAGGATTAGTTAAATCAAAGGTTACAACTATTCCCTCTAATTTAGATCCTGCTGTTCCTGAAAAATGTTTAATATCCTCAACATAAGCTGCAAATAAAACCAATGCACCTAAACCAGCTGAACCAATTGCGTAACCTTTGGTAACAGCTTTAGTTGTGTTACCTACTGCATCCAATGCATCTGTGGTCTTTCTCACATTATTAGGTAATTTAGCCATTTCAGCAATACCACCAGCATTATCAGTTACAGGACCATAAGCGTCAAGAGCAACAACCATTCCAGCTAAAGCTAACATTGTAGTAACAGATATTGCAATACCATAAAGACCAGCAATTGAGTTTGTTGCTAATATACCTGCAACAATAATTAATGCAGGTATTGCTGTAGCTTCCATAGAAACAGCTAATCCTTGAATAACATTTGTTCCATGTCCTGTTGTTGAAGATTTTGCAATACTTCTTACTGGTCTATATTCTGTTCCAGTGTAGTATTCTGTGATCCAAATTAATAAACCAGTAATAACTAAACCAATTATTCCACAATAATATAAGCTCATACCAGTAAAGCTTTTACCATTAACAGTATACTCGCTCGCAAAACCAATTACATAATCAGTTACAGGGTATAAAATTAATAATGAAGAAACGGCAGAGACAACAAATCCTTTATATAAAGCATTCATAACATTCTTGCTTTTTCCAAGTTTAACAAAGAAAGTTCCTAAAATTGAAGTTAAAATACAGGCTCCACCAATTGTTAAAGGGTAGATCATCATATTCATATCACCTACAAAAAATATTGAAGATAAAACCATTGTTGCAACAATAGTTACAGCATAAGTTTCAAATAAATCTGCCGCCATTCCAGCACAGTCACCAACATTGTCTCCAACGTTATCTGCTATAACCGCTGGGTTTCTAGGATCATCCTCAGGTATTCCGGCTTCAACTTTACCAACTAAATCAGCACCAACATCAGCACCTTTAGTAAAAATTCCACCACCTAATCTAGCAAAAATTGATATTAATGAAGCACCAAAACCTAAGGCAACCAATGCATTAACTACCTCTCTGTCATCAACGCCCATTTTTAATAAAATATAATAATAAACTGCTATAGCTAATAAAGCTAAACCAGCAACAAGCATTCCTGTGACCGCACCTGATTTAAAAGCTACGGCAAGACCACTCGCTAAACCTTTTCTCGATGCTTCAGCAGTTCTAACATTAGCTTGAACCGAAACTAACATTCCTACATATCCAGCTATTCCAGATAGTGTTGCACCAATAAAATAACCAAGACCAACTAAAGGGCTAAACACTACACAAATAATGACTAAAACAACAACTCCAACCACGGCTATCGTTTTATATTGTCTTGTTAGATAAGCTTTAGCTCCAATCTGAATTGCAGATGCAATTTCTTGCATTTTTGCATTTCCAGCACTTAGATTAAGAATATTTAAACCAGTAAAAAACCCATAAACGATTGCAAGTGATCCTGCTGCTATGGTGTAAAGTAATATTGTTTCTATAAGTGAGTTCATGATGCCTTTTTAGTTGTTTGGTTGTTAAAATTTTAATATTTAAAGTCCGGACAATACAAAAAAAGCAATAAAAGGCAATATTTAACTTACTAAAACTTATGAAAATAACCTTTGTTTTTAAGGGGTATTTGAAGATTTTTGCCACCAATAATGGATGATTTTTCAACATAGCTTTGGATTGAGCCAATTTTTGTAAGCTTAACTCTACAATTAGAAGCTATTTTCTTTATGATTCCCATCTTGTTTTTTGAGGCCGTAAATAAAATCTGATAATCATCACCATTAGAAATAAAGTTGATCTTAGATAGTTTCTTAAAATCAAGTACTTTTTTAAGATTATCTGAAATTGGAATATCTTTTAAAAAAAGTTTGTATGACAATTTTTGACTATTAATCATTTTATCAAGATCCGCTAATAATCCATCAGAGATATCAATTGATGTGTTGGCAAATTTCTTAATTTTGTCTGTTAATTGTAATTGAATATTTGGCATAAAATACTGGTTAATAAAATATTTTTTTAATTGCTGATTAAGTTTAATTTTATTTTTTAAAACTAATAAACCCAAATAACTATCACCTAGATTGCCAGATACATAAATATCATCATTAATTTTAGCTTTATTTCTATAGATAATATTATTAGCAAAACCAATTGAGGTAATTGTAAAACTTAACTTATTTGAAAAAACAGTATCTCCACCACTTAAAAATATCTTATATTTATTTTGTTCTTGGTTAAGTGCTTTGCTAATTTTTGATAAATTTGATTTAGAAAAACTTTTTTTATTACCTGACCCTGAAATAAAATAATATTTTGGCTTAACACCTTTACAAATAAGATCTGATATGGACGATCTAATTATCTTTTTAATAACTAATTCTGGCTTTTTAAAATCTATAAAGTGATTACCTTCAGTATATGTGTCAACTGAAACAACTAATCTATTTTTTTTATCAAAAAAAACATCATCATTTAAATTTAGGGCACTAGGAGATTTTGTGGAAAGTTTTTGAAAGTAATTTTTTATTAATTCAAATTCATGCATTAGTTGTTCTTATTTTTTTAGCTATTTTATCCAGTATAGCATTTAAGTATTTTGTTTGAGAGTCTTCTAAAAAAAAATTTGATGCATCAAGATATTCTTTAATAATTATTTTTGTAGATACTTTTGGCTTATATAGAAACTCGAATATAGCTGATTTAACAATTATTTGAAAAACTTTATCTAAATTAGTTAGTTGAATATCTTCACTTAAATATTTTTTAACCTCTTCTTTAATCACTTCGTCTCTTTCTATTGTACCTAAAACCACATCCTTAATAAACTTTTTAAATCTATGTTTAGGAAAAGTTAAATCTGTGTCATCATTAAAAAAATTTCCATATAATTTTTGGATAATTATAACTCTTGGACTTTGATTTGGATTGTATGGAGTTCTCATATTATTGTGACAAGACAGATATAACAGCTTGAGCTGCTTCTCTTCCCTTTTTCTTCCTGGCTATAGCTTGACGCATATTAAGGCAGGTAATAATTCCATTACCAATAGGTTTTTTGTTTTCTATAGATAGTTTCATTATTGCATCAGTTGAAGCATGAGAAATAAAGTCAAAATGAGGTGTTTGGCCCTTAATAACACAACCAAGAGCTAAAAAAGCATCATACTTTTTAATATTCTTTGAAATTGTAACTGGTATTTCAAAAACGCCTGGGACATTGATAATTTTTATTAAACTAGATTTAGGTAATATGCTCTTTGCACTTCTTAGCAAACCTTTTGATATGTCCTTATAATAATCTGCAATAACTATTAAATATTTTTTTTTCATTAAATGATTTCCTGTTTGGTAATCTTTATATCATAACCCTCTAAACCAATAACTTTTTTAAGAGATTTGGTAATTAATATCATATTTTTAATCTTTAAATCTTTAATTATTTGAGCCCCAATACCATAATTTCTTATTAGTTTATCATTTCCCTTTTTATAGAAATCTTTGTTCTTATAATCCTTGAGTGTTTGTGTAACAGATTTTAAGTTTGTATCTTTTATAAAAACTAAAACACAGTTATTAAATTTCTTAAAATAATTTAAAGTTTTATCAAATGAATTTGGTAATTGCTGATTGATTAAATAATTTTGAACTACGTTAGATGAAATTACTCTAACTCTTGGTACTATCCCTTTTTTAATATTTCCTTTAATTAGAGCAAAATGCTCAGATCCATCTAAAAGATTTTCATAAATTCTAATTTTATATTTCTGATTTTTAACCTCAATATCAGATTGTTTTTTAAGTTTAATTAGTTTTTCTTTTTTTAAACGATAAGCAATAAGATCTTCAATTTTACCTATCTTTAAATTATGTTTTTTTGCAAAGTTAAATAAATCTTGACCCTTAGCCATTGTACCATCTTCATTCATTATTTCACAAATAACTGCTGAATTATTTTTTTTAGCTAACTTTGAGATATCCACAGATGCTTCTGTATGACCAGCTCTAACTAAAACACCTCCATCTTTGGCAATGATTGGAAAAACATGACCTGGTGACACAATATCTTTTTTATTTACATTTTTCTTTGATGCAATTTTAATTGTCTTAGCTCTATCTTTTGCTGAAATCCCAGTTGTAATTCCTTTTTTTGCTTCGATCGAAATTGTAAAAGCAGTTTTATTCCTTGATTGATTTATTGGTGACATTAAGGATAAATTTAATCGTTTTGCCTGTACGCTATCTAGTGCTAGGCAAATTAATCCACGACCATATTTGGCCATAAAATTAATATTTTTAGCACTGGAGTCTGTTGTTGATATTATTAAGTCTCCTTCATTTTCTCTTTTTTCATCATCAACCAAAATAAACATGCCACCTCTCTTGGCAATGGCAATTATGTTTTCTATTGGTGTAAAACTATTTTTTTTCATTAAAATAATTTCTAACGTATTTAGATAAGATATCTATCTCTATATTAATGAGACTGTTTTTCTTTAGAGATGATAAATTGGTGAGATTATATGTGTGTGGTATTACCCATATTTGAAAACCCTTTTTAGTTACTTTAGAAATTGTTAAAGAAATTCCATTGATACAAATAGAAGCTTTTTCAATTAAGTTTGCTCTTTCTTTTTTAACAAGCTCAAAATCAAATAAATATGATTTATCAATCTTCTTAATACTCTGAATTTTACCTACTGCATCAATGTGACCTTGGCAAATGTGACCTGATATTTTTTGACCAAATTTTAAAGGAAGTTCGAGGTTAATTTTATCATCAATTTTTAAGAATTTAAACTTTGATCTTTGTATAGTTTCATCTGAAAGATAAAATTCCATTATATCATTTTTAATATGAATTAATGTTAAACAAACACCATCACAGGCAACTGATACACCTATATCTTTACGTGTTAATTTTAAATCAGCTTTTACAAAAATATTAATACCCTGTGATCTTTTTTCAAATTTAGTGATTAAGCCTTGGTTGAAAATTATTCCATTAAACATAATATTATTTGTAAAGTGTAATTAAGTCTTTGCCTAATTTTTTATTAATTTTCAATTTATTTTTATAATTTTTCTTTAATTCATTAAGAAAATTAAACTCTTTATAGTTAACCAACTTTGATAAACTTTTTGCACATTTGTATAGATAAAACTCATTAAATAATCTTTTTTTAATAATGTGTTTAGAAAGATCATTTCCTCCTTCAACTAATAAATTTCTGCAGCCTAGGACATGGAGTTTTTTTAAAATTGACTTAATATCAAAGTGATTTTTAATTAATTTACCTTTGATTAAAGTTATACCTTTTTTTTTAAACATTAATTTTTCTTTAGTTTTGGCATTATGATAAAAAATTATAGTATTGTTTTTATTTGCTGTTTTAAAGATATACGAATTTTTTTTAGTTTCTAGATTTCTGTCTAAAATTATTCTTTTAGGAGAAAATTTATTCAAACCTTCTAGTCTACAGTTAAGTTTTGGATTGTCTTTTTTTAGAGTTTTGGAGGAAATCATTAATGAGTCATTTTTATATCTAAGAAAATGTGTAAATTTATCGGTATGAATATCTGAAATTCTTTTTGTATCTTTGCTATATATTAGATTATTTTTAGAAATTGCAATTTTACCAGTAACGTAAGGAAGGTTATTTTTTCTATTAAAGAAATAAGGTATATAAAACTTATTAATTTCATTTTTAAGTAAATTTTTTTTTACTAAAATATCTTTGGATCGAAGAATTTTTAAAGTTTTACCTTTAACTTTTTTATCAATATCTTCTACCGCATACACAACTTCTTTAATTTTATTTTTAATTATAATATTTGTGCATGGAGGGGTTTTTCCATAATGACTACAGGGTTCAAGGGTCACATACATTTTTGCATCTTCTAGGTTTTCATTTGAATTTTTAATTGCATTAAACTCAGCATGAGGTGTGCCATTAAAACCTGTTTGACCAATTGAAAGTATTTCATTATTTTTAACAATTACACATCCAACGGATGGGTTAACACCAGTTAGTCCATGTCGTGCTTTAGCCAGATTTAAGGCAAGCTCCATAAAAGTTTTATCTTTTTTTGAAAATTTATCTTTTTTTGTAGACATCTAATTTGTCCACGAATTGCACAAAGTCTTTTTCTTCTCTAAAATTTCGATATACTGATGCAAATCTAACGTACGCAACTGGATCAAGATCTTTCAAACCTTCCATAACCATTGTGCCAATCGTATTTGATGAAATTTCACTTTGGCCAAGTTCCTCTAAAGCTCTTGAAGTCCTGCTAATAAACTTTTCTGCTGTTTCAGTATCAATCGGTCTTTTCTTTAATGCTATGTAAATTGATTTTGAAAGCTTATCTCTGTCAAAAGATGATTTTCTTCCATTCTTTTTAATAACCATTATTTCTCTAAATTGAACTCTTTCAAAAGTTGTGAATCTGGCTCCACACACACAAAGTCTTCTTCTTCTTATGGCGGTACCATCTTCTGTAGGTCTAGAGTCTACGACTGATGTTTCACCTTTTTTACAAATCGAACAAATCATTATTTTAAATTTTTATATATTGGGAAGTGAGAGGTAAGCTCTATAACTTCATTTCTAACTTCTTCTTCAATTTTACTGTTATCTTCAGGATTGTCAGATAAACCTTTTACAACTTTAGTTATTAATTCACCTACTTTTTCGAATTCTTTTAATCCGAAACCTCTAGTTGTAGCGGCTTGAGTTCCCAATCTTATACCAGAAGTAATCATCGGCTTTTCTGAATCAAAAGGTATTCCATTTTTATTACAGGTAATATTAGCATTAGAAAGGCTTTCGGCTGCTAAATTACCTTTAACATTAAAAGGTCTTAGATCAACTAACATTAAGTGTGTATCTGTTCCACCAGAATAAATCTTAAAGCCATTATTCTTAAGTGTCTCTGATAAAATTTTAGCATTAGCTAAAACTGATTTAATATAATCTTTAAAATCTGGTCTTAATGCTTCTAAAAAACCAGCCGCCTTTGCTGCAATGACGTGCATCAATGGTCCACCTTGATAACCAGGAAATACTGCTGTGTTAAATTTTTTTGCTAAGTCTTCATGATTAGTTAAAATAATTCCACCTCTAGCACTTCTAAAAACTTTATGAGTTGTTGAAGTTACTACGTGTGCATGTTCGCATGGATTTGGGTAACCTTTACCAGCAACTAAACCTGAAAAGTGTGCCATATCTACCATTAAATATGCCTCCACTTTGTCAGCAATATCTCTAAATCTTTTAAAATCTATTACTCTAGAGTAAGCACTGCCCCCACAAATTATAAGTTTTGGTTTGTGTTCTAATGCAAGTTTTTCAACATTATCATAATCAATAAGTTCTGATTCTTTATCAACATCATACCCTATTGGATTAAACCATTTACCTGACATTGAAATTTTTAATCCATGCGTAATATGACCACCAGAGTTTAAGCTCATCCCCATAAAAGTATCACCAGGATTTAACAGTGCTAAAAATACAGCTCCATTCGCTTGAGCTCCAGAATGTGGTTGAGCGTTTGCAAATTTACAATCAAATAATTTTTTTAATCTTTCAATAGCTAAGTTTTCAGCAACATCAACATGTTCACATCCATTGTAGTATCTTTTTCCAGGATATCCTTCTGCATATTTATTTGTTAAAACAGAACCTTGCGCCTCTAGGACGGCTTGTGAAACAATATTCTCAGAAGCAATTAATTCTATATGCTGTTGTTGTCTTTTTAATTCATCACTTATTGCTTTATGTAATTCTGGATCAGTTACAGATAAGCTATCTTCAAAAAAACTTTTATAGTTTTCGTTTAAATAGTTTTTTTCACTAGACATAATTAAATTTTCTTAATTCTTTTTGCGTGTCTTCCACCTTCAAACTTTGTGTTTAAAAAAACACTAACACAATTTAAAGCATTTTTTTTAGTAAGCAGTCTTGATCCCAATGTAATGATATTTGCATCATTATGCAATCTTGATAATTTAGTAGATTTTAAATTAAAACATTGAGCTGCACGTATATTTTTATGTCTATTTGCGGCAATATTCATTCCCATCCCAGAACCACAAACTAATATACCAGCATGATTATTATTGGTTTTAACTTTTCTTGCAACTTTATGAGCATAATCAGGATAATCAACTCTATCACTGTTGTATGGGCCTAAGTCTGTATAATTAATTTTTTTTTTTACTAAATGAAGTTTAATTAATTCCTTTAACTTATAACCAGCATGATCTGATGATAAAAATATTTTTTTCAATCTAATTAAACTTATAATCTAAAACACATGCTACTAGATGAACTCTATTTTCTTCTCCACCATTAAAAGCATTATGATATTTTGTATTGTTAGTAACCCACACCGATCCATCTGCAGGCATATGTTTTGCAACATTGTCAATAACCATTATGCAGCCTGGATTTGAAATTAGGGGTATATGCAATCTTGGTTCAGGATCTCTATGCCAACTCAATGTTGATCTTGGCTCTTTTAATAAAATCCTAACTCTACCTAATTTATATTTTAAAGAAAGCGCATCAAACACTTCTTTAAAATAGGTATTATCATAGTCAGGTATAAATTCTGAATAAGCAGCTTCATCAATTGAAACATCTCTTGAAACTTCTTTTCCTGACTTATCTGGTTTTGTCCAATAAACACCTCTAGCTTTGCTTCCTTTAACAGAGTCTGGGTCACCAGGAATTTGTGTTAGAGAAATAGCTCCAAAGTGGGCAATTCCTCCACCATCATCAAATTTTTTAGTTTGAATAATTTGATTGTAGGCTTCTTGTAATTTATCAATATCAAATTTGATATTTTGTTTTTGAAAGTCACTAAAATCTAAAATCTTCTCTTCTTTTTTTAGATCTAAGTTTATAATATTTTTATTTTCAATACTCATGCTGATTGTTTTTTACTTAATTTAATATATATTTGTATAATACATTTGTCGCATTTTAAAAATAGATTTAAACATGATTACAGGAAATTATCCAAATTTAAGGCTTAGACGCAGTCGTAAAAACGATTGGTCTAGAAGGTTAATTCAAGAAAATAGCCTTTCATCTAGTGATTTTATATTACCTATATTCTTAATTGATGGAAAAAATATAAAACAATCCATTAAAACAATGCCTGATGTTTATAGGTACACAATAGATAAACTTGGAATTATTATTGATAAAGCAATCAAGAATAAAATACCTATGGTTGCATTATTCCCAAATACAAACAAAACAAAAAAAAATCATATTGGAACTGAGGCATTAAATGAGGACAATCTTGTTTGTAAAGCCATTCGATATATTAAAAAAAGATATAAAAATGAAATTGGTATTATGTGTGATGTAGCTTTAGATCCTTATACTTCTCATGGTCATGATGGTTTAATAAAATCAGGTTACGTATTAAATGACGAAACTATCGAAGTCTTAATAAACCAATCATTGTTACAAGCAGAAATTGGTTGTGATGTTTTGGCTCCATCAGACATGATGGATGGAAGAATTGGTAAAATAAGAAAAGCCTTAGATAAAGAAGGTCACGAAATGGTTCAACTACTTTCTTATGCAGTAAAATATGCATCAAGTTTTTATGGTCCATTCAGAGATGCTGTTGGTTCAAAAGGTTTATTAAAGGGCGATAAGAAAAATTACCAAATGGACTTTAGAAACAGTGATGAAGCGATAAGAGAGGTAGCTCTGGATATTAAAGAAGGAGCTGATATGGTTATGGTTAAACCTGGCATGCCTTATCTAGACATAATTAAAGTAGTTAAAGATAATTTTAAAATTCCTGTTCTGGCCTATCAAGTCTCAGGTGAATACAGTCTATTAAGTAATAGTATTAAAAAAGGGCTGATAGATAAAAACTCAGTATTAGAGAGTTTGATTTCATTTAAAAGAGCTGGGGCAAACGCTATAGTAAGCTATTACGCTGATAGAATTAATGATTTAATTAAATAATTATTTTAAAAGATTAATAAAATGAGTCCTAGAAGTTGGAAGGTTTAGATTATTTGGCTTTAAAATACTTTTTTCAAGGTAATCACTAACAAGTTTTAAACCTTTGAGTAAATTTTTTAAATTAACATCTAGATTGCTTTCATCAATTAAAAAATTTGGAATACTTTTTTTCTCAGTTGAGGATTTAACAAAATAATTGATTTCACTATCAACAATCTCTTTTTCAACCATATTTTTTAATTCTAAATCATATCCTAATAATTTTAAAAGTTCTAACTCCCAGAAAATATATTTTTGTATCCAGTTATCATAAATTAATATTTCAAAAAATTTATCAATTAATTTAAAAATTTCTTTATTAGACTGAGCTTCAGCAGTAAGAAGCTTTATAAGATGCATTGCTGAGGTAATACATGATAGTTTTTGATTTTCGTCAAAATAAAGTGGAGTTAAGGCTTTTAGAATTTCTATTTTAAAATAACCAATTCTAGTAACACTTTTAGAATTATAGTTTACATAAATTTTATTACCAATTTGTAAATAGTTTTTGATTTTCTTTGATGTACCACCAAAAATTATCCCTGAAATTTTTCCATGGTTTTCTGTAAAAACTTCAGCAATTATTGAATTTTCACTGTATCTATTTTTGGAAACTAAATAAGCGCTATCATCCCAATTCATTTTTTAAAAACATCCTCAATACATAAAGAAGCAGCATTCTGTTCTGCGTCTTTTTTAGAAGATCCCTCTGCTACGAAAAATTTAGTATTTTTTAATTTAACAGCAACATTAAAGAGTGGTTTATGTCGAGGACCAGTATTAGATATTAGCTTATAAATAGGCAAGACTTTAAAAATTTTAAGCGAGTACTCTTGGAGTTTTGTCTTTGCATCAATTTGGGTTACAACACTCGCTGTAATATGCTCACTCCATAAATTGAGAATAAATTTTTCAGTAAAATTTAAACCTTTGTCAAGATAGATCGCTCCAATTAAAGCCTCTAAACAGTCCGCTACTATTTTATCTTCAATTTCAATTTTTTTATTCTTAGGGTTTAAAACTAAAATATATTTTTCTAATTCAATTTTTTTAGCAATTTCTAGACATTTCTTTTTATTTACTAATGAGGCAAATTTTTTATCTAGCACCCCTTCTCTTTCTTCTGGATAAAGTTCTAATAATTTTTTTGCAATAATAAGACCTAAAACTCTATCTCCTAAAAATTCAATTTTTTCATTATTGTTTATTGAATCAAAACTTTTGTGTGTTAAGCTTTTTATGAAAATTTTTTGATCTGAAAACTTTAGTTTTAATTTTTTTTCTAATGTTTTGGGATTAATTTTCATTAAATAATTTTCTTAAAAAACCTATCAAATCTAATTGTTTTATGCCATTTCCAAAAAGAAAAAATACTTCCAATTCTAAAATCAGATGAAAAAAAAATAAATTGGGCTTTGCCAACTAAATTATCTTCATGAACATAACCGACACTAGTCAGGTATCTGCTATCTTTAGAGCAGTCTCTGTTGTCACCTAAAAAAAAGTAGTGTTTAGAAGGAACTATAAAGTTATCAGAATTTTGAAAACTATAACTTTTTAAATATACACTATTATGTGTTTTGCCATTTGGAAGTTTTTCCTCAAATGTATTGACATCTATAGTTTGATTTCCACAATAGATTTTATCATTTTGGGAAATTCTAGATTTGAATATTTGATTATTGTTTACAAATAGATCTCCGTTAATGAATTGAATATTATCACCTGGTAGACCAATTAATCTTTTAATATAATCAGTCCTATTATCAGCTGGTGTTTTAAAAACAATAACATCACCAACCTTAGGTTTCTTAGAAAATACCCTCCCATTTATTATTGATGGGCTAAAAGGCAAAGAGTGCTTGCTGTAACCATAAGAATACTTTGTAACAAACAATCTATCGCCAATTAAAAGTGTTGGTTCCATTGATGACGAGGGAATATAGAAAGGTTGAATAAAAAGAGATCTGATAACAATAGCTATTACTAAAGCGTAAAAAATTGTCTTAACATTATCAATTATAATATTTTTAGTTATCATTTTTTTTGTAAAATCACGTAAGCTATAGAATATTTTTTTTCATCTGAAATTGACAGAAAGAAATCAAAAGACGATATCTTAAATTGTTTTTTAACAATTTTTTTAATTTTATCTGTGACTACAAATGAAGGTTTACCTAATTTATCGTTAATTATAGTTATGTCTTTAAAATTCAAATTATCTCTAAAACCTGTTCCAATTGCTTTAGAAAACGCTTCTTTGGCAGCAAATCTTTTAGAATAATAAGATTTTTTATTTGTTATTTTTTTAGCTATCAATATTTCTGAGCTAGAAAAAACTCTTTTAATAAAACTAATATTTTTTAAAGATTTATGTATTCTAATATTTTCTATTATATCAACACCGATACCAAGAATTTTCATATCTATTTATTGGTTATTTTTTTAAATGCCTTAATAGTGTTTTCTAAACCATGAGTGAGTGACTCACCAATTATAAAATGACCAATATTAAATTCAGTAATTTCTTTAATTTTACTTAGTATGGCAGTAGTTTTATAGTCAAGACCATGGCCTGCATGAACCTCAATTCCAAGCTGAACACCAAGTTCTGAACATTTCTTAATTTTTAGATATTCATTTTTATAATTTTTATTTTCTTTTACTAAATTAGAAATTTTCCCAGTATGTAATTCAACACAAGAAGAATTTAATTCTTTTGCAATTTTTATATCTTTTAACGTTGGGTCAACAAATAAACTTGTTCTAATATTTTTTTTATTAAATAGTAATATTATTTCTTTTATTTTTTTTTTATTTTTTATTAAGTTTAATCCACCTTCTGTTGTTACTTCTTTTCTTTTTTCTGGAACTATGCAAATAAAATTAGGTTTATTTTTTAATGCTATATTTATTATTTTTTTGTTTAATGAAATTTCTAAATTAGTGATTATTTTTTTATTTTTACAAATTTTAATAACATCAATATCTTTTATATGTCTTCTGTCTTCTCTCAAATGTATAGTTACTGAATGAGCTCCACATTTAGTTACATGCTTAGCAATGGTTAATGGATCAGGGTGAAACGATCCTCTTGCATTTCTTATTGTAGCAACATGATCAATATTAATACCTAGTCTTTTCATTTAATAAATCTACTTCCAGGAACTGTAATCGGAGTATTTTTAAGACTTTCTGGAAGGCTATTTTTCTTAAATGTCGGAACGTCTATCTTCATATGTGAAATAATATTCTTTTTAATCTTTAGTGAGTTCTTGGTTGATCTATCGATAATCGAAGCAAAGCCAATAAGTTTTGCACCTGGTTTTGTAATCAACTTAACACATTCTAAGCTTGATTTACCTGTTGTTATAACATCTTCAATTATTAAAACTTTTGATCCTTTTTTTATATGAAACCCACGTCTTAAGGCAAATTTACCATTAACTCTTTCACAGAATATTGTCTCTTTTTTTAGAAGTTTACCAATTTCATAACCAATAATAACGCCTCCCATTGCAGGGGCTAAAATCAAATCTATAGATTTAAATTTTTTTTTAATTTTTTTTGCTAATGAATTACAAATATCCTTAGCTAAATGTGGAAAGCTTAAAAGTTTAGCACACTGAATATATTTAGGTGAATGCAACCCCGAAGAAAGAATAAAATGACCTTCTAAAAGTGCGTTAGTTTTTTTTAAAATATTTAAAGATTTTTCGTGTGAAAGCATTACGTTCCTTTAACCAGTTATCCTCATGTCTAATGATTTTAAATTTTATTTCCTTTTGTTTTAACTCACTGATAAAATTTGTAAAGTTCTTCAAGTCTTTTATAATTAGATTAAATTTAAAATTAATATATTCTTTAGACTTTTCTTTCATTTCAACACTCGAGATGTTTAAACTATGGCTACCAAGCAAAGTTGTTATCTCTCCTAGCTTTCCTGGCTTATCAGGCAAAGAAATCCATAGCGTAGTATTGTATTTTTTAATTCTTTGAGCCTTCTCTTCTCCTTTTTTATACCAATACTTTCTAATTGCTGATCTTGCTTTTCCAGTTTTTGTAACAGGTATCCAGTGCAATGAAGGTGATTTATTTTTAGAGGTGATAATATCCACAACATCTCCATTATAAAGTATACTTTGTAACTCACTATCGTTACCATTAATCTTACAAGCTACAGTGCTATTACCTATTTTGGTATGCACAGCATAAGCAAAATCAATTGGTGTCGCGTCCTTTGGTAATTTAATTACAGATCCTTTTGGAGTAAAACAAAAAACATTTTCCTGAAACATTTGTAGTTTGGTATACTCATAAGAGTGTTCTGGATTTTCATTCTTATCAATAATCTCAACTAAATCAGCAAGCCAATCATATTCTTTCCAGGTTAATGAATTAAATTTTTCAGAAGATTTATATTTCCAATGTGATGCTATGCCTCTTTCTGCATACTCGTGCATTTGCAATGTTCTGAGCTGTATTTCAATTGGCCTTCTATTGGGTCCTATAATTGAAGTATGCAATGATTGATATTTATTAATCTTAGGCGACGAGATATAATCTTTAAATTTTCCAGGTATACAATTCCACTCTTTGTGAAATATACCAAGAGCTTTATAGCAGTCTTCAATGTTATCAAGTATTATTCTAAATCCAATGATATCTGAAATTTGTTCTAGTGATATTCTTTTTTTTTGAACTTTTCTCCAAATAGAGAAAGGAGTTTTTTCTCTGCCAATAATTTCAGCATTTATTTTGTGTTCATTTAACAATCCACTAAATTGCAATGAAATTGAGTTAAAGCTATTTACTTTATCATCTTTAATTTCATCTAACCTTTTTTTTATAAGCTCTCTTGCGTTATTATTTAGAACTTTAAAAGATAAATCTTCTAGTTCATCTCTAATTCTATGCATCCCCATTCTGTCTGCTAATGGTGCATAAATTTCCATAGTTTCTTTTGCGATACGTTCTTTTTTTTCAATTTTTGAAATTGCATCGATAGTCCTCATGTTGTGTAATCGATCAGCAATTTTAACAAGAAGAACCCTAATATCTTTTGATGTTGCTAAAATTAATTTTCTAAAATTTTCAGCTTTTGATGTTGATGTGGCTTGATTTTCAAAAACTGATATTTTGGTTACACCGTCAACTAAATCAGCAACCTCTTGCCCAAACTCATTCTTTATAGTTTCGTAAGTAGCGTGTGTATCTTCAATAGTATCATGAAGTAGTCCTGTTGCTATAGTTGCACTATCTAGCTTTAGTTCTGTTAATATATTAGCTACAGCAATAGGGTGAATTGAGTATGGATCGCCAGAAGTCACGTTTTTGATTTTTATGTGCTCTAATGGCAAAATTATAAGCTTTATTTAATTTTTCTGGATTTAAAAACTTATTATAAACTTTGACTTTATTTATTAACTCTTCTGAATTAAGCATTTTTAACTATAACATCAATTTATATTTGTTTGATAGATCTTAAATCTTTAATTGGTAAAGAATTAATTAAATTAACTATATTAATCTTAGATTCTGGATGTTTCCAACTCCTATCTATTTCAAATAATGGCAACAAAACAAAATTTCTCTTAGTCATCTTTGGATGGGGGGTTGTTAGTTTATTGCTGTTTATGTTCAAAATTTTTTTATCATAATCAATTATATCAATATCGCATGTTCGTGGATCGTTTTTTTTTGATCTAACCCTGCCTAATTTTAATTCAATAAGGTTACAAATTTTTAATAATTCTAACGGTTCTAAGATTGTCTCAATTTTTATAACAATATTTATAAAATTTGGCATTAAAGGGTTTGGCCAAGATTTTGATGAATAATGAGATGATACTTTTGTTATCTTAATTTTATTTTTTTCTAATTCAGACATGGTCATATGAATGTTGGTAATTTTATTACCTAAATTCGATCCTATTGCTAAATATGATTGTTTAACTTGATTTTCTAATGTGTCTTGCTTTTTCACGATTCCAGTCTCTATTTTTTTTAGTAGCTCTTTTATCAAATTGTTTTTTACCTTTTGCTACTGCTATTTCTATTTTAGCTTTACCCTTTTTAAAATACATCTTTGTTGGAACAAGAGTAAAACCATCTCTCTGCATTTTACCAATTAATTTGTTAATTTCTTTTTTATTTAACAACAACTTTCGTTCATCAGTTGGATTATGATTCGAATAACTGGCTTGTTTAAAGGCTGCAATATGAGAATTAATCAAAACTATTTCACCTTCTTTCTCTACAGCATAAGAGTCTGCAATATTCACCTTTCCCTCTCTAATGGATTTAATTTCTGATCCTTTAAGAACTATTCCTGCTTCAATTAAGTCTTCAAAAAAAAAGTTAAAACTTGCTTTTCTATTTAAGCAAATAATTTTTAAACCAGAATTGGCTTTCTTGTTCATTAGAGTAGATTAGCTGATACTAAAGCTTTTTTAACAATATCCTTGGCTGGGTCTGTAACCTTGACCAAAGGTAATCTAACATCATCATCGCAAAGACCCAAAAGTTTTGCAGCATACTTAACGGGGCTTGGGTTGCTTTCTACAAACATGGAGTTATGAACGGGTTGTAAAATTTTATCTAGTCTGATCGCTTCAAGCTTGCTCTCATCATTTTCTATTTTTGAGGCTTTCTGAAAATCAGAACATAACTTAGGAGCAATATTTGCAGTTACACTTATAGATCCAATACCACCTCTGTTATTAAATTCTAAAGCGTTATCGTCATTACCTGTCAGCTGAATAAAATCAGTTCCCATTTTATCTTTTTGTTGATTAACTCTATCTAAATCACCAGTAGCATCTTTAACTCCGACAATATTTTTCAATTCAAATAATCTAGCCATTGTATCAACAGTCATATCAATTACAGATCTTCCAGGAATATTGTAAATTATAATTGGTATCCCACATTTGTCGTTTATTGCTTTATAATGCTGATATAATCCTTCTTGAGTTGGCTTGTTATAATATGGGGTTACTATTAGAGCCGCATCCGCACCTGCTTTTTCAGCATGTGTTGTCAGAGAGATTGCCTCTTTAGTTGAATTAGAACCAGTGCCAGCAATAACTATAGTTTTTCCATCACTTTCTTTAACACATAAATCTATTACTTTTTGATGTTCATCGTGGCTTAATGTTGGCGATTCACCCGTTGTACCAGCAGGCACCAAACCGTTAGTACCATTTGATATTTGAAAATGAATAAGCTTAATATAAGCCTCTACATCAAGCTCATTATTCTTGAACGGGGTTATTAAAGCAACATTTGATCCTTTGAACATAAATACTTATAACATAGTTTAAAGATTCATTTAGTAAATTTATGCCCAGAAAGATATTTTTTTTTATAAAATCACTATTATTAAGTTCGATAATAATAGGAAATGTATTTGCTGCTGAAATATCAATAATTCCTTTAAAAAAACCTTTTTTAAATGAAGAGGCTCAGAGTGCAAAAATATCACAAGGGATACTTAAACCCAAACCTAAACCATCCAAAAAAAAAGAGGAACCCAAAACTACAATAGTCAAAAAAGATTTAAAAAAAATTAATTTTCTTATTCCTAAAAGTAAACCTTTAGTTGTTAAAAAGAGCAAACCGGTAGTCAAGAATAAGTCAAAATACTACAGTCAAAAAGATTATGGAATTGCAAAAAAATCTATTGAAGCAATGCAAAAAAGTCAGTGGTCAACAGCACTATCGCGGTCTAAAAAAGCTAAGGACAAATCTATATATAATTTTATTCAATGGAGACATTTACTAACTACAGGCAATCAAGCAAGTTTTTATGACTATTTAACATTTATAAAAAATAATGAAAACTATCCAAGAATAAGTAGAATTCAGTATTTAGCTGAACACAAACTTTCAACAAATAAGATCTCACCAAATAAGATCATAGGTTGGTTTAATTCTGAGGAACCATTAAGTGGTTATGGAAAACTAATACTTGGAGAAAGCTTTATATTAACAGGTGATATCACCAAGGGTACCTCTCTAATTAAAGATGGCTGGATAACTGCAGATCTAAATAGGTCTAATATGAAATTTTTTAGGAAAAAATATAAAAAATATTTAGATGCAAATGATTACATTAAACGTGCAGATTATTTAGCTTGGGAAGGTAAATCTTGGGATTTAAAAAGAATGTTAAGATATTTACCTAAAGACTATGAGTTGCTTTATACAGCTAGACAAATTTTAATGAGCAAGTCTTATGGTGTTGATAATGCAATCAAAAATGTTCCAACAAAACTTAAAAATGATGCTGGACTAAATTACGATCGACTTAAATGGAGAAGAAAAAGAGGAAGAGTTGACGACTCTTTAGAGATTATATTTAAAGTTCCAAATAATAAAGATTATTTAGTTAGACCAGACAAGTGGTGGAAAGAAAGAGCAATAATGACACGAGCTCTTATTTATAAGAAGAAATATGAGTCAGCTTATAAAGTTGCGAGCAAACATTCTTTGGACATAGGCTCAGAATATGCAGATGCTGAATGGATGAGTGGATGGATTGCATTAAGCTTTTTAGATGATCCTATTTTAGCAATAGACCATTTTAATAATTTTTATCAAAATGTGAGTTACCCAATTAGTTTATCTCGTGGCGCTTATTGGCTTGGAAGATCTTATGAAAAAATTGGTGATAAAGCCCAATCTAAACAATGGTATGAAGAAGCAACCAAATATTTATCAACATATTATGGTCAACTAGCATTTCTAAGAATTAGACCTAATGAAACATTTGAGTTAGATGAGCAAGCTATTGTACCTGACGCTTATAGAAAATATTTTTATAAAAAAGAATTAGTAAAAATTGTTCATCTTTTAGATGAGCTAAATAAGGATAGATATACAAAAAATATATTAAGACACTTAGCTAATGATAATATTAAAGGTGGAAGTGAAATTTTAGCAGCCGAACTTGCAACTAATATATCAAGATATGATTTTGCAATACAAGTTTCTAAGATTGCATCTTATCAAAAAAGATTTCACAATAATTTTAACTATCCAATAATAAGTACACCTGAATACGTTAATGGAAGAAAAATACCAGAAACTGCTTTTATTCTTTCTCTTATTCGTCAAGAAAGTGAATTTGATATGAGAGCAAACAGTCATGTTGGTGCTCAGGGATTAATGCAATTAATGCCTTACACTGCTAAGCTGGTTGCCAAACAAGCAAAGTTACCCTATTCAAAATCAAGATTAACATCTGATCCTGAATACAATATTAACCTAGGGTCTCATTATATAGCTGGTTTAATTTTACAATATGATGGGGCTTATCCTTTTGCTGCAGCTGCTTATAACGCTGGTCCAAAAAGAGTTAAATATTGGAAAAAGATAAATAAAGACCCACAAAAAAAACAAGTTGATTTTGTAGATTGGGTTGAATTAATTAAATTTAAAGAGACAAGAAATTATGTTCAGCGTGTTATGGAAAACTATAATGTGTATAGATATATCTTGGAAAAAAAGCCTATTAAAATGAAGAACTTTTTTAAAGATCACCCTTTATTTTAATGGCGGAAGAGGAGGGATTCGAACCCTCGGTACAAGTTTCCCCGCACGGTCATTTAGCAAACGACTGGTTTCAGCCTCTCACCCACTCTTCCACTGCGACATTGATATAACCGATTGTATTGAATATTCAATATTTATAAAGTAATTCTTGAATAATATTATGAAAAATAAGTATTCAATATTCTCATTAGTCAAAAATGCTTTTTCTTATCATGAAAATTGGCAAAAAGCCTGGAAAGATCCCACTATAAAAAAAGAATATGATGCAGTTATTATTGGTGGTGGTGGTCATGGTTTAGCAACTGCGTATTATTTAGCAAAAAAACATAATATGAAAAATATTGCTGTTGTAGAAAAAGGCTGGATTGGTGGCGGTAATACAGGAAGAAATACTACAATTATACGATCCAATTATTTATGGGATGCTAGCGCTGGTCTTTATGATCATGCATTAAAATTGTGGGAAGGTTTATCTCAAGAAATAAATTACAATGTAATGTTTAGTCAAAGAGGTGTGATGAATCTTGCGCATAACTTACAAGACGTTAGGGATTTAAAAAGAAGAACACATGCTAATAGATTAAATGGCATAGATGCAGTTTACTTAAGTACAGAAGATGTTAAAAAATTCTGTCCTATCATTAATACTTCACAAGATATTCGATATCCCGTACTAGGTGGAACTTTACAACGAAGAGCTGGTACAGCAAGACATGATGCTGTCGCTTGGGGATATGCTAGAGGTGCAGATGAAATGGGAGTAGATATAATTCAAAATTGTGAAGTTAAAGGAATTAAAAGAAACGGTGATGAGGTAGAGGGTATTGAAACAACAAGAGGTTTTATAAAAACTAAAAAAGTTGGAGTAGTTGCCGCCGGTCATTCAAGTGTGTTAGCTAATATGGCAGGCTTAAGATTGCCGTTAGAAAGTAAACCTCTTCAAGCTCTAGTTTCAGAGCCAGTTAAACCAATTATTGATACAGTGGTAATGTCTAACGCTGTTCATGCTTATGTTAGTCAGTCTGACAAAGGTGAACTTGTAATAGGTGCTGGTACTGATGATTATATTTCTTATTCACAAAAAGGTAGTCATGATATTGTGGAGGGTACATTGAATGCAATCCTAGAACTTTATCCAATTTTTAGTAGAATGAGAATGCTTCGACAATGGGGTGGAATTGTTGATATCTGTCCAGATGCTAGTCCTATTATTAGTAAAACGACTGTAAAGGGTTTGTACTTTAATTGTGGTTGGGGAACTGGTGGATTTAAAGCAACACCTGGATCGGGTGATTTATTCGCTCACACAATAGCAAATGATGAACCACATAAATTAAATGCAGCATTTAATTTAAATAGATTTATTAGTGGAGACCTTGTTGATGAACATGGTGCAGCGGCGGTAGCTCACTAATGTTTTTAATTACCTGTCCTTTTTGTGGTGAACGTGAACAAAGTGAATTTAAAGCTGGGGGTGAAGCTCATATTGAAAGACCTAAACAACCCACAGAATTGAGTGATGATGAATGGGCAGAATATTTATTTATGAGAAAAAACATTAAAGGTATTCAATATGAAAGATGGAACCATGCTCACGGTTGTAGAAAATGGTTCAACATGGTTAGGGATACTTCAAATGACAAAATTAAAGCTGTATATAAAATGGGTGAAAAACCTCCTGTAAAATAATTTAATGCTAAAAAATTTAAGAGTTATAACCAGTAAATATATTGACGAAACCTCTAGAGTTTCTTTTAAATTCAATGGAAAATCTTATTTTGGATACAAAGGTGATACACTTGCTTCAGCTTTACTTGCTAATGATATTCATTTAGTAGGAAGAAGTTTTAAATATCATAGACCTCGTGGAATAATGACTTCAGGGTCTGAAGAACCTAATGCAATCGTGCAGGTTAATAATAATACAGCACTAACAGAACCAAATGTTAGGGCTACTGAACTTGAGATCTATCACGGTCTTGAGGCAACTAGCCAAAATTGTTGGCCTAGTGTTGACTTTGATATTGGAGGTATAAATAATTTCTTATCCCCTCTTCTGCCTGCTGGTTTTTACTACAAAACTTTTATGTGGCCTGCTAACTTTTGGGAGAAGTATGAATATGTTATAAGACATTCTGCAGGACTTGGAAAATCACCAACTGAGCCTGACCCTGACATATATGATCATAAATACATCCATTGTGATGTTTTGGTAATTGGAGCTGGTATTAGTGGAATTATGGCCGCTAAAACTGCAGCAAAAAATAATCTTAAAACATTGTTACTTGATGAAAAAAATGAAATTGGAGGATCTACAATTTTCCAAAACTCAGAACATATAAAAATAAATGATCAAAATTCTTCTACTTGGTTAGAAAATGAAATTAATGAATTAAAAAACATTGAAAATCTAGAAATTAAAACAAGAACTAGTGTTGCTGCTTATCATGGATACAATTATTTATTAGCAAGAGAAAATTTAACTGATCACCTTCCTAAAAATGAAAAAAATAAAAAGGTAAGACAAAGATTGTTAAAAATTAGAGCTAAAAAAGTTATTGTTGCTACTGGCTCTTTAGAAAGACCTCTGGTATTTAACAATAATGACAGACCAGGCATTATGCTTTCATCTGCAGTTAAAAAATATGCAGATTATTATGGTGTTGCAACTGGCCAAAAAAATATATTTTTTACTAATAATGACACAGCTTATGAAAGTGCAATTTCATTACAAAAAAAAGGTATTAAGGTTGAAGCAATCATAGACATTAGAGAACAATCTAATACTGCATTTACTAAAGAAGCTGAGGGTTTAGGGATTAAAGTTTATAGATCACACACAGTTGTAAATACAGAGGGTTATAAAAAAATTAATAAAATTACGATAATGGAATTATCAAGAGACGGACAATCTTTTGCTAGCCAAGAGAAAATTAATCTTGATTGTGATTGTCTAGCTATTGCTGGTGGATGGACACCAGCAGTTCATTTATTTACTCAATCTGGGGGCAAGTTAAAATTTAGAGAAAAAGACCAAGTTTTTATTCCTGATATATACCCATCCGATCAAATTAGTATTGGCTCAAGCAATGGGGATTTTGAATTAGATGATATTATAAAAAATTCTACGAAATCTTTAAAAGAATTTTTAGATATAAAAGAAACTGAATTTGACAATTTAGAAATAAATTGTCCTAAAGATAATGAGATTAGAACTATTTGGTTACTACCCTCTGATAAGGTTTTAGGAAAAACAAAACCTTTCGTAGATTATCAAAATGATGCAACTGCAAAAGATATTAAGCTTGCTCTAAGAGAAGGCTTTAGATCAATTGAACATGTAAAAAGATATACAACAACTGGTATGGGTACTGATCAAGGTAAACTTGGTAATATGCATGCCCTTGGAATTATTGCAGAAACTGCTAGTGTTAAGATGGGCGAACTTGGAACAACAACATTTAGACCCCCTTACACACCTTTAACATTTGGAACAATTGTTGGACGAAATGTTGGTGAATATTTTGATACATTTAGAAGAACACCAATGAATGAATGGCATATAAAAAATAAAGCTGAGTTTGAAAATGTAGGTCAGTGGAAAAGAGCTTGGTACTATCCAAAAAATAATGAAACTATGCATGATGCAGTTCAAAGAGAGAGTAAAGCTGCAAGAAATAGCGCTGGTATATTAGATGCATCAACACTTGGTAAAATTGACATTCAGGGAACTGATGCTTCGGAATTTTTAAATAGAGTTTATACAAATGCATGGTCAAAGCTAGCCATAGGAAAATGTCGTTATGGTTTAATGCTTAATGAAGATGGTATGGTTTATGATGATGGAGTTACAACTAGACTTGATGAAAATCATTATATCATGACAACAACAACTGGTGGTGCTGCAAACGTATTAGGAAAATTAGAAGATTACCTTCAAACAGAATGGCCAGAGCTAGATGTTTATTTGTCATCAGTTACTGATCATTATGCAACAGCTAGTATCTGTGGTCCAAATAGTAAAAAAATTTTAAATAAACTAATACCTGATCTTGATCTTTCCGATGAAAGCTTTCCGCATATGTCTTTCAAGAATGCAAAAATTGATAATATTAAATGTAGAATTATGCGTATTAGTTTTACAGGCGAACATAGCTATGAAATCAATATTCAAGCAAACTATGGTGAAGACCTATGGAAGAAATGTATAGAAGTAGGTAAAGAGTTTAATATCACTCCTTACGGTACTGAGACAATGCACTTATTAAGAGCTGAAAAAGGATTTATTATTGTTGGTCAAGATACTGATGGAACAATGACACCTATAGATTTACAAATGGATTGGATTGTTAGTAAAAAGAAATATGACTTTATTGGTAAAAGATCTCTTTATAGATCAGACACTATGAAAGAAGATAGAAAGCAATTAGTGGGTTTAGTGACAGATAATCCAAATGAAGTTTTAGAAGAAGGAGCTCAGATAATTGCTGACACTAGTTTAAAACCAGTTGAAATGTTAGGTCATGTAACATCAAGTTACTATAGCCCTAATTTGAATAAATCAATTGCACTAGCTGTAGTAAGAGGTGGAAAAAATATGCTAGGACAAAAATTATTCATTCCTATGAAAGATAAAAATATTAATGTAACGATTGTTGATCCTGTTTTTTTTGATAAAGAAAATGTGAGGTTAAATGCTTAATTATAAAACCTCTATTAAAGGTGATGTGTCTTATTCTGATTTAGTGATTAAAGAAATTAAACCTATTATGAAGTTAATCATAAGAGGTAAAACAAAAGATTTTATTACAGCTACTGGTAAAAATCTTAATATGGTCTTACCTACAGAGGCAAATACATCTACATCAGCAGAACAATTAACTGCATTTTGGTTAGGTCCTGATGAATGGATGTTGATATCAAATGAAACTGTGAATGAGGATAATAACACTTATCATGTTGAAGATGATTTAATCAAAAATATATCTAAAGTTAAATTGGGTGCTGTAACTGATGTGAGTGACCAATTTGTAATGCTGAATATAAAAGGCAGTAAAGTTTTTGATTTATTTGCTACAGGGTCGCCTTTTAACTTTAATGATTTTAAAAATAAGAAAGGGTCAGTTGTTCAAACAATACTGTCGCATATTGATGTAATTATTCATCTTACGGAAATAAATGATGTTAATTTATTTGTTAGACGCTCTTTTTCTGAGCATTTGCACTCTTGGATGAGTGATAGTGCGTCAAGGTTATAACCTTATATTTTCTTAAATCTTTGCTATATGAAGTGTATGAAAAAAATACTCTTTGTGGTGCTATTAGCACTTTTACCCTTCTCTCTTAACGCAGAAACTAAACTTGATCAGATTATGTCTTCTGGTGAATTAAAAGTTGGAACAACAGGCGACTGGGATCCAATGACGATGAAGGATCCAGCTACTAATAAGTATGTTGGTTTTGATATTGATGTAATGAGTGAATTAGCGAAGGATATGGGTGTAAAAATTACTTTTGTACCTACTGAATGGAAAACTATTGTTTCAGGAATTACTGCAGGAAGATATGATATTTCTACAAGTGTAACTAAAACTCCAAAAAGAGCAGAAGTCGCTGGATTTACAGATACTTACTACAAATATGGAACTGTTCCACTGGTTCTTAAAAAGAATTTAAAAAGATATTCAACTTGGAACTCTTTGAATAATAAAAGTGTAACTATTGCAACAACTCTAGGAACTTCTCAAGAAGAAAAAGCTAAAGAGTTCTTTCCTATGTCTAAATTGCAATCAGTTGAATCTCCTGCAAGAGACTTTCAGGAAGTATTAGCTGGAAGAGCAGATGGAAACATTACAAGTTCAACAGAAGCCAATAAATTAGTTATAAAATACCCTCAATTAGCAATTGTTCCTGATGGAGAGAAAAATCCTGCCTTTTTAGCAATGATGGTTGGTAAAAATGATCAGGTTTGGAATGATTATGTTAATGCATGGATTAAAGATAAAAAATCGTCTGGTTTCTTTAATAAACTACTCGCTAAATATAATTTAAAAAGCTTATAAAAAATTAGATATTAATCTCTAATTCATTATAACTTTAAGAGTGAAAAATTTACTTTTTTTACTTTTAATTTTACCCCTTAACTCTTGTAGTGGTCAAGAGTTAGGGTGGTTTATTCTATCACCTAATAATGTTGAAGGATTAACTAACCTAAAATTTTTGCTAAGTGGTTTAACAACAACAATTTATATTTCAGTTATAGCTATAATTATTTCTGCAATTTTAGGGTTTATCGTTGCAATACCATCTTTAGCTAAGAATAAATTTTTAACTTACATAAACATTAGTTATGTAGAAATTGTAAGAGCAATACCGTTACTTGTTTTGATTTTATGGATTTATTACGGTCTACCTATAATGACTGGATTAAGTTTCAGTCCATTCGTATCTGGAATAATTGCTCTAGCAATAAGTGAGAGTGCTTTTCAAGCAGAAATCTTTAGAGCAGGGATAAACTCAATTAAAAAATCACAGTGGGAAGCAGGTTCGTCACTAGGGTTAACTTTTTATAAAAGATTAAGATTAGTAATTCTTCCACAAGCAATTAAAAACATCTTACCTGCATTAGGTAACCAGTTTGTATATGTGTTAAAGATGTCTTCTCTGGTGTCAATTATAGGAATTGGTGACCTAACAAGAAAAGCTAATGAATTAGTTGTATCAACTTATAGACCGTTAGAAATTTATACATTTTTAATTTTAGAGTATTTAATTTTAATATTAATTGTTTCATTCTTTGTGAGAAAATTAGAAAAAAAACTTGAGCAAGATGGAAATAATTAATGAGTAATTTAGATAATACAAATTATGACGTTGATCTAGGCGAAGGTGTAATTACCTTTAAAAACATTAATACTACACTTGGTTTTGTTAGATATAATGAGGCAGCTGAAGTTGAATATATCTTTGTTAATCCCATGTTTAGACGTCAAGGACTAGCTAAAAAACTACTAAGCATTGTTGAGGAAAAAACTAAAATTAAACCTATACCTCAAGACCCAATCAGTCCATTAGGTGAAAAGCTCTTTAAAGTTAATAAACAAGAGATTAATTAGAATTCTGGGGCACCAGATAAAGAACGCCCTTACACAACATATCTACTTATCTTTATTTATAATGATGATTAACGTTTGATGACATCAAACATGTCAATTTTCTCAATTTTTCTTAGATTTATACTGGTATTAGTCATAAAATCTATAGTCTAATATGTACCTTAGTTTAAAACCAACTAAAGTAAACTTAATTAAATATTTGATTAATTTTTTCAGATAATATTTTACTAACAATTTTATATCCTTCTTTAGAAAAATGTCCATTTTTAAAAGTTAACAAATTTATATGATCTATTTTTCTTAAATTAAATTCTTTTTTTAAATCAATAAAACCCATATCCAAATCGCTCATAATTTTTTTAAATCTCAAATATTCAGAGGGGTTGGATTTTAGACTAAACTCAGGATTATAAACAATTAATAATTCATAATTTCTCTCTAAAGATAATTTTTTAGCCTCGGTAAATGTTTTCATTAAAACCTCATCTGTAGATAATTTGTTATTAATATTCTTAATATTTTTTTCTATTTTGATTTTATTGTTAGTATCAGTATTTTTTTCTATATTAATCTTGTTGTTAGTCTTAGTAGCATTCTTAAATAAAATTTGGTTAATACGATTAAAAACTTGGTATTTTAAAATTGGCTTTAGTTGTTTTAAAACTAAAAAATTTTTTAAATTATTATATTTTTCTTTGTATGAAAAATTTTTCATTCTTTCATCTAAATTTTTTTTTTGGATATCAAAAAACTCATTAATTTGATTCTGATTACTTATTAAATTTTGATTAAATTTATTATTTTCTAAATATTTAATTAACACATGGTTATCTTTATCTTTTTCTAAGTTTCCAAAATCATTTGAGCCTGAAAAAATCCAAATTAAAAGTTTAAATTTTTTTTCATTTGAGTATTCCAAAAAAGAAGCATACTGCTCTAATGAACCACTATCATCCATTCCCAAATTAATAATTTTTTTATTAAGTAAAGTTTTTAAGCTCATGGCAATATTATGCTCTCTATTTACACAGGCACCTTTTGCAAAGGAGTCTCCAATTAAAAAAATATCTACATCATTATCCCAAACATTATCATCATTATTAAATCCATACCTATCACTATTATAAAATGTAAACTCCTCTGTACCCTCTTTGCAGTAAAGTGTTTTAATATTTGGATGACCTCCAAATAAATAAAAATTACCAAAAAAACCTGGAGTATTTACTAGAGCAATGTTTTCAGTTAAAATTTTTTCCTTATATAAATTTAATCTTAAATTTAAGATGTGTTTATAATCAATCTCTTTTAAAAAGAAAATAAGTAATAATTCCAATAAGTAGAGAATAAAAAAAATAGCTAAAATGTTAACTATTACTAGGGAAAATATTTGTTTTTTTTTCATTTTTTAAAAATAATACTTTTGTAATCAAAAGTTATATCTTTTCCTTGATTTCAGTAATATTTCTGTGCAGTCACCATTGAGGTTGTTAAAAATTTTAATTCATAATTATGCTCACTCATTTTTAATTCTTGCGACTTCCAACTTATAGAATCCATTTGTTTGAGTTATTCAGTTATTTTTTTAATCAATTAATGACAGTCTCAAACCATAGCAAATTTTAGTAAAAAGAGCAGACAATAAATAGCAGACACTTTTCAGTAAATGTATTAAATAAAGGTTATTAGTGGAGCGACCAGGTTACAGAACTACCCTACTAGATTTAATTTTTCTTAGATTTTCTATAATCCCAAGGGTAGTCAAACTCCATAGACCACATACCAATTTTATTGATTCTTGCATAATCTTCATCTACTACAAACTTTTTTGAATACCTTCTGTAGGCAAATGCATAACCACTTCTTACTAAATAGCTTGATAGGCTTTCATCATTAACAAAACATTCTGCTAGTGTTCTTTTGTATTGATCTTTTCCTTCACTAATACATACAACATTATCTTTTCCAATTTTATCAATAAGGATTTTTTTTGCTGTAACTCCACAAGGATCTTTTACACCATCTTTAAGACAAGATTGCTTCAATTCAGGTGTATCTATTCCAGTAAATCTAATTTTTTCTCCATTAAGATGAATTGTATCTCCATCAACAATTTTGATTGTTTGAGATTTGACCTGAATAATAATTAAAATAAATATTAGTGCAGTTACGCTAATAAGAAAAATGGCTTTTCTTTTGTTTAAAAACATTATTTAAAAAATATCCAATAAAGATGATTACCGCAATACCCATAAACCAATTAGTTGCCATGATGGTGTAAAAAATATCTGCATAATCTCCACCTCTAATATTAATTACATACCACAAAGATAAGAAAGGGAATGCGGTTAATCTTAAAACGCTTAAGTAAAGACTGTAAACTGGCTTTTTAAGTGCCTGAAAAACTGCCGTTGTAATAAAGAACACAGGATAAATAGGAGCTATTAATGCAGCAATTTTTAAATATATAGCCCCATGATAAATGGCTTCTGCATTATCTGTAAATTGAGATACAAAAAATTCTGCTCCAAAGAATAAAATGATACCTGCTACAGTCATGAAAGAAGATCCAAAAAATAATGCCTTAGTATAAAGCTCTCTAATACGGTTATAATTTTTAGCACCAAAATTTTGTCCACCAATAGAAAGTACTGCTGTATTTAAACCAATTACTGGAAGTAAGAAAACTTGTTCAACTCTTAAAGCTGCACCATAACCCGCTGTTGCAAGATCACCAAATTGCCCAATAAAATATAAAATATTAAAAATACCCACACCAATAAACAACATGCTAATCATTATAGGCATTGCTTGAGAGAACAATTCTTTAAGAAGAATAAATTTAGGAATAAAGCATTTAATAGATAAATATTTTCTTAATTTACACGAGTTAATTTTGTAAGCTAAATAAATAGTACCAATGGATTGCGCGATAACAGTTGCTATAGCAAGACCACCTATACCGTAAGCTGGAACAATTCCGTATCCCCAGATAAATAATGGATTTAAAAAAATATTTAAAAAGAAACTAAAGATAAGAACATTTCTATAACTCTTAGTATCTCCCTGAGCATTCAAAGCTCCATTTAAAGAGATTTAAATCATAACTATAAATGTTCCGTAAAAAATTATATCTAAATATTCTCTAGTTAAAGCAATACCAACAGCATCAGAGCCCATAACACCCAAGAGAAAATCAGAAGCATTTAATCCAAATAAAGTAACGACAATTGAAGTGACCAATGCAAAAATTACTGATTGAGCAATAAATAGTGATGCTTTATTAATTTTTTTAGCACCTAATAAGTTACCAATACAAGAGTTTGTTGCAGCACCAATACCAACGCCAACAGCAATGATGACAAAGTATATTGGGAAAGATTTAGCGATTGCACTTATAGCTTCTGCAGAAATTCTACCTGCAAACCATGTATCAACTAAATTATAGAATGTTTGAAACAAAGAACCGACACTAGCTGGAATAGTTACTTTTTTAAGTAGTGACCAAATTGGATCTTTGGTTAAATTTATGGCTTTAGACAATTGTTTTTCCTATTTAAATTCTTTTTGAAATATATGCTTTGAACCACTCTTTTTAGCAAGGTTTATTTGCTTTTGTCTCATTCGAAATCTCACTTTTTGAGTTTGAGTTAAATTATCATGACAATTTACACATGAAACACCCTCCTCATATTTTTTAGACTTCTTATCTTTTAGTGAAACAGGTTTTCTACATCCACTGCACATTGAGTATGTGCCAGTTACCAATCCATGTTTAACACTGATTCTGTTATCAAAAACAAAGCATTCCCCATTCCATAGACTTTCTTTTTTTTTAACATTTTTTAAGTAATTTAAAATTCCACCTTTTAATTGATAAACACTTTTAAAGCCTTTTTTTTCTAAAAATACTGAAGCTTTCTCACATCTTATTCCACCAGTACAAAACATTGCAATTGGCTTTGTTTTTTTTAGTTTATTTAAGTATTTTGGAAATTCTCTAAAATTATCAACATCAGGATTAATTGATCTTTTAAAAGTTCCAACATTATATTCGAATGGTTTTCTAGAATCTAAAACTAATGTTTCTTTATCACCAATCAACTTATTCCATTTTTTTGGGTCAACATGATTATCTTTTTTATTTTTTGATGACAAGGAAAGACCCATAGGAACTACTTCTTTTTTAATCTTAACTTTTGGTTTATGAAACGGTTGAAATTTACTTTTTGAAGTATTTTCACTATCAAACTTTTTAAAATCTAATATCTTTTTAATCTTTGTGATAGTTGACTTTAGATCGCTAGCTTTTCCTGAGATTGTTGCATTTACTCCTTCACTAGTTATAATTATTGTTCCTCGGATATTTTTTTTAATTAAAAAATCCTGTAATAAAATCTTATTTTTTTTTAAAGAGGTAAGTTTTTTAAATTTGTAAAAACCAAATACATCGAACATTATAACAATCTACAAACAGTCATTCCATCGCCTAATGGTACAATTATTTGTTCCACTCTTTTATCGTTTGCAACATAAGTATTAAAATCTCTGATATTTATTGTGTACTTATCTAAATTATCTTCATCAGCAACTTCACCATGCCATAAAACATTGTCTACAATAATCAATCCACCTTTATCTAATAACTTCAGTGATCTTTCGTAATATTCCTTATAGTTCATTTTATCAGCATCAATAAAAACCATATCAAATTTATCATTCTTTAACTCTTCCAAACTATCTAATGCAGGCTTAACAATTGTTTGAATTTTATTATTAAGATTGGCTTTTTTAAAAAAGTCTAATGCAACTTTGTTCGTACCCTCATCTTTATCTAGCGCTACAAGTTTACCATCATCTGGTAATGCTAATGCTATAGAAAGTGCACTTAACCCAGTAAAAGTACCAATCTCAAGTACTGTTTTGATATTAGAGGTTTTTATAATTAAATGAAGAAAATGACATTGAGATGTTGCTACTTGCATTCTCTTAACGTCTCCAAGTGTATTGTTATAATCAATTATTTTTTGCTGAATGGGATTTAACTTTAAACTAAAATTATTTATATATTTTTCAAGTTTTTCAGTAATTTCAAGGTTCTTACCCATGGTTATTTAAGTCCTTTGTGTCTACCAATATTAAAGCTTTTTCTTTAATATCTCGTTTATTAATTGAGGATTAGCTTTACCACTTGAAGCTTTCATTGCTTGACCCACAAAGAAACCAAGCAGTTTTTCTTTGCCATTCTTATATTCAATAGCTTTTTCCCTGTTATCATTGATAATCTTATCAATTAAAGCTTCTAATGCTTTAGGGTCGCTTTCTTGCTTTAAACCTTTTTCTTCAACAATTATTTGGGGATCTATGTCTCCATTCATCATTAACTCAAATATTGTTTTAGCTATTTTTCCAGAAATTGTTCCATTCTTAATTAGATTAATTAACTTTGCTAAATTTTTTGCACTTATTGGACTTTCAGATATTTCTAAATTTTTATTGTTTAAAACAGCAAATAATTCACCTGTAATCCAGTTAACTGCTAACTTCATATCTTGGTTTTTACCCATCTTTGCAACTACTTCCTCAAAATATTTAGCTGTTTCAATGTCAGAAACTAATATTGTCGCCTCATATGGAGACACTTTAAACTTATCAATAAATCTTTTCTTTTTATCGTCAGGTAATTCTGGAATATCTCCTTTAAGTTTTTCAATAAATTCATCAGTTACTTCTAGTGGTAATAAATCTGGATCTGGAAAATATCTATAATCATGAGCATCTTCTTTAGATCTCATAGATCTTGTTTCATTTTTTTTTGTATCAAATAATCTTGTTTCTTGATCGATTGTTTTACCTTCTTCAATTAAATCAACTTGTCTATTAGCTTCATAATCAATAGCCATTTGCATAAATTTAATTGAGTTAACATTTTTAATCTCACAACGAGTTCCAAGTTTATCAGACCCTTTAATTCTAACAGAAATATTAACATCAGCTCTTAAAGAGCCTTCCTGCATGTTTCCATCACATGTACCAAGATATCTCATAATAGATCTTAGTTTTTTAACATAAGCGCTAACTTCATCTGGGGTTCTCATGTCTGGTTTGCTGACAATTTCCATTAAAGCTACACCAGATCTATTCAAATCAACCAATGTATTTTGTGGGTCCATATCATGAATACTTTTTCCAGCATCTTGTTCTAAGTGCAATCTTTCAATTCCAACTTCCTTTTGTCCGTATGCCATATCAAGAATAACAGCGCCCTCTCCTACTATTGGATATTTAAATTGTGAAATCTGATAACCTTGTGGAAGGTCTGCATAAAAATAATTTTTTCTATCAAAAACAGATCTTTTATTAATTTGAGCTCTTAAACCAATACCCGTTTTAATTGCTTGTTTTACACAGTACTCATTAATAACTGGAAGCATTCCTGGAAATGCAGCATCGACTAAACTTACTTGTGTATTAGGTTCCGCACCAAAAGTGGTTGATGAAGATGAAAATAACTTTGAATTTGATGTAACTTGAGCATGGACTTCAAGACCGATTACCACTTCGTAAACATTGTCTCGTCTTTCGATTAAATATTCTGAACTATCTTTAGACATTTATTTAATCCACCAGTCAGTAATTTTATTTTTAAACTGAATTTTCTCTTCTATAGCATAAGCAATGTTTAAAATATTTTGTTCATCAAAAGCTTTACCAATAATTTGTAGTCCTAAAGGGTAGCCATTAACGTCTACACCAGCAGGAATTGAAATCGCAGGTAATCCAGCTAAATTAACTGGAACTGTAAATATATCATTTAAATACATTGAAACTGGGTCATTAGTTTTTTCACCAATTTTAAAAGCTGCACTTGGTGTCGATGGAGTTAAAATTGCATCAACTTTTTTGTAGGCTTCATCAAAGTCATTTTTAATTAATTTTCTAACTTTTTGTGCCTTTAGATAATAAGCATCATAATAACCAGAAGACAAAACATATGTACCAATCATTATTCTTCTTTGAACTTCACTACCAAAACCTTCAGATCTTGTCTTTTCATACATATCAATAAGGTTTTCACCTTTAGATCTAAAACCATACTTAACGCCATCATATCTAGCTAAATTTGAAGAAGCTTCAGCAGGAGCTACTATATAATAAGCAGGTAAAGCATAATTTGTATGAGGTAATGAAATTTCAACAATTTCAGCACCACAATCTTTTGCATACTCAATTCCCTTAGTCCATAAATCTTCTATTTCTTTTGGCATTCCATCAACTCTATATTCTTTTGGAATTCCAATTTTTTTACCTTTAATATTGTTTGTTAATTCTTTGCTGTACTCATTTCTTTTGAAATCAATTGATGTTGAATCTTTTTCATCATAAGTGCTAATTATTTCTTGAAGTAATGCACAATCTTTTACGTCTTTAGACATTGGCCCTGCTTGATCTAACGAGGATGCAAAAGCAACAATTCCATATCGTGAACAACTTCCATAAGTAGGCTTTAATCCAACAGTACCCGTAAATGAGGCAGGTTGTCTAATGGAGCCACCAGTATCAGTTCCAATTGTAATAGGTGTTAAATTAGCTGCTAGAGCTGATGCAGAGCCTCCTGAAGAGCCTCCAGGTACTAAACCTTTATCTATTGGACTTTGTACATTTCCAAAAAAACTAGTTTCATTAGATGAGCCCATTGCAAACTCATCACAATTTAATTTACCAAGTAATATTGCACCTTCATTCCAAATATTTTGAGTAACAGTAAACTCGTATGGTGGAATAAAATTATTTAAAATTTTACTACCTGCTGTAGTTTTTACATCTTTGGTGCAAAACAAATCTTTAACTGCCATTGGTACCCCTGGAAGCTTTAAATCAAAATTAGGTTTTTGATCAAAACTTTTAGCTTTCAAAAGTGCGTTAGAAAAATCTTCTGTTATGTAAGCATTTAAATCTCTAGACTTTTCTCCTCTATCAATAAAAGCTTTAGTAGTTTCTTCAGAAGAAATTTTTTTATCTTTAATATTTTTAACTAATTCAGTTAAAGTAAGTGAAGTGATATCTGACATTATTCAACAACCCTTGGTACAACAAAAAAATCTTCATTTTCTTCTGGTGAGTTTTTTAATATTTGATCTCTTATATTTTCACTTTTAACTTCATCTGCTCTTAATTTTAATGTGGTTTCTGCAACAGAGGTTAAAGGCTCAACATTATCAGTATTGAGTTCATTCAATTTTTCAATGAAATCAAATATAGAGTTAAGATCTCCAGCTAATTTATTAGCTTTTGCATCATCAACTGAAATTCTTGATAATTTAGATATATGCTTTATTGTTTTAAGATCAATTGTCATGTGGTAATTAAATATGTCGGCAAACTATCACTTAAGTATAAAATATACAATATGATCACAATTGAAGATTTTAAAATAAAACACTCAAATAAGGTAAGATTTATTGGTTTAGATTTAGGATCTAAAAGAATTGGTGTCTCAATTTGTGATGAAAGACAATCCATTGCCACACCCTTTAAAACCATAAACAAAACCAACACAAACGAACTAATTGATGAACTTAAGATAATAATTAAAGATAATAATATTGGTGGAATAATTGTAGGAAACCCAGTTAATATGGATGGCAGTCTAGGAAGATCTGCTCAATCAGTGAATGACGTTGCATCAAATATATCAAAATCTATAGACCTGCCTGTAATATTGTGGGATGAGAGACTTTCAACAGTTGGCGCATTTAATCTATCAAGTTTATTAGACGTTAATGTTTCAAAAAGAGTTAAAACAATTGATCAAAATGCTGCAGCATTTATTTTACAAGGGGCAATAGACTTTTTAAATAATTAATACTTGCCATAATGATGGTTAATAGTTATAGAGTTAATTTTAATGGCAACTAAAATAAATAAAGCTATTAATATTTCTCAAAAACACCTCCTAGGTATTCAAGATCTATCAATTAGTGATGTTAATCTCATTTTAGAAGAAGCTAAAAGCTTCATTAAATTAAATCAAAGTAAAAATAAAAGATTAAATGTATTAAATGGTAAAACTCAAATTAATTTATTTTTTGAACCCTCCACTAGAACACAAAGTTCATTTGAATTAGCTGGAAAAAGATTAGGTGCAGATGTTATGTCAATGAATATGGCAAATTCCGCAGTCAAGAAAGGTGAAACACTAATAGATACCGCAATGACTTTAAATGCAATGCATCCAGATATAATTGTAATTAGACATCAGGATTCGGGTGCATGTAATCTTTTATCTCAAAAAGTAAATTGTGCAGTGCTTAATGCTGGTGATGGAAGCCGTGAACACCCTACTCAAGCTTTATTAGATGCTTTAACAATTATAAATCGTAAAAAGAAAATTGAAGGTTTAAGAGTTGCGATTTGTGGTGACATAACTCATTCACGTGTTGCAAGATCAAATATTTATCTTCTAAATATGTTGGGTGCTGAAGTTAACATTATTGCACCATCAAACTTAATGCCAAAAGAAATAGAAAAATTTGGCGTTAATACATTTACAGATATGAAAAAAGGTTTGAAAGATTGTGATATTGTAATGATGTTAAGGTTACAAAATGAAAGGATGACTAGTTCTTTCTTGTCTTCTAATAGAGAGTACTATGAATATTATGGACTAACTCCAGATAAGCTTGCTCATGCAAAAGATGATGCTTTAATTATGCATCCAGGTCCAATGAATAGAGGGATCGAAATTGATACAAAGTTGGCAGATGACATTAACAGAAGCGTGATTAAGGAACAAGTTGAACTAGGTGTTGCAGTAAGAATGGCTTGTTTAAAAATATTTTGTGAATAAATGAAAAAACAATACTTTATAAATGCAAATATAATTGACCCTCATAACTCTATAAATGAGAACGGTGGATTAATTATTGGTGAAGATGGTTTAATTGAAGCTATTGGTAAAAAAGTAAATTCTAACAACATTCCATCAAGGGAAAAGGTAATAGACTTAAATGGAAAATATATATTCCCTGGTCTTGTTGATATGCGTGTCTTTGCAGGTGAGCCTGGTTATGAATATAAAGAAAATTTTAGAACTTTAAGTAATGCAGCACTTGCAGGAGGTGTTACTTCAGTTGTTACTATGCCTAATACAGATCCAATTATAGATAACGTTTCAATAGTAGATTTTTTAAAAAGACGTGGAAGAGACAAATCTAAAATTAATGTTTTTCCAAGCGCCGCCCTTACTAAAAATATTGAAGGAACTACCATGACTGAATTTGGTCTACTTCAAAGTAGGGGAATAATTGGATTTACCGATGGAGTTAAAACAATTCAAAATACTAGACTGATGTCACGTATAATGAATTCAACCAAAGATTTAGGTACACTAATCATGCAGCATGCTGAAGATTATGACTTGTCTAAAAATGGAATGATTAATTCTGGAATTATTGCAACCAAACTTGGGTTATCTGGAATACCTGCTGTTGCTGAAAGAATAATTATTGAAAGAGATTTAACGTTGCTTGAGAATATTAAATGTAGATATCATATATCACAAATCTCAGCCGCAAAATCAGTTGAAATTATTGAAGAAAGAAAAAATAAAGTTAAGTTTACGACAGGTGTCTCCATAAATAACCTTTCATTGAATGAAAATGATATAGGAGATTTCAGAACTTTCTTAAAATTATCACCCCCATTAAGAACAGAAGAAGATAGAATTGCTCTAGTGCAAGGATTAAAAGATGAAACGATAGATGTAATTGTATCTGATCACAAACCGGAAGATGAAGAACAAAAAAGATTAACGTTTGCACAAGCATCAACAGGAGCTTCTGGAATAGAAACGCTTTTATCACTAAGTCTAGAGTTGTATCACAATGGCTCTGTTAAATTAGAAACTATAATTAAAGCCTTAACATCAAACCCTGCAAAAATTTTGAAAATTGATAAGGGTAATCTTTCAGTGGGTAATGAAGCAGATTTTTGCATTGTAGATATTGATAAGCCATGGATTGTTAAAAAAGATAAACTTATCTCCAAATCAAAAAACACCTCAATTGAAGACAAAAAACTTCAAGGGAAAGTCACTAATACATTTGTAAAAGGTGAAGAGTTATTTAAGTTATAATAATGGAATATTTAATTGTTGCATTAAGTTCATATTTATTAGGATCAATACCTTTTGGTTTTATACTTACTAAAATATTTTTAAAAAAAGATATTAGAGATATTGGCTCAGGCAACATTGGAGCTACAAATGCTCTAAGAACAGGTAATAAAACGTTAGGCTACGCAACTTTATTGCTGGATATAACAAAAGCTGTATTGCCTGTTTTATATGTAAAATTTAATTATCCCGATTATATCTTTATTGCATCATTAAGTGCATTCTTAGGTCACGTTTTCCCTATATGGCTCAAGTTTAAAGGTGGTAAGGGTGTTGCAACATATGTTGGGATATTATTTTCAATAAACATAGTTTTGGGTTTGGTATTTGTAGTTAGTTGGGCTGTTACATTTCTTATTTCAAAATACTCATCACTTTCATCGCTCGTTGGTAGTTTAATGGTTCCAATTTATTTAATAATTTTTGAAAATTATAATTCAATTTTTTTCATAATAATGTTTGTGCTTATATTCTTCACACATAAAGAAAACGTCAAACGATTGAAAAACAAAGAAGAAACTAAGACTAAAATTTATTGATTTGACTATCAAGGTCTTTTAAGTAATTTGTTTACTAATGAATCTTGTAGTCGTAGAAAGTCCAGCTAAAGCAAAAACTATTAATAAATATCTAGGTGATGATTATATTGTATTAGCAAGTTATGGTCACATTAGAGATCTTCCATCGAATAATGGTTCTGTTGATCCAGAAAATAATTTTAAAATGGTATGGGAAGTGGATAGTTTCTCTAAAAAATATCTTAAAGAAATTACAGATGCAGCTAAAATTTCTTCAAAAATTATACTAGCAACTGACCCTGATCGTGAAGGAGAAGCAATTGCTTGGCATATTAAAGAATATTTAAATGAGAAAAAATTAATTAAGGACAAGCATGTAGAAAGAGTTGTTTTTAATGAAATTACAAAAAAAGCAGTTATTCATGGAATTGAAAATCCACGACAAATCGAGCCACTACTTGTTGATGCCTATATGGCTAGAAGAGCCTTAGATTATTTAGTTGGCTTTAATATATCACCAATTTTATGGACGAAGTTACCCGGTTCTAAATCTGCAGGTCGTGTTCAGTCAGTTGCTTTAAAATTAATTACAGAACGAGAACATGAAATTGAGCTTTTTGATCCTGAAGAGTTTTGGACTTTAAATATTCAATTCAAGGACAATGATAAAAATTATATATTAGCAAGTATCACTCAATTGAATGATAAAAAAATTGAAAAATTTTCTTTTAAAAATAAAGCTGAAATTGATAAAGCAATGGAAGAAGTTAAGTCTAAGAAGTTCAATATAAATGATATCTCAAGTAAAGTTGTTAACAGAAACCCTTCTGGCCTTTTTACTACCTCTACATTGCAGCAAGTTTCTTCTGGTAGATTAGGATTTGGAGCATCACGTACAATGCAAATAGCTCAAAAACTTTATCAAGGTATAGAAATAGACGGTGAAACTATTGGTCTTATCACATACATGCGAACAGATGGTACCAACTTATCTATGGACGCTATAGATACCTTTAGGAAATATATAAAAAATGAATTTGGTGATGAATATGTTCCAGATAACCCAGCAAGTTACTCTGGGAAAAAAGCTAAAAATGCTCAAGAAGCACATGAAGCAATTAGACCCACAGATATTATGCGAGCACCAGGAACTGTTAAAAAATATCTAAGTCCAGATCAGCATAAATTATATGATTTAATTTGGAGTAGAGCTCTATCGTCTCAAATGAAACCTGCTCAATTTGATAGAAATACTATAACGATAACCTCTGACGATAATGGAACAATCTGTAAAGTTAGTGGATCTGTTATTAAGTTTGATGGTTTCTTAAAAGTTATGAAGGATACTAAAAAAGATGATGATGAAGATGTTCTTCCTGAAATGAACAAGGGCCCAATTAATATAGAATCTCTATTAGATGAACAGCACTTTACACAGCCACCACCAAGATACTCAGAAGCAAGTTTAGTTAAAAAATTAGAAGAACTAGGTATTGGAAGACCCTCAACATATGCGAGTATAATATCTGTTATATCTACTAGGGGGTATGCAGAAACAATTAATAAAAGATTTCACCCAACTGATCGTGGTAAACTAATATCTGCTTTTCTTGAAAAGCTTTTCTCTAAATATGTAGACTATAACTTCACTGCAAGTTTAGAAAATCAACTTGATGATATTACTACTGGTAAGGAAGGATGGATAAAAGTTCTAGAGTTATTTTGGAAAGACTTTAATCAAAATGTATCTGACGTTAAAGAGAAAAGAACTAGAGAAGTTTTAGATCTATTAAACGACAGTCTAGGTAGTTTAATTTTTGAAAGAGATAAAGATGGAAATATTAATAGACAATGTAAGTTATGTGACAGTGGATCATTAAGTTTAAAAAACAGTTTTAGAGGTGGTGCTTTTATAGGTTGTTCAAATTATCCAAATTGTAAATTTACTAGACCTCTTTCTAAAGCTAAAGCAGCTGCTCAATCTCAACTAGCTGAACCAAAGTTTATAGGAAAACATGAAAATGGTAATGACATGTATCTTAAAAATGGAAGATTTGGTCCCTACTTACAATATGAAAAGATTGAGGAAATAAAGGAAGAAGTTGTAGTTGAAACAAAAAAGAAAAAGAAAACAAAAAAAAAGAAGGCAGAAAAAGAAGATAATAATTTAAGAAATGTTTCTATACCTAAAGGAATTACGTTGGATAGCGTGAATCTTGATAGAGCTAAATTTTTATGTTCATTACCAAAAAGTTTAGGTATTAACCCTGAAAATCAAAAAGATATAATATTAAACTCAGGAAGATTTGGTCCATATTTAAAATGTGAAAATAAATCAGCAAGAATTGAAAATGTTGAGGAAATCTTCTCAATTGGTCTTAATAGAGCAATCACTTTAATAGCAGAGGCAAAGCCAGGTAGAATGTCTGCATCAATTATAAAAGATCTAGGAGAACACCCTGATGATAAAAAACCTGTTAGAGTAATGAAGGGTCAATATGGACCTTATATCAAGTATAAATCTCTTAATGCGACGATACCAGAGGAAAAGGACCCCTTAGAACTTAATATGGAAGAAGCTTTAATATTAATTGAGAAAAGAAAGGAATACGATAAAAATAAAAAATCTAAGAAAAAGAAAAAAAAATGAAAAAAATAATATTTACAACATTAATCACATGGATGCTTATTATAGCAAATGCGATAGCTGAAAAAATTGATTGTACTCAGTTTGAAAAAATTAGTGCAAAATATATAGAGTGTTCAACAAAAAATCTAAAAGAAAAATCTTCAGAACTTAAATTAAAAGCGACGGTTGGAGCTGAAGAACTTAAAGAAAAAATAACTACTAATGCTAAGAGTGGAAAAAACAAATTTGACAAACTTAATTTAAAAGAAAAACTTGTTAAATTTAAAAACAGTAAAACATTAACTGAATTTATGGAGAAATAATCATGTCATATGAAGATAAAATTAAAAAATTAAACTTAGAACTACCAGAAGCAAGAGATCCTGTTGGATCATATGTTGCGTCAAAACAAATTGGTAAAATGTTATTTATTTCAGGACAAATTTCTATCGCAGCAAATGGAGAATTGATCAAAGGTAAGGTTGGTAAAGATTTAAAAACTGAAGACGGATATGAAGCAGCTAAACGTTGTGGCCTAAACATAATATCTCAGGTTAAAAAGGCTTGTGGCAATGATCTTACAAAAGTTAAATCTTGTATTAAGCTTACAGGATTTGTTAACTCAACAGAAGACTTTATAGAGCAGCCTAAAGTAATAAATGGTGCTTCAGAACTAATAGTTTCAGTTTTTGGAGACTCTGGAATGCATACAAGAGCAGCTGTTAGTACAAACAGTTTGCCACTTGGTGTGTCTGTTGAGGTTGATGCTATTTTTGAATTAAATTAATTTCCAATACTAAAATATTTAATTTTGTGATCTTTCATCTTGCTAACTGAGTAAATATTTCTCATATCGAAAATTGAGAACTTTTTATTTTTTACATCCTTTTTAAAATTAATAGTTTTAAAATCATTCCACTCTGTGTGAATAATGATTAAATCTGATTTTTTAATTGCATCTTTAATATTATTTGAGAAAACAACATTCTTAAATTTTTTAAAGTCTGGTTTTTCTCCAGTTGGGTCAAAATAATTTATTTTTGCACCTTTTTTAATTAATGCAGGGATCATAGTTAGACATGAAGAATCTCTCATATCATCTGTATTGGCCTTAAATGTTACACCTAAGAAGCAAATATTTTTATTTTTTACTTTATCTTTTAAAATCTCAAAAATTCTTTTTAACATTAATGATGATCTATTTTCATTTGATTTAATAACACTTTTAACAACTGTTAAATTTGTTTTAAATTTATTTGCAGTAGCTGTGATGGCCTTAGTGTCTTTTGGAAAACAAGATCCCCCATAGGCAGGACCTGCTCTTAAAAAACGACTACCAATTCTATTATCGAGACCCATACCAATAGAGATATCTTCAATGTTAACGTTGATTTTTTCACATAAATTAGCTAGCTCATTAATAAAAGTAATCTTTGTTGCTAAAAAAGCATTAGAGGCATATTTTATTAACTCTGCAGCTCTACGAGACGTATTAACGTACTTGGCACCTTTTGATATTAGTGGTGAATAAAGGTTTTTTAAAACATTATTAGATTTTTTATTATTAGTACCTATGACTACTCTATCAGGATAGGTAAAATCTCTTATAGCGTCACCTTCTCTTAAAAATTCAGGGTTTGAAACTACTGAAAAAAGTTTTTTTGATACTTTTTTTGAAATAATTTTTTCTATATCATCACCAGTTGTCACCGGAACTGTAGATTTAGTTATAATAATTTTAAACTTTTTAATAAATTTACTAATTTCTTTTGCAACATTGTATACCTGACTTAAGTCAGCATCATTTCCATTTTTTTTAGTGGGTGTGCCAACGCAAATAAAAATTATGTCTGACTTTAAAATTGAATCTTTTAAATCTGTAGAGAACTTTAAACGATTATTTTTATAATTTTTAATAACTAATTCGTCTAAACCAGGTTCGTATATTGGGATAATACCATTTTTTAAGTTTTCAATTTTATTTAAATCTTTATCAACACAAATAACGTCATTTCCTAAATCAGAAAAACAAACACCACTTACTAAACCAACATATCCCGTTCCTATCATGCAAAGTTTCATTGTTTGGAAATCTCCAACGTTGATTTAATATAACCTTTCATTGTTCCACAATCTAAGTATTTACCTGAAAAATTGTGACCAATGAATTGATTATCATCATCTATTAAAGCTTGAATAGCATCGGTAATATGTAATTCTCCACTTTTGCCTGGTTTTAATGATCTTAATTTAGAAAAAATTGTTTTAGGTAATATGTATCTTCCAATTACAGCATTATTAGAAGGTGATGTTTTTATAGACGGCTTTTCAACAACATTATTTATAATAAAATTATTTTTATCAATTTTTTTTTTAATGCTGTAGATGCCCCATCTAGATACATCACTTTTATTAACCTTCATGCTTGCCATAACTGATGCTTTAAATTTTTGATGAACGGCTATCATAGACTTTGAACAGTTTTCTTTAATTATCAAATCATCAGGTAATAACATTAAAAAATATTTATCTGTGATAAATTTTTTAGTTTTATAGACGGCATCACCAGTTCCTAATGGTTTATCCTGAAAAACAAATTTAATCATTTTTTTGTATTTAAGAATTTTTTTATATTCTTTGATAATTTTTGGATCAGCTTTTTTTTTGATTATATCTTTATAAAATTTATCATTATAGAAATAATTTTTTATCATCATCTTTTTTTTAGAAATGATAAATACAACCTCCTTAATCCCCGCTTCAATACATTCGTCGAGAATATATTCAAGGCCAGGTTTTCCATTAATAGGTAAAAGCTCTTTTGCAAAAACACTAGTTAGTGGTAGTAGTCTAGTTCCAAGACCAGCCAAAGGAATTATAGCTTGTTTAATCATATAAATGTTTTACTTATTAATATTCTTATTACAAATGAAATTAATAAAATTAAAAACTGATTTAATTAAGGCAATTGAGTTTGATAAAAGATTAGGTTTTGTACCAACAATGGGAAGTTTGCATGATGGTCACAAAGCATTAATCAAAAAATCAAAAAAAAACTGTAAAAAAACATTAGTAAGTATTTTTGTTAACCCAACTCAATTTAATAATAAAAAAGATTACAAAACATATCCAAAAAATTTAAAGAAGGATTTGAATTATCTTAAAAAACTTAAAGTTGATTATGTATATTTACCAACCATTAAACAAATTTATTGGAAGAAAAATGATGAGATTAAGCTAAATAAATCACAAAATATATTGTGTGCAAAATTTAGAAAAGGACATTTTGAAGGTGTACTTGATGTTTTGGATCGTTTTGTTGAGTTAATTTTCCCACAAAAAATCTTTATGGGACAGAAAGATTTTCAACAATTTTTCTTAGTAAAAAACTACATTGAAAACAAGTACGATACTAAAGTTTACGTATGTAAAACAATTAGGGATAAAAACAAGTTAGCTTTATCTTCAAGAAACTCTTTATTAAATAAGAAAAGTTTTATTGAATCAGGAATAATTACAAAAAAATTACTAAAATTAAAAAATAAAATCAACAGAAATAGAAAAAATTACAAAAAATTAATATTTGATTTAAAGAAAGAACTATCTAAAAATTTTGATATTAAAATTGAATATTTAGAATGTAGAAACATACAAAATCTAAGTACTAGTATTTTGAAGAAACCTTTTAAACTTTTTGTGGCTTACTATATCAATAATGTCCGATTAATTGATAATTTTTAGAGAAAATAAGCACTAACACCAAGAAATGAAACAAAACCAATAACATCAGTAATAGTTGTTACAAATACACTTGATGCAATAGCGGGATCAATGTCCATTTTTTTTAAAGTAATAGGTACTAAAATTCCAAATAACCCTGCAACAATCATCGTAACTATCATTGACATAGAAATAATTAGAGAAAGTAAAGAATCTTGAAACCAAACTTGAACTACTAACGCACTTATAATTGCAAATATAATGCCATTTAAAATACCAATATTAAATTCCTTTAAAATATTTTGTGAAAAGTTATTTTTTGTTAAATCATTTGTTGCTAAAGTTCTTACTGTAACAGCTAATGTTTGCATCCCAGCATTACCACCCATTGAAGCTACAATTGGCATCAGAAATGCAAGAACAACCATTTGCTCGATTGTTGCACCAAATAGACTAATTACCCATGTTGCAAGAAATGCAGTAAATAGATTTAATAAAAGCCAGTTAAACCTTCTTCTAGTTTTCTTAAAAACACCGTCAGTAATTTCTTCATCACCAACCCCTGCTAATCTTAAAGCATCTTCCTCAGCTTCTTCTTTTAAAACCGTTAAGACATCATCATACATGATCATACCAACTAACTTGTTTGATTTGTCGACAACAGCTGCTGAATTTAAGTTATAGTTTTCAAATACATTACCAACCTCCTCTTTGTCCATATCTACAGGAATAAGTAGCTGAGATTCTGACATGATAGAAAGCATTTTAGTTTCTCTCGAAGTAGTTAAAACTTTTGATGATGGAACAGTTCCAATTGGCTTAAAACCCTCATCTATAATGAAGATTTCTAAAAATTCTTCAGGTAAATCTTTATTTTCTCTTAAGTAATCAATTGTTTGACCTACAGACCAATTACTGGGGATAGCAGTAAACTCACGTTGCATTATTCTAGCTGCGGTGTCTTCTGGATAACTTAAGCTTTCTAATAAAGCAAATCTATCTTTAGGGGGTAAAGAACTTAATATTGTATTCTTATCCTTTTCATCAACATTTTCTAAAATTGTTATCGCATCATCAGATTCAAGGTTTTTTAATAGTCTAACAATAGTATCAGGTGATAGATAAGCTATGATTTCAGACTGTACTGACTCGTTTAACTCAATAAAAACCTCAGGATCTATATTGAAATTATTAAGTTTTATTAAACTTTCTCTATCATTTTGACCAAGGTGTTCAATTATATCAGCTGCATCAGCTGGGTGCATTTCATTAAAAGAATTCGTAATAAATTGAGCATCATTGTTAGCTATCTTGGAAGTAACAACTTTTATATATTCCTTATTAAACTCAAAATTAACTTTTTTATCTTTTATTTTTTTTATTAAAGACATAAATTTACCTATAAATCAATTTTGCACTAATAGTGCATAATAAGAATAATACAATTTATAAATGAATATAGAGATTAAAAAGTCAATAAAACCGATAAAATATCAAGATGCAATAAAACTCCTTGAGGAAAGATTATTGGAGATAAATGGTGGTCAAAAAAAGGATTTAATATGGATATTAGAACATGAAGAGGTTTACACAGCTGGTACTAGTTATAAAGAAAAAGAAATTCTTAATAAAGATATAAATCTAATAAAAACAAATCGTGGAGGAAAAATTACCTATCATGGTCCTGGTCAGATGATTTGTTATTTTGTTATAGATTTAAGAAAAAGAAAAAAGGATATTAGGAAATTTATAACTTTAATTGAAGAGACAATTATTGATAGCTTATCAAAATTTAACATTAAAACATTTGGTGATCCAAAAAATATTGGTATTTGGACTGACCATAAAGGTGAAATTAACAAGGTTGCAGCAATAGGTGTGAGAGTAAGTAAATGGATAGCTTATCATGGATTTGCAATAAATATTAATAACGATCTTTCAAAATATAAAAACATTATTCCATGTGGTATTTCAGATAAAGGCGTAATCAATCTTAAAGAAATTAAAGACCAAAACTATAAGGATTTAGATAAGATTATTATTGATACGTTTTCTAAAAATTTGGAAATCTAAGTCTTTTTGTTTTTAAAAGTTTTTTAAAATAATCTGGTAACAAAGCTGTATAGGTATATTTTTTATCATTAATCATAAATTTGATTTGATATGAATGCAGCATTAAATTTTTATTTATTGCCTTATCGGTATTACTAAATTTATATTTTTGATCCCCATAGATTGGGCACCCTACTGCATAAAGCTGTTTTCTTAATTGATGCTTTCTTCCTGTAATTGGCTTCATTTCAACAAGACTACATATAGAATTTTTATCTAATACTTTATAAAGAGTTCTAGCTTTTTCAACCACCTCCCTATCATTGTCATATCTAGTTAAATCATCATTCCACTCTCCAGAGTCTTTTTGTAATTCGCCATGACATATAGCCAAATAAGTTTTATGAACTTTTCTTAGTCTAAATAAAGAGGTTAATAACTGAGCAGATTGTCTATGCTTCGCCATAATAAAAACTCCAGATGTATCTTTATCAAGCCTATGCACAGAAAATGGTTTTGTATCTTGAAAAATTTCACTACGAGCAAATATATCTACAAGATTTTTTTTAGATTTAGTTCCACCTTGAACTGAAATACCGGAGCTTTTATTAAGGACAATGAAATCATCATTGTTATCAATTATTAATTCTTCATTCTCTTTAATAACCTCTTCCGATGGTACAAATTTAATTGTTTTTTGAACTATTGTTTCTTTAAAATCAAAATTAAATAAATCTATAACGTCTCCTGTCTTTACTTTGTGGGAACTTTTTATTTTTTTACTATTAATTTTAACTTTTCCACTCTTTAAACTTTTTTCAATTAGGCCTTGTGGATAATTACCTAGGTTGTTACGTATCCACCTATCGATACGCATATCGTTAAACGTTGTATCAACGTTAAAAGACTTTTTCATGATGATATGATTTTATATAAAAAATTAAGCAGTAGCTAATTTTTTCTCTTCAGTTTTATCTTTTGCTGGATCTTTTTTCTTTCTATCCACTCTTTTTGCTTCAACATCTCTATCTACAAATTCAATTATAGCCATCGGTGCATTATCACCATATCTAAAGCCAGCTTTGATAATTCTAGTATAACCACCATTTCTAGCTACATATCTTTTTGATAATGTCTTTTTAACTTTATTTGTAGATGTTATGTCTTGCAACTTAGACATTAACATTTTTGTAGTTTGCAGAGTTTCTTTTTTTCCTAAAGTTATGATTTTGTCCGCTTGAGGTTTTAAGAATTTAGCTTTTGGAAGCGTTGTAGTTATCTGTTCATATTTTATTAAAGAATTAAGCATATTCTTTAATAAAGCTTTTCTATGTTCAGAAGTTCTATTTAACTTCTTATTAGCCATTCCGTGTCTCATTAGATTTGCTCCTCTAACTTTTTAGACATTTCAGCTATATTATCTGGTGGCCAGTTTGGTATTTCCATACCTAAATATAAAGACATACCAGTTAAAACTTCTTTTATTTCATTAAGTGATTTTCTTCCAAAGTTAGGAGTTCTAAGCATTTCACCTTCTGACTTTTGGACTAAATCTCCAATGTAAATAATGTTATCATTTTTAAGGCAATTCATAGAACGCACAGATAATTCGAGCTCATCAACTTTTCTTAATAAATTCTTATTGAATTCAGGCTCAGATGAAACTTCTTTTACAGGTGCTTCAACAGGTTCATCAAAATTAACAAACATATTTAGTTGATCTTGGAAAATTCTAGCAGAATAAGCAACTGCGTCTTCTGCAGATATTGATCCGTTAGTTTCAACTTCCATAGTTAATTTATCGTAATCTAGTGCCTTCCCTTCTCTTGCAGTGCTTATAGAGTATGAAACCTTCTTAACTGGGCTATACAAAGAATCTATAGCAATTAACCCTAAAGGTGGCTCTTCCGGCTTATTCATTACTGCTGGTACGTATCCCTTGCCTGTTCCAACATTCATCTCCATGTGGAAATGTGTATTTTCATCCAGGTTACAAATAACTAAATCAGGATTTAAAATTTCAATATCAGTAACTGGTACTATGTCAGAAGCTTTAATTTCTCCAGGACCTTTAGCATCTAAAATAAGTTTTTTTGTACCATCTGAAGAACTTTTTAAAGCCAATGATTTAACGTTTAAAACTATGTCAGTAACATCTTCTCTAACACCTTTGATAGATGTGAATTCGTGTAAAACACCATCAATTTGAATTGAAGTTACAGCAGCACCTCTTATTGATGAAAGTAAAATTCTTCTTAAAGAATTACCTAAGGTCAAGCCATATCCTTTTTCTAAAGGTTCGGCGATAATTTTTGCATGTGATTTGTCATCACTAATTTTAACATCTAATTGAGCTGGTTTAATTAATGCTTTCCAATTTTTAGCATTTACATTTAAACTTTCCATTTATTAAACTCTCCTTTTTTTTGGTGGTCTTACGCCGTTATGTGGCATTGGTGTAGTATCTTTTATTGAAAGAATCTTAAATCCTCTCGCTTGTAAAGCTCTTAATGCAGTTTCTCTTCCTGACCCAGGTCCTTTAACTTGCACAGTTAGTGTTTTCATTCCGTATTCTAAAGCTTTAGATGCCGCTGAATCTGCAGCAATTTGTGCAGCATAAGGTGTTGATTTTCTCGAACCCTTAAAACCTTTTTGTCCAGCAGAGGCCAAGAAATTACATTCCCGTTAGTATCTGCAATTGATATTATTGTATTATTAAAAGTAGACTGTACGTAAGCAATACCATTAAGAATATTTTTTTTTATTTTCTTTTTTTTTGAATATGAACTTTTCTTGGATTTTTTATCAACTTTTTTTTCTACAACAGCTTCTTTATTTTCAACTTTATCTACTTTAGCCATAAATTAATTATTTTTTAAGTGGAGTTAATTTTTTACCAGCAATTGCTATTGCTTTTCCTTTTCTTGTTCTTGCATTACACCTTGTTCTTTGTCCTCTAACAGGAAGTTTTTTTCTATGTCTAGATCCTCTATAGCATGCAAGATCAATTAATCTCTTAATAGTTAAAGAATAATCTCTTCTAAGATCACCTTCTACTTTAAAGTTTGCATCAATATATTCTCTAATCTTTAAAATATCTTCATCGGTAAGTTCATTAATTCTTTTAGCTTTTGGAATTTCTAAAGAAGTACAAATTTGGTTAGAAAATTTATTACCAATACCATAGATGTACGTTAGTCCTATGTGAACAAGTTTATTTTGGGGAATGTTTACACCTGCAATACGAGCCATATTTTTGAGAATAAATTTAGCCTTTTATATAAGAAGATGTTTCAAAGTCAACGTCTTAAACATTAAGAATTTCATTGATTTTATTGGTTATTTGATCAATTTCACCCGCACCATCGATTTCACTGAAATTTGAATTTTTTGAATAGAAATCTAAAACCGGCTTTGTAGATGACATGTAAGTGTCATATCTAGAGATAACAACATCAAGATTATCATCTTCTCTTTTTTTTAAATGTTCAGGACCGCACGGATGAAGCTCTATTTGGTCTTTATTAAAATATTCATTTAACGTCATATTACATTTTTCACAGGTCATTCTGCCCATAATACGCTTTTCAATGATGTCTCTTGAGACATTTAAAAATATAGTGTGACCTATTGTTTGATTAAACTCTTTTAATAAAATTTCCAAGTTAGTAGCTTGCTCAACATTTCTTGGATATCCGTCAAAAATAATTCTGTCTCTATATTTCAAATTAGTTAAAGATTGTCTCAATAAGGTATTTACAATTTCATCTGAAACGAATTTTCCATTAGATATCAACTTTTCAATATCAGCTCCAAGTTCAGTTTTAGATTTAACCTCATCTCTTAATAAGTTTCCTGTTGATAATTGAAAGTAATTATGTTTTTTAACAATAGATTGAGCTTGAGTTCCCTTTCCTGCACCTGGAGGACCAAAAAGAATTATATTCACTTAGTTATTTTCCGAATTTAGTTTTTTTAACTAATTGCTCATATTGAGAGCTCATCAATCTAGTTTGGATTTGTGTAACAGTATCAATTGCAACTACAACAACAATTAAAATAGAAGTTCCACCTAAGTAAAAAGGTATTGGATAATTAGCAATTAAAAATTCTGGCATTAAACAAACTAATGTTAAATACAGAGCTCCAATTGTTGTTAGTTTTGTTACAATTTTATCAATATACAAAGCAGTGTTTTCACCCGGTCTAATCCCAGGAACAAAGCCACCATATTTTCTTAAATTATCAGCAGTCTCAGTTGGATTAAATGTTATCGATGTATAGAAAAAAGTAAAAAATATTATTCCTGAAGCATAAAGCAACATGTAAAGAGGTTGCCCCTGTGTAAAGTATGAACTTAAGTTTAAAAATGTGTCATTGTCTGAAAAACTAAAATTAGAAAAAGTTACGGGTAATAATAATAAAGCTGATGCAAAAATTGCTGGAATAACACCGGCTTGGTTAATTTTTAAGGGTAAATGAGAAGACTCGCCACCATACATTTTATTTCCCATTTGTCTTTTTGGGTAATTGATAAGAATTTTTCTTAATGCTCTTTCCATAAATACAATGAACATTATTGTTGCAATTAATAATACAAAAATTCCAATAATCATAATTGTAGAAACTGCACCAGTTCTACCCAGTTCAAATGTAGTAACTAAAGCACGTGGAATTTCAGCAACAATACCAGCAAAAATAATCAATGAAATACCATTACCAATACCTCTTTGTGTTATTTGTTCACCAAGCCACATTAAAAACATTGTACCAGCAACAATGGTTGAGACTGCTGTTATGGTAAAAAATGATCCTGGATTAATAACTAAGTCAGGAGAAGACTGTAAACCTATAGACAATCCATAACCCTGAACAGTAGCAAGAACAACTGTTCCATATCTTGTGATCTGAGTGATTTTTGCTCTTCCAGTTTCACCCTGTGCCTTTAAATTTTTAAAATAATCAGAAACGCCAGTTAACAACTGAACTATAATTGATGATGAAATATATGGCATAATCCCAAGTGCAAATATAGCCATTCTACTCACAGCTCCACCTGAAAAAACGTTAAACATTCCAAGTAATCCTTTTTGATTACCACTCATCATTGTCTGTAATTGTTCAGGGTCAATACCTGGAATTGGCACAAAAGTACCAAATCTATAAACTGCTAGGATAAAAATTGTAAAGATTATTCGATTTTTAAGATCATTAGTTTGAGAAGATGCACTCATAATATCTTAATTATTTTTTTAATTGTATTGTGCCGCCAGCTTTTTCTAATTTAACTACAGCAGCTTTTGATATTAGATCAGCTTCAATGCTAACTTTGTCTTTAATGTCACCTGTGCCTAGTATTTTTAATTTTTGAGAATTCTTGTTAATTAATTTCAATTTTATAAGCAAAGCCATGTTTATTACATCGCTTGAATTAATAGTTTTTTCATCAATGTACGATTGAATTTTTTCTAAATTCATTATTGCTATAACAGCCTGATATCTCTTAATCGCATTAAAGCCTCTTTTAGGTAATCTTCTGTATAAAGGCATTTGACCACCTTCAAAAGCTTTGATGGCAACACCAGATCTAGATTTTTGACCCTTAACTCCTCTTCCAGAAGTTTTACCCTTTCCAGAACCGATACCTCTACCAACTCTCATTTTTTTTTTGTATAAAACTTTTCCAGTAGTATTTAATGTGCTCATTATCCTCTTTTTTCAATTACGTCAGAAATTTTTTTATTTCTAATTGTTGCTATATGTTTTGGTGAATTTTGTTTTGAAAGAGCCTTCATTGTAGCTCTTATCATGTTGTGCGGGTTTGATGTGCCCATCGATTTAGCAACTATATCCTTAATTCCTAAAACTTCACAAACAGCTCTCACAGGACCACCAGCAATGATACCAGTTCCTTTTGGAGCTGATCTTAAAATAATCTTACCTGCTCCATCTTTACCGTAAACATCATGGTGTATAGTTCTACCCTCTCTTAAAGGTATATGAATTAATTTTCTTCTAGCAGTTTCATTTGCTTTTTTAATTGCATCTGGAACTTGTTTAGCTTTAGCATGAGCTATACCAATTTTACCTGCTTGATTTCCTACAACAACTAGTGCTGAAAAACCAAATCTACGTCCACCTTTTACAACTTTAGTAATTCTATTAATGTGAACTAGTTTTTCTAAAATTCCATCGTCAATTTTTTTTTTAAAGTCCATAATTAAAATTCCATTCCATTTTTACGTAACGTTTCAGCAAATGCCTTAACTCTACCGTGATATTTATAAACACCTCTATCAAAATAGATTTTTGTTATCTTTTTTTCTACAGCTTTTTTAGCTAATTTTTCAGCAACAATTTTAGAAATATCTGTTTTATTAACTTTGCTCATAGCTTTAATATCTTTTTCAATTGAAGAGGAAGAAACTAGAGTGATATTTTTTACATCATCAATTATTTGAGCAGATATATTTTTTGAAGATCTTGAAATACTTAATCTTAATCTATCAGGAGGAGAAACCTTTTTTACTTTATTGGTTACTCTGAACTTTTTTCTTTCAATTGCATTTAATTTCATTATTTTTTCTTTCCTTCTTTTCTTAATATATACTGTCCTTTTTCTCTAATCCCTTTACCTTTATATGGTTCAGGTTTTCTAAAAGATTTAATCACAGAACAAACCATACCAACTTGTTGTTTGTCAGATCCACTAACTTTAACAGTTGTTTGTTTTTCAACAACGATCTTAATACCCTCTGGTATATCAAAATTTATATCATGACTATAACCAAGCTGTAGATTTAATTGTTTTTCTTTTAGCGCAGCTCTATAACCAACACCAACTAACTCTAATATTTTTTCATATCCAGTGCTAGAGCCAATAACAGCGTTGTTTATTAAACTTCTATTCATTCCCCATAGTCTTTTTGAATTTTGGTCAACTTTTTTTGGTTTGATTGATATTTCTTTTCCTTCGGTAATATCAACATTAAACATTTCTAAATCAACGTTAAGAGATTTTTTTCCTAATGGTCCTTCGATATTAAGCACACTACCGGATAGCACTGCTTTAACTTTTTCAGGAATAGAAATACTTATTTTACCAATTTTAGACATTAAAATACCTTACAAATTATTTCGCCACCAACTTTTTGCTTTCTAGCATCAACATCAGTCATCACACCTTTTGGAGTAGAAACTATTGCCACACCAAGCCCACCATTAATTTTCGGTAAACTGTCAGCACTTGAAAAAATTCTTCTTCCTGGCTTTGATACTCTTTCAAATGTACTAATAACGGGATTTCCTGAATAATATTTTAGATCTATAGATAAAACTGGTTTTTTATCTTCAGTATCAATTTTATATTCTTTAATAAAACCTTCATTTTTTAATATATCTGCAATTTTTACTTTAAAGTTAGAAGAAGGCAGTGTAACTTTTTTGTGATTTCTCACTAAAGCATTTTTTATTCTTGCGATCATATCCCCAATTGGGTCACTTAAACTCATATATTCCTTTCTACCAGCTCGCCTTCGTCATACCTGGAATTAATCCATGCAATCCTAAGTCTCTTAAGGCTATTCTTGATATTTTTAATTTTCTGTAAACACCATGTGGTCTTCCAGTAATTTGGCATCTATTCATCACTCTATTTTTGGCTGAATTTCTAGGTAAATTAGATAATTTTTGTTGTGCTTTAAACCTTTCTTCAAGAGAAATTTTCTTATCCATAATAATTTTTTTTAAAGCTGATCTTTTTTTAAACAATCTATCTGAAAGTTTAATCCTTTTATCATTTTTTTGAACTGCACTTACTTTAGCCATTTTTAATTATCTCCTTTTTTAATAAATGGAAAATTTAATTTTTCCAAAAGTGCAAAACTGTGATCTTTGTTCATAGCAGCAATTACAACCACCACATCAAGACCTCTAATTTTGTCTATTCTGTCAAAATTAACTTCAGGAAAAATAATATGCTCTTTGATTCCAAAAGTGTAATTACCAAATTTATCAAAACCTTTAGGTGATAGGCCTCTGAAATCTTTAATTCTAGGTAGCGCAATGTTAACTAATCTATCAATAAATTCATACATCTTATTACCTCTTAAAGTAACTTTTAGACCTGCATTGGTACCTTTTCTTGTTTTAAAATTGGCAACAGATTTCTTAAATTTTGTAACTGTAGGTTTTTGTCCTGTAATTTTTCCCAGATCCTCTTCAGTAGATTTCATAATCTTAGCGTCAGCACCATCTAAACCTAAGCCCATATTAATTACAACTTTAAGTACTTTTGGTCCCTGAAAGGTATTTTTAAATCCTAACTGCTCCTTAAGCGCAGGTTGAATTTCTTTATAATAAAGCTCTTTTAATCTTGGTGTCATTATTTTTTAGCCTCAGTTTTTTTTATTTTTTCTTTTGCATCAATAAGTGCAAGGTTTGAAATATGAATAAAACTTTCTTTAGAAATAATTCCACCTTTTTTTTCTTTTGTAGTCTTTACATGCTTTTTCACAATATTAATCCCTTGAACTTTTGCCCTGTTGTTCGGTCTGTCTATTTCAATAACTTCACCTTCTTTTTTTTTATCTCTTCCAGTTAATACTTTTACCTTAGAACCTTTTTTAATCATTTATAATACCTCTGGGGCTAATGAAATTATTTTCATTTGACCTCTACTTCTTAATTCTCTTGTAACAGGTCCAAAAATTCTAGTTCCAACTGGTTCACCTTTATCATCAACCAACACTGCTGCATTGTTATCAAATTTAACCTTTGAACCATCATCTCTATGAATTCCATATTTAACCCGAACTACAACTGCTTTGTGGACAGAACCTTTTTTTACTTTACCCTTTGGTATTGCTTCTTTTACAGCAACAACGATCGTGTCACCAATACTAGCATATCTACGTTTTGATCCACCAAGAACCTTAATACATTCAATTCTTTTTGCACCAGTATTGTCAGCAACTAACATTTCAGTTTGTACCTGTATCATTTAGAACCATCCATTACTTGAAATTTTTTATTTTTTGAAAACGGTTTACATTCAATAATCGAAACCTTATCTCCAGTTTTGAATTTATTATTTTCATCGTGCGCATTGTATTTTTTTTGAACTTTAACAACTTTTTTTAGCACAGGATGTGAATATTTTCTCTCTACCGCTACAGTAATAGTTTTATTAGGCTTATCACTAGTAACTACTCCAGTTAATATTTTTTTAGGCATTTAATTTTCCTTTTAGTATGGTTTTTAACCTTGCTATCGTTTTTTTTGTTTGTCCAATTTTTGATGGGTCTTTAATTTCAGAATTAATTCTTTGAAATCTAAAATTAAATAAATCTTTTTTCAATTTATCTATGTTTTTTAAAACTTCGTCTTTAGATAATTTTTTAATTTCTTGTTTTTTCATATTATGCAAATCTTTTTATAAACTTAGTTTTAATAGGTAATTTAGCAGACGCTTTATAAAGAGCTTCTTTTGCAATTGCTTCTGAAACACCATCAATTTCGAACAAAATTCTACCAGGTTTAACTCTACATGCCCAATATTCAGGAGCACCTTTACCTTTACCCATTCTTACTTCAACAGGTTTTTTTGAAACAGGAATATTTGGAAAAATTCTAGTCCAAACACGTCCTTGTCTTTTCATGTGTCTGGTTAAAGCGACCCTAGCAGCTTCGATTTGTTTACCAATAATTCTTTCAGGAGCCATAGCTTTTAAAGCAAAAGATCCATAGTTAATCTTTGCAGCACGTGTAGCTGTGCCATGAATTCTGCCTTTATGAGCTTTTCTATATTTCGTTCTTACTGGCTGTAACATAATTACTCTTTAGCCTCTTTAGGTTTAACTTTATTTGTTTCCTGGCTAAATTCTCTTGCAAAAACTTCACCTTTAAAAATCCAAACTTTAATTCCAATAATTCCAAATGTTGTTAAAGCCTCTGCTTCATCATAATCAATATCTGCTCTTAATGTGTGAGCAGGAATACTACCTTCTCTCAACCACTCTGTTCTTGCGATTTCGTTACCACCAAGTCTACCGCTTATTGCAACCTTAATTCCCTTGGCACCTAATCTCATACAAGACTGCATGGCTCTCTTCATTGCTCTTCTGTATGATATTCTTTTTACTAGCTGTTGTGCGATGTTTTCAGCTACTAAAAAGGCATTAGTTTCAGGTTTTTTAACTTCTTTAATATTTAAAGATACTTCGTTGCTTGTAAATTTAGATAAATTGTTTTTAATTTTATCAATATCGCTACCTTTTTTACCAATAACAAACCCTGGTCTTGAAGTGTAAATTGTAACAAAACATTTATTTGAAGTTCTCTCTATCATTACTTTTGATACACCAGAGTTAACTACATTTTTCTTGATGTAAGCTCTAATTTTAAAATCTTCAATTAAATAATTTCCAAAATCTTTCTTTTTAGCATACCAAACAGAGTCCCAACCTCTATTCACACCAAGTCTAAAACCTATTGGATTAACTTTTTGTCCCATGACTCTCCATTTGTTTTGCTTCTGATAATATAATTGTAATTGTTGAATATGGTTTTAAAATTGGTGCAGCTCTACCTTTTGCTCTAGGTCTAAATCTTTTCATAACAACTTTTTTTCCACAATAAGCTTCTTTAACAATCAATTTATCAATATCATATTGATTATTATTTTCAGCATTAGCAATAGCTGATGAAACTGTTTTTCTGATCTCTCTAGTTATTCTTTTTGCAGAAAATTGTAATTCTCTAATAGCAACATCAACTTTTTTTCCAACAATTGCCTTAAGAATTGGGTTAAGTTTTCTCACACTAGATCTAATATTATTATTTACTGATCTAACAGTATCAACTTTAATTCTATTAATTTTCTTTTTCTTATTCATAGTTATTTCTTAGCTGTTGCTGGTTTTGCCTTTTTATCTGCAGGCGTATGTCCAAAAAATGTTCTTGTTGGTGAAAACTCACCAAGTTTGTGTCCAACCATATCTTCAGAAATGGTAACGGGTATAAATTTTTTTCCATTATAAATCAAAAAACTAACACCAATAAATTCAGGAATTATAGTTGATTTTCTTGACCAAGTTTTAATTGGCATTTTTTTGGGATCTAATTTTTGTTTTTCAACCTTTTTAATCAAGCTCTCTTCAACAAAAGGACCTTTCCATACTGATCTAGCCATTATTTTTTAGTATCCTTTCTTTTATTTCTTCTTTTAACTATAAACTTATCTGTTCTTGCGTTTGTTCTTGTTTTTAATCCTTTTGCACCTTGGCCTGTCGGAGATACTGGATGTCTACCACCAGCACTCTTACCTTCACCTCCACCATGTGGGTGATCAACTGGATTCATCACAACTCCTCTTGTGTGAGGTCTTCTGCCTAACCATCTTGATCTTCCAGCTTTACCAATTTTAATATTTTTTTGATCTGGATTTGATAAAACACCGATTGTTGCCATACATCTAGAATCTATTCTTCTAACTTCACCAGAGGTCATTTTAACTAATGAATAATTACCATCCAAACCACTTATAGTAACAGAAGTACCAGCAGATCTGGCTATTTTTCCACCACCACCTGGTTGTAATTCAACGTTATGCACGTTTACACCAACTGGAATGTCTCTTAACGGCATACAATTCCCAACTTTAATTTCTTTTGCAGGGCCATTTTCAACAACATCACCAACGTTAATTTTTTGAGGTGCTAAATAGTAAAAATGTGTTCCATCTTCAAACTTAATTAACATAATATAACATGATCTGTTTGGGTCATACTCGATACGCTCAACTGTACCAGGTACATCAAATTTTTTTCTATAAAAATCTACAAGTCTATACATTTTCTTATGACCACCACCTGACATATTTCTAGAAGTGATATGACCATTGTTATTTCTTCCACGCATTGAATTTTTAGGCTCAACAAGCATTTTAAAAGGTTTGCCCTTCCATAGACCCGTTCTATCAACAAGAACAGTTCCTCTAGTAGATTTTGTATATGGTTTAAATGTTTTTAATGCCATTATTTAAATTCCTGTTGTTAGATCGATACTTTGACCTTTTTTTAGAGTTATAATTGCTTTTTTATATCCTTGAATATTTACTTTTTTCCCTCGTTTAACAACTTTTCTGTTTTGCTTATTGATTATGTTAATTTTAATAACATTTACTTTAAAAATTTTTTCAATATTTTTTTTTAAATTAGTTTTGTTAGCTTCTCTTGGAACTTTAAATACAATTTTATTTTGCTCAGAAAGATTTGTAGTCTTTTCAGTTAGCATTGGTGATAAAATTTTATCGTATAAATGTATCTTATCCATTTTAAGAATATCTCTTTTCTAGTTCTTTTATTGAACTTTCAGTAAACACAACTTTTTTAAATTTAATAATATCAAAGGCACTAAAGTGATTTACGTCAGTAACTTTAACGTTGGGTATGTTTCTCATTGATTTTTCGACTTTATCTTTTGAAATCTTATCTAGAATTATTAATGAATGAGTTAAATCAAATTTTTTGATGATTGAGTGCATTTCTTTAGTTTTTTTTATTTCAGTAGCAAAATCACTAAAGATTAATAAATTATTAAGTTTATTCTTTTCAGTAATTAGTGATGCTACGCTCAATTTTTTTTCACTTTTGTTAAGTTTTCTTTTTTTATAAGCTAGTTGACCTTTTGGACCATGCGCTACACCACCACCAACAAATATAGGGGCTTTTCTACTCGCATGACGCGCACCACCAGTTCCTTTTTGAGCATAAATCTTTGAAGTAGATCCAGCAATTTCATTCTGCTGTTTTGTTTTAGCGTGTCTACCTTTGTAGTTTGCATTAGTTTTGTATAAAACGTTATCTACTAATTTTTTATTTATTTTTGCTGAAAAAATTTTATCCAAAACTTCAATCGAGTCTTTTTTCCCATCTAAATTTATTTTATCAATTTTCATTATCTTTTCTTTTTATCTGGTGTTTTTTTAGCCTCTTCAGCAGCAGCAATTTTTTCTTTAATAGTTAGTTTATTAATAACTTTAACTGATTGTTTGACTAATACTTCAGAGTTCTTAGAGCCTGGTATTGAGCCTTTTAGGTATAATAATTCGTTTTCTAGATCAGTTTTAATTATCTCTAAATTTAACATGGTCCTAACTCTGTCTCCCATATGACCAGCCATTTTTTTTCCTTTAAAAACTTTACCAGGGTCTTGTCTTTGACCAGTTGAGCCATGAGATCTATGTGATACAGAAACACCGTGTGTAGCTCTTAAACCACCAAAGTTGTGTCTTTTCATCGCTCCAGCAAAACCTTTTCCAATAGTTTTTGAAGTAGTGTCAACAAATTTGACTTCATTAAAAATTTCTAAACCAAATTCATTACCTTCTTTGTATGGCTCTGTATCTTTTACTCTAAATTCTTTTAATTTTTTCTTTGCTTCAGTATTTTTTTTAGCATACATGCCCTTCATTGCTTTTGTAAGCTTTGAGCTTTTAATATTGCCAAAACCTAATTGTATAGCTTTATATCCACGTTTATCTTCTTCAATCACGCTAATAACTCTAGCTTTTTCCATTTTAATTACTGTGACTGGAACTAAACGACCAGTGTGGTAAAACTCTCTTGTCATACCTATTTTTTTTCCAACTAAAGCTATTTCAGTCATAATTAAATCTTTATCTCCACATCAACACCAGATGCTAAATCTAGTTTCATTAAAGCCTCTACAGTTTGAGGTGTAGGTTCAATGATATCAATTAATCTTTTATGTGTTCTTGTTTCAAATTGCTCTCTACTTTTTTTATCAATGTGTGGTCCTTTTAAAACTGTATATCTTTCAATTCTAGTTGGTAGTGGTATTGGCCCTTTAACTGTGGCACCCGTCCTCTTAACAGTGTTTACAATTTCTTCGGTAGAGGCGTCTAAGATCTTATTGTCGTAAGCTCTTAATTTAATTCTAATGTTTTGTTTTTCCATAATATTTATCCAGCAATCTTTTTAGTTACTTCATCCTGCACGTTTTGTGGGACTTTGGAGTAATGATCAAAGAACATTGAGTATTGAGCTCTTCCTTGAGACATTGATCTTAAGCTGTTTATATATCCAAACATATTCGCTAAAGGAACCATTGCAGTTATAACAGTCGCATTTCCTCTGCTTTCTTGCTCACTTATTTGACCTCTTCTACTATTTAAATCACCAATAACATCACCCATGTAATCTTCAGGAGTTACAACTTCAACTCTCATTACTGGTTCTAATAATTTCAATCCACCTCTGGTACAAGCTTCTTTAAAGCAAGCTCTACCAGCAAGCTCAAATGCAAGAACACTTGAGTCAACATCATGGTGTAATCCATCTAAAATTGTAACTTTGAAATCAATCATCGGAAATCCTGCTAAAATTCCACCGTCAGATATTGTTTCAATACCTTTCTCAACACCTGGAATAAACTCTTTAGGAATTGATCCACCTTTAATTTTGCTATCAACTTCTCTACCTTTACCTGGTTCTTGAGGTTCTACTAAAAGTTTAACTTTTGCAAACTGTCCTGCACCACCACTTTGTTTTTTATGTGTATACTCAAACTCAGATGCATTTTGAATAGTTTCACGGTAAGCAACCTGAGGTGCTCCAATATTTGCCTCAACATTAAATTCTCTTTTCATTCGATCAACAATAATATCTAGGTGTAGTTCTCCCATACCTTTAATTATTGTTTGGCCAGATTCTTCATCTGAAGTCACTCTAAATGATGGGTCTTCTTTCGCTAATCTTGCTAATGCTTCACCCATTTTTTCTTGGTCAGCTTTTGTTTTAGGTTCTACCGCAATTTCAATTACTGGCTCAGGAAACTCCATTGGCTCAAGTAAAACTGGGTTAGCCTCATCACATAAAGTGTGACCAGTTATTGTGAATTTAAGACCAGCTAATGCAACGATATCACCAGCATTTGCCTCTTTAATATCCTCTCTAGAATTTGCATGCATTAAAAGCATTCTGCCAACTCTTTCTTCTTTTTCTTTTGAAGTATTATAAACTGCAGTTCCAGTTTTAATTGTTCCAGAGTAAATTCTTATAAAAGTTAATGATCCAACAAATGGATCGTTCGCAACTTTAAAAGCTAAAGCTGAAAAACCAGCCCCATCATCAAATTTCATTTCAACTACATCTTCAGTTCCAGGTTTTGTTCCATTAATAGAGCCGATATCAACAGGACTTGGGAGATAATTAATAACTGCATCAAGTAACGGCTGAACACCTTTGTTTTTAAATGCTGAACCAGTAGTTATTGGAACAAAACTAAAATTTAGCGTTCCTTTTCTTATGCATTTAACTAAATCTTCTTCTTTAATTTCTTCGCCATTTAAATAGCTTTCCATTAATTTTTCATCCTGTTCAACAGCAGTCTCAACAAGCTCAGTTCTATATTTTTGAGAAATCTCTTTTAAATCATCAGGAATCTCTTTGTATTCCCATTCTGCACCTAAAGCTTCATTTTTCCAAACTTGGGCTTTCATCTTAACTAAGTCAACAACTCCAACTAAATCAGCTTCCATACCAATTGGAACTTGTATAACCAGAGGTTTGCAACCAAGTCTATCTCTAATCATATCTACGCATCTATAAAAATCTGCACCAGTTCTATCTAACTTATTTACAAAACAAATTCTTGGAACTTTATATTTATCAGCTTGTCTCCATACTGTTTCTGATTGTGGTTCAACACCAGCAACACCGTCAAAAACACATACAGCACCATCTAAAACTTTTAATGATCTTTCAACTTCAATGGTAAAATCTACGTGACCAGGAGTATCAATAATATTAATTCTATGATCGTTCCAGAAACAAGTAGTTGCAGCGGATGTAATTGTAATTCCTCTTTCTTGTTCTTGCTCCATCCAATCCATTGTTGCTGCACCATCATGGACTTCACCAATTTTGTGACTTTTTCCAGTATAATACAAAATTCTTTCAGTAGTTGTGGTTTTACCAGCATCAATATGAGCCATAATTCCAATATTACGATATGTATTTAATGTATTAATTCTAGCCATAATTTTTTACCACCTAAAATGAGCGAAAGCCTTATTCGACTCAGCCATTTTATGCACATCTTCTCTTTTTTTAACTGCTGATCCTTTTTTTTCATACGCGTCATACAGTTCGTTAAAAATTTTATCAGACATATGTTTGTCTTTTCTTTTTCTTGAAGCGTCAACTAACCATCTAATAGCAAGTGCTTGAGCACGGTTGTTTTTAACTTCAACAGGAACTTGGTACGTTGCACCACCAACTCTACGAGATCTAACTTCAACAGTAGGTTTGATATTATTTATTGCTTCATTAAAAACATTAATTGGCTCTTCTTTAGTTTTTGATTTGATTTTTTCAATTGCTTCATAAACAATTTTCTCAGCAACAACTTTTTTTCCATCATACATAATAGAATTAATTAATTTAGGAATAATAGTAGATTTAAATATTGGGTCTGGGGTGACAACTTTTTTTGGTTGTGTTTTTTTTCTAGACATAATTATTTACCTTTTTTAGTTCCATATAGAGATCTACGTTTCTTTCTACCTGCTACAGCTTGTGTATCTAAATTTCCTCTAAGAATATGATAACGAACACCAGGTAGATCTTTAACACGACCACCTCTAATTAAAACTACTGAGTGTTCTTGGAGATTATGCCCTTCACCACCGATGTAAGCTGTGACTTCAAAGCCATTTGAAAGTCTAACTCTTGCAACTTTTCTTAATGCAGAATTCGGTTTTTTAGGAGTTGTTGTATAAACTTTAAGACACACACCTCTTTTTAGAGGTTGTTTTTCGAGTGCAGGAACTTTATTTCTTGCAACCGGTCTAGTTCTTTTCTTTCTTAGCAACTGGTTAATAGTTGGCATAAATTTTTTTAATTAATTAATTTATTTTTGAATGAAAATAACTGACAGGTTATTTTGTGGCAGCGTTTAGTTCCGTAAAGTAGGTACTACATTCCAACCAAAAACATCGTCAAAATACTATTAAATCTCTGATTGTCAAACTAAAACTACAAGTTAAACGTGTTTTTTTTATTAAGTTGCTGGAGTTTCGGTAGCTTCTGCAGGCTCAATTTTTTCCTGATCAGCTAAAAATTTATTGTCAGCTTCAATGGCATTTTCATTCCATCTATTCTTGATATGACCTGTTCCAGCTGGAACCAATCTACCAACAATAACGTTCTCCTTTAAGCCGTTTAAAGGGTCAACTTTACCTTTAATTGCAGCGTCAGTTAAAACTCTTGTAGTTTCTTGGAATGAAGCTGCAGAGATAAATGACTCTGTTTGAAGTGAGGCTTTAGTAATACCCATTAAAACTCTTTCACCAGAGGCAGGATTTTTTCCTTCAGCGACTAGTTTTTCATTTGCATTATCAAACTTAATTCTGTCAATCATTTCACCAGGTAAGTAAGACGAATCGCCTGATTCTTTAATCTCAACTTTTTTAAGCATTTGTCTTAATATTGTTTCAATATGTTTATCGTTAATAACCACACCTTGTAATCTGTAAACTTCTTGAACTTGATTAACAAAGTATTCTGTTAAATCTTTAATTCCTAAAATTCTCAAAATATCATGAGGCAAAGGCTGACCATCTAATAGGTACTCACCCTTTTTAATTTTCTCACCTTGGTTAAAATTAATATGTTTACCTTTAGGTATTAAATAATTTGAAGGCTCACCAGTATCTGGTTGAATTGAAATTTTTTGTTTACCTCTTACTTCTTTACCAAATAATACTTGTCCATCGTTCTCAGCAATAATTGCGCTATCTTTAGCTTTTCTGGCTTCAAATAATTCAGCTACACGAGGCAATCCTCCAGTAATATCTTTTGTTTTAGTTGTTTCTTTTGGAAGTCTGGCAATTATATCGCCTGCAAATATTTTTTGACCATCTTTAACAGAAAGAATTGAATCAGGAACCAAATAGTATCTTGCTTCATTGTCATCTGCTTTTTTAATAACATTACCTTTTTCATCTCTTAAAGTTATTCTTGGTTTTAAATCTGTATTTTTAGATTGAGCTCTCCAATCAACAACTGACTTAGATGAAATACCGGTAGCATCATCAGTTGTTTCCTGAATAGAAATACCATCAATTAAATCTACATACCCGGCTATACCACTTTTTTCCGCAATGACTGGTGTTGTATAAGGGTCCCACTCACAAATTTTTTCATTCGTTTTTACTTTATCATCATTTTGGAAAAATAATTTTGATCCATAAGAGACTTTATAAATTGCGACTTGAACACCATTATCATCTTCAATTGATAACTGAGTATTTCTTCCCATAACAATTAGGTTTTTCTTTGAATCTTCCAATAAGTTTGAATTTAAAATTTTTAAAGTTCCTGCTGTTTTTGTTACAATTTGAGATTCTTGCTTAACAGAAGCAGTACCTCCAACGTGGAAGGTTCTCATTGTTAACTGAGTACCTGGCTCACCAATTGATTGGGCTGAAATCATACCTATTGCTTCACCAACGTGAACCATTTTTCCTCTAGATAGATCTCTTCCATAACAAGTAGCACAAACACCAATTTTAGAACTACAAGTCATAACGGAATAAGCTTTGATAAATTTAACACCAGCTGCATCAATTTTATCACAACCTGATTCATCAATCATAGTTTCTTTTTTAATAACTATTTCACCAGTGATAGGATTTTTTACATCAAAAGCTGTTACTCTTCCAAGTGCTCTTTCTGATAAACTAACAACAACATTTCCACCTTCTAAAATTTCTGCTAACTCAATAAACCCTGGATTATCACACTTAATTTTAGAAATTGTAAGGTCTTGAGCTACATCACAGAGTCTTCTTGTTAAATAGCCTGAGCTTGCAGTCTTTAGAGCTGTATCAGCTAAGCCTTTTCTGGCTCCGTGTGTTGAGTTGAAATATTCTAAAGCAGTTAAACCTTCTTTGAAGTTAGAAATAATTGGAGTTTCAATAATTTCACCAGATGGTTTTGCAATAAGACCTCTCATACCAGCTAACTGTTTCATTTGCGCAGCTGAACCTCTAGCTCCACTATCAGCCATCATAAACACAGAGTTAATCTTCATGCCATCAGGAGTACTTTCAGTAGCGGAGATACCTCTCATCATTTCACCAGCTACTTTGTCTGTACATTTTGACCAAGCATCAACAACTTTGTTGTATTTTTCACCTCTAGTAATTAAACCCTCTGAATATTGATTTTCATAATCAGCAATTAATTTTTTAGTATCATCAATCAATTGACCTTTATTCGTAGGGATAACTAAATCATCTTTACCGAAAGAAATACCTGCTTTAAATGCATGTTTAAATCCTAAATCTTTTAAATGATCACAAAAAATAACTGTGGTTTTCTGACCACAAAATCTAAAAACACTATCAATAATTTCTGAAACAGTTTTTTTAGGAAGTAGTCTATCTATCATTGAAAAAGTAATGTCTTTATTTTTTGGTAATAGATTAGCTAGTAAAAATCTCCCAGCAGTTGTTGTATATTTTTCAACTTTCTTGTTACCTTTTTTATCAAGTGTTTCAAACCTTGAGACAATAGTAGAGTGTACTTTTATTTGACCAGTTGATAAAGCATGTTCAATTTCATCATTATTTATAAAGTAACCATCTGGCTTGTCAGTTTGAAAAGGCGCTTGAGATAAATAGTATAAACCTAAAATCATATCCTGACTCGGCACAATAATAGGTTTTCCATTTGATGGACTTAAAATATTGTTTGTCGACAACATTAGAATTCTAGCTTCAAGTTGAGCTTCTAAGCTTAGAGGAACGTGAACAGCCATTTGGTCACCATCAAAATCAGCATTAAAGGCTGCACAACATAATGGGTGCAGTTCAATTGCATCTCCCTCAATTAACTTAGGTTCAAAAGCTTGAACTCCTAGTCTGTGAAGCGTTGGTGCACGGTTTAATAAAACTGGGTGCTCTCTTACAATAAGTTCTAACGCATCCCAAACAGCATTAGTTTCTTTTTCTACTAATTTTTTTGCTTGTTTAATTGTAGAAGCTAAACCTAATTTATTTAATCTAGCATATAAAAATGGTTTGAATAATTCTAAAGCCATCTTTTTCGGCAAGCCACACTCGTGAAGTTTAAGGTCTGGGCCAACAACAATTACAGATCTTCCAGAATAATCTACTCTTTTTCCTAATAAATTTTGTCTAAATCTACCTTGTTTACCTTTAAGCATCTCTGCTAAAGATTTAAGTGGACGTTTACCAGTTCCAGTAATTACTCTTCCTCTACGACCATTATCAAATAAAGCATCAACAGATTCTTGAAGCATTCTTTTTTCATTTCTAACGATAATATCAGGGGCTTTTAAATCCATTAATCTCTTAAGACGATTATTTCTGTTTATAACTCTTCTATAAAGGTCATTAAGATCAGAGGTTGCAAATCTTCCACCATCTAATGGAACTAATGGTCTTAATTCAGGAGGAATAACAGGTATCACAGTTAAAATCATCCATTCAGGTTTTTGTCCTGTTTCAATAAATGACTCTATTAACTTCAGTCTTTTAATTGACCTTTCTTCATTAACTTTAGATTTTGTTTCCTTAATTGTGTTAATTAAAATCTTTCTTTCTTGTTCTAAATCTAAAGATCTTAAAATATTAAGAATTGCTTCAGCACCAATGCCTGCTTCAAAAGATTCTTCACCGAACTCATCTTGATATTTAGCTAACTCTTCTTCATTAAGTAATTGGTTTTTTTGAAGACCAGTTAAACCAGGTTCGGTAACTATAAAATTTTCAAAATAAAGAACTCTTTCAACTTCTTTAAGCTTCATATCAACAGCTAATGAAATTCTACTAGGTAATGATTTTAAAAACCAAATGTGTGCAACAGGAGTAGCAAGGTTTATGTGACCCATTCTCTCTCTTCTTACGTTTGATTTTGTTACCTCAACACCACATTTTTCACAAATAATTCCTCTAAACTTCATACGTTTATACTTACCGCACAAACACTCGTAATCTTTTATTGGTCCAAAAATTCTAGCACAAAACAAACCATCTTTTTCTGGTCTAAAAGTTCTGTAGTTAATAGTTTCAGGTTTTTTAATTTCACCGTATGTCCAAGATTTAATTTTTTCAGGGCTAGCTAAAGTAATCTTAATGCTATTAAAATTTTGAGCTTCAGAAACTTCACTATTCTTAAATAAGTCTGTTAATTCTTTTTTCATATTTAATTTAACTCTATGTTTAATGCTAATGATTTAATTTCTTTAACTAGAACGTTGAACGACTCAGGTATTCCTGATTCAAAATTCTCTTCACCTTTTACAATTGTTTCGTAAACTTTAACTCTTCCAGCAACATCGTCTGATTTAACTGTTAAAATTTCCTGTAATGTATACGAAGCTCCATAAGCTTCGAGTGCCCATACTTCCATTTCACCAAATCTTTGTCCACCAAGTTGTGCTTTACCACCCAAAGGTTGTTGAGTTACAAGACTATAAGGTCCTGTAGATCTTGCATGAATTTTATCTTCCACAAGGTGATGAAGTTTTAACATATAGATAATTCCAACAGTTACTGGTCTATCAAACATTTCACCGGTTCTTCCATCCCACAAATTGGTCTGTCCAGACGTGGGTAATTTAGCTAATTCAAGCATTTCAGAAACATCTTTTTCTTTAGCTCCATCAAATACTGGAGTTGAAATTGCTATACCATTTTGTAGGTTTTCACATAAATCTGCAAATTCAGTCTTATTTAACTTGTCAATGCCTCCATCAAAAACTTCTTTTCCATAAACTGATGTTAAAAAGGATGAAATTTTCTGAGTTTTTTCAAATTTTTTATTATTTTCATTTACTAGCCTTTTAACTTCTTCACCAAATTCTTTACAAGCCCAACCAAGGTGAGTTTCCAAGATTTGACCTACATTCATACGACTTGGAACTCCAAGTGGGTTTAATACAATATCAACTGGTCTTCCATCTTCTCTATAAGGCATGTCTTCAACAGGCACAATTTTGCTAACTACACCTTTGTTTCCATGTCTACCTGACATTTTATCACCAGGTCTTAATCTTCTTTTAATTGCAACAAAAACTTTTACCATTTTCATCACACTAGGTAGTAAATCATCACCACTTCTAATTTTTAAAACTTTATCTTCAAATCTTTCTTGAATATCTTGTTTTGCTTGATTGTATTGATCTTTTAATTGAGCAACACTTGCTTCATCATTAACATTACCTACTGTTATTTTGAATATATCATTAATATTAATCTTATTAATTATATCAAGATTAAGTTTGGTACCTTCGTCTAAATCTTTAATTTTTTTAGTTAAAGAAGCTCCAGACAAAATCTGGTTAGCTCTTTGCTTTATACTTCTTTCTAATATTTCTTCCTCTACAATTTTATCTTCTTGGACAATTTCAATTTCTGCTCTTTCGATTGTTATAGATCTTTCATCTTTTTCTATACCATGTCTGTTGAATACTCTGACATCAACAATCGTTCCACTGCTTCCTCTAGACATTTTTAAAGAAGTATCAGTTACGTCAATTGCTTTTTCACCAAAAATTGATCTTAATAATTTTTCTTCAGGTCCTGATGCTGAATCACCTTTTGGTGTAACTTTACCAACTAATATGTCTCCAGCTTTTACTTCAGCGCCAATATAAACTATCCCAGATTCATCAAGATTTTTTAAAGCTTCTTCATTTACATTTGGAATATCTCTAGTGATTTCTTCTTCACCTAACTTTGTATCTCTAGCCATGACTTCATATTCAACGATGTGAACTGATGTAAATACATCGTCTGTAACACATCTTTCTGAAATTAGAATAGAGTCTTCAAAGTTGTAACCTTGCCAAGGCATAAATGCTACAGTCACATTTTTTCCAAGTGCTAATTCACCTAGTTTAGTAGATGGTCCGTCAGCAATAATATCACCTGATTTAACCTTATCACCTACTCTAACAAGTGGTTTTTGGTTAATACATGTGTTTTGGTTTGATCTTTTAAATTTTTGTAGGTTATAAATATCTACACCTGATTTTGTGAAATCTGTTTCTTCAGTTGCTTTAATTACAATTCTTTTTCCATCAATTTTATCAACAGTGCCATCACGATTAGCAACTATAGTAACGCCTGAGTCAAGAGCTACGTCACTTTCAATACCAGTACCAACTAATGGAGATTCTGGTTTTAAAAGAGGGACTGCTTGTCTCATCATGTTAGATCCCATTAGGGCTCTGTTCGCATCATCATTTTCCAAGAAAGGGATTAGTGATGCTGCTACAGAAACCAACTGTTTAGGCGAAACATCAATGTAATCAATTTTTTCTGGTTTTGATAAAACGAAGTTTAAGTTTTCTCTGCAAGGAACAAGTTCTTCTAAAATTTTTCCATTCTTATCAAGTTTGGCATTAGCTTGTGCAATTGTAAATTTTGTCTCTTCCATCGCTGATAGATACTCAACTTTATCTTGAACTATACCATTCTGTACTTTTTTATATGGGCTTTCAATAAAGCCATATTTATTAATCTTAGCATAAGTAGATAAACTATTAATCAAACCAATATTTGGTCCTTCTGGTGTTTCAATTGGACAAATTCTTCCATAGTGAGTTGGGTGAACATCACGGACATCAAATCCAGCTCTTTCTCTTGTTAGTCCGCCTGGTCCTAAAGCTGAAACTCTTCTTTTGTGTGTAATTTCAGATAGTGGATTTGTTTGATCCATAAATTGTGAAAGTTGTGAACTTACAAAAAAATCTTTAAGGGAAACAGTTAAAGGTTTTGCATTAATTAAATCTTGAGGCATTGCTGATTCAATATCAAGAGTTGTCATTTTTTCCTTAATAGCTCTTTCCATTCTATAAACACCAATACGCGCTTGGTTTTCAACAAGTTCACCAACAGACCTTACTCTTCTGTTACCTAGATGATCAATATCGTCAACCTCATCTTTACCATCTCTTAAATCTAACATTTTGTGAACAATGGCAATTATGTCATCATTTCTTAAAATTGTAATTTTATCAGAACATTCAAGGCTCAATCTTGAATTCATTTTAACTCTACCCACATCTGAAAGATCATACCTATCTGAACTAAAGAATAAGTTGTTGAATATTTGAGTAGCAATCTCAATTGTTGGTGGTTCGCCAGGTCTTAAAACTTTATAAATTTCAGTAATTGCATCATTTTTAGAATTATTTTTATCATTTAATATTGTTGATAATAAATAAGGACCTTTATTGATAGAATTTGTAATAGAAATCTCAATTGAATTTATGCTAGCTTCTAAGATTTGTTTGATAATAGTGTCATTTAACTCGGTACCAATTCCAAAGGTTCCTTCTTCTTCATCGTCACTAACTTTAACTTCATTATGTAAATGTTTTCCAATTAAAGATTCTTGAGATACTAAAATGTCTTTAAGTCCATCTGTAGCTATTTTTTTTGCACTTAAAAAATTAATCTTATCCCCAAGCTTAATTATAACATTTCCAGTTTTAGCATCGGTAACTTCTTCAGAAAAATTTTTAGCTTTATAGTTTTCAGGATTAAATTTAGTTTTCCATTTACCTGATTTTGCATCAAATGAATAAGTGTCTTTATCATAAAACTCATCGGCTATTTCGGGTTTAGTTAAACCTAAAGCCATCAAAAGAGTTGAAGCAAGTATTTTTTTCTTTCTATCTATCTTGAAATATAAGAAATCTTTAACATCGTATTCTAAATCTAACCAAGATCCCCTGTTAGGAATAACTCTACAGTTAAATAATAATTTACCACTTGCATGTGATTTACCTTTGTCATGATCAAAGAAAACTCCAGGGCTTCTATGCATTTGGTTAACAACAACTCTTTGAACACCATTAGTTATAAAGGTTCCACTATCAGTCATCATAGGTACTTCACCCATGTAAACTTCTTGTTCTTTTGCAGATAAGATATCTTTAGTATTGTTTTCTTGATCTATCTCGTAGACAACCAATCGTAAAGTACATTTTAATGCTGACGTAAAAGATAATCCTCTTTGGATACATTCTTCAGTATCAAATTTTGGCTTTTCAAGTCTATAAGAAATATATTCTAATGTTGCTTTATCATTTAGATCCTCTATTGGAAAAATACTTTTAAAAACCCTATCAAATCCTTTTGATAAATCCCCCGCTTCACTATCAAAGTCTGTAAGCTGTTTGTATGAATTTTTTTGAACTTCAATTAGATTTGGAATAGATAAAGTTTCTACAAGCTTTCCAAAGCTTTTTCTTACATTTTTCTTCTGAGTAAAAGATAATTGCATTTATTACTAATCACTGGTTAATAAATTAAACAGTTTATAAAGTCTTTCTAATTAATTTATTTAAGTTCTACTTTTGCACCAGCTGCTTCTAACTTAGTCTTAAGTTCTTCAGCATCTTTTTTATTTACACCAGATTTCACTTCTTTTGGAGCACCTTCAACTAAATCTTTTGCTTCTTTAAGACCTAATGATGTTGCTGCTCTAACTTCTTTAATAACATTTATTTTTTTATCACCAGCTGAAATTAACATAACTGTAAAATCATCTTTAGCTTCTTCAGCTGCTCCACCACCTGCTGCGACTGGTGCTGCTGCAGCCATAGCTGTAACACCCCATTTTTCTTCAAGTTGTTTTGAAAGTTCAGCTGCTTCAACAACAGTTAAACTTGATAAATCTTCAATAATTTTATTTAGATCAGGCATATTTTTTTTTACTCTTTAGGTTGTTTTTTAAGAATTTTCTGGGCTCAAACTACTCATTTTTTCGGAACGTGCAAGCAAAATACTTGTAAATTTTGACGCTGGTGCTGCTAAAATACCGACAATATTTGCTCTAGCTTCATCTAATGTTGGAAGATTAGCTACATTCTGGACTCCAGCTTGATCTAAAACATCGCTACCCATAATTCCACCTAAAAGTTTTAGGTTTTCATTAGTTTTTGCAAATTTTGATAAAATTCTAGCTGACATTATAGCATCATCAGAAAAAGCTACAGCCGTCGCCCCAGTAAATAGATTGGAAAGATCTTTACACTTCGTTTTTTCAAGTGCTAGCTTAGTGATTCTATTTTTGGTAATCTGAAATTTAATGCCGTGCTCTCTCATTTGAGCTCTTAGCTCATCTAGCTGAGTCATTGTAAGACCTTGGTAGTGTGTTACCATTACAGCTTCATTATTTTGAAACTGAGCTTCCATTTCACTAATATAATTCTTTTTTTGTTCCTTGTTCATCATAACTATATAACTTTTCCTAATTTAACTTTATACGAAACACCCATACTAGATGTTACAAAAGTATTTTTAATTAAATCACCTTTTAAAGTAAGGTTACCTTTTTCTTTTTCTAAAGTGTCTAAAATAGTATAATAATTTTTTAATAGCTGATCGTCATGGAAAGATTTTTTTCCAATGCTAACACCAATATTTCCGTCTTTATCATTTCTAATTTCAGCTTGACCAGACTTAGCATCGGTTACTGCTTGTTTTACATCGTCAGAAACAGATCCAAGTTTTGGATTGGGCATAAGACCTTTTGGTCCTAAAACTTTTCCAAGCTTTGAAAGTTTAACCATCATTCCAGGTGTACAAATTAATTTCTCAAAATCTAGCTCACCTGCTTTAATTTTATCAATAAACTCATCACTTCCAACTATATCCGCACCTGCATCCTTAGCCTCTTGTGCTTTATCATCCTCACATACAACAGCGACTTTTACTTTTTTACCAGTTCCACCAGGTAAGTTAACTACCGTTCTTATATTGACCTCACCTTTTTTTTGTTTGTTATTAACTTGAAAAGATAGATCGATAGACTCATCAAATTTTGTAGTACAGTTCTTTTTAACATTTGATAATAATTTTTCTATCAATTCAGAAGCTAGATCCTTAGTTTTTTCTGGTAATTTTTTAAATCTCTTTGATGCCATTAGTCTTTAACCTCTATACCCATTGATCTTGCTGAACCTGCAATAATTTTTACAGCTTGTTCTAAACTATGCGCATTAAGATCTTTCATTTTTTGTGTTGCAATTTCTTCTGCTTGTTTTTTTGTAATTGATCCAGCTATACTTCTACCAGGTTCTTTTGATCCACCTTTAAGTTTTGCAGCCTCTTTAATAAAGTGAGATGCTGGTGGAGATTTTATTTCGAAATCAAATTTTTTATCTTTGTAGACTGTAATAATAACAGGGATTGGCTTTCCAGCAAATGCTTTTGTTTTATCGTTAAAAGCTTTGCAAAATTCCATTATGTTAATTCCACGTTGACCTAATGCAGGACCAACTGGTGGAGCAGGATTAGCTTGTCCTCCCATAATTTGTAATTTTATATATCCACTAATTTCTTTTGCCATTAACTTGCTTTCTCTACTTGGTTATATTCTAAATCAACTGGTGTTGGTCTCCCAAATATTGAAACAGAAACCTTAAGTCTTGATTTCTCTTCATCTATATCTTCAACCATACCACTGAATGATGCAAAAGGACCGTCAACAACCTGAACTTTTTCACCAATGCTGTATTCTATACCAGATTTTGGCTGAGCTACACCATCTTTTATTTGTCCTAAAATTTTTTCTATTTCTTTATCAGAAACAGGAACAGGAATACCTTTTGAACCTAAAAATCCACTAACACGCTTTAAATTTTTAATCATATGATATAGATCATTGTCCATTTCACTTTTAATTAAAACATAACCAGGAAAGTATTTCTTTTTTCTCTGAATTCTCTTTCCTCTTTTTACTTCTGTTACATCATGTGTAGGAACAACAATTTCTTCAATTTTATCAGAAATTTTTGCTTTTTCAGCTTCTTCTTTAATTAATCCAGCAACCTTATTCTCAAAATTTGAGTGAGATTGAACAATATACCAATTTTTCATTAAATACTTACCTTTAGTAAAGCTTCCAATAAAAATTTAAGCACTTGATCAAGAAGTAAAAAGAAAAGAGACATAATAACTGCCATAGCAAAAACCATTAATGCACCTTGCATTGTCTCTTTTCCAGTAGGCCAAGAAACTTTAAATGCTTCTTGTTTAACTTCTTGGATAAATTTTATCGGGTTTTTCATAATATACTGTTTAGCTTATTGGCAGGAGCGGAGGGAATCGAACCCTCAACCTCCGGTTTTGGAGACCGGCACTCTACCAATTGAGCTACACTCCTATAGAGTTTACTCTATAATTTTAGTTACTACTCCAGCTCCAACTGTTCTACCACCTTCACGAATAGCAAAGTTTAATTTTTCGCTCATCGCAATTGGAGTGATTAATGTGACGGTGAATTTAGCATCATCACCAGGCATAACCATTTCAGTTCCTGCTGGTAATGTAACTTCTCCAGTTACGTCTGTTGTTCTAAAGTAAAACTGAGGTCTGTATTTAGTAAAGAAAGGAGTATGTCTTCCACCCTCGTCTTTTTTAAGTACATAAGCCTGAGCTTCAAATTTAGTATGTGGTGTAATTGAACCAGTTTTACAAAGAACTTGTCCTCTTTGAATGTCATCTCGCTCAACACCTCTTAATAGAATACCGACGTTATCACCTGCTTCACCAGAATCTAAAAGTTTTCTGAACATTTCAACACCAGTACAAACTGACTTTTTAGTTTCAGTAACACCGACGATTTCAACTTCTTCACCAGTTTTAATAACACCAGATTCAATTCTACCAGTTGCAACAGTTCCTCTACCTGAAATTGAGAAAACATCCTCTACAGGCATTAGGAAAGGTTTGTCAACATCTCTAGCTGGTTGAGGAATAAATTCATCAACAGCTTTCATTAGTTCTAAAATAGAATTTTTTCCAATTTCTTCATCTCTACCTTCAACAGCAGCTAATGCAGATCCTTTAATGATAGGAGTTGTTTCACCAGGATATTTGTAAGAAGTTAAAAGTTCTCTAATTTCTTCTTCTACAAGTTCAATCATATCTTTGTCATCAACTTGGTCTACTTTATTTAAATAAACTACAATTGAAGGAATACCAACTTGTCTTCCTAAAAGAATATGCTCTCTAGTTTGAGGCATAGGACCATCCGCAGCGTTAACAACTAAGATAGCTCCATCCATTTGAGCTGCACCAGTAATCATATTTTTTACGTAGTCAGCGTGACCTGGGCAATCAACATGTGCGTAGTGTCTTTTTTCAGTTTCGTACTCAACGTGTGCAGTTGAAATTGTAATCCCTCTTTCTTTTTCTTCAGGGGCTTTATCAATCTGATCGTAGGCAACCGCTTTTGCTCCACCAAGTTCTGCTAATGTAATTGTGATAGCAGCTGTTAATGTTGTCTTACCGTGGTCGACATGACCAATTGTACCGATGTTACAGTGTGGTTTGTTTCTTACGAACTTTTCTTTTGACATTACTTTTTTACCTCAGTTTTAGTTTTATTAATAATTTCTTTTTTTCTTGGAGCGGGTAAAGAGAATCGAACTCTTACATCCAGCTTGGAAGGCTAGCGTTCTACCATTGAACTACACCCGCACAACATCAAGAATAACACTCCATTGTTATAAAAAATTTTATTGAATGGTGGAGGGGGAAAGATTCGAACTTTCGAAGACCGAAGTCAACGGGTTTACAGCCCGCCCCATTTGACCGCTCTGGAACCCCTCCTTTTTGGGGAAGTGTCCCCTTCTTCAATAAAGCTTCAAACAACATGCGTTTTATATATTTTTATTATGCAATTGCAACACGAGATTTACTGTGAAAATTGAGGAAAATACGTATAAAACATAGTTAATTTTATGAATAAATCATCATTTTTAATAGTTGGTCAACATGCGGTTATTGAGGCTTTAAGAAATCCAAAAAGAAAAGTTTTGAAAGTTTTTTTAACAGAAGAAAGTAAAAAAAATATTCATAGAAAAAACCCAAAGAAAAATGTTCTTGAAGACGTTAAGGTTTATTTTAAATCAAAAAAAGAATTAGATAAGTACACTTCTAAAGATCAAATGATGCATGGTGGCTATATTGCAGAAGTTGAACATTTAGACCAACCCGAATTAAAAGAATTTATAAAAGGAAAAAACAATCTAACATTCGTATGTATAGATGAGGTAACTGATCCAAGAAATATTGGATCACTAATAAGAAGTGCAGCTTCATTCGATATCGATGGTTTGATAGTTAAAGAAAGACAATTTCCATCTGATAGTAAGCTGATGTATAAAGCAGCGAGTGGTTGCATGGAGCATATAAATATATTTGAAGTTTCAAACATTAACTCAACACTTAAAAATTTAAGAGAGAAGAATTTTTGGGTATATGGTTTCGATGCTAAAGGAGATAAAATTTTTACTGATATTAAATGGGGAGGAAAAAGTGTTCTTTTATTTGGCTCAGAAGGGTTTGGCATGAGAGAGCATACTGGTAAGTACACAGATTTTTTGGTTAAGATTGGTATTAATAAAAATGTTGAAAGTCTAAATATATCCAATAGTGCAGCTATAGTTTTTCATCATTTAAACTTTTTAAAAAATAAAAGTTAATTGACTTTTTAAAACATTAGCTATTTTTTAACCTTTTTGAGAATGAATAATTTTTATTTAAAAAATAACTTAGAATAGTTGTAATTATAATAATTAACCCTTGCGATAAATATATATTCCAACTCATTATATTAACTAAAATAGTTAAAAGAATTAAATTTATTATATAAATATAAAAATATACCAAATGAAATCTTAGGTAATTTCTTGCAATTTTTTCTCTTACTTTGAATACAAGAGATCTATATAAAAAAAAATTATTAGTAACGCTAATAATATGAGTTAGAGCTAACAATAAAGAAAAGTTTATAGTCGAAGAAAAATAATGAAATAAAGATACAAAAATAAGGTATCCAAAAATAGTATTATAAGAACCAACTAATAAATATTTAATTTTCTGATTAGAAAGTAAGTTACTTAATGATATAAATTTAAAAATACTCATTAAAAATAATTAGAGTAAATTTCATGTAATCTTAATAAATTATCAGGTTTTTTTTTGAAAAAAGCAATTTTTTTATTTTTATTAGATGCATCAACTAATTTATCAAGTTGATCATCGCATATAATGCACTCATATAACAAAGATATAAAGTGAGATCGTTCCGTTTGACCCTCTATAATAATTTCATTTGTTGAAATTGGACCTGTAAAGTTTTTTATTGAAATATTTAATTCTTCAAGACCTACTTTAAGGATTCGATCTTTAATATTTTCTCTAAATCTAATTATTCCACCTGGTATATGCCACCCTTTACCTGCGTAGTCATCATCTCTCCAGGTGAGTAATAAACCTCTTTCGGGACATTTAATTAAAAGATCAACATTAATATATGGGGTCATTCTTCCAATAAAGTAAAATAGATCATCTGATAATCCTTTATTTGGGTTGCTAACGTCACTCTCTATGTATTCAATATATTTTTTTATGTCTTTCACTTATAAATACCTTTTTTTAGCAAACAATAGTGCAGTTAATATAGCCATAAAATATATTTTTTTTTTAATTAAATAAGGAATTAACACTCCTCCATTAGCAAGCTTCGGTGAATAATTTCTAATCGCATTATAAAATAATTTTTTACGATATATTTTTTTCCAAAATTTATAAGTTTTAAAGAAACTTAAAAATGAATTAATTCTTATACAGGATCTAATAGTATAAATGATTGTGTAAGCAGCAATACAGTGATCTATTTTTTTCTGTATATATAGTAATTCTTCTTTATTTTTAATTAAATATTGTTTGCACGACTTTACTGGTTTTAAAAAAGATGTTTGGTGTTGCAGACTTTTTTTGGTTCCAAATGTTGCTTTATTAAGATTTTTTTTACCAAGAGCTAGTGAATGCAGATACATGGAAAAATTTATGTATTGAATATTTTTTGCTTTAAATAAGAACCTAAAAACAAAATCTGTATCTTCACAAATATGTAATTTTTCATTAAATTGAAGTGTTTTATCTAATTTAAATAATTTTGTTTTATATAGTTTTGCCCAACATGTTGTAAATAAAGAGTTTTTATTAGGTTTAATTAAATAATTATAAAAATATTTTTTTATATCCTTTATCATTAATTCTTTATCTCCATTATAAAAATAATTTTTTAAAATCTTATCTTTATTTAGATAATCAAAATTAAAGGCTATGAGATCACCATATATTTTTTTAGTTAAAATTTTAGTAATTTTGGGATTAATAAAATCATCTCCATCTAAAAAAGTTATATAGTCAGTTTTTTGGGATAATCTAATTCCAATATTTCTACATCTAGAAATGCCTAGGTTTTTTTTATTTATATATATTAAATCTATTAGATTTTTTTTTTTTGCTAATCTTGCAATTTCAATTGATGAGTCTGTTGAGCAATCATCAATTAAAACAATATAAATTGTATTATTTTTTTTTAATACTGATGCTGATTTAATAGCTTTTTCAAGTGTTTCTTCATTATTAAATGAGGTTATGACAATTCCTATTTTCAAGATCTTTTATAAAAATGTTAATAGTATTTTTTAAATGGTATCTTTCCTTTAGCTTGAATCGCTGGGATAATTTCTGGTGCGTCATGAGATCTTCCATTGCAAAAATTACAAGCAGGTAGATATTTAATGCCACTAGTATACTTTATAATATCTTCTTTAGATGCTTCTAGACTTACCCCATTTTTTTCATCAAATGGAATTGCATGTAATCTTTCTGCATTTGAAACAAAAGGACAACGATAAAGTTTGCCATACATAACAGTAAATAAGTTTTTTCCACAACATCTTTCAAAAATATCAATCATACCTTCTTCAGATCTTTTTTGATCTTTTATCACAGCACTATCGGTCCAATTATTTGGTGGTAAAGCCCTATAAGCAATATTCATCTCTTCAAGCAGTCCTGTTACTTTTTCGGTATTTTTCGACAGGGTTCCATAATCTGTTATCGAGAAAACAAGTTTTGGTGTTACATATTTTTTCATCAGTTCAGCTTTTAACGGAATAGTAGCATTTGTATAAATAACTAATTTAGTAATCTTCGTTGTTTCTAAAAAGTAATCAATTATTCTATATATGTCTTTATTAAAAAATGGCTCCCCACCTATTAATCTAACTTCAAAAACATGATCTATTTTAGATGTTAAATTTTCAAAATCTCTGACTATCATCTCATAATTTATATTCTTTGCATCTTGATAATATTGCATTAGATTTGCACAATCCTTACAATTTAAAGTGCATTTTTCTGAAATAACGATGTCTACACTATGTAAAAATTTATTATCTTTATTTAAAAAGCTTTTATGACAAAGTTCTACAGCTTTTAAAGTGTATTCTATAAACTCATCAGACTCACCTGTTAGATTCAAATTCACTTTTTCATTTGACATAAAGTCACCTAGGGCAGACCATTTAATACCTTTAAATTTATTTTCTATCACAGGGATAACGTCTTGAATATCAAGGACAGTTACTAGAATTAGGTCATCAGGATTTATTAATTCTTGAGCTTTCTCTGGGGTATAAACTGATAGGTTATTATACTTAATATTTTGTTTTGCTGCCCCACTATCAATAAATCCTTTTATATTTGATGTAATATTATCTGTTGCCCATTTTCCTGCGGCACCCACACCCCAAATCCAAATATTTTTTTTTTCAGTATCTATTTTCATAAATTATTTTAATATTTTGATTGAGACCCTGTGTCTGTAACAGTTTTTTGTTTAGCATAACTTTCCCAACCCTTTTTATTAAAACCCATATTATATTCTGGTAATCTTAAGTTCATGCATTTATTGCACAAATCTACATTTTTTTTATTTTTATTAATTTCACTAACATTGCTTTCTAAAAAATTTAAAGCAACTATATTTTTGTCTCTCTCCCATACTGTGCAACAAACTGGTACTGATAAATCAGCATTAATATTTATTTGGTTTTCTCTAAATGGGCATGTATTTTTTGGTAGAGGAACTTCAGATGAAGCTTTAATTCCTTCATCTATTGTTACTAATAAATTATTTTGCAGTTGCTGGGTTTGTAAATCTGGTTTTCCATCAAGATGAGAAATAACTCTTTCTAGAGGCATAACTAATGCATATGTTTTTGAAACAACAAATCCTAATTCATCAGCTAATCTTTCCATTTCCTCTACGTTCTCACCACTATTATCTTTATATAGATGGTAATTAATATCAACTAGTGTTTGGGTCTTATATTTATCTAGCAATTTTCTTATTAAATATAAGTTTTGTTTAACTAGATTTATATCACCACCTTGGTGTGTGTTGTTATAAGCATCAGGAAAAAAACCAGATAATGAGACTTTAAGGTAATCTGGGCCCGATTTTATTATTTTTTCTATACGTGATCCAAATTTTATAGACAGGTTGCTAGAAAGTGCCACGGCAACGTTATGTTCATGAACATAATCAATTATTTTATCAATATATGGATGAAGTAATGGTTCGCCCCAACTGTATAAACTTATGTGTGAAATTGAGGGAGTCTCTTTAATGATTTTATCAAAAACATTTTTAAAAATATCTAAATTCATAGATCCTTTTGGAACATCAGTTTCAACAATACTATGAGGACAAGACGCACATTTTAAATTACAAGATCCCAAAATATCAACCGTATAATAAGGAGCCTGTTCATCATAAAAACTTACAACAGGTAAATTCTTAATATCCATTTTTTTAAACTGATTAAGAATTTCTTCTTCTTTTAAGGAAACTGCAACTAGAATTATTACATCTTCATTTGAATCAAGTATTTTTTTTAAATTACTTGGATGATGAACCTCAAAACCATGAACAAATTTACCAACTAATGAAAGATCAGAATCTATAAAATTAAGAATTTGAATATTTTTTTTCTTTAACTGACGCAACGCACCTATACCAGTCATTCTAGCACCCCAAATTATAATCTTTTTATCAGAAACATGATTAAACAATTCATTTCTATTATTAAAGTGCATAACAAACGTTTATATTAATCAAACAAAAGGTTCAACTGGTATTAAATGTTAGAGTTCTTTTACTCCAATAAGTTAAGCAATAAATTAAAAATTTATTCTTTCCTTTTCAATAACTAAAGGTAAATTTCTACTATGAGTCAAAATTTGGATCAAGTATTCACCAATAAAACCAAGTAAAAAGGTCTGAATAGATACAATGCTAAATAAACCAATTATTAATGGAGCTATACCAACTTCAAATGAGTTCCAAAATAAAATTTTGTAAATTAAAAAAATAAAGGCAATCAATATCGATACAAGACTTGCTAAAACACCTACAAAAGTAACAATTCTCAACGGAACCTTGGAATGTTTAATAACTCCTAAAATTGCCATGTCGTATAATGTATAAAAATTATTTTTTGTTTTACCTCCCATTCTCTTAATTTGATGATATTGAATTGTCTTAATATCAGATGATATTTCAGACAATAATCCTCTAAAGTATGGATAAGGATCTCCAATAACTCTTAAATGATCAACTATTTCTTTTGATAACAAACCTGTGCTACCACTTCTCTCAATAAGGGGCATTTCTGAAATCATATTCATAAATTTATAAAAAACTGACTTAATAAAATTCATGCTTTGATTTGAATCAGTTGAGGCTCTTTGTCCTAGAATTATTTTATGACCATTTTCCCATTCTTTTAAATATTTACCAATAAGGTTTGTTGGTTCTTGAAAATCTGAACTTAATAATATTGTAGCATCGCCACTTGATTGCAATAACCCATATTGTGAGGATCTAATATGGCCAAAGTTTCTTGAATTTAATATTATCTTTACTCTCTTATCCATTCTAGCAATTTCTTTAATTATAGAAACTGTCTTATCAGTAGAATAATTATCTATTATAATGTGCTCGTAATCATATGAGAAGCCTTGCATTTCTTTAGAAATTTCATCACAGAGACGAGAAATATTAGCTTCTTCATTAAATGTTGGTGTTACAATACTTATCTTTTTATTCATTTAAACCTATCTATTTCAGTATGGTTAAACTTCCCATCTAGCAGATAGCATTTTAATTCTTTTATCATCTTCTTCAAATATTGATCCATAATAATTTTTTTTATTTTTTAACCATAAGAGTTCAAAATTTATAGCCTCAAGCATTCCTTTTGATAAATCATTGACTTCTAAAGCATCAGAAGAAAATATTACCTTTCGAGTTTCGAATCTATCTAAATGAACTTTTTTTACTTCTTTAAGAATACTCACTGCATCAATAGAAACCGCCCCTCCAACAACTAAATTTAAATCATTTTTTTTTGCATGCTTTGCCACTTCAATGACTGAGTTAGTTATCTTTTCACTTGAATTTATATCATCTCTATTCATTCCTTGAGACATCGTATAATCAACTCTTCCAAAAACCCATCCATTTATTCTATCTGAGCTATTATATAAATTATTAACACTTACAATTTTTTCTATGTTGTCCGTAGTTGTTTTGGTTTCTATGTTAATTAAAAATTCTGTAACTTTTTTTTCCTCTTCATCAAAAATTTTATTTTTTGCTTCAATAAATTTTTTTAAAGCATAATCAGTTTCTACCATTGGAGCTATAATATATTCAGTGCCAAATTGCTTACATTCCATTAAGTCCTTCATAGCTTCGCAGCCACCAATCTTTATTCCAAGCTTAAGATTTAGTTTCCTAACAATCTCAATTAATCTCATTAACTCGTCTATTCTTGTTCCTTCTGCCTCAAATTCTGCTTTTATACCAATCACACCATAGTCATCCCTAAGAGATTTGAGTACAGCAAGCATTTTTTGTTCAAGTAAATTCATAGTAATATATTACTCAAGTTTATTATTTAATCAATTTTTAATCCAAGAATCGAATAACTTATCATCAAAAGTTAAATTACTTTTCAATTTATACCAATTATAAAGTTCTTTTATTGAAACTTTAGGATCAGTCAATTTTATTGAGCCAAACTCTTCTACAAACCTTGAGTTATCACCAGAGTATTCCGGATTAATTCCCTCTTGTTTTATTTCTATTGGAAGTTCTCTTCCATCAATATCATTAATTATTTTTACTAAGGTCAAAAATTCTATAACTTTGCCAGTACAAGTATTATATGTGGAGTGTTTGGGTTCTACTTTTATAAAATTTTCAACTATATTTGAAAAATCATTTACATACATATAGTCAAAGCATCCATTTTTATTTAGAGTAATATTTTCACCACATAACAGTTTACAAATATTATTTGAAATTAACCTTCTACGGTAATCTTCGTACTTTCCAAAAATTCCAAAAACTCTTAAATTATAAATATTTCTCTTTTTTTTTAAAATATCTTTTGCTATTTCATATTTTGAATAACCATAGATATCAGATTTTGATGGTATATTTTTATCAAAATAATCTTCACTCATTTTTGGTATATAATTTTTTCCATCAAATTCTGCTCCTGAACCAAAACAAATTAATTTACCAAATGAGTTAGATAATCTTTCGATATTAAAGTACATTTCAAGATTTTGCTCTATTGAAGTTAATGTCACACAGCAATGAATAATAACATCAAAATTATTTTTTTTTATATAGCTCTCTACAGCATCACGATCTAAAAGATTTAGTTCTTCTCTTTTTGGCGAGGATATTTCTGTAAACTTATTTTGAAAATGTTCATTAATATTTTTACCAATAAAACCGTTACTTCCGGTAATAAGTATTTTCATATGAGTGTTTGTGATTAATTTTTATTTGTTAATTTTATTAAATAACTCGGTTGTGTGGTCATCTAAATTTTCATCACAACAGACCATGGGTGCTGAACAGTCTTTACAGAATGGGATTTCATCTCTTTTACCTTGCAATTGTTTAATTTGTAAATCTTTTAAAGTTTTTCCATGCCAAATTTCAGAAGCACTATTTTTTGTGGCATCACCAATTTTAACTTCTCTAGGCCAATCAAGAGTGCATGGACTTACAATCCCATCATGATTAATGTGTAAATACATAAAAATAAAAGGACATACTTTTTTATATTGCACAGTTTTTTGATCATACATACCAGTATAATCTACTGAATTTTGTTTATCTTCTTGAGTTTCAGCCCATTGAGGAACAATTTTTTCTATATATATTTCATCAGCAATATTTCCAAATGTTTTGTAAAAAGTATTTTTTTCTTCTTCCGTTAATGAAAAAATAGTTTTCCCATTGAGTTCACTGGCATTATTTACAACCTTAACGTAAATTACTAAATCACCTTTAGTTCTACTATATTCATAAAGATCTTTAATGTTAGCAACAAATTCATCCCAATCTATTTTAGCTTTTGCAACTTTTAAATATCTTTCACTACTCAATCCTTCTAAAGATATATTTATTCTTTGAAGACCAGCATCTACTAAGGCCCTGTTCATTTTTGGGTTAAGCTTAGATCCATTTGTAAAAATTTCTATAATATCAGCTACTCCAGATTTTCTCGCATACTCAATATGCTTATGCAATTCAGGATGCATTGTTGGTTCACCATGATTACCTATTTTTATTTTTCTAATTTTATCTGGGAATTCCTTTAAATCATCAACAGTTTTTTTAAATAACTCCATTCTCATCATGCCGTGAGGGAAATCTTTTTCTTTTTTTCCAGCCGTATCCGCTTGAAAACAAAAGCTGCATTTAAAATTACAATAACTACAAACATCGATATGAACAGAAAATGGTGTTCTTAACGGTACCGCATCCTCTAATTTAGCTTTATTAGATGAGTGAATTCTAGGCTGAACAACTGCTGAAATCTCATTAGTAGAAGCCATACCTCGAATTTGATTTAATTCTGCTTTTTTATCAGTCATTACCTAAAATTTTTATCAGACTATAAACATTTTACAACTCAAATAAACTCTATCGTATTATCTTTAAGCTTAGCGATTTTAATATTTATATTCATTTGTTTAACACTTTTAATAACTTCATCTGGATAAATTCCAGGCACCATAACAATTAATAAATCAATCTTATCTTCAATAAGTGCTTCTGGTGAAACAATTTTAGTATTTATAACTGGTGAATACATGCCTTGTTTAAATTTAGCAGAATCAACTATATATTCAATTTCACTTACTTTGCTTAAGGCAAGTAAAGCCAATGTTCTATGCCCCGCACCCCAAACTGCAATTTTCTTATTTTGATTCTTATAATCTTTGATAATTTTTTTGAAATTAGTTATCAGTTCTTCAACTTCAATATAGTCATTTTTTAAATTAATTTTCTTAACCTCTAAAATTTTTTTAGTTTTTTTATGTGAAGTTTTCTTAACAATAACTAGAATATCATTTTCATTATTAATTAAGTCACATTCTAAAACATCAAAACCATTATCTTCAAAAGCATTTTTTAATGTATCAATAGTGAAGTAAGATAGATGATCAGCTACAAACTCATAAAGACTTTTAGTAGCTAATAGATAATTAAGATTTGGAACTGTAACCAGACCCACCCCATCAACATCTAAATTATTATATATTTTATTAATTACAGATTTAGGATTAGGGATATGCTCAAGGTAGTTAAAGCATATAAAGCCCTGGAATGGAGCATTTTCAATTTTATCTAAATCATCAATATAACCTCTTATTACTTTTCTACCTTCGTTATGAGCGATAGCAACAGATGCTGAGGAATGTTCTAGGCCATATGCTTTCATTTTAGCCTCTTCTATAATGTCTAGCATATCTCCTTTTGCACAACCAATTTCAATTATTTTTTTATTTTTTAACTTAAACTTACTTGAGAATTTTAACATTTGTTTAAGCCGTGACTTTCTTGCATCACCAGAAATTGAAGCGGCAGTTATAACATCCTTATAATAACTAACTGGCTCAATACTCAATTGCACTAAGCCACAACTATTACATTGATAAATGTCTAAATTTATACTTTCGTTTGAAGGAAGATCTTCTTTTTTTAAAAAATGTTGAGCTGCTTTAGGCATTCCGCTTAAAGATAATAGTGGTTTATCAAATAATTTTTGATTGCACAATCTACATGAATTTATGATCATAAATATTAATAGATAATCTTATAATTAAAGTTAAAATTAAACAACATAGTAAAATATTTGCTACCGACCCATTAAATGATTTTTTTCAATTTATACATATTTCTATAATCAAACAAAACTTTATTTAATTTTAATAATTTTAAGTAGATTTTTTTAGGATATTTAATTCTTTTATTTCTAAATAAAAAAAATTCTAAAAAACTATTCTCACAAAATTTTAAATCAATCATACTATCTCCAATATATATGATCTGTTCTTTGTTAATCTTAATTTTTTTCAAGATTTTAAGAAAAAATTTATTATTTGGTTTTTTAACTTTATGCTCATCGGGGCAAAAATATTCATCAACAAATTCATTTAAGCGGGTATTCTTGATAAATTTAGAAGTTAAATCTCTTGGTTTGTTTGTGCATATATAAATTTTAATGTTATTAGTTTTTAAAAATTTCAAAAAATTAATTACACCTGGTAGAATTAGGTTTTTATTAATTTTTTGTTCGAGATAAATTTTTCTAAACATATTTAAATAAAATTTTGGTTTATTTTCGCTTAATGTTTTTTTAATTAAAGTGTCACCACCTTTAGAAACATAATTGGCAATTTTGTTTATATTAATTTTTTTTTTATTTAAAAAATTTATACGAATATAATTTATTATTTTTTGTATATCCTTATCACTATCAATGAGCGTGCCATCTAAATCAAAAAGAAATGCTTTGATTAATCTTTGTTTATTATTCATTAAGTTTTTTTAAGATCTTTCGATTAGTTTCCTCACTTAAAAAAGGATACATATTTTCTAATGATGGTGTGATAATTTTATTATTTACTTTTTTTGATTTAAGTTTTGGTTCAAATTCTTGTTTTGTATCTACATCAACATTGACAAATAAAGGGCCCTTTAGCATTAGGATCTTATTCATTGTTTTATTCCAGTTTCTTAATTTCAAATTATAGGATTTTATACCAAATGATTTTGCAACTTTAATAAAATTTGGAAAAGTTAATCCAGACTTAGGAGAGGATCCATGCTCATTTCCAAAAAAATTTTTTTGTGTTTGTTTGATTGAAAGATAACCGTCATTGTTTATTAGAAATATTATAACATTAAGATTTAATGATTTAATAGTTTCTAATTCTTGTAAATTCATCATAATACTTCCATCACCAGCTAAACATATAATTTTATTTTTTCTATCTGCTATAGATGCACCAATAGCTGCTGGAAGCTCAAAACCCATAGACGCAGATCCTGAATTAGCAATGTATTTAATACCCTTATTTAAATATCCTACCTGATTAGGAACAACTGTTGCAGCTCCATCAGCAGCTACAATTATTTCTTTATTTTTTAATGATTTAAAAAGATTAATTATAAAATGATATATGTTAATTTTATTTTGTTGTATTTTATAGTCCTCAATTTTAGGTGTGAAATTTTTTCTAATGTATTCACACCATTTTATCCATTTTAACCATTTTAAGTTATTATTCTTATCTTTAAGGTTTAAATTAACTTGACTGAATTTTTTAAAAAAGACCTTCAGGTCCATATGAATTTTATAATCAATATGGATTAAGTTTTTATTAAGCTCAAGTAAGTCAATATCTACAGATATAATAATTGCATTTTTAGCAAATTCTTTCCAATTATAACTAGTTTGCCTTACATTTAATCGCGATCCTAATACTAAAACCAAATCTGCATATTGAACTACAAAATTTCCCACTCTATTTCCAATGGCACCTTGTCTTCCATAATAATCTTTATCATTATTAGGGTAAATATCGTGAGCCCAAGCGGTTACTATTGGGATTGAATTTTTTTTAATGAACTTAAATAATTCTTTTTCTGTTCCTGAAATAGCTACACCACTACCAGCTAAAACTACTGGTCTTTTAGAGTTTTCGATAATTTTTTTTAATTTAATAAAACTCATCTATTCAATTCTTCACCTTGAATGTCTATTGGAATATCAATCCATATAGGTCCTGGCCTACCACTTGAAGAAAGAGTTATTAACTTATCAAAGTTTTTTAATAAATCATTTTGACTTTTAACTAATAGTGTTTTTTTTGTAATTTTTTTAACCATGTAGATTATATCATTCTCTTGATCACCAAGCTGTCTTAAATTTCTTTTTTTTTGAATAACCATAGAAGTTGCTGTTTTAACTTGACCAGATAGAATTATCATCGGAACTGAGTCTGTATAAGCACCAAACACTCCATTAATTGCATTTATTCCTCCAGGTCCTGTTGTAACACAAACAATTGCGGGTTTTTTTTTTATTCTTCCATAGACATCTGCTGCCATAGTGCAAGACTGTTCATGGTGTAAATAAAAGTTTTTTAATTTTTTATCTTTACCTAAAGCATTAACAAGAAACATTGAACCACCACCTGTTACTGAAAAAACTGTATCTATCTTAGACTTAATTAATTGTTTAGCTAAGTATTCTGAAACATTCATAAAATATATTAGATTTAAACTTTATATTGTACATTAATATAAATTAAAACTTAAAATAAAAATATTAATAATATAAATGATTTTTATTTAATTAAGTTTAACACTTTTTGATGAATAAAATTTAAGTGTTTTTTATTTAGACCCTGATGACAGCCTAATAACAAGCCATATTTCATAATATAATCTGAGTTAATAAAATCTTTTAATCTATTTCTCTTTGAAGCTAAATTTTGAAAAGCAGGGTGTCTTAAAATATTTCCAGTAAATATTGGCCTAGTTTGAATATTATTTTTTTCTAAAAAAACTTGCATTTTTTTTCTATCAAATTTATTGTTTTTTTTAATTATTACCGGGTAAGCCAAAAAATTAGTTTTGACATTTTTATCTACTTTTGGAGTAATAAAGTAATCACTATATTTTGAAAAAAAATTTTTATGAATATTAAAATTTAAGTTTCTTTTGTTTGAAAATTTAGGAAATTTTTTTAATTGAATAAGTCCAAAAGATGCACCAACTTCCGATGGTTCAAAATTATAACCTACTTCAGAAAATACAAATTTTTTATCAAACTCAACACCCTTTAACTTAATATCTAATCTTTTTTTAATATTTTCAGAATCAGATAATAATGTAGACATTCTTCCCCAGCTTCTTAAAACTTTAGCTCTATTAAAATACTTTTTATTATTAGTTAAAAACATACCCCCATTACCAGCACAACTAATTACATGGGAGCCATAAAAGCTTGTGATTGAAATATCACTAAATATTCCAGTTGGTTTATTGTTTATTGTTGCCCCTAAAGTATCAGCAGAATCTTCGATAATCTTTAAGTTATATTTTTTTGATATTTTATAAATCTTTTTCCAATCTGGCAGATTTCCAATTAGATTTGGTACCAGTATAGCTTTTGTTTTTTTTGTAATTTTTTTTTCAATTTTTGAAACATCAATCTGGAGGGATTGAATCTCAACATCTACAAAAATAGGAGTTGCTTGAGCTAACACTATAGATGATACCGCAGTTCCAAAATTTAAACATGGGGTAATTACCTCGTCACCTTTTTTAATATCTAAAACATTCATAGCAAGTGTTAAAGCTGACGACCCTGAGTTAACCATTAGACCATGTTTTTTTGAAAAAAATTTAGCTATCTTATTTTCAAATTCATTTACAGCTTTTCCCATTTGAGTACTTTTCTGTAATGTTTTATTAACAGCAGCTATTTCTTCTCTACCATAGACATTTTTTCCGTAAGGTATTTTCATAAAATTTATTTACTTTTTACGTATTCTTCAATTTGTTGCAAGCAAATTTTGTAAGGTTCTTTATTTTGTTCTAATGATTTTTCATAAGCAATTATATAATCTAATGTTTTCTGAAAACTAAGTTTAGGATACCAATTTAACATTTTTTTTGCCATCTCACTATTTATCTTAAGCACGTTAGTTTCTTTATTAATATTTTTTTTGATCTTTATCTTTAATTTATATTCTAATTTAAACCTATTAATTATATCAATTACTTTTTTAAAATTTTCTTTTTTAGGCCAAAATTCCAAGCATAATTATGTGAAATTTTTTTGCTTTTATATATTAGGGTAAGATAACCAAATAAAGGATCAAGGACATGTTGCCACGGTCTAATACTGTTTGGATTCCTTAACAGCATCTCTTGATTCGTTTTTATTGATTTCAAAATATCTGGGATAATTCTATCTTTACATATATCACCACCACCTAAAACATTCCCTGCTCTTGCTACCAAAAATTGTTTTTTTTTATTAACATTCACAAAATTATAACTGTAAATTAGTTGCTCTACAGCTACTTTAGATGAACTATATGGATCTGCTCCCCACAACATATCATTTTCTTTATGTATTAAATTCCCATTATTTTTATAAACTTTATCAGTAGTTATTACTAAAATTTTTTTTGTAGGTTTAGATTTTATAAAAGTATTAACTAGGTTTAATGTTCCATTAAAGTTGACATCAAATGTTTCAGCTGGTTTATTATAACCTTCTAACACTAAAGACTGAGCAGCTAAATGAATAATTATCTCCGGTTTAAGTTGTAAAATTTTTCTATTTAACTTTTCTTTTTTTCGAATATCAAAAATACAATGATCATCGATTATTTTATTTAATTTAGCTTTTTCAAATAAACTATTCTTTTCAGCTTTAAGTGAAATTCCATAAACTTTAGCATTAAAGTATTTTAAAATTATACAAAGCCAAGCACCTTTAAATCCTGTGTGACCTGTTATTAAAATTTTTTTATTTTTAAAATATTTAATAAATTTTCTATCCATTAAATTTCCAAAAATGTTTATTTGTTTTAAATAAAAGATTAATTTCCTCTAAATCTTTAAGTGTGTCTATACTTTGCCAAAAACCTTTATGTTTAAAGGCAAATACTTTTTGTTTTTTTACAATCCTGGTAAGTGGTTCATTTTCCCAATATGTAAAAGAATTATTTATAAATTTTAAAACTTTTTTAGATAAAACAAAAAAACCACCATTAATATAACTTTCCATGTATATTGATTTGGTCTCATCAAATGCAATTATTTTATCTTTTTTAATTTTAATAATACCATATCTTTGTTTTGGTCGAACCGCTGTTAATGAAACTAAAGCATTATTTTTATAATGAAAATTTTTTAATTTATGAATATTTACATTTGACAAACCATCACCATAAGTCATTATTATGTCTTCTTTGAGTTTTAATTTATTATATGCAATTTTAATTCTACCACCCGTGCCACTATTTAAACCAGTAAAGACAATATGACATTTTAAATTTTTATTTTTATCCTTAATCTCTATAAGGGTATAATTTTTTAATTTTTTGATAACTTTTACAAGATGTTTTTTTTCTTTTAAAAAAAAATTATTAATACTTTCAGATTTGTGACCTGTGCAAATAACAAAATCATCAAATCCCTGCAAATAAAAATTATCTATAATATGCATAAGTAAAGGTTCTTTACCAATTCTAGCCATTGGTTTTGCAATTATTTTACCTAGATTATCTAACCTTGTTCCATGGCCACCACAGAGAATAAAAACTTTCATGATTTATTTATTTATTCTTATATATATTAAAAATAAATAATTTGAAAGTAATTGAGTTTATTCAAATTACTAAAACTTGATTCCAGGAAGTAAGTTTTTAAGCCAACAATCTAAATTAATAAAATAAATCTATGTAAGGTGTTTGTAAGGTTTTATTATTTTAATGAATAGTAAAAAAATATGTTACTCAATCATCAAGATCTGTTTTGTTGACTTATTAATGACTTAGAGCTTGTACTAATAAACAACATACTACTTAATTAAATTATAAAACAAAACAATTGAAATTTCCCTACTTTTCACTTAAAACCCGCTATAAGACAACTTAGCCCTTGTAGCTCAGCTGGTAGAGCAATTGATTTGTAATCAATAGGTCCGCGGTTCGACTCCGTGCGGGGGCACCATCATAAAATATATTAATTTCTTCAAATATTTTTTACTATAAAAATATAATGCTTTTGACAGGACAAAAAACCCAAATCATTAAAATGTCAAATTATTAGTTCAAAGAATTTTGATTATTTTTTAATGATTTTATAAAAACAATAATATAAATTAGTATTTAATGATATTTCCTAGACAAATTCTGTATGGATCTGATTTAATAAAGTCATATTTATTAGAATCTTTTGCCAATAAAGATGAGATAGATAAAAACTTTAAGAAGTCTTTAAAAATTAAAAAGAACAAAAAAATAATTTTTACCTCAAAAGGTAGAACTGCACTTTATTTAATACTAAAATATTTAAGAATTTATAAAAAAAAGAATGAAGTGATTATGTCTCCGTTTACTATATTTGATTTAGTAAATATTGTAATAACCTCAGGGTGCAAACCAATTTTTGTTGATCATAAAGAAGACAGTTTTGATATGGATTATGACAGGATAGTCAAAATAATTAGGAAAAATAAAAAAATTTCATCCATTATTATTACACATTACTCTTTTAATAGTGAAAATCTATTTAAATTAAAATCTATTTGTAAGAAATATAATGTAAAAATAATTCAAGATTGCGCAATAGCTGCGAGCTCAAAATATAAAAAAGAATCTATAACTAATCTTTCAGAATATAGTTTTTTAAGTTTTAATTTATTTAAATTTATTCCAGCATTAACTGGAGGAGCGATAATTACTGATGACAATAATTTATATAAATATGCTAATAAAGAGCAAAATAACTTCAATGTTTTTAATTTAGCTAAACTTATCAATTTAGAAGTCAAATCAATATTTATTAAAATTTTAACTAATAAAATTATTTTTAGCTTAATAACCTTTCATATATTTAAATTTGGTGAAATTAATAATATAAAATGGATAATTAAATTTACTAAAAATGACCCTAATCCATATTTAAGAAAAAAATTAGATGATTTTGAAAAACATAAACTAAGTAAATTTCAAATTTACCATATAAAGAAAAAATTTATCAATATCAAAAAATATAGAAAAATAAGAGCAAATAACTTTATAAGATTATTCAAATCTATAAAATCAAAAAATGTAAAACTTATAACTCCTAGCAAATCTACCGAACATAGTTTTATTAATTTTCCAATTTTAGTAAATGATAAAAAAAAATTTAGAAATTTTCTTTTTCAAAACAATTTTGATAGTTCAAAATATTTTTATAGAAATTGTAATAATTTGAATATATTTAAAAAATACAAAAGTGATTGTAAGAATTTGAATAAATTTGAAAAACAATTAATTTTTTTACCTATTCATCATAAAATCACAAAACTACATATAAATAAATTGGCTAAATTAATTAATAGATATTAATGAACATTTATAAATTTATGAAAACAAAAGATTCAAACAAGATTGAATATTTTAGAATATATGAATTATAATTTTGATTATATCATTATTGGTGCTGGTATAAATGCGCTATCATGTGTTCATGGAATTTCTCAACTTAATAAAAAAAAAAAATTGCACTAATTACAGGGTCACCATATAAAAAAATAATACACAGTCATCCAAAAATTTTTAAGGATCAATTAAATTCTAGGAACAATATATATTCACATACTTCAACTATATTAGGAAAATCTATGCCAGGTATAATTTCTGGTCTAAGTTATTTCTGGGGGGAACAATGTAATAGTGAAGAAGCACTGAAAAAAAGAAGTTTTCAAACTTATTATAAATTTTTTTCAAACTTTCTAGAGCTTAGTGAAGGTGAAAATATTTCAAAAAAAAAAGAAATGGGTTTTCATATAAATAATAATAATCCTGACAAAACTATTAAAAGAGAAAAATCTCAAAAAAAATTTAAACTATACTTTAAAAAAAATTGTAAAATGTTTTTTAATGAAGCAATTTCTATTAATAAGACAAAAGTATTATTAAATAATAAAAGATCAATTTATGGAAAAAAAATAATTCTTTGTGCAGGTTTAATTGGGTCAACAAATCTTTTAAAAACAATATGTAGTGATATTGATTTTAGATATTATGATCACAGCCCTCAAATTGATCTTATTTATTCAAAAAATATTAATCAAAATTCTGATAGGAATAGTATTTATAGTATTGTAAGTAAAATTTACGATAAAAATTATAACATTAAATATTACTTAAAATATTATCCATTAAAATCTTTAGAATTATTATTTTTTTTAGGAAAAATTAAATTTTTTTTACCAAAGTTTATATTAAAATATAGATTTAATTTAGATAATCTTTATTTTATTCAAAAATGGGACAATAATTCATTTAAAGAAATCAGAAATGATAAAACATTTTTCAAATATAGATTTAATAAGAAGCAAAATTTTAAAAAATTAGATATTCTTTATAAAAAGTTAAAGATTTTTAAGATATTCTCTTTTAGATCTAATGATGATAATTTTCATTTTCATAACCTTAGAATTATTAAAAATAAAAAAATTATTTCTATAGAAAATTTTTTAAAAAAATATAACCCTAGTGTATATTGTTTAAGTTTACTGGCAGAAAAAAATATTAATTGTTTACCACCAACATTTATGAATTGTTTAAAGACGGCAATTAAAATTAAAAAAATTCTTAAATAATATAAATAAGTACTTTAATTCCTTGTTATAGTAAGGTGCAGATTAGTAGATCAACTTGATGTGAGTCTAAACGTAGGTAGTAACAATAATTAATTAAAGAAAATTGTTTCTGCATATTAATTTGTAATCAATAGGTCCACAGTTCGACACCATACGTGGGTACAATCACTAAATAGTATCAATTCTTATAATCTTTTAAAAAACCAATCTTTTCCTTAATACATATTCTCTGTGTAAGAATTGTGGTATGATCAAACAATTGTTAAAATGATTTGTATGACCTTTAAATATTGATCATAATGATACTTAAATTTCTCATCAACTTGTATTTCTTATTTATTTGAAGTCTCTTTTCTAGATTGCTCAATCTTAATTTTCTTGTACAGACTATTGTTTTTATCAAACAATAGCTCAAAGATTATTTTTTTGTTAACTTGAATTTTAATTATTTTTGCATTTCTAACTTCGAAATTATCTGCGACAGCACTAATTGGTCTTTTATCTATATCTAAATTTTTTATTAAAATTTTAGACTTATCACTAACTATTGTACCCTTCCATCTCCTAGGTCTAAAGGGACTAATTGGTGTAACGGCTAATTTTCTAGAATCTAAATTTAGAATTGGACCATGTACAGATAGGTTATATGCTGTACTTCCTGCTGGTGTTGAAACTAGCACACCATCAGAAATGAGATTTTTAATAACATTCTTCTTATTAGCAGTGATTGAGATTGATGATGCTTGTTTACTTTGTCTTAAAATAGAAACTTCATTAATTGCTATAGATGTTTTTATTTGATTGCTTTTACTAGTAACAATCATTTGTAAAGGGTGAATTTTAACATTACTGGATGTTTTTAAATCTGTTAGAAAGTTTTTATAAGAAAATTTATTCATCAAAAAACCATAATTTCCTGAGTTTATTCCATAAAAAGGTTTTTTAAATTTATAAAATTTCTTTAAAGTCTGAAGCATGAATCCATCACCACCAATTACAATAAATAAATTAGTTTTACCAAATTTTTTATTGATATCTTTTTTTTCTATAAAAGATTTTATCTTAAGTGATTTCTTATTTAGGTCCGATATTATCTTAAATTTAAGCATAAGCTATTAGTGTACTATCTAAACATATTATAAAAAAAGATGCATCGAATTGCACTAAAGCCATCCTTCCAAGTTATTTTTTTTCCTTCATTATATTGTCTTCCATAATATTTAACACCCACTTCATAAATTCTTAAATTCTTTAATTTAGATAATTTAGCCGTAATCTCAGGTTCAAACCCAAATCTATTTTCTTCAATTTTGATTCCTTTTATTATTTCAGATTTAAAAATTTTATAACAGTTTTCCATATCAGTTAAATTGAAATTAGTAAGCATGTTTGATAGCAAGGTTAAAAATGAGTTTCCGATTGTATGCCAAAAATAAAGAACTCTTTTTTCTTGTGATCCAGTATACCTAGAGCCATATACAACATCTGCTTCTCCACTTATTATTGGTTTAATTAATTTATCATAATCAGATGGGTCATATTCTAAGTCAGCGTCTTGAATTAATACTATATCTCCATTAGATTTCTCTATACCTTTGTTTAATGAGTAGCCTTTACCAAAGTTTTTTTCATTAATTATAAGAATATCAATTTTATCTTTTATTTTATCTAATATTAGACTGGTACCATCAGTTGAACCATCATCTATTACGATTATTTCTTTATCAAGAGATGTTTGGTTAAAAACTCTGTCTATTAATTTTTCTACAGTTTTAACTTCATTATAACATGGAATTATTATGCTAATTTTCATTTTAAATTTTAAAAAACTTTTTATCTTTTAATATAGCTAACATATAAATATATAAAGCTGAAGTATGTAACAGTAATCTATCAATACTTGTTTGTAAGTGCCACTTTATATCATCTGGAGTTAATAAATATATCGCAAAAATAAATGCAATATTAAAAGCTAGAAAGGTAAAAAAGGGCAGATTATCCTTATGAAATTTGGTTAAATAAAAGCATGCTATAATTATTAATAAATCAATAATTAATATTGGATTTTTAAAAAAAGCATGAGCGGAATAGAAAAATATTTTATAAATTTTTTGAATTATAAACAAAAAACCCTGATCGTTAGTAATGTTTGATGCATCTATATCAAATTGAAATATATTATTTAAATTAAAATAATATATGTTCATATAAAATTGAACTAGAATCAAAAATATCACAAGAAAAGAAAATCCAAATCTTTTTAATAAATCTTTTTGAAGCATACAATAAATAAACATTAAAAAAATTGTGTAAAAAATACCTTCATTTTTAATCCATGGTAAAATGATTGGTATTAAAATGATAAAATCATTAATTTTTTTATCAAATCTGATTTTTTGATAAATAAAGTAACCAAAAAAACTTATTAAAGAAAAGATATATATATCCTGATATCCTCTTAATGAAGGGTTGTAAGTTAGAATTATCAATAAAATTATTATAAAAAAATTTTTTAAAATGTTGTTACATTTAAAACTCAAAGATATAGCAAATAAAGACAGCACATATATATATGTTTGATAGAGTCTTCCAAAATATTCAATGTCTAAAAGTGAACTTTTCCAAAAAAAAGCCCATATATAAGTTCCAAGATGTGGGTATTGTGGATACTTAACATCATTAACATCGAAATAATTACTTCCTAAATAAAAATTATTTGCTTTAACTTTCCATAATTCAAGTGCATCCCAACCAAGGTGGAGATCTCTAGCAACATCAAAAAAAAGAGCAAAATTTACCAATAAAAATATAATAACTATTAATAAATTATCTTTGATTAAATATTTTAAAAGATTTTTTATAGATAAGACGAATAGAATTATATAAAATATCAAAATAGAATAAAATGTAATTATCATTTCTATTTTTGTAAATGACATGATTAATAAAAATAAAATTAATAATAAATTATTTATAATAAAGTAATTAATCAATTTTAAATTTTTTAATGATGTTAAAAAATAGCTTGTAGTAAAATTATTTACAGGAAAAAAAGAGAAAAAAATAAAAACTGATAGTTGGAGTGTAATGTTTAAATATTCAATCATTTTTTTATAAAATATGCACATCCAGGAATTCCCAGTGGCTTTTTCTGATAATCATTTAAATTAACATCAAGATTAAAATTTTTTAAATCTAAACCATGATACTCTTCATGATAATTTAGAAGAATAAGGTGTTCCTTACTTTCGTCAATTTTAAGATTTAAAAACAAGCTATTTATTGACGGATACCAATATCTTGCTGATGTATATAAATTGTGTATATAAAAACTTTTTTCTTCACGTGTATCTTCGTCAATCCTTCTTTTTAAGAATTGATATGCATTGGGAATTTCACATCCAAACCCATACGTTCTGAGCATTCTTTCATCGTATCCTCTAAATGATAAGAGATAAATACTTTTAAAAAAATTCACATGAACAGATAATAATAAAAATAAAAGTGTGAAGACGAAGAAACTTTTAAATTTTTTATTTTTTTTTGTCATTTTTTATTTTTACTAAAAATATAAAGTTATTCTATAATTATTATGGTGCCCTCGGCCAGACTCGAACTGGCACTCCAAAAAGGCACGGATTTTAAGTCCGTTGTGTCTACCAATTTCACCACGAGGGCATTAATAAATTTTATGATTATCTATTCTAATAATTATAATTGAACAAGATTAATAATCAATTTTTTTAAAAATAATTGTCAATCTTAAGCATCTTTGTTAATTCTGGAGCTTTCATTAAGAATTTATTTTTAAACTTATTTGTATTAACTGAGGTATTTAGTGGTCTTTTATGATGGCGAAATTCACTTTTATATTTGTATATTAATTTAGAATCCAAAGAATAAAAATTTGCTAACTTTCTTGCAAAATCATATTTTGAAACAATTTCTTGTGATCCAATATTATAAGTACCTTTTATATTTTGTTTAATTAATAAGTTTACACATTTAAGTAAAAAAGTGACATGTATAGGATTGTAATAAATATTAGAGGCCATATTAATTTTTTTTCTCATCTGTAAATTATTAATTATAAAATCAGAAAAGCTCATATGTTTAGACGATGATAGCTTTCCAAAAAAATTAGTTCTAATGATTGTATAATTTTTAATTTTTTTTATTTCTTTTTCTCCATAAAATTTTGTTTTGGAGTAATGGTTAGAAATATTAACTTCACTCTCTAAATTTTTATGGATATTTTTTTTATTATATACTTGATCTGTTGAAAAATGAATTAAATGGATTTTTTTATTATAACACTTTAGTGCTTTGACAATATTGTAGGGAATTAGTACGTTTCCTTTGTATCCATAATCATAATCATTTATACATTTATCTACATTCGTAGAAGCTGCACAGTTTATTATAATATCTGGATTAATCTTTTTAATTAATTTGTTAACCTCAATTTCTTCATAAAGATTAACATTATATGGGTTACTTTTGTCACGACTAACAGGAAAAATTGAATTATCTTTTTTAAGATATTTAACAAAATAAGACCCAAGTCTACCAGCTGAACCAAGAATAATTATTTTTTTCAAATGAAATTAACGTGTTTAAGTGTTTTGGATAACTTTTTAGTTTTTTCTTTTAGAGTATTAATATAATCTTTTTTATCCATATTACTTTTAATTGACCACAAAATTTTATTACTTTCATGTGGTTTACATAATTGAGTACAATTTGAAAATTTTTCTTTTTTATTTATAATATTCATTATTCTATTTCTTGACTCTAAGTCACTCCATATTTTAGAAAAGCTTTTTTCATAAATGCTACCATAAGAGTATTTTTTATGGCCTCTATGATTGGTGCATACATAAACATTACCATCGGCACCTATACAGGGTTGAAATTGAGAACCTAAGCATTCTTTATAGTTTCTTCCATAATTTTTTACATCTACTATCAAATCATCAAGTTTATAAGAATTGCACTCAAATTTATTACCTAATATTAACTTTGCATCATCTAGCGAACTAATTACTTTATTTAACCAAAAATCCGAAGAAATTTGCATTTTACCATTGTTCTTTGAATTAACAGATTCTTTGGTAGTAGAATTATTATTTCTTTCGATTTGAATTATTTCAGGTTTAAATTGGCAATAATCAACACTTATGTCTTTAAATAATTTTGCAAAAGAATTTATTTCTTTATAATTATCTTCTGTAACAACAAAACCAACTCCAATAACAATTTCTGAATTAAATTTCTTTTTAAAGCTTATTAATTTTTTAATATTCTGCATTACTACAGAAAAATTATTTTTACTATTCGTTTTTCTTAAGTTATCGTAAGTTGATGCTTCACCAGCATCTATTGAAATTCTAACCCATTTTAAAGATTTAACAAAAGTTTCAAATAAATCAAATCTCTCAATCAAAGATCCATTAGTAAACATACCCATTTCAATATTTGAATTTTGTTTAATAAATCTGATTGCCTCTCCTAAAAAAGGGTTTTGGGTTGGTTCTCCACCACCAGTCCAGTTAATAGCTTTAATATCTGTTTTAATAAGATCTTTAATAAGTTCTTGAAATATTTTTTTATTGAGAATTTCTCTATTAAAAAATTCTGTACCTTTATATTTTTCTAAATGAAGATGACCAGAAATACAAAAGGGACATGAGTGATTACACGTGTTTGAAGGGTCTATTTCAATTGTAATTGGATCGTAGGCTTGATTTTTAAGATGCTTCTCAACTGTATTTAGATGACATAATATTTTATCAGATGGATTAAAAATTTTACTCATATTGATAAATATCTTTGAGAAATCATTTTTTAGTTTTATACATAATAAAAAATAATGAAACAAGATATTTGCGTTTTTGTAATAAGCCTTAAAAATAGCACAAGATTTCCTTTGCTTCAAAAAAGATTAGGGAAATTGAAAATTAAGTTCAAAGTAATTGAAGGAATCAATGGGTTAGAATATTATAAAAAAAAAAAAATAAACAAAATTTCTAATTCTAAAAAAATATTAAATAATGTTGGCAGAAACATGTCTCCACAAGAGATTGGGGCAGCTGCAAGCCATTTAAAAATTTACTCCTATATTGTAAAAAATAATATTCAACAGGCAATAATTTTAGAAGATGATGCATACCCATCCAAAAAAATGTTTGACTGGATTAAACATAAAATTGAAATTGATAATAATCAAATCTTGGGTTTTTATGCTTATCCAAGTGGAATTATAATAAAAAAAGCTAAAAAAAAAGTTTTAAAAAATATAAATATACATGAATCTAAAACCCATTTATTTAATAATTCTTGTTATCAAATAAATAATTTTACAGCTAAAAAAATATTAAAAATTACTGGGGGTAGGGTTATTGGTTTTGCAGATTGGCCTTTCAATATGACAAAAGATAAAATAAAATTTTTAATAACAATTCCCTTCATGACTTTAATAAATGATAGAGGTATATCTTACTTAAAAAAATCTAGATATGAAATACTAGGTAAAACAAAATTTTTAACAATAAAAAATATGATAAGAGGATCTTTTTTAAAGTTCACTATTTTCTTATATTATATTCTTTTTATTCCTTTTATTTTTAAAAAATATAAAAACCTAGATTATTACATTGAGCATTTTTTCCTAAAAAACTTTTATGCATTTATAAATATTTTTAGTAATACATATTATGAACAAACAAAATTATTTCATAATCAAAAGTTTTATTGTAAAGATTTAGCAAAAGAACAGGTTAAACAGGATATAAGATTCCACGAAATATAAAATCTATAACAATTATGCTTTTAATGCTTTTTTAAGAATGTAATTATCTAAATTACAATCTTTATAACCTCTCTTTACAACATGCAAATATCGTTCTGTTGGGTATGCAAATAAAGTTTTTTTAGTCATTGTATAAGTCATTACTTTTTTACCATAATAAGTAAAATAATATTTTTTATACAGAATTGGATAGTCCTCATAAACATCTAGTTTTTTTTCATCATTTTTGGATATTTCAAATAAAGCTCCTGGAACAATTGATTTTTTTTTAGGCTCTATATCAGCGGCTCTATACTTGCTTCTAAAAGTTAATTTAAAATTATATAGATTAATTTTTTTTAAAAACACACTGTCTTTGCATCTTTTTTTCATTTGAAAATGATTTAGATTACTACCATAAGCAAAATAAAGCATTTAACTATCTGACAACTATTTCTATTTTTTTTTGATTAACAAATTCTAATATTTCAAAACTACACTTGTCAATTTTAAATTGCTCTTCAGATCGTATTACTATTGATACACCTAGTTTTCCTGCTTGGAAAAAGGGGTAACTACCAATTTCAACATCCTCATTATCATTTTGTACTTTAGTTAAGGAGTTAGCAATTTCACTTTCAACAGTTTTTAAACTTATTGTGTGACTTAATATTGGATCTCCCCCTACTATCTTATTTTTTAATCCTCCCAACATTGATTTTAAAATTGATGGAACTCCTGGTAAGCAAAAAACATTTTCAATATTAAATCCTGGTGCGCCACTTGTTGGATTTAATATTAAATTAGCATCTCGTGGCATCCATACCATTTTTTGTCTACCTTCATTGAACTCTCCTACCTTATAATAAGCTTCTAATATTTTAAAAGCTTCTTCGTGTATTTCATACTCAAGGTTAAATGCTTTTGAAATAGATTGTGCTGTAATATCATCGTGTGTTGGCCTATACCACCAGTGGTAAATACATAATTATTAACTTTTCTTAAATGATTAACAGTCTCAACAATTGTATTTTCGATATCTGGGATAACTCTAACCTCAATAACTTTTACACCAATTGAATTCAGCCATTGAGCAATTGTGCTAGTATTGGTGTCTTGTGTTCTTCCAGAGAGGATTTCATTACCAATAATAAGTATTGCGGCATTAAATTTTGTATTTTGAATCATTATTAAATATATAATTTAAATATGGAATTTACTAAAGCTTTAATAAAAGGCAAATTTATCAAACGTTATAAGAGATTTTTTACAGACGTTAAAATTGGTAAGGAAACTGTTATAGCACATTGCCCTAATACTGGATCCATGAAGGGTTTATTAAATGAGGGAAATGAGGTTTATGTATCTAAAAATGACGATCCTAAAAGAAAACTAAAATATACTCTTGAGATAATTAAAGTTAAAAAAAATTTAGTAGGTGTTAATACTCATTTTGCAAATAAAATTGCCTTCCATGGTTTATCTAATAACCTAGTTAAAGAAGTTGCAAACAATGACAGTATTAAACCTGAGGTATTTTTCAATAAAGAAACACGATTTGATTTTCTAGTTCAAAAAAATAAAAAAAAAATATTTGTAGAAGTTAAAAATGTTACTTTACTTAGAGAAGAAAAAACTGCAGAATTTCCAGACGCAGTTACTACTAGAGGTTCAAAGCATTTAAAAACCCTCATAGAAGCAGTTAAAAATGGTTATAAGTCCTATTTATTATTCTTGGTCCAAATAGAGGGTGTTGATAATTTTAAAATAGCAAAAGACATTGATAAAGAATATTATAAAAATTATTTACTTGCAAAAAAAGCTGGAGTTATTTTTTTGGCTTATCAATGTAAAATAAGTCCAAAAGAAATTAAAATAGATAAAAAAATTAAAATTATTAATGCCTGATTATTTAGAAAAATTTGAAAAGATGAGAGTTGCTGGAAATCTTGCAGCAAGAACTCTTGATATGCTTACTGATAACATTAAGCCAGGAGTAACTACTGAATTCATAGATAAATTAGGTTATGAATTTATAAGAGATAATAATGGATATTCTGCACCACTTTTTTATAGAGGTTTTAAAAAATCATTATGTACTTCTTTAAACCATGTTGTCTGTCATGGTATACCCTCAGATAGAGTTTTGGTTGAGGGTGATGCCTTAAACGTTGATGTGACAGCTATAATTAATGAACATTATGGTGATACCAGTAGGATGTTTTGTGTTGGCAAAACTCCTATTAAAGTTAACAACTTAATTGATGCTACTTACGAGTCTATGATGAGAGCAATAAGCTTGTTAAAGCCGGGATTAAAGTTAGGTGATATTGGATATGAAATACAATCTTTTGTTGAAAAAAAAGGCTACTCAGTTGTTAGAGATTTTTGTGGCCACGGAATAAGTACAACATTTCATGAACCGCCAAATATTTTACATTATGGAAGAAGAAATACAGGTATGGAGCTTAGACCTGGTATGACTTTTACAATTGAACCCATGATAAATACAGGTGAATGGGATGTTAAAATGCTAAAAGATGGCTGGACTGCAGTTACTAAAGATAAATCTTTATCAGCACAATTTGAGCACACGTTAGGCATTACTGAAAATGGTTATGAAATCTTTACAGAATCTGTTAAAGGTTATTCAAAGCCTCCTTACTTATAATTAATGATTAAAAGATATTCTAGAAAACAACTTACTGACATATGGTCAGAAGAAAATAAATACCAAATTTGGCTCGATGTAGAGGTTGCAGCTGCCGAAGCCATGGAAAAATTAGGCCAAATTCCTAAAGGTGTTGCGTCAATTGTCAGAAATAAAGCTAAAATAAATGTCAAAAGAATTCACCAAATAGAGAGTAAAGTTAAGCATGATGTAATAGCATTTTTAACCTCTATTACTGAAAAAGCAGGGATTAAAGCAAGATACCTTCATCAAGGTATGACATCTTCTGATGTTCTAGATACCAGTTTAAATATTCAATTAGTTCAATCAGGTAAAATTCTACTTGGTGATATAGATCAAATTTTAAAGGTTTTAAAGAAACAAGCTAAAAAATACAAATACACACCTTGTATGGGTAGAAGTCACGGAATTCATGCTGAACCTATCACCTTTGGTTTAAAATTAGCGTCATTTTATGAAGAGTTTAAGAGAAATAGAAAGAGATTAGTTGATGCAATTGATGAAATTTCAACATGTGCAATTTCCGGTGCAGTTGGAACATTTGCAAATATTAATCCTAACGTTGAAAAACATGTAGCAAAAAAACTTGGGTTAAAAATTGAGCCTATATCAACACAAGTAATACCAAGAGATAGACATGCTTTTTATTTTTCTATACTTGGAATTATTGCTGGATCAGTTGAAAGAGTTGCGATTGAAATCAGACATTTACAAAGAACAGAAGTTTATGAAGTGCAAGAGTTTTTTTCAAAAGATCAAAAAGGTTCGTCAGCAATGCCTCATAAAAAAAATCCCATCTTAAGTGAAAATTTAACAGGTCTTGCAAGAATGGTCCGTAGTGCTGTTATCCCTGCCCTAGAAAATATTGCATTATGGCACGAAAGAGATATTTCTCACTCAAGTGTTGAAAGAAATATTGGTCCTGACGCTAATATAACCTTAGATTTTGCTTTAGCTAGACTTAGTAATATCTTAGATAATATGATTGTCTATCCAAAAAAGATGATTGAAAATTTAAACATAACCAAAGGTTTAATTTTTTCTCAAGAAGTAATGTTAGAGCTAACAAAATCAGGATTAAGTAGAGAGCAATCTTACAAAATGGTTCAAAACTATGCAAAAAAATGTTTTGCAGAAAACCTAAATTTATTTGATGTTATTTCAAACGATGAATTCATAATGACTAAAATTTCTTCAAAAAGATTAAAGTCAATATTTAACTATTCATCACACTTTAAAAATATAGATTTGATCTTTAGAAGAGTTTTTAGATAATGAAAAAAGGTAAAAAATTATATGAGGGTAAGGCAAAAATAATTTATGCGACATCTGATAAAAATTTAGTTATCCAATATTTTAAAGATGACGCAACAGCTTTTAATAACTTAAAAAAATCAACCATTGAAGGTAAAGGTGTTCTAAACAATAGAATATCTGAGCATATTTTATCAAACCTAACTCAAATTGGGATTAAAAATCACTTAGTTAAAAGACTAAACATGAGAGAACAAATTATTAAATTGGTAGAAATTATTCCTATTGAGTTTATTGTTCGTAATGTTGCAACAGGTTCTATTACTAAAAGACTTGGTATTGAAGATGGAACAGTTTTAAAGCAGCCTCTATTAGAATATTGTTTAAAAGATGATAGTTTAGGTGATCCACTTATTGCAGAAGAGCATATATTAGCATTTGATTGGGCTACAAAATCTGAATTAGAAAAAGTTAAAAAAATGATCCTTAGAATTAATGACTTCATGATTGGAATGTTCAGAGGAGTTGGAATTAAACTAATTGATTTTAAACTTGAATTTGGAAGACTTAAAGAAAATGGTAAAAATGAAGTTATTTTAGCTGATGAAATTAGCCCTGATACGTGTAGATTATGGGACAGTATTACTGATAAAAAACTAGATAAAGATAGATTTCGTAAGGACTTGGGTGACTTAATTCCTGCTTACACTGAAGTTGCTAAAAGACTTGGTATTTTACACGAACAATCAAACTTAAGTGCTGTTAATGTTACTAAATTAAGATCAATTAAAAAAAGAAAATAATATGAAAATATCAGTAGTTATAACTCTTAAGAAAGATGTTTTGGATCCTCAAGGTAAAGTTATTCACCAAACCTTGGATGGTATGGGTTTTGAAGGGATCAATGAAGTAAGGCAAGGAAAATATTTTGAAATTGATACTAAAGAAGATGATAAGAAAAAAGCTGAAGCAAAAGTAGAAGACATGTGCAAAAAACTTTTGGCAAATTTAGTAATAGAAGACTTTAAAATTATTGGATTACAATAATAAATAATGCATTCATCCGTAATAACCTTTCCTGGATCTAATTGTGATAGAGACATGGATGTAGCTTTAAAAAAATTTGGTTTTAAAAATAAAATGGTTTGGCATGACGATGTTGAGCTTCCAAAAAGTGATCTAGTAGTTTTACCAGGTGGTTTTTCATATGGGGATTACCTTAGATGTGGAAGTATGGCATCAAAATCAAAAATTATGAAGTCGGTTCTAAACTTTGCTCAAGGGGGTGGTAAAGTTATGGGGATATGTAATGGTTTTCAAATTCTAGTTGAATCAGGTTTGCTTCCAGGTGTGCTACTTAGAAATAAATACCTAGAATTTATTTGCAAAAACGTTTTTGTTAAAGCTAATAACAGAGACAACTCTTATTTTAAAGATGATAAAAAAGATGTCTATGAGTTTCATATAGCTCATAATGAAGGAAATTACTTTTGCTCTAATGAACAAATTAAAGAAATTAATGACAATAACCAAATAGCTTTATTTTATTCAGATGAAAACGGAAATATTAATGAACAATCTAATCCTAATGGCTCATTACAAAATATAGCTGGTGTATTTAATAAACAAAAAAATGTTTTAGGAATGATGCCTCATCCTGAAAGAATGATAGACCCTGCTTTATCAGGTGAAGATGGTTCAATATTTTTTAAAAACTTAATTAATAATTTAAAATAATGATAGTTAACGAACAACTTGCGATCGATCACGGTTTAAAAAAAGATGAATATAAAAAAATCTGTAATTTATTAGAAAGAGTTCCCAATATTACCGAACTAGGTATTTTCTCAGCAATGTGGAATGAACATTGTTCTTATAAATCTTCAAGATTTCATCTTAAAAACCTTCCTACTAAAGGAAAGAACGTTATTCAAGGACCTGGAGAGAATGCTGGTGTTATTGATATTGGTGATGATGATGCAATTGTATTTAAAATTGAAAGTCATAATCACCCTTCATTTATTGAGCCCTATCAAGGTGCTGCAACTGGTGTTGGTGGTATTATGAGAGATGTCTTTACAATGGGTGCAAGACCAATAGCTAATTTAAACTCAATTCATTTTGGCTCACCTCAGCATAAAAAAACTAAAAATTTATTACGTGGAGTTGTTCATGGCATAGGTGGATATGGTAATTGTATGGGTGTTCCAACAATTGCGGGTCAAACTAGTTTTGACAAGTCTTATAATGGTAACATTTTAGTAAATGCTATGACTTTAGGTCATGTTAAAAAAGATAAGATTTTTTACTCAAAAGCTGCAGGTTTAGGAAAACCTGTGATCTATGTTGGTTCAAAAACTGGTCGTGATGGAATTCATGGTGCTAGCATGGCATCAGCTTCATTTGATGATAAAATTGAAGAAAAAAAACCAACCGTTCAAGTTGGTGATCCTTTTACTGAAAAATTATTATTAGAAGCTTGTTTAGAATTAATGGCAGGAGATTCAATTATTGCTATTCAGGATATGGGTGCTGCAGGATTAACCTCTTCAAGTATTGAAATGGCTTCAAAAGGAAATTTAGGAATTGAGATCAATTTAAATAAAGTTCCTTGTAGAGAAGCAAACATGACCCCTTATGAAATTATGCTATCAGAAAGTCAAGAGCGAATGCTTATTGTTTTGGAAAATGGTAAAGAAGAAATGGCTAAAAAAATATTTGATAAATGGAATTTAGATTTTGCTGTAATTGGCAAAACAACAAAAAGTAAAAAAATTGAACTTTATTTTGATGAAGAAAAAGTAGCAGATATTCCTGTTAATACTTTAGTTGAAAACTCACCTATGTATGACCGAAAATGGAAAAAAGCCAAATTACCTAAAAAAATTAAAATTGAGAAAGAATTATTTAAAACCTTAAAAGTAAAAAATATTTTAAACAAAATATTATCTAATCCAAATGTATGTAATAAAGAATGGATTTGGCAACAGTATGACCATACTGTTATGGGTGATACTATTCAAAAACCTGGTGGAGACGCTGGTGTTGTTAGAGTTCATGGTACCAATAAAGCAGTTGCAGCATCTGTTGATTCTTCTGCTGTATATTGTTGGGCTCACCCTTTAAGTGGTGGAAAACAAATTGTTTGTGAAAGTTGGAGAAACTTAATTTCAGTTGGTGCAAAACCAATCGCAATTACTAACTGTTTAAATTTTGGTAGTCCTGAAAATGAAGAGAATATGGGTGAGTTTGTAGAGTGTGTTCAAGGCCTAGGTGAAGCAAGTGCTTATTTAAAGTTCCCAGTAGTCTCAGGAAATGTTTCCTTCTATAACCAAACTAAAGACATTGGTATTAAGCCCACTCCTGCAATTGGTGGTGTTGGTTTAATTAAAGATTACCAAAACATGGTTACAATGGATTTAAAACAAGCTGATAATATACTGTTAGTTATTGGTAAAACTGAGGGTCACTTGGATCAAAGCTTATTTGCAAGAGATATTCTAAATGAAAAAAATGGACCTCCTCCTGAAATTAATCTTTTTAATGAAAAAAATAATGGTGAAACAATATTAAAACTTATTGATAAAAAATATATTAAGTCAGCTCATGATGTCTCTTTAGGTGGAATAATTACTGCTCTTTCTAAAATGTGTATTAAAGGTAAAAAAGGTGCAACTCTTAAAAAACCAAATTACTTAATTAATCAGTTCGAATACTTATTTAGTGAAGACCAAGGGAGATACATTATTGAAATTAGTAAAGATGATCTAGAAAGTACTACTAAAATACTTCAAGAAAACTCCGTGCATTTTGATGAACTTGGATCGGTAAATAACAATAGTTTAATAATTGATGATAAGACAAAAGTATCAATTGACGATTTGATTAAATCACATACAAATTGGTTAACTAACTATATGGAAAATTAAAATGGCAATGGATATAAAAGAAGTTGAAACACTCATTAAAGAAGCTTTACCAGATGCTATAATAGAAATTCAAGACTTAGCAGGTGATAGTAATCACTACTCAGCAACAATAACCTCTAAAGAGTTTTCTGGAAAAAGCAAAATTGAACAACACAAGATGGTATATAATTCTTTAAAGGGGAAAATGGGTAACGAACTTCACGCATTAGCAATTAAAACAAAGGAGTAATAATGGACGATAGCACAAAAAATTTAATTCAAAGTCATATAGATACTAACGAAGTATGTTTGTTTATGAAAGGAACACCGGATGCTCCTCAGTGTGGATTTTCTATGGCTACATCAAACATGTTAAAAATTTTAGAAGTAAATTATAAAGGGATCAATGTTCTAGAATCTCAAGCTTTAAGAGAAGGTATAAAAGAATTCAGTGACTGGCCTACTATTCCACAAGTTTACATTAAGGGTGAATTTGTTGGTGGCTGTGACATCTTTAAAGAAATGTATGAAAACGGTGAACTCAAGAAAGTACTTGAGGATAAAGGAATTAATTTTAAGAAATAATTTATTACTTATAAATATAATCTCTAGTAGCGGGTGTTGAGACATAGTTTTTTGTTAGTTGGAATTGATAAACCACTTGGTCTCCCCATTTAAAAGCACTTTCACAACTAGCTAAATAAAACTCCCACATCCTAAAAAATTTTTCATCAAACATATTAATTATTTGGATTTTGTTTTTTATGCAATTTTCTTTCCAGTGTCTTAGGGTATGAGAATAATGTAATTTAAGAATTTCTATATCAGATACTATTAATCCAGCTTTCTCTATAGGTGTTACCACCTCACTCAGACTAGGTGTATAGCCACCTGGAAAAATATACTTGGTTATCCAAGGATGTGGGTCTCTAGGAGGATTAACTGAGCCAATAGTGTGTATCAAAGAAACACCATCGACATTAAGTAACTTGTCAATTTTCTTAAAAAAGTTTTTATAAAATTTTCTACCTACATGCTCAAACATTCCAACACTTACAATTCTATCAAACTTTTCATCTAACTGACGGTAATCTATTATTTTAAAGGTAACTTGATTTTCTAAATTAAGTTCTTTTGCTTTTTTAACACAGTAGTTAAACTGATTTTCAGATAGAGTAATTCCAGTAACTTCGCAATTAGTACTTTTTGCAATATCTATAGCTAAAGATCCCCAGCCACAACCTATATCAAGAACTTTTTGATTTGGCTTTATATTAAGTTTTTTTATTATATGCTGTATCTTATTATTTTGAGCTTCTTCTAGAGTATTATTTTCATTTTTAAAATATCCACAAGAGTATTGTTTTTTAGGATCCAAAAATAAACTGTATAAATCATCTGAAAGATCATAATGATGAGCAACATTCATTTTAGATTTTTTTATAAAATTAAAGTTTGTTAAATATCTATAAGAACCATAAAATTTATTTATCAGCATGCTAAAAATATTTAATTCGCCTCTTCCTATATTCATAAGCGCTATATCTAAAAAATCAGTCAAACTTCCATTTTCGATTTGTATATCACCATTAGAATAGGCTTCTCCAAAATATAAATCTGGACGAAAAAATAATTTATAATGGAGTTTCTTATCTAAAATCTTAACTGTAATTGGGTTATTATTTTTTGGTATGCCTACAATGTATTTATTTAAATTTGCATCAATTAATAGAAAACCATCATTCTTGAACAATTTATCTAAATATCTTGCTAACATCATTTAAATTCTCATAAAAATTTTTTTTATAAGAAAAATATATAATAAATTTATATAAAATTCACTTAGGATTATCTCTCAATTATATTGAGGTTTTTATAATATTAATATTTTAAAATGTAGTTATTTAAAGAGCATTCTCAATCTTTTTGAGAAGTATTTTTTTAATAAGTTTAGTACTGATATTTTTTTAAAAGTATCTTCTGTACTTTGATTAACAATATAATTAATTCTATCTTCCCAAATGAGCTCTAAAACTAAGCTTGTTCTAAAAACTTCATTTAACTTTTTAATTGTAGATACTGTTAGTACGGGTTCAAAATACTGAACTTTTTTTGAAATTAATAGTTTATTTTCTACATCATCAAAATCCATGTGCCACAGATGATCTTTTTTGTTTTCAAAGACCAGATTGTCTTCAAGCATAGTTGGTAATTCGATATAACCTTTTTTTGATACTCTTTCTAATTCTTTAATAAAAAAGTCAACATCCTCAACATGTTCCATGACATGGCTAGCTACAACGAAATCAAACTCCTTATCTTTAAAAGGTAGTTTTTTTTCTTTTAATTTAATGAATTTTTTATCTTTGTAATGATTTGATAAATCTTGTACATCGCAAATAACTTTTGCAAATTTATTAGCATTATATCCACATCCAATATCTAAAATATTCCATGTAGTGTTATTTTGTAAAAGATTGTTTATGTATTTTTTGGAAGTTCTTTTAATCAAGAATTAACGAGAATAGTATTCAATTACTAGATTAGGTTCCATAATTACTGGGTAAGGAACTTCATCAAACTTAGGCGTTCTTACAAAGGTAACTTTTTTATTCTTTTCATCTAAGTTAATGTATTCTGGAGTTTCTCTTTCTTTGTTTGCTAAAGCAATATCAATGAAAGCTAACTGTTTAGATTTGTCTCTAATTTCAATTATATCTTCCTCTTTAACCATATAGCTAGAAATATTAACTTTTTTACCATTAACTCTTACGTGACCATGGTTAATAAGTTGTCTTGCTGAAAATACTGTTGTTGAAAATCTTGCTCTATAAACTACTGAATCTAATCTTCTCTCAAGTAATCCAATTAAATTTTCACCAGTATCCCCTTTTAACATGGTAGCTTTTTTATAAATATTTCTGAATTGTCTTTCGTTAATGTTACCATAGTAACCTTTTAATTTTTGCTTAGCTTGTAGCTGAATTCCGTAATCAGATGGTTTTCCTTTTCTTCCTTGACCATGCTGTCCTGGACCATAATCTCTTTTATTAAAAGGACTTTTAGGTCTTCCCCATAGGTTAATTTTTAACCTTCTGTCTATTTTATGTTTAGCACTAATTCTTTTTGTCATTTGATAGATGGGGTTATAAACTTACTCATTATTTTGTCAATCAACCTTTTTTGGACAAACTAGCGAATACGCTCGATAAAATACGCATTTCCTTCTCAGAAAGCTCCATTTTAGAAAAAATGCTTCTTAAGTTTTCAAGCATAATTGGTCTCTTCTCTAAAGGCTTGAAAAAGTGTTTTTCCTCTAATTTTTTGATGCATAAGTTGGTCATTGCTTGGATGTCTTTCTTGCTAGCGAAGGTTACTTTTTTTGATTTAGAATACTTTGCACCTTTTAAATTGATAATGCTTGCTACTGTATGAGCAATAATAATGACACTGTGAGACAAGTTTAAAGATTTAAAATCAGAGTTAGTTGGTATTTGCATAGTATAGTTAGCATAACTAATCTCATTATTAGATAAGCCAGATGCTTCTGATCCAAATAAAAAAGCTATCTTTTTATTAAAATCAATTTTTTTTAAATCTTCTAAATTAATATGTTTAATATTTTTATTTCTAAATCTTGCTGACGTTGCAATAACATAATCTACCTTTTTTACAGCAGATTCTAAAGTTTCATGAACTTTAGCATTAATAATTAGATCTTTCGCACCAACTGAGGTTGCTAGAATTTTATCATTTGGGAAAATTGGTTTTGGTTTAACAATGACTAATTTTTTAAAGTTAAAGTTTTTTATAGCTCTAGCACAAGCTCCAATATTTTCTGATAGTTGAGGTTGATGTAAGATAAATGAGATATTGTTAAACAACATTAAAGACTTGCTGGGGCATTATCTTTAAATAATTTATAATCCAAACTATCAACCAATGCTTTAAATGAAGCATCAATTATATTTGCCGAGACACCAATAGTGAACCAGTTTTTACCTTTTGAGTCAGTGCTTTCTATTGAAACTCTAGTGATTGCTTCAGTGCCTGTATTTAAAATTCTAACTTTGTAATCGACTAATTTTAAATCTTTTAAATATTTAGAGTATTTGTTTAATCGATCTACATTTTGTCTAATAGCATTATCTAGTGCATTAACAGGACCATTTCCTTCACCCGTACACATAATCTTTTCACCATCGACTTCTAGCTGTGCTTTAGCAGAAGAAACAATTGCTCCTGACGAATCTTTTTTAACAGAAACATCGTATTCTTTAATCAGTATATACCTTGGTATTTTGCTGATAATTCGTCTAGCTAATAATTCAAACGATGCATCAGCACCGTCATAACTATAACCAATAAATTCTCTATCTTTTACTTCATCTAAAAGTTTTTTAATTTTAGGATCGCTCTCTTCTATTTCAATACCGATAGTTTTTAATCTTGAAATTATATTAGATTTACCAGATTGGTCTGAAACAACAATATTCCTAGAGTTTCCAACTTCTTCTGGATCAATATGCTCATAAGTTTTTGGATCTTTTTGAACAGCTGATACGTGAAGACCACCTTTATGAGAAAAAGCAGCAGCACCAACGTATGGAAGATGTTTGTTAGGTTTTCTATTTAAAATCTCATCTAATAACCTAGAGCATTGAGTTAAATTTTTAATATTGTCTGGTTTAATTTTTAATTGAAATTTAGAAGAAAAATCATCTTTTAAAAAAAAAGTAGGAATTAATGACATTAAATCAGCATTACCACATCTTTCACCTAAGCCATTGATGGTTCCTTGCACTTGTCTAACCCCAGCCCAAACTGCAGCTAAAGAATTTGCAACTGCATTACCTGTATCGTTGTGTGCATGTATGCCTAAATTTTTTCCAGGTATAATTTTAGAAACTTCTGTTACTATTTTTGTAACTTCATGAGGTAACGTTCCCCCATTAGTATCGCATAAGACAATCCATCTTGCTCCTTCATCAAATGCTGCTTTAAGACATGATAAAGTATAATTTGGATTAGCTTTGTAGCCATCGAAAAAATGTTCTGCGTCAAACATAAATTCTTTATTCTCTTTAACAAAATGTTTGGCTGTTTCTTTAATATTTTCTAAATTTTCTTCATTAGAAATACCAAGGGCTATATCAACATGAAAATCCCATGATTTTCCTACAATACAAACTGCTGGTGTATTTGAATTTAAAAGCGCTGAAAGTCCAGGATCATTATCGGCACTTCGACCAGTTCTTTTAGTCATACCAAAAGATGTTAGTTTAGCATTATTAAATGAATGCTTTTTTTGAAAAAATTCAGTATCTGTAGGGTTTGCTCCTGGCCACCCACCCTCAATATAATCAACACCTAAATTATCTAAAGCTAAGGCAATTTTTAATTTATCATCTACAGAAAAATCTACACCTTGCGTTTGTGCACCATCTCTTAGAGTTGTATCAAATATAAAAAGTTGTTCTTTACTCATTTTAGTTTCCAGATTGTTTTACCATCTTTGTCTTCTATTAAAACCCCTTTATCTAAAAGTTTATCTCTAATAATATCTGCTTCTTTATAATTCTTGTCTTCTCTTGCCTGATTTCGAAGTTCAATCATTTCTAAAATATCACCTTCATTAATAGATGATTTTTTCTTTTTAAATTCAATCCACTCTTCTTTTGTCTTATTTAAAATACCAATGAAATTACAAGCTAATACAAATAAACTTTTCTCTTCGTTACCTCCCTTTAAAGCCTTGTCATAAAGCTGGTGAAGATTTGCAATATATCCAGGTGTATTCAAATCATCATATAACGGAGATAAAATATCTTCATTTAGAACTGTTTTGTCATTTGAGGATAAGTAAACTTCATACCATTTATCAATAGTATTTTTGCAATCTTCTAAGAGCTTTTCGTTCCAGTCTAATGGTTGTTTGTAGTGAGCGCTCATAAGAGCAAGTTTTAAAACTTGTCCATCAACATTATCTTTAAAATCTTTAATCTTAAGTATGTTGCCAGTTGATTTAGCCATTTTTTCATTGGACATAGTAATAAATGCGTTATGGATCCAATAGTTTGCAAATATTTTAGTGTCATTAGCACATCTTGATTGTGCAATTTCATTTTCATGGTGAGGAAAAATCAGATCAATTCCTCCACCATGTATATCAAATATATCTCCCAAGTATTTCTTAGACATTGCGGAACATTCCAAATGCCAGCCGGGTCTTCCTTTCCCCCAGGGTGAATCCCAAGAAGGTTCATCATCCTTAGAGGGCTTCCATAAAACAAAATCTTCTGATTTTTTTTTATTCTCTGAAACTTCAACTCTAGATCCTGCAATTAAATCTTCTAATTTCTTATTTGATAGTTTTCCATAATCACTAAATTTATTTACTTCAAAATACACATGATTGTTAGCCTCATAAGCAAAATCTTTATCTATTAAAGATGTTATCATTTTAATCATAAGATCAATGTGATCTGTTGCTTTAGGTTGTTGTGTTGGATGATCTAAATTTAAATAAGTACAATCATCATTAAAATCTTTAATAATATTATTGGTTAATTCAAATATTGAAATATTTTTTTCTTTTGCTGATTTAATTATTTTATCATCAATATCAGTAATATTTCTTATATAGTTTATCTTATCATACCCATATTTTGATTTTAAAACTTTGTATAAAATATCAAAAATAACAAGAGGTCTTGCATTACCTATGTGTGGGTTATTATAAACAGTTGGACCACAAACATACATTCCAATTTTTTTAATATCTAGTGGAACAAACTTTTCTTTTTTGTTACTTAGATTGTTTGTTAAATAAATATCCTTATTCATTATCTTAGAATTATACTTTAATTATAGATTTGTGAATCGATAAGATTAGTTGGGAATCTTGCAAACTGGAATTGGTTCCATTTTATGCAAGTTGATCTTTCTTATTTTTTCGTATTTTTCACGGTTTATTGAATTAATATTACTCATTGCTTCTTCTAATTCTTCATATTTAAGACCTAATTGACCTTCGTCAGTCCTACCGTCATCCCATAATCCATCAGTTGGAGCTGCTTCAATTATCTCTTGTAGTACACTAATAGATTTACCTATTTCCCACACTTCTGATTTATTACAATCTGCAATAGGAGAAATGTCTACCCCTCCATCTCCATATTTTGTATAAAAACCTACTCCAAAATCTTCTACTTTATTTCCAGTACCAACTACAATACCTTTATTTGCAGCAGCTACCTGATAAAGAGTTGTCATTCTAATTCTTGCTCTAGAATTTGCCATTCCAAGCTCACTATTAAAATCAGAAAGAGTATCTTCAAATGTTTCAAATAATTTATCTAAATTCAGTGTGTTTGCCTCAACATTATTAAAATTTTTAACAAGCCATTCTTGATGTCTTAAACTTAAATCATGTTGTGATGATTTTTGCTTAATTGGCATTGATAAAACAATTGTTTTTATACCTGTCATTGCACTCAATGTGCTTGATACAGAAGAATCTATTCCTCCAGAAACACCAATAACTAAAGATTGAGCCTTATTTGGCATCTTTTCTACATAATCTTTAATCCAATTACTTATAAATTTTGCTTTTTCTAATGGTTTCATTCTTTATACTATAATCGAAATTTTATTTAACACACCTTGTTATGATGCCGCTTTAATTTTTTTCTTTGAATAAGCAGCGTTTTTTTTAATTTCATCAGAAATTAAAAAGGCTAATTCTAAGGCTTGATTAGCATTAAGTCTTGGATCACAATGAGTGTGGTATCGGCTAGATAAATCCTGATCAGATATTTTTTGCGCACCACCTGTACATTCTGTAACATTTTGACCTGTCATTTCAATATGTAGTCCACCAGCATAACTTCCTTCACTCTGGTGACAGTCAAAAACATTTTTTACTTCTTTCACTACACTGTTAAATGGTCTTGTTTTAAATCCGGTTGTAGATTTAATAGTATTTCCATGACAAGGATCACAGGACCATATTACATTTAAACCTTCTTTTTTAATGGCTCTTATCAATTTTGGTAAAAATTTAGAAACATTTTCGTGTCCAAATCTTGAAATTAAAGTTATTTTTCCTTTTTCATTTTTTGGGTTTATTTTATTACAAAGTTTTATTAAATCTTCAGCTTTTAATGTTGGTCCACATTTAATTCCAATTGGATTTTCAATTCCTCTACAAAACTCAACATGTCCACCATCTAATTGTCTAGTTCTATCTCCTATCCAAACAAAGTGGGCTGAGGTATCATGATATTCACCAGTTGTAGAATCTACTCTGGTCATAGATTGTTCAAAAGGAAGTAACAAAGCTTCATGTGAGGTCCAAAAATTCACCGTTTTTAGTCTTCTATTAAAATCAGAATTGATTCCACATGCATCCATAAATGCTAAGGCATCTGCTATTCTATCCTCTAAATCTTTAAATTTTTTAGCAGCAGGAGAATTCTTAATAAAACCTAAATTCCAAGTATGTACTTTTTTAAGATCAGCAAAACCTCCATGGGAGAAGGCTCTTATGAGATTAAGTGTAGATGCAGACTGAGAATATGCTTTAAAAAGTCTCTTTGGGTCTGGAACTCTTGATTTTTTATTAAATTCCATACCATTAATATTATCACCTAAATAACTAGGCAGTTCAACACCATCAATATTTTCGACAGAAGAACTTCTTGGTTTAGAAAATTGTCCAGCAATTCTTCCGAGTTTAATAACTGGTAGTGAAGCAGAATAAGTAAGCACTAGCGACATTTGAAGTATCAGTTTAAATGTATCTCTAATATTATCAGGATGAAATTCAGCAAAACTTTCTGCACAGTCTCCACCTTGTAATAAAAAAGCTTTTCCATCAACAACATCTGCTAATTGTTCTTTTAAATGTCTTGTCTCACCAGCAAAAACTAAGGGAGGAAATTTTTTAATTTTGCTTAAAACCCCATCTAATTCTTTTTGATCCGGATATTCCGGAATATGTTTTACAGGATAATTTCTCCAGCTATTTATTTTCCAATTTTTCATATTCAACCTAGGGGTGTTCTATCAGAATTTATTTATTATTCAACATCCATAAAAGCTTATAAGAATCTTAAAAAACTCTTGGATATTAATTCTTTAATAAATATGTCAAATTTTATCAGATTGTTAACAAAATATATACTTTGATAAGAGTTAATTATTCCAGTTGGATTTTGCTTGGTTATATAATTAGAGGGTAAGGCAAAAATATTGAGATTAAACTTTTTTGCTATTGATAATGATCTACTCATATGGAAAGCATCAGTAATTAAAATAATTTTACTTTCACTTTCATTTTTTTCAATTAGGAACTCATTTAGTCTTTTAAAGTTTTCAAATGTATTTCGAGCCTCAGGTAGAAAAATAATACTATCTTTATTTAAGTTTGAACTTGAAATCAAATTTTTTATTAAGAATGTTTCTTTATCCATGCCATTCTCTTTATCCAAATAACCAATACCCGAGGAAAATAAAATTTTTACCTGATCTAGTTTTGGTTTATTTCTTAAATTTATTGCATAAATAGTCCTACGTAAAGAGCCAGAGGGTACAAAAATATAATCAACTTTATCTGGTATTTCTACAGAATAAAATTTTTTTTCAAGAAAGAAATATATTAGATTATGTCCTACAGGAAAAACTGAAATTATCGAAAATATTATAAAAAAAAAAGTAAAAACTTTTCTAAAAAAAATCTTTTTTTTAAAAAAACCTATATAAAAAAAGATGATAAGTAGAAAAATAAGAATATTACTTGGTACTAATAGTGGGGTAAAAATCTTTGAAAAATAAAAATATAAATTCAAAGTATTACTCAACAGTTACAGATTTAGCTAAATTTCGAGGCTTATCAATGTCGTATCCCTTTTTAAGAGCTGAATAATAAGCTAATTTTTGTAAAGGTACGGTTAGTAAAAAAGGTAACAAATCATCATTAGCACTTTCAACCAATATTGTTTCCCAAATATTTTCTGAAAAAACTTCATCTTTACTTTTATTGGTGATTAATAAAACTTTGGCACCTCTTGCTATTACTTCCTGCATATTGGAAATTGTTTTTTTATAATAATTATCTCTTGGTGCTAAGACAATAACTGGCATTCCATCTTCAATTAAAGCTAAAGGACCGTGCTTCATCTCACCCGCAGGGTAGCCTTCTGCATGAACGTAAGCTAATTCTTTTAACTTTAACGCCCCTTCTAAAGCAATTGGGTAGGAAAAACCTCTTCCTAAAAACATTGATCCTTTTGCGTCAGTAAATGAACTGGAAACTGTTTGAATTTTGCTCTCTGTAAGTAAAGTTTTCTCAACTAACTTAGGTAATACTTTTAAGTCTTTAATTTTGTTTAAATATAAATCTTTATCTAAGTCCTTTTTTAAAATACCTAATTTTAATACCAAAATATAAAGAACTAACATTTGACCCATAAAAGCTTTTGTAGAGGCTACACCAATTTCAGGTCCACAATGAATGGGTAAAACAAAATTAGAATCTCTTGCAATTGAACTTTCTATAACATTAACTACACTACAAGTTTTCATATTATTTTTATTACACAAATCTAACGCAGCATATGTGTCTGCTGTTTCACCAGACTGAGAAACAAAAATATACAAATTGTCATTTTTAAATCTGTTTTTTCGATATCTAAACTCGGATGCAATATCAATTGTCACATCTAGTGTAGTATTTTCTTCAAACCAATACTTTGCCATTAAACAAGAATGATAAGCCGTTCCACAACCAATTAAAGTAACGGAAGAAATTTCTTTTATATCCCAGGGAAAATTATGGATATTGATGTCGTTGTTAATTGTATCAACATACTCGTTTATGCAGTTCTTTAGTGTTGTTGGCTGTTCCTCAATTTCTTTGGCCATAAAATGCTTAAAGTCACCTTTGTCATAATCTTGTTCTTTAGAAGATAATTCTAAAACTTTTTTATTAACCTTTAAGCCCTCTTCATCAAAAAACTCAACTTGGTCTTTTTTAATGATACAAAACTCTCCATCATTTAAATATGAAATTTTATTGGTCATAGATTTTAAAGCGTAAGAATCTGAACCTAAATAATTTTCGTTTGGACCATAACCAACTGCTAGAGGTGATCCTCGTCTTGCGCCGATTATAAGATCTGGCTGGTCTTTAAAAATTATACCTAAAGCAAAACTTCCATGTAGCTGCTTAAGAGTTTTAATAATTGCATCTTTTAAATTAAGTTCTTTTAAATATTCTGTTATTAAATGAACAATTACTTCCGTATCTGTCTGAGATTTAAATACATGGCCCTTGTTAATTAAATATTTTTTTAAAATTGTAGAATTTTCAATAATACCATTATGCACTACTGATACACTCTCTGATGAATGGGGATGGGCATTAATAGTATTTGGAATTCCATGTGTTGCCCATCTAACATGACCAATTCCAATTGGTCCTAACATATTTTTAACTGCAAGGTTTTTTTCTAAAATATCAACTCTGCCTTCTGATTTTGCTTCATTTATCAAACCTTCAGATAAAGTCGCAATACCTGATGAGTCGTAACCTCTATATTCTAATTTTCTAAGAGAATTAATGATCGCAGCTGATACTGGTTTATTACTAGCTATTCCTATAATTCCACACATATTATTTTATTTTTCTTTTATAATTTTTAACTTCTGTTTGAGAGTTTCTCGTTAAAGCTAATGAATTTTTTTTTACTTTTTTGGTAATCACTGAGCCAGCTCCAACAATGCTATTTTTTTCAAGAGTGATAGGCGCAACTAATGATGAATTAGAGCCTATAAATACATTATCTTTAATTTTTGTTTTACTTTTTTTAACACCATCATAATTACAGGTAATTGTTCCAGCTCCTATATTTACATCTTTTCCTATTTCACTATCACCAATATAAGATAAGTGGTTAATTTTTGATTTTTTTCCAACTATGCTTTTTTTAACTTCAACAAAATTTCCAATTTTTGATCCCTCTTCAAGAATAGTGCCTGGTCTTAATCTTGCATAAGGTCCAACTTCAACTTTATTTTTAATTTTACAATCTTCTAAATGTGAAAATGAATTGATAGTTACATTATTGCCAATTTTAACTTTTGGCCCAATGACAACATATGGATTGATGATAACGTTTTTTCCAATCTTAGTGTCTTTTGAAAAAAAAATAGTCTCAGGTCCAATCATTTTTACACCAGACTTGATAAAAAATTTACGAAGTTTTTCTTGTTCAATATTAGAATTTATTTGTTTCATCTGGAAATATTTTTATATTAAGTGTATAGATATCTTAATTCACAATTTATTTCTTAAAAATACTTTATTAATGACTCAAAATTACTCAATATTATTTGATCTGGATGGAACATTAGTTGATACCGCACCTGATTTAATGAATGCCCATAATCATGTAATGAAAAAATATGGTTATCCAACTAAATCTACTGCAGATATTAGAAATCTTGTTGGACAAGGAGCTGGTGCGATGATTGGTAGATCTATATGGGGGCAAGCTAAAAAAGAATTTGGTAAAATTGATGATCAAAAAATTAAAGCTGAAATGGTTAAGGATTTTGTTAACTTTTATGGAAAAAATATCATTAAAGAAAGCACACTTATTAATGGTGTAAAAGAGTTTTTGAAGTGGTGTAATGAAAAAAAAATTTCAATGGCAGTTTGTACTAATAAACAAGAGAACTTAGCAATTGACCTATTAAAAAAAATTGGGATTTACGATTATTTTGAATACGTTGCTGGATCAGATACTTTTGATTATTGTAAACCTGATCCAAGACATATAACAAGTATAATTGAAATCATTGGTGGTGATGTAAAAAAATCTCTAATGTTTGGTGACAGTGAAACTGATGCAAATGCTGCAAAAGCCGCCTCGATACCAGTAATTTTATTAGAAAATGGTTATACAGAAAAAAATTCTAATGAAATTTACCATAATCATTTGATAAAAGACTTTATGGGTGTTGAAAAAATAGTTTCAACTTATTTAAAAGATTGATTTAATCTTTTTTCTTACTATTAATAGGACAGCATAAATAAGGAGCCTAATGATTTCACATAGAGTTAAAGTTTACCCATCAAAAATTCATTTACCTAAAAAAAATCAATTAGCATGGAAGATTGCTGAAATAGCTTCCGATAATGCAAAATTAGATAAGGCAGCTATTGAAATGGTTATTAATAGAATAATTGATAATGCTTCAGTTGCTATTGCTTCTTTAAACAGAAAAGCTGTTATCTCTTCAAGAGAAATGGCACTAAAACATCCTAGAAAAAATGGTGCAAATTTATTTGGTATTGATTCAAAATTAAAATTTGATTGTGAGTGGGCTGCTTGGTCAAATGGAACGGCTGTCAGAGAGCTTGATTTCCATGATACTTTTTTAGCAGAAGACTACAGTCATCCAGGAGATAATATTCCACCTATTTTAAGTGTAGCTCAACAAACTAAAAAAAGTGGTTTAGATTTATTAAAAGGAATTATTACAGGTTATGAAGTTCAAGTTAATTTAGTTAAAGGAATTTGCCTACATAAACATAAAATTGATCACATTGCACACTTAGGCCCTAGTGTTGCGGCAGGTTTGGGAACAATGTTAAAGTTAAATACTGAAACAATTTATCAAGCAGTTCAGCAGGCATTACATACTACAGTTTCTACAAGACAATCTAGAAAAGGTGAAATCTCTAGCTGGAAAGCTTATGCCCCTGCTCATGCTGGTAAACTTGCTATAGAAGCAGTTGATAGAGCAATGCGTGGTGAAGGTGCTCCAAGTCCAATTTACGAAGGTGAAGATAGTGTTATAGCTAGAATATTGGATGGTAAGAAAGCTTTATACAATGTGCCTTTACCAAAGAAAAATGAGGCTAAGAAAGCGATACTAGAGACTTATACAAAAGAATATTCTGCAGAATATCAATCTCAAGCACTGATAGACATTGCTAAAAAGCTTAATAAAAAAATTCCTAATTTAAATCAAATAAAAAAAATCGATATTTATACAAGTCATCACACTCATTACGTAATAGGTACTGGTGCAAATGATCCACAAAAAATGGATCCTAATGCAAGTAGAGAAACACTAGATCACTCTATCATGTACATTTTTGCTGTAGCACTTGAGGATGCTGATTGGCACCACGTTAAATCATACACCAAACAAAGAGCTAATAGAAAAAGTACTATAAAAATTTGGAAATCTATTACTACTTTTGAAGATAAAAAATGGACTAAAAAATATCACGATCCTAATCCAAAGAATAAATCATTTGGTGCTAAAGTTGTAGTTACTTTAAATAATGGTAAAAAAATTACAGAACAATTAGATAGAGCAGATGCTCACCCTTATGGAGCACGTCCATTTAGAAGACAGAATTATATAAACAAGTTCTTAACATTAACGGATGGTATTTTAGATAAGAGAGAAAGTGCTCGTTTCTTAAGAGTTGTACAAAATCTTAAAAGCCTGAAAGCTGGGGAGTTAAACAAACTAAACATCCAGATTAAAAGAAGTCAGATTAAGAAAAATACAAAACAAGGAATTTTTTAGTGCATTTTGTAGATAAAGAGCCTAGTCAAAAAAGAGCTGACTTTGTCAGTAAATTAAAATCAAATAAGATTTTAAGAGTTCCAGGTGCATATAATCCACTAACTGCAAAACTAATTGAAGAAATTGGTTATGACGCTGTTTACGTATCAGGTGGAGTTATGGCGAATGATTTAGGATTTCCAGATATAGGTTTAACAACACTTCAAGATGTTAGTACTAGATCTTATTTAATATCTAGAGTTACAAGTTTACCTACCATAGTTGATATAGATACTGGTTTTAAATCTTGTGAAGAAACTATTAAAACTTTTGAAGAGTTTGGGGTGTCAGCTGTTCACTTAGAAGATCAAGTAGAGCGTAAAAGATGTGGCCATTTAGATAACAAAGAATTAATTTCAACTGAAGCAATGGTTAAAAAAATTAAAGAATGCGTTGCTGCTAAACAAGATGATAATTTCAAAATTATAGCAAGATCTGATGCTAAGGGTGTTGAAGGAATAGATAAAATGATTGATAGATGTAAGGCTTATATTGATGCTGGGGCTGAAATTATCTTCCCAGAAGCTTTGCAAGATGAAAAAGATTTTGAAAAAGTTAGAAAAGAACTATCATGTTACTTGCTCGCTAATATGACTGAATTTGGAAAATCTAAGTTATTCAATTACAAAGAATTGGAAAATTTTGGATATAATATTGTAATTTATCCAGTAACCACACAAAGATTAGCCATGAAAAATGTAGAAGATGGCCTTAGAGACATATTTGTGGATGGACATCAGAACAATATTATTGATAAAATGCAAACTAGAAAAAGACTTTACGAGTTAGTTGAATATGAAAAATATAATTCGTTAGATGAAAAAATTTATAACTTTAGTACAGAAGGACATGAATAATGGCTAATGATATAAAAAAAGGTTTACTGGGAATAACTGTTGATGAAACTGAAATTTCAAAAGTCATGCCTGAAATTAACTCTCTAACTTATAGAGGTTACGCAGCTCAAGATTTATGTGCAAGGTGTGATTTTGAAGAAGTTGCTTACTTGATTTTAAATAAAGAATTACCAAATAAAAAACAGCTAAAAGAATTTAAAAAAGAATTATCTAAAGAAATAACTTTATCAAAAAATTTAATAAGCATTTTAAAAAAAATACCTAAAAATTCTCATCCAATGGATGTTGCAAGAACTGCTGTTAGTGTAATGGGTCTTGAAGACAAGGAAACTAAAGACAATTCTCCAAAAGCAAATTTAAGAAAAGCAATTAGAATTTTTGCAAAAACACCCACTACATTAGCTGCTTTTTATAGACTTAGAAAAGGGAAAAAAATTATAGTACCAAAGAAAAAGTTTAGTTTTTCGGAAAACTTTTTCCATATGTGCTTTGGAAAAGTTCCTAATAAAGAAATTGTTAAAGCCTTTGATGTCTCTTTAATTTTATACGCTGAACATAGTTTTAACGTATCAACTTTTACTGCAAGAACTATTACCAGTAGCTTATCTGACATTCATGGAGCAATTACTGGTGCTATTGCAAGTCTAAAGGGTCCTCTCCATGGTGGTGCTAACGAAGAAGTAATGCACATGATGAAAAAAATTAAAAAACCTGAGAACGCTTTAAAATGGATTACTAAAGCTTTGAAAAATAAAGATGTAGTAATGGGGTTTGGTCATAGAGTTTATAAAAGTGGTGACTCGAGAGTTCCAACAATGAGAGAATATTTTAAAAGAGTTGCTATAATTAAAAAAGATAAAACATTTGAAAAAATTTACGACATCGTTGAAAAAGTAATGATTAAAGAAAAAAATATTTATCCTAATGTTGATTACCCAACAGGTCCAACTTACCATTTGATGGGTTTTGACACTGACTTCTTTACACCTATATTTGTAATTTCAAGAATTACGGGATGGTCGGCACATATTATGGAGCAGCATGCAGCTAATAAATTAATTAGACCACTTGCAAGTTATAAGGGTAACAAGCATAGAAAAGTTATACAATTAAATCAAAGATAGTTAATTTTTTTCAGCTAAAATATTCTCTTTATCAATTTCTCTTAATTGGTAATTAAAACTAGTTAGTTTTTCTTTGATTAATTTAAGCTTAGCCCCATCTTTAAATGTTCCATCAAAATGTTTAAATTCAAAAATAATTTTCTTTATTTCAATTTTATTAAAATCAATTGAGTTTAATATCTCAAACTCTGCACCCTCAACATCAATTTGGAGGAGATCAATTGAGCTAACTAAATATTTATCAATTAAATTAGAAAAGGTTAAATACTGAATATTAACACCTTCAATATCAGGGTCACTTACTAAAAATCTCTTATTTTTATGATTTAGTATGTGCTCTTTATTAAAAGATCCGATGCCACTAGCCCAGTGTTTACCTAATTTTTTAACCGCATCTGGTTTGACATAATAAAATTTCTTTATCTCATTTTTTTCAGATATCGCTGAAGTCTCAATTATAATATTATTATATTTAGCAGTATTTTTTTTAATAAATCAATATTATAAGGAACAGGTTCAACTAAAAGTATATTTTGACTTAAATACTTTTCAAATAAAGTAGCTAACCAAGCACCAGAATGTGCACCAATAACGACTAAACCAAACTTTTGCACTTAGATTAACTAAAAGCTTCTGTCCAAGTACCTTGAGTTGACGCTTTAGAATACTCTGTTGAACGACCTTCAAAGAAGTTCATGTGTTCAACTGCATTCAACATAGAATCTAACCAAGTAAGTGGATTTTTTTCCACATCATAAATTGGGTCTAATCCAAGTTGAGACAATCTTCTATTAGCAATAAATCTTATATAAAGTTTTACATCTTTTGCCGTAAGACCTTCCATAGGACCCATTTCAAAAGCTAAATCAATAAAAGCGTCTTCATGCTCAATGATTGTTCTACATGCTTTATAAAGTTCTTTTTTTAATTCAGGATTCCAAATTTCTGGATTCTCATGAATGAACTCTTTAAACAATCTAATCATAGAGTTACAGTGCAACGTTTCATCTCTTACTGACCAAGTAACAATTTTGCCCATTCCCTTCATCTTGTTATGTCTTGGGAAGTTAAGTAAGATTGCAAAACTTGCAAATAATTGTAAGCCCTCGGTAAATGCACTAAATACAGCTACTGTTAATGCAATATCTTTTTTTGAACTCATGTCGAAATTTTGCATGTAGTCGTATTTATCTTTCATCTCTTTATATTTCATGAATGCAGAATATTCTGACTCAGGCATTCCAATAGTGTCGAGTAAATGAGAGTAAGCAGCTATGTGAACTGTTTCCATTGAAGCAAAAGCAGTCATCATCATCAAAACTTCTGTAGGTTTGAATACAGTTGTATAATGTCTTAAATAACAATTTTGCACTTCAACATCAGCTTGAGTAAAAAATCTAAAAATTTGTGTTAATAAATTCTTTTCAGACTGAGTTAAATTTTTCTGCCAATCCCTAACATCATCACCAAGTGGCACTTCTTCTGGTAACCAGTGAATTCTTTGTTGTGTTAACCATGCATCATAACACCATGGATATCTAAAGGGCTTGTAAACTGGGTTTTCAACTAACAGTCCCATTTTTTGTGGTTGAACTATTTCCTCTTTTGGTGGTTGAATAATTTTAGTATTCATTTTTTCTACTGACATGATAGGCACTCCTCGTATTCTGGTTGTTCAGTTGTTTGTGGTTTTGACTTATAGACATTTGCGGTAACATCGGTTGCTTTAGTATCATTAACATTCTCCGCACGTTGAATTGATTTTGATCTACAGTAATAAAGGCTCTTTAAACCTTTTTTCCAAGCATCAAAATGAATTTTGTGTAGTTCTCTTTTATGAATATCTGCTGGTACAAATAAGTTAATTGATTGAGCTTGAGATATAAAAGGTGTTCTATCTCCACTTAATTCAATAATCCATTTTTGATCTAACTCAAAAGCAGTTTTAAAAACATCTTTCTCTAAATCAGTTAAAAAATCTAAATGAGAAACAGAACCTTGGTTTGTTGTAATACCAGACCAAACATCATCATTATTTTTCCCATGTTTTTCTAATAGTTCGACTAAATATCTGTTTCTAACATTAAATGAGCCTGAAAGTGTTTTATGAGTATAGCTGTTAGCGGCAACTGGCTCTACTCCAGGGGATGCTCCACCACAGATAATAGAAATAGAAGCTGTTGGTGCAATAGCTGTTTTATTTGAAAATCTTTCATTATAGCCATAATCAGCAGCATCTGGACAAGCTCCTCTTTCATCAGCTAAATCTTTTGAGGCTTGATCTACATGCTCTTGAATATGTTTAAATATCTTTTTATTCCAAACTTTACTCATAACAGACTCGAGTGGAATACTGTGTTTCTGTAAATAAGAATGGAAACCCATAACACCTAGGCCAACACTTCTTTCTTTTTCTGCAGAATATTTTGCATCATCAAATTGCTCTGGAGCTCTTTCAATAAAATCTGTTAATACGTTATCTAAAAATCTCATAACATCATTAATCATAACATTATCGTCTTTCCACTCATCATACTTTTCTAAGTTTAAAGATGATAGACAACAAACAGCCGTTCTATCTCTTCCATTTTTATCTATTCCAGTAGGTAAAGTAATCTCACTACAAAGATTAGAAGTTTTAACAGTTAATCCCGCTAACTTATGGTGTTGAGGAATTTGTCTGTTAACTGTATCAATATAGATAATATAAGGTTCACCTGTTTCAATTCTTGCAGTTAATAATCTAATCCATAAATTTCTTGCAGAGATAGTTTGTTGTACAGTTCCATCAGCAGGACTTTTTAGTGCCCACTGCTCATCTGTTTCAACAGCTCTCATGAATGCATCTGATACTAAAATACCATGATGAAGGTTCAAAGCTTTTCTATTTGGATCTCCACCTGTGGGTCTTCTCATTTCAATAAATTCTTCAATTTCAGGATGATCAATTGGAAGATAACAAGCAGCTGATCCTCTTCTTAATGAACCTTGGCTAATTGCCATCGTTAACGAGTCCATTACTTTAATAAAAGGAATTATTCCTGAAGTCTTACCAACTTTACCAATTTTTTCTCCAATAGACCTAAGGTTACCCCAGTAACTTCCAATCCCACCACCTTTAGCGGCTAACCAAACGTTCTCACTCCATAGATCAAGTATTCCATTTAAGCTGTCTGATGCTTCATTTAAAAAACATGAAATTGGTAAACCTCTTTTAGTTCCACCATTTGATAAAACTGGAGTTGCTGGCATGAACCATAAATTACTAATGTAGTTATAAATTCGTTGTGCATGTAAATTGTCATCTGCGTATGAACTTGCAACACGGGCAAATAGATCTTGGTAAGATTCGTTATTTCCTAAGTATCTATCTTTTAAAGTTGCTCTGCCAAAATCTGTTAATTTAGAATCTCTTGTTCTGTCAATTTTAATAATGATGCCTTTTTCATTTTGAAAAAGTTCAGTGTCATTACTAAGTGAAAATAAATCTGGTCCTTTATTTTTTGAAAGTTCGCTATTATCAGGGCTATATTCGGAGACAGCTTTCTTGAGTGCCTGTGATAGTATTTTGTTCATATTTTAATATTTTATAAGTTTTTTTTTACAAAACAACTACATGTTGTATGCTGAAAGCATTGATACACCATATAAATCATTATTCAACAGAACGTTTATAGAACATTGAAAAAAAATATCAATAAAAAAATAAAATGAATGTAAGAAAGGTTAACAATGACAACAAATTTAAAAATAGATCCATATGGTTTCAGGGAGTATGACGCAAGGTGGTTGTATGAGAAGGACATAAACCAACTCGGAATAGAGAATCTAGGTAAAGGTTTAGGAACTCAAATTATAAAACATACAAAAAAAACGAATCCAAGAGTAATCGTAGGTCATGATTACAGATCTTACAGTGAAGAAATTAAAACAGCACTTAAAAAAGGGCTACTTTCAACAGGATGTAATATTGAAGACATAGGTTTATCTCTATCCCCTACTGTATATTTTGCACAATTTAATTTAGATGCTGATGCTGTTGCAATGGTTACTGCTAGTCACAATGAAAATGGTTGGACTGGAGTTAAGATGGGTATCAAAAAAGGTTTAACCCATGCACCTGAAGAGATGAAAGAATTAAAAGAAATTACTTTAAATGAAAATTTTATTAAAGGTGAAGGTAGTGAAAAACAAATAGAAGGTTTTCAACAAATTTATAAAGATGATTTAATAAATAAAAATAAAATCAAAAAGAAAATTAAAGCAGTTGTTGCATGTGGTAATGGTACCGCTGGAATATTTGCACCTGAAATTTTAAGAGGTATTGGTTGTGAAGTAATAGAATTAGATTGTGATCTTGATTGGACTTTTCCAAAATACAATCCAAATCCTGAAGATTTAGAGATGTTACATGCAATAGCAAAAGCTGTAAAAGACAATAACGCTGATATTGGTTTTGGTTTTGATGGTGATGGTGATAGAGTTGGTGTAATTGATAATACAGGTGATGAAATATTCTCAGATAAAATTGGATTATTGATTGCAAGGAATTTATCTAAAACTCATAAAGGTTCTAAGTTTATTGTAGATGTTAAATCAACTGGGTTGTACGCAACTGATAAGGTCTTAAAAGACAATGACTGTGAAACTATTTATTGGAAGACAGGTCACTCTCATATTAAAAGAAAAGTTAATACTGAGAAAGCTTTAGCTGGATTTGAGAAAAGTGGACACTTTTTCTTTAATCAACCTTTAGGTTTTGGTTATGATGATGGAATAAATTCTGCAATTCATGTGTGTCATCTATTAGATAATCAAAATAAATCTATGCATGAAATTATAAAAGAATTACCTAGCACTTTTCAAACGCCAACAATGGCACCCTTTTGTAAAGATGAAGAGAAATATCAAGTGGTTGAAGATTTAGTTAAACAAGTAAATCAAATTAAAGATAATAAAACTAAAATTGATGACCAAGAGATAAGTGAAGTATTAACTGTTAATGGTATCAGATTTTCTTTTAAAGATGGATCATGGGGATTAATTAGAGCCTCATCTAATAAACCATCATTAGTAATTGTGACCGAAAGTCCAACATCGAATGAAAGAAAGAAAAAGATCTTTGATTTCATTGATGATCTTTTACAAAAAACTGGCAAAGTTGGCGAGTATGATCAAAAAATATAAATATTTACTAGTCTTTATCCTCCTTTTTACCTCTAAAAGTCACGCTCTAAGCCCTGAATATGAGAAAGAATTATACATTGGTTGTTACACTAACTCTAAGCAATACCTTGGAACAGATGGTGCTAAAATATACTGTCAGTGCACAGTTGATAAATTAAGTGCAAAATTCAACAACGAACAGATGGATGAGGTGTTCAGTAAAGAGCCTGGTGAAATTCAACAACTAACTGCATTTGCGACAATTGAGTGCGAAAATAATAAATAGCTTTTCAAATAAATAAATAATTAATAGATTTTAAAAATGGAAGATAAGAAAAACTTTGGTTTTGGAACGCAGATTAGAAAATCCCCTTACTTTAACTCAACAGTTAAATGGGGTGCAACTGGTTTTTCAGTTTATAATCATATGTACATTCCTCGTGACTTCGGATCTCCTGAACAAAACTTTTGGAATTTAGTTAATAAAGCAATTTTATGTGACGTTGGAGTTGAACGACAAGTAGAGATTACAGGACCAGATGCTACAAAATTTATTCAACTGTTAACACCGAGAGATTTATCAAAACTTTCAGTTGGTCAATGTAAATATGTTTTAATAGTTAATAATGAAGGTGGAATTTTAAATGATCCAGTTTTATTAAGATTAAAAGAAAACCATTATTGGTTATCTCTTGCTGATAGTGATATTTTATTATGGGCACAAGGGGTAGCAGTAAACTCAAACCTTGATGTTAAAATTATCGAACCCGATGTCTCCCCTCTTCAATTACAAGGACCTAACTCTGGAAAAATTATGGAGGCTTTATTTGGTGAAAGTATTAATGAACTTAAATATTATTGGTTACGTGAATTAGATTTAGATGGCATTCCTTTAATAGTGTCTCGTACCGGTTGGTCAAGTGAATTAGGTTATGAATTATATTTAAGAGATGGCTCTAAGGGGGACAAACTTTGGGAAAAGATAATGGCAGCTGGTAAACCTCATGGATTAAAACCAGGTCACACATCATCGATTAGACGTATTGAAGGTGGAATGTTATCTTATCATGCTGATGCTGATATAAACACGAACCCTTATGAACTAAATCTAGGAAGGTTAGTTAACCTTGACACCGATATAAACTTTATTGGTAAAGATGCCTTACAAAAAATAAATACTGATGGCATTAAAAGAAAGCAAGTTGGAGTTATCTTAGATTGTGATCCTTTAACTGGACCAAACACTACCTTTTGGGAAATCACTAAAGACAATGAACAAGTTGGTAAAATTACTTCTGCAGTTTACTCACCGAGATTAAAACAAAACATAGCCCTTGCAATGGTTACAATTAATAATTCAGAGATTGGAACGGTACTTGATGTTAAAATCAATGACAAAGTCATTAAAGCAACTGTTGCTGAAAAACCTTTCTATGATCCTAAAAAGAAGCTCGCAAGTTCATAGCAATAAGAGTATTTATAAACAATGTTAACTCCAAAAGATTATATATCCCTATACTTACTGGTTATTATCTTAACGGTAGTCTCAGTTAACTTCATGTACCGTCTCTATTTCTAGCAATACACATTACTATTATTGAAAAATTAATTGGTAGTTGACCTTTATTTGGGGTGCTAGTGGTACACCCTACCTCACACTACCTCACACTACCTCACACTACTTCACACTAGTTAAGCGGTTTATATTTTTTATAGTTATGAGTTAACCGCTTAAAGACTCACCAATTTAAGCAATAAACTAGTCCCCAAACTAGTACATTTAGAGATAAATCAAGTTTTAAGGTGCTGTGAACAAAGAAAACGCTAGTAAACTCTGGAAAATTATTCAGGAAGCTGGCGATTATTTACAGGGTCAGAGATTACCCACCTAACTTTTAAGAAAATAAGTAATCGTTAGAATTATAAGGATAATGACAATCCAAATAGTAAGATTAGTTAAGAATTGTTTTAATTTAGAATTAGATTGTAGAAAAGCTGGGAGTACTAATAAGAGTATCCCTAGCATATAAACAAAGGGTAATATCTGATCCATCATTATATCTAGTTTGTATTAAGCAAAGTTTGTTCGAGACCGTCTTTCATTCTGCTTTATTTTATCAAAGGTTTTCTCAATTATTTTAGCTTTCGGTCTTAACTCTTCTTTGTTATCTTTTTCTAAAATATTTGCCCCAGCTGTTTTATTAAATCCGTCTATTTTTTTAAAATATTCTTTGTTTTTAGATTGAGATTTACTGTACCAAAGGTCCTTTAATTGTTTAGTGTAATCTTCAAGTTTACTCTTATCCCAAGTAATATTTTCTTGTTTTCTCATCAAATTATAAAATTGAATGAAGTCTTTTGATTTAACCCACTGTCTAATTATATGAGTAAGTGTTTTATCTTTATTTTCTGGATCAAGTTGCTTTTGTGTAACTATCGCAATAATATTTAACGAGTAAGACGCTCTATTAACATCATAATTAGATGCATTCCCTTGGTCACACCCCTTTAATAAGCTTAATACTTTTTCAAGATCACTGTCTGAATGTGTTAAGTGTTCAATTACCTTATCCCACTTATCTTTTGCAACTTTAGCCATTCATAGACAATACACAGATTAAGGACCTTACTCAATTAACGATTAGTGAATATTAATCAACATGGCCACGGCTACAAAACCGAGACCATATTTACTCAGTTATTGATTTTACAAGCTGACAGGGTTTCCTGGTCTGCCGTTAGGTAAATCTTTATTTTTGATTTCAGTAACAGCGTCTTTTGCAGTACTGATTTTTACCTCTACTATTTCTTTAAGGCGGTCGTTATCAACTAATTGCTCATTGCAATAACTGATAACCTTTTTCTTAGCGTCATCAGCAGATTCTGCGTTGATGATTTCTTCTCTAGACGATATTGATTTTTCAACTACGTCGACTTTAACTTTATACAAATTGGTCATATGACCTCCTTATCAAAAAACAATAACATGGCAGCCTATACGCCACAACCTCCAATCAGGTATTTAAGTGATGAAATGAGGGTTAATCAACTAAAATTGATAATATGTTTTTTGAAGTAGCCTAAGAAGTATATCTTTTATTATTAAAATTTTATTATTTATTTATAAAATCTCTTAAATGTTGATTTTCATCTTTATACTGTTCAATAATATGATTTACCACATCTCCAATAGACACAATGCCTAATAGTTTTTTTTCTTCTATTATAGGGATATGTCTAATTTTATGATTAGAGATTATTTCCATTAATTCTGTAACAGAAGTGTTTAGATTACAAGATATTATATTTGTAGTCATTATTTTGGTAACCAGTAATTCACTGCTGAATTCATCTTTATAAATATATCGAGCAAGATCTCGCTCAGAAATAATTCCAATTACACTTTTATCGTGTTCACTTAATACTGGCATAACGCCGACGTTATGTGTTTGAAGTTTGTTGCTTGCTGTCTTTAGTGTATCTTTTTCAGTTAATGTAAAACATTCTCTATTAGAAAGTTGTGTAACAAGTTTTCTCGCCATTTTATATTTTATGTTTATTTCATTGTCATCAAGATCCTAGCACAAAAATGTTACTCGTAGATAGGTTTTAATTTTGTTCAAGCTTCTAATTTTTGCTCCATCAACTTGTTGCTAACTAGGAATTATAGAATAACCCCACTTATTTTTTTGACAGCTCATCTTTCATAGCTAATTTAAGCTTCTTTAAGGTTTTTAAATCGTACCAACTTTTAGGTCCTCTTTTTGAGCTTCTTTGTTTTTCAGCAACAGTTACTTTTTTTTTAAGATCTTTGTGTTTTTCTTTTATTTTCATTTATTTGATCATAATCACTCTGAATAAAACAATTTATCATATTAATTTTATTCATCTGACATTGGACAAGGTAATAATGGTTCTAATTTCTCTTGGAGTTTTTCTGATGTAGTTTGTTCTTTTTTATTTCTTTTAGATTCCTCAGAACTTTCTGCTAATTGATTTCTTTCTTTTTCAGCTTCTTCTTCTAAATATTTTTTAAATCTTATTCCTCGAACAATCTCCATAAATTTATTATCTCTCTTAACTTTTGGATACTCCAATTAAACAATCTCTAAATATTGCGTAATTTTACTAAATTTATAATGCAAATTAATGTTAAGACTTTTTAAAATCATAGTAGACATAATTATTTTAAAATTATATTTTCTAATTTTAAGGGGGTCACCCTTTCGGTAAACTCCAAAAGAGTTCCCCTATAAGTGGCGGTCTACGCCAAAATCCATAATAATGGATTTATGTTTTCTTGATCTTAGTTAGTCTTTTATTATTTAGTCACAACCAGCTAAATTTCAGGTGGTGATAGGCTCATAATCGACCTCCTTTATTGATTGTTTAAATCATACCCTCTCCAAATACCCTATTCAAAACATTTATTTTCTTTTATGTTAAATATATTTATTGAATATGGTTTACCAAGATCATATGATTTCGAAAATTTAAACAAACCTTCTTCCCATATTTTTTCCCGTATAAAAAATACTTTAAACCGTCTCAATTTTATTGAAGTAATCTTATAAAAAATAAAAAGAATAAAACTTTTTCATTTATTTCTATACTGATGATAGCTTTATTTTTTTTGAATATTTTTTCTTAGGAGCATTTTTTATAACAGCTTGAGCACAACGCATTACCCCTCTTTTTTTATCAAAAGTCATTTTGGGCTCACCATACAATTTCCATCCATTAGATATGGCCTCAGTTACACGATGACAAAATTCTGAAGTGTCATCGTTTGTAATAAATCTATAACCTTTCATCTATTCTCCTTTTTAATTTTGTTTTTTATATTGTCTTCTAATAAAGATTATTATGTAAGTGAAAACAAAACCAAAGGCAAATTCATCTAAAATTGATCTTGTATTACCCATGCCACTTGCAAAATTCCATCTATTAGCATTAAAAAAATCAATACCAATATCAAATGTTTCTTTACCATTAGAGGCTGAAACAAAAAGATAAACAATTATTACCAGTAAAAAACCACCCATATAAGAGGATAAAACATCCAAAAGATGGATTTTATTCTTTTTATTTTTTATAAGTTTATTTCCAAGTCTTGATGCAACAAAGCTAATAACAAGAAGACTTAGAAAAGATATTAAGATTAACCAATACATAAAGGAATACTACTAAATCTTAAATCAGGTGTCTAGGTGATGGAATGAGGTAATACTAAACAGGATTAATGAAGCCTGAGGAGTGGCTATTTATAATTTAGTTAAATCCTTTTTTAAATGGATCATGCAGTAGTTTTTTGTAATTATATTTATATTTTTTATTATTATAATGGAGTGAATTAACGACCAGTATTCTTGAATTTTCAACATCAATTAAAATCATATTCCCACCATAGCCACCCATGCCAAATATAATTTGGTTTTTTAATCCTGGAAAATCCATATGAAATTGACCTCCATATGATTTTGTACGATTAAATGCTGGTTCATTTTTTTTTTCTGTTAAATTTTTAGGAATTCTTCTTTTATGTATTTCTTTTAAATATTTTCCAACACAAGTATCATTCTGATAATCATCCATTATAGCTTTTGCTATTCTAAGATAGTCAAATCTTGTTGCCATTATATTAGGATGTCCATTTCCATTTTCTTCTTGAAAACTAGTATAGCCATAACGAATGCTATTTTTGATCTTTATTTTATCATTAAAAACTTTGCTATAAAATTTGTCATAATCTTTACCAATTTTAAATTTCATATAGTTTAAAATTAACTGGGTAACAAATCCATTATAATTGTATGTTTGCTTAGATTTTTTTGTATTTTTGTTTCTAAAGTGTGAGCGCATGGTTGTTTCAATATCTCTATCTTCATATGCACCTAATTTACTTGTACCATCTCCAAATTCATCGATGTATTTTTGATCACCAGTATTCATATTTAAAAAATTAATTAATTTTTGATCATGATAAAGTGAATCTTTTATTACAGGCCAGTCGTTTACTCTTGCATCAACTCCATCAATGTAGCCATCACATATTGCATGACCTAATAAATAAGAAGTTACTGACTTGCTCATTGACATTGAATAAAATTTTGTTTCATTATTTAAAAACTCTCCTAATCTTTCTTTGGGAGAAAGTTCGTCAATCAATACTTCGCCATCTTGATAATATAAATAACTAAGGATACCTTTAGTTTTCATTTGCTTTTTTAAATATTTATCTTCAATTAAGTTAAATTTAAAATCGTAGGAATTATTTGTAGGTTTAAACTCTCTTAAATGTGAACTTCTATCCCTATAAGAGTATGCCCATAAATAATAAATTAGCGTGTCTCTGTTTGGGTTTGAATGATAGGCTAGATTGGCAGCTGAAAATGCTTTATTTTTTATCTTGATATCCAGATTGTTAGATCCTCGAAATTCATCACAATTATTATAATACCAATTTGTGTCACCTTTATCAAAAGATTTACATGTTTCACTTTCAATTTTTTCTAAATATTGATGGTATCCATTATCAGAAAGCCAACTATTAAATGATTGTATTAATTTATTATTTGCATGAGCATTACCACTCAACAACAAGCCCAGAACGATGATACCTAAAATCTTTTTCATGAACTCGGACCCTATCAATATTCAAATCAGGTGTCTAGGTGATGGAATGATAATTAATTAGTTTATCTTCTAGTTGGAATTTTAGATGCAATGTACTGTTTTCGAACACCTTCTCTAAAGTAAATATAAACCCCAGCTGAGATAATACAAATGACCCCTAACAAAGTTCTAAGAGATGGAATTTCATTAAACAAAAAATAACCTGGGATCATTGACATAATAATTAAAGAGTATTCAAATAATGAGACAACGGATGGGGATGCAATGATATAAGCTGAAAAGATACATAAGAACCCAATAGATGCTGCTACTCCAAAAAATAATATAAATTTCCAAGTATAATCAAAATTTGTAAACCACTCTCTAAATATAAATTGTGTAGTTGGATCAAAATCAGAGTTGTTGAATTGACCATTGCCCATAAAGACATAAATTATGCCACATAAAACAAGAGCAATTAAATAAAAATAGTATAACTGGGTGTTTACATCATCCTTATCAGATGTGTATTTAGTAATAGTCATTGATGCTGCATAAAATAAAGCACTTAACACTGGTAACAAATTTCTATAATCAAAACTTTCAAAATCAGGATTTAAGACGATTAATACACCAAAAAAACCAAAGGCAATAGCGGACCATCTTCTAATACCAATAAATTCTTTTAAGAAAAATTTAGCAAAAATGGATACAAAAAAAGGACAAGAAAAGAATAAAGCATTAGCAGTTGCTAGTTGCATATAAGTAATAGAGATAAAAAAGGTTGAAAAAGCAACAAAATGTAACAACACCCTTGCAAAAGTTAATACAGGATAATGTGTTTTAAGCGATACTTTCTGTCTTTTAAAACTTAAATAAATAAAAAGCACTGTTGCTGCAATCAAATACCTTCCAAAGAAAATCTCATAAAGAGCAGATTGCTCGAAAATAAATTTAATTAACGAGTCTTGGATTGCAAACAAGCTCATTGCAATCAGTATTAAAACTATCCCTTTTGAATTATTGTCCCTACTCATTATCTAAGCTTAAACCTTGAGCAAAGAAACTTAAAAATAAGGTAATTAAATTTACCAAGACCGTAGAAATTAGGTGCTGGTTTTTTAGTTTTTAATTTTTTAGCTTTTTTCTTCTTCATAACTAATATGGTTTTGTGTTTCATTTGAATGTTTAAGATTATAGCAATCCGTACAAAGTAAGATCACTTCAGGTCCTGAACTCACTTGTGTTAAGATGGCAGTATCATCTCCACATTCACTGCACCCTGATAAACGTTTTTTCATAGTTAATTCCTAATTACTGAATAAACAATCTTTTTCCAATTATAGTTTCTGTATAATGAGCTAACTACTATTATTCTTTTATTATCTAGATCAATTAATATTTGCTGACCTGCAAATCCACTCAATCCTAAAATTTTTCTTGTCTTATCAATTCCAAAAATATCAAAATGGATTTGACCACCATATGATTTTGTATAGAGACCCACATCAGTTGCTTTTTTTGTATTATCTTTTTTTTTAACTCTATTTTCGTAAATAGTTTTTAAATATTTACCAGCACAAGTATCGTTATGCCAATCATCCATCATTGTTTTAGCAATTCTTAGATAATCATATCTATCTGCATAAAAAGAGTATCTTCCAGAGACAAAATCATCATATTTTAAATACTTTCTAGATTTTGAAAAATAAACACTATTTTTAACTCCAACGTGTTCATTAAAAACTTTATGCAATAATTTGTCCCAATCAGCGCCAGTCTTATGTTTCACATAATTCATAATCACATTAGTGGTCAAGGCACTATAATTATAAATCAGTTTGCTTTTTTCAGAACCTCTTAAATAGACGTTCATAACTTTCATTAAGCCAATAACATTTACATTTTCTTTCTTGGGACCTTTAATTCTATTATCTGAACCATTCTTCATTCTCTCACCAACCCATTTTTGGTCACCACCTTTCATATTTAGAAGATCAAGTAATACCGAGTTGTCATACAATGTACTTTTTATTAATGGCCAGTCATCTAATTTTACATTTACGTTATCAATATAACCTTCACAAATAGCGTGCCCTGTTACATAAGAAACTAAACTTTTACCCATTGAATGAGATGGTAATAAACCATCAATTATTGTATCTCCGCTGCTAACTTTTTTAGGAATATCAGACACATCGATAACAATTTTATCGTCCTCAAATAACAAATAACTAATTATCCCTGTATTTTTATTATTTTTAAATTCTTTTAAAACGTCTTTATCTTCTCTTAAGTTTGACTGAAATTTGTAATGATTTTCTGAACCTTTTACTTCCCACTCTTTATAATCTAAAAAAGGATAATCCCAGGTCCTCTTATTTTTATTTGCAAAAGTTATATTGCTAACGAGCAAACTCAGAATTATGATTCCTAAAAGCTTTTTCATTTACGTTTAGTACGTGTTATCTCATTAATTTTATCAATATAATTTTTTATCTCAGGGTTATCTGGAGTTTTATTATCTTGTTTGGGGTTTTTCTTCCTTTGATAATAATAATAGATAGGCATAACAACTGATAAGGAAACGATAATAATTGCTAATATGATTTCAGAAGTTGTAACCATTTAATATTTAATGACAGGCTTGATTAAATTTTTTAAGTCTCCAATAATTATAAGGCCATGGTGTTAAAAAACCAACTATTAACATAATGGGCACTACCCACCAAGTTAGCATCGCTCCACCTGTTAAAAAATAATCTGTAGCGTTCATAGAAATTTCCATACTAACCATAGAGATAAAACTCATGCCACAAGCTGTCTTTAACGCACTGATAAAATCAAACTTTTGTTTCATTAAAATATAAGTCTCAAGCATAATGCTGGTTAATAAACCATTAATGATTGCTAAAGTCATAATGCCCAATACTGGAAAAGGAATTTTACTTAATTGAAAAAATAATATGGTTCCAAAGTCACCAATTGCACAACCGATAACACACCACATCGTATTCTTTGCACTAGCTCTCCAACTATGCTTGCATCCCCAATGAAAAGTATCTGTTACCATATAATTTATTTACTTAAATTTATTTGATGTTTGTAATAATCATCTGGCCAAAAACTTTTAATGTAGGCTAAAACTGAATCTATATCTTTGTCACTAAGATTGTCTCCAAAGCCAGCCATCTTCCCTTCATAGTCACTAATTATTCCAACTAATCCATATTTAATAATTTTATGTAATGTCTCATCATCATGGTGCCAAGTGTGACCCGTGCCATTTAAAGGGGGTGTTTTACGATGACCATCTTCATCAACACCCTTCCAATTTTCAGCACCTGACAAATTAACCTGATGGCAACTTGCACAATTATTTTGGTATGCAATTTTACCTCTAGCGATCATTAATACAGAATCTCTTGTAATTGGATAATGATTGTCTGAGTAAGAAAGGTTAGTTAACGATATAAACAGAGTTAAAATTAGAAGTATTTTTTTCATAACTATTAAATTTATATATTAAAATTGTTAGATTAATCTTATATTTTTTTAAGATTGATTGATTATAAGTGTTTGCTAATGAACAATTTTATCTTATTTATTGTCACACTCTTTTGCTGGTCACCTACTTGGTATGTCATCAAATTTCAGTTAGGCTACGTTGATCCATTAGTATCAGTGTTTTATAGGTTTTTGATAGCTGCAATAATTATTTTTGTTTATCTAATTTATAAGAAGAAAAATCTTAAGTTTTCTTTAAATCAACATGCATGGTTTTTGCTCTTCGGTATTTGTCTTTATTCTCTAAATTATGTTTTCTTTTATTTATCAAATACTTACCTAATAAGCGCATTTCCAGCGGTTGTCTTTTCAACTGTAGTTATTATGAATATTTTAGGAGAAGGATTTTATTTTAAAAAGAAACCTTCTTTAAAAACTTTACTAGGTGCAACCATTGGGATGATTGGAATTATAATCATTTTCAGTGATGAAATTTTCAATTTCAGCTTAGCAAATGGGACTCATGTTGGATTATTTTTAGCATTGCTTGGTACATTTAGTGCATCAACAGGTAACATGGTTTACCAAAGAAACTTAAATAACAACTTTCCATTAATACCAACACTTGCGTATGCAATGCTTTATGGATCATTAGTTACTTTGTTAATTACTCAAATAAAAGGTACTGAATTATTATTCGAGTATAGTTTTAGTTATATTGCATCGCTTGCTTATTTATCAATAGTTGGTTCAATATTTGCTTTTATCTTCTATTTAAGATTATTAGAGAAAGTTGGAGCTGGTCGAGCAGGTTATGTAGGAGTAGTCATGCCTGTCCTTGCTTTATTAATATCAACAGTGTTTGAAAACTTAGAATGGCAGCAAGACTTAATAATAGGCTTACCTATTTTGATAATTGGTGCTGTACTTGTTATTAATCAGAAAATTAAACCTGTAAAATAAGCAAATTAAAAATTTTTTATTTATTTGCTAAAGCGTTATAGATACAACCCACTCCAATTCCCATAACCTCATCACTTTTTAAAGATCTTGCTCTATTGGTCATTTGAGACTTTAAGAATTTTGACGTTCTATGATTTGGATATCTATATTGTATTATATGTAACCAAGGTCCATTAAAGCTCACACTATCTAAATTTTTATTAAATTTTTGCACACCATTGCTAGCTTGTGAGTTATGACCTTTTTTTGCCCAAGGTTCTAAAATAGAATTATCTAAAAAACCATCCTGAAACAATTCAGCAGCTTTTAATAAGTTTTTTTCATAATTTTTTGGTAATTTAACATCTGCAGCATTTGCAATTTCTAAAATCATGAAAGCCTCACCTAATCCAGTATGATGATACCACAATGATCGATTTCCGCGTGTAGTTCTGTCTTTAATGCTTCCATCATCGAGTATCCATTTGTCAGCACCTTTAACAAGTTTCTTAACTAATTTAGAGTAATTTTTATTATTACTATGTCTTAAAGCTATGTTGGGAAAATACCAACCAGCAGAATTTCCCATATAAAATTTATTGGCAGGTTTTATTTGTTTATAAAAAGGTTTGAACCATTCATTAATAGTTTTATGTCTTGGATCTTCAATTTTATAATTAGCAAAATTAAGATTGTAGATATAGTTTAAACCCATAATTATCTCTAGAGTTACAGTTGCATCTTTTATTGGTGCTAAGTCTTGACCTTCTGGATCGCTCCACTCACCTTCGCAATCTTTTAAAACTGAATTTTTTTCTGTATTTCTATAACATTGTTTAGTTTGAGTGAGAGCTTTATTTTTTGCCCATACATAAAGTTTATCAAAGAGAAGTTCTTTTATCCGATCATTTTCAGATACACTTGCATAAGTTACAACATCAGCATATTCTTTAAAAACATCCCGACTATGAACACCTTCTACTATTTTCCAATTATCCATTCTTGAATTATAACCAAGTATTCTTATTGCTAAATCTTTGTTAATAATACCTTTTCTAATTTTATAGTTTTCAAAACCACAGAACTTGGTCTTATGTTCAGTAGATAGTTTATTAAATTCATCTTGAACACTATCTGGAATAAATGGAGATTTGCTTAGCTGTTTTGCAAAAGATAAATTTGGAACTATTAAAAATAAAACTAAAATTATTAAATGTTTTTTCATAAATATTATGTAAATTAATTTCTAACTATTTAGCACACTTGCCAATAGAACCTAAAGAACATTTAGTTCCATCAATCCAAGTTGCATTGTTTAGATTGGCACCTTCAAAGGTGGCATTTAAAATATTAGCACCAGTTAAATCTGCTTCAAAAAGGTTGCTATTACTAAAGTTTGTCTCAATTAATGATGAACCTTTGAAATTTACTCTTGTTAAATTGGCACTTGTAAAGTTAGCTTTTTCAAAAATACCCCCCTCAAGATTTGCTTCATATAAATTAGTTCTAATAAAAGAAGATTCTACAAAATTACCATTAGATAATGTTGCATTCATCATTACTCCTTTATCAAAAGTAACTTTAATAAAGCTAATAAAAGAAAGATTGGAATTTGGTATATAAGCTCTACTTAAATCTTGGCCTTCTGAGAATTGACAATTAGAATAATCCACTCCATCAGTTGGAGCATCATCACAACCAGCTTTAGCACCACTAGTTAATAATAAGCTTAAAACTAAAATAGCAAAAAGCTTGCTCATAAAGCCTGCTCTTATTAATTTTATCATATCAAATGCTAACAAATCATTACCAAGAAGTCTTCAGTTAATTTAAATATAGTTAAAATTAAGCCACTATTTATCGTTTAGGAAAGCCTTCTACTGTATAGAAGTTTCTTATCTTCTTTAGAGACACATAATAAGCACTGTCTCTAAATGATCTTTTTATTTGTTTTTTAGTATTATAAATTTCAATAAATGCATTTCTCATACTGTCTTCTAGACCTGAAAAAGCTAAATCCTCTTCATCCGCTCCATGGATAATTTTTTTAATGGTGTCAAAATCTGTTTTGGTATTAGTTTTTTTATCTATCAAATCAATAATGTCTAATATTTTTTGTTCTTGAAATCTTTTTTCAACTCTACCAAAACGTATATGAGAAATATCTTTAACCCATTCGAAATAAGAAACTACTACTCCGCCTGCATTGACATAAATATCAGGGATAATCACAACTCCTTTTTCAAATAATTTTTGATCTGCTTCAAATGAAATGGGTCCATTAGCAGCTTCAATTATTAATTTTGTTTTAATTTTATCTACATTATCAACAGTAATTGCATTTTCTAACGCAGCTGGAATTAAAATATCACAATCTAATTCTAAAAGTTCACTTGGATTATTTTTAAATTCTCCAAGTTTAGGATTATTAATACTTTTATTTTTTTGAAAAAATTTAATTAGTGCATTTATATCAATGCCTTTTTTATTGTATAAATAGCCATCAAACTCTCCAATAGCTATAATCTTTGCATTGTCTCTATTATATAAATGTTTAGCTAAATTACTTCCAACATTACCAAAGCCTTGAACTATAATTTCATTATCTTTTAATTCATTTTTTAAACTAGCTTCTTTAACAACGTCTTCGTGTCTAAATATTTCTCTAACTACTTCTTCAATACCTCTACCGGTTGCTTCTGTTCTTCCAGCAATACCTCCACGATGTAGTGGTTTACCCGTTACACAACCTCTATAATTTATATCATCAGGTTTAAGTGTTTTGTATGTCTCTAAAATCCATTCCATTTCTCTTTCAGATGTTCCGACATCTGGAGCTGGAACATTTAATGCTGGAGAAATAAAACCTTTATTAATTAGTTTACTTGCAAAGGCTTTAGTAATTTCTCTTAGTTGAGGCATTGTGTAATTCTTAGGATTAATTTTTAAACCTCCTTTTGCACCACCAAAAGGAATATTAACTATTGCACATTTGTAAGTCATTAAAGATGCTAAAGCTTCCGTGTCATCTTGATCAACGGTTTCAGAATATCTTAGCCCACCTTTAGTTGGAAGTATGTGTTCTGAGTGAACTGCCCTCCATCCTGTAAAATTATTAATTTTGCCATCTAAGACAACACCTACATTTACTTTAATTAATGAGTGAGTGGATTTTAAATGTTCAAGTAAGTCATCACTAAAGTTTAGTAATTTAGCTGATTTGTCTACATGTAAGTTGACGTTATCTTTAAAGCTCATTTTTAAAAATCATATATTAATGAAATTTATTAACCACTTTTATCTTTATCTAATGAGGCTTAGTCCAATACCCATAAACACATCGTGTGCCCCGTCTTGAACAATCATAAGTATCATGCAAGACACCATCTTTAACAACAGTTATATGTTTTGAACAAGATACAATTAAAGTCCCACTTGGAAGTTCATTTTTTTTTAAATGAACCTTACAGCCTTGACCAATAAACATAGTTGGTGTCCATTGCCACCCAAGTTTTTTAAGATATTTTTTAACCACCACTCTATGAGTGCCTGATCTTGGACTATCATTTTTTTGTTTTAAACTTCTTGCAAGTTTAGTTCTTGATGTGGTTCTAAATTCTTCATTTGCTTCATAAAGATCATCATAGATTTTTTGGTAGGGAAGACCTGATACAATTGCAATAGATCTAACTACACAGTCTCCAGCTTTACCCTTGTATCCCGCTGCAGTTCTACCGCCATCATTAATTTCTAGTTCTAGATTGCTACTTGAAAATAATCTCTTAAAGAAATTCACGATTTAGTTTTGTGATCAAGGATCTCTACCATGCACTGAGTTGCATATTCACGCCATTCCTCAGCTGATTTATCCTTAAGGTTATTAAGGTGGTTCATATTGCTATCTATATTTTCTTGATGTTTAGCTTTGTCAGCTTCTTCTAGGTTTTTTTCCATGTTTGTAAGATTAGTCTTCATTGCATTAATCCAACTATTACCAAGCTCTACACATTTAACATCATCTTTCTCATCACAAATTTGTTTAAAGAAATTGAAAATAACGTCATCAGCTTTTATCTCTTTGCTCATGTTAATTTCCAAAAATACCTAATTTAACATCATAATCAACTGCAATTCCGTAATCAGGATCGTCATCACTATCAACAACAAGCTGACCTGCTCTGCTTAATAATCTATGACAATCACGAGTTAAATGTCTTAATTTAACTTTTTTTCCAAAACTATTATATTTGTCAGCAATGTCTTCAATTGCCTTTAAAGCTGACTGATCAATTACTTTTGATCCTGCAAAATCAATAATGACTACTTCAGGATCTTCTTCTGGTTTAAATAATTCTAAAAAACTATCCGTTGAACTAAAGAAAAGTGGACCTTCTATTTCATAAACTTTAGCACCCTTTTCTGTAACGGAGGGTCTCTCAACTGCTCTAATTCTTGAAGCTGATTTCCAAGCAAATACTAGAGCTGACACAATCACTCCAACAATTACAGCAACTGCTAAATCTTCTAAAACAGTTACAACGGTTACAAGAACAATAACTAGTGCATCACTCTTTGGTACAAAAAATAATATCTTTAAAGAATTCCACGCAAACGTTCCAATCACCACCATAAACATTACACCTACAAGTGCTGCAATTGGGATCATCTCAATATAACTTGATGTATATAAAATAAAAATTAATAAGAATAATGCTGCAGCTATTCCTGCAATTCTTGTTCTACCACCTGACTTTACATTAATCATAGATTGCCCAATCATCGCACATCCACCCATACCACCAAAAAAACCAGTAACTGTGTTTGCAAAACCTTGTGCTAGACATTCCTGACTAGCCCCACCTCTTTTATTGGTAATTTCACCAACTAAGTTCAGGGTTAACAAGCTTTCAATTAAGCCAATCGCTGACAATATAAATGCATAAGGGAAAATAATTTTTAAAGTTTCAAAGTTTAAAGGAACACTTGGGATTGAGAATATAGGTAATCCTCCTTTAACACTTGCAAGATCTCCAACACTAGGAATATCAATCTTTAATGCTAAAACTAATACAGATGTTGCTAAAATAGCAGCAAGTGTAGCTGGAACTGCTTTAGTAATCTTTGGCAGTAACCAAATGATTAACATAGTTAAAACTACAAACCCAATTGAATAATATAAAGTATTTCCTGAAATCCATACTGATTGTCCCATTGCATTAAGGGTTTTAAACTGACTAAGTTGTGAAATACCAATAACGATTGCAAGGCCATTAACAAAACCAAGCATTACAGGTTGTGGTACCATTCTAATAAATTTTCCAAGCTTAAAGACACCCGCTAATAATTGTAAAATTCCCATTAAAACTACAGTTGCAAATAAATATTGAGCACCGTGATCCATAACAAGAGAAACCATAACAACCGCTAAAGCACCTGTTGCTCCTGAAATCATCCCAGGTCTTCCCCCAAATACAGCTGTAATCAACCCAACGATAAAAGCTGCATAAAGCCCTGATAAAGGTGCAACTCCTGCAACAAAAGCAAAGGCAATAGCTTCAGGAACTAACGCTAAAGCAACCGTTAAGCCTGATAAAACTTCAATTCTAAATAAAGAAAAGGATACCCCTTCCTTTGGAATATAATCTTGTGAGTTAAAACCAATAGATTTTGCAAATGATGAGAGTGTGGTTTTAATCAATGTATTTTAATTTTAATTATTTATGAGTCTGTGTGTTATCTATTTAGTAAAGCAAGCGGTTGATAAAGTCTACTTTCAATTAATACGTGTTAACAAATTTGGGACGAATCAGATACATAATGATTAAGAGGTAGTGGCGGGAGACTAAAGCTACCTCTGTCCTTACCCTTTAATCCTTAAAATACTTTTTAATCTTATTGATAGTTTTTGCTAATAGAATTTTTGTATAAGGTTTCCCTTTAATAACCCAAACTGACAAAGGCCACGTACTATCCTTGGTAGATCTTGCAATAATATGAATATGTAATTGAGGAACAATGTTACCAATCTTCTCAACATTAAGTTTTTTTGTTTTAAAAATTTTTTTCATTAATTTACTGCAATGAACAATTTCTTTCATTAATAATATTTGATCTTTTGAGTTAAGTTCTGAGATATCGCTAATATTTTTTCGTTTAGGAATTAAAATGATCCAGGGAAATTTAGCATTATCAATTAAACGAATACTACATAGTTTTAAGTCAGTTATTAAATGAGAATTTTTTAGAAAACTTTTACTTACTTTATTAGTCATAGTTAAATATTAATATAAATGTGTTCTATAAGCAAAAATTATTATAGGCTAATTTCATTATGGCAGATAAACAAATACGTTCCGTTGCTAAAACATTTTCATGGAGACTTTTTATTTTTATCTACTGGGTAATATTTGGGTATATTTTTACTGGTAGCTTTAAAGGAGCTGGGATATTAGGTTTAGGATCAATTATTCCACTGTTCTTTTATTATTTTCATGAACGAATTTGGAATAAAGTTAAATGGGGTCTTAACTAAAAATTAGAAATATATTTTATAAATATTTCTTTATTTTATTAGAGACGATTACTTTGTTATTGTTCATGTATTCTTCATGATTTTTTTCTATATTTTGAAGTTCATAAAGATAATTAACCATCACACCATAAGATCTTTTAAAACCAGTTTCAGAAATATTTGCATTAATAACTATATCATCAACAATTGCTCCATTGCCTAAATGAAATCTACTAACGTCATTCACTGGTAGTCCTTTTTTATTTTTTTCATTAACAATATAATGAGCTACTAATTTTGTTATAGCTTCTTTATTTCTTATAATTCTACTGTCACCTAATTTTAAGTCTTGAGATTTTAAAAAGATAGCATCTTGATCTTTTAGATCGCCTAGAATATTTTTAATTTTAGTTTCATCTAAATAAGTAAACCAATCAGCAAACCCTGGTATAGGTGATAAGGTGCCAAAGTTTTTAATGTGAGGTAGTTCTTCTTGTATTTCATAAACCACTCTTTTGATTAGAAAATTACCTAACGTAACTCTTGATAAACCTTCTTGGCAGTTACTAATTGAATAAAAAGTAGCTGTATCATAAGTTTTTTTCTCATCACTTGAGGGTTTCATTAATTCTTGAATAGATTTACCAAGACCATTAGTTAGAGCTACTTGTACAAAAATAATTGGCTCATCCTCAAGGGCTGGATGAAAATAAGAGAAAAACCTTCTATCTTCACCTAACCTTCTTTTAAGTTCATTCATATCTTTTATTTGATGAACTCTTTCATATTTAATTATTTTTTCTAAAACTGCAGCCTTTGTATCCCATGTAATTTTAGCAAGTTTAAGAAATCCTGGATTAAACCAAGCTCTAAATAAATGCCTAAGATCATTATCTAATTCTGAAAGCTCTTTATTGTCTTTTAATATTTTTATTAAATCTTCTCTTAACGCAACTATAATCGCAGTTCCATTTGGTGCCATATTCATTCTTCTAAAAAGTTCTCTTCTCTTACCTTCGGAAACTTTAAATAAATCTGATAAAGTTTTTTCATTTTGAGATTTCGTATAGTTTTCAATTGCTTTGTTAACTTTTGTAAAGCTGGGCTTATATTTGTTGTTAATTTTTTTAAAGAATAATAATTTATTTTCTGGAGATAGTGATTGATATAGTTCAGTAATATCTCTAGCTACAGTAATACCGAATGCTGCCCCTTTGTGTGAAATTAAATCATCACATAAAGATATAATAAATTCTAAGTCATTTTTTTTAATATTTTTTATACTAAAAAGTTTTTGACCTGCATCAGCAATAGATGAGATTATTTGCTTTAAATTGAACATGGGTAATTTATTTTACTATGCGATGTTCGAATATTCAATAAAAGATCGAATAAAAACTAAAATTAAAAACGTACCAAAAATTTTACTCAATAACTTTTATCTATCTTATAAACGTCTTTTGGACCTAATCGAACCAAAACCATTGTAACAAGAACAAATTCAAAAAAAAATAAAAGATTAGTATTTGCAATGCTCAGAGGTGCTGAAACATTTCCATAATATGTTTCACTTATAGCTAATATAGTTGCTCCACTAACAGCAATAAGTATTCCAATAGTTCTAGCCATCCCTAGTATTTTTTTTATGTCTGTACTATAAATCTACAATGAACTTTACAATACATGTAAACAGAACCCTTTATTTTTCTATAAAAAAATCAAAAACCTTATTTTTAGATAACCTTTTTTTTAAATAAACTGATATAAGATTGAAGATGTCAAAAAAATATAATAGAAAATTATTAAAAATTTCTAGTACTAACAAAAAGCTGAACTAAGTTTGAAATGAAAAAAGAAATTGTTAAAAATATCTTTTCTGATCAAGCTGACACTAATATTGCCTTAACATCAGAAGATAACTCTCCTCTTCTTTATAAAGATCTTAAAGCTTTAGCTAATAGAATATCAAGACAATTATCTGGAAATCATATTTCCAACAAAGATAGAGCCGCAATAATTCTTCCAAATGGTCCTCATATGGCTTCAAGTTTTTTAGCTATTTCAAGCTATATGTCAGCTGCACCACTTAACCCCAGCTATAAAGCTGATGAATATGAGTTTTACCTAAATGATCTAAAACCAAAAATAGTAATAGTTGAACCAAACTCTCAAAATAGTGCTGTTGATGTTGCAAAAAAATTAAAAATTCCTGTTTGTGAAATTAAGATTAAAAAAGATCAACCAACAGGTTTTTTTGATTTATTTAATGATGAGAGCGCTTATATTGAGCCAGAAGAAAATAATGAAGCTTTAGTCCTACACACCTCAGGTACTACCTCAAGGCCAAAAATTGTTCCTTTAACTAACAAAAATATCTACTCATCTTCTCTAAATATTTCTAAAAGTTTAAATCTTGTGGAAAATGACCATTGTCTAAATATTATGCCTCTATTTCATATCCATGGTCTAATAGCTATTATAGCTTCATCAATGAAATCTGGTGCATCTGTTTGTGCAAGTAATGGATTTAATGCTCTTAAATTTTTAGAATTAGCAAAATCAGAAAAAATTACTTGGTATTCTGGTGTTCCAACAATGCACCAAACAATAATGCTAAGAGCTGAAAAAAATTTAGAGTTAGCAAAAAATTTAAATTTAAGACTTGTTAGATCTTCTTCAGCTTCATTACCACCGGCAGTTTTCGAAAAATTAAATAAAGTATTTAACTGTCCAGTAATTGAGGCTTACGGCATGACTGAAGCAACTCATCAAATGACGTCAAACCCTCTACCTCCAAAAAAGCAAAAAGCGGGATTTGTAGGTATACCTGCTGGGCCAGAAGTGGCTATTATGGATGATAATAACAATATAATGAAAAATGGTGAGGTTGGTGAAATCTGCATCAAAGGTAATAATGTAACTGCAGGATATGAGAATAACCCTGAAGCAAACAAAGCTAATTTTAACAATGGGTGGTTTAGAACTGGTGATCAGGGGTTTTTTGATAATGATGGCTATTTAAAAATATCAGGAAGACTTAAAGAAATCATTAATAAAGGTGGAGAAAAGATTTCTCCTTTAGAAGTTGATAATGTTTTAATGGACCATCCTTCAATAGAACAAGCAGTTTGTTTTGGTTATGAAGATAAAATGCTGGGTGAGGATATTGCAACTGCAATTATCTTGAAGGAAGGATTTAATCTTGATGAAGCAGGCTTAAAAATATATGCAAAAGAAAAATTAGCTAAATTTAAAATCCCAAAAAAAATATTTTTTGTTACAGAAATTCCAAAAGGTGCTACAGGCAAATTACAAAGAAATGTTTTAGCTAAAAAATTTGGACTAAATAATTAAAATGACAAAAATTTGTATATTTGGTGCTGGAGCAATCGGTGGTTATATTGCAGCCTGTTTGAGCAAAACCAACGTTCAGTTATCTTTGATTGCTAGAGGGCCACACAAAGAAGCTATCGAAAAAAAAGGATTAACATTTATTAAAGATGGAAAAACTGAAAATTTAAAATTAACTGTTACAGATGATCCAAAGACTTTAGAAATTCAAGATTATATATTCATATCAGTTAAAGCTCATTCTATTTCAAATATAGTTGACTCATTAAGCTCAATTATAAATGAACAAACTTCAATAATATCTACTGTAAACGGCTTGCCATGGTGGTACTTTCATAAAGCAAATACTGGCACAAACTTAGATGACACTTATCTTGAAAGTGTAGATCCTGCAGGAAAAATATGGAAAACTATTAAGCCACAACAGGCCATTGGATGTGTTGTATATCCTGCATGTGAAATTATTGAACCTGGTGTAATTAAGCATAATGAGGGAGAAAAATTTTCACTTGGTGAGCCTGATGGCACAAGGTCTGAAAGATTAAAAAAAATTGCAGATTTATTAATTGCTGGAGGATTAAAGGTTCCTCAGAAAAAAAATTTAAGGAATGAAATATGGATTAAATTGTGGGGCAATTGCTCCTTCAATCCTGTGAGCGCTTTAACAAATAAAACTTTAGATCAAATTGGAAATGATAAAGAATTAATTAATTTAGTTAGAGAATTAATGAAAGAATGCCAGCTAGTAGGTGAAAAAATTGGTATAAAATTTAATGTTTCTATTGATGATAGAATTAATGGCGCAATTTCAATAATGAATCATAAACCATCAACAACACAAGATCTAAACGCAGGTAAGCCTTTAGAAATAGACCCAATTATTGGGTCTATAATTGAGATAGCTAACAAATTAAATGTGGAAGTTCCAAACTTAAAAAAGATTAATTCTCAACTAAAGCTTAAAGCAGAAAATTTAGGGTTATATCAAAGGTCAGAAATAATTGATAAATTAACTAACTAAATTGCAAATTTGTGGAATGGATGATGTTATTTTTTTAAAATTAAACATGATTTTTTATATAATATTCAAATACTCAATAAAAGATCTAACAGACACAATTAGTAAAAAAGTTCCAAAAATTTTACTCAGTAGTTTTTTATTTATTTTGTAGACAGCTTTGGCACCTAATCTAGCCATAACCATTGTAACTGGGACAAATACTGCAAACCCTAATAGATTTATATAACCCACACTAAAAGGCGTGTTTATATTATTAATTATCTTTCCACCAATAATCATTGTGATCGTTCCACTAATTGCAATCAAAAAGCCAACTGCGGCTGCTGTACCAATAGATTTTCTTATATCATAACCAAAAGTTCTCATAAACGGTACCATTAAAGACCCACCACCAATACCTAGGGGTATTGAAATAAAACCAATCACAATCCCTGAGATATTTTTAACAATGTCAGAAATTGTTTTAGGGTTTTCAACAAGTTTTTCTCTAAGGAAAATAAAAAATAATCCCACCATGAAAGCAAATATTGAAAAGAATAATACTAGAGTTGGTGTCTTTAAATTAACTGCTAAAAAAGTTCCCAAAATAACACCAATTAAAATGAATAAGCCAAAAGATTTAACCATTTTAAAATCAACTGCATCATATTCCATATGAGTTTTAGTAGAAATTATTGAAGTTGGAATAATAATAGCTAAAGAAGTTCCAACTGCTAAATGCATTCTAGTTACTAATTCAAAGTCTAATACTGTAAAAGCATAATAGAGAGCTGGAACGATTATTATTCCTCCACCAACTCCTAGTAATCCTGCCATAAACCCTGCAACGGCCGCAGCCATTGCCATAACTATTACTAGGTTAGTAATTTGAGATACGTCTAATGAACTAAACAACTATAATTTCTAACGGATTTAATTTATCGATAGTACCAACTAACTTATCCCCTTTTACAACTGGACCAACACCTGCTGGAGTACCAGTCATAATGATATCACCTGCCGTAATATCGTAAAAAGTTGAAAGATGAGCAATCATTCTCGGTATTTTCCATATGATCTGATTTAAATTACCATCCTGTTTAACATCTCCATTAACAGTTAATGTAATCTTTCCACTATCCATATTTCCAGATTCTTCAATTTTAGTTAAAGTTCCCATTGGTGCTGAACGCTCAAATGCTTTGCCAACTTCCCAGGGTTTTCCACCTTTTTTTGCTACTGCTTGTAAATCTCTTCTGGTCATATCTAGTCCAACTGCAAAACCATATATATGTTTGTACGCATCTGCTTCTGGAATATTTGAGCCTCCACTTTTAAGTGCCATAACTAGTTCTAATTCATGATGAACATCATTTGATTGAGGTGGGTATGGAAATTTACCACTAATATCTACGTTATCAGCATTTTTTTGAAAAAAAATAGGAGACTCTTTTGGATCATTTCCCATTTCAATTACATGATCTGCATAATTTCTTCCAATACAGTATACTCTTCTGACAGGGAATACTTCTTCAGATCCATGAACGGGTATCGTTGTAATTACTGGTGATGGTATTGCTAACTTGGTCATTTTTTTCCTTTTTATTTAATTGTTAATTTTTTTTAACCCCGTTTTGATGCATAGTAGGCAACTTTTCTTTCAAAGTAAGCAAGAATTTCCGAAAGTGTAAATGCCATTGCAAATAAAACTATTATTATTGCCCAGAAATGTTTCATTAAGAAGTTAGAGGAATACAGCTCAAATAATGCTCCAAAACCAACTATTGAAATTAATAATTGCCCAATAATAACTCCTTTTACAGCTCTGATAAATCCTATACGTACACCACCTAAAATTTCAGGTAAAGCTGCCCAAAAATAAATTTTAAAAAATGCATCCATTGGTTTTGCTCCAAAAGATCTTGCCATATCAACCAAAGATCTATTAATTTGCATCACTCCTGCTCTGGTATTAAGTATAATAATCCAAATAGCAAAAAGAGTAGTAATAATAATTATAGATTTCATTCCAAATCCAAACAGAACCATTAAAACTGGCACTAGTGCTGTTAATGGTGCACTCAAAAACATATTCACCCATGGTAATAATAGTTCATCAATAATTCTGTTTTTTCCCATTAGAATTCCAGTTGGAACTCCAATTACAACAGCATAAAATGTACCTGCTAAAAAAGCATATCCAGTTTCGGTTACAGCTTTAATAAAAACTTTTGTAGGAGCAATTTCTAAGAAAGTATCAAATATTGCTGATAAAGAAGGTATAAAATATGTAATTTCCAGTCTTCCAAATGTTTCCCATAGCAACCCCCAGAGTATAAGTGATGACATTCCAGGTAAACGATATCCAAATAATTTCATTATATTATTTTATTCAACATAGGTTCTTAATGATTTCCAAATACGGTCAACAATATCTAAATATTCAGAATCTCTTCTAATACTGTCTACGTCTTTATTTTTAAAACTGGTTGGTCTAATAACCTCTGAAACTCTACTTGGACGAGGTAACAACAGTGCAATTTGATCTGAAACATAAACAGCTTCCTCAATAGAATGTGTTACAAAAATAAAAGTTTTATTTTCATTTTTAACTAGATTTAACAGATCTTCTTGAAATTTTCTTCTGGTCTGTTCATCAACAGCTGAAAAAGGTTCATCCATAAGTAAAACCTGTGCATCAACACTTAAGGCTCTTGCTAAACCTACCCTTTGTCTCATACCTCCCGATAACTCATGTGGAAAGCTATTCTCAAAACCTTTTAAACCAACATCACCAATATATTTTGCAGCAATTGACTCTCTTTCAGATTTTGCAACGCCTCTTAATTCTAAACCAAATGCAACATTTCGTATAACAGATGCCCAAGGTAATAATGCAAAATCTTGGAATACAAAAGCTCTGTCCGGGCCAGGTTCTTTTACTATTTGTCCATTAACAATTACTTCCCCACTTGTAGCAGGTAATAATCCTGCAATAATTTTTAATAAGGTTGTTTTTCCACAACCTGAAGGTCCTAATAGAGATGTTAATTCTCCCCTAGGAAAGTCTAGAGACAAATCTCTTAAAGCCTCTGTTTCCCCGTAGTTTTTGAAGACATTTTTAACTGTTACTGCATTATCTTTATTCATAATTTATCCTCTTTATATTGTTATTCTGAAGCATACCCTTGATTATTGCCTTTAAATAAAAAGTTTTCTATTTTTTCTAAAACATTTAAAAATAATACTGCCAACAAAATAATTGAAAAAATTGCAGCATACATGCTCGGGTAGTCTGCAATTGATCTACTGTAAGAAATAATATCACCCACACCAGTTGGAGTAATTTTCAATTCTGCAAGTATGGCACCAATAAAACCAGCAGAAACACCAAGTCTTAAACCAGCAAAAATTATTGGAGATGATGCAGGTAAAATAATTTTAAAAATAACATCAAGATCTTTTCCTTGAAAAGCTTTAGCCATTTCCTTTATATTTGTAGGAGTATTTTTTACTGCAGAACTTGTGTTTAACACAATAACTGGCATAGCCAATATGCAAACTACAAATACTTTTGAAGTTAATCCAATACCATAAACCATAATTAATAATGGAATTAGTGCTGCGATTGGTGCTGCCTGCATTACAATAAAAATCGGTGATACAAGCCAATCAAATTTATCACTTAAACCAATCCAAATCCCTAGAGAAATACCTAAAATTCCTGAAATAATAATTCCCACAACTAATGGTTTTAACGTTTCTGCATAAGCTTTAAACATTGTCCCATCCATTACCAAGCTAAAAAATGCTGCCATTGACTCACTAAATGGTGGAAATGCAAAACTAACACCAGATCTTCCACCAATTTCCCAAGCACCAAAAATGATAACTCCTGATATTATTTTTAAAAATAAGGGTCTGTTTTGCATAATTGTGATTAATTTTTAGAAGTTAGTCGCCAAAAAAATTATTTTTGGCGACTAATCAAAGTTTTATTATTGTGCGTCCATTAAAGGTTTCATGTACCAAAAATCTTCGATCTTTAGATCAGCAAAATTTCCAGTTAACTGTCCAGCTTTATGATACCATTCCATGTCAGCTTTAGCAGCAACCATACCACCACCGTTAGGGCTATATAATCCACCTTCAACAGCATCCTTATAAAAACCATCCAATTCACCAAGAACTTCTTTTGGTAATTGGCCTATTGGTCCATCAGGATTTGTTTCTCTTCTAATGATTGTTGGGTCTTTATGCATATCTTTATAAACACTAACAAGTGCTTTAACAAAAATATCAACATCTTTAGAGTTTTTCTTAATCCAATTTACATTTGCAAATAAAGCTTCATCACTTGCGTCTACTTCAAACATAGGTAATACATTAAACTTATTACCTTGTAGTTTTACAAGTTTATTCTTATTTGATAAATCAACAATAGTTGCATCAGTTTTACCTGCCACTAATGCAGCAACTCTATTTGATGAGCCCGGTACATAAGATCTTGTGCCAAACTTAATGTTTAATTTATCTTCAATTACATTTGCAATTGACTCTGTTCCACCACCTCTTGAGTGAAGCATAATTGGTTGACCATTAAGATCTTCTAATTTGCTGTATTTCTGTGATGTAACTGGAAAAAATTTCAATTTAGATAATTGAAATATTATTCTTACTGGTGCTTTAGATTTTTGCATAGCTGAATATGGAGTTCCAAAACCAATATCCATTTGTCCACTTAAAATAGCCTGAATTGCTAATTCCTCATCAGCAAATGCAGTGTATTCATATTCTAATCCATTAGCTTTAGCTCTATCCAGTGCAACAAAAAAAGCGGCTAGTTCATCTGATGGTGTTTCAGCTAAAGCTATACGAATTTTTTTTGCAAAAGATCCTGTTGTAGTTATGCTAAGTATTAGAAAAAGCGATGTAACTAACACACCAATTTTTTTTAATAGTTTATTCATAAGTTTATCTCTCTCTTTTTTTTTTGTTTATTTAATAATATATTAAAATCGATTTTTATATAAAACTCAATTAAAAAAAGATATTTTATATATATTAAATTGTAGAAAAATTATTTAAAATCAACTATGACGTGAAATTGTTTTAAAATGTGTTAAAAAGATAATAATGAAAAAAAATATTAAAAAAAAAATAAACGTTGTAAATCAAGATATTGACATAACTTACCCATCTACAACTTATAAAATTTATAATAAATTAAAAAAATCACTAATTGGTGGAGATCTTGCACCAGGCACTAAATTAAAGATTGATGATCTCAAAAAAAAATATCAAACTGGAACAAACCCTATTCGAGAGTCTTTAACTTTGCTTATGGCAGATGACCTTGTGACTAAAATTGATCAAAAAGGATTTAAAGTTTCTGAAGCAACTCAAGAAAAATTTAATGAAATATTAAAAACTAGAATATGGGTTGAAAGTATTGCCTTAGAAGAATCTATGAAAAATAAAAAAGATATAAATGAATGGGAAGAAGAACTTATTGTTCTTAATCATAGGCTACAAAAAGCTGAAAGATCTCTGATATATGAGCCAGAAAATTTAGATTCATGGGAAATGGTGCACAGAAAATTTCACCTTACTTTGGTAGCAAGATCAAAATCAAGCTTTATGAATAAATTTTGCGAATTACTTTATGATCAAAATATGAGGTACAGATATCTAATTAAAAAAAAGAAGAGTTATATAAAAAGAAAAGTTACAGTTGAGCATAAAGGTATTCTTGATGCTGTTTTACAAAGAGATATTAACAAATCAAAATCTTTACTTGTTAAACATTATATAACTACTAGTAGCTTCATAACCCTTAATAGTCCCTCATTTATACGTAAATAGCTAGATACGAGATTATTACGATTTAAGTATTAATGTTTTGATTAGCTTTCTCGTTATTTTGTACAATAGTCATTATGTGTTTTGATTTTTGAAAATCTGAGTCTCTTGCCATCATATTATCACTTAAATATCTTTTCCAATCCTTTGAACCAATTTGACCATGATATAATCCAACTGTGTGTCGCATAATATGATTTACTTTTGTGCCAAGCTTAACTTCTTTCTCAAGGTACTCTAGTAGTTTCTCGGCAATCTCTTCTCTTGTAGGTCTTTCTTTTGTTCCAAAAATTTCATTTTCAATTTCAACTAACGAATAAGGATTTTGATATATGGATCTACCAATCATAACACCATCACATAAAGTTAAATGATTTTTAATCTCATCAATTTTTGAAATTCCTCCATTAATAATAATTTCTAAGTCTGGATTTTCTTCTTTTATTTTGTAGACCATTCCATAATTAAGTTTTGGAATATTTAAATTTTGTTTAGGTGACATTCCAGTTAAAATAGCTTTTCGAGCATGTAATATAAAAGTGCTACAACCAGCACCTTTCATCTTTAGTATAAAACTATTTAAGTAATCAAATTCTTCAGTATCATCAAAACCAATTCTAGTTTTTGCAGTGACAGGAATTTTACAAGCTTTAACCATTGAGTCGATACATTCTGCAACTAAATCTGGTTCTTTCATCAAACAAGCACCAAACATATTCTTTTGAACTTTTTTACTAGGACAACCTAGATTAATATTAATCTCATCATAGCCCATGTCTTCTGCAATTTTTGCAACTTCGGCTAACTCAGCTTTATCAGATCCACCTACTTGTAATGCTAAAGGTTTTTCTTCAGGACTATAAGATAAAATTTTTTTTCGGTCTCCATGTATTGCAGATTTTGTTGCAACCATTTCTGAGTACAGCATAACATTCTTGCTCATCAACCTTAGAAAGTAACGATCATGACGATCGGTACAATCCATCATGGGTGCTACTGAAATTTTTCTATTAATTTCTTTTTTAATATCCAAGAGGTTTACCCATTAGTTTATCAGGTAACCACGATACGATCTCAGGAAAGATACACAATATCAATATAGATAAAACCATCATCATCATAAATGGAAATGATCCTCTTAAGATTGTAGATAAACTCACGTCTGGAGTTATTCCCTTAATTATATAAAGATTTAATCCAACTGGTGGTGTGATTAAGCCTATTTCCATATTTATTGTAAATACAATCGCAAACCAATAAGGATCAAACCCTAATGTAGTTATTACTGGTAGTAATATAGCTGATGTCATTACAATAACAGCTACTGGCGGTAAAAAGAAACCAGCAACAAGTAAAAACACATTAACCATTAAAAAAATAATCCATTTATTACTGCTTAATTCAATCATACTTTGAGCAAGTGACTGGGTTACATAAAGTTGAGATAGTGTGAATGCAAAAAGATAAGACGCTGCAATAATAAACATTATCATTACACTTTCTTTCATCGAAATTTTAACAATATTCCATATTTTCTTAGGCTGATAAATTTTGTAAACAACAGCTATCATTACAAAAACTAAAAATGCTCCAACACCTGACGCTTCTGAGGGTGTCGCAACTCCTCCATACAAGACATACAAAACACCCATAATGATTGCTAAAAATGGAAAAATTCTAGGAAGAACTTCTAGTTTTTCTTTTAGTGTTGGTGGTTTTCTATTTCTTAATAATTTAGCTGCATCTTTATCAATGAAGTAACTATGTATTAATGCCCAAATTGCAAAAAGACTTGCCAACATAAACCCTGGAATAATGCCAGATAGAAATAGTCTTCCAATAGAAGTTCCTGTGGCCATTCCATAAACAATTAAAACTATACTAGGTGGAATTAAAACTCCTAAAGTTCCTCCAGCAGCAATTGTTCCTGTGGCAATTTCATCTGAGTACCCTCTTTTTCTCATTTCTGGAATTCCCATAGTACCGATAGCAGCACATGTTGCTGGACTTGATCCACTTAAAGCTGCAAAAATTGAGCATGCACCAATATTAGAAATAACTAAACCACCTGGAACTCTCCACAACCATCTATCAAGACCAGTGTACAAATCTTTTCCTGCAGGTGAATGGGCAACCGCCATCCCCATAAGAATGAACATCGGGATTGATAGTAATACAAAAGAATTTAAGCCTGCATAAAATGTTTCCGCAAAAACGTCTAACATTTGCAGTCCTTCAAAAGTCACTAATAATGTTATCGAGACAAAACTTAAACCAAAGGCTATTGGAATACCTGAGAATAAAACTATTAAAGTAAAAACTGCAACTATTATAGCAATTGTAAGTGGGTCCATTATTTAAAATCCCCCTCATCATAAAGTTTAATTATTTCAGCAATGTACTGAAGTATCATTAAAATAGAACCTATTAGCATTGAAGAATATGGCACCCATAATGGTGGATCCCAAATAGTTCCTGTTGTGTAATTCTTAGTAAATGCTTCTTCAACCATCAAAAAACCAAAATAAAATAGAATTAAGAAAAAACATAAGCTTAATAATGAAGTAAAAATTTTAAGCTTAACAATATTTTTTTTAGACATAAAATCATATATCCATTCCATACTTACATGGGCTTTTTCACTTAAAACATAAGCACTACCAATAAAAGTAGATGCAACAAGCAGTATCGTCACTAATTCAGTTTGCCATGTAATAGCCCTTTGAAAAAAATATCTTTCAAAGACAAGCTCAACAATTACTAAAATTGATACAATCAGAGCACCCACAGCAAAAGCTCCACAAGCTTGGGAAGTGTAATTACAAAATTTTAAATATTTTTTTTTCATAAAAAAAACCCCTATTCATTTTCACAAATAGGGGTTTCTTATATATTGTTTTATTTAACTGCTAAAGCCATTTCCATAAGTTTCGCACCACCAGGTACTTTCTCTGCAAATGCTTTATGAGAAGTTTTCTTTGCAATTTCTACCCATTCAGCATGATCTTCAGCTGTCATGTATGCTAATTCAACACCAGCATCTCTATAAGCATCCTCAAATTTCTTATCAAGGTTAGATACTTGTGCTGTCATATATTTTTCAGCTACTTTTCCAGCTTTCATAAGAGCTTTTTGTTGCTTAGAATTTAATGCATCAAAAGATTTCTTAGACATAAGGATTGGCTCATACATAAACCATAAACCAAATTTTCCTGGAGGTGTTGCACATTTAACTTGTTCATAAATTTTGTAACTTACAAAACTTCCTGAACTAGTGTTCGCACCAGTTAATACACCCGTTTGTAGACCAGTATAGATTTCTGAAGATGGCATACTTTGAATACCCGCTCCTGCACCTTCAAGCATTTGATTAAATGCTTTTCCAGCTGCTCTCATTACTTGGCCTTTTGCATCACTAGGTTTTCTAATACATTGTGTCTTTGAAACAAAACCACCACCTAGCCAAGCATCAGATAAAACAACTACACCTGCATCATTAATAATTTTTTTAATCTCAGTCATCATTGGAGATTTATTAAATCTTAATGCATGCTCATGGTTTTTAACTGTACCAGGCATTAATGTTGCATCAAATTCTGGATGAAACTTTCCAGCATAACCTAATGGAAAAGCAGATATATCTAGCTGACCAGTAGTCATTGGCTTCCACTGTTCTTTAGGTTTGTATAAAGATTTTGCTGGGTAAATTCTAATATCGATGTCAACATCAGCTTTTTTTACTTCATCAGCAATAATTTGTACCATTTCATGACGTGGGTCAAAAGATCCATCAGCTCTAGGTGTACCAGGCCATTGGTGACTTGCTTTTAACGTTACCGCATAAGCAGAACCAACTGTTGATAAAACTAAAACTAATGCTGTAAAATATAAAGATATTTTTTTTAACATTATTATTCCTCTCATTAGTTATTTTAATGATGCATATAATTAAAGTTCTTGGTAAGAGTCAACACTACACAAAAACACTATTGTATAAAATATGGACGGTCCTTTAAAAAACCTATTAGTTCTTGATCTAACTAGAGTGTTAGTTGGGCCTTATTGTACCATGATGCTTTCAGATCTTGGTGCACGTGTCATAAAAGTTGAAGCACCAGAAGTTGGAGACGATTCTAGAAAATTTGGACCTTTTATTGAGGATTATTCAGCATATTTTATGTCACTAAATAGAGGCAAAGAAAGTATTGCCCTTAATCTAAAAAATGAAGATGACAAAAAAATATTTGATAAAATTCTAGCAAAAGCAGATATCTTAGTTGAAAATTTTAAACCTGGCACATTAGAAAAATGGGGTTACGGCTGGAAAGATGTTTGTAAAAAATATCCAAGATTAATTTATGCATCAGCTTCTGGCTTTGGACAAACAGGTCCTTTAAAAGAATTGCCTGCTTACGATATGGTTGTTCAAGGTATGGGTGGTTTAATGAGTGTTACCGGTCAGCCAAATTCTGAACCAACAAGAGTTGGTACATCTATCGGTGATATTACTGCAGGCTTATTCACAACTGTTGGAATTAATGCAGCCCTTTATGATAGAGAAAAAACTGGCAAAGGAACTTTTATTGATGTTTCAATGCTGGACTGTCAAATAGCAATTTTAGAAAATGCTATTGCAAGATATCTTGCTAAAAATGAAATACCAAAACCAATGGGATCCCGTCACCCATCTATTGCTCCTTTTGAGGCTTTTAAAACAAAAGATAGTCACATCATTATAGCAGCTGGTAATGAAAAATTATTTGAAAAACTTTGTAATGTTTTAAATATTCCTGAAATATCTAAAGATCCAAAATTTAATACAAACTCATTGCGATCAGAAAATATGGATGATCTTAAAAAAATACTTGAAGATAAACTTATTGTTAAGAATACTAATGACTGGGTAAGTGAAATGGAAAAAAAAAAAATTCCATGTGGTCCAATATTTAATATTAAAGAAGCCGTTGAAAACCCTCAAGTTCAAGCAAGAAATATGATTGTTAAAGCACATCACAAAGTAATTGGAGATTTTAAATTAGCGGGTAATCCAATTAAAATGTCTAATTATAAGGATGAAACAACACGTGGTGATATTCCAGACTTAGATGAACACAGGGAAGAAATCTTAAAGGAATTTAATAATTAACTATTAGGTTCTGTTTCTTCTGCATCTTCTTTGGCAGTTTCAGTTTCAGCAATTTGATCTAAAGAAACTTCAGTTTCTTCACTAGCAGTTTCAGTTTCTTCACTAGCAGTTTCAGTTTCTTCACTAGCAACCTCAAGTTCTGGATTAACTTCTACTTCAGGTTCTGCTTTTGCAGTTAATTCTTCTAAATCTTCTGGTGCAACTTGAATTTTTTCTGGTATTTTTCTAGCTCTTTTAGATGGTAAAATAGGTGTTCCACTTTTTGAAATTTCACCCTTATACATACTGTCAAAATCATCACCGATAATTTCATCATCATCTGTTCCATCATCAACTTGTTCAACATGTTTTCTAAGTTTATGAATGGCACTATCAGTTAAGTCTGAAACTTTAATAGTTTCTTGTGCAATTTCTCTTAAAGATATAACTGTATTTTTGTCATTATCTCTATCAAGAGTAGGCTCAAGACCTGAATTTAATTGAACTGCTCTTTCTTTAGCAACAAGTACTAATTCGTAAGGACTTTCTACTTTATCTATGCAATCTTCTACTGTTACTCTAGCCATGCGCAGTATCTATACGGTGGTTAAAAAAAATCAAGGTTAATTTTACAAATATTGAGGATTAAGCTTGTTCTTTATGAAGAATAGCAACAATATTGCAATTAAAACATAAGATCCTGAAACTAAAGCGATTTGTTCAATAGAGAAGCTATTATCGATCAATATTCCAAATAAAGCTGTTCCAAATGCAGTTGAAAAAACCATGAAGGCTGTTGTGAGAGCTTTAATGGAGCCAATATATTTAACCCCATAAATTTCTGCCCATGTAGCAGAACCTAAAACATTTGATAGTCCATTTGAAACCCCAATTAAACCCAAGAAGACAAAAGATGAAAATGGTGAATCAAAATAATAGAGCACAAACGTTGCAATTAATAAAGGAATGTTCATGTAGATTAATAATTTTCTACTTGTAAATTTATCAATCAAAAACCCAGATAAAAATAAAGTAATAACTGATAAAACTGAATACACCATAAAAGATTGGGCTATTACATAAGGTCCCCAATTTTTAGATGATACTATAAAAGATTGATAAACAAATGTTCCTGTTGCAATTGAAGGCATCGCCAACATAGTTAAACAAATAATATAAAATCTATAATCTTTTAATACTTCACTTCTTTTCCATTGTTTGATTTCTTTTGTCTTAACATCATTAAGATTTATAGTTTCTCTTGAATCTAATTTAATATTTTTTACTAATGAAAAGGTAATTATTGGTAATACTATGATGACAAAAATTGAAATAACTATCCAAATATTTCTCCAATCAACAAAAGTTAATAAAAAAATAATCAATAATGGCAAAATAAATTCAGCTAACGATAAACCAAGCCAAGTTGTACTTAATGCACGTCCCCTAGTCTTTTCAAAAAATCTTGAAATCGTTGTAGTTGCTGTGTGAGACATTAGTCCCTGTCCTGATAATCTCATTAAAAAGATTGAGAAAAATAAAAAAACCACTGATGAAATTTTAGAAAATAAAAAACAAGAGACTGCTAGTAAAGCAATAACATAAGATGCAAATTTTAAGATATTAAAGTCATCAATTTTTTTTCCAATCCAGACAAGTATAAAACTACTTAATAAAGTTGCAGACGCATATATTGATCCAAATTGACCGTGCGTGATAGAAAGTGCGTCCCTTATGCTTGAATTAAACAGTCCTAAAAAAAAACTCTGTCCAAAACTTGAAAAAAATGTAAATATAAATCCAAATAAAATTACTTTAAAATTCAAACTTTTAAACATAGGAAATAAAATTTATGTCTTGTAATGTCGCTTTCATTGGTCTTGGTGTCATGGGTTATCCAATGGCTGGTTATATATCAAAAGCTGGTCACAATGTAACTGTTTATAATAGAACTTCTTCAAAAGCAGATAAGTGGGTCGCAGAATTCAAAGGATCTAAAGCTAATACTCCTGCAGAAGCAGCAGATGGTGCAGAGTATATATTCACATGCGTTGGAAATGATAATGATCTTCGTGAAGTAACTTTTGGTGATAATGGTATTTTTAAAACAATTAAAAAAGGTGCTATCTATGTTGATAACACTACAGCTTCCGCAACAATCGCAAGAGAGATTTATGAATTTGCAAAAAAAAATGGATTTGGATCATTAGATGCACCAGTATCAGGTGGTCAAGCTGGAGCAGAAAATGGTGCACTAACTGTTATGATTGGTGGTGATCAAGCTGATTTTGATAAAGTTAAAGATAAAATTGATTGCTACAGCAAAAAGATGAAATTATTAGGTGGTGCTGGTAATGGCCAATTAGCAAAAATGGTTAACCAAATTTGCATTGCAGGTTTAGTTCAGGGTTTATCAGAAGCAATTAACTTTGGAAAAAAAGCAAGCTTAAATATGGAAGATGTAATTGAGGTTATATCTAAAGGTGCTGCTCAATCTTGGCAAATGGAAAACAGATACAAAACGATGATTGATGATCAGTTTGAATTTGGTTTTGCAGTAGATTGGATGAGAAAAGATTTAAAAATTGCAATGGATGAAGCTAAAAACAATGGTTCACAACTCCCTGTAACTGAAGTTGTTGATAAATATTACGGTGAAGTTCAAGAGATGGGTGGAAACCGTTGGGACACTTCTAGTTTGATTAAAAGACTTAGTAAATAATCTATAATGCAACCAGCATACTACGAAGATTTTGAAGAGATCAAAAGTAAAATCTGGTCAATGCTGGATAATGCTATCAAAGATAGAAGTTCTCAATTTAGAATTCCTGTGTTCATCTGTGGGGACCAAGATAATTTTGATGGGAGAATTGTAGTCCTTAGAAAATCAGATCGAGAAAATAATCTTGTCCAATACCATAGTGATATTAGATCTAATAAAATTGCTAAATTAAAAGCAAATAAAAATGCAGCAATGCTTTTTTATGACAAAGATGAGAAGATCCAAGTTAGACTTAAAGTTGAATGTATTGTTAATCATGAAAATGATATTACAAAACAGTCTTGGTTAAAAACAGGGCATATGAGTAGAAAATGTTATTTAGTTGATAATGGACCAGGAACATTATCTAATACTCCTACTTCCGGACTAAAACCTGAGTTAGATAATTTTGAATTTACGATGGAGCAAAGTGAGGTGGGATATAAAAACTTTACTGTTATTCAATGTAAAATTAAAAGTATTGAGTGGCTTTATTTAGCAGCCAAAGGTCACCGTCGTGCTAGATTTGATTTGAAGAATAACAAAGATACCTGGTTAATTCCTTAGTAAAAAGTAGTGTTCACATCTCCAAATGCAGATGATGTAACTTCAATTAATTTTTTATCATTTATTGGAACTGGAAATCCATAAGCACCAGTCAAAATTAAATCACCTTTTTTTAAATAAATTCTTTTTTTAGCTAGTTCTTTAACTAGCCACTCAATTTCTGAAAGCATGTCATGTGGCCATTTTTTATTAACCCAAGTATCTATAATTTCATTGTCATAAATAAGCTTAAGATTAGTTTCTATTTTATCTATTGGTAATTTTGTTTCTGGTCCCAAAACCACTCCAGCATGTATTGCATTATTTGCAAGAAGTTCAGCTCCATATGGCTCATTGCCATAAAAAATAAGATTGTGAATTTCAATTAAAGGATAAATTCCTTCAATCGACTCTAGTATATAATCAAAAGAAGATAGTTCAGCTTTAATATCACGATTTAATATAATACCAAATTCAGCTTCCATTGCAGGGTTGGTGTAGTTTTTTTTATTAAGAGTTACACCACTAGTGTACAATTCACTTTTCCAAAGATAACCACATGCAGGTTGTGTAAATCCCATTTTTTTTTGAGTCTCTTTTGCAACACATCCTATTTTATATCCAATAATTATTTCTCCTCTCTTCTCTCTTAATCTTGCAATATTTGATTGAATAAGCAAAGCATCTTCATTACCTATTTCTATTTTCTCTTTAAAAATTGTCCCAGGATTCTTGGCATCATAATCCTCTAAAATTTTATTTGTAAATAGATCTAATTCCTTTTGAGATAAATGACTCATTTGGTTTTTTAAAATACTGATTTAGAATACTTTTTCCAGTTATCCTGATAGTGAATAGCGTTTTCAGTAATTAACTTTATCTCTTCAGTTGATACTTGTCTTACAATTTTACCAGGTGAACCAACTACTAGAGAGTTATCTGGAATGACTTTATTTTCAGTGATCAGTGCATTAGCGCCTATAATGCAATTTTTCCCAATCTTTGCTCCATTTAAAATTACAGCACCAATTCCAATTAAAGAATTGTCTTCAATCGTGCACCCATGAAGCATAACTAAGTGACCAATAGTTACATCTTTTCCAATTTTTAATGGGTAACCTGGATCAGTGTGCAATACACTACCGTCTTGGATATTGGAGCCTTCACCAACATAAATATTTTCAACATCGCCTCTTAGGGTAACATTAAACCAAATGCTGGTATTTTTTTCTAAAGTAACATCACCAATGATAGATGCATTAGATGCAGACCAATTTTCACCTAAATTTTTAACTTTTTTATCTTCCAAATCATAAAACATAACTTATATATTATTATAACATGCCGTTAAAAACTCCAATATGTGATTTCGAACAAGCTGCTAAAAGCTTTGAATTAAAGTCTACTAATAACGAAGTTATTAAATTAAATGACGTTAAAGGGACAAATGGAACTTTGGTTATGTTTATTTGTAACCACTGCCCTTACGTAAAAGCTGTTATTAAAGACATTGTTGAAGATTGTAAAAATTTAGAAAAACTTGGAGTAAAAGCAGTAGCTATTTCAGCAAATGATCCAATAAATTATCCTGAAGATAGTTTTGAAAATATGATTGAATTTGCAAGGAAACATCAGTTTAATTTTCCCTATCTATTTGATGAAACTCAAAATGTTGCAAAAAGTTATGATGCAGTGTGCACTCCTGATTTTTTTGGATACAATGATAATTTAGAATTACAATACAGAGGTAGAATAAGAGAATTAGACAATTTAAAACCAGTAAGAACTGGTGATAGTGATTTATTTATTGCAATGAAACAAATAGCTGAGACGGGTAAAGGTCCTGAAACTCAAATTCCAAGTGTTGGCTGCGGTATTAAATGGTTAGATAATTAATGTATTTAATAGTTACAAAAACATTTCCCCCAGAAGTGGGTGGTATGCAAAATTTAATGTGGGGTTTAGCGAATGAACTTTCAAAACACTACATGATAAAAGTATTTGCTGATCATCATGAAAATTATAAATTATTTGATGAGCAAGTTTCTTTTTCAATAGAACGTGTTGGTGGAATAAAACTTCTTAGAAAATATAGAAAAGCTCAATTGATTAATGAATTTATTAAAGAAAATAAAATTGATGGCATTATTGCTGATCATTGGAAAAGTTTAGAACATCTTAAAACTAATAAAAAAAAGATATGCTTGATCCATGGTAAAGAAATTAATCATGAAAAAGGCACCTCTCTTAATAAAAGGGTATTAGAAGTTTTAGATAATGTTGAAACCATCGTTGCTAATTCTGAGTACACTAAAAATCTAGCTATTTCATTGGGTGTTCAGCAAGATAAAATCATAGTTATTAATCCTGGTGTTGATCCAGTTGAAGAATTGGATAAAAAAACCTTAGATAAAGTAGAGAATTTATTAAAACATAAATCTCCAAGACTTATTACTGTATCAAGATTTGATAAAAGAAAAAATCATGAAAAAGTGATCATGGCTCTTCGAAATTTAAAACAAATATATCCAGGTATAGTCTATATTTGTGTAGGTTATGGAGATGAAGAGAAAAATATTAAAAAATTAGTAGCAGAACTAGGCCTTCAACCGCAAGTAATGTTCTTTAATGATATTTCTAATGAATTAAAAAATGCATTAGTTGCTAAATCTGATATTTTTGTCATGCCATCAATTGTTCATAAAAAATCAGTTGAAGGATTTGGAATAGCTTATGTTGAAGCTGCTCAATATGGATTGCCTTCTCTTGGAGGAAAAGATGGGGGTGCAGCAGATGCAATCGAGCATGAGAAGACGGGTTTAATCTGTAATGGTAATGAATTAGATGAAGTTTACTCATCAATAAATTTAATGTTAGAAAATAATAAATTTCATGAGTATGGAAAGGCTGCCAAAGAAAGCTCTGCTAAGTTTAAGTGGAGTACAATTATTGAAGAATATAAAAAAGTCTTAAACTAAAACTGTCTACACTTTTGTATTTTTTATATCTGTCTTCAAAAGAGTTCCTCCTCCGGGTGTGATAGCTTTTAATCCCAAGGCTTGTAAAATACTCCAAGTAGTAGCAACTGAAGCAGATAATGTAGGGATACCAGTTTGTTTTTCTATTGCTTCAATGGCAGGCAAAGATGGCATTTGAACACAAGCTGAAGCAACAATTGCATCTACTCCTTTTGTATCAAGTTTTTTCCAAAGTTCAGCAGGTGCCATTGGGTCTTGTGAAGCAACATCTAAGTTATTTGGAATTTCCAGTGCCAGATAATCTTTTACCTCTACTCCTTCACTTTCAATATAATCAACAACCATTTTTGACAAAGGTTTCATGTATGGACAAATAATTGAGACTTTTTTTGCACCTAGCGAATGAAGTGCATCGACCAAAGCTCCAGCAGAACTAACTGTAGGTGTTGGTGATCCATTTGCAGCACTTGCCTCAAACAATCTTTTAGCACTCACATTATGGTAACCATGACCTCTACTCATAATTGCAACAAGACACGCATAAGCCTGAACCTCCACTGCAGCATCTGAGAGTTCAGCGGCACAACGAAGACTGTCATCATCCATCCGTTCCAATTCTTCTTTTGTTACATTTTTCATTCTCATACGTGAGGAATGGAAAGTGAAATGGTCTGGAAAAATATCCTCTCTTGCACGCAAGAGTGCTGGTATCTCTGTTTCCATAGTGACATTTGAACTTGGTACAATCAGACCAACACGTCTGGCAGTTTTTTGAGAAATCATTATTTTTCCTTTATTTAAATTTTTGGATTTTAAATTAGCATTATTTAAATTTATATTTACATTTTTTTTAAATTTAAGACAGTTCTTTTTGAGACTTGTCTAATTTAAATAATGCAAGATTGTAGATAGGTTTAAAAAAATTCTAAACTAAATTTTTTTATTTTTAATTGTTTTGTATATTTGCCAACCAACAATTAGAATTGTAATTCCTATTATTGAAGCGGTAAGAGGTCTGCCCCATAAAAAAGTCCATGAACCATCACTTATTAATAAAGATCTTCTTAAGTTTTCTTCCATTAATCCACCGAGGACAAAGGCTAATATGAGTGGTGGCATTGGAAAATCGTATAAGCGCATAAACGTTGCAACAACTGCAATCCCAATCATTAGATAAATATCAAAATTATTAAATGACATTACATAAATTCCTGTAATTGAAAAAAATAGAATAAGAGGAATTAAATAGTTTTTAGGTACTGCAAGTATTCTTGCTATGTAGGGTATTAAAGGTAAGTTTAAAATAAGTAACACTACCATTCCAATATACATAGACATAATAACTGACCAAAAAATTTCAGGATTAGTTATATAAAGTCTAGGTCCTGGTTGAATTCCAAATCCTAATAAAGCACCAAGCATTACTGCAGTAGTTCCACTTCCAGGTATTCCTAAAGTTAATAAAGGAACAAAAGCTCCAGAGCACGCTGCATTGTTTGCGGTTTCTGGTGCAGTTAAACCATGAACACTACCTTTGCCAAATTTTTCTTTTTCTTCGTCACTAACAAAATTTCTTTCCATTCCATATGCTAGAAATGATGCAATAGTTGCACCAGCTCCTGGTAAAACTCCAATTAAAAAACCGATAACTGAGTTCCGAGGAATAGCTTTTAACATTTTACTTCTCTCTTCTTTATTAATCTTAATTGAACCAAGTTCAGTCAATGAAACTTGTTTAGCAACAGCAGATGGATCATTTCGTTTTAAAATAATTGTTAAAGCCTCACTCATAGCAAAAGTTGCCATCACAACTAAAACGAAACTTATCCCATCGGATAAATTCATATTATTAAAAGTAAATCTTGTAATGTCAGATAAAGAATCTTGCCCAACTGACGCTAACATTAGACCTAAAACAACCATCATCATTGCTTTTAAAAATTGTCCCTTTGATGAAAAGGCTGCAATTGCTGTTAAACCTAAAATCATTAAAGCAAAATAATCTGGTGATCTAAACGATAAACTTACTTTAGATAAACTTGGTGCAAGAAATAATAAATAAATTGAAGCAAGTGTTCCACCTGCAAAAGAACTCCAAGCAGCAATCGCTAATGCTTTTCCAGCTTTACCTTGTTGCGCCATAGGATATCCATCAAATGATGTTGCAACAGTTCCAGGAACACCCGGGGCATTTAATAAAATTGATGAAGTTGATCCACCAAATACTGCACCATAATAAACACCTGCCATTAAAATTAATCCAGTAGCTGGATCAAAACCATAAGTAATAGGTATCATTAATGCAATTGCCGTCATTGGTCCAAGACCTGGGAGCATTCCAATGATGGTTCCAAAAAAACAACCGATCATAACCATAAATATGTTTTGAAATGTAAGAGCTGTTTTTAAACCGATTAAAATTCCTTCAATCATCCCATAACTCCAATTAGTTTTAAAAATGGATCTCTTAAATAAATTTCAAGTACTCCATGCAAAAGATACATAAAAGCACCCACAAAAGGGAAAGAAAGTAAAAATATTAACTTCCACCTTCTCTCACCTAGCGCATAATAAGAAGACGCTAGAAATAGAGAGGTAGTTAAGAAATAACCTACCTTTAATATAGTTGCTCCATAAATAATTGCTATAATCACAAGTATAGCCGTTTTCTTGTACTCTAAATTATTATGATCAACTTTAATGGTATTACGTTCTGGTAAAATAATTTTTAAACCAGAAAAGAATAAACCAGCATAGCCTAAATAAATTGGAAATGTTCTGGCATTAAAAGGTGCATTTTCATCAAATGAAAAAACCTGAATTTGATATGCGATATATAAATAGAATGCTGAGAAAATAAAAAAGAGCAGTGATATAATTTTAGTAGTATTTATATTCACTGCTCTAATTTTTAAATAATCCTAAAGGATTATATAACTCCTAATTTCTTCATAAGAGCTGTCATTTCTACAGTTTGTGCATCTAAGAATTTAACAAAATCCTTATCTGAGTTATAAATATTAACCCAAGCATTTCTTTTTCTAACAGCTTCCCATTCAGGAGTTTTCATAACTTTACCTAACATTTCAGATAAAGCTTTTTTATCTTTATTGCTCATATTAGGAGGTCCAAAAAATCCTCTCCAGTTTACGAACTGAACATCATAACCTTGTTCTTTTAGAGTTGGTGCATCTGGTGCATCAGCTACTCTTGAAGGAGCAGTGATACCAATAATTCTTACTTGGTCTCTTGCACCCATAAGTTCACCTAAACCTGTAGAGATAATTTGAGTTTCTCCAGATAAAAGTCCAGCTAACGCTTTTCCACCAGCATCATAAGGAATGTAAGCAACATCATTTGGATTAGCACCAGCAGCTTGGAAAGCTAAAGCACCAATTAAATGGTCCATACTTCCTCTTACTGATCCACCAGCCATTTTGATAGAGCTTGGGTTCTTTTTGTATGCATCAACTACATCTTTAAAGTTTTTGTAAGGTGAGTCTTTTGCAACTGCAATTGCACCATAGTCACCAATTACACCAGCGATCGGTGTAACATCTTTATAAGATAGAACTCCAGACCCTGAAACATAACCTTCGTGTCTAGTGATAGATCTTAAAACTAGCGGTGTAGATTGTACTAAAACCGTATTTTTAGGTTGAGTATTAATCATGAAAGCTAAAGCTTTTCCTCCACCACCACCTGACATATTTTCAAATGATGCACTTTTTAACATTCCTGATTTTGTTAAAGCTTCTCCAGTACCTCTAGCAGTTCCATCCCATCCACCACCAGCACCACCACCAATTACGAAATGGATTTTATCCATTGCGATTGAATTTGTTGCTGTTGCAGAGAATAATAGAATTGCTGAGAATAGTACTGAAACTATTTTTTTAATGTTTTTCATTATTTCCTCTTTATTAGTTAATAAGACATTTACTTGAAATCTTAATCAGTAGTCAATACCGTTTTACCTTATTGTTCTATTAGATAGAACCTGCTATTCTACCTAGTAGAATATAATTAAAATAAAAAAAAAAATTGATGGTGTTGAGGCTGTAAACAAAGCACTAGAGATTATAAACTGTTTCACTCTGAAAAGAGAAACATTAAGCATAACAGAAATTTCAAAAATTACAGGTGATTATAAAAGTAGAGTTTCTAGAATTTCAAGATCATTAGAAAATTATGGGTTCTTAAGAAGAATTGATAATGGTGCATTTAAACTTGGAAGCTCAATTGGTAGGCTAATAGAAGTTTATGATGATAGTTTCAATTTTAAAAAACTTATAAAAGATGAGTTAGATTTCATAATGACAAAATCAAATGAAACGGCTAGTTTTTTTGTTAAACAAAAAAATTATAGAACTTGTTTGATAACTAGTGAACCTAATAAACCCATAAAACATACAATCCAAACTGGATTAAAAAGACCTTTAGATAAAGGTTCAAGCGGACATGTTCTTTCAGCATTTAATAATTTACCAATTAAAAATAAAGAAACTATTCTTAAAGATCAATTTTCTATGTCCTTTGGTGAAAGAGATAGAGAGATCGCTTCGGTTTCTGTCCCAATAATACCAACTAAAAATAAAATTTTAGGATCACTGACAATTACAGGGCACATTAGTAATTTTAATAAAAAAAATTGTTTATCATTTTTAAATATTTTAAGATTATCAAGAATTAAGATTGAAAAAAAACTTAAAAAAATTTCATAAAATGAATACTTCTCTTGACTTAAACAAAAATGCTTTAAAACAATTATTTTCTAAAAAATTTCTACTAGTTATTTTAATTTCTATCCCAAGTGCAATTGTAGCTGATTATTTTAATATCCCATTAGCGTGGATGCTTGGTCCTATGCTTGCAGTTTCTGTTGCAGCTTTAAGTGGAATAAAAATTAAAATGCCAAAACTAGCTTTAAGTTCAATTTTAATAGTTCTTGGTCTTCATATTGGAAATTATATTGATCAAAATTTAATCAATCAAATGACTGAATGGGTGTGGACTTCAATAATAATGTTTGTCTATATTTTAATAAGTATTTTAATTGTTTCAAAATATTTACAAAAATTTTCAGGTTATAATGTTAAAACCTCTATTTTTTCAGCAGCTCCAGGAGCTTTAGGTCCGTTAATGATATTAGCTGAACATGAAAAATCTGATTTATCTCAAGTTGCTACATCACATTTAATTAGGTTAATTATAATAATAACCGTCATTCCCTTTTTTGTTGTTAACTACTCAACAAATGAAGCTCTAGTAATTGAAAAATTTAATTACTTAGATCAAAATCATTTTCATCTTTTAATCCTCTTAATAGGCTCAATATCATTAATTTTTATATTTGATAAAATTGGTGTGCCTGCTGCATTATTATCTGGAACACTAGTTGCAAGTGGAATTCTGCAAATATCTGAAGTTGCTTCCTATAAACTTCCAGATGAAAGTATAAATTTTTGTTTGCTTATTTTGGGTGCCTCTGTTGGTTGTCGTTTTGCAGACAAATCATTAAAAGAAGTTGCGGGTAATACGTTCCATAGTTTGATTGCAACTGCAATACTAGTAACTCTTGGATTGTTAGCTGCAATTGTTGCCACATACTTTGTGGATACCAATTTCTTAACTCTACTCTTATCTTTCTCTCCTGGTGGAATTTATGAGGTAGCAGTTATTGCAATAGCTTTTGATCTAGATCCCAACTTTGTAGCATTTCATCATATTATTAGATTGCTGATGATACTGTTTACTATTCCTATAATATTGAAAATTATTGGTAAGAAATTAAATTAATATTTTTTCTAAAACTTTAGCTGCACTTAATTTTTCTAAATCATCAACTTGTATTGCTTTAAAGTTTTCTCGTTCAATACTAACTTTGTAAGCAGTTGTGTGTTTACCAAATAAAGTCAAACCTTTCACACCAAGGTGAGCTGAAATATGAGCTGGGCCGGTATCATTTGCAATAACAAATGAACTTTCTTTAATTAGACTTGCTAGTTGCGATACATCAAGGGCTTTACCATTATCTAAAATTGAAACAGCATTAATGTTTTTTGCGTCATCAATTTCAGAGGACCCAGGTGCAACTACTACATTAATTTGGTCTCCATATTTATTTTTAATTAACTCTATTAGTTCATTGTAATGGGGCCATTTTTTATGTGTTAGATGAGCTGAACAAAAAGGAAATAAAACAATATATTTATCTATATTAAATTCTTGTTTAATATTATCAATGTTAGTGACAGCCCAACTAAAATTTGGTTTCATGGTGTGTTCAGTTTTAATTCCAGAAGTTTTTAGTTGATGATCAAATCTATTTAAAACTGGGTCTTTATCAAATTCTTCTTTTGAGATATTGTTTGGTAAAGTGGTTTCTGAACTAGACCAAGTATTAAAATTTTCTTTTGGAAATAAAATATTCTTATAAAATTTTGTTCTAGATGAGTTTTGTAAATCATAAACTTTTTTTACCTTTAGTTTCTTTAAAGTTCTCATCAATAAATATAGATAAATTAGATTAAACCTTGATAAACGCCTATCTAAAATAACACTATGAACAAGTGGGTTTTTTTTAAATAATTCAAAATAAGGTTTTGTTGTTAATATATGTATTTGATCTTCTGGGTGGTTTTCAGAAATATCTTGAATTGCTCCACAAGCTTGGGCTATATCTCCTAAAGAACCATGTTTGATAACTAAAATATTAGACATATTTCTAACAACTTAACATAGTATAAATTTTTATGAATAAAATTCTAGTTGAAGTATCTGTGGGTGAACTTTTAGATAAAATTTCTATTTTAGAGATTAAACAGGAAAAAATTAAAGATCCTGAAAGACTAAAATTTATTAATGATGAACACAGTATTTTAAAAGATCAATTAGATAACAATGTTAAATCTGATGAAAAACTTAATACTCTTTTTCAATCACTAAAAGATATTAATGCAAAATTATGGGTGATTGAAGATGACAAAAGATTGTGTGAAAAAAATTCTGATTTTACTGAAAACTTTATAAAACTATCAAGAGATGTTCACTTATTAAATGATGACCGAGCTAAGATTAAACTAGAGATGAATAATCATACAGGCTCTAAGATTAAAGAGATTAAAGAATATACTTCTTATTGAAAACTATATTTTTTTTCTAAATATTTTATCAGGTTGTGAATGATAAAAGTCATAAATAAATAAATTCCACCTGCTAAAAGAAACACCTCTAGTGGTTTATAAGTTGTTGATACAATATGTTTAGCAACACCTGTGATATCCATTAATGTTACCGTGCTTGCAAGAGATGTGCCCTTCATCATTAATATAATTTCATTACCATAAGCTGGTAAGGATTGCCTGATCGCTACTGGAATTTGAATTTTATATAAAATAATTTTGTTTGAAATCCCTAGACTTTTACCTGCTTCTATGATTCCAGGTTTAATAGTTTGAAAAGCTGATCTTAAAATTTCTGAAGTATAAGCTCCCGTATTTAAAGCAAATGCAATAATTGCACACCAATAGGGCTCTTTTAAAATAACCCAAAGAAAAGTTGATCTTAACCATTCAATTTGTCCAAGCCCATAATAAATTATAAATATTTGAACCAATAACGGAGTTCCTCTAAATAAATAAGAATATCCATATGCAAATTTATTTATAAATGGGTTTTTATTTAATCTTAAAACTGCAAATAAAAATCCAATAAATAAGCCAATGATTAAAGATGCTGATAATAATTTTAAAGTTATAACTGCAGCACTAAGTAGTTTTGGCAAACTTGTTATCATTAAATCAATATCCATTAAAAGCCCCTACTGTATTTAACTTCAAGTCTGTTAATTAGTTTCATGCTCAAAAATGTAAGCATCAAATATAAAACCGCAGCAAAACAATAAAAGAATAAAGGATCTCTAGTTGAACCCGCTGCAATATAAGATTGTCTCATGATCTCAACTAAACCTGTAACTGATATTAAAGATGTATCTTTTAAAGTGATTTGCCAAACATTGCTTAAGTTCGGAATAGCAAGTCTTAACATCTGAGGTAGAATTATTTTATAAAATTGTACAAATTTACTAACACCTAAAACTTTGGCAGCTTCAAATTGGCCTTTATCAATTGATTGAATAGCACCTCTAAATACTTCTGTTGAATAAGCCCCTGATATTATACCGATTGCAACAGAACCCGTAATAAAAGCATTAATTTCTATGTATTCAAAATATCCAAAAATTGAAGCAACATACATTATGGCTCCACTACCTCCAAAAAAGAAAAGGTAGATCACTAATAATTCTGGCACACCTCTGATTACTGTCGTGTAAGTATTGCCAATAAAATTTAGAAATTTATTTTTTGATAATTTAAGTGGCGTAAAGATTAATGAAAATAAAAAACCAATTAACATTGCAGTAACTGCTACTGCAATTGTCATTAGAGTTGCATAAAACAACTCGTCTCCCCAGCCTGTTTTTCCGAATGATAAAAGGTCCATATCGAAAGGGCGACTAAATAAATAGTCGCCTTTTCAAAATATTATTTACATAGAAGCGTCAAAGCCAAAATGCTTGATCGCTAATTTGCTGATGATTCCTTTTTTTCTAGCAGTGTTAATTGCTTTGTTGAAATCTCTTAGAAGTTTAGCATCTCTTTTACCTACCGTATCAGTTCCGCCCTGTCTAACCCCAACACCAACACCATTACCAAAAGCACCACCTGAAAAAGTAGGTCCAACTAGTACTACTGGTTTTCCTGATTTATCCGCATAATCAGTGAATGCAACTGCTGCAGCTAATGCAACATCGCATCTACCAGAAGTTAAATCTAAGTTTACTTCATCTTGAGTTTTGTAAGTTCTAACATTTACTTTACCTACATCACCAGACTCTAAAAAGTTTTGGTGAATAGTTCCAGTTTGAGTACAAACTGTTTTACCAGCTAAAGCTCCTGTAATTGTTTTTAAAGCTTTTTTTGCATCTCCATTAGGCTTTGAAAGACCAATTCCTGCAGGTGTATTCATACTTTCTAAACTTGATCCCTTTATAACCGCAAGAGATGCTACTTCGTCAGCATAACCTTGTGAAAAGGTAATTGTTTTTTGTCTTTCTGCAGTAATTGACATTCCTGCCATGATTGCATCAAACTTTCTCATTAACAAAGCTGGAATCATTCCATCCCAATCTTGTTCAACAATAGTACATTCATGTTTCATGATTGCACAAAGCTCTTGAGCTAACTCGACCTCAAAACCAATAAGAGCACCTGAAGCGTCCTTAGAGTTCCATGGTGGGTAAGCGCCTTCTGTTCCAATCTTTATTTTATCAGCGTAAACATTTCCGATGATTAATAAAGAAGCAAGAATTGTTAAAATAGTTTTTTTAAATATATTCATTATTTTCTCCTTTAAATTGTGACAATTATTTCACAAATTTAATAATTAAAAAAGAAAAAATTAATGATTTATTGACGATGAAAAGTTCCAAGAGCAATCAAAACTTGGGATATATACTCTAGATAATTTAGTATTTCCAAAGTGATGGTTAAATACATTGAGCCAGCTATCAACCTGCTTAGGCTTTTTATCCTGGCTTCCAACCTGAGCTGTAATCACACCTTTTGGTTTTAAAATTCTAATCAAAGATTCCATATTTTTAGCCGCAAGATCTATACAAAATTGATCATCATTTAAATCGACAAAAATATGATTGTATGTATCGTCATCTACAGATTTAATATTTTCAAACGCATCACCCCATACACATTTGACTGAATTTTTTTCAGTAGATTTTTTACTAATGTCTCCCAAATGTTTATTGCAAACATCCACGACTTCAGAATCAAGCTCATACCAATCTACAAAACTAAAATTTTTAGAAATACATTCTCTAGCAACGCCACCATCACCACCACCAATAATAGCAGCTCTTTCGCTATCTTTATTCAAGTTTAAACCAGCACCAACAAATGTAGAACTGTACAAATGCTCATCTGTTGTGGCTACTTGGATTTCTCCATCGATAAATAAAGATTTCCCAAACTGTTCTAATTCTAAAATTTCAATATGTTGACCCACTTTAGATCTAAAATCCTCAAGAACATCATTGACTACATATGATTTTTGTAAACCAGATGAACTATAAATGTCATGATAAAGTGACTTAGTGTCTCGATTAAATTCTTTTTTAACAATTCTTTTATGTTTAAATTCTTTTTTTATTATGTCGATTGCAACTGAAGGACTAATTTTCGCACAAGTAAAAAAATCAAAACTAATAATTCCTTTTTCTGGAAATGTGTGAAAGCTAATATGACTTTCAGCAAGTAATGCTAAAATTGTAAAACCCTGAGGTTCAAATTTATATTTAGAAATATTAAGAATTGTTACATCCGCTGCTTTAGCAATATCCTTGATAACTTTTTCAAAAACAGAAGAATCGTATTCTCTATCAGTTCCAATTATATCAATGGTTATATGCTCGCCTACTTTAGTCATTTATTTAATTATAATAAAACTTACTAAAGAAATTTTTTACTTCTTTCAAATAAAAAAATATTATATTACTAATTAAAGGTTAAAATTTTGAAAAATAATTGGTCTAATTTAGAAGCAAAAAAGTACATAGATAGGTATAAAAAACTTGGTCATTCAGAAGATATGGCTTTAAGAGTCTATACCACTAGGTTATTAGGAAGAAATAGTGAATTAGTTCTTCATGGTGGTGGAAATACTTCTGTAAAAACATCCATTAAAGATATAGATGGCAAAAATTATGATGTTTTATGTGTTAAAGGTAGTGGATGGGATATGGCAGAAATTGAACCTGCTGGTCTTCCTGCAGTTAAATTGCGTCCATTGCTGGCACTTAAAAATATAAAATATTTAAGTGATGAAGATATGGTTTCATATCAAAAAAGAAATTTAATAGATATCAAGTCTCCAAACCCATCAGTAGAAACTTTCTTGCATGCTTTCTTACCATTCAAGTTTGTTGACCACACTCATTCTGACGCAATAATGAATGTTACAAATAGAGCAAATGGAAAAGATTTATGTAAAAAAATTTTTGGCACTAAAGTAAGTATTATTCCATATGTGATGCCTGGATTTGGTTTGGCTCAAAAAATCAATGAGGTTTATTCTAAAAATCCTAATATTGATTGTTTAATCCTTTTAAATCATGGGATTTTTACCTTTGATAATGATGCTAAAAAATCTTATGATTTAATGATCAAATATGTATCGATAGCAGAAAGAGCAGTCAAAAAAATTAAAAGAAAGAAAATAAAACAAATAAAAAAATTCAACAACTCATTTAAACCATATGAAATTTCTCCAATATTAAGGGGATTATTATCTGAGACTAAAGATATTAAATTTATAGTAAATTATAGATCCAATAAAATTTTAGACTATTATATTAATGGTAAAGAAGTTCGAAGATATACTAGTCTTGGAACCGCTACACCTGATCACGTTATAAGAGTAAAACCTTTTCCATTAATTATCACACCAAAACCAAACTCTACAATTGAAGATTTTAAAAAATTAGCTGAAAAGAGTTTTGAAGATTATAGAAAGAAATATATCAAATATTTTTATACCAATAAGAAAAAAGTAAAAGACAAAAAAACAATACTTGATACTTCTCCAAGAGTAATATTAGTTCAGAATGTTGGATTATTCAGTGTTGGAGATAGTTTAGGTGCAGCTAAAATTGCTGGAGATTTAACTGAAACAAATGCTAGAGTTATTTCATCAGTTGAAGAAACTTCAAAATATAAGTTTATACCTGAAAAAGATCTATTTGATGTTGAGTATTGGTCTTTAGAACAAGCCAAGATTAAAAAAGTTAAAAAAATTCTCCAAGGTAATGTAGTTGTAATAACTGGAAGTTTTGGTGCAATTGGATCTGCTACTTATAAACTTTTTAAAAGTTATGGAGCTGAAGTAGTTTTGCTTGATTATAACTTGCAAAAAGTAAATGAAATGAGTTCCAAAATAAAAGAGCTCTGTTTGCATTGTGATGTTACAAAAAAAGAGAGTGTTAAAAAAGCTTTTAAAATTATTACAGAAACTTATGGGGGAATTGATATTTTGATATCAAATGCAGGAACTGCTATTGGAGGGTCAATTGCAGAAGTAGATGATAAAATTTTAAGACAAAGTTTTGAAGATAATTTCTTTTCTCATCAAAATTGTGCCTCTGAAACTATTAAAATAATGAGAAAACAAAATATTGAAGGGTGTTTATTGTTTAATATTTCAAAACAATCAGTAAATCCTGGTAAAAATTTTGGACCCTATGGACTACCTAAGTCTGCTTTATTAAATTTATGCAAACAATATGCAGTTGATTACGGTTCTCTTGGAATAAGATCAAATGGAGTAAATGCAGATAGAATAAGAAGTGGTCTATTAAGTGATGGTATGATCAAATCTAGAGCTAAAGCTAGAGAAATTTCTACAGATGAATATATGAGAGGAAACTTACTTTTAAACGAAGTAAAAGCTGAGGATGTAGCAAAAGCATTTTTTCATCTAGCAGTTTCAAAAAAAACAACTGGCGCTGTATTAACTGTTGATGGTGGAAATATCGCTGCCTCTCTTAGATAAATTATTTAAATAATTTTTTAAGTCCTTCAGAAGAAGCTTCGGAAATTCCTTTTTCTGTAATTAAACCCGTTACATATTTTGCTGGCGTAACATCAAAAGCTAAATTCAATGCTTTGCTTTTTTTAGGATAGATTAAAACTTTTTTTATTTTATTATTTTCATCCATACCCTCAACATGAGACAGTTCTTCTGAATTTCTTTCTTCAATTGGAATATCTTTGCCCTCTTTAATTTCCCAATCAATGGTTGAACTTGGTAGTGCTACATAAAATGGTACATTGTTGTCATGAGCAGCCAAAGCTTTAAGGTAAGTGCCTATCTTATTACAAACATCTCCATTAGATAAAGTTCTGTCTGTTCCAACGATACACATATCAACATCACCTCTTTGCATTAAGATTCCACCTGCATTATCTGCAATAATTGTATTTGGAATATTTTCTTCATTTAATTCATATGAGGTTAAATTTGCACCTTGGTTTCTAGGTCTTGTTTCATCAACCCAAACATGCACCGGAATACCCTTTTGATGAGCATGGTAGATCGGAGAAGTCGCTGTCCCCCAATTGATAGTTGCTAACCATCCTGCATTACAATGAGTTAAAATATTAACTTTTTTTTTGGTTTTGTTATAAATTTCCTCAATTATCTTTAATCCATTAAGTCCAATATTTTCACAAAATTTTTCATCTTCATCACATATTTCTTTAGCTTCATTTAAAGCAATATCTAAAATTTGATCACTATTAATGCCTGATAATTTTTTCATCATACGATCTACAGCCCACTTTAAATTTATAGCAGTTGGTCTTGATTCAATTAACTCTTCAGAACTTTTTTTAATAAAATCTGGATCGTTATTTTCCTGAACTGCCAACGCCATTCCATAGGCCGCTGTACCACCAATCAATGGCGCTCCTCTTACTTCCATTACTTTAATGGCATTAATTGCATCTTTGACTGTTTTTAAACCTTTAATAATAAACTGATGTGGAAGTTTTGTTTGATCAATTATTTTAACAACATTATCTTCATACCAGATAGTTTTGTATTCTTTACCTTCTATTCTCATCTTAATAAATTTCTTTTAAATATTTTTTTATTTCTTCGCTTCTTAGATCTTCATTTGCAAAACATTTAGTTAATGTTATTCCGTGATAACCTCCAAGCATGACCTTGCCTTTACATTTTGTATCACTCAAATCTATAAATTTGACAGTTTTTGAATTTGATAAAAATGAAAGTGTTTTAGTATTTTCAAAAGCATCTTTTTCGTGCGCATAAACTAATACTTTGTCTAACTTATCAACTTTAATTAATGACATTTTGTAATTTCTCCAATTTACCCAACCCTTATGTTGTTTTTTTTTGCATATTTGCCTGATCTAGCTGGAGCAAATCCAACAACACCATCAATTAAATTTGGATAATCAGATTTTAATACGAGAGATGTCCAGGCTCCTGCAGAAATTCCAGATAAAACTATATTATTAAAACCTTTGGCCACAAATTCATCAATTTTTAATTTCATAGCTTTTGTTCGTCTATAAATTACATTCTTCTTTAATAAAAGCTCACCATTTTTATCTTTGAGATTTAAAACACTTTTTGGATCCTGATTATTTTTGTCATATACATCCCAAAAATAATCTTCTTCTTTTTCTGTCCACGCGTGCCCTATGCCATAACACAAATGATAAACTCTTACTGTAAAGTCATTTATAGTTATTCCGTCAAGCTGATAAATTGCTGGAGGCACTTTATTCCATTTTTTTGTACATTTTTCTCTTCGATCAGTAAGTTGTCCGTGTGCATAAATAAGAATTATTGTTTTATCTTTAATGAACTTTATGTCTGACAAATAAGATTCACCTTTATTGTTAATAAAAGAATTAAATTTAGATAATATTTTTAAATCTTTTTCAAATTTTTTATCTGCGTATGCTTGGTTGGTGAATAATAGAAAAATAATTAAAACTATAGCTTTTTTCATTTATTAAGAACTCTACCAGCTACTGTTTTAAGTTTATCTATTGTTTTTTTGGTTCTTTCTTCAGGTGCTGTAATTATTGCAACATCCAAACAATTATTAGTTGGATCGTTTGGATCAATATAATTTTCAAAATTGTCAATTAAATTTTTAATCATCACTTTTGCTTTTTCAGCATTACCTAATAAAACTTTTATAATTTGTTTAACATCAACACTCTCATGATCTGGGTGCCAACAATCAAAATCCGTTACCATTGAAACTGATGCATATCTAATTTCAGCTTCTCTTGCGAGTTTTGCTTCTGGCATATTCGTCATTCCAATTACATCTGCTTTCCATGACCTATATAAATTAGATTCTGCTAATGTTGAAAATTGAGGACCTTCCATTACAACATAAGTTCCATTTCTTTGGTGGTCTATATCTGATTTTTTAATTGCATCCTCACAAGCATTCATTAACCCATTTGAAGTTGGGTGTGCCATGGACACGTGAGCAACAATTTCATCATCAAAAAAAGTTTTTGTTCTTGCAAAAGTTCTATCGATAAATTGGTCTACTATTACAAACTTACCAGGTGGTAAATCTTCTTTAAGAGATCCTACAGCTGAAACTGAAACGATGTCTGTTACACCAAGTTGTTTAAGTGCATCAATATTTGCTCTAAAATTTATATTAGATGGAGAAACAAAATGCCCCCTTCCATGCCTTGGTAAGAAATAAACTTCCTTATTATTATAATTTGTTTTTAGAATTTGATCAGATGGTTTTCCCCAAGGAGTGTTTATATCAAGTAATTCTCGCTCTTGAAATTCTTCAACATCGTAAAGACCACTACCACCAATTATAGCTAATTTATTTGTTGTCATATTCAAAAATATATTTATCTATACTTTTACAATAAACTATTATGAATTTAAAAGATTTTATTAGGTCAATTCCAGATTACCCAAAAAAAGGTATTTTATTCAGGGATATTACTACTTTAATTAAAAATGAGGACGCATTTGCAGAATCTATTAATCAAATTGTAGAAAGATCAAAAAAATTTAAATTTACAAAAATTGCTGCAATTGAATCAAGAGGTTTTGTTTTTGCTTCTGCGGTTTCTTATCTATTAAAAAAACCATTTATATTACTTAGAAAAAAAAATAAACTACCAGCAGATGTCCATTCTGTAGATTTTGAACTAGAATACGGAACAGCTACAATAGAAGTTCATAAAGATTCTCTTGATGAAAATGATACTGTGCTAATTGTTGACGACTTGATAGCAACAGGTGGGACAGCAGAAGCTGCCGCTAAACTTGTTGAAATCTCAAAAGCAAAAGTTGCAGCATTTATTTTTGTTATTAATTTATTTGATCTTGGTGGATCAGATAACTTGGTAAACAATAATTATAAAGTTGAAAATTTAATTGATTTTCCTGGACATTAATTGGTAGCGGGAAGTGGAATCGAACCACTGACCTCAGGCTTATGAGTCCTGCGCTCTAACCGACTGAGCTACCCCGCCACTTAATTATCGTTGATTTATAATAGATTTTTATTTTAGTGCAATCAAGTATTTGAAAGAGTTGTTTACTTTAAGAACGTGATCAAAGCTCCTAATAAAAAAAGTCCCAATATAACAAAGCTATAAAAAATGATTTTTCGTTTTATTTCATTTTTTTGATCTATTTTCACTCTGTTAAGTAATTTGTTGATATCAACAACTTGTCTTTCACCTATGTGCTGTACTTCAGATAATCTTTTTGTATTTATATTTTGATCAATTAATTTTTCATTATGAAAATACACTTTTCGCATGTCATTATTTAATCACCAATTATTTAGCTTCACAACTAAAATTATAAAAATCTAGCTTGTTTATCTTTTAGGGGAGTGATCTCTACTAGTGCTGGTAATTTTTGTTTAGCAACTTCAATATATAGATCCATTTTTGAAAGTTCTTCATTTGAATGTGATGAACTTACATATCCAAAAGACAGGTTTTTTTTATAATTAAAGGAATAATTCCCAGATGTGGTTCTTCCTATAATTTTATCTTCAAGATAAATTGGCTCTTCATTTAATAATAGAGGTGTTCCTGGCTTACTATTCTTTAGTGATAACATAATAAATCTTCTGTTTTGTATTTTTTCTTTTATTTTCAATAAGCTTTCTTTACCAATAAAATTGGTCTCTTTTTTATAGCTTATTGCAAAATTTAACCCTGCCTCGTATTGATTTTCTTCAGGTGAAATATCATGACCCCAATGTAAAAAACCACTTTCCATTCTCATAGTATCCATGGCATGTGAGCCACAGTGTGATAAATTATGTTTTTTTCCTTCTTCAATAATTAATTGATAAATTTCTTTAGCATCTTTATTCTCTATATAGAGTTCAAATCCTAATTCACCCACATAAGATAATCTTTGGGCCCAAACTTTTTTTGAACCAATGGTTACAAGTTTTCCATAACCAAATTTAAATGTTTCATTGCTAAAATCATCATTTGAAATTTTTGAAATTAAATTTCTACTTTTTGGTCCAAAAATTCCCAAACAAACAAGATCATCAGTAATATCTTTAAACTTTAAATTTTGTGATAAATGTTTTGTAATATGGGCTTTATCATGGGTTCTTGTTGCAGCTGAACTTATTATTCTAAAATTATTTTTATCAATGCAAATAACGGTTAAGTCTGTTTCAATTCCTCCAGCATTATTCAGCATTTGTGTATAAGTTGATCTTCCTATTTCATCTTTAATGTTAGCTGTGCATATTCTTTGTAATTCACTGTGTGCTTGCTCTCCTTTTATTTCATATTTTGAAAAGGGAGAGAGTTCAAACAAACCAACATTAGTAATTGTATTTTTTGTTTCAAATTCAACTGAAGGGTACCAGTTTTGATAATCAAAACTATATTTGTATTTTGCTTTTTCATTATTTTTTGCGTACCACATAGGTCTTTCGTATTCACCAGATACACCAAAGCACGCTCCTTCTTTTTTTAATTCTTCATGATAGGGTAATAGTCTTTGATTTCTTGAAGTGTTATGCTGTTTATAAGGCCAGTGCATTCCATATAGGTCACCAAGAGTTTCAGTTACCCTTTCCATAATAAATTTTTTAGATGAATGAAATTTTTGAAATCTTTTAATATCAAGTGAAAATAAATCTTCATTCATGTATCCATTAATCATCCATTCAGCTGTAACTCTTCCAGCGCCACCAGAGCTTGCAATACCGATACTGTTAAACCCACAACATGTAAAAAGATTATTAACTTCAGGAGTTTCTCCTAAGAGATATTGAGTATCTGGTGTAAAAGATTCAGGTCCTGAAAAAAATTTTCTAATTCCAGCAGTTTCTAACATGGGTAATCTTTGAAATGATTTTTCTAAATAAGGTTCGAAGTGATCAAAATCATCTGGAAATTCTCCAAATGAAAAGTCCTGTGGGACTACTCCTTTGTCTTTAAAGGCAGGTTTTGCATTTGGTTCAAATATTCCAACTAACATTTTCCCCGCATCTTCTTTTAAATAAAGACAGGAATTATAGTCTCTTAAAACTGGTAAGTTTTTAGGTAATTTATCTAATGGTTCTGTAATGATATAAAAGTGTTCATTTGGATATAATGGAATACTTACACCAATATCCTCTCCAATTTGTCTCGACCACATCCCGGTTGCAATTACAACATATTCACAATCAATTTTGCCAAATTTCGTTTGAACACCAACAATTTTCTTGTCTTTAATTAATATTTTTTCAACAGGAGTTTTCTCAAATATCTTAGCTCCTTCCATCTTTGCCGCTTTAGCCAATACATTAGTAACCCCTATAGGATCTGCCTGACCATCTTCTGGCATATAAACCCCACCTAAAATATCATCATCATTTATAACTGGATAGAGTTCTTTTATTCTTTTTTTGTTAACGCTTTCAACGTTAACATCAAACAATTGCGCAGCTGTCGCTTGTCTTAATAATTCTTGTAATCTTTCAGGTGTGCTTGCAACTGTAATTGCCCCATTTTGTTTTAATCCCGTTGATAATCCAGTTTTTTCTTCTAATTCTTTATAAAGGTTTAATGAATATTTTCTAAGACGTGTAATTGTAGCTGACGCTCCTAATTGACCAACAAGACCTGCGGCATGCCAAGTAGTTCCTGATGTTAGCTGATCTCTTTCTAATAATACCGTATCTTTCCAACCATACTTTGCAAGGTGATAAGCAACAGAACAACCTGCAACACCCCCTCCAATTACTACTACTTTTGCTGATTTTGGTAATACGGCTGACATTTATATTTAAACAATATTAAAATTTTCAAATACAAACAACTAAATCTTAATGTTCGGCTCTAAATTTAGAGTGACAAGACTTGCAGCTACTCCACATATATTTTCCAAGAGTTGCTTTCATATCTTCTGTTTCATCAATAACAGACGTTAGCTCAATCATATTACTTGAAGCTTTTGTCATTAGTAAATTAAATTTATCTTTATTTTCCCAAATAGAAGGCAAAGCTTCTGTTTTAAATCCTACTTTTGAATTTTCAGGAAAAAGATCTAATAATCTTTTATAATTATCACTCATTTCAATCATTAGTTTTTTTGCTTCATCTATATCTCCATTAGAAGCAAGACTATTAACTCTTTTTGCAGTTTTATAATTTTTACTAAAAATAGATTTTCTTTCTTGAATAATTTCTTCTACAGTTTGTTCTGAAAAAGCGCTGAAACTATAAAATAATATAAAGATAAAAAATAAAGTATTTTTAATTGTTGTCATAATGTGTTTAATTTAAAAATGTCTATATTAAATAATAAAGTAAAATATGGATTACTTAGTAAATTATTCCATTGGCTAACTGCCGCAGGATTAATAATTCAAATACCGCTTGGCTTTTATTTGGTAGATTTAGACTTTGATCAAACTAGAGTTGATATAGAAAATTATCATATATTATTTGGATTAATCACATTTTACGTAACTTTAATAAGACTGATCTTTAAAGTATTAACGCCAATTCCTGATTTTAAGGGAAGTGCTTTTCTAGGGCAAAAATTTATAGCAAAATTAAATCACTTATTATTATATTTGACTTTGTTAACAGTCACATCTTCAGGAATCTTAAAAAAACTATTCAATGGTGAAAGCTTGGTTATTTTTTTTAAAAAAATTAATTTAACTTATAATTATGAGCTTTCTGAGCAGTTTTATTCAGTTCATATACTAGCAAATTATGCATTGATTGGATTAATTGCATTACATATTTTAGCAGTACTGTTTCATAAATTTTTTTTAAAAGAAAATATTTTAAAGAGAATTAATTAAAATTTTGTAAATATTATGCACTTGAGTTTGTCATTAAATGAAATATTTTTTTTATATTTAAGATTAATCTCGTTAATTCCATTAGAAATTTGAAGTGAGCTAAATTTTAATAAAGTGGATATATAACGCTGCTTTATCATTTTTAAATATATGTTTTTTTTAATATTTACTTTAAAATTAAATTTAGTAATATTTTTTTCAATATTTAGTTGAAGTAGTTTTTTCCAAATAAGAATATCTCTTTTGAACGACTGGTTAAGTTTCTTCTTCATCAAAGAAAATGTAGGAATTTCATTATTTTTTGTATCTAAAGTTAAAATTAAAATAATCCCTCCCACTTCTAAACTGGCGTATGAATAGCTTAATATCTTCTTAATATCTTTTAAGTTAAATAAGTGAATAGTTTGTTTAATCAATATTAAATCAAATTTCTTTTTATTATCTTTAAGATATTTAATTGCATTTGTTTTTTTAAAGGTAATTCTTTTGTCAAAATCTTTGTGATTTTCAATATCAAGTCCAATGGGCTTATTTATTAATTTGAGCTTAGAAGATAATGAGCCCATTATCTTACCACGACCACATCCAATATCTAAAATTTTTGAGTGTTTAGCTAATTTTTTTTGTTTTAGTAAAAAATTATTGAAGGACTGAATATATTTTGTAGATGAAATCCAAGTTTTGTTATCCCAATTTTTAAAACTTAACATTACTTAATTTAAAACACTTTAACTTATATTTAAATAAAGTATTAGTTATTGATGTTTGATAAGTTACATATATTTCTTGGCGCAACTGTTGCAGATGCAGCAGCAAGACCTTTGCATTGGGTGTACGATGAAAAAAAACTTAAATCTTATATTAAAGGAAAAAAGAATATTGCTTTCTTTAAGCAAAATAGATCTCCATTCTATTCTATTAAAACAGGAGAAGTTTCTGGTTATAACGATGTAGGTCAGGTAATGTTTAAAACATTAACTAAGACATCTAATCATAAAGAAATCATTAAACTTTTTAAAAAAAATATTGTCAAAAATTTTGGACCAGGTTCAAAATACTGGAAAAATTTATCTTTAAGAAAAAAATACAAAAAAATTAAATGGAAAACAGCTATGAAGGGCCCCTGGATTCATCAAAATATCCTAGAAACTATTAAAAATATTAAATTAAAAAAAGATATTACAGGTGGTATTAAAGTTAACGAGTTTGATGGGTATTGTGCGAGTCTACCCTTTTATTTTTCAAAAAATTCTGACCAGAAAACAAAACAAATTATAAGAACTGTTGCTAATGGCAAGATTAGCGAACAATTTGCTTTGGCAAAACTTAAGATTATTGATTTAGCTGATAAAGGAGACAAGGATCCAATTAATAGTTTTTTAAGAAAAAATATAAGAAACAAATATTTTAAAAATGTTATTGAAAACATCAAAAAAGTTAAAAGAATTAAGTCAAAACCACACAATTTTGTTGTAAAGAAATTTGGTAAAGCATGTAGTTATCCAGGTACTTTTAATGGTGCAATCCATGCAATCATCACCTCTAAAAGTTTTAAAACTGCCATTGTAAAAACAATTAAAGCAGGTGGATGTAATTGTTCTCGTGCTAATTTTGTAGGTGCTTATTTTGCAGCTTACAAAGGTATAAAAGGTATTCCTCAAGATTGGATTAAAAAAACAAATCCTGCTAAATCTATACTGAAGTTTATTGCTTAAATGCAAAACCCATCACTTAAATACATTTTAAAATTATCTATTCCTATTTTTTTTGCTAACTTGGCTATTCCACTTGTTGGTATTATTGATACCGGTTTAATGGGTAATCTTGGCAATTTATCATACTTATCAGCAACTTCCGTTGCTGCTAATTTATTTTCTATGATTTTTTGGAGTTTTGGTTTTTTAAGAATGGGAACTGTTGGTTTGGTTTCGCAAGCTTATGGTAAAGAAGATTATACAGAAATATTTAATATTGTTGTTCGAAATTTAGTTTTTGTTTTACTAATTTCATTGATCTTAATTTTATTACAAAGTTATATATTCAATCTAAGTGTGGGTATCTTTAATTTATCAGACACTACTAGGCAATTTTATCAGGATTACTTTCAAATAAGAATTTATTCAGCGCCTGGTGAGTTAACACTTTACATTATAACCGGTTTATTTGTTGGATTACAAAAGACCAAAATCTCAAGTTTAGCCGTTGGTCTTTTTTCAATTCTAAATATAATTTTAAGTATTATTTTAGTTTCAAAATTTAATTTAAATATTAAAGGGGTTGCTTATGGGACTTTAATCTCAGCACTTTTAATATCCACAACTTTTCTAAGTTATACATTTTGGTATCTAAATAAAATGTCTAAAATTTATATCAACTTTAATAAATTAATAGATCTTAATAAACTTAAAAACATTTTTAATATTAATCTAAATATATTTATTAGAACTATATTATTAACCTTTTCATTTTTTTGGTTTACTTACCTTGGCAGTCGAATTGGTGAAGACTATATTGCGGCAAACGCCATCTTGATTAACTTAGTTTTTTTGTCTGCTTTCATTCTTGATGCTTACGCATTTTCAACTGAAGGTATGGTTGGATATTCTTTGGGTAAAAAAGATATAGGTTTGTTTAAAAAGATTGTTAAAAACTCTTTTATTTTAAGTACACTTACCGGATTAATTATTTCAATAATTTATTTTTTTATTAACAAGTACGTCATTGAATTAATGTCTGATATTGAAAGTATTAGAAATCTAAGTTCGTCTTATGCTATATGGCTAATACTTATGCCCTTAATTTCATCATTTTGTTATCAATTTGATGGAATATTTATTGGAGCTTCACAAACAAAAGAACTTAGAAATGCGATGGTTTTCTCAGTATTTTCTTATTTATTAATATCTTTATATTTAACAAAAATAATGGGCAATACTGGAATATGGATTTCCTTGTGTTTGTTCATGGTGTTAAGAGCATTATCTCTATTTTATTATTTAGACAAAATTTATTTAAGTTTTGGTACTATTAAATAGATTCTACTATTCTTAATATAATGATAATGTATTCAAATGTTATTTCGTCAATTATTTGACAAAAGTTCAAGTACCTACACTTATTTAATTGCTTCTGCTAAAGGTAGGGAGGCTTTAATCATTGATCCTGTATTAGAAAATGTTGAAAGATATACACAGCTATTAAAAGAGTTAGATTTAAAATTAGTAAAAGTAATAGATACACACATACATGCAGATCATATCTCGGGGATTGCAGAACTAAGAGATCAAACAAATTGTGTAACAATTATGGGTGATAAAACACCAGTAGATGTTGTATCTATGCAAGTATCAGATGAAGAATTAATCAAAATTGATGGTCTAGAATTTAGAGCTTTATTCACACCAGGTCATACATCAGAAAGTTTTAGTTTCTTAATGAATGATAGGGTTTTTACTGGTGATACACTATTAATTAGAGGAACTGGAAGAACTGATTTTCAAAATGGTGATCCGCAAGATTCTTATAATTCTATTTTTAATAAATTATTAAAATTACCTGATGAAACTTTGGTGTATCCAGCTCATGATTATAAAGGAGATACTGTAAGTACCATTTTAGAAGAAAAAAAATTTAACCCACGGCTGCAAGTAAAGTCAGTTAATGAATATATAGAAATTATGAATAATCTTAATTTACCTGACCCTAAATTAATGGATGTAGCAGTTCCTAATAATTTAAAACTTGGAATAGATCTTGATAAACAAAAAGTTAATAACGGAATTGAACCTAATGAGTTTAAAAATTGTTTATTAGAAAAAGATATAATTTTAATAGATCTTAGAGAGCAAAATGAACTAGATAAAATTGGAAAGATTAAAAATAGTACAAGAGTTTCTTTCCCAGAAATTAATGATTACTTAAATAAAAATAAAACTAAATTACAGAATAAGAAAATTTTGTTTTATTGTGCTATTGGTCAAAGATCTACTCTGGCAGTACAAATATCAAAGTCTTATCAATATAATAAATGCTTACATTTAATTGGTGGTCTAAAAAACTGGAAACAAGCTGGTTTAGAATTGATTAAATAAATTTAATTATGAATGTATTTATAATTTTATCATTACTTGTAATTGTAATCGGGATTATCTTGTTAGTAGCTTCTCCATCAGTATTATTTAAATTGAACTGGGAAGAAAAAACAGGAAAAGACAAAATCCTCATGTTCTTGTTTTATGGTATTTTGGTTTATATAATAAATATAATTTTTTGGATCGCCAAATAATCATTAATAAGCTTTATTATTCGAGATTAAGATTTTATTAATTCGTAAATTTTAGCTTTATCCATTTGGCCAATGCTTCTCTGTACTTCTTTATTATTTTTATAAACAACAATAGTAGTCCAATAATCAATACCTAATTGTTTTGCTATATCGATATCTTTAGTTTGCTCAAAACTTAAAAAAAGAACATTTTTAAATTCTTTTTCAGCTTGATCTAGAATTTTTATCTGTGCTTTACAAGTTGTACAAGTTTCATTCCAAGAATTAATAACAACTGTTTTTCCTTCAAGTTGAGCTTTTTGAAAAATTTCATTATTAAAAGTTGTGCTTTTATCGACCGCAAAAGCTTTAATTGTAAATAATGCAAAAATTATAATTAATATTTTTTTCATGTGATAATCATATGTCTTAAAAGTTCGATTAACAAGATTTTGATTTTATTTTATAACCCCAATCTTTTTTTGTCTTGAAATAATAATTAATCCACTAATAACAATTATTAAAGCTCCTATATAAGTATTAGTTAATGGCACCTCATCAAATAAAAAATATCCATATAATATTCCCCATAAAATAACTGAATATCTAAATGTTGATGTGACAGAAACTAGTGCGATTTTGATTGTTGCTATTGAAAAAATGTAGCCTAATGCTAGAAAAAAAGCAGCAATAAATAAAATAAATATATCCTTTAAACTAAAATCATAAAATTTATAAATACTTAACAGGCCAAAAAGAGCTGTAACAACAAAACAAGTCATAAATGCAATTTGTAGACTAGGATAATCTTTTTTAAAATTTTTTGTATACATGTCTCTAATCGAAAGCATAATTGCTGCAATTATAGGAAAGATAAAATAATAACTAGTCTCTAATTTTCCAGGATTAATTACCACCACCACACCAACAAAACCCAATAACACTGCACTCCATCTTCTCCATCTAACTTTTTCTTTTAAAAATATTGCACTAAATGCAGTTAATAAAATTGGTGCCATGCTTAATAAAATATAAACATTTGCAAAGGGTAATAGAGCAATACCAATGAAAAAAAATAAAGCTGCTAAAGATTCTAAAATGCCTCTCACTCTCAATTCATTTGAAGTAAAGATTAATTTAAAACTAAGTTCTTTCTTAATATAAAGAAATAATAAAATGAAAAGTAATGTAAAAATACCTCTAATAAAAATGATTTGGTTTAAAACAAATATCTCATCATAGTTTTCATAAATAATTTTTACAAAAGCGTCATTTGTTGCAAATGAGAATTGACATAAAAGCATATAAAATATGCCAAGTAAATCGTTGCTAACTTTAAATTTATGAAACATGAGAGGTTTAATTATAAGCTTTTCTATTGGTAATATACAAAAATTAAAAACCAATAAGAAATAAGTCCCGCAAATATTGTGGCAATAATACTTCGACTAAAATAACCAATAATTATTGCAAATATAGAAGCTAATATTTTTGGATTATTTTCAATATCTATTGCGCCTGCACTATCTAGGAATATTGGTGGAAAGATTATTGCAGGGAAAATTGCAGAAGGTACATAAGAAAGTATTTTTTTTGTCTTATCGTTTAATATGTCCTCTTTTAATAAAAAAATCATAGAGAACCTTGTTAGATAAGTAATAATTCCACAATAAATAATTGTCGACCAATGCATTAATTTTTCTTTAAAGTTTTCAAAGTTAATAATGAAGCAATTAGTAAGGCAGCTATGGCTGCAACGATAATATATGCTTGAAATGGTATTGTATTGTAGCCAATAGTTGCGACAATGCCTGATACCAACATCACAATAATATTTTTAAATTTTCTAAAATCATTAATTAACAAGGCCAAAAAGGTTAAAGAAATAGTAAAACTTAAACCTAACTCTTCAGGTATAACTGATCCTAGAATAATACCTAACACTGTTGATATTTGCCAAACTATCCAACAGGTAAAGCCAGCACCTAATAAGTGGTAATGTTTAAATTCATTTTCTTTATTCTTCTTAAAATAAGTATTTGAGACAGCAAATGCTTGGTCAATTAACACGTAAGACAAAATTATTTTCCACGTTAATTTTAAATGAGATAAATATTCTGAAAAAACTGCCCCATATAATAAGTGTCTAGAATTTACCGCACCAACAGAAGTTATTGTAACTAAAGATGAAGCTCCACCTGAAAATAACTGAAGTAAAACTATTTGAGAGGCTCCACCAAAAATTATAATGGACATTCCAAATGTCATGTACGCACCCAAACCTAATTCCATACCAATAACACCATAAATAATTCCAAATGGAACCACAGGTATCATTAAAGGACTTACGTCTATTATTCCTCTAGATAAGGTTTTTAGTCTATCATTCATATTAAGTTAAGTTTTGTATTAGAAACAGACTATATGATCAATATTAATTGGTCTCTTGATACCAAATTTTTCATCTACTTCGTGTTGATGAATATGGTGAGAGTGTACAAAGACAGGTATTAATTTATTACTCATAGTTTTAAGAGTATAGATAAAATTTGTTCCCCTAAATTTTCTATCAACAACTTCTAATTTTAAGTTGCTCTGATCATCATGCTCTAGATCTTCTGGCTGCAGTAAAAGTTGAACTTCAGATCCTTTTGGATAGTGCTTTATAAAGTCTCCAGTTATTGTTCCAAGATCATCGCTTTCTAAACTATTTTCACCAGTAACTTTTGCTGGAATTAAGATCCCTCGATTTAAAAAATTAACCACCTCTATAGAGTTTGGAAAGTGGTAAACATTATATGGATCATCAAATTGTTTTAATTGTTCGTCAAGAATTATTCCACATTTTGTACCCAAGTAAAAAGCTTCGTACGAGTCATGTGTAACGATGATTGTTGTTATTTTTTGTTCAGTTAAAATTTGTTTCAACTTAACTTGAATTTCTTCTTTAAAACTTTGATCTACATTTGATAAAGGTTCATCTAATAATAATAAGTCTGGGTTAGATAATAAAGATCTGGCTAAAGAGGCTCTTTGCGCTTCACCAGAACTTATTTGATGTGGAAATTTATCAACTACATGATCAATATGAAGAAATTTAATTATCTCATTTATATTTAATCCTTTTTTCTTCTTTTTGTTTCTCTCTGCACCAAATTTTATATTTTCTAAAACATTATAATGAGGAAAAAGTGAATTATCTTGAAAGGCCATTGATATGTTTCTATCTTCAGGTTCCACATGAACATCTTTAGAAGAAAGTAGTTTATCTTTTAATATAATTTTTCCAGAATTAATTTTTTCTAAACCAGCAATTGTTCTAAGAATTGTAGTTTTGCCAATTCCAGATGGACCTAATAAACAAATAATGTCTCCCTGATTTTCAATAGTTAACGAAACATTACTTACTTTGTTTTGTGCACTAGCAGTAAACGTTACATTATCAATTTCTAGAAAAAATTTTGTCATATTTTTTAATCTTTAAGAATATATTTAGATGTAATTAATATAAAGAAACTTGCAATAATTATAAGAAATAATGATGGGGCTGCTGCGGCCTCTAATAAATCCTGAGATGCATAGATATATGCCTTTGTTGCAAAAGTTTCAAAATTAAATGGTCTCATAATTAGCGTAATTGGTAACTCTTTAATGATTTCAATGGCTAATAAAATTCCTATCAATAAAATTGAATTTTTTAAATATGGGACATGTATGTTTTTGAATGTCTTGAATTTAGTATATCCAAGCAGATATGCACCTTCATCAATGGAATAATTAATTTTTAAATATCCTGATTTAATTCCATTGCTTGCTAATGAATAAAATCTAATAAAGTATACCAAAACTAGGCCAAGAATAGAGCCTATAAAAATTGGTTTTATACTGTTCATTTCAAATTGACCTAGAACACTATTGTCAAACCATGAGATAAAGGTAATGAATGCTACCGCTAAAATAATCCCTGGTATTGCATATCCTGATATTGAAAATGTAGTTAGTGCTTCTAAAAATTTACTTTTAGAAACTCTATTCCCATAATTTGAAATAAAAGCTAGAGCAATTAACAAACAGCTAGATAAAATTACTAAAATTATAGTATTTGAAAATAAGTTAATTAAATCCAAATCAGCTAAATGTTTTGGAAAAATAATTGTCCAATAAAGCATTTGTAGAACAGGAAATAAAAAACTTATAGAAAAAACTAACATGCAAAAAGAAAATGCTAAAAATGATTTATATCCACTTAAATTGATAACTGATTTAGATTTAAATCCACCCTTAGAAGATGTGTGATACTGGGCTTTTTTTCTTGAAAAATTTTCCAAAATAAACAGTCCAAGTATAAAAATTAATAGGTAAAATGATAATCTGTTAGCAAGAGTAAGATCATCAAAAGAAATCCAAGCATTATATATTCCTGTAGTAAAAGTAGATATGCCAAAAAAAGATACAGATCCGAAATCTGATAAAGTTTCCATTGCAACTAACGACAGACCAGCAACGATAGCAGGTCTTGCAGAAGGAAGTATTATTTTAAAAAAAGATTTTTTTTTAGAAAAGCCAAGATTTTTTCCAAGTTCTATTAAATTTTGTGACTGATAGTGAAATGATGTTCTGGTTAAAACATAAACATAACCAAATAATGAAAATGATATTGAAATTATAGCACCAGTCATTCCATCAAATTTAGGAATATGAGAATTATAATTCCCTTCTCCAAATAAATTTTTTAAAATTGAAAAAGCTGTTCCATAATTTTCAAAAAAAGCAGTTAAGGAATATGCATAAATATATGCTGGGACAGCAAAAGATAAGATCAAAGACCATTTAAAGAAATTTACACCTGGAAAATTATAAAATGAAACTAAGTAAGCGCATCCAACACCAATTATAAATGTTAAAAATAAAACTCCTATTAAAAGTACTAAGGAATTATAAATATAATCATAAAGAAAAGTATTTTTTAAAATTAAACTATAGTTTCCGGTGGTTTCAAAAAAACTGCTGAATACTGTTAAAATTGGAGCTGCCACTACTAAAGAAATAAGTAGAGATGCTGCATACCAAATATTTATTTTTCCAAATCCCATATTTTATATTACCTTAATAATTATTTTTAAGAAACTTCCCTTGTTACCAAGGGAAGTCAATACCAACTCTAAAACCAATTTGAGAGAGAGATTATAGAGCTAATTCTTAAAAATTTCTTATACGCTTTAAGTTTTCAGCTTTTATTGTTTAGATAGATATTCTATGCAGTTTTCGGGAGTTGTTTGATCGTATGGATCAGGATCACTTCCATCATTATTCATACCGTCCTCTTGCCACCATTTTTCAACCACACCATCATTAATAATTGCACTATATCTCCAGCTTCTTTGACCAAAGCCTACGTGTTTCTTATCAACTAGCATGCCCATTGCCCTTGTAAAATCTGCATTTCCATCAGGTAATACCTTAACTTTTCTCAATTTTTGTTGATCGGCCCAAGCATTCATAACAAAGCCATCATTAACACTAATGCAATAAATCTCATTAATTCCTAGGCCTAACAATTTGTCATAATTTTCTTCAAATCCTGGTAACTGTTTTTCAGAACATACCGGTGTAAATGCGCCTGGTAATGAAAATAGTATTATCTTTTTATCTTTGAATATATCTTCAGTACTAACATCAACCCACTTTCCAATTTTTCTTGTCTTCAAAATTACGTTTGAACATTTTTTTCCTTCTATCATTCTATTCCTATTATTTTTTAAGTGTTTGTTTAATTGAACTACTTGCATTTGAATTTTTTAGTGCTCATAGTTAAATTAGGTAGGGTAAATACCTTTTGTAGAGCTATGAGCACAATCATTAAAAAGAAAATTATGTATTAAAAGGAGAGAGGATATGTGCAACCTCTTTATCTTCAATATCTGATAATTTTCTATTATTTATTTTTCTATTAATTTTTTCACACTCTGCTGCACATGGGTCACAAGCTTTCAGAGATTGAGACCCATTTATGTCAGAAGATTTATCTAAATCAATATTAAATAAATTCTTTTTCACTAACTTATTACTTCCAACTTGCAGCTAACATACATTCTAGTGCTGTAGCTTGTTGTTTTCCATAATTAGCAACTTTAGTTTCTAAATCTTGATTGTATTCAAGACCCATTTGTTTAACTAATGCATGAGGCTCAACACCATCAATCATTGGATATTCAAATGTATTATTAACTATGTGTTCTTGCGCTTCTTTAGTTAATAAAAACTCAAGTAGTTTTTTTGCATTATCAGGATTTGGTGCAGTTTTAATTACCCCTCCTCCACTAATGTTCATGTGAGTTCCTCTATCTCCTTGGTTGGGGAAAAAAGGTAAAACTTTTTTAGCAGCTGCTTGTTGTTCAACACCTTTTTTTCCAGATAGCATCAAAGCATAATAGTATGTGTTAGCTACTGCTAAATCAGCCTCACCTGCAGCTACAGCTAAAATTTGAGCTCTATCATTTCCTTTAGAGTCTCTAGCCATGTTAGCCACAACACCTTTTGCCCAAGAACAAGTTGCTGCTTTACCATTGTTTTTTACTAATGATGCAACAAGAGATTGGTTGTAGATATTGTTAGATTTTCTTATAACAACTCTACCTTTCCATTTTGGATCAGCAAGACCTTCGTAAGTCATACCGTTAAGTTCATTTGCGTTTACTCTTTCTGGTGAGTAATACATAATTCTTGCTCTCTTAGCTATTCCAGTCCATTTAGCAGTTCTAAAGTTTGCTGGAACTGCAGCTTTAATTGTAGCAGTCATAGAATTTTGAAACATTCCTTTTGCAGCGAACGCACCTAATCTTCCTGCGTCAGCAGTAATATAAAGGTCAGCCTTTGAATCAGCACCTTCTTCAGTAATTCTTTTTTGAAGAGCTTTATCTTTACCAGATACAACGTTTACTTTAATTCCAGTTTTAGCTGTAAATTTTTCGTAAAGTTGAATATCTAAATCGTAATGTCTTGCACTGAATACATTAACTTCAGCAGCAAACGTCATGTTTGCAAATAAAGCCATGAAAAATGCAATAATTGTGAGTTTTTTCATTGTTTGTCCATTGTTATGTTGTTTTAATTAGATTAGAATGCTTATTATTAGCATTGCGAATGATTATCAATCGCACTAAGTGTCGCATTTTTTATACTTTAATTAAGATAATATCAGGATAAGCAAATTACTCACAAAAGACAGAGAGATAACAAAACCTGTAAAAAAATTACAATACATTAAGGTAACAGTGCGATTTCTAATCCTTCTTTTTCTTACAAAGGGCTTATCATCAAGATCTGAAATATCTCTTTCACCAATAACCTTATAATCATAAGTCCAACGCCAAATAGAATTACCAAATCTTTTATCACTATTATTGTAATAGATAATCCAAGCAACAATATATCGATGAGAAATATAGAAAATGATTAAAAGTATTCCACTTAAGATCATCTAAATATTAGAACATATTTAAAGTTTAAGTAAAGACTAATTAAAACTGTTCAGATTCTGTAGAGCCTGCCATAGCAGTTGTAGAACTTTTTCCACTACTTATAGTGTTTGAAACTGCATCAAAATAAGATGTTCCAACTTCTCTTTGGTGTTTAACACTTGTGTAACCATCCTTCTCTCTAGCAAACTCGAGCTCTTGGATTTTAGAATAAGCAGTCATACCTTCTGTTTTATATTTTTCCGCAAGTTCGAAAATTGCAATATTTTGAGTATGAAATCCAGCAAGGGTAATAAATTGAAACTTATAACCCATCTCACTAATCTTTTGTTGGAATGTTGCAATCTCTGCATCTGATAAATGCTTCTTCCAATTGAACGAGGGAGAGCAGTTGTAAGCTAATAATTTACCAGGAAACTTTTCATGGATTGCATCTGCAAACTTTTTTGCTTCCTCAAGATTTGGTGTTGCTGTCTCACACCAGATTAAATCTGAATAAGGTGCGTATGCTAAACCTCTTGAGATAGCCTGCTCAATTCCATGCTTAACATAATAAAAACCCTCAGGTGATCTTTCGCCAGTTAAAAATGGTTTGTCATTTTCATCAAAATCATTTGTAATTAATTTTGCAGCATTAGCATCCGTTCTTGCTAAAATTATTAATGGAACATCTGCAATATCTGCCGCAAGTCTTGCAGCTTTTAAATTTTTAATCATAGTGCCAGTTGGAACTAAAACTTTTCCACCCATGTGGCCACATTTTTTTTCACTAGCTAATTGATCTTCAAAATGAACTCCAGCTGCTCCTGCTTTAATAAATTTTTTTGTTAATTCAAAAACATTTAATGGTCCACCAAAACCTGCTTCTCCGTCTGCAATGATAGGTAACATATAGTCTGTTCTATCTTTTGATTGCATATCCCCATCTTGTAATTCCATATGCTGAATTTGATCTGCTCTTATTAAAGCATTGTTCATTGACTCAACTAATTTTGGAGCACTATCATAAGGGTATAAAGATTGATCGGGGTACATTTCACCAGCAGTGTTTGCATCAGCTGCTACTTGCCATCCACTTAAATAAATTGCTTTTAATCCCGCTTTAGCATGTTGAATAGCGTGATTTCCAGAGAGTGAACCCAATGTATTAATATAATTTTCTGAATTTAACAGATCCCATAATTTTTTAGATTGATGCTTACACATCGAATATTCAATTTTAATAGAACCTCTTAATCGTTCTACTTCTTCTGAAGTATAGTCTTTTTTGATTCCTAAAAATCTTTTTAAATCGTATGAAACTTTAGCTTCTGAGCTCATAGGTAGGTCTTTCTAGATTATGTATTAAGAAAATTAAATCGTGTATAAATTAACGGTAAGCGGACTTATTTTTTTTCACTAAATTCTTGAGTGAATTCATTCATCCCACTAGAACCCCAATCACAATGATCATCTCTTAGGTAAATACCTGATTGACTAAATTGATTCTGATTGTTGTTATCGTTAATTTCTCTTTGATTTTCTTGGTTTTTATTTATATTTTTATCGTTCATGTAAACTTTATAATTTACTAAATTTACAAAATCTAACTAAATCGTTAAAAACATTGTAAAACATAGAAACTTATTGTAAATTTAAATTTACAAAATTTACAAATAGAGCTTATGAGTCAAATTGATTTAAAAATTGGTCCAAAAATAAAGGCTTTTAGAAGACAGTTAGGACTGCAAGCTAACAAACTTTCAGAAGATTTGGGTATTTCTCCAAGCTATTTAAACTTAATTGAAAGTGGAAAAAGAAAAATAGATGGAGATTTATTACTGAAGGTTTGTGAAAAATTAAATATTCAACTCTCAGACTTAACATCAAAATCGGATGTTAACTTAGAAAATACTATTTCAGAAATTCTAGATGATAAATTATTTGAAGACCTGGATATTCTTGGTCCTGAAGTTAAAGACCTTGTAGGAACAAACCCAAAAATAGGTAGAGCCCTTGTTAGATTAGGAGATATTCTTAAAAAGAAAGATCACGAACTAATTAATAAAATAGAAAAAATATCAGGTAAGATAGTTGATAATAGAAAAAACTCTTTTCCAGGAGAGGTAATATCTGACTTCCTTCAAGAACATAAAAACTATTTTCCAAAATTAGAAGAGTTTGCAAATAAAGTTTTTGATAAAATTCAAAAAAATAACAGAACTCGATATATTGCTTTATGTGAATATTTAAATAAAGAATATTCAATTATAGTTAAAGATATTTTACCAGAAGAAGGAAAGCCATTTTCTAAAATCTATAATAAAAATAAAAAAGAACTTCTATTAAGTGATTATAGTTCATTAGAAACAAAAAAACTTCATGCAGCAGCTCAGATTGCACAAGAAGGTGCAATGAAAGATATTGATAATTATCTATCTAAATTTTCTTTTCCTTCAGAAGAGTCTGAAAAGTTAACTAAGGTTGCTTTATTAAATTATTGTGGTGCAGCAATTTTAATGCCCTACAAACCTTTTCATGCTGAATGTAAAAAATTAAAATATGATTTAGAGCTATTACAAAATACATTTGCGACTTCTTTTGAGCAAGTTGCTCACCGTGTAACATGCTTACAAGATCCAAAATTACCTGGAATTCCTTTTCACATGCTAAGAGTTGATATGGCAGGAAATATTTCAAAAAGATTTTCATTATCAGGAATTGATATACCAAGATATGGTGGTGCATGTCCTAGATGGAATGTTTATTCAGCATTCACCCGACCTGGTGTAATTCAAGCAGCTGTTAGTAAAATGACCAATGGTGAAAAATATGTTTGTATTGCAAGAACAGTTGAAAAAGGTGTAGGACGTTTTGGTCAGTCAAAAAGTATATTATCAATTGGTCTTGGTTGTGATGCAAAATACGCAAAAGATTTTGTGTACACTGAAAACATTAATGTTAGTGACAAAACAACTGAAATACCTATCGGTGTATCTTGCAGAACTTGTGATAGATTGGATTGTCCACAAAGAGCTTTTCCACCTTTACATAAAAAATTTGATGTAGATATTAATTCTAGAGGTGTTTCAGTTTATGTTAATGATAATTCTAATTAACTAAGACTTCCAATCACCAATTTTACTGAATAAAAAGTTCCTAAAAGCAGTAATTCTTGCAGTATTCTTAAGTGATTGAGGGTAGACAAAGTGAGCCTCTGTTATGGGCCCTTCTGAATTAGGAAGTACTTTTATTACATTGTTTGAATTTGAAACTAAATATTCAGGAAGCGCTGCTAGACCTACACCAGCTTCAACGGCTAAAAGTAAACCCATAACACTATTAACTTTCATTACTGGTTTTCTTTTTTTAGAATCTTTAATTCCAAGTTTTAAAGCCCAATCTGGATCATAGACTGGAGATGGTGCCCCTTTACCAAAAGAAATAAATTTATGTTTATTTAGGTCTGAGATTGTTTTGGGCATTCCATATTTTTCTAAATATTTATTAGATCCATAAATATAATACTTAATATCTACTAATTTTTTTTGGATATAATTAAGCTGCTTAGGTCTTCTCATGAAAATACCTATATCTGCTTGTCTAGTACTTAAGTCTAATTCCTTATCATCAAAAATTAATTCAATTTCAATTTCTGGATTTAAAGTCATAAACTCTTGAATACGAGGTGTTAGCCAGTGAGTACCAAAACTTCTAACAGTTGTAATTGTTAGTTTACCAGTTGGTTTATTTTTTTGATCTCCCAGTGTCGACTCAACTTCTTTTAATTTACTAATTACATCGTGAGCTGTCTTAAATAAATATTCACCATTTTCAGTTAAAGTAAGACCTCTTGCGTGTCTCTCGAAGAGTTGTACTTTAAGATCCAGTTCTAATGATTGAATTTGTCTGCTTATTGCAGACTGACTTAAGTTTAGGTTTATTGTTGCGTTAGTAAAACTACCTGCTTCTGCAACTGCGTGGAATATTTTTAATTTATCCCAATCCATCTATTTATTTAAATCTACCAAGACTCTTCCTGAAATTTCACCCTTTAAAATTTTTGGATATGTTTCTAACAATTCATCTAAACTTACAGTTAAGATTGATTTTTCAAGAACTTCAAAATCAACAAGCTTTGCTGCTTCTGCCCAAATAAATTCTCTTCTTTTAATACTACAATTTGCTGAGTCCATTCCCCAAACTTTAATTCCCCTAAGCATGAATGGTAATAAATTTGTATTTAGTTCATTACTATTTGCATTACCACAAACAGCTACAATTCCATTTGATCTAGTTTGAGCTATTGCATTAGCTAAAATTTTACCCCCCACTGTATCAACAACACCATCCCACAATCCTTTATCAATAGGTCTTGGATCTTTGTCAAAATCAGCTCTATTAACAACATTTTTTGCTCCTAGCGATTTTAAATAATCTGTTTTAGAATCTTTTCCTGTAACAGCTGTTACATTGTATCCTAATTTAGTAAGAGCCATTACCGCTACACTTCCCACCCCACCAGTAGCTCCAGTAACCAATACATCATTTACTTTATCGCCTAATAAAATTTCTTCTCTAGCTTGAATAGCAAAAGCACTCATTAAAGATGTAAAGCCAGCTGTTCCTAACATCATAGCCTGTTTGCTAGTTAGATTTGAAGGTCTCTTAACTAAAAAATCGGCATTAACTTTTGCTATCTGAGAGTATCCACCAAAAAAAGCTTCTCCAACTCTCCATCCAGTTAAAATTATTTCATCACCAGTTTTAAATTTTTGATTTTCACTTTCAAGAACAGTACCAGAAAAATCTATGCCTGGAATATGTGGAAATTCTTTAACAAGACGACCACCATTTTTCAAAATCATTCCATCTTTATAGTTTAAGTCGGAATAATCTACTTTTACAGTAACATCACCATGTTTTAAAAATGATTTATCTATTGACTTTACTTCTCGTGTAAAATTTTCACCCTCTTGATTAATAACTAGTGCTTTAAAATTATCTGACATGCTTTTCCCTCCTTAGGAAATTTACTTACTAATAAATCTTAAATATCTATTTTGAATACTAAGGTCTTCTTTAAATTGTCCTAAGAAATAATTTGTAACTGTTGTTGCAGTTTCTTTTTTAATACCTCTCATAGTCATACATTGATGAGTTGAGTCTATTGTGACTGCTACACCTTTTGCATCTAAAGATTCCATTATTGTTTTAGCAATTTGCATTGTAAGTCTTTCTTGGGTTTGTAATCTTTTTGAAAAAACTTCAACAACTCTAGCAAGTTTACTTAGACCCACAACTCTTTCGTTTGGAATGTATGCAACGTGTGCAATTCCAATAATTGGAGCCATATGATGTTCACAATGACTTTGTACAGAAACATTTTTTTGTACAACCATATCATCATAACCTTCGACATCCCCAAAAGTCTTATCTAAAATTTTATTAGGGTCTTCTGAGTATCCATTAAAATATTCTTTATATGCTTTAACAACTCTCTTAGGAGTTTCTAATAATCCTTCTCTGCTAGGGTCTTCACCCATCCAAGTTAATATAGTTTTAAAAGCCTCTTCAGCTTCTTTATCAGAAACTTTTTTGGTATCTAAAATCTTACTATCTGTCTCTTCAACTAATTTCATAAGGCAAGTTTATACAGTAAATCGTTGTTTTTAAAATATTTAATATATTGTTCAATATGCTACATAATCACCTAGATATGTTTAAAAAAAGAGAAAATATAGTAGAAATTGAAGAGGGAAAACTCCTTTCACCAAAATTTGATAATGATGGCTTAATTCCAGTCATCACTATGTGCTCAAAAACTAAAGATGTTTTGATGCATGGATACATGAATGTTGAGGCTTTTAAAAAAACTATTGAAACTAAAGAAGCTCATTACTTTAGTAGATCTAGACAGCAAATTTGGCACAAAGGTAAAACTAGTGGCTTTACTCAAAAAGTAACTGAAATTAGAATTGATGATGATCAAGACTCAGTCTGGTTAACTGTAGATATTGGTGATGGTTCAAGCTGTCATGTTGGTTATCGATCATGTTTTTATAGATCAATTCCATTGGGCCCAATTGAAAATGGTAGAGAAATTGAAATGAAATTTGAAGAAAAAGAAAAATCTTTTGATCCTGAAGTTGTCTACAAAGGTCAACCCAATCCAACAAAAATTTAAATGAGCGACAAACAAAAAAATGTTCTTGGTGAAGATCTAGAAGAATGTTCGAACGATCCTTTAACAGGATGGCATAGAGATGGCTGTTGTAGCACTGATGAAAATGATCACGGTGTTCACACCGTTTGTGCAAAAGTTACAACAGAATTTTTAGAATGGTGTAAAGAAGCTGGCAACGATTTAACAACTCCTCATCCTGAATTTGGATTTCCAGGTCTTAAAGCTGGAGATGGTTGGTGTGTTTGTGCTAGTTGGTATGCAAGAGCTGCAGATGCTGGCAAACCTTGTCCTGTTTATTTAAAAAGAACACATGAAAAAACTTTAAAGCTTGTTTCAATGGAGGTTTTAAAGAAAAATGCTATTGATTTATCTTAGTTAATCCTAAGATTGAAATCATTTTCTTGTAAAACTCAAAATGAACTAATAAGTTTTTAAAATGGAAATTGCAACAAAGATAGCTCCATTAGGTTTAGCTTTAATAATGTTGGGGCTTGGATTGAGTTTGACTATTCAAGATTTCATAAGAGTAGTTAAAATTCCAAAAGATTTTTTAGTCGGTTTTATTTCTCAGTTAGTTTTGCTACCAATCGTTGCTTTGTCTATAGCATTACTATTAAATCTGTCAGCAGAACTTGCTGTTGGATTAATGTTGATTGCATGTGCGCCTGGTGGCGTTACATCAAATGTAATTACTAAATTTGCTGATGGTGACGTTGCACTTTCAATATCACTAACTGCAGTTGTTAGTTTGATTAGTATTATTTCTGTTCCATTTATAATGTTTGCGTCGATTAATTTTTTTGAAATTAGCGTTATTAAAGAAATATCAATGACTGGTATTGCTTTTAAAATGTTTCTTGTTGTTACAGTTCCAGTAATAATTGGAATGATAATTAAACACTTTGCTAAAAATTTTGTTGATAATCAAGCTTCGATAATTCAAAAAATTTCAGTAATGTTATTTGTGTTGGTGTTTGCTGCTATTTATATAGAAGAGTGGAATAATATCATTTCTTACATTGTGAATGCAGGTTTGGCTGTTTTAATCTTAAACTTAACAATGATGATTTTAGGATTTTATATTGCAAAATACTTTGCATCCGGAGTTGCACAACAAAGATGTATTTCAATAGAGTGTGGACTTCAAAATGGAACTTTAGCACTTTTTGTTGGAACACAGATATTTGGAGAAAGTATAACTACTTTCATTGTACCAACAGCTGCTTATGCTTTGATAATGATGATAACTTCGATAATTTTTATATTTATTGTTAAAAAAAATACTTAGATTTTAATTATTTTTTTCTATTAAACTCAAATTATAAATGCGTTCAGAAAAATTAGATAGATTAATAAATGTTGTTTTTTGTATTGCAATTATTTTTTTTTGGTGAACTGTTCTATTAGTTGAATAATGTTTTTTACTATCTATTACTAAAAATTTTTCTTCAACCAATTTATTTAATTTTCTAATAACTGTAGCTCTTGGTATGCCCGTAATATCTGAAATTGACATTGCATTAATGCCTGAAAATTCTTGTTTATTACCAAAAAAATACTTGTCTAAATATAATTCTTTGCTCATCTGACTATTATCATTTCTTTTTGCATTTAATACATGATTAGTTAAGCAAGTGCCGTAAACATGAAAGGTTTCTAAATCACCATGGATTTTTTTAAATGTTAATAGCATTGGCAATTGCATATCGTAGTAAAGTTTCCAAACGAATGAAAAATTTTTTTTAACTACTCTTATTAAATCCTCTGAGCTAATTGGTTCTATCATTAATCCCTCATTAACTATCATTTTTGACAGAGTAGATAAAAAAAATGACATATTTTTCATTGTTACTTCAGGTTTTATATTTGGCCAAGTACTTCTATCAATTATAATTTTTTTATTTATTTTTTTAATTGCTCTTAATTCTTCTAATTCATTAATTTTTCTTCTAGCTGTCTCTTTTGGTATGTTAAGTGCATTAGATATTTCCATTATATTAAGTGTTTCTACTTCAACTTCATTTTGACTAAAAAACTCATCATAATTTAATTTCACAAAATTTTTTGAATAATAATCAAATGTTTTAGTCATTAAATACATGACAATCATAAATTTTTCATAATCATAAAAAGTTCTATAAAGATTGTTCGTCCATTCCATTTGTATTGGCAACCAAATAGGCTGAATGGTAGTGAAATATTTATTTATTGTATTAAGAATATCCTTACTAAGAATTTGATTTGATACTTTGGGTAAGGTTATAGACATATAATTTTCTATGATCATAACCCAAAATGAACATCAAAGTAAACAACTTAGCCCATAATGAACTATTCTTTAATTGTTTAATCTACTTCACAATGATTAGTTACATGCATGAGTGCAGAAAAAATAATTAATACACGGGTTGATAACCTTTCTTCTCTAGCGACCCCTGAAAAGAGTGAGGAAGTTTCATCATCAGGTCGTGTTGATATAAATATTCTCTTAAATAGAGCTAGAAAAGTTAAAGAAAAAGAAACTCTAACAAACCTAGTTTTTTTAGGACTAACACTCTCTCTTATTTTCGTTCTTGGATTAATTTTATCTTTTTAAAAAAGATATTTTTCGTTGTGTTCTTCCAAGATCATAAGGAAGAGCACAACGAAAATTACATATTTCCGTACTTAGGTCCGCCACTTCCTTCAGGGGTAACCCAGGTAATATTTTGAGAAGGTTCTTTAATATCACAAGTTTTACAATGAATACAATTTTGTGAATTAATTATAAATTTATTAACACCATTTTCATTTTGAACTTCATAAACACCTGCAGGACAATATCTTTGTGCTGGTTCATCAAATTTTTCTAAAGTGTAATTTATAGGTAAGTTTGGATCTTTTAACTGTAAGTGCACAGGCTGATTATCAGTATGATTGGTTCCTGTTAAATAAACAGAACTTGTTTTATCAAATGTAATCACATTATCTGGTTTAGGGTAATCAATTTTTGGCATTTCATTTGCTGGTTTTAGTGTTTCGTGGTCAGCATGTTTATGTCTTAAGGTAAAAGGTAATTTTCCTCTAAATAATATTTGATCAATTCCGGTAAATATTATTCCAAGAATTAAACCCCAGCTAAAACTAGGCTTAACATTTCTGGCAGTATGTAGTTCTTCATAAACCCAACTTTTTTTAAATTTATCTTCATAAATTGATAAATCTTGCTTTTCTTTTAAATGTTTATTAATAGTTTCAGCAGCAATCATTCCACTTTTCATTGCAGTGTGTGATCCTTTGATCTTAGGCATATTTAAAGTTCCCGCATCACAACCGATTAACAAAGCACCTGGCATAAACATTTTTGGTAAACTTTGAAGTCCACCTTCAATTAAAGCACGTGCGCCATATGAAATACGTTTTCCACCTTCAATTATTTTTTTAATTGCAGGATGAGTTTTAAATCTTTGAAATTCATCAAACGGTGAAAGGTGTGGGTTTTTATAATCAAGACCAATTACATAACCTAAAAAAACTTGTTTGTTTTCTGCGTGATAGATAAAGCTTCCGCCATAAGTATTGTTATCTAGTGGCCAACCTGCAGTATGCATTACCATTCCCTCTTCATGATTTTGTTCACTGATTTCCCAAATTTCTTTAAACCCAATTCCATATTGCTGAGGATCTTTACCTTCTGATAAATTGTATTTTTCAATTAATTGTTTTCCAAGATGCCCTCTACATCCTTCTGCAAAAACAGTAACTTTTCCTAAAAGCTCTATACCTGGTTCAAAGCCATCTTTTTTATTTCCATTTTTATCAACTCCCATGTCTTGAGTTGCAACTCCCTTAACTGATCCATCATCATTGTATAAAATTTCACTTGCAGGAAAACCTGGAAATATTTCTACACCTAAAGCTTCTGCTTGTTCTGCAAGCCATCTACATAGGTTTGCTAAACTGATTATGTAATTATTATGATTTTGTTGAACTGATGGAAGTAGCCATGTCGGCCAGCTTAATGATTTTGATTTTCCTAAAAATAAGAATTTTTCTTTTGAAACTTTAGTTTTTATAGGTGAATTAAGTTCTTTCCAGTTTGGTAATAACTCATCTAAAGCTCTAGTTTCAAAAACATTACCACTTAGAATATGTGCACCAATCTCTGAAGCTTTTTCAAGTAAACACACATTTAATTCTGGATCTAATTGTTTGAGTTTAATTGCCGTAGATAGTCCTGAAGGACCACCCCCAACGATTACCACATCATAATCCATTGCTTCTCTAGGCATATCTTGAATTTTTACAGTACTGATTATTTTTGTATACTATTTAATTTATTCAATTCTTCTAAGAATTGAGGTAACGCCTCAAATAAGTCTGCTTCAAGTCCATAATCTGCGACACTAAATATTGGTGCTTCACCATCTTTATTTATAGCAACAATAATTTTACTTTCTTTCATTCCAGCTAAATGCTGAATTGCTCCAGAAATTCCAACTGCAATATATAAATCAGGTACAACAACTTTACCAGTTTGACCAACTTGATGTTCATTGCTTATGTATCCTGCATCAACTGCTGCACGTGATGCTCCAATTGCTGCATTTAATTTATCCGCAATATCAGTTATTAATTTAAAATTTTCTCCATTTTGCATTCCTCTTCCACCAGAAACTACAACTCTAGCAGTTCCAAGCTCAGGTCTGTCTGACTTAACCTCTTCTCTTTTAATAAATTTTGATAACGTAAACTCTTCAGTAGCTTCAATTTTTTCTATTGGAGCAGAGCCACCAGAAGTTTCACAAGGTTCAAAAGATGTTGGTCTAATTGTTATACATTTTTTTGCATCAGTACTTTTTACTGTAGCAAATGCATTACCCGCATAAATAGGTCTTATGAATGTATCAGCTGATATCACTTTAGTAATATCACTTACTTGAGATATATCTAAGTTTGCTGCTATTCTTGGCATCAAATTTTTACCAAATGTATTTGCAGAACTTACAATATGAGAATAATTTTCTGAAACTTTTACAACTAGTGGTGCAAAGTTTTCTGCTAAATAGTTTTCATAGTGAGGAGCTTCAGCATGTAATACTTTTTTAACAGCTGGCATTTCAGATAATAATTTAGCAACATCTCCACAATTATTTCCAATTAATAGGACATGTACATCTCCATCCATTTGAGATGCTGCAGTAATTGCGTTTAATGTAAAAGGTCTTACTTCTTTATTATTATGCTCTGCTATTAATAAAACTGACATTATATTACCTTTGCCTCATTTTTAAGTTTGCTAACTAACTCGGCAACACTTGCAACTTTAATTCCTGCTTTTCTTTTTGGTGGTTCTTCTACTTTAATTTGTTGAACCCTAGGTGTGGTATCAACTCCTAAGTCAGCAGCTGTTAAAATTTCCAAATGTTTCTTTTTAGATTTCATAATATTTGGTAGTGAAGCATAACGAGGCTCATTTAATCTTAAATCACATGTCACTATAGCTGGTAGATTAACTTCAATTGTTTCTAATCCTTCATCAATTTCTCTAGTTACCTCTAAAGTTCTGTCTTTTATTTCAATTTTTGATGCAAATGTTGCTTGAGGCCAATTCAATAAAGCACTTAACATTTGACCTGTTTGATTACAGTCATCATCAATTGCTTGTTTACCCATAAAAACTAGATCTGGTTTTTCTTTTTCAACAATTTTTTGCAGCACTTTTGCTACAGCTAATGGCTCAACAATTCCTTCAGTTTTGATTAAAATTCCTCTATCAGCACCAACTGCCAAGGCTTTTCTAACAGTTTCTTGTGATTTTTCCTCACCCACTGTAATTGCAATAATTTCTGTCGCCTTACCTGCTTCTTTAATTTTTACAGCTTCTTCAATCGCATTATCATCGGGTGGATTGCTAGACATTTTAACATTATCAGTAACAACACCAGTTCCATCCTCTTTAACCCTGACTTGAACGTTGTAATCAATTACTCTTTTAACAGCGACTAATATTTTCATTATGCTCTCAATAAATTATTTTCTGGATCGTATGGACTCTCGTCCAAAATAGTAGCATCGTACATTTTTCCTAAAATATCAATTTTCAATTTTTGACCAGTTGTCGCAACATTAGGGTTCACCATTCCTAGTGCAATCGATTTACCTAGTCTAAATCCAAAATCTCCTCCTGTTGCACGTCCAACAACTTTGTCATTTTCATAAATTGGATTATTTCCTAGAACATCCGCATCTTCGACATTGTGAATTTCCATAGTAACCAGTTTATTTTTAAAACCTTTTTCTCTCCATTTATTCAGCGCTTCTAAACCAATAAAGTTTCCTTTATTAGGATGTATAAATCTATCTAGTCCAGATTCGTAAGGTGAATATTCAATTGATAATTCTGTCCCAACAAGTTTATAAGATTTTTCAAGTCTTAAACTATTCATCGCTCTAATCCCATAAGGCTTAATACCTAAATTTTTGCCAGCTTCCATTAATTTATCAAATATATGGTTTTGGTATTCAATTGGATGATGAAGCTCCCACCCTAATTCACCAACAAAGTTTACTCTCATAGCATTCACTGGTGCATTTCCAACATTCACATTTTTAGCACTTAACCATTTAAAGTTTTCACCAGAAAAATCATCACTGGAAACTCTTGTCATTAATTCTCTAGCCTTTGGACCAGACACAACAAGTACACCCATACTATTAGTTAGATTTTCAAATTGAACTGTCCCATCATTTGGCATCCATTTTTGAATCCAATCATGGTCTAATCTTTGGTTTGCTCCTGCGGAAACTAAATAGAAACTATCTGGAGCTTCTCTCATTATTGTAAATTCAGAATGTACTCCTCCTTTAGTATTAAGGGCATGACATAAACCAATTCTTCCTATTTTTTTTGGAAGTTTGTTTGCTACTAAATAATCTAAAAACTCTTCAGCCCCAGAACCTTTAATTCTACATTTTGCAAATGCAGTCATGTCTAAAAGACCCACATTTTCTTTTACATTTTTACATTCTTTTTTTATTGCCTCAAACCACTTGGATCTTCTAAAAGACCAATCATCTTTTTGTTCCATTCCATCTACTGCAAAGAAATTTGGTCTCTCCCAACCAAATTTTTGTCCAAATACTGCACCTAATGCTTTCATTCTGTCATAACAAGGTGATGTTCTTAATTCTCTAGCAGCGCCTCTTTCTTCATCTGGGTAATGAACTTTAAATACATGGTTATAAGCTTCTTCGTTTTTTTCTTTTAAGTAAGATTTTGTTGCATAATCACCAAATCTTCTTGGGTCAACGCCAAGCATATCAACTGTTGGTTCTCCATCTACAATCCATTCAGCAAGTTGCCATCCTGCACCACCTGCTGCAGTAATACCAAAACTATGTCCTTCATTAATCCAGAAATTTTTAAGTCCCCACGCCGGTCCTACAATTGGGTTTCCATCAGGTGTGTAACAAATTGCTCCGTTATAAACTTTTTTTACACCAACTTCTCCAAAGGCTGGAACTCGATGAATCGCACCTTCTATATGTGGAGCAAGTCTATCTAAATCTTCTTGAAATAATTCATACTCAGAATCTTTTGATGGTCCATCAACATAACAAGCTGGAGCACCATCCTCATAGGGTCCTAATATTAAACCACCTGCTTCTTCTCTCATGTACCATCTACTATCACTATCTCTTAAAACTCCCATCTCTGGTAAGCCTTCTTTTTTTCTTTTTAAAATATCTGGGTGTGCTTCTGTTACAATATATTGATGCTCAACAGGTATGGCAGGAATATCTAAACCAACCATTTTTCCAGTTTGTCTTGCAAAATTTCCTGAACAAGAAATTACATGTTCACATTCAATAGCTCCTTTGTCAGTTTCAACAGTCCATCCATCTTTAGTTTGTTTAATTCCAACTACAGACGTGTTTCTATAAATCTCTGCACCCATATTTCTTGCACCCGTAGCCATTGCTTGAGTTAAGTCTGCAGGTTGAATATATCCATCCTCCGGGTGTTGGATTGCTCCAAGCAAATCATCTGTACGACATAAAGGCCAAATTTCTTTTACCTGATCTGGAGTTAAAAATTTTACATCAACACCTATAGTTTGTGCCACTCCTGCATATTGATGATATTCATCCATCCTATCTTTAGTGCTTGCTAAACGAATATTTGAGACAACACTGAAGCCAACATTTTGTCCTGTCTCTTCTTCTAATTTTTTATAAAGATCAACTGCATACTTATGAAGCTGTCCAACTGAATAACTCATATTAAATAGTGGAAGCAGACCTGCTGCGTGCCAAGTTGATCCTGAAGTTAATTCTTTTCTCTCGACAAGAACAACATCTGACAAACCTTTTTTTGCCAGGTGATAAAGAGCACTAACTCCAACTACGCCACCACCAACTACAACAACTTTAGCTTTAGATTTCATTAATCCGATTCCTACTATTTTTTTATTATTAACGAAACAAAATTCGTTTAGTTATTAGCTTAAACTGAAGATCCAAGAGGCATTGGTGCAGATACCATTGTAGTCAGCCAGCAGTCCTTAAGGGGACCATTTTTTGTATATTTTTCAACTGACCAGTTGAATTTATAATAGACCTTATCTCTATCAAGAACTGTTACTTCAAAAAGAGCAGTTAAATCAGTAGATTTTATCTTAACAACCTTATGGTCCAAGTGATTAAGAAGCATCACATAAGATTTTCCTTTTATCATCACTTTAAATCGATCTAAAGGACCTGTATTTTTTTGATTATTTGGGTGTGCAAATTCCCAAGTCTGCTCAATTCCATTATCTTTTTTTGGATTATCATTCTGTTTTAAACTTCTTAATTGGATTTTGACAACTTGATAAGGTTCAATCCCATTATTAGGCTTAACTAATTCAGCAAATGATGGAGATGTAAAAAATAAAGTAATTAAAATTAATTTATATATTTTGTGCAGTTGTTCTGACGTCTTCCAAAAATTGTTCTCTTTTTTTATCACTGACAAACGGTACAGCAAAGTATCTTCTATAAACAATATTATAAATGCCACACATGTGAAATACCCCTCTTTTTAATCTTCTTATAGGTAAGTTTAAGAAGAAGGTTGTAATAGCGAGCCTTGGAGACCCATAAGTACAAAAAATTATAGCTTTTTTATCTTTTAAATTTCCCATTGGATAACCATAGTTTCCAACTAGTTTTTTAAATGTAAATGCCCATGGTGGTGACAAAACTTTATCTATCCATCCCTCCACAATTGCTGGCATTCTAAAGTTCCAAATAGGTGCAATTAGAACGATTGTATCACACTTCTCAATTCGTCTACGATGATCTAAAACATCTTCACCAGCTTGTTCACCTGCAAAAACAGGGTTAAATTTTTCCTTATATAGGTCTACACAATCAACTGAATGACCGTTTGCTTCAACCGTTTTTATAAAAGTATCTCTAATAGCAGCATTAAAAGATTTTTCGTTATAATGACCATATAAAAGAAATATTTTTTTCATTTGTGTATTTTTAAACTAGTTCTATAAGAAAGCCATGAAAAATTTTTATGTAATTGAAGGTGAGCATACCAACCCTAATGAATTTGAAACAATACTAAAGAATACTGAAAAAAAACATGGTCCTTTTGAAGAGCAAGAAGCTACCCAAATTGCCAAAGGGTTAATTCAAAAAAATATAGATGATTTTTATCATCGAGCATGGGTAGTCGGTTCTGCCAATTTAGCTAAATAAAACCCAGCAAACATTGCAACTACAAAGACAGCTGAATTAATATTTAATAAAGCTAAAGATGCTATCGCAGGCCCAGGACATAAGCCTGCCAAACCCCAACCTGCTCCAAAAAGTGAAGAGCCAATAATTAACTTTTTATTTATCTCTTTATTAGTTGTGTAATTAAAGCTTTTAGCAAAAATAGGTTTTTTATTATTTTTAAATAAGTGAAAAAATGGAGAAGATATAATTAGGGCTCCGATCATCACAAATGCTAAAGATGGGTCCCAATCTCCAAAAATATTTAAGAAACCTAAAACTTTAGCAGGATCAATCATTTCTGAAACAGTAAGACCAATTCCAAATATTATCCCACAAACTAAAGATATAATTTTACTCATACTAAGTTTTTTACCAAAACAGTTAAAATTCCAACAATCATGAAGGTTATTGTTGCAATAATTGACCTTATAGAAAATCTGCCCATTCCACTAATTCCATGACCACTAGTACACCCCCCACCAATTCTCGTGCCAACACCTACCATTAAACCAGCTATAGATACTAAAAAAAATGAATTTGAAATTGAAATATTAATTTCTTGAGATGTAAAAAATTTATATAAAATAGGGCCAATTATTAACCCCACTATAAATAAAAAATTATCAAATCTATTACTTTTAGAAGTTAAAAAATTACTAGCAATTCCACTTATTCCAATTAATCGACCGTTAAAGACAAAGAATAGAACTACAGCCAAACCAATTAATGCACCCCCTAGAAACGCAGGCAAGGGAGTAAAATTTATTATATTCATTTAATTTTGTAAGACAGGAAAAGCTGGATTTATATTTAAAAAAAGCTTTTGATATTCCATTTTAGTGCATCTATTTTCTATGTATTCAATATTCTTACTTTCTACTAACTTTTTTGCTTCTAAACTTCTTATTCCTAGTTGTAGCCAAAGAACTTTAGCATCAATTTTAATACCACCCTCCGCAAACTTAAGTGCTTCTGCTGAAGGTCTAAACACATCCACAATATCTATTGGTATTTTGATATCTTCAAGTTTTTCATAAACTTCTTCTCCTAATATCTTTTGTCCTTTTGCACTTGGATTAACTGGAATAACTTTAAAGCCATACTTCTGCATATATTTCATAACAATAGTTGAAGGTTTTTTGTCGTCCTTACTAACACCCACCATTGCAATTGTTTTATATTTTGAAAGAATTTCTTTTATTTTGTCGTTCACTACTTATGTTTCCACTTAGGTTTTCTTTTTTCTAAAAATGCAGATATTCCTTCTTTAGCATCCATAGCCATCATATTTTTAGTCATCATTTTACTCGTATATGCATAAGCTTTTCTTAATGGCATTTCTAATTGATTATAAAAAGTTTGTTTGCCAATTTTAATTGTAAAACTTGATTTTGAAGCAATAGTTTTAGCAACTTTTAATACTTCATTGTTTAATTTTAATTTAGAAAAATGATTATTAATTAATCCAATTTCTTTTGCATAATTTGCTTTAATGGGTTCGCCAGTTAACAGCATCTGCATCATTCTTTTTCTATTAACTTTTCTGCTAACAGCTACCATTGGTGTGCTACAAAATAAGCCTATATTTACTCCTGGTGTTGCAAATATTGCATCACTAGCACTGTAAGCAAGATCACAACTTGCAACTAGTTGACATCCCGCAGCAAATGCTGCCCCATGAACTTTTGCAATAACTGGTTTTTTTCCTTCAACTATTTGAAGCATTAATTTTGAGCAAAGATTAAAAAGTTTTTGATATTTTTCTCTTTTTTTTAATCCACTTACTTCTTTTAAATTATGACCCGCACTAAAACCTTTTCCAGACCCTTCAATAATTATTACCTTAATATTTTTATCTTCATCTAATTTTTTAAAAGCTTTAATTAGATCTTCTAAATTTTTAAATGAAAGTGCGTTATATGTTTTTGGCTCATTGATGATGATTGAAGCAATACCTTTATTTAAAAGTTTAACTTTAATATTACTTAAGTTTGCCATCTTCTCTCATTTTAGCTCTAATTTTTGTTGCAGAGATTTGTTGAATTTCCTCTGACAAAACAACTTCTTCTATTTTGTAACCAACCCCTCTTCCGTAACAAATATTAGTAATATTAGGAACCATCATTACTTTAAATCTGCCTTCAAATTCTGGGTTTAACTTTTCTTCAATATTTTTTTTAACCGTGTCAAAATCAAATGGATTATCATCAACACCTTGAACGTCTCTAATTTGAATACATACTTGACCTGTTTTTTTAATAATTTCCTGAAATAAAGCATAGTGACCATCATGAAATGGCTGCCATCTGCCAAGCATTTGTGCTGTTGGTTTTTTATTATCCCATTCATAAGCCATTATTTTATCTCCTTTAGTATTATTGGTGCCCAATGTTTAGCATCTTGAGTTGTAACCTGACAGTCAAATTTTTCAGGTTTAACAAACATCTTGTTAGTATCATCAAAACGTCCCTCTTTTATTGTATTAACCCAAACCATATAATCTGCAGGAAATAAACTTCTTGCTTCAGGTGTTGGGCAAACAAAATCAGCAATAACATAATTTCCATCATCTTTTAATTTTTTAGCAAAATTTGCCATTCTTTTGGCTTGTCTTATTCTGCCTTCTTCTGAAAAATCCCAATCATTAGCTTCTTTTCTAACTTCATCAGCATTAAGTCTTTTAGCATTTATCGATGGAGCAATTTCATTTGCTAGAGTTGTTTTGCCAGCTCCTGGAAGACCCATAATTAATATTATTTTCATTTTAAATTAAGTTTGTTGCAATCCATTTATGAAATTCATGTGTAGGGTTATCCATTATTGGTGAAAAATTTCCACCATTATATGCTGGTGAATTTCTACCTTCTTGCATACCTTCAATAGCTTTTATATCTTCTGACATAACTTCTTTCCAAAATTCTGCATTTTTTTTTCTCATCTCAGTAAACTCAGTTCCATTCGCACTATCATCACCTACATAATACATCATTAAATGTTCTTTAGTTTCACTAATAGACTTAGGTTCTAACCAAAAAACATAAAAATGATCTATATGAAGACCAATCATTACGTTTGGAAATAAAGCAATATACTCAGCTTTTTTAGACAGTTCTGTTGGCCAATTTGGAAAATTATTAAAAGTTTGATTTCCTTTAACAGGTTGGTCGTATTTATTTGTACCTTGGCCAGCAAATCTATTTGGTAAACCTTGAATATGGTAATGGTCGCTAATATTTGAAACTTTATTTAATTCTGCATGTATCCATGGCAAATGATAACTTTCACAGTAATTTTCTATTGCAAACTTCCAATTACATTTAACATCGAGAATGAAATACCCATGATCCTTTGAGTGTTTAAGTAATTTTTGATCTTCCTTGGATATGAATTTTGACCATCTTTCTTCAAGTGGCTTGATATACTCATCAAACTCTAATTCATTACCATTTATATTGATAAATATTATGTCCATCCAAACTTTGGTTCTAACTTCTTTTAGGTTACTTTTTGATTTATCGAATTTATCTGTTTCATGAACATTCAGGCCTCCAATATGAGGTGTCGCAACCAACTTTCCATCAAAATCGTAGGACCATGAATGATATAGACATCTTAAGACATTTTTCAAAGCACAAGGCTCATCTAAAAGTTTGAAGCCTCTATGGCTACAGACATTATGAAATACTCTTATTTTTTTCTCTTTGTCTCTTAGAATAATAAGAGGGATGCCCAGTAAAGTATAAGGTTGAGCGTCTCCTACATTTGGCACAGAACTTCCAACCCCAATTACTGTCCATTTATCCTTGAAAATCCTCTCTCTTTCAATTCTTAGATAGTCAGAGCTGGTGTAGCACTCGTTTGGCAATCCATGAGCTTTCTCGATGGGGTTCCCAACCACTTTAATTTTCTCTAAATCTAAGATCTTTGAAAGTTCAAGATTTTTAGGATCTTTAGACATTAAAAAAAATTATCACCAGCACAATTTTTGGCAACAAATATTTTTGTCCACAGGATGAATTTCTTTGACAGCATTTACAAAAAAGATAATCATCAGGAAAAATGAATTTTTCACTTGAGGTTGGACCTCAAACAGATCTTGATACATTGCCTCCCGTTAAGGATGTTTATGTAACTATGCTTCCAGGAGGAGACTATAAAGAGACAGCTAACCAATCAGCTGAGTTAGTTAAAAAGGGATTTAATCCAGTTCCACATTTTCCAGCAAGATCAATTACGGATGATGCTCAACTTAAAGATTACATTGCAAGATGTAAAGATGTGGGTGCTAAACAAGCTTTGGTAATTGGCGGAAGTAGAGAGCCAGTTGGAAAGTTTGATAGTTCAATTCAAATTTTAGAGACAGGATTTTTTGATGGAATTAAAATAGGAATAGCAGGACATCCAGAAGGAAGTCAGGATATTTCTGATAAAGAATTAGAAAAAGCTATGATAGATAAAAAACCTTACGCCGACTATATAGTGACCCAGTGGTTATTAGAGAGTCAACCTATTGTAGATTTTATTTCTAAGCAGTCAGTGCCAGTGCATGTAGGAATTACTGGGCCAATGAAAATAACTAGCTTGATTAAATTTGCTAATATTGTCGGGGCGAAAAATTCTATAAATTTTCTTAAGTCTAATTTTAGTAAGGCATTAGATTTATTGAAACCTAAAGACCCTAATGAATTAATTGGGAAAGTGAAAGAGTTTACTGGCAACTTCCACATTTATACATTCGGCGGCTTGAAGGAAACTAACAAGTGGTTGAAGGAGAACGGTTATGTCTAATGAATTTGACTATACTAAACTAAATCATGTGACTTCAGTTGATCAATCTGATCGTGAAGTACCATATAACTTAAGACAGAGTGGGCCTACAAAAGTTGAAATGTTAATTTCAACAAGAGTAAGAAAATCTCCATACTGGCATCTATCAATGGAAGCTGGTTGTTGGAGAGCAACTGTTTACAATCGTATTTATCACCCAAGAGGTTATGTAAAACCTGAAGATGGTGGAGCTATGGTTGAATATGAAGCAATTAAAAATCACGTTACGATGTGGAACGTTGCTGTTGAAAGACAAATTAGAGTTAAAGGTCCTGATGCAGAAAAGTTTACTGACTACGTTATAACTAGAGATGCAACTAAAATCTCACCCATGAGAGCAAGATATGTAATTCTATGTAATGCTTATGGTGGTGTTTTAAATGATCCTATTCTTCTTAGAATTTCAAAAGATGAATTTTGGTTCTCTTTATCAGACTCTGATATTGGAATGTATCTTCAAGGTGTTAACGCTGATGGAAGATTTGATTGTACAGTTGAAGAAATTGACGTTTGCCCGGTGCAAATTCAAGGTCCTAAATCAAAAGCTTTAATGAAAGACCTTTGTGGAGATCAAGTTGATTTTGACAATATGCCTTTCTACGGTTTAGCTGAAGTTAAAGTTGGCGGCAGGAGTTGTGTGATTTCACAATCTGGTTTCTCAGGTGAAGCTGGATATGAAATCTACTTAAGAGAAGCAACTAAATATGCTGATGATATGTGGAATGCTGTTCTTGCTGCAGGTAAAAAACATAGCCTAATGGTTATCGCTCCTGCTCACCACAGAAGAATTCAAGCTGGAATTCTTTCTTGGGGACAAGACATGGATCAACAACACAATCCTTTCCAGTGTAACCTTGGTTACCAAGTGTCACTATCTGGTAAAGGTGAGTGGGATAAAAAAGCTGACTATGTTGGTAAAGCTGCACTAGAGAAAATGGGCGCAGAGCTTAAGGATGGAAAAAAACCTTACAAACTTCAGTTAGTAGGTCTTGAGTTGGGTGGAAAACCAATTGAAGAATATGCTCCTGACTTTTGGTTAGTGTCACCTGAGAGTGGTGGAGATCCTGTAGGATTTATTACATCACCTTGGTATCACCCTGAAAAAGGTCAAAATATAGCAATGGGATACATACCATTTGATGGAACATTAAATGGTAATGGTTTCCCTAAAGGAAAAGCTGGAACTAAGTACAAAGTTCACTTACCTGCTAAATATTCTGACACACCAGGAACACCTGTTGATGCTGTAGTGGTGGATATGCCATTTACAGAATCTTATAACGCAAACACAAGAGAAGTCGTTAAAGGTTAAATTAATTATTTGGGGGAGGTTAATTCTCCCCCACTAATAATGACAAAATCATTCCTAATCGTAATTTGCATAATAATAGTAATTGCTTTAATACTCTTTCCACTATTTGTTTCTTATAAAGCACAGAAGAATAATAAAAAAAATAAATAATGTTTGGTCAATTTTTAAATATAATTGTTCGGTCTATTAAATTAGATAAAACTCTCTACAAAGATAATAAGAACTTTGGTGAGGCTGCAATATATTTTGCAGGTCTTATCATGATACTAGATGGCTTAGCAGGAGCTGTTGCTGCAAATACTGTTATTAAAACTGCTGTTGCAATGTCTGGCTTAACTGCCATTCTTACTTGGTTTGTGTGGGGACTATTTATTTATGTGATCGGTGTAAAATTATTTCCAGATAAAGAAACTAAAGTTCCATTTAAAAAAGTATTAACAGCCGTAGGGTTTGCTCATGCACCAGGGCTTTTAAGATTTTTTGCTGTAACACCAGATTTAATGATCCCAATAATATTTCTAACTCAGTTTTGGATATTTGCAGGATTAATCATTTCAACAAAACAAGTCTTAAATCTAAAGTCTAATTTTAAATCATTTGGAATAGTCTTTTTAGCTTTTTTAATAATTGCTTTTCTTTCAATATCTTTTGTAATGAGTAAAATGAATGCTCTGCCTATTAGTAATATTAGTTAAATCGGAAATATAGTTTTTGAAAGTTTACAAGAATTACAGGTTTTAAATCCTGTTAAAATTAAATTTTGAGAAACACTTGGGTCTTCTTTTTTACACTCTTCACAAAAATCATCTAATTGAAGAACTTCTTCATCATTAGTTTGATCATCAAAGTCTTTAGTCATTATCAGTAAGACCAGCGCCTGCTCCACCTTGTTTTAGGCTTTCATTTTCTTCAACAAAAGTTTCTTCTGAAAGTTTATAGAGCTCATTCCATTCTTTCTCTTCAAACGAGTCTCTATTTTCTAAAACTTTTAAGTAAATATTTTCAGCAGATTCGATAATTTCGTTTTTAGTATAATTAGAATAGATATTATTATTAAAGTTTAATAAAAACTCCCTTTCATCCATTTTTAAGAGTATTCTTTTACCAATCACTTCTGCCGCCCTACTTACAAATGGTAAGAAAAGTAATGGATATGAGACTTTTTTAAATGTTATCTCGTTTAAAGTTTCTAAAGTTTTAATCTGATCTAAAAAATTTACCCCTGCAATTATTGGACAATATTCATTTTTATTAGCCTCATTGTCTTGCTTTATGATACTGATATTCTCTAACCTTAATTCTTTCTTTTTCTTAAAAAAACTATTTAAGTTTTTAATTCCAGGTAGGCTAAAAATTTCAAGTAGTCTTATATTTTTTCCAATCTCTTCAGCTATACCCCATGAATATCCAGCAGCCTTGCTCGATCTTTTAGAAACTGTATCTATTTCACTTAATGATCTCATGTTGATTAATTATAAACCCAATGTTCATCATAGTTTTTTAATTGTTCTGGTAAGGGTGCTCCTTGAAACATACATATTCTTAACCATTTATCAGAACGTGGATCAAATTTTAATGCTCCAAAAAATGATAACTTTAATCTCAGCATATCAATAGGCATTATTTTTTGGCCAATTGTATTATCTTGTATTTCAGAATAAGGGAATTTCTCTACTATAAATGCCCTTCTAACAACGTGTCTTAATTCATTATTAGTTGATAAAAATTTAGCAATGGTCCAACTATTTTTAGTTACCAATAACAATTCATAAAGTTTTTTAATGTCTCTTGCAATTGCTAAGGGTTGCTCTAACTCAGCGCCCACTTCATCAAATCTATTTGCTAGTCTTGGCTCTTCTTTATTTTTTGAAATAAACCAAAAATTTAAATTATTTTCATCTTTAGTAAAATCTATAGTTAAAATATCTGGATATTTTTTTTCTAAAATCTGCTTTAAGTCTTCTACTGTTCGCTCTGTTGGAATATTAAAATATTTTTCTTCTTCAGAACTCATTTCTTTTATTAACGGAGATGTTATATCGTCATAAGGTTCCATCATCATTGAGACAACATATTCAATACATTCTTCACAATATTCTTTTTCTAAATAAAGATATAATTCATTAAAAGCATAATTTTGTTCAAAACTAAAATCATTATCTAAGTATAGAATAAATTTGTTAAGATCTTTTAATAAAGATCTAATCTTGTTTATTTGATATTTGCTTTCAGTATTCCAAGAAGTGATATTCTTTATTGATTTTTTTAAACATTCTAAAAATAAGTTTTTGTCTTTCTCTGATATTGTTTTTATTTCTCTTATCTTTTTTAAAGAAATCTCTCTTGCAGAAATCCAATTATTTAAAAGTGTTGGATGGTTAACAATAAATGGAGCCATTCCTAGACCTGTAGAATTTCCTATTCCTAAACTTTTACAAATATTTATATCAAGACTTACCGCTTTTTTTGGGTTCTTGTTTTTTGCAACGTGATTAACTTGATCAAAAGTAAATTGCCTAACTAAATAAACCAACATCATTTCCAATCTAAAAGGGCCGTATATTTCCTCTCGGTCTTTAATTCTAAATCTATCAGCTAAGCCAAATTTACCTGACCCATAAACTGCAGTTGTTCTATATAAATAACCAACACTAGATAATAAATCATTATCAGGCTGCTTACCTTCGCTTAAACATTCAACCACATGATTGAAAACTCTAACTGATTTATTAGCTCTTGAAAGCGTTAGCTCTTTATAAGAAAGTCTGCCAAACTCTTGTTTTGGTACTTCGTTTTTTAATCTTTCAATATCTTGTTTTTTTGGTACACCATCAAAAAGTGTAAAGGCTGCATCCCATTTAGTAGCTATAACTCTATCTGATCTTTCATTTTCATCCAATTCGTTTGCAAAACAAATTAATGAATACACTCTATTTTTTTTCTTAAATGAATAAACTGCAGTGCCATAACCATGCTCATTTAATTCAAATAAATCTCTTTTATAATCCCAATCCTTAAACTCTTTTAAAAAACTTCTTAAAAATGAAAGTTTAGATTGATGAAAAGAGCCTAATCTTGATAGCTTCATTACTACATTGGGGTCTCTTAATGAGATATTCATTGATTCATTTCTTTGTAAAAATTGTACCAGTTGTTTCCAAGAATTCCATTAACTTCACTTTCTAAAAAACCAACTTTTTTAAGTCCGGTCGCTAAGTTTTCAAACCCTCTTGCATCTAAGAACCAATCAGGTTGTTTTGGAAAACCAGGTTTATTTTTTGACCCTTCTCCATAATTTTTACTTTTAGTCCAAGTACCATTTCTCATCCACTCAACAATAGTATCTGGTTGGTTTAAACAAAGATCTGAACCTATTCCAATTTTTTCAACTCCCATAATCTCAGCTGTCTTAGCAGTCATTTCACAAAAGCTTTCTAAAGAACAATCAGTTCCATCTTTTAAATGATGAGGATATAAAGACAGACCCAACATTCCTTTATGTTTGGATAAAATTTTTAATAGTTCGTTTGATTTGTTTCTCTTAGCTGGATGCCAAAATGATGGGTTTGCGTGAGTTATTGCAATCGGTTTTTCACTTATCTCGATTGCATCAATTGTGCTTTTTTCTGCTGAATGAGACATGTCTATTACAAGACCTAGTCTATTCATCTCTTTAATTACTTCTCTACCAAAATTAGTAACCCCACTATCAATTGCTTCATAACATCCTGTCGCTAGTAAAGACTGATTGTTATACGTAAGCTGCATAAACCTACATCCTAAATCATAAACTTTTTCAACTAATCCAATATCGTCTTCTATAGGTGAGCAATTTTGAAAACCAAAAAAAACTGCAGTTTTATTTTCAGTTTTAGCTTTTTCAATATCTTTAAAACTTTTGCCATGAAAAATTAAGTCAGAATTTTCTGAAAAGTGATTTTCCCAGTTTTTTAATACTGTTTTTAGCTCATCAAAATCTTCGTGGTAAACTATGGTTACATGAATTGCATCCAGTCCTGCTTGTTTATTGATCTGAAAAATTTCTCTAGACCAGTTACAATATTGTAAATTATCAATTTTAAAATTCATTGTGATCTTCTTTGTTTTAAGAATATCAATAAGATAGATAAATTCTATTAATTTTATTGAAATTTTAGGCTTAATTTGAAATAACAATTTACGTTAGAATAAAATTACAACAAATGGCTAAAAATAAATTAAAAAAAGTATCAATTATTATGGGTAGTCAATCTGACTATAAAACCATGATATTTTGTCAAAATATTCTTAAAAAATTAAATATAAAATTTGAAACGAAAATAATATCAGCTCATAGAACCCCTAAGAGGATGTATGAATTTGCTATTAATGCTGAAAAAAATGGTATTGCAGTAATTATTGCTGGAGCTGGCGGATCTGCACATTTACCAGGAATGATTTCAGCTCTTACATCTTTACCTGTACTGGGTGTACCCATTGAAAGTAAAAAGCTAAAAGGTCTTGATAGCCTTTTATCCATTGCACAAATGCCAAAAGGAATACCTGTTGGAACATTAGCAATTGGAGAAGATGGTGCAATTAACGCTGCTTTACTAGCTGTATCTATTATTGGTCTTAGTGATTTAACTGTCAAAAAAAAATTAAACCAGTTCCGTTTAAGTCAAAGCAAATCTGTTAAAAAAAAACCAAAATAGATTTAAAATATGTCTAAACCAATTCTTGGAATTATAGGTGGAGGTCAGTTAGGTAGTATGCTTGCTATTGCTGCAAAAAGACTTGAAATTAAAACAGTTATTTTTTGTGATGATATTGATGCCCCTGCACAAAATTTTTCTAATGATTTTATACACGGTGAATATAATGATCAAAATAAGATTAAAGAATTTTTGAATAAAGTTGATGTTGTCTCTTATGAATTTGAAAATATTCCATATGAAACATTGAATGAAATTAATAAAATAAAACCTGTTTTACCAAAACCTTCTGTAAATAGAATAATTCAACATAGATTAGCAGAAAAAGACTTTATCAATAATCTTAATATAAGAACTACAAGATATGTATCTATTGAAAAAAAATCTGACATTGAATCAGTTGAAGATTTACTGCCAGGCATACTTAAAACTACAACACTAGGGTATGATGGCAAAGGGCAACACCCCATTAGTAGTTTAGAAAACTTAGACTCAATTAATATTGATTATTCAAAAGGTTATATTTTAGAAAAATTAGTAAAATTAAAAAAAGAAATCTCTATAATTATTACTCGTTTTAGTGATCAAAAATATGAAATTTATGAACCCATTGAGAATGTACATGAAGACCAAATTTTGAAAAACTCTAAAATTCCAGCTGAGATTAGTGATAAAATATTAGAACAATCAAAACTATGGGCAACTCAAATTTCTGAAGAATTAAAATATGTTGGAACTTTGTGTGTTGAATTTTTCATTGATAGGAATGATAACCTTTATGTAAATGAAATTGCACCAAGAGTTCATAACTCAGGGCATCTAACAATTAATGCATATAATGTAAGTCAATTTGAAAATCATGTAAGAGCTGTTTGTAAATTAGAACAAATACCTCTTAAAAAAGTATCAAATGCAATGATGACAAATATAATTGGTGACCAAATTACTAATTATAGAAATAAAGAACATAATGAAAATGAATTTTTCTTTGATTATCTTAAAAAAGAGATTAAACAAAAAAGAAAAATGGGACACCTAACAACCCTTCTTAAGTAAATATTGCCCAAATGTTAAAATCAATCGAAGGAAATTTTGATAATCCAGAAGTTCATGAGTTTCTTATCAATCATTTTATTGAGTTAAGATCTGTATCACCCGAAGGGAGTGCTCACGTACTTGATATAGCTGGATTAAAAGACCCATCTATTAAATTTTGGAGCTTATGGGAAGAAAGTGATTTAATGGGTAGCGGTGCATTAAAATTCCTAGATAAAGAACATGGTGAATTCAAATCTATAAGGGTTAGTGACAACTTTAGAGGCAATGGAAATGGCACGAAAGTCATAAATCACCTAATTAATGAGGCAAAAAAACTTAATATTAAAAGATTAAGTTTAGAAACTGGTGCTGGTGACTTCTTTTTAACCGCTAGAAAATTATTTAATAAGTGTGGTTTTGAGCCCTGTGAGCCCTTCTCGCACTATAAAAAAGATATCAACTCTATTTATATGACCATGCTAATTAGCAACAAATAAGTCTTTAATTATTCAAATTTTTAAATTTAGTTGACAAAACCTCAATAAATCTAAACAAAGCGTCAATTACTTAATTATAAGTAATAAAAGTAACACAATAAAAAGTAAGAAGATAAATATGAGTCTACAAGGAAAAGTAAAATGGTTCAATCCAACTAAAGGTTTTGGTTTTATTGAAAGAGAAGATAAAGAAAAAGATGTATTCGTTCACGTTTCAGCTGTAAGAGATGCTGGTATGAACGGTTTAGATGAAGGTCAAGCTTTGACTTTTGAAGTTGAAGATGGTCCAAAAGGTCCTTCAGCGGTAAATTTAAAAACTGCATAATATTCACACTTTCTATTGGCTGCGATTTTTTAATTAAATTAATTTTTTAATTATTTAGCTAAATATTTCAGCCAATACCAATCAGTTTTTTTTAAGAAATTCACTCAATATTCTATTAAATTCATCCGGCTTCTCTAAATGAACATTATGAGAGCATCCCTTAATTATTTTTAAATTACTATTAGGAATATTGTCATTCAGGGTTTCTACTTGATTAAAATTATAAGCCTTATCTTGATCTCCCCAAACTATTAATGTTTCATTTTTAATATTTTGTAAATTTTTAACTCCATCCCAATTTTTCATAGCAACTAATCCATTGTCTGCAGCCTCTATTGAAGTTTGTTTTCCAGCTTCCTCACAAAGATAAAAGTATTTAGATTTGTCCTCTTCTACAAACCAAGTTTTTGATATCCTGTATGCTGTATCCTTTAATCCATTAATTTTTAATTTTTCTCTGGATTGATCAATAGTTTCAAACCGACCAGGAATATTTCCTCTTGGTCCAGTGCCATAACAAATCAATTTATCAATTTGATTTTCTGCTAATCTTGAAATTTCCTGTACTATCATTCCTCCCATAGAATGGCCTAGTAAATGAAATCTTTTAATTTCCAATTTCTTTAGGGACTCAAGAATTGACTTGGCCATACAATTAATTGATTCACAGGAATTTACATAATTACTTTTTCCAAAACCTGGTAGCGCTGGAGCGATAACCCTAAAATCATTTTTGAAATGTTCTATTTGTAATTTCCACATGTCCGATGAGCCTAAAAATCCATGGACCAGTACTAAAGGGAAGCCCTTACCAATATCATCAATATATATATCTTGCATAATTTTATAATTAATATTTAAATAATCAATATATATACTTATGGCTGAAAGAAAAATAACTGATTTAAAAAATGTCGATTTTAAACCTTTTGATAATTATGGAAAAGTTATCCCAGGATTAAGTTGGCACAACATTAGTTTTGATAAAAAAAATGGTGGAGGTGGAACCTTTATTTTAAAATATGAGCCTGGTGCAAAAGGTATCTCTCATATTCACACAGGTTATGAAGAGTTTTTAATGATGGAGGGTGAATTAACTGATCCAGATGGTAAAATTTTTAAAAAAGGTGATTTTGTAACTTTCGAACCTGGATCTAAACACTCTTCTTTTAGTAAAAATGGTTGTTTGGTATTAGTTTTTATGAGAGGTATAAATAAAGCAATTTAAAAACTCAAAAAAATAAATCTTTAATAATTACAAATATTATGATCGGAATTTTAGGTGGAATGGGAACACAAGCTGGGCTTGATTTTTGCAACAAACTTGCCATGCTTAATAGAGGCAAGATTGATCAAGAATACCCTCTTTTCATGCTTTACAATAAGTCCAATATACCTGGAAGACCAGAGTCAATTGGTGTTCAAACTAAAAGGTTTACAGACCTTCCTAGAAATTTAAAAAATAATTTAAAATATAATAAAGTTCTTAAAAGCTTACTTGAAGGTTGCAGATCACTCGAGAAAAGTGGTTGTAAATTTATTGTCATACCCTGTAATACGGCTCATTATTGGTATGAAGATTTAAAAAAAAAAATAAGAATTCCCATCATAAATATGCCTAAAGAAGTTTTTTTACATACTAAAAAAATTTATAAAAAGAATTCAAAGATTGGACTTCTTGCTACAGAAGGAACGTTAAAAACAAAGATATATGAAAAACTATTTAAAAATAACTATAAATTAATTACACCTATCCATGATTTACAAATTAAATCAGTCAATAAAACAATCAAGCATGTCAAAATGGGGAACATAAAACTAGCTGAAAAATCTATTAAACCAGCTATTAATTATTTAATTAAAAATAATTGTAAGAAAATTATATTGGGTTGTACAGAGCTACCTATAGCTATCTTTGCCTTTAAATCATTGAAAAATGTAAAAATGTCAAAACTATATTTAGACCCAAATTTAATATTAGCCAATGCAGCTATGGCAAAATATAAAAAATAAAAGATGCTTCCTAAAGTCAAAAAACCTTATGTTATTTATTTAGCTGAAGTTATTTATAAAGATATAGCTGATATTAAAAAAAATAATCTAGATATTTCTAACATAGATGCCATTGAGGGTTTTATAGGCACAAAAAAATATGAAGAAATAAGCAGTGGTAAGTTTCATGATGATTGGTTTGAATATTTAAAAAATAACAAATTTATTGATAAGGATAGTGGAGAGAAGATACCAGATGAAACTATTAAACTTTTAAACGTACAAAAGGATGCCACAGTAAAACAGCTAATAAAGTATCCAGAGCTATATTATGCTAAAAGTTCTTTTCCACTTGAAATTTCTCAGCGTGCTTTTGATTTTTTATGGAGAATGTGCGAAAGTTATGAGCTGTGGTGTAAAGAAACTGGGCAATCAGAACAACTTTTATTGAGTATTACTGATTAGCTAATTGAATAATTTTACTTGTTTTTTCTATTCTACTTTTTACTAATGCAAAAAACTCTTCATGGTTTTCTTCTTCCTCAACTTTTATTTTGTTATCATCTATAAAGCTTTTAATGTTTTCAGTAGTTGACTTTCCTGTAATTTTTTTAACTGCTTGATTAGATCCATATGAGAGACCAGCTTGAAAGACGTTGCCAGTACTAGTTAATGTGTATGCAGGTCCTAATAAAGCTGCACTTTGCACACAACCATTAAGAAAAAATAGCAAAAATAATCCAGCAATTATCTTTTTTAAAATCATTATACTCCTTCTTAATCCTAAGTATTTATAAGTACAACTCAAGAGAGAAAGTGTTCATTTTGGATATTAATCTCTAATATTGATATAAAATATAACCTATAACCTCGATATGGTTAAAATTTTTCCATTCATTTTTATTATTTTGTGGTCCTCAGCCTTTGTGACTACAAAACCAATAATAGACAATAGTGATCCTTTTGCTGCATTAGCCTTTAGATTTTTTGTTGTAGCTTTTGGTTTCTTTATTTTTTCAATTTATGCAAAACAAAAAATTTTAACCAATACTAGAAATCTTTTTCAATCACTTTTTAGTGGCGTACTTTTTCATGGTGTTTATTTGGGAGGTGTTTTTTATTCAGTTTCAATAGGAATGCCAACAGGTATTGCTGCATTAATTGTAACCTTGCAGCCAATTTTAACTAATGCTTTAGCAGGAAAATTCTTGGGTGAAAAAGTTACTTTCAAACAATGGATTGGGGTGGTCCTTGGATTTATTGGTGCTGCTTTAGTTTTAGGTTTTGATATTGGATCAAGCCTTCCTGTGCTTGGAGTGATAGCTTCTTTTATTGCTCTGTTAGCTATTACAACTTCTACCTTGTGGCAAAAAAAGATAAGTAATAATTTACCTTTATCAGTTAGCAATATGTATCAAGCAATGGGTGGTTGTTTTTTTCATATACTAGTTATTTTTATTTTTAGTGAACCTTATATTAATTTTACATCTACATTCTTAATAGCAATGAGTCACCAGATATTTCTGGTGTCTTTTGGAGCATTCACAATCTTGATGTATTTAATAAAAAATAACTCTGCAAGTAAAACAGTTTCTATATTTTTTTTAATACCACCAACTACCGCAATAATGGCTTGGTTATTTTTAAATGAAAAATTAAATAATCTAGATCTTATAGGTTTTGCTGTGGCAACTCTTGGTGTTTATATTGCAACTAGAAAGCAATAAATTTTAAATACCTTTGTAGCCAAACTCTAAGCATGCATCGGTAATAGAATGATAAAAAAATTCTCCAAAGCTTCTTAGGGTGAATATTCTAACTTTGTCTGGATTATCATCAAGCATATCAATTGTGACCGACATTCCGTTATAAGTTGAATTTAGACAAGTATCTTTTTTTAATTTGTTAAAATTAAAGGGACATCCTTTTTTTAATATCTCTTTTGTATTTTTTCCCTCTATTTGAATTATTGCTCTACTATGAGATACATTTGTTATAGCAAAATCTGCTTCTAGTAATTTTTCATTAATTTCTTTTAGAGTTTCTTTTTTTGAAGAAACTAAAAGCCAGTTATTTGGGCCATTCCATAAAATTCTTGTATTAGTGTTGCAGTTTATGTTTAGGGGTTCATTTTTTAAGCTCAGATTATCTATCTTGATACTTTCAATGGGTGTTAAGGAGCTCTTATATTTAACTATTTGAATGATTAAAAAATCTTTTAGTTCACTTACTTTTAGCAGCTCATCATCATTTTTTCCCTCGTGGTCACCAAATAACCCTTTATTATGGGTGACATTTAAAGCAGAAATTGAGCTCATGATCTTACCCTTTCACCCTTTGGATCTACATAGTGTGATGAAACTATCTCTACAGGTATTGTTTTATTTTTTAGAGGTGACATTGCAAATAGTTTTTGCCCTATCATATTTTTTCCATCCTTAAGAATTGCTAATGAAAATGGATTATCATATTCAACACTCCAACAAGACGCAGATATATATCCTAATTTAGGGTTTGGTATCGGAGCATTTGAGTCTTTAACTAAATGTGATCCTTCAGGGATACTTGTTTTCTTATCAACTGGAACAACACCTACTACTTTTTGTCTATCTTCTGCTATGAATGCTTCTCTATCTAAAGAACGTTTTCCTATAAAGTCTTTCTTTTTACTAACCAATCCTTCTAAAGAATTATCATATGGAATGGTTCTGCCATCTAGTTCTGATCCTGCTATGTGACCCATTTCAATTCTTAGAGTTGATAATGCTTCAGTTCCATAGGGTTGAATTTTAAATTCTTGCCCTACTTCCATTATTTTCTCCCACATAAAGTTTCCATTGTCAGATTCAACATTCACTTCATAAGCAAGTTCTCCTGAAAATGAAATTCTAAAAATTCGTGCATGTACTCCAAATAAATCAGCTTCTAGATATCCCATAAAAGGTAAGCCTTCGTTAGAAGCGTCTATATTTGGAAATAGTTTTTGCAATAAGTTTCTTGATTTTGGTCCTGCGATTGCTGCTCCAGCCCATTGTTCTGTTGTTGATACTACATTTACATTTAGCTCTGGCCATACAAGTTGTAAATAATATTCTAGATGAGATAAAACATTTGCTGCTTGCGCTGTTGTTGTTGTCATGTGGTAATGGTTTTCAGAAATTCTTGTTGTTGTTCCATCATCCATAACAATTCCATCTTCTCTTAGCATTACACCATATCTTGCTTTACCAACGGGCAATTTTAACCAAGCATTAGTGTAAACACGATTTAGTAGTTCTGCAGCATCTGGTCCTTTAATATCAATTTTACCTAAAGTAGTTACATCACAAACTCCTACATTTGCTCTAACATTTTTAGCTTCTCTTTTTGAACCTTCAAATAATGTTTCTTCTCCAACTTTGTAATATCTTGGTCTTAACCAAACACCTGCATCTACAAACACTGCATTATTTTTTTCATGCCAAGTGTGCATTGGAGATTTTCTTGTTGGTTTAGAATGTTTGCCAATTTCTCTTCCAACAATCGCACCAATTGTAACTGGTGTGTATGGAGGTCTAAAAGTTGTATGACCCACTTCTGGTACTATTTTGTTTTCTATATTGGATACTAGTTGCAAACCATTGAGATTACTTGTTTTTCCTTGGTCAGTAGCCATTCCTAGTGTCGTGTATCTTTTTACATGTTCAATAGATCGATAACCCTCTTTTAATGCAATTTCTATATCAGAAACTGCTACATCATTTTGAAAATCTAAAAATCTTTTATATGTTTTGCCTTTAGGCAAAGGTACACACCAAAATTTATCATGTGTAGTTGATTTTTTTTCCATAACTATTGGTGATGATGTTTTATTATCATTATTAGTTATTTTTTTTGAAAGTTCATATCCACTTTCAAATGAATTTTTTAAAGTTTCTTCTAACGTAAAAGTTCCATTTGCTGCACCTAAAGTTGTTTCATTTTGTTTTGATATTCCTGGTACAAATGCATCTATATCTTTATTAAAAGTAGTTTTATTTCCTGATTGAGAGGCTAAGTGAATTGTTGGTGTCCAAAAGCCTGAAACACAAATACAATCACAATTAATAGTTTCTAAAGTTCCTAATTCGTTTTTATCATCTGAGATTTTTGCAACTTCTGCAGATTTAACTTTTTTATAACCTTTTGCCGCAACAACTACGTAAGAAAATTTAATTTGAATATCTAATTTTTTTGCTTCATCTATAATTTCTGATTTAGGATCTTTTCTTGTATCTAAAATAATAGGATCAACACCATTTTTTTTAAATTCTATAGCCGTTTCGTATCCACTATCATTATTTGTAAATATTAAAGGTTTTTTACCCACTAAAACTCCATAGACTTTTAAATATTCCTTTGCTGCAGAAGACAACATCACACCTGGTGTGTCATTGTTCCCAAATACTAAAGGTCTTTCAATTGATCCTGATGAGATTAAAACTTCTTTAGCTCTAATATACCAAAGTCTTTGTTTTGGATTATATTTTTTAGTTTTAGGTAGGTGATCACTTAATTTTTCTGACATCACTAACATATTATGATCGTAGTAACCAAATACTTGAGATCTATTTTTAACAATAACATTAGGCATTTCTTTAAGTTCAGAAATAATATTTTCTGCCCATTCTTTTCCCGTTTGATTTCCAATATTAACTTCACTCGTTAATAAAGTTCCGCCAAATCTAGGTTTGTCTTCAGCTAAAATTACCCTTGCTCCATTTTTAGCCGCAGCGTATGCACTTGCTAAACCAGAAGGTCCTGAACCTGCAATTAGTAAATCACAATACTCATATTTGTGTTCATACCTTTCTTTATCATGTTCAATTGATGCAACCCCAAGTCCAGCAGCTTTTCTTATAAATGGTTCATAAACTTTGTACCAAAAACTTTTTGGCCACATGAAAGTTTTGTAATAAAATCCTGCCGGAAGAAATATCTTTAAAAAATTATTAATTGCTCCAATATCAAAATTTACACTTGGCCAACAATTAACGCTTGTTGCCTCCAAACCTTCAAAGAGCTCTTGTTCTGTAGTTTTTACATTTGGCTCAGTTTCATTATTTCTGTATAACTGAACAATTGCGTATGGTTCATCCACCCCCGCACCAAAAAAGCCTCTAGGTCTATGATATTTAAAGCTTCTTCCAATTAAATGAACTCCATTAGCAAGTAACGCTGAAGCTAAGGTGTCACCCTCATAACCAAAGTAAGTTACTCCATTAAATTTAAATGAGATTTTTTTATCTCTATTTATTAATCCAATATTATCTAGTCTATAATTTTGAGTCATATTAAATATCTTCGTTAGCTTTAGCTGTTTTAAATATTTCGTGAGTTGCAGTATCTCTTTCTACTTTAATCCACTGTCTGCATCCTGATATATGTTGCCATAACTCTTTATGTTTTCCTCTTAAGCTTTTTCTATTATAGACAAAATTATCCCAATCATGATCTGAAACTTCCTTATTAAGTTCTGGTCTTTTAACGGTTGCATCACCACCATATGAAAATTCATTTTGAGATCTCATTCCACAATGAGGGCATTTAATATGCAGCATTTATGAGATCCATGTTTTGGTTCCAAGTCCTTTTTCATCTAGTAAGTGACCTGTATTAAATCTACTTAAACTATAACCTTCATTTAATTTATGAACTCTATCTTGAGCAATTGTATGTGCAAATGTCCAGCCTGAAGCCGGTGTAGCTTTAAACCCACCATAACACCATCCACAGTTTAAATATAATCCTTCAATATGAGTTTTATCTATTATGGGTGAACCATCCATAGACATATCCATAATCCCACCCCAAGTTCTAAGCATTTTTAATTTACTGAGAAATGGCATCATTGCAATTCCTTCTGTTAGTACATGCTGGAGTGTTGGTAAATTTCCTCTTTGGGCATAACTGTTATAGCCATCCAGATCTCCCCCCATTACCATTTCACCTTTATCAGATTGACTAATATAAAAATGTCCTGCTCCAAAAGTAACCACACTATCTAATATAGGTTTTACAGGTTCTGTAACACATGCTTGTAAAAGATGAGTTTCTACTGGTATTGTCATATTTAGTTTTTCAGCCAAAATATTGGTACTTCCTGCAACACATAAACCAATTTTTTTAACTTTTATGTCTCCTCTAGAAGTTCTGACACCATTTATTTTTCCACCAGAAACATCAAATCCAGTTACTTCACAATTTTGAATTATATCTACTCCCATTGAGTCTGCTTGACGTGCATAACCCCAAGCCACAGCATCATGTCTTGCTGTTCCAGCACTTGGTTGCATTAATCCACCAAATATAGGAAATCTTACATTGTCTGAAAAATCTGCCATTGGAATAATTTCTTTTACCTCTTCTCTATTTAATAAAACTGCATCAATACCATTTAAGCGCATTGAGTTTCCTCTTCTTGCAAAAATATTCATTTGAGCGTCTGAGTGTGCAAGGTTAATTATTCCTCTTGGAGAAAACATTACATTGTAATTTAAGTCCTGGCTCATCTTTCTCCACAGATCCATTCCAAACTCGCTAAACAATGCATTATCATCGTGCATATAATTTGATCTAATAATTGTAGTATTTCTTCCCATATTTCCACCACCAAGCCATCCTTTTTCAATGATAGCTACATTGGTAATATTATGTTCTTTTGCGAGATAATATGCAGTTGCTAGGCGATGGCCTCCACCCCCAATAATAACAACGTCGTATTCTTTTTTTGGAGTAGCATCTTTCCAGGCTAGGTCCCATTTTTGATGACCAGAGAAAGCATTTTTGATCAAATTAAATATAGAATATTTTTGCATAAGATAATTTTATACAAACGAATATAAATAGTTCTTATTTTTTTTATATATATTTTTTAGAAGTTTCCAAAAAATTAAAATAGGATATCAATTGAGCATTAAAAAATAAATCTTATAGGAGTTTCAAATGAGCGAAGTTAAGTCAGACATTCAAATAGCTAGAGAAGCTAAAATGCAACCTATAAATGATATTTTAGCCAAGATAAATGTACCAGATGAAAGCTCAGCTTTTAGTCCAATGGGAAGACACATTGCAAAGATTAATTTAGAATATTTAGATACTTTAAAAGATAAACCAAATGGAAAACTTATACTAGTTACAGCGATCACTCCTACTCCAGCTGGTGAGGGTAAAACTACAACGTCAGTTGGTTTAAATGACGGATTAAATAAAATTGGAAAAAAATCGATTGTTTGTTTAAGAGAACCAAGCCTTGGGCCTTCTTTTGGGATGAAAGGTGGAGCAGCAGGTGGTGGTTATGCTCAGGTAGTTCCAATGGAACAAATTAATTTACATTTTACTGGAGATTTTCACGCAATAACATCAGCTCATAATTTGTTGTCAGCATTAATCGATAATCATATCTATTGGGGAAATAAATTAGATATTGATGTTAGAAGAATTGTTTGGAAAAGAGTGATGGATATGAACGATCGTTCTTTAAGATCTATAAATATAAACTTAGGTGGAGTTGCAAATGGTTTTCCAAGAGAAGATGGTTTTGATATAACTGTTGCATCTGAAATCATGGCAATCTTTTGCTTATCAAATGATTTAGAAGATTTAGAAAAGAGAATAGGAAATATTACAATTGCCTATACTAGAGATAAAAAACCAGTTTACGCTAAAGACTTAAAAGCACACGGTCCAATGACTGTATTATTAAAAGATGCTATTAGACCTAATGTTACTCAAACTTTAGAAAACAATCCTGCAATTATTCATGGTGGACCTTTTGCTAATATTGCACATGGCTGTAATTCTGTAATTGCAACAAAGACTGGGCTAAAACTTGCTGACTATGTTGTAACAGAAGCAGGTTTCGGTGCAGACCTTGGTGCAGAAAAATTTCTTGATATTAAATGTAGAAAATCAGATTTAAAACCTAGCTGCGTTGTAATTGTTGCAACTATTAGAGCTTTAAAAATGCACGGTGGTGTAGCAAAAGATGATCTTAAAACAGAAAATATAGAAGCTTTAAAAAAAGGTTTAGTTAATCTTCAAAGACATGTGGAAAATGTTAAAAAATTTGGTTTACCGGTTGCAGTAGCTGTTAATCATTTTATTAAAGATACAGATAGTGAAGTAAAGGCTTTAATAGAATTTTGTGACACTATTGGTGTTAAAGCAAGTCTCTGTACCCACTGGGCAAATGGTGGTGAAGGTACGAAAGAGCTTGCAAACCATGTTGCTGAATTATGTGAGAAAAACGAAGATAAATTCAAATTTTTATATGAGAGTAAAACTCCTCTATTTAAAAAAATAGAAACAATTGCAAAAGAAATTTATAGAGCAGATGAGGTTATTGCTGATACTAAAATTAGAGATCAATTAAAAAGCTTTGAAAATGCAGGTTATGGAGATTTCCCAATTTGTATTGCAAAAACACAATACAGCTTTTCAACAGACCCAAGCTTAAAAGGCGCACCAACAGGTCATGCTTTGCCAATTAGAGAAATTAAACTCTCTTCAGGAGCAGAGTTTATTGTTGTGATATGTGGTGCTGTTATGACTATGCCTGGACTACCAAGGGTTCCAGCTGCTGACTCGATCAAACTAAATAAAGATGGTGAAATTGAAGGTCTGTTTTAAAATTAGTTACGTATATAATTAATCCAGTTTCTAACTTCACATGTTCTATCATTGAAATTCAATAATTCATTTTCGGATTTTATATATGAGACATGGCTTTCATACTCTTCTTCATCTAAAAAATTTTTACTTTTAAACAATCTCTCTTTACGACCATCAATAAGTTTAAGCATCTGAAAATATTCATAATCAGGGTGATACTGTAAGCCAATAATTTCAGAGTTTCCTGCATTAAAGCTAACACCCATTACATTGTTAACTATGTCACTTGATAAAAGAATAGCATTTTTTGGTAGTTCACTTACTTCATCAAAATTAAATGCTGGTGATGTAAAAATTTTTTTTTTATCTTTGTATATAAAGTGTTTTTCACCTTCATTGTTAATAATTACATCTGATGCAATTCCAATATGAGCACCTTTTTTTCCAGGGTTTACTTCACCCCCAGCTGCTGTCGAGCAGACTTGTAATCCCCAACAAATTGCTAAAATCTTATTTTTATGATTAAAGCAATTAGATGCAAAATTGATATGTTTCTTAATGACATCTGTCATATCATTTATTCTCATTGCACCACCAGTAAACACAATGCCATTATATTTACTCATATTTTTTAGAGCATTCGTTGTCTCATCATCATGACCAGGATTTATGATTTCTGTATTTGCTGATGGTTCTATCTTTAAAATTAAATTCTTTAAATTATCTGCTGCAGAACTTCCAGCTGCTTTAATAAAAAACTCACTATCTTCTCTAATATTTCCTTCAACAATTAAAATATTTAAATCACTCATTTAAACAATTCACCCGTCATACTATGCTGGTACATTATCTTCATATCATCTATAGTTAATTTTTTTGGATTTCCTCCAGTAGATGGATCTGCTAAGGCCATTTTTGATAATCTATCAAGATCAAAATCTTTTTCATCAATCACTTCTGATAATTTGTGAGGCATATCCAGTTTTTTTCTTAAATCTAAAACCCAGTTAACAAAACCATCAAAAGATCTATTTTTAAGTTCTAAATAATCACAAATCTTTATTATTTTCTTTTCAATTGCATCTTTATTAAAAGTTAATACGTAAGGCATGAATATTGCATTAGATAAGCCGTGATGAATATTATTTAAAGCATTTACAGGATGGCTTAATGAATGAATTGCCCCCAACCCTTTTTGAAATGCAGTTGAGCCCATACTGGCTGCAGTTAACATATTCATTCTTGCTTCAATATTAGATCCATTGTTAACAGCTTCTAATAACCACTTATTAATCAATCTCATTCCTTCTAAAGCAATTCCTTCAGCCATTGGGTGATATCCTGGGGCGCAATAAGCTTCTAAATTGTGCGCTAGTGCATCCATTCCAGTTGCTGCAGTCATTTTTGATGGTAACCCGACTGTTAAAACTGGATCTAAAATAACTATTGATGGTAAAAATTTTGGATGAAAAATTATATTTTTCACGCCTGTTTCTTGATTTAATATTACTGACGCTCTGCCAGTTTCAGAACCAGTGCCGGCAGTAGTAGGTACTGCAATAATTGGAGCAATTTTATCTGAATTGGCTTTAGTCCAGTTATCTCCAACATCTTCGAAATCCCAAATAGGTAGATTTTGACCTGACATGAAAGCAACAGCTTTACCAACATCTAAACCACTACCACCTCCAAATGCAATAACACCATCACAATTGTTTTTTTTATAACTATCAACACCTTCATTTACATTTGTGCCTGTTGGATTACCAACCACATTTGAATATAATGCAGCAAAAATTCCATCCTCTTTTAAAATTGATATGGTGTTTTTAACAATATCTGATTGGGCCAATCCATTGTCAGTAACAAGTAATGGTTTTTTAATATCTAAATTTTTACATGCTAGAGCAATGTCATTTATTCTATTTTCACCTACCCACATTGTTGTGGGGTAATTCCAGTTGTATTTATGCATATTATTGTTTAATGTTTTTAAAATTAAATATTGTATATCACCTTCTAAAATAATTTTAACTGAAATATTTATGCAAAAAACAATTACACCTATTGATAATACTCTTTATATCGAAAGAAATTATGATGGAGATAAAATAGAAGAAACTATTAGGGGCTCAATGAAAGCTCAAAAAGTGTGGGCAGATCTAGATATTAAAGAAAGAGTAAAGCTGTTAACAAGTTTTGTTGAAGATTTTTTATCAAGAAGCGATCTGATTTGTGAAGAACTAAGTAGACAAATTGGGAGACCTATTTCTCAAGCGGCTGGTGAATTAAAGGGCTTTAAAGAAAGAGCTGATTACATGCTATCTATTGCAGAAAAGAAATTAGCAAATATTGATGTAGCAAAAGATGATAATTTTAAAAGTTATATAAAAAGAAAAGCTCTTGGAGTGGTATTTGTAATAGCGCCGTGGAACTATCCATATCTTGTTGCAGTAAACTCTATAATACCAGCAATGGCAGCAGGTAATTCTGTTATTTTAAAACATTCTGCTCAAACTCCTTTATGTGCTGAACAACTTTACCAATCAGCTAAAAAAATTCTTCCTAAGGATGTTTTTAATTATTTACATTTAAACCATGAAGATAGTTTAAAAATTGTTTCTGATAAGCGAATTAATTTTGTCTCTTTCACTGGTTCAGTAAAAGCTGGTTATGATGTTCAAAAAGCAACCCAGAATAAATTTATTGATATGACTTTAGAGCTAGGTGGTAAAGACCCTGCTTATGCTAGGTATGATTGTGACTTAGAAAAAACAGTTGAAAACCTGGTTGATGGATCTTTTTTTAATTCAGGTCAATCATGTTGTGGAATAGAAAGAATTTATGTTGATGAAAAAATTTATAATAATTTTTTAGAATTGTTTGTTTCAAAAACTTATAATTACAAGCTTGGAAACCCTTTAGAAAAAGAAACCAACTTAGGTCCTGTGGTTAAACTATCTGCTGCTGATTTTATTTTACAACAAATGAACTCTGCAATTAATAAAGGTGCTAAAAAAATGATTGATGAAAGTAAATTTACATTTTCAAAAGAACATAAAAATTATTTAATGCCTCAAGTTTTAACAAATGTCACTCATGATATGAGTTTTATGACTGAAGAAACTTTTGGACCCTGTGTTGGAATAATGAAAGTTAAAGATGAAAGTGAAGCTATTAAATTAATGAATGATAGTCCATATGGTTTGACAGCTTCTATTTGGACAAAAGATATTGAGATTGCAGAAAAAATTGGTAATCAGGTTGAAACAGGCACTTTCTATATGAACCGATGTGATTACCTTGATCCAGCATTATCTTGGACTGGTGTTAAAGAAACTGGAAAAGGCTGCTCATTATCAGAAGTTGCTTATGAAAAATTAACTTCACCCAAAAGCTTTCACCTAAGAAAAGAACAATAAAATGAAATTAGATTTTAAAGGTAAAGCTGCTGTAATCACTGGCGCAAGTGGTGGCATGGGCTTAGAGATTTCAAAAAAACTATCCCAAAACAATATTTCAGTTTTAATGTTAGATTTAAAAAGTCCTAGTAAAGAATTTTTAGATAATAATAGAAAATGTGAATTTGAAAAAGTTGATGTAACTAATTTTAAAAAATTGAAATCATATATCGATAATTTTTACAAAAAACACCAAAGAATAGACTACTTAGTTAATACAACTGGTGTTCTTTGGTTTGATAAAGATGTCTCAGCGGTCAATATAAACTCTAATGTATGGGATAAAGTTTTTGAAATAAATCTAAAATCTATGATGTATCTTTCAAAAATTATTGTGCCTAAAATGATTAAAAACAAATTTGGTTCAATGGTACATATATCTTCCATTGATGCGTTATCTGGTGATGACAAACCTCAAGATGCCTATGGTGCTTCAAAAGCAGCAATGATTAGACTTTCAAAATCTTTTGCCATTCAATTTGCATCAAATAAAATTAGATCAAATATTATTTTACCTGGTCCAATAGATACTGGCATGCAGATTAGATGGAAAAAAAATCCTAATGCAAAGAAAGATTTAGAAAAATTTATTCCATTAAATAAAGTGGGTAAACCTGAAGATATTTCAAATGCTTCTTTATTCCTATTAAGCGATCAAGCAGGTTATATTACTGGAACTGAATTGATTGTTGATGGGGGTCTTACGGCTAAGCCGTAGTTATTAACTTTAGGCGCCTCTTTCTTGAGGCGCCTAAAAAATATTTATTACCTGTAAGGGTATCCAGCTTTTTCCATTGTGCTTGCATACAACTTAAATGCATCCACAACTTTTTTAGCTCTTGGACTAATATTTGAAGTCTCATCCCAGAATGCTTTAGAGTCGTTTACAACTTTAGCCCATTCATTATCAGGAAGACTTGTTAGTTCCATTTTTTTCCCATTAACACGAAGATCAGCTTCTCCACCCCAATACCAAACTTGTCTATAATAATGAGAGTCATTAATAGACATTCTGTAAAGTGCTTGAAGTTTTGGACTTAATTTGTCCCAAGCTTTTTGATTAGCAAAGTACGATCCAAACCATGCTCCTGTAACAGAGTTAGTTAGCGCATACTTACAGATATCAGCCCAACCCACTTCATATGCCTCAGTAAATCCGCACCAAGCAACACCATCTAGTTCTCCGGTTTGCATAGCAACCTCAACATCATCCCAAGGAACCGTAACTGGTATTAGGCCATATTGAGCTAAGAATTTTCCAGCAGTAGGTACACCAAAGACTCTTAAGCCCTTCATGTCTGCTAAAGAAGTAACTTTTTTCTTCACAGTGAAGAGATGGCATGGGTCCCAAGCACTTGTGCTTAACCATTTAACACCTTTGACTTCACTATATGCTTCATCCCAAATTTCATTTAAACCGTAATATTTAAATAAAGCTGGAACATCTAAGCTATATCTGGTTGCAAATGGAAAATACCCACCAAACACAGAGATATCAACGGGTGATCCCATTGTAGCATCATCACTTTGTACAGCATCTAAAGTACCTGCTTGCATGGCTCTAAATAGTTCATCAGTAGGAACTAATTGATCGGCATAATACAGTTCAATTTCCATTTCACCATAAGCAGCTTTGTTAAATGCTTCTATTTGTGGCTTTATAACATGTGCACCAAGTGGGGCTCCAGAATACGTTTGTAGCCTCCATTTGATTGGGTTTGATGCAGAATAAGCATAAGGTGCTTTAACAACACTTGCTCCTGCTACACCAAAAGTTAACAAGCCAGCTTTCTTAATAAACGATCGCCTTTTACTTGTTATTATTTTTTTTTCTTTTTTCATTAACTCTCCCTGTTAGTTAAAAAGTATTTGTAAAGCCTATTATAAAAAAAATTATGATTAAACTAAAAAATGAATTATTTTTTTCTATTAAACAGTAATTTTTTCAACTTTAAAACTTAAAGTTGTATTATTATTTTTATAGATACTTATTTGGAAGATAAGTTGCAATTTGAGGAAAAACCATAACTAAAATTAATGCTAAGAGCATTACCAGGAGAAACGGTGTAATAGATCTGTAAATATCAGATAAGGTTATTTCTTTTGGTGCCATAGCCCTCATAAGAAATAAATTATAGCCAAATGGAGGGGTCATATATGCAATCTGACATGTAATTGTATAAAGAACACCATACCAGATTGGATCAAATCCTAATGAGATAATTAGAGGTACATAAAGTGGTGCCACTATAACTAACATCGCAGTATCATCTAAAAACATTCCCATAAATATGTACGAAAGTTGCATCATAATTAAAACTCCCCAAGGAGTTAAATGCCATCTTTCTATAAATAAAGTTTCAATTGCACGCGCAGCCCCTAGGCCATCAAATACTGCTCCAAAACATAGTGCAGCTAATATTATCCACATAAACATGCAAGAAACACCAAGAGTTTTTCTAAGTGTTGTATCAAGAACTTTTCGAGTAAATCTTTTTTTGTAGATAGATGCTAAAGTTGCAAGTAAAGCACCTACAGCAGAACACTCAACTAAACTTGCTATACCCATTAAGAATAATCCAGTCATGGACATAAATATTACAAATGGAATTATTCCAGCTGTTAAAAGTTTTAGTTTTTCTTTAAGTGGAATATCTCTTTCTTTTTTACTTAATACTGGACCTAATTCAGGTTGAAGACGACACCTTACATAAATATAAATTATAAATAAGGTAGCCATTAAAAGACCTGGTAAAAGTCCTGCAAGCCAAAGTTTACTTACTGGTTGACGTGCGATCATGCCATAAAGAACCATTACAACGCTTGGAGGTATTAAAATTCCTAGCGAACTTCCCGCTTGAACGACACCAGTAATCATTCGTTTATCATAATTTCGTTTTAACATTTCAGGGAGGGCAATTGTTGCTCCAATAGCCATACCTGCAACACTCAATCCATTCATAGCTGAAATTCCAACCATCATAAACATTGTGCCAATTGCTAAACCCCCTTTTATTCCACCAAAAAATACATGGAACATTTTATATAAATCACTAGCAATACCTGACTCTGAAATCATAAAACCCATGTAAATAAAAAGTGGAAGTGTAAGCATCGGATACCATTTAAAAAGTTTCCATGTAGCCGTATATGGCATTTCGATAGCTCCATTTCCCCAAACCAATAATGCTGAAATAACAGCTACAAAACCAATTGCACCAAATACTCTTTGACCAGTGAACATCATTGCCAACATCGTTATAAACATGAACAATGCTATAAATTCATAACTTAGATATTGAGCCAACATTATATTTTAATATTTTTAATTTTTGCGATGTCTTTAATAAGCATTGAGAAAGCTTGTAATAACATCAAAAGTATACCCAATAGCATCAAAGATTTTATTGGCCAAAGATAAGGTGCCCATGCAGTAAAAAGTTTTTGTTTATACTCTAATGTATATTGTAAACTTGAAATGGAGCCATAAAGGAGAATTGCTAAAAAAAAAATCAGAAAAATACTAGTAAAAATATCCATTTTAGCTTTTCCCATTGTTGATAACTTTCCATAGAATAAATCCATTCTAACATGATCGTCTGTAATCATAGAGTAACCACCACCGAGCAAATAATATGCAGTAAGAGTGAATTGAGCCATTTCTATAATCCACATTAAAGGGTAATTAATTATGTTTCTCGTAACGAAAGATAATATTAAAAGAAACATCATAAAAAAAACACCGTACATTACAAATCTGCCAACTTTGGTGCAAATGTTGTCTATTATATTTACATAAATTGAAAATATTTTTGGCATAAATTTCTACTTTTTATTCTTTTTTATTTCTTCTTCACAAAATTTTTTAGCTTCTTCAAGATCTGTAATTTTTGATTTAGATAATTTTTGACTTCCAGCTAGGCAGGCATCGACAGCTCTTTTTAAATTATAATCACTAAAATTTAGAATAACTACCATTCCAAGTACTATAAAAACAAATATTAATATATTTTTTACCATTGAATTTCCAATTTCTTATTTTCACATATAGTGTTTAGCATACTAAACATTAATGGAAAATGTTTAGAATTAAGGTCTTGTAAAATTTTAGGTCCGATTTCTAATGCAAGTTGCGCACCCTCTACTGTAATATTTTTCATAAATTTTTCTTTAGCTTCTTTATATAAATATCCTTCACCTAAATATTTTCCCATTAAACTATTTCTTCCTCCTATTGCACTTACATATAAATCACCTAAACCAGCTAAGCCATAAACAGTTTCTGCTCTTCCTCCATAGAAAGAAACAAATTCAACCATTTCAGAAATTGATCTATGGATTAATGAGGCTGATGTATTTAAATAATATTTAGATTGAATTTCTTTAGGTGCTTTTGAATTGCTTAATCCTTCAGAAGCTCCAATTAACATTGAATAAATATTTTTAATTGCACCTGATAACTCAATGCCAGTTAAATCATCTGACACTTCTGTCGAATAATAATTTGTTGATATAATTTTTTTTAATTTTTCTGTTTCTTTAATATCTGGATTTGCAATAACAGTGCCTGTTCTCATTTTATATGCAAGACCTGCCGCTAAACAAGGTCCTTTGATTGCTGAAATATTTACTTCTCCATGACCCTTTTCCTTGAGAAGTTTTTTAATTTTATCTGAAAGTGTTATTAATTCATTGTCCTCAATGGCTAAACCTTTTGTTAATAAAATAATTGGAAGATTTTTTTTATAATTTTTTGATATCTGATTAACAAACCATTCAATTCCTACAGAACTCACTCCAGCAACAATTATATCTACCTCACCTTCAAGTATTGATTGTAATTTCTCAAATTTTTCTACCTTTAATTTTGATGGTAATTCAATATTTAAGGCTGGATGGAAATTATTATTTAATTGAATTTTATTTATTAAATCATCCTCAAGGTGAGTGCCGATGAGCGTTACATCATTTTTATTTTCTAAACATGGTACAGCGAATGCAGACCCCATCGCTCCAGCACCAATAATAATAATTTTTTTCATAATACTGTATTTTTTTATATTAATTTTTAGCATTTTGTTGGTAAAGTACAGTTATAAATTTATTAGGGAGAGGTGATTTTATGACAAAAGTAGCAATTATTGGTGCTGGACCTTGTGGTTTATCCGCTTTGAGATCTTTTGAACAAGCTGAAAAAAAAGGTGAAAAGATACCTGAAATAGTTTGTTTTGATAAACAAGAAGATTGGGGAGGCTTATGGAATTACAGTTGGAGAACGGGTTCTGACCAATACGGCGACCCTGTACCTAACAGTATGTATAGATACCTTTGGTCAAACGGCCCTAAAGAATGTCTAGAGTTTGCTGACTATTCATTTGATGAACACTTTGGAAAACCAATTCCATCTTTTCCACCTAGAGAAGTTTTATACGATTATATCTTAGGTAGAGTTAAAAAGGGAAATTTGAAGTCTAAAATTAGATTTAATACTTCTGTTAGCAATGTGTCTCATGATGGTAAAAATTTTGAAGTTACTTATCATGATAAAAAAAATGATAAAATTTCAAAAGATATTTTTGATTATGTAATAGTATCTACTGGTCATTTCTCAGTTCCATTTATTCCAGAATATCCAGGAATGAAGGCTTTTCCTGGAAGAATAATGCACTCTCATGATTTTAGAGATGCAGAAGAATTTCGAGATAAAAATGTTGTTGTTTTAGGAAGTAGCTATTCTGCTGAAGATGTAGCTCTTCAGTGTCATAAGTATGGGGCAAAAAGTGTGACCATAGCCTATAGACATAATCCAATGGGATTTAAATGGCCCGATGGAATGAAAGAAGTTTATCACCTAGATCGACTTGAAGGTAATAAGGCGATATTTAAAGATGGTCATGTACAAGAAACAGATGCTGTAATTTTATGCACAGGATATCTTCATCATTTTCCTTTTATATCTGAAGATCTTAAATTAAAAACAGGAAACAGGTTATATCCACCAAAGTTATATAAAGGTGTGGTTTGGCAAAATAATCACAAATTAATGTATTTGGGTATGCAAGATCAATTTCATACTTTCAATATGTTTGATTGTCAGGCTTGGTTTGCAAGAGATGTTATAATGGAGAAAATTAAAGTTCCAAGTGTTTCAGAGGTTGAAAAAGATATCAATAAATGGGTATCTCTTGAAGAAAAGTTAGAAAATGCAGATCAAATGATAGATTTTCAAACTGAGTATACTAAAGAGCTTCATGATTTATCTGATTATCCTAAAATTGATTTTGAATTAATTAGAAAAACTTTTAAAGAATGGGAACATCATAAAGTAGAAAATATAATGACTTATAGAAATAAGTCATTTGCTTCACCTGTAACTGGATCAGTTGGACCAAAACATCATACTGATTGGGAAGTTGCGATGGATGATTCTTTAAAAACTTTTTTAGATCAACCCAAAAAATAATCAATAAGTTGTGATTTTGCATGATTTTTGTAAAAAACCTTAAATCTGTCTCTGATCAAGAGTGGTCAACAACTGAGAAATACCCAGGCGTTAGGTGGAAGTTTTTAATTGATGCAGATTTTATGGGAAGTTCTGGACTTTCACTTGGTTTTGCTGAAATTGCTCCTGGAGGAAATTTACCCCTACACTATCACTCGCCTGCAGAAATATATTTAGTTACCAGTGGAAAAGGAATGTTAAATAAATCTGGTGAGCTAGAAGAAATTAAAAAAGGTGATGTAGTTTATATTGTGGGCAATGCAAAGCATGCTTTAAAGAATGTTGGAACCGAAACCTTGGAATTCTATTGGATTTTTCCAACAGATCGTTTTTCTGAAGTTGAGTATTTTAACTAATCGATACCAAGATGTTTTTTTCTTTGCCCCACCCAAGTTCGAATTAAATGGTCAAATACCAGGCCTATAAATGCAACACAAATACCCAGTGTTAATCCAATTCCCGCACCTTTTTTATCAGATATAGCTTTTAAAATATATTGTCCTAAGTCCTCAGTTCCAATAAATGCTCCAATAATTACCATAAATAAAGCAAATACAATTGTTTGATTTAAACCAAGCATCATGTGTGGAAGTGCTAAAGGGAATTCAATTTTCATCAGTCTTTGTATTTTTGTTACACCTGACATTGAAGCAGCATCGTGTAAAGCTGCTGGAACACTTCTCAACCCTTCAATAGTATATCTCGTTGCAGGTATAGTTGCATAAACAACTACTGCAATTAATACCGATGTATCTGTAACCCCAAAAAGCATCATTACTGGAATTAAGTATACAAATGAAGGGAATGTTTGAAAAATATCACAGACTCCCAACATAAAACTTGTTGTATGCTTATTCTGAAAACATAAAGTTCCAACAGTAAAGCCAATTACACAAGATAAGATAACTCCAAAAGTTGCCATATATGTAGTAACTAAAGCTCTGTCCCACCACGGACTTAATGCTATAAATAATGTCAAAGCACCCACTACAAAAGCTGAACGTATTCCTCCAATTATATATCCAGCACCCATAACCAAAACAAATGTTGCAACAATAGGCATACGTAAATAAGAAGCACGCATAGGCTGCAATACATCTACTATTAACCATGTATTAAAAATTTTTAAAGTTTGAAAGAAAGTATCCCAAATCCAATCAACACCTTTGTTCCAAAAATCCGCAGTTGATATTCCCTTATTATGTGGAATTTCATATAAATAATTAAAACCTTCTTTAAAATAAAAAGATCCAACATAAGCAAGTATAATTCCAATAAATATTGCACCGGAAAAAAATAATGTATTTTTATATCTTTGAAAAAAAGTTAAGTTACCAAAATAATCTATTTGCTTATTTGCCCAAGCTAAAGATAATTTATCTAGTAATATCGCAATCAAACTAATGCATAAACCTGCTTCTAATGCCAATCCAATGTTCAGCTGATTTAAAGCTAATAATAAATTAAATCCTAAACCTTTGGCACCTATAAACGCTGAAATTACTGCCATAGAAAAACACACCATGATAACTTGATTTACTCCAATCAAAATATCTCTTCTTGCAGTTGGGATTAATACTTTAAACATAAGTTGTAAATTATTACATCCACTCATTTTACCAGCTTCAATAACTTCAGGGGATACCCCTCTAAGACCTAACAAAGTCAGTAGTATCATTGGTGGAACAGCTACAACCATGGTTATGATTACTCCAGCATGATCACCAACACCAAAAAGGACAATCGCAGGAACCAATACTGCGTATTGAGGCATAGTCTGCATAACTAAAAGTATTGGATATAAAGCTTTCTCTACACGTTTACTTTTGAATGCTGCGATCCCTAAGCTCAAACCAAAAATAAAAGATAGAGGTGCTGCAACCAATATAAAAGAAAGTGTTTGCATCGAAGGTTTCCATTGACCAAAAATAGAAATATAAATCATGACTATAGCAGCGAATAAAGCTAGACCTTTACCGCTTAATTTATATCCAAGTACCGCTGCACCCGCAGCAACAATTGTCCAAGGTAGTCCTGGCAATTCTGCCCATGAATTTTCACTTATCCAATCCCAACTTGTAAATGCAACAATAGTTTCAACACCACCTAATAAAATCTCTCTAATTAATTCTATGAGAAATGTTATAAATGAGGTTAAATTTCTCGTTATTTGTAAAACTAGAGGTCGAGTTTTAAATTCTTGAGTGTCTTCATTCCAAAATTCAATTGGCATCCAATCATTCATTAAAAAAAATAATGAATCATTTATCCATATAGGTAACCATCCAAGCAAAGGAGGTAGTCTCCAAAAAACATCAAATGCATAATACCTTACTTCTGCACCAAAGAGTGTGTAAGTGCTTTGATTTGGATCTTTAATAAATTCTGCTTGACCTCTAATAAATTTATAAGTTTCTGGAACATCAATTGCAAAATATAAGGTAAAAAAAACAATTAACAAAAATAACCATTGGAATACTTTTGGATATCTTTTTAATAATTCCATATTTTAATCATTATTTTTTTTTCCACCAAAAACTGTATGTATTATTTTTGATGGATGAACGGTGCCAACAATTTGATTATTTTCATCAATTACAGATACAGACTTTTCTTGAGTTAAGATTTTTTCAGCAACATTTTCAATTATTTCATTTCTTAAAACTTTTAAATTACTTAAATTTTCATTATTTGGTTTATCCATCACATCTTCTATTTTTAAAACCTTCTCTCTAGGAACTTCTTCAGTAAATTTTTTTACATATTCTGTTGCAGGATTTAACACAATGTTAGCTGGGGTATCCAGTTGTTCAATTATACCATCTTTCATTATTGCAATACGGTCAGCAAGTTTTAAAGCTTCATCAAAATCGTGTGTAATAAACATAATTGTTTTTTGTAATTTTTCTTGAAGTCTCAAAAATTCATCCTGCATCTCTTTTCTAATTAATGGATCTAATGCAGAAAATGGCTCATCTAAAAACCAAATATCAGGTTCAACAGCTAATGATCGTGCAATACCTACTCTTTGCTGTTGTCCACCTGAAAGCTCTCTTGGAAAATAATTTTCTCTTCCATTAAGACCAACAAGCTTTACCATTTCCATTGCTTTATTGATGCTATCTTTAGTTTTAATACCTTTTATTTGAAGTGGGAAAGCAATGTTTTCCACAACTGTTTTGTGAGGAAGTAAAGCAAAGCTTTGAAATACCATACCCATTTTATTTCTTCTAAGTTCAATCAGTTCTTTATTGCTTAATGAAAGCAAATCTTGACCTTCTATAAAAATTTTTCCAGCAGTTGCATCTGTTAATCTAGAAATACATCTTAACAATGTTGATTTCCCTGAGCCTGATAAACCCATCACAACTAACATTTCACCTTTTGAAACCTCAAAAGAGGCATTATTCACACCCACTATACATCCGTTTTCTTGAAATGTTTTAGCGTCTACATTTCCATTTGCATCTTGAAGCATCTTTTTGGCATTTGTTCCAAAAATTTTATAAACAGATTCACATTTGATTACTGTATCAGTCATAATGTTTTAATAAGTTATACGAAATAAAAATAAAAAACACTTTTTATATTATTTATACTTATCGTTTTTCTCCTTAAAAATTTTTAATAAAATAAACTCTTGTATCAATTCCAGTACTTAAAAAATTTAAAACCTCTCCTTTAACAGTAATTATTTCATCTACCCCAACATTATTTCCACTAACTGTAAAACCTGCAAAGCATTTATTATTTTCCTTATTCCATTTAACAAACGTTTCATCAATTTTATTTCCATTAATAGTATAAATATGATGTGCTCTAAAATTCAAAAAATTAGCACCCATAATTGCACGCTGAGGAATAATCTTTGTTGCGTTGCAAACTTTTTCATATTGTTCTAAAGATAACTTATAATGATCAGTTCCATCATAAAAAACTAAAATTCCTGATGGCAAACTTGAAATCAGTTCATTTTGCTTTCTTGTTTCCGCAATTCTTTCTTCTTCTTTTTTCATTTTAGCAATTAGTTCTTCACCCTCACCAAAAATATTATTTAAGATAGCAAAGGAAAAAATTACAATAATTATTAAGATGATAAGACCTCCAAATTGTCTAACTGGCTCAGATATCTTCTTTAATTTATTTGAATATATATTTTGTAACATTTTTATCTATTCTTGAAATTTTCCATTTTTCCAAATTCCTTTTTTTTCTTTTCCATCAGACCATGTAAATGTTCCCTCTCCATTCATAAACCCATTAGCCCATTCCCCATTATAAGTTGCACCGTTTGGAAAGGTCAAAATACCCTTTCCACTCCACACACTATTTTTAAACTCACCTTTATAAATATATCCATTAGGCCAAGTCTCAACTCCTTGTCCTTGTTTTTGTGTGCCAATCCAATTGCCTTCGTATGTTGTTTTGTCAGTGTAAGTCCATTTACCAAAGCCATCTTTACAGTTTCCTTCACAACCTGTCTTTCGAGCTGATACTGATGTTGCAACTAAAAAACTTAAAGCTATATAAAATAAATATTTTTTCATTTTTTTAAATTTAGCTACATAAGTAAAAAGAAATATTTTTTTCAAGATTATCACTTTTTATACCTATTGTAATTTCGTGAACTAATTCACCTGATTTTCTGTTAATTATACCTGATTCTGAGTAATTTTTTCTTTCATCAAAAGCTTTGAATAAAACTATGTCTTTATTTACAACTTTTACTTCAAATTTTGCAGTTTGTGAGAGGAACAATGATAACCCATTAATCAAAAGTTTTTCTGGTCTCTTTGCATCGATTTCAAATTTATCTAAATTTTGATTATCTAAATCTTTTGCTAAAAAAGTTTTATAATTATATTCTGAGTTCTTGAGTATTTTCTTTTCTAATTCACATACAAAACCAATTTTAATATCCTCTTGTATGTCTATATTTTTTGTAAAAGAAGAATTAAAAACTAATAGACTGATAGATATATATAAAAAAAACTTTATCATTTAATTAAAAGGTCCGTAATTTGAATTTGTGCGAAAGCACATTCTTTAAAAAAAATCCCCCCCAACATTGTTGGGAGAGATTTCAATTTATTAACTGTTACCTTTATTTAGTAAAAGCTTGCCAAACACTCTTATTATCAGCTAACCATTTCTTAGCTGCATCTTCATGAGTCAATTTGTCAAGGTCAACTAAAGCAGCCATTGCACCAATATGACTTGTAGAGAATGACATTTTTTTAAATGCCGCTGCTGCTGCTGGATGTGTTTTTGGAAAGTCTGCAGTTACAGCTTTTTTCAAATAACCATCTGGCGAACCACATTTTCCATCACCACCGTCTTCTGGTCTACAACCAGCTGAATATGGAGGGAAATCTATAAAAGTAAAACCAGCACCATCTGTGAAGTTTGGCGTCCAGTTAAATATTATAGTTCCTCTTCCTTCTTTTTCAGCTGCTTTGAGTTCAGCCCAAAGTGCATCTGCACTTCCAGCAAATTTAACAGTCCAAAGATCTCCAAGTCCTAAAGCATCAACCCTTTGAGGTATTAAATCTCCATGCCAACTTTGTGGACCTTCTAACATTCGTCCTTTTCCACCTGAATCAGGTGTTGTAAAGTTTTTAGCACAAGCTGGATTTTTTAATGCAGTCCAGTCTGGAAGACCAGGACATAATCCTTTTTCAGCAACCCAGTTTGGATATCCCATATCTTCAAGCGTTCGAGCTTCATGATCTCCCCAGTCAACTAAACCACCTTTGTCTAGCGCTGTAGTAAATGATTTTCCAAACGCAGATTCCCACACTTCATGAGATAAACTTACATCGCCGATACGAATTGCTTCATAAACTGCTTGTGAGTCTGTGTTTACATACTTTACATTATTTCCCATACTTTCGAAAATTCCACCAATAACATGAGCCATTACAATTTGGCTAGACCAGTTATGAGTTGGAATAACGATAGGTTTTTTACTATCTGCTGCATTAGATACTCCAGCAAAACTAACTGCTGAAATTACCAAGGCAGATATTAATGATACTATTTTTTTCATTATATTCTCTCTCCTTAATATTAATGTTTAAGAAAGTATGTTCTCACTTATTAAATTTATAGTCAATGACCTTTGATTATATTAAGCTAGTGTTAAATTATTTAAATTTATACTGGCAATGCTACATACTAGTAACGATATAAGAAATCCTGGCTTAAGAACATTACCACCTGGAGTTGAAAGATATTTTGTAAGAGGTGGTGGGCTCTCTATAATAGAAGTTTTGCCAGAAGATAAAATAGAAATCATTAATGAAGAAGGAAGACAAATTTGTGAAATAATTGTTTTTAATTCAAAAGGTAAGTCTGATTTATCTATTTTAAATTTGAAAGAAAATGCTAATGCAGATTTTTCAAAAAAAACTATTGCTAATGATGAAAAAATTTCAAAGCTGCTAAAGAATAAAAACCTTGATTTAAATAATGCTAAATCATCAATTATTTTTAACAATGATTGTATGATGGGTGAAAAAAAAACACTGACTTCAAAAGATAAATGTGTAGTTATGATTGCTGCACCTGGTGATGCAATGAATGTTCATGAACAAAATCCACCAACAGATTTAACTATTTTTTTAAATAAAGCTAAATTTATTAAAACTGATGAACAATTTATTTTGCCAGATCCGCTTAGTGATCCAATTATTGAACAACTTGTAAAAAGAAGAACTGCTGAAACTTATGAGGTAAAAGCTGGTGAATATATTCAGATAATTGATCCAGGCGGAAGGCAATGTTCTGATTTTCTAGCTTTTGATACACAAAAATTAAATGACGGTATTGAAAGTATTATTGATGATAAAGCAACACGAACTTTTATGGGTGGTGCTTACCCTGGGCCTGGTTTGTTTTCAAAGTTTTATGATGGTGATCATGAAGCTATGATTGAAGTTGTAAGAGATACAGTTGGAAGACATGATACTTTCAATCTTGCTTGCACATCAAAATATTATGAAGATATGGGTTATATGGGTCATATTAATTGTACTGACAATTTTAATAATAGACTGGATAAATATGACATCAATTCTAGAAAAAGTTGGTCTGCAATAAATCTTTTTTTTAATACTGCAATTGATGCTAATAATGTTGCATCTTTTGATGAACCTTGGTCAAGGCCTGGAGATTATGTTTTATTTAGAGCTTTAAAAGATCTAACATGTATATCATCAGCTTGTCCTTGTGATGTTGATGGTGCAAATGGCTGGAATCCCACTGATATTTTTGTTAGGACTTATTCAAAGGAAAAAAAGTATTCAAAAGCAATAGCATTTAGAATGAAAACAGACTCAGAACCTAAACTAACTCAAGAAACAGGTTTCCATAAAAAAACTTCAGAGCTAACAAGAAACTTTGTTGAGTATAAAGGTTTTTGGCTTGCTAATAATTTTACAAATTCAGGAACTATAAAAGAATATACGGCTTGTAGAGAAAGTGCGATTGCAACAGACTTATCGCCTCTTAGAAAGTTTGAAATTCTTGGACCTGATGCAGAAAATTTAATGCAATACACCCTTACCAGAAATGTAAAAAAATTATCTGTAGGGCAGGTTGTTTATACAGCCATGTGTTATGAAAATGGGTGCATGCTAGATGATGGTACTTTATTTAAATTAGGACAAGATAATTTTAGATGGATTGGTGGAGATGAATACAGTGGTGAATGGTTAAAAGAACAAGCTAAAAAGAAAAATTATAAAGTTTGGATTAAATCTGCAACAGATCATATTCATAACATTGCAGTACAAGGTCCAAATAGTAGAAAAATTTTAGAAAAATTTGTATGGACGCCTCCTATACAGCCATCCATCACTGAGCTTGAATGGTTCAGATTTAATATTGCAAGAATAGATCATGAAACGGGTACACCAATTGTTATTTCAAGAACAGGTTACACTGGTGAACTTGGCTATGAAATTTGGTGTCATCCAAAAGATGCTGCAGAGGTTTGGGATAAAGTTTGGGAAGCTGGTAAAGAGTTTGATGTTACTCCATTAGGCTTAGAAGCTTTAGACATGGTTCGTATTGAAGCTGGACTAATTTTTTATGGCTATGAGTTCGATGATCAAACAGATCCATTTGAAGCAGGTATTGGTTTTACAGTGCCACTTAAAACTAAAGAAGATGATTTTATAGGTAAGGAAGAATTAATTAAAAGAAAAGCAAATCCACAAAAAAAATTAGTTGGTCTGGAATTGGTTGGTCATGAACCAGCAGTAAATGGAGATTGTGTTCATATTGGTCGTGGTCAAGTGGGTGTAATAACAAGTGGAATGCTATCACCTAAACTTGGAAAAAATATTGCACTTTGTAAAATAGATGTAAAATATTCTGAAATAGGAACAGAAGTTGAGATTGGTAAACTTGATGGTCATCAAAAAAGAATTGGTGCAAAAGTTGTTCCCTTCCCTTTTTATGATCCAACAAAATCAAGAGTTAGAGCATAATAAAATGCCCGATAACAGCAAAGATCTTTTAAATTTTTGGGAAGACCAGATGAAACAATCACATACATCTAGTAACTATTTTTTTAGAAAATCTCCTTCACATTATCATATGATGTTACTTGTAATGTCAGCGCATAAACTTAATGAAAAGCTTTCTGTTGAAGGGCTAAAAACAAAATTATTTAAAACCTCTAGACCAAAATCGGCTTTGATAATTAATGAGGCTTGTGAAAAAGGATTCTTTCGTTTGGAAAAAACTTCAACTGATCAGCGAATAAAAAATATTATACCTACTGAGACTTTTATTAATGAGTTTAAACAATACCTGCTCACTTTAAAAAAGCTAAGCTATTAGCACCTAATTCAACAATCTCTTTAAGTTGATATCTTTTATATATAAAATTTAGTTATAAATATAATTATATTAATTACTTTTTAGAAAAAATAATATTTTCATATGTCAACATTACCAACTAAAGCTAAAGTAGTAATCATCGGAGGCGGAATTCATGGCCTAAGTACAGCTTGGAAACTTTCAGAAACTTATAAAAATCCAGGTGACATTGTAATTCTTGAAAAAAAAGATACTGCAGCAGGTGCGAGCGGAATAGCTTGTGGTGTTATAAGAAACAACTATTTTCAACCTGCTATGAGAGAGTTAATGGCTCACTCTGTTTCAGTCTGGGAAAGTGATCCTAAAGCATGGAAATATAATGCTGTAGGGTATTTACAAATATCTCCAGAGGTTATGCACGAAGATGTTGCTACAATTTATGAGCAGCAAAAAGCTATTGGTTACGAATCAGAATTTATTGAAGGTGAAAAAGAATGTACTAAATACATGAAAGGTATGTTTGATGATTGGCAAGCACAAGGCATCACATCTATACTTCATGAAAAAAAAGGTGGTTATGCATTCAACAAAGCTTCTATAAAAGCTCTAGAAGAAAAATCTACTACAAATGGTGTTGAGGTTATTAAGGGTGTGACGGTTACAGGATTTAAAAGAGGAAGCAATAGCAAAGCTGTTACAGGTGTTGAAACCGATAAGGGAATTATTGAGTGCGAACAAGTAGTTGTTGGCGCTGGTCCTTGGGTTAGAGATTTTTGGAACATGTTAGATCTTCCAAAAGTTGCAAATATTAAAGGACAAGATGGAAAATTTCATAAAGAAGATATGTGGAAATATTGGATGTTACAAGAAGGTGTTATTGGTGTTGATAAAGATTTTTTAAGAATGAATGATGGTGGTCAGCCTCCTGTAATGCATGTTGACTCAACTGCCCCTCTATATTCTGACACAACTAAAAAACTAATTACAGATGAACTTTGGGGAATTTATTATAAGCCAGACATTGAAGGGCTTGGTGTTCAGGGTGGAACATCTCCTTACATAGTTGATAAACATTTTGATAAAATAAATATTGATCCTTATGGACTTGAGTCTCCTGAATTTCAAACAACAGAATCATTTAATGATATGTGGTGTTCAGCTTTAGCTCATTGTCACAAAAGGTTTGAAGGTAAATCAGATCTATATAGAAAAGGACCCTCGGGTGGTCTTGGATGTATGACACCAGACAATTTTCCTATATTTGATAGATTTTTAGAAAATGTTTACATGATAGCAGATGCAAACCATGGATATAAAATGATTGGTGTAGGTGAGCTTGTTGCACAAGAAATTTTGGGAACTGAAAGTGAATTATTAAAACCGTTTAGATTCAACCGTTACGAGAAGGGTGAACTTCATCCAACTTCTAACAGTCCTTTCCCTTGGAGTTAAACTTCAAGCCTAGACACAAATAATTTTTTCAGTTACGGTTCCTTAAATAAAAATTCATTAGAGGGAGAGATAATGACAGATTTAGATAGACACGTTAGACAACCAGGTAGAGACAAATTAGTTAAGCAAGTTAGAGCTAAAATTAACGAGCTAGGTGTTGAATATATTTATTTTCAATTTATTTCTGTAACTGGAAGAGTTGTAGGTAAGGGTATTCCTACTGATCATTGGGAAAGAACGTGTGAAAAAGGATTTCAATTAGTTTACGGTGCTACAGCAAACTTATTTGTTGATCGTCATGGAGATTATATTGGTTATGGACCAGAAGCTAAAGAGCTAGTTGGTATACCTGATCCTGAAACATTTTGTCAGCTTCCATGGGATAAAAAAGTTGCAAGAGTATTCGTTACTTGCTTTAGAAATAGAGAAGAAAGAGATAATCCGGGTGCACATTTAACATCAGATTGTCGTGGAAATTTAAGAATACATGCCCAAGAATTTAAGAAGAAACATGGCTACCAATTAAGAGTTGGAACAGAACCAGAAATGATGTGGTTAACTAAAAATGAAGATGGTTCACCTACTGGTAAAGGTTTTTCTAAACCTTATTGCTATCACATAGATCAATTTGAGTCGTTAAGACCAGTTTTCATGCAAGTTTTTAAATACGCTAGAGCAATGGGTTTTGACATGATTCAAGGTGATCATGAAGATGCACCAGGGCAATTAGAATTAAATTGGATGTACGATGATGTTTTAAGAAATGCAGATAGACTTTCAACTTATAGACAAATTTGTGCACAGGTTGCTAGAGAGTTTAATTTGATAGCTTGCTTTATGACAAAACCTTTTATGGGAGTGTCAGCAAGTGGTTGTCATACAAATATGTCTTTATGGAAAGGTGGAAAAGATAAAATTAATAAATTATCTCATAAATCTATCCCAGCGATGGATGATGTTTTTACCTATGTTGAGGGTGGAACTAATTACTTTATGCCTGACACTAAAGATATTCAATTACCTGGTAAAGTTGGATTAAAAGCGATTGGTGGAGTAATGAAACATTTGGGTGCACTGACTGCAATTGGTTCTTCAACTGTTAACTCGTATAGAAGGCTGTGGGATACAGGATTTTGGGCACCCGTTTATGCAGACTGGGGATTTCAAAATAGAACTTGTGGTTTAAGAGTTTCTGCTCCAGGTAGATTTGAATACCGTTCTGTAGATTCAATGCATAATCCTTATTTAATGGGATCTGGATTATTAAAATGTTTTGATGACGGAATAACAAATAATATTGATCCTGGAAAACCTGAGTCTAGAAGCATGTACGACGCTCAAGCTGCTGGAAAAATAGTTAAAAAGCTACCAATGAGTCTTGGTGAAGCTTTAAATCGTTTAGCAGAAGATGAAGTTATAAAATCAGCTATGCCAGACGAAATGTACAAAGTATTCCATTGGTATAAAAATGATGAATGGGAAAAATTTTTAGGTGCAACAACTCAGTGGGATCTAGATACTTATCTGGACTGTCTACCGTAATCTTTAATAAAATAGGGGAAATATATGTGTGGAATAGCAGGATTAATACATAGAGGAAAATCATCAAATGTAGGAAGTGAACTACAGGGAATGCTTCAAGCTTTAAAACATAGAGGAGAAGATTCTACAGGTTACGCTTTGTATGGAGATACAGATGGTAAAAACTTTATTATGCGTTTTAAAGTTGGAGAAAATGTTGGTGAGGGAAGCTCATCAATAATGGAGGATGTTTCTGTATACGATCAAAGAAAGAAAATTGTTGATCAGTATTTATCTGAGTTAGGTGCCAAAATAGTCAAAGAAGAAAGAATTCTACCCTACTCCTTGAGATATGAGCTTGCTTACGATGTAAAGGATCTATTAGAGTTTTCACAAAAGATTGAAAGTATTCCAGGAGTTGAAATTCTTTCCATGGGAAAATCATTAGAGGTAATTAAAGATCTAGGTAATGCTAAAATGGTTTGTGATAGATATAGTTTAGATAAAGTGGTTGGAACACATGCAATTGGTCATGCTAGAATGGCTACAGAATCTGGTGTTGACATTAAGTCTGCTCACCCTTTTTGGGGTTATCCCTTCAGTGATGTATCTGTGGTTCATAATGGTCAGTTAACTAACTATTGGAACAACAGAAGAATGCTTGAGAATAAAGGTATGAGATTTATGTCTGAGTGTGATTCAGAATTAATCGCTGTTTATATTGCTCAAAAAATGAGAGAAGGAGCATCTCTTGAAGAAGGCATGAAGGCATCTTTAACAGGTCTTGATGGAGTTTTTACATATTTTGTTGCAACTAAAGATTCTTTAGGAATGGCAAAAGATACAATGGCCGCAAAACCTTTGGTTCTTTATGAATCGGATGATTTAGTAGCAATGGGTTCAGAAGAAATAGCAATCAGATCAGTTCTACCACAAGAGATAGACACATATGATCCATATGATGGAGAGGTAAAAGTATGGCAAATTTAAAGACTACAGAAAAAAAAACAAAGTCCCAGTCAATGGGTATGCACACAGAAGTTTTAACAGGAAGAACTCAGCAAAAATTTTTTAATCCTGACGAAGGTGAAAATCTTTATTATTTTGGAACTTATGATGTAGATTTTAATAAAAGAACAGAGCTGGATGTTAAAGAAATGACAGCTCCAGAAGCTAATAAAGAAATTGATAATTTAATGAGCCAAGGTTATGGAACAATTGTTATTAAAAACCCTCAAGGAAAACATAGTTTAGGTGTTGGTATTTTAAATAAATTAAACTTAATTTTTGAAGGAAGTTTGGGTTATTTTGGTATGGGTTCTTGTGATGGACCCACTGTTAGAATTAATGGTAGAGTTGGCTGGTCTTGTGCTGAAAACTTAATGGCAGGAAAAGTTGTTATAGAAAAAAATGCAGGATCTTGCTTTGGTGCCGCTATAAGAGGTGGTGATTTAATTTGCAAAGGAAGTGTTGGTGCAAGAACTGGTATTGACATGAAGGGTGGAACTATCATTGTTGGTGGTGATGCTGGAGCTTTTACAGGTTTTATGATGCAAAGAGGAAGAATTATTATTCTAGGTGATGTTGGAATAAATTTAGGAGATTCTATGTATGATGGAACAATTTTCATTGGTGGTAAAATTGGTTCTTTTGGAAGTGATGCTGTTCCATCAGATCTTACAGACAGTGACCAAGACTGGTTAAAAAGAAAATTAAAAGTTGCAGAGATAGGTGAAAAATTTGATGTCAGTAAAATGACAAAAATAGTCGCAGGGAAAAAACTTTGGAACTATGATAATCTAGAACCTCATGAAAAGAAAGGAGCTATCTGATGGCTAAAAAGAAAGTTAAAAAAAATAGTAAAAAAATAAAAAAAACTAATGGAAGTGTTGGTGGTAAAGCTGATGTTCATGCACACGAAGAAGGCAAAAGAAATAAAAGTCTATTAGGTCACAACGCTATTTTTACTCCTGAAGTTATAGACGATATTCATATTAAAGCTCAACTTGGAAGATACAGAATGCGTGGAATGGCGTTAATGAAAAAAATTCCTACATTTGATGATTTAGTTTTTTTACCTGGAACTCTTACAAGATTTGTAATTGAGGGTTATAGAGAAAAATGTGAAACAAAAACTATAATCGGACCAAATTGTGAAAACCCAATTGAACTAGATATACCAGTATATATTACAGGTATGAGTTTTGGAGCACTTTCTTATGAAGCAAAAACTGCTTTAGCAAGAGGAGCAACAATGGCTGGGAGCGCAACATGTTCTGGTGAAGGTGGAATGATTCCAGATGAGAGAAGATATTCTGAAAAATGGTATTACCAATGTATTCAATCAAGATATGGTTTTAATCCTCATCATGCTCAACTAGCTGATGCAATTGAAGTATTTATTGGTCAAGGACAAAAAGTTGGAATGGGTGGACATTTAATGGGTCAAAAAGTTACTGATCAAGTTGCAGAAATGAGATCTCTACCATCTGGTATTGATCAAAGATCTCCAGCAAGACACCCAGACTGGTTAGGTCCAGATGATCTAGCTTTAAAAGTTGAAGAATTAAGACAACTTACAAAAAATAAAGTTCCAATTCAGTTAAAACTAGGTGCATCAAAAGTTTATGACGATGTTCGTATGGCTGCAAAATGTAATCCAGACTCAATATTTTTAGATGGTATGGAAGGTTCAACTGGAGCCGGTCCTCACATAGCTGCTGCAAATACTGGTATTCCAGGAATTGCTGCAATCAGAGAAGCTAGAAGAGCTATTGATGATGTTGGTAAAACTGGACAAGTAACTTTAATTTATGCTGGTGGTGTTAGAGATGGTGCTGATATGGCGAAGGCTTTAGCTCTAGGTGCTGATGCAATAGCAATTGGGACTGGCGCTTTAATGGCTTTAAACTGTAATAAAGATATACCAGAAGCAAACTTTGAAAAAGAAATGGGTGTTAAAGCTGGTGAATGTTATCACTGTCATACTGGTCGTTGTCCAGTTGGTGTTGCAACACAAGATCCTAAATTAAGAGCTAGATTAAATCCTGATGATGCTGCATTAAGAGTTTATAATTACCTTCATGCAATGACATTAGAGGCTCAACTTTTAGCAAGAGCTTGTGGTAAAACTAATATTCACTCTTTAGAGCCTGAAGATTTAGCTGCTCTAACAATGGAGTCATCTGCATTAGCTAAAGTTCCGTTAACTGGAACTAACTTCACTGTTGGTGTTGATAACTATCACAAAATATAAGAGGTAAAAATGGTTAAGAAAAAAACAAAAACAAAAGTAAAAAAAGAAAATCTAGGTGGAAAATCTAAAGAGACTGCTAGAGAAAAAATGATTGGGCAACATATCGGTTATAGATATGACGTTAACCTATTACCTGATTATAAGAAGATGACTCCATTCTTAAAAAAATATGTAGAAGCTATGGGATGGGATGATCTTAACTGGTTAGAAGATATTCATATGGGTTATGAAGAGGATAGACCTGCTGTATTTTGTAGAAATGCAAATGGTTGGGTTACAATTCCAAAATCAATCAAATTACCAAACAACCAACAAGACAGGGATATGATTGCAAGAGAGCTTTTAGTTAAGTTTCAAATGTCTAAAAAGCACCCTCTTGTTGATTTGAAAAAAGCTTACCTTAAGTTCTAGTACCTCAATCAAAGGTTGATTATTTTTTAAAACTCGTTGCAGTTACTTGTTTATTTAAGCAATGTATAGTTTGTCACGTCTATATAAATTTTATAGTCTTTCTAAAAACTAATAGGAGAGAGAGATTATGGATGATCAATTAGGCGCTCTTACAGTTATATTTACAGAATTTTACTACTGGGTAACAGTAGTATTAATGTTCCTGATTCACGTCGGGTTTTGTATGTATGAAGTTGGAGCCTCACGATATAAACATCACCAACATACTTTAATGAAAAATACCATGGTAATACCATTAGTAACGGTAACCTGGTTTTTCTTTGGTTGGTGGATTTACTGGGCATTCCCAACAGGACCGGGAATAGCACCTTCAATAATGAATGAAAGTTCAGCATTAATTACTGACGAAAGTACTTTTAGTGCGAAATGGTATGTAGCAAATACTGAATTTATGGCTGTCAACTTAGGTGACCGTATAAGTGGAGTATTCTGGGCTGCATTCTTACTATTTTCATGGACAGCTGCTTCAATTGTTTCTGGAGCAATCATTGAAAGAATTACAACTTTTGCATTTGGTATTTTAGCAATTGCAATTGGTTCGTGCTTCTGGGTAATTGATGCTGCTTGGGGATGGCACTTTGATGGATGGATGCTTAAAATTTTAGGATATCATGACGCTTACGCATCAGGAGTAATTCACGCAATTGCGGGTGGATTTGCTTTAGGTGTTCTAATTGTTTTAGGACCTAGAATAGGAAAGTTCTCATCAAGTGGTGAACCAAGAAATATAGGGCCAAGAAACCCATGGCTAGTTACAGTTGGATTATTTTTAATCTATACTGGTTTCTGGGGATTTTATGCGGCATGTAATATACCGATATTTGATCTTGGACCTGAATATGGAATGGAAGGTGTAACATACTGGACAGCAACAAACATATATGTAACCCCAACCACATTGAGTGGAATAACCTATAACTTCTTGATGTCATTATCAGGTGGATTATTGGCTGGATACGTGGTCGCAAAAGGTGATCCATTCTGGACTTACTCAAGTGGACTAGCTGGGATCATCTGTGCATCTGCAGGTAATGATTTGTATCACCCGATACAAGCAATGCTTATTGGTGCGATCGGTGTTGTTATAGCGTACAAAATGCATTACTGGGTTGAACGTAAGTTCAAAATTGATGATGCAGTTGGTGCAGTAGCAGTACATGGTTATGCAGGAGTTGTTGGTCTTATAATTTGTGGATTTGTTTTAAATGGTTACCCAGCATCTGGATATAATGTTGGAGCTATGTGGGACGGATCAACTTATGCATCAATCAATCCACTGGGACAATTCCTTGGAGCAATTATAATGTTCGGAGTTCTTGGAATGTTACCAGGCTACGTTATTGCTAGAATACTAAGCGCTTTTGGTAAATTAAGAATACCGCGTGAAGTTGAAATAGCAGGACTAGACTATGAAATAATGGAGGACGATAGAGAAGCTGAAAAAGCAGTCGCCTCTTCAACTAGGTAAAGGAGAAAAAATATGGCTACAGTTACAAACTGGATAGATCATTTAAGTGCAAAAGAGGTTGTCGGAGCAGTTTATCCGGGGGCCGGATCCACTGAAACTTTACTAGTTATTCTTGGTGTAGTTTTTTGGATTGGCTGGCATGTTATAACTGCTAGATCTGAGAGTGAAAAACTTTCAAGATTAGCAAGAAAAAGACATGGTACTAATGATCATAAGAGCAATATTACCGACTGGTAATATTAACTAAAAATTTGGGCGCTACTTAATTGTGGCGCCCTTTTTTTTTACAAAAATTATACAATCATGGATAGAAATAATAACGAAGATCACAGACCAAGTAAGATGAGAGGTGTCGTTTTTCCAAAAGCAAAGTATGGAGTGATAGCGGCTATTATCATCATTGTGGTAGGAAATATTTTCTACTATAAAGATTTTCTACTGTCTCTAATAAAATAAACTTAAAAAAATTTATGTGTGGAATTGTTGGCATCTACTTAAAAACTAAAAAATTTGAAAAAAATTTAGGAAAGATGCTGTCAGGTATGCTTAATAATATGGAATCTCGTGGACCAGATAGTGCTGGCTTTGCAATTTACAAAGATGAAAGTAAAAAAATATACAAGTTTTCTTTATGTATTAATGATTTAAACTTTAATAGCTTTAAGAAAGAAATAACTAAAAAAATTAAAAAAGTTAAACTTACTCAAATCTCAGATCATGTAATTCTAAAAACTCTAGAGCAGCCAAAGAAAGTAATTGAAATAATTAATTCTAATTTTCCTAAAATATCTATAGTTGGGTATGGTCGATCAATAGAGATATTTAAACAAGTTGGTAATCCTAAAGATGTAGTAAAAAAATTTAAATTAGATAGTTTTAGTGGCACTCATGGAATAGGCCATACAAGAATGGCTACGGAAAGTGCAATAACTACTGATGGATCTCACCCCTACTCGACTGGTGAAGATGAGTGTTTGGTTCATAATGGATCATTATCAAATCATAACAATTTAAGAAGAGAGCTCACTAAAAAAGGTAACGTCTTTAACTCTGAAAATGATACTGAAGTTGCTGCAGGATATGTTTCTAACAGTTTATCAAATAATAAATCTTTAAAAGATACCCTTACATCGGGTCTTAAAGATTTAGATGGTTTTTATACATTTATTACAGGAACTAGAAAAGGCTTTGCAGTTGTTAGAGATGAAATAGCGTGTAAACCTGCAGTAATAGCAGAAACAAAAAACTATGTTGCAATAGCATCAGAATTTCAAGCCATGGCACATTTACCAGATGTAAATGGTGCAAAAATTTTTGAACCTGAGCCTGGTATTGTTTACTCGTGGGGAAATTAATGAAATTAGATCTAAAAAAAAAGAAATTAAGAGAAATTAATAATACTTTACAAAATTTAGATAATAAAAAAAATGATAGAGACTTTGTGATTATAAATCCTGAGGGAAGCCACGCATTATGTGCTGGGTTAAATCAGGAAATGAAAGTTTTAATCAAAGGCCATGTTGGCTATTATTGTGCAGGAATGAACCAAAAAGCACATGTAACAATAGATGGAAATGTTGGAACGGGTGTTGCTGAAAATATGATGTCTGGAAAAGTACATGTTAAAGGTAATGCTTCACAATCTGCTGGCGCAACTGCTCATGGTGGATTACTTGTAATTGATGGAGATGCTAGTTCAAGATGTGGTATTTCAATGAAAGGAGTTGATATTGTGGTTAAAGGTTCGGTTGGTCATATGTCTGCATTTATGGCTCAATCTGGAACAATGTTAGTTTGTGGTGATGCTGGTGAAGCTTTGGGTGATAGTCTTTATGAAACAGATATTTTTGTTAAAGGATCAGTTAAATCTTTGGGTGCGGATTGCATAAAAAAAAAAATGAAAAAGAAGCATTTAAATAAAATTTCAGCTCTTTTAAAAAAAAGTGAAATAAAAAATATTAAACCAGATAGTTTTAAGAGATATGGTTCGGCACGAAAACTTTATAACTTTAATATCGATAACGTATCGAGCTATTAATAATGTCATATAATAAAAAAACTCATCCTCGTATATCATGGACTTTTGATGAGTATACAAATTCAGAAATAAGAAGAGCAGCAGCAACTGGAATTTATGATATTAGAGGTGGAGGTTCAAAAAGAAAACTTCCTCACTTTGATGATTTACTTTTTCTTGGTGCTTCGATGTCTAGATATCCTTTAGAAGGGTATAGAGAAACCTGTAATACAAAAGTAACTTTAGGAACACGTTACGCAAAAAAACCTTTGGAACTAGATATCCCTATTACAATTGCTGGAATGAGTTTTGGTGCATTATCGGGAAGAGCTAAAGAAGCTTTAGGACGTGGAGCAAGTATGGCTGGTACGTCTACAACTACTGGTGATGGTGGGATGACACCAGAAGAGAGAGGACAATCTAAAAATTTAATCTATCAACTTTTACCTTCTAGATATGGAATGAATCCTGACGACCTTAGAAAAGCAGATGCTATTGAAATTGTAATAGGGCAAGGTGCTAAACCAGGTGGTGGTGGGATGTTATTAGGTCAAAAAATTAGTGATCGTGTTGCAGAAATGAGAACCTTACCCAAGGGTATAGATCAAAGATCTGCATGTAGACATCCTGACTGGACAGGTCCTGATGACTTAAAGATCAAGATTTTAGAAATAAGAGAAATTACAGGATGGAAGGTTCCAATATTTATTAAAGTTGCAGGAGCAAGACCATATTATGATACTGCTCTTGCTGTTAAAGCTGGGGCTGATGTTGTTGTTTTAGATGGAATGCAAGGTGGAACTGCTGCTACTCAAGAAGTATTTATAGAAAATGTTGGTCAACCTACTTTAGCGTGTATTAGACCTGCCGTAGATGCACTTCAAGATTTAGACCAACATAGAAAAGTTCAGTTGATTATATCTGGTGGAATTAGAAATGGTGCAGATGTTGCTAAGGCAATGGCTCTTGGAGCAGATGCAGTTTCAATTGGTTCTGCTGCAATGGTTGCTTTGGGAGATAATGATCCTAAGTGGGAAAAAGACTATAATAAATTAGGAACTACTGCAGGAGCTTACGATGATTGGCATGAGGGAAATGACCCAGCAGGAATTACAACTCAAAAACCTGAACTGATGAAACGCTTTGATCCTATTGCTGGTGGACGACGTTTATCAAATTATTTAAAAGTAATGACACTTGAAGCTCAAACAATAGCTAGAGCTTCTGGTAAAAATGATTTACATAACTTAGAACCTGAAGATTTATGTGCACTTACAGTTGAATCTGCTGCTATGGCCAGAGTTCCACTAGCAGGAACTAGCTGGATACCAGGGTTAAAAGATAAAAAATAGTATTGTTAAGATTAATTAACAGTTGTAAATTAAATAATTAAAGATGCCTAAAAATTTATCTAAAATTGCTAAAGCTAAAAAAATAAAATATTTTTTGATTAGTTTTGTAGATTTTTTTGGTGTCTTAAGATCAAAATTAGTACCAGCACAAGCGATTGCAGACATGCAAAAAAATGGTGCAGGTTTTGCTGGTTTTGCAACTTGGTTAGATATGTCTCCTGCAGATGGAGATATGTTTGCTCTACCAGATCCTGAAAGTTTAATTCAACTACCTTGGAACAAAGAAATTGGCTGGTTAGCTTCTGATTTATATATGTATGGTAAGTCTGTTAAGGCTTCACCTAGAGTGATGCTCAAAGAACAAATTAATAAATTAGATAAAAAAGAATTAGTCATGAAGTCAGGTGTAGAGTGTGAATATTTTTTAATATCAGAAGATGGAAGCAAAATTGCTGATACTAGAGATACTCAATCGAAACCATGCTACGATCAGTCTGCTTTAATGAGGAGATATGATTTAATTAAAGAAATATGTGATAGCATGATTACTATGGGTTGGAACCCATACCAAAATGATCATGAGGACGCTAATGGACAGTTTGAAATGAATTGGGATTATACAGATTGTTTAACCACAGCTGATAGACATGTATTCTTTAAGTATATGGTTAAATCATTAGCCGAAAAACATGGTTTAAGAGCAACATTTATGCCAAAACCTTTTAGCAATCTAACAGGTAATGGCTGTCATGCTCACATTTCTTTATGGAATGGAAAAATTAATAAATTTTTGGATAATGGAGACAAATTAGGTTTGAGCAAATTAGCATATAATTTTCTAGGTGGAATTATGAAACTTACTCAGCCTTTAACAGCATTTTTTAATCCGACAATTAATAGTTATAGAAGAATAAATGCACCACCAACAAAATCAGGTGCTACATGGTCACCTAGTAGTATTTCTTATACAGGAAACAATAGAACTCATATGATAAGAATTCCTGATAAAGGTAGATTTGAATTAAGGTTAATGGATGGAGCAGTAAATCCTTATTTACTTCAGGCTGGAGTAATAGCTGCTGGTTTACATGGAATAAATAATAAAATAGATCCTGGTGAACCTTTATCTTGTAATATGTATACCGATCATAAAAATTACCCTAATCTAAAAAAATTACCTAACATAATTGAGGATGCGTTGGATCAACTAGAAAATAGTAAAGAAATTGAAGAAGCATTTGGTAGGGATACTATTAAAAGCTATCTAAAATTAAAAAGATCTGAAATTAAAGATTTTAATCAAGAAGAAAAATTTGATAAAAAAAGCTCAGTAACTCACTGGGAAAAAAATAGCACCCTTGATTGTTAATAAAAATGAAATCAATCCTTCAGAAAGACCTTTGGTCCATTACATCTTTTTTAGAAAATAAAGAGTATAATTTTAATAAAGAAAATATACTCACTCAATTACCAGAAAAATTTATAGATGAAGCGATATTGGCCATATCTAGTTGGGATAACTACGCTCCTACTCCACTGATTAAATTAAATAAATTAAACGATGAATTAAACTTCCAAAATATTTACTACAAGGATGAAGATAAAAGATTTGAACTTAAATCATTTAAAGCATTAGGTGGAGCCTTTGCTGTTTACAAGATTGCAAGTGAAAAAAAGAACATAACAGTTTCGACAGCTACAGCAGGAAATCATGGAAGATCAGTTGCATGGGGTGCGCAAAGACTAGGTTTAAAATGTAAAATATTTATAAGTAAATTTGTTAGCGAGTCTAGAGCTGAAGCCATGCGTAATCTGGATGCTGAGGTTATTAGAGTTAAAGGGAATTATGACGATTCATTAAAGGAATGCATCAAACAATCAAATGCAAATAATTGGGAAATTGTACAAGATGTTTCTTGGGAAGGTTACAAAGAAGTGCCTAAATTGATTATGGCTGGGTACACAATAATGGTTAAAGAAATTTTAGATGAAATAAACTCAAATTTGATAACACACGTATTTCTTCAGGCGGGTGTTGGGGGAATGGCAGCGGCAATGATTGCTGGTTTTGCAAAATTATCAAAAAATATCCCAAAGTTTATTACTGTTGAGCCAGAAAATGCAGACTGTGTATTTCAAAGCATTAAAAATAATAAACCTACAACTGTTGATATAAAAAAAGAAACAATAATGGGTGGAATGTCTTGTGGAGATGTTTCAAGTATTGCCTGGGAAATTTTAAAAAATTCTACTAACTACAGCTTAACAATATCGGATGATGCAATCTCAACTACTGTTGCAATGCTAGCAGAAAAACATTTATCTGATGAAAAAATAATAGCTGGTGAATGTGCTGTACCAGGTATAATTGCGTTAATAGGCTCATTTAACAATAAAGAATACTTAGATAAGTTAAAGTTAAATGAACAATCAAATGTACTATTGTTTGGTTGTGAGGGTTTAACAGATAATGCAATGTACAAAAAACTACTAAGTGATGGATTGAAAAAAATCTAAATAAATATGACAAAAAAAGCTGTTGTTTGGATAAGAGAAGATTTTAGAATTGAAGATAATGAAGCCTTAGCTATTGCATCTCAAAATCATGAGTTTGTAAGTGCTCTTTATATTTATAACCCAAAAAATTTTGATAAAAAAAGAGAGGCTCAAAAATGGTGGCTCTCTAAGGCTTTAGAAAATTTTAACCTAGATCTAAAAAAGTTAAATATCACATTGGAAGTTCAATTAGGTGATGAACTAGAAGTATTGTCAAATTTAAAGAAGAAAGATGATGTTACTGTTTATTGGAGTAAAGTATATGAACCAGATGTAATTAATAAAGGTAAAAAAATAAGAGACCAATTCATTAAAAATGAAATTCAATATAAGTATTTTAAAGGAAATATTCTTGTAGAGTTTCAGGAAATGACTAAAGATGATGGTACACCTTATAAAGTATTCACTCCTTTTTGGAAAAAAACTGAACAACTTTACATCTCAAAAATACCTTCTAAATTTATAAAAGTTAAATCAAAAGCAAAAAAAATAAACATATTTAAAAAATCAATTTCTATAAAAGAAATTTTACCTAAAAAAGATTGGCATAAGAAATTTGAGAAATATTGGATACCATCAGAACAGGAAGCAAAAAAATATTTACAAGAATTAATAAATAATAGAATTGAGGACTACGGTGAAGCACGAGATATTCCAGGTGTTAATGGAACCTCCAGGTTATCTCCTTTCTTAAAATTTGGACAAATACATGTGGAGACAATTTGGAAGAAATGCCAAGACATTAAAATAAAAAAAATGGGGTATAGAAAGTATATTAATGAATTAGGATGGAGAGAATTTTCTCATAGTTTAATTAATTACTTCCCTCAAATGCTAAAAGGCAACCTTAGAAAAGATTTTGATAATTTTCCTTGGGTTAAAAATGATAAATTTCTTAAAGCTTGGAAAACAGGTATGACAGGATATCCCATTGTAGACGCTGGGATGAGGGAACTGTACGAAACAGGATGGATGCACAATAGAGTAAGAATGATTGTTGCTTCTTTTCTTGTAAAGCATTTAAGAATTCATTGGAACGAGGGTGAAAAACATTTTAAAAATTGTTTGGTTGATTATAATGAAGCTAGTAACGTTGCTCAATGGCAATGGGTTGCAGGCTGTGGTGCCGATGCAGCTCCCTATTTCAGAATATTTAACCCTATTCTTCAAGGTGAAAAATTTGACAAAGATGGAATTTATACAAAGAAATGGGTTCCAGAGCTTAAAAACATGCCTAATAAATTTTTATATAAACCATGGGAACTAGAAAGCAAATACCAAGAGCAGATTAAAGTTATTGTAGGTGCAGATTATCCAAAACCAATTGTAGACCACGCTGAAGCAAGAAATGCTGCATTACAAGCTTTCAAAACAATTAAGAAAAGCTAATCTCCTAAATAATGAAGAATAATCAATCTGTTCTGTTTCTCAATTTTATGCTCAAAAAGATATAACCCCTGCCAAGTTCCAAGTAATAACTCATTATTTTTAACACTCAAAGAAATTTGATTATTAGTTAATGAGGACTTAATGTGTGCGGGCATGTCATCTTTTCCTTCAACTGTATGGATATAAAGGGAATTATCCATTGGCACGAGCTTATTAAAAAAATTTATTAAGTCAGTTTGAACATCTGGATCCGCATTCTCTTGTATTATTAATGAAGCACTAGTGTGTTGAATGCTTATATTGATAATTCCATTATTAAACTCATTATCATTAACCCATTGATTTGTTTGGTTGGTAAATTCATACAGCTTCTGTCCATTTGTATTCAATTCTAAATTAAAAAATTCTTGTCTCATAGCTTGTTATATTTGATAGATGTTAATTCATATAATCGACTAATAGTTCTTTTAAATATTTTTTTTAAATCCTCCGAGGAACTTAATAAATCTAATTGTAATTGAGATGATATCATTAAAGGTATATTTTTTTCATAAAGAATATCAATTAGTGTAATAAATCTTTGTTGTTGATTAGAATTATCAATATTAAAAATAGGAATATTTTCTATAACGATAAAGTTACACACTTCAGCTATTTTTATATAATCCTCTGCACCGATATTTTTAGAACATAGTTCTTTAAAATCGAAACGTGCTATTCCATTAAAATAATTCTTAATAATAAAATTTCTACTTTTAATAATTAAGGTCATTTCTTTGTTAGGAAGGTTTTTTGTTATTTTTCTAAAAAACTTATTAAGTTTAAAGTTTATTGTTTCATTTAATGGAAAAAAATATCTTTCATTTTTATTTTTTAAGGATTTTCTATAGTCTTCTTCAATGATTAACTTTGCTTGAAAGCATCTTTCTTTCATTATTTTAATAAAGGGAAGAAATTGATCACGTTGCAATCCATCTTTGTAAAGATCATTTAATTTAGCATTTGATGTAAATAAAACTTTTATATTCTCATCAAATATTTTTTTGAATAAGTTACCCAAAATCATAGCATCTACAATGTTGGTGACTTGAAACTCATCAAAATAAATTAACTTAGATTTACCTTTTAATTTTTTAACAAATTTATCTATAATATTTTCTTGGTTATTTTCTTTATTTTTAAAAACAAAATCATGAAAACTAATCATAAACTCATTAAAGTGAAATCTTTGTTTAGTTTTATCAAAATTATTATAAAAAAAATTCAATATCATGGTTTTACCCACACCTACATCACCTTGTAAATAAAATCCTGTTTTAGAATTCTGTTTAGTAAATATTTTTTTTAAAAATGATTTATTGAAGTTCTGATTGTAAAATAAATTAAGCTCTTCTATTAAATCTAATTGATTGGGATTAATTTCTAAATTATTTTTTTTACAATAATTTAGAAATGATTTATTTAAATTCATTTTTTTATTTTAAAGTCTATACCATACTCTGACCTGGGCCCTTTTCTTAATCCAAAGGGTCCAGATATAAACAGAGTAAGAGGTTTTGTTCCTGATTTAAGATCAACCCTATGCAAATTGTTTGCTGACCTAAAACCAATATATCCGGCTGGTCGCCAAAATTTTCCAGAACTTGATGTTTCCCAATAACCTCCCCTTAATATGATAGTTATATATGGAAATGTATGGTTATGGACACCTTCCCCATGATCATCAGCTAACATTTCATGTAAAAGAATATTAAATGGAAACCATTTTGGTCTATGTCTTAATAAGACATAATATCTATTCATCCAAGGTTTGGCCTCGTTGAATTTAGGATGAGAAGGTCCTCGATCTAAAACAACTTTTTTTCTTCCTAATTTATCAAGTAACTTAAGAAGCATTACTAATTAAATTTAATAATAGAACCATTGCTTATTAGAAAAAGTTTATTTTCATTTATAAAGGGCTGTAAAATTTTGCCTCCTGAGATTTTTACTACATTCAAGATATTACCCTCACTACTATTTACAATAATTAATTTTCCATCACTATTAGTTAAGTATATTTTATTCAAAGCTACAAAAAAACCTGTTGGTTTTATCTGTTTTCTTTTTTTATCTTTATAATCTTTAAATAAATCATTAATTCTTTTTATATTTCCTGATTTTTTATCAATTACATATAAATATCCTTTTTCAGATATAGTTATTACAAGGTTGCCAATAACGACAGGTTTGAGATCTGAACTAATTTCAGTTTTCCAATTAATTAATCCTGTTGCAGTATCAATTGAGTAAAATTCATTTTTATTATTAGAAAAAAATATTGTATTTTCATTGATCACCAATTCCGAATTTGATAATTGAAATGCATTTTGACTAATATTGTTATTTTGTGTGGGTAGCTGCCAAACAAGTTGACCAGATTTCATATCTATAGCTGTAATATCTCCAATAGAATTATTAAAATAAATATTTTTTTTATCTAGAGCAATGGATATCTTTGTATTTGATTTTGTTAAAGATTCTTCAGTTTTTAAATTCCATATTTCTGATCCATCTTGTATTGATATTGATCTTAGAATATTTTTATAATCAACCACATAAAAAACATCATCTTTAATCTTAATGTTAGAGTTAAAAGGAACTATATTTGTTTTTGTCCATAATAGTTTACCCGTATTAATATTAATCGCATAATATTTTGCCACATCATCTGTTACAATTAAAATATTTTTTTTTGCTGCAAAATTTAATCTTGGTTTAATTTTCTTTTCACTTTTATTATAAAAGTTATTTTTCCATAGTATTTTTTGGTTTTCATCATAAAAAGTTATTGCACCCTTATTGTCATAAAAAACTAAATTTTTATTATAAAATAAAGGATTAGGATTTATAAAGTTAAAATCATTAAATTTAGAAAAATTATATTTTCCAATTTTTTCTAAGACACCCTCATAAGCTAGCTCACCCGTATCATTTTGATTATTCAAGCTGTTTTGATTAAACTTTCCATTAGATATTTTAATGTAAAGATTTGAATTAAACTCTTTCTCTAGTCTTACTTGTTTAGTTAAAATAGTTTTAGTGTTTTCGATTTGGGGCTCATCTTTGTCGTTTTTATCCCAAAAACCTACTTTTTTACTTGTTGAACAGTTATTTAAAATAAGAATGATTAAGACTGATAATAATACTTTATTCACCCAGATCTCTATTTAATCTCTTTTGTGATTCAGCTTTAATTGTGCCGTTAGCATTAGGTAAAACTATAATCTGTTTAAAAAACTCTTTAGCTTTTTGTTTTTCACTTTTTGAGTAAAAAAATTCTGCCATTAAATATAATGCGTGGGATTTCCAAATACTTTCGGAATTAATCACTGGATTAAGTATTTTTAATAATTCATTTTCACTTACAAAGTCTGAATTAAATAATGCTTTTTTATATATGATTAAATTCTTGATTTCGTTTTCAAGGTTTGTTTTTTCAATCAATTCATTAAATAAGGTATTTATCTCCTCATTATTCTCCAATAAATTATTATCCAGCAGATGATATAAAGCCAATGGGGAATAAGTTGCATCGTTACTTTTTACAACGGTGACCATTTCGTTAATTGTTTTTTGTTTATTATTTGGATTAAGATCTATTAAAGCTAAGTTATATTGATTTGCTAACTTAATTTTGGTTCTTTCTTTAGATTTTTCAAATGAAAGATACCCAATTATAATTACTAATATTATTGAGGCAGTTATTATAAGTTTTTTTTTATTATTTATAAAAAAATTGCTTATTCTCTCATTTCTTGTGTTTGAATCTATGATTGTAATTTCTTCATCCATTTTTATATCATATTCCTTAATACATATTGGAGTATTCCACCATTTTTATAATACTCTAATTCGTTTTTAGTGTCTATTCTACATAGAGTTTTAATTTTTTTAATATCTCCAGTGGCATATTTTATTTCAACCTGAACATGATCTGATGCATTTATACCCTCTTCTATTTGAAGAACTGTTATAAGTTCTGATCCAATTAATTTTAAATTTATCCTATCGTTTCCTTCAGTAAATTGAAGCGGTAAAACGCCCATTCCAATTAAATTAGATCTATGAATTCTTTCAAAGCTTTCTGCTATTACAACTTTTACACCTAATAACTTTGTTCCTTTGGCTGCCCAATCTCTTGACGATCCTGTTCCATATTCTTTTCCACCTATAACTGCAAGGTCTGTTCCTCTTTTTTTATATTCCTCTACGGCACTATAAACTGGCATCACTTTTTCTTCTGGATAAAGTTTTGTAAACCCACCCTCTGTTCCAGGCGCCATTTCATTTCTTATTCTAATATTTGCAAAAGTTCCTCTCATCATTACCTCATGATTGCCTCTTCTTGATCCATAGGAGTTATAATCTGCTGGAAGTATTTGATGTTCCATAAAATACTCACCTGTTGGACTTTCTTTTTGAATATTTCCTGCTGGAGAAATATGATCAGTTGTAACCATGTCTCCTAAAATCAAAAGTGGTCTTGCATCTTTAATCGACTTAAATCCCTCTGGTTGATCTGGTAAATTTTCAAAGAATGGTGGTTTCTTTACATAAGTTGAACCAGAATCCCAATTGTAAATACTTGTATTTTCAGTTTTAATTTCTTGCCACTGCTTAGGGCCCTCTGAAATATTTGAATATCTTTTAACAAACATCTCTGCGTTAAGAGACTCCCTTAATGTGTCTTCAATTTCTTTATTTGATGGCCAAATATCTTTTAAAAATATATCCTTACCATCTTTGCTTTTTCCTAAAGGTTCCTTGTATAAATCAAATTCCATATGACCAGCAAGTGCATAAGCTACCACAAGTGGCGGTGAAGCTAAATAATTGGCTTTTATATGTGGAGATATTCTTCCTTCAAAATTTCTATTTCCTGATAAAACTGATACAGCATAGATGTTTTCCTTATCTATGGCTTGAACAATTTCTTCCGGTAAGGGACCTGAGTTTCCTATACAAGTTGTGCAACCATATCCAACCAGATTAAAACCAAGTTTGTCTAAAAATACATTCAGTCCTGCTTTTGCTAAATAGTCAGTAACCACTTGTGAGCCTGGCGCTAATGAGGTTTTTACCCAAGGTTTAGTTTCTAAACCAAATTCAACTGCTTTTTTCGCTAACAACCCAGCTCCAATTAATACATTGGGATTAGAGGTATTAGTACATGAAGTGATAGCTGCAATTAATATTGAACCATCTTTAATTTCATAATCTGTTCCTGATACTTTTGAAACATGTTGTTCTTTTCTGCTAGTTGCATCTTCAAAAACTTTTTTAAATCCAGTAGATGCATCTGTTAATAAAACTTTGTCCTGAGGTCTTTTGGGTCCTGAAATTGTTGGAACAACTGTAGACATATCTAGTGATAAAGTATCTGTAAATTCAACTTGATCATTAGCCCACAAACCTTGCTCTTTTGCATACTTCTCAACTATATTAACTGTATTCTCATCTCTTCCTGAGAATCTTAAGTATTTTAATGTCTCTTCATCAATTGGGAAGAAACCACATGTTGCACCATACTCTGGTGCCATATTCGCAATTGTTGCTCTATCAGCAAGAGTTAAATTCTTTAAACCTTCTCCATAAAATTCAACAAATTTTCCAACAACACCTTTGTCTCTTAACATTTTTACAACTGTTAAAACTAGATCTGTTGCAGTAGTGCCTTCTGGCATTTTATTTTTAACTTCAAATCCAATTACTTCAGGAATTAACATAGAAATTGGTTGGCCTAACATTCCAGCTTCAGCTTCTATTCCACCAACCCCCCATCCAAGAACAGATAATCCATTGACCATAGTAGTATGACTATCAGTACCAACTAATGTGTCAGGAAATAAATAGTCCTCATTTTGAAATTTTTCAGACCAGACTACTTTTGATAAATATTCTAAATTAACTTGGTGACAAATCCCAGTTCCAGGAGGAACAATTCTAAAATTATTAAATGCTTGTTGACCCCATTTTAAAAAGGAATATCTCTCACCATTTCTTTTAAATTCAATATCAACATTTTTTTCAAAAGAGTCTTTATTTGCTGATTTATCTACCTGTACAGAGTGATCAATAACTAGATCAACTGCAGAAAGTGGGTTGATTGTATTTGGATCTTTATTTTTTTCTTTAACCGCTTCTCTCATAGCCGCAAGATCAGCTACCGCTGGTATTCCTGTGTAATCCTGTAACAAAACTCTGGCTGGTCTATAAGCTATTTCAGTTAATGACTTTTTTGTCTTCAACCATTCCTTGATTGCTTCTATTTGGCTTTTGGTAACAGATAAATCATCTTCATATCTTAATAAATTTTCTAATAAGACTTTAAGAGATTTTGGAAGTTTTGAAATTCCATCCAAACCATTTTTTTCTGCTTCTGATAAGGAATAATATTTGTACTCAGTATCATTTATACTGATAGATTTTAATGAATTATATGAATTTTTATTTCCTGGTTTCATTTAGTTTTAGATGTAGAACCCTATTATACAAACGATAAGTAGCAATGACATAGCATAATTAAATCGTTTAATAAAATTATTATTTGTAGCAAATTTCCTTAAAAACTTACCTAAAAATGTCCACGAAGTGATACTTAAAAATGCTGTTACACTACAAACTACAATTACCCAAATAGAGTGATTCAAGTAGTTTTCCCCTTGTTCTACAAAATTTGAACTCAATGTAATTCCAGCCATTACTCCTTTTGGATTTATAAATTGAAAGATAAATTTATCAAAAAACTTTACTGGATTTTCAGTTTTCCCATCTGAAGAAATTTTTGAAAATGAAATTTTATAAGCTAGATAAATTAAAAAAATTGTTCCAAGAACTCTGATAATTTCCTGAATGATTGGGTAATTTTTGAAAGTTGATATTAAAACAAAATTAATTAATATAATTAAAGTTGTATAACCAAAGCCAACTCCTAAGATTAATGGTAAAGTTTTTCTGATACCAAAATTAAAACCTGAATATGCCGCAACAGCATTATTTGGTCCTGGTGTGAATCCCAATGATAGAGAAATTCCTATTAATAATAATAATTCTGGATGCATAAAAAAATTAAGCTATTGGAAGACCATTTTCAGATTCTTGAGAAGGGTGAACTAATATAACTTTACCTTCTTTGTCAATCGAACCTAAAATAAGAACTTGTGAAACTATTCCTGCAATATTTTTCTCAGGAAAATTACAAATACCCACAACTTGTTTGCCTTTTAAATTTTCTTCGTTGTAATAATGAGTAATTTGCGCAGATGATTGCTTAACACCTATATCTTTTCCAAAATCCACTTCAATTACTAGTGAAGGTTTTCTAGCTTTTTCATTTTTTTTAACCGATATTACAGTTCCAACTCTAATATCTATTTTATCAAAGTCATCATAGCTTATTTGTTCTTTCATATATTTAATATATAATAGATGCTATTTATGAGTACAGAAAATAGTTCAGATCAATTATTTAATAATTCAGTTAAAATTTTAACTGATTTAATTAGCTTCAAAACAATTTCTGGAGAAGATAATAGCTCTTTGATTAACTATTGTGATGAAATTCTAAAAAAACTAGGTGCAACATCATTTAAAACTTTTGATGATGAAAAAAAAAGAGTTAATCTTTTTGCAACATTAAAGGCTAAACAACCAAGTGGTAAAAAACCAATAATTTTATCTGGTCATACGGATGTCGTACCAGTTTCAAAAGGATGGAGTACAGATCCATTTGTTGCAACGATAAAAAATGACAAACTCTTTGGGAGAGGCGCTTGTGACATGAAAGGTTTTATTGCTTGCACATTGGCATTTGCTCCAATTTATGCAAAAGCTAATTTAGATAGAGATATTCATTTTTCTTATACCTTTGATGAAGAAACTGCGTGTATAGGAGCTCCAATTTTAATTGAAGAGTTAAAAAAAAGAGGAATTAAAGATGGTATTTGTATTATAGGTGAACCAACAAATATGAAAATCATAGATGCTCATAAAGGCTGCTATGAATACACAACTTATTTCGAAGGATTGGCAGGTCATAGTTCTGCACCTCACAAGGGAGTTAGTGCTGTTGAATATGCTTCTAGATATGTAAATAAATTAATAGAATTAAGAGAAGAACTTAAAAAAAGAGCCCCTAAAGACTCAATTTTTGACCCTCCACACTCAACACTTTCAATAGGTGGAATTTTTGGTGGTATAGCACACAATGTAATTGCAGATAAGTGTCATGTTAATTGGGAAACAAGACCGGTGGTTAAAGAAGATGGTGTATTTTTAAATTTAGAATTAGACAAATATGCCAATGAAATACTTTTACCCGATATGAAAAAAATATTTCCAAATTCTTCTATTAGAAAAAATATAATTGGTGAAGTTGTGGGTTTTGATAGAGATGAAACATCTAATGCTTGTGAATTAGTTTCAAGTCTTACTGGTGACAACACTAGAGAGGTAGTTTCTTTTGGGACAGAGGCTGGATTATTTCAAGAAATAGGAATAAGCTCTGTTGTATGTGGTCCAGGTTCAATTGAACAAGCTCATAAAATAGATGAGTTTATAGTTTTAGATGAGCTTAAGAAATGTTTAGATTTGTTAGATGGAATTAAAAATAATTCTATTCCTAATTAATCGTTCCAACCACTAACTACTTTAACTTCTAAATATTCTTCTAGGCCTAATTTTCCAGCTTCACGGCCAATACCTGAATGTTTATATCCGCCAAAAGGAGCGTCAGGAGCTAAACCAGCACCATTAATATCAACCATTCCTGATCTTAATTTTCTAGCAACACGATTAGCTTTTTCTTGATCTTGAGTTTGAATAAAATTTAACAATCCATAAGGAGTATCGTTTGCAATTTCGATTGCTTCTTCCTCTGTTTCAAAAGGTATAATTGATAAAACTGGTCCAAATATTTCTGTTCTTGCAATTTGCATTTTGTTGTTAACATCTGCAAATGCAGTAGGTTTAACAAAATAACCTTTATCTAATCCTTCTGGTTTGCCTGTTCCACCTGCAACTAATTTGGCACCTTCGTCTATACCAACTTGAATTAACGCTTGGATTTTATCAAATTGAGCTTTTGAAACAACAGGTCCGATATGATCACCTTCTTTTGTTGCAACATCAACCTTCATTGAGTTAGCAAAATTTTTTACTCTTTCAACTGTCTCATCATAAATTGATTTTTCAACCAACATTCTTGTTGGAGCATTACAAGATTGTCCTGAATTTCTAAAACATCTAAGAGCACCTCTTTCAACAGCTTCTGCATCTGCATCTTTGAATATAATGTTTGCTCCTTTACCACCGAGTTCAAGGCTAACTCTTTTAAAGTCACTTGCTGCATTTTGAGAGATTAAAGCACCTGCTCTAGTTGAACCTGTAAATGAAACCATGCTTACATCGGGGTGACTTGTTAATGCATTTCCAGTAACTGCACCATCTCCATTTACTAAATTGAATACACCTTTTGGTAATTTAATTTCGTCAATCATTTCTGCTAAAATCATCGATGATAATGGAGCTATTTCAGATGGCTTAAGCACCATTGTACAACCTGCAGCGATAGCTGGTATTACTTTTAAACAAGTTTGATTCATCGGCCAATTCCATGGAGTAATTAATGCACAAACTCCTTTTGGCTCATGTAAAATATTGTTATTAAGAGCATGTTCTCCTAATTTTGCTTCAAATGCATATTCTTTTAAAACTTTTATATAAGATTTTATATGACTAGCTCCAGTTCCAGCTTGTAATTGAGTTGAAAAGTCAATTGGCGCTCCCATTTCAAGAGTTATAGCATTAGCCATATCAGCCCATCTTTTTTTATAAACATCATACAAAGCTTCTAAATATTTTAATCTCTCTTCTTTAGAGGAAAATGCCCATGTTTCAAAAGCTTTAGTAGCAGCACTTACTGCATCATTTACATCTTCTACTCCACCTAAAGATATAACCGCACAGTCCTCTTCGGTTGACGGATCTGTTACGTTAAAATCATTTGGTTTTTTTGGAGAAACCCATTCACCATTGATATAAAATTTTTTCTTATCTAGCATTTTCAGAAACTATCCTTTCTTTATGATTTTGCAAATAAATTTGTTAATTCATAAACAATTGTTGCTGCAGCTAATGAAGTAACTTCAGCATGATCATATGCTGGGGAGACTTCAACCACATCAGCAGAAACAAGATTTAAACCAGACAAACCTCTTAGAACATTGACCATCTCTCTTGTAGTCATACCAGCAATTTCAGGTGTACCTGTACCTGGGGCAAAAGCTGGATCTAAAACATCTATATCAATAGACAAATAAAGTGGATTGTTACCAACTCTTTTTCTAATTCTTTCGGCAATTTTATCTGTGCCTTGTGTTTGAAACTCATCACAGTGAATAATTTTAAAACCAAATTCTTCATCATTTTTAATGTCATCTCTACTGTAAAGAGGACCTCTAATACCAACATGCATTGAAGCATCATCTAAAAATAAACCCTCTTCTCTTGCTCTTCTAAAGGGAGTTCCATGTGTATAAGGAGCACCAAAATATGTATCCCAAGTATCTAGGTGTGCATCAAAATGCACTAAAGCAACTGGGCCATTACATTTTTTATTAATTGCTCTTAATAATGGTACAGCAATTGTATGGTCTCCACCTAGGCTAATTATACCACCAACTTTATTTAATAAGTCTGTTGCTCCAGCTTCAATCTGTTTTATCGATTCATCAATGCTAAATGGATTACAAGTTATATCTCCAGCATCTGCAACTTGCTGCACTTTAAAGGGCTCAACATCATAACTTGGATGATAATTGGTTCTTAAATGTCTTGATGCTTGTCTAATACTCATTGGTCCAAATCTAGCTCCTGGTCTGTAACTAGTGCCAGCATCAAATGGAATTCCAACAATTGCTACATCACAACTTTCAACATCTCTTAATTCTGGTAATCTTGCAAAAGTAGATGGTCCAGCAAATCTTGGGACTTTAGTTCCACTAACAGGTTGAATTGGGTTTCTATTTCTTTCTTTTTTCATTTATAAATAAAATGTACCACATTCTTTGATAATGGAATATCTTCTATCTTTATAATTATGAACTTAATAAGAGCTATTTTACTATTAATTATTTTTATTACCCCACTAAAAGCCAATACTATTTATAATCTCATCAAAATACCTAACTTAGAGATTTATGAAATAAATACTAAAAATAAGCTTAAATATTTTTATGCTGCCAGACCTTTTAGGTTAGGTACTCAAAAAAATATCGTTTGTTCAAATTCAAATAAGAAAGATTTAGGCAAAAAATATAAAATTATTCATAAAAATCTTAGTAGATATTCATACAATTATCTAAAGAAAATTAACCTCAAGTATATTGTTATGTGTGAAAATTTGTCAATTTCAGAATTATATACAGCTGGTATTCCAGATAATGTGATGAAAACATTAATATTGGATATTAAATTTAATGAAGATTACTTTGAAAGAGTGATTCATCATGAAGTTTTTCATGTAATGCATCTTCAACATAAAAATATTTTTAACGAAGAAGAGTGGGTTAAATTTAATAATTCTAACTTTAAATATGCTGAATGTTCTACATGCACAAAAAAAATAAGCTTAGAGCAATACCAAGAAACAAAAGGTTTTTTCACAGAATATTCTAAGTCCACAGCCTCAGAAGATATGGCAGAAGTTTATTCACACATGATCTACTTAAAGAAAAAAGAAATCAACCAAATTCGTAAATCAGATCCTATTTTAAATAATAAAATTTCATATATCGAAAATAAAATAATGGAAATAGATAATTCTTTTACTTTTTGATGATAAAAAAAATTAAAGCCTCTAAATCAGAAAAATTTATTTTTATTTTTTTAATTTTATTAGGTATCACAACTTTATGCACATATTTTATAGTTAAAAATAAATGTTTATTTGTCAAAGATATTGATCCAAAAGATATTATATTTAAGAAGCCAAATAATATTGCAATTTTAAATGCACCTTGTGGAAATGTAATTATAGAACTTTACCCAAATATTTCACCAAATGCCGTTCAAAGATTTATAGTTTTAATTAGATCCAATGCTTATGAAAATATTGCTTTTCATAGGGTAATTGAAAATAAACTCATTCAGGCTGGTGACCTAGAGTTTGGAAAAAAAGGAAATTTAGATTATGGAAAAATTGGTACTGGGAAATCAGGTTTAGGTACAATTAAATCAGAAATCGATAGTAGCTTTTATTACACTAAAGGAAGTGTCGGGTTAGCCCGAACATTTAAGAACGATACAGAAGACAGTCAATTTTTTATAATTCTACAAGATGAACCATTATTTGAAGGTGAATATACACCTGTTGGTAAAGTTCTTTATGGTCTAGAAGTCTTAAAAAAAATAAAATATGAAAGACGCTCAGAGTATATATTGAGACCTGATTTCATTAATTCTTTTAAAATGCTTAATTAATAAAGGATAAAATCTCAAGTTGAACCCATTTTAACCACTCTATTACTTCTCTTTGTAGTCAAAGATTGATGAAGTGGAATTATGAGAAATATCCTAAAAAATACAATTAGGAAAAAATTTAATTTAAGTAAAAAAAAATTAATTGATCAACCATTAAAAATTTTAAAAAAAATTAATATAGAAAAATTAACAAAGTTTACATCATCATCTTTAACAGAAAAATTTAAAAAATTCAAAGAAAGAGCTAAACAAAAAGAACTTCATAGAATTAAATTATTAGAAGAAGAAAGAATTAAAGAATTAAAAAAAGAAAAGTTAGAACAAGAAAAACAAAAAGAAGAAGAAATAAGATTAGTCAAACAAAATGAATTAAATCTAATAAAAGAAGAAAAACAAAAAATAGAGAACCAAGAAAAACTAAAAGTAAAAATTATAAAACAACAACAGCAAATTGAGAGAAAAAAAATTAAACTTGAAGTTAAAAGAATTAAAGCTGAAGAGCAAAAACTAATAGATGAAGAGGAGGAAAAAATAAGACAAGATGATTTAAAATTAAAAGAAGAAAAACTAAGATTAGAATTTTTTGAAAAGCAAAGAATAAGACAAGAACAACAAAGAGCCAAAATTGAAAATGATAAATTAATGGCTCTTGAGAGACAGAATGCCCGTGAAGCTAAACAAAAAATAAAAGATGAGGAAGAAAGATTAAAGAATATTGAGATTGATAAACAAAAAAAAGATGAGCAAAGATTAAATGAAGAGGAACATAAATTAAATTATCAAAAACTAAAACTCGAAGAAATTGAACAAAATATCAAAAAAATTGAGGTTGAAAGATTAAGAGAAAAAGAAATAAAGATATTAAAAGAAGCTGATGAGTTAAGAGAAAAAGAAAAACAACTCAAACTAAAAGAACAATTAGAAATAGAAGAACTTAAGGAATTGAGACTTAATGATCTCAATCAAAGAAAAGCTGAGGAAGAATTACAATTAAAAGAAGAAGGGATAAAATTAGAAAATCTAAGGGAACAAAAAATAATTCAAGCCAGAATTCTTGAAGAGAAAAGAGTCAAAGATGAAGAAGAGAGAATAAAAGAATGGGAAAGAAAATTTGATAAGGAGCAAATAGTAAAAGAAGAAGAATTGATTAAAAAGTTTAATGACCAATTAATTAGAGAAAAAGCAGAAAGTGAAAAAATAATAGAATTTAAAAAAGAAGAAGTAATAGAAGAAAAGAAAGAAGAAATATTAGAAAATGAGGTAAAGAAAGAAGAAGACGAAAGATATTAATTAGTTAAAGGTTTTCCTGTTGCTAGTGTATGTTTAATTCTATCTTGAGTTTCTTTTGTTTCAATTAATCTCATAAATGAATCTAATTCTAATTTAAATAAATCATCTTCTGATAAAATTTTATCAATGGTTGTGTCTCCCCCACTCAAGACATGGGCCAGTTCCTTTGCAACAATAACACCGTGATCATAAATTATTTTTTCATTATAAAGTTTTTCTACAATTTTATTCATTTCTATTAAAACTTCGTTTCCTGGTAGTTTAAATTTTGTCTCTAATGGAGCTTTAAATTCTTTATTCTCATCTAAGATTTTTTTTGAAACTTCTAGTAAACTATTTCTATTCATTATTTTTTTATCTTCTGGTTTTAAATATTTTAATGGCTCTGCTTCAACTGGTGAAGTTGCAGTTTTTCCATAACCAATAATGTCAAACACTTTAAGGGGTGCGTAATGAGGATCTTTTTTAGCTTCATCAGTATCAAGCCATCTTGCCAACATTTCCTTACATCCCCCGCCAGCTGGTATTAATCCAACTATTGTTTCCACTAATCCAACTACAATATTTGTGTGTGAGGCTACAAAATTACTTTGAACCATAACTTCAAATCCACCACCAAGTGTTAATCCTGATGGTGCAGAGATAACTGGATGATTAGAATACTTGAGATGTTTGCAAGTTTCTTGAAAATATCTAATAAATTTTTCTATAGATTTAAAATCATTCTTATTTGCAAAATCCATCGTATAACTCAAATTTACTCCAGCAGAAAATTGCATACTTTCATTTATTATAATCAACGGTTTATCTGTAGCTTTTTTTAAAGCATCCATTGAGTCGTAATCGAGAGCATTTGCTTTAGTAGTAAACTCCACAATATTATAATCATTAAATCTATATATCTGAGCTGAGCTATTTCCGTCCACACTTAATGCTTTTTTTTTAGCTTTTCCAAATGTTTCAATGTCAGTATATTTTTGTCTAGATCCATAAAAATTTTGATTATTGTTTTGAGATAAATTTTCTAAAAAAGTATTTCCTTTAATGTCATCAATCTTACCAAAAAAGGTTTCTACTCCAATCTCTTCCAACATTTCAAATGGACCTTTAGTCCAGTTAAAACCTAGTCTCATTGCTTCATCAATATCATTAAAATCTTTTGTAATTGATGGAACTAAAGACGAAGCATATTTAATAATCTTAGAAATAACAGACCAAGCATACTCACCGTACTTATCTTCTCTTGAGATTAATTTTTTAAGATCTACTTTATCTAATTTAATATTAATCTTTTTACTTGCTGAATACTCTCCAGTTTCAAGATTAATTGCTTCCATAACTTTAACTTCAGCAGTTTTATTAACCCTGTAAAACCCACCCTTGCCTTTTCGGCCAGTATACCCAGTTTCAATTAACGTCTTTACTAAAGGAATTTCTTTTGCAACTGCTTGAAAAGGATCATTTTCTGGTAATTCTTTAATAAAACTTTTTAAAACATCAGCCATCAAATCAATACCAATTAAGTCATAAAGACCAAACACGCCTGTTTTTGGTATACCCATTGGTCTTCCAAAAATTGCATCAGCTTCTTCTATGCTCAGTTTCATTTTAAAAGCTTCAGTCATTGCGACTTGCATTGCAAAAACACCTATTCTATTTCCTAAAAAACCTGGAGTGTCATTACAAATAATTGCACCTTTTCCAAGTTCTGTTTCACAAAAATTTTTCAAAGAGTTTATTTTATCTAGATCATTATTCTCATTTTTAACTATCTCTAATAACCCCATGTATCTAACTGGATTAAAAAAGTGTGTAATGCAGAAATCTTTTTTTTCTTCTTCTGATAAATGTTCAGATAAGACTTTAATAGGTATAGATGAAGTGTTTGAGGATACTATTGCACCTTTTTTTCTCTCCTTAAATATTTTTTTATAAATATCATGCTTGATATCTATTCTTTCAACAACAGCTTCTACTACCCAGTCAGCTTCTTTTACTTCGCCAAAATTATCTAAAATATTTCCTACTTTAATGTTATTTATTTTGGACTTATCTAATAAAAGTGGAGGTCTTGATTTGTGAATTTTATCTCGTGCTTGCTCGCTTATTTCAGTTTTTAAGTCTAATAAAGTTACTGGGATATTTGCATTACATAAATGTGCTGCAATTCCACTACCCATAGTACCTGAACCAATAACTACTACTTTTTTAATTTCCATAAAATTTTAAATTGAACGGATGTTTATAATAAAAAAAATGAACTTAGTAAATAAATTATCTATTAATTCCTCTTAGTCTTTCAGATCTTCTTCTTAAAAGTTCTGCGCTAACTAGAATTAATGTAGACATTATGATTAAGCATGTTGCTACTGCCATGATTGTTGGGCTTAACTGCTCTCTTAGGCCAACCCACATTTGAATTGGAATAGTAGTGTTTTCTAGTCCTGCTAAGAATAATACAACTACCACTTCATCAAATGAAGTTACAAATGCAAATAGTGCCCCAGAAATAACACCTGGTAAAATTAATGGTAATGTTATTTTCATAAAAGTATTTACTGGATTACTTCCCAAACTTGTAGCAGCTCTTGTAACACTATGATCAAAACCTGTTAATGTTGCTGTTACTGTAATAACTACAAATGGTGTTCCTAAAATAATGTGTGCTAAAATTATTCCTGTATGTGTTGCAGCTAAACCTACTTTTGCCATGAAGAAAAATATTGCTGTTCCAGAGATAATTAAAGGAACAATCATTGGTGATATCAATAAAGCCATGAATGCTGCTTTGTAAGGCATATGCCTACTACTCAAACCTAATGCTGCAACAGTTCCAAGAATTGTTGAACCAATAGTTGCAAAGAAAGCTATGATAATACTATTTTTTGCAGCAAGTCCCCATGGGTTTTTAGTTCCATAAATCATGTCCTCATACCATCTTAAAGAAAAACCATCTGGATCAAGTGCTAACATTTTTGCTGAAAAGTGAATGTATTGCTCAGCATTAAATGAAAGAGGTAAAATTATAAACAATGGTGCAATTAAAAAGAAAAATACCAACCCACAGATAGTTAAATAAGTGTAGTGCCAAATTCTATAATTCCATGATGTATAATTTGGTAATGACATAATTTATCCTAATTTAATATTATCTATCCCTACTAATTTATTATAAATCCAGTAAATAGTTAAGACACCAACCAACAGCATTGTGCCTAATGCAGCTGCAAATGACCAATCTAAAGAACTTTTCATATGATAAGCAATTGTATTACTAATTAAGGATCCACTTGCTCCTCCAACTAATGCAGGAGTTATATAATAACCTATTGCTAAAATAAAAACTAACAAGGATCCAGCACCAATTCCAGGAACTGTTAATGGAAAATATATTTTTCTAAATGCTACAAATGGTGTTCCACCTAAAGATTTTCCAGCTCTCATTAAGCTTGGAGATATTGTTTTCATTACACTGTAAAGTGGTAATACCATAAAAGGTAGTAAGATTTGAGTCATTGCAACAAAGGTTCCAATTACATTGTACATTAACTCAGGCCTATTATCGTTTGCTGCAAGTCCAAGCCATACAATTAAATCATTAATTGGGCCTTGTTGCTGAAGTAAAACCATCCAACTTGAGGTTCTAACTAGAAGTGATGTCCAGAATGGAAGTAGCACACATATCATTAGTAAATTACTATATTTCATAGGCAATGTAGCTAATAAGTATGAAATTGGATAAGCAAGTATGAAACAAAATATAGTTACCCAAAAAGCAACTTTGAGAGTTCTTAACCATAGTATCTTATGAATTCTTCTATCTTCATCTTGTTGAATTATTTTTCCATCTTGATTAAACTTTAGATCCACACCTTTTAGATATTTAGCATAAGTCCAATTTGGTGCAGCATTCTTTAAAGCAACCAAATATTCAGGTTGGCCCCATCTCTTGTGAACACTTATAAATTGTTCTTTATAATTACCTTCTTCAAATTTTCCAAGTTTTCTAACTGTTTTTTTAATTAAGCTACTAAATCCACCTTTTTCATAATTCAGTCTTGCTATAATCTTACCGTAAGTTTTAGTCTTTTTTAAATATGCTAAATCTTCATAAAGTGCTGCATATACTGGTTCATCAGGTAAATCTTTACCATCCCATTTTTCAATCTCTGTAAAGGTATTTGGCAGCATTTTAGTAATCATACGATCATCGACACTTCTAAATAACATGTCGCCTATTGGAAATACGTATGTGATTACAAGAAATAAAAATAATGGCGCTACAAGCATCACTGCTTTTAATTTATTTTTTCTTTCAGCTTTCTTTAAGCTGACCTCTAGAGGTAAACCGTCTGATGATAATATTTGTTCTGTACTCATATTTTAAATTCTTTAAAAAAAAAGGGCGGTTATTTCGTAACCGCCCTAGTATTTTATAATAAAAACTTAATCTATAAAACTAAATTATAGTCCAGCTTTCATTGCTTCCCATTTCTCATTGATTTCATCTTGGTTATCTGCCCAGAAATCAGGATTCATTAGGATATATTTTTTTGTATTAGCAGGTGCTGTAGGCATGTGTTGTACCATGCTTGTTTTACCATCTTTATACCATGGCTCTCCAGCATCTATAATAGCGATTGAAGACTTTCTCCAAGGAGCGTAAGCAATATACTTAGCACTTCCAGCTAAACCTTCAGTACTTGTCATTTCTCTAAGTACTTTCATAGCTTCACCGTTAGCATCGTTAGGTCCACCTTTAACCATTGCAAAGTATTCATAGTCAAGAATTTGTCCATCCCATACTTGTACAAGAGGAGTTCCTTCCATTTGCGCATTAAAGAATCTACCGTTCCAACCAGTTGCCATTACTACTTCACCGTTAGCAAGTAATTCAGGCGGTTGAGCTCCAGCATTCCAGAATACACATCCACCATTTGGATCAGTACAAAGGTCTGTAATCATTTTCATTGCTCTGTCAATTCCACCATCAGCTTCAAGTTTTCTGTAAGTTAAGTCAGAACCTTTACCAGGGTTTACACCGTCTGCAGTGATAGCAATTTCTAAGTTAGACATTGCACCTTTGTAAATTGATCTTTTTCCAGGAAACTTCTTAGTATCAAAAAAGTCTTTTAGTGTAGTAGGTTTTTTGTCACCAATTGTTGCGTCATTGTAAGCATAGTTCCAAGAGTACAAGATGTTTCCAACTGCACATTTAGAAGGCATGCTAGTGAAGAAGTCTTGACTTGCAGGAGTTCCATCTGGAGCAGGTGCGAAGTCTTTATCGAAATCGAATTCAACAAAAATTCCTTCGTCACAACCAATGATAGTATCTTTTGCGTATACATCAATGATGTCCCAAGTGATTTTTCCAGCTTCTTTTTGAGCTTTAATCTCTGATAATCCACCTGTGTAATCTACCCAGTTTACAGCTATACCTAATTTTGCCGCTGTAGGATCACCATACCCTAATTTTTGACTTTCAGTGTAAGCACCACCCCAAGACACTACAGTAACTGCAAATGCCGAAGTCGTGATAGAAAGTACAAAAGATAGAGCAAGTAATAGTTTACTTAGTTTTTTCATTTTCTCTCCTATTTAACGTTAACGTTTGTTATTTTATAAAGTGAAAGTAAAACAATATAGGCCTGTTTAGTCAACAGCCAATTATGGCTAATTTGCCTTTATTTTATTTAAGTTTTTTTAGGTAATTTTTAAAATTATTTTGGATCTAAAGCTCTACAGTCAACACTGTTCCAGCCTATATTAAGTACATTACCTTTTTTAAGGTCTAGTCTTGCAGTGCTATTTGGTACTTTAAGGATAAAATCTTTATTGCCGAGTAAATCAACTCTAAGTCTTGTGTGATCACCATGATAAATTATTTCTTCAATTTTACCTTTATGATTATTGTCCATTTTATCTGTAGGATCTATAATTGCTCTTTCAGGTCTTAGTGAAACTTTAGTTTTATCACCTTTTGCTTTTACAGCAACTGGATTAGCTAAAATTTCTGTACCATCTTCTAATTTTACTTTGCATTTATCACCTGAAATATCTGCAACCTGACCTAAAAATTTATTATTTTCTCCAATAAACTCAGCTACAAAAGAATTAACCGGTTTTTCATATAATTCATCAGGGCTTGATAGTTGCTGAACTTTACCATCATTGAAAACTGCTATTCTATTTGACATTGTTAATGCTTCAGTTTGATCGTGTGTTACATAAACAACAGTTACACCAATGCTTTCATGAATATGTTTAATTTCATATTGCATACTCTCTCTTAAATTTTTATCTAATGCACCAAGTGGCTCATCCATCAATACTACCTGTGGATCAAAAACTAATGATCTTGCAACAGCAACACGTTGTTGTTGTCCACCAGATAATTGCATAGGCATTCTTGCTTCAAAACCATGAAGGGATACCATTGATAAAGCTTTATCAATTTTTTTATCTGCTTCATCTTTTGGGATATTTCTAACTCTTAATGGAAAAGCTAAATTTTCATAAACAGTCATGTGTGGAAATAATGCATAATTTTGGAATACCATTCCAATTCCTCTTTTGTGAGGTGGAATGTTTGAAATTACCTTACCATCTAGATAAATTTCTCCATGAGTTGGAGTTTCAAAACCAGCAAGCATCATTAAACAAGTTGTTTTACCAGAACCTGAGGGTCCCAACATAGTTACAAACTCACCTTCTTCAATGTCTAGATTCAATCCTTTAACGACTAATATTTTGCCGTCATAGCTTTTGTCTACATTGTCAAATTTTACAAATTCTTTATTTTTTGTCATATTTTTAAAGTGAATTTAGAACATTTGTTTACTTATTTATCAAGTTTTTTTTATTTCAATTACTTAATATGCAGGTCTTTTGAAAAATTACAAAATAACTCACACCCTTTATCAGTTATCCGTATTGCTTCTGATGCTTCAACGCCCCACCCTCCAAATTGCATTACAGCAATCATATGAAAAGTAACATTTGGTTCTAAAATGGTCATATCACCTTTTGATATATTTAAGGTATGCTCACCCCAATCAGGTGGGTAACCAATTCCTATTGAATAACCAGTTCTTGAGGTTTTTTCTATTCCATATTTATCTAGAATTTTCCAAAAAGCTTGAGCTACATCATCTGCTGTTTGTCCAGGTTTTGCAGCATCTATTCCAGCTTGAAGAGCCTCATTTGTTTTATTCATAGTATCAATTTTAATTTGATCAGGTTTTCCAAGTAAAACTGTCCTAGCCATTGGGCAATGATATCTTTGATATACCCCTGAAAGTTCAATAATTGTAGCCTCACCCTCCACAAACTTATCTTGTGTTGCTGTTAAATGTGATGCTGAAGTACCTTTTCCTGTTGGAAGTAGCGTTGCAATACTTGAATACTCACCTCCAAATTCTGGAGTTCCATAAAATAATGCTTTTTGAATTTCACCTACGGCATCGCATTGTCTGACACCAGGATTTATAACATCAATTGCTGTTTGCATTCCTTTTTGAGAAATTATTGCTGCAGACTTCATAAGTTCTATCTCTGCATTAGATTTAACAACACGAGCCCAATTAACCAATCTTTCAGAATCTTTTAACTTAACATTTGGTAGCCCTTGTTTCATTTTTTCATAACAATAAGCTGTAAAATAATGACTATCCATTTCTAAACCTATTGTAAGTTTATCCCATTTTCTTTCTTTTATAATTTCTACTAAATTATCGTAAGGGTGCACTGGCCAAGTATGAATATATTTTTCGTCATAAACTAAAATATTTTCATTTTTTAAATAAGTTTTTATATAAGCTCCACCTGAGTCTTGCTTTCTAACCCAGCATAATGGTTCATCAGCATTCACATGGACAATTACAGCTTGAGCATAATAAAATGACCAAGCATCATAGCCAGTTAAATAGTTCATATTGGCTGTATCACTAGAGATTAATAGTTCTATGCTTTTTTCTTGCATTGCGCTTTGAACTTTTTTTAATCTTGCTTTGTATTCTTCTTTGCTAAAATTCATATAGCTTAACTATTAAATAATTTTCCAAAACCGTCAATCTTTTCTTTATAATTAATTGCATTAAGAGAATCCCAGATTAAAGATTGATTGCTTGATAGAACAATTTTATTTAGTTTTTTTTCTAACTTATCAATTATAGATAATACTGGTAAAGCCGTACAAGACACAAATAATGCCTCACTATCTACAAGATCTATTTTTGACAAGACGTCAAATAAATGATCCTCATCAACTTTTCCAATATCTAAATCAGAATCAATATCAAAATAAGTTAAAGAACTAATACTAATGTTTTCTTTCTCAAAGTAATTAACTACAGAATCATTTATTGTTTTTGTATAAGGTGTAAAAATAGATATCTTATTAATGCCTAATTTATTTAATGCTTTAATAGCTGCAGTTATTGGTGTTGTTACCTTTGCTTCTGGTTTAGCTAAATTTACTTTTTTTTTTATCACATCATATCCAGCTGCAACTGTTCCAGACGTGCAGCCATATGCTACACAATCTATTTTTTGATCTGGTAAAATATCTTTTGTAACATCAGTAATGTTATCTGACATTTTGGCTAACATTTCATTGGTTAGAGGATTATAACAATGAATTCTATTTACATAGAGATCAATGTCTCTTCCATAGATCACATTATTAAAATCCTTTTCAATTCTAAAATCACTACCTAGCGTTATAAGACCGATTCTTGGGTTGGATTTTGAAATATATTTTGGCTCAACCTTGTTTAATTTCATAAATTACCTGTAATATTTTGATTAAATATATATTGAATAAGGAGTCTAGTTAAAATAGAGTTTAGTAAAAGCGTACATAACTCGTCGTTACTTAAGGTTTAAACGGTACTAAAGAATACGAAAGTGGGATCAGTCGTCTTTAAATTTAATTATTTAAGGAGGTTTGAATGAAGTTTGGATATTTTTGTAACACTACTAACTGGGATCATAAACCATACAATCAATTACTAGATGAGACCAAAGAAATCACTACCTACTGTGATGAAAATAATTGGGACTCAATTTGGTACACAGAACATCACTTCAATCACGAAGGAATGGAATCTTGTACGAACCCTTTAATGATGGGAGTAGACGCTGCTGCAAGAACTAAACAAATTAGAATAGGTCAAGCCTGTAATGTAATTACTTTTCATAACCCCATACGTCTTGCAGAAGACATAGCTTTGTTGGACCAACTATCAGGTGGGAGAGTTGACGTTGGTATTGGAAGAGGAATATATGGCAGAGAAGCTATCAACATGAACAAAGAGGCTGACTTAAAAGATCAAGCAAAAAATTTTAGATTATTTGATGAAACTTTAACAGTGATGAAAAAAGCATGGACTGAAGAATTTTTTAGTCATCAAGGTGAGTTTTATACCTACCCTACTCCTGGTTTTACTTGGCAACATGATATGAGTCCACCTAGTGATAAATTTTTAGATACCAAAACAAGTGAAATTAAAAAAATTAGTGTTGTTCCAAAACCAAAGCAACAACCACACCCTCCTATATGGCAAGTAGTTGATGGAGCGAGATCGATTGAATGGGCAGCACAAAATGGATTAAACACTATAATGTGGATACCTACTGTTAAAGCTTTAAAGAAAAGATTTGAGATTTATAGAGATGCAAAATCTAAAGCAGAAAATAGAGATGTACCATTAGGAGAGGGTGTATCTTTAGTTAGAGATATGTTTGTAGCAGAAACTATGGAAGAAGCAGAAAAAATGGCTGGTGAACATATTGTTAATTATATGAAATGGGTTTGTCATTGGAGAGGATTGGGAAATCATATGAATCCAGATGAGGAGTTACCAGAAACAAAACATAAATTGGATTTACTTAATTATGATTTTTTACATAAAAGAAATTTATTATTTGGAACACCTGAATATGTGGTTAATAAAATAAATGAATTAAAATCTGAATTAAATTTACAAAACTTGCAAGTATGGTCTAACTTTCCTGGTATAGAGCATGATGCTTGCATGAGAAGTATAAAACTGTTTAATGATGAGGTAATACCAAAAATTAATTTAGATAATTCAAATATAGAAAAGGCTAGTTAATGAAACTTGAATTAAGAAAACTTGCAAAATTTGTTGATAAAACTTTTATTGAAGGTGGTAAGGAAGCCAAAGAACCTGTTTTACTAGTTTCGGTTGCTGCTGTATTTAAAAATCCATGGCATGGAAAAGGCTTTGTTGAAGACTTAAAACCAATCATTTTAGATTTAGCTCCCAAATTAGGTACTATTCTAGTCTCTGAATTAATAAAAGAAATGGGCACTCCTGAAAAAATTTTAGCTTATGGTAAGGCTGGAACTGTCGGACTTAATGGTGAAATTGAACATGCATCTGCATTTATCCACACTTTAAGGTTTGGTAATAAATTTAGAGATGCTGTTGGTGGGACATCTTATTTAAGTTTCACGAACACAAGAAGTCCCGCTGGTTCTAAAATGTCAATTCCGATGATGCATAAAACAGATTCTGGTCTAAGGCCTTATTATCTTACACATGAATTTACTATACACGATGCCCCTTTTGATGATGAAATAGTAATAGCAATAGGTGGCGCGTCAAGTGGTAGAGCTCATGCTAGAACTGGCGATAGATATCAAGATATGAAGGAAATGGGACTGGATCCTAAATAAATTAATGCCTCACAATTTTGATCCTAATCAAAATTATCATTCATTCATTGATAATAAAACTGAGCCATTAGTTTTCGTTCATGGTGTTGGTCTAGATCAAAAAATGTGGGACTCTCAAATTAATTCCTTAAGTGATCATTCAATAATTACCTATGATTTATTAGGGCACGGAAAAACTCCTTACAATAAAGAAGAGATCACATTAAATGATTTTTCAGATCAACTAGACTATTTATTAAAGTTTTTAAAAATTGATAAAATCAATCTTGTAGGTTTCTCTTTAGGATCATTAATTGCATTAGACTTTGCGTCAAAATTTCAAGATAAATTAAAAAGCCTTACATTAATAGGAACAACATATAAAAGAACTAAAGAACAAAGAACTTTAGTCATAGAAAGATTTGAGCAAGCTAAGTTAAATAAACCTATTTCAAGACAGGCACTAAAAAGATGGTTCACAGATAAATATTTAGATAACCATCCAGAAATTTATGATCAATTTATTAAAATTTTAACAAAAGATGATGACGATCATCTAAACTTTTTAAAAGCTTACAAGCTATTTGCAAATCACCAAGATGATATTGATTTAATTAAAAATATTAAAACTAAAACTCTGGTGATGACAGGGTCAGGTGACACAGGTTCCACAGTTCAAATGTCAAAATCCTTATCCAGTGATTTAACTAATTCAAGTTTTATCGAGATAAAAAATGGAAAACATCTTTGTAGTATAGAGTGCGCAGATGATGTTAATATAAATCTTAAAAATTTTATTAATAATTAAATGACAAAAATTCAAAATTTTAAAATGTACATAGACGGTCAATGGGTTGAGTCTGAGTCTGGTAAAACTATTAAAACTTTAAACCCAGAGAATAATGAAGTTTGGGCAACTGTACCTGAAGCAGATGCAAAAGATGTAGATAAAGCAGTTAAGGCTGCACAAAAAGCTTTTGATAACTCCTGGTCTAATTTACATCCAAGAGATAGAGCTAAATATTTAAGATCTCTAGCAAACTTACTGAGAGAGAATGCTGAACATCTTGGAACTATAGAAACTATTGATACAGGAAAAATTTTTAGAGAAACTAAAACTCAAGCTAATTATATTGCTGAATACTATGATTACTTTGCAGGTCTTGCTGATAAAGTTGAAGGAACAGTCGTACCAATTGATAAACCAGACATGCAAGTAACAACCACTCGAATACCTATTGGTGTGGTTGTTGCAATCATTCCGTGGAACTCTCAAATGTTATTAACAGCTGTTAAACTTGCCCCTGCATTAGCTATGGGAAATACCGTTGTAATAAAAGCATCCGAACTTGCACCAGTAACTTTATTGGAATTTGCAAAATTAGTTGAAAAATCAGGAATACCCAAAGGAGTGGTTAACATAATCACTGGTTTAGGTGAACCTTGTGGTAAAGCTCTAACTACACATAACCTTGTGGAGAGAATTGCATTCACAGGTGGTCCAGAAACTGCCAAACATATCGTAAAAAATTCAGCTGAAAATTTATCACAAGTAAGCTTAGAACTAGGTGGAAAAAGTCCTGTTGTAGTATTTAATGATGCTGAACAAGAGAATGCACTTAATGGAATTACTGCTGGCATCTTTGGTGCAAGTGGGCAAAGCTGCATTGCAGGATCAAGACTTTATATTCAATCAAAAATTTATGATGAATTTTTAGATAAATTAGTCACCAAAGCTAAAAAGATAAAACTGGGCGCCCCGATGGATAAAGATACTCAAATGGGTCCTTTAAATAGTTTCAAACAATTAGAAAATATTGAAAGAAATATTAAAGCTACCATTGAACAAGGTGGAAAAATTAGATGTGGAGGAAAAAGATCAAATATATCTGATAAAGGCTATTATTTTCCAGCTACAATAATTGAATGTAAAAATCATAACCTACCTACTGCTGAAAATGAATTATTTGGTCCAGTATTATCTGTTATGAAATTTGATACGGAGGAAGAGGCTATTAAGTTAATGAATGATAATAAATTTGGATTATCCTCTGGGGTTTATTCAGCAAACCTTGGAAGAAGCATGAGAGTATCAAAGGCAGTGAGAGCTGGAATAGTATTTGTAAATACATATAGATTAATTTCACCTATGGCTCCCTTTGGTGGAATTAAAGATAGTGGCTACGGTAAAGAAGCTGGAATTGAATCTATCAAAGAATATACGAGAATAAAGACAACATGGTATAATTCTTCGGAAAAGCCGATGACAGATCCATTCACAATGGGTTAATTTTTTGACTACACGACATTATTTTTTAGTTTTATTTATTATGTTTATTTTTGGAAGTTCATATCCAGTGAACAAACTTGCTTTAAATACATCCTTACCACCTATGTTAGCAGGATCCTTAAGAATGTTTATACTTTTTATTTTTCTCATTCCATTTTGTAAATTTAAAATCCCAGATAAAAAATATTTTTTTCCTTTAATAGGTTTTTCATTAACTATGGGCTTTGGAGTTATACTTTTTTTAAACTTATCATTAGGTAAGGCAACTTTAGTTGCTCCTATTATTATTGGAGCTCAACTAGCAATACCCTTTGCTATTCTTGTAAGCTCAATTTTTCTTGGTGAAAAAGTTAGTACGAAACAGTGGATACTAATACTTATTTCTTTTTTTGGAATTTTTCTAATTGGTTATGACCCAAATTTAAAAGGAGAAATTTATGCACTTTTTTTATGTGGCATTTCTGCTTTTTTTTATGGGATTGCAAATGTATTATCAAGGTACATCAAAGAAGTTGATGTAAAGTTTTCAAATATGATTATGGGATTTACAGGCTTTATTACCATCTTAATATTTTCAATTTTCACTGAAGGAAATACAATTAATCATTTAAAAGATATTAATATAAACACGTGGTTTCTTTTGCTTCATAATGGAGTAATTGTTTCAGTTATTGCTCATACTTCTTTATTTTATCTCTATAAATTTTATTCAGTTAATAAAGTTATGCCCTTCTATTCTCTATTTCCAATATTTGGTTTAATTCTAACTTTCTTAATTTTTGGAGAAATTCCTACGATATTAAGTACTATTGGTGGGGCTATTGTGATTATTTCAGTCTATCAGCTTCAAAAAATAAGATAATTTATCCATTGAATTATTAGATTAATCGTAATTTAATTAACTTTTTATAAATTATTAACAATCAAAGAGGAAAATAATGAAAAAACTATTTATTGCTGCATTTATATTCGTTTCTACTTTTACAACGAATACATTCGCAGAAGTTAAGATGGGAATCATCCTAGGATTTACTGGTCCTATTGAATCTCTAACACCAGCTATGGCTGCATCTGCAGAGCTTGCATTTAAAGAAGCTTCTGATTCAGGCTCACTATTAGATGGAGAAACTATTTCAGTAGTAAGAGCAGACTCAACTTGTGTTGATTCAGCAGCAGCAACAGCAGCAGCAGAAGGTGTTATTGCACAAGGTGTTGCAGCAATTATGGGTGCTGACTGTTCAGGTGTAACTGGTGCTATCGCATCTAATGTTGCGGTACCAAATGGTGTAGTAATGATTTCACCATCAGCAACTTCGCCAGGACTAACAGCTTTAGATGATAAGGGTTTCTTTTTTAGAACAGCCCCATCTGATGCTAGAGGTGGTCAGATTTTAGCTAATATTACTAAAGATAGAAAAATCAAAAGTGTTGCAATTACTTACACTAACAATGACTATGGAAAAGGTTTAGCTGATGTTTATGCAGCAGCTGTAAAAGCTCATGGTATTAAAGTAACAATTATATCTGCTCATGAAGATGGAAAAGCTGATTACTCATCTGAAGTAGCTACTTTAGCGTCAGCAGGTGGTGATGCAGTAGCAGTAATTGGTTACCTAGACCAAGGTGGAAAAGGAATTATTCAAGGTTCTTTAGACTCTGGTGCATTTGATAAATTTATTTTATCTGATGGTATGATCGGTGACTCGTTAACTGATGCTTTTGGAAAAGATTTAAATAAATCTTTTGGTTCAATGCCTGGTTCAATGAATGAAAAAACAGCAGGTACTTTTGCGTCTGTTGCTAAAGCAGCCGGTATCGACTCATCTGGACCTTACACTGGTGAATCTTATGATGCAGCAGCTTTAATCATTCTTGCAATGCAAGCAGGTGGATCAGCTGATAGAGCTTCTATTGCTAAGAATGTAATGGATGTCGCTAATGGTCCTGGAACTAAAATTTATCCAGGTGAACTTAAAAAGGGTTTAGATTTACTAGCTAAAGGTAAAAAAATTGACTACGAGGGTGCAACTGGAGTTTCTTTTACTAGCGTTGGTGAAGCTGAAGGTTCTTTCTTAGAGAAAGAAATCAAAGGCGGAAAATTTAAAAATAAGAAACAAAGATAGTTAAATTTAAATTCAAAACCCCAATAATTTATTTATTGGGGTTTTGTCATAAAATATCAATTTAATTTTAAAAAATAACTTGAGTTATTTAAGTTTATCTTCTCTATTTTAAATCATACAAAAAGACTTACTGTTAATGAAGTTTGGTGAAATTATTAACTAATTTACAAATTTTAACTATTTCATTCTTTTTTAAATCCTGGTGTATAGGTAATGTTACAATTCTTTTACTTTGAACTTCTGTCACTGGGAAATCACTTTTTACATAACCAAGTTTTTTTGCTGCTGGCTGAAGATGGATTGGAACAGGGCACTGTATGGATGAATTTACTCAATTTTTAACTAAATATTTTTTAAGTTTATCTCTATTTTTAATCTGAATTACGAAAGTGTGATAAGAATTAAATTCTTTTTTTGCTCTAAAGGGAAAAAAATTTTACCTGTTAAGTTTTCTTTATAAATTTAAAACTTTCTTCTTCTTTGTAAAATTACTTCCTGTAAATTATCCATTCTAGATTAATAGTAGAGAGCATAAGTTTAGATCTATTTGTAGAAATTTCTAACAGTTGAAATAATATAGTCTTGTTCTTTTTTGCTAAGATGTTGATCGCAAGGGAAACTTATTATTGATTTTGCATGTCTCTCACTAACAGGAAAATCACTTTTTTTATGTTTTAAAAAGTTCATAGCTGGCTGTCTATACATTGGAATTGGATAATGCACTTTAGCTTCTATCCCTTTTTTTAAACAATATTTCAAAAGCTCATCTCTATTTTCTGCAAATACAATATATAAATGATATACGATCTTAAAATTTTTAATTCTTGGTGGAATAGATATTTCCTTAATTTTTTCTAGATTTTTATCAAAATACTTTGCATTTCTGATTCTTTGATTGGCTATTTTTGTGGCACTTGGTATTATCCAATTTCCCACAACAGCCTGAAATGTATCTAGTCTAGAATTATAACCACAAATTCTAACATTATCTCTATCAACTAACCCATGATTTCTTAAGAGTTTTAAGTGTTCATAGTATTTTTTATTACTTGTTACAATAACTCCACCATCTGACCAAACATTTATATTTTTTAAAGGATGTAAAGAGAATGCACCAAAATCACTCCATGTTCCTGAATTTTTTTTATTTATTGATGCTAATATTGATTGGCAAGCATCTTCGACGATAGGAATATTATATTTTTTTGCAATTTTATTTAGTTTAATCATGTTTGTCATATATCCAGTAAAATGGACAGGCACAATTGCTTTAGTTTTTTTAGTTATTTTTTCCTCTACTAAATCTGTATTCATGCAAAAACTGTCATCACAATCAACAAAGATAGGAATTGCTCCTAATTCACAAATAGCTCCAACTGTTGCTACAAATGTATTTGCTGCTGTTATTACCTCATCGCCAGACTTAATTCCTATAACTTTTAAACTTAATTTAATTGCATCTGTACCTGAATTTACACCAACAGCATATTTTGTGCCTATAAGTTTTGCAAACTTTTTTTCAAATTCTTGTAATGGTTTACCTAGAGTAAAATCTCCAGTATCAACAAAGTCTTTGAGTTTTTTCCACAAATCAGGAGAATTACCAAACTGTTGCTTTAAATATGAATACCTAACCTTCATTTTTTTATTTGAGTTTTATTTCCTGCATTTTTTTTATATTAAAATACCTTGAGTCATCTAATGAGTTTGGTAATTTTTCTTCTTCAAATGCTTTTTTTAAATCTTTTATTGCATCTTTAATTGTATGCTGTGGTTTAAAATTGAGATATTTTTTTATTTTTTCGGACGAAACATGATACGACCTATTATCATCAGTCGGCAATGTTTCGATCTCTATATCATCACCTATCACCTCTTTTACAGTTAATGCAATATCATTTACAGTAAAATTATCATATCCTGCATTAAATATTTCTCCATTAACTAAATCTTTATCAGCTTTTATAACTTCTAGATAAACATTTACCATGTCCTGAATATGTATATTGGGTCTCAATTGGTCACCACCAAAAACTTTTATCTTTCTTTTATTAAATGCTAAATTAGTTAGTATGTTTACGACTACATCTAATCTTTGTCTTTTAGCATAACCACAAACAGTGGCCGGCCTAATTATGACTGTTTCAAATTCACTACTAGTAAACTCACTTAAAATTTTTTCACATTCTACTTTAAATTTTGAGTAATCAGTTAAAGGTTCTAAAGCTAGTGTTTCAATCACATTTTTTTCTTTTTTGATACCGTATACTGAAGAAGATGATGCATAAATAAATCTTTTAATCTTTAGATCTCTAGATAGTTTGACTAAAGGTTTAAAACTATCAAGGTTTATAGATTTTCCTAATTCTGGGTTAAGTTCAAAACTTGGATCATTAGATATACATGCTAAGTGTATAACATAATCAAACCCTTTAAGATAAACTTCTAATAGATCTATATTTCTAACATCACCTTTGATTGTTATAAGGTTTGGGTCTTTTTCTAGTACATCTTCACCATATATGAATAAATCATAAACAGTAACATGATAACCGGATTCTAACATTTTAGGGACTAAAGCTGAACCGACGTATCCTCCACCACCAATTATAAAAACTTTTTTCATTATAGGATTAAAATTATATTAATAATATTTATTTATAAACTAAATTGTATATATAAATATATTTGGATTGATAGTCATAAAATCTAAAAATAATAATTAATTTTCTTATTTTAATGAAAATTCTAAATGTCTCAAAAAGTTTTTTTTGTTAAGTGAGGAACTGTTAGCAATAGTTTCGACGGAGAAGGCACCAGCAAAAGATCCAAGTAATAAAGATAAATCTTTTGGAGCATTAACCTTAATTAACATTGAAATCATAGATAGCATGGCATCTCCGGCACCAACTTTATCAATTATATTATTTGCGTAAGCTGGGCTTTTAAAAATTTCTTTATCGTTTTTATCAATAAGTAGTGCTCCATTTTTTCCTCTAGTAACTACCAAATTCTTTGAGTTAATAGTTTTAAATAGTTTTTTTGATAATGATGTAATTTCTTCATTTTTATTTCTCATTTCATGACGAAGTTCAGTTTCATTTATAATTGTAGCATTAATGGAGCTATATTTTTTTAAGGTATGATAACCAATATTAGCAGCATTAACCTGGGCATTAAGTGTAACAAATTTTTTAGCAGAACTAATTTTTTTAGCAGTTTTTTTAGATATAAAACCATGCCCATAATCTGAAATAACAATCAAATCAAATTTTTTCAAATTTTTTTCAATATATTTCGTAATTTTAAGATCATCTTTAATGGAAATATTTTCATCATTTATAGAGTAAATTCCAAAAATTTTATTTTTAGTTATATTGTCTAAAAATCTTTTTTTTAAGATTGTTGGACTATTTTTTTTCATAAAGAAATTAGATTCAATATTCTTTTTTAAATTTTTTTTTATAAAACCATAAAATTCTTTATTTTCACCAATAACACTTATTAATTTAACTTTTTTTACAAAGTCACTCACATGATTGGCGATTGCAGCTGCTCCACCTAAATAGTTTTTTGAGTAAATATCCTTAAATGCTAAATAAGGTTCTTTGCCAGATTTTCCAAGTGCTTCACAAAAATTATATTGATCTATAATTGTTTCACCAATAATCAAAACTTTCAAATTATCTATTTTTTTAAATATTTTATTAATGAAATCTAGGGAATATTTTTTTGAAATTTTATTTAAGAATTTTTTTTGCTCAATATTAAAAGACAAATTATTATTTATTATTTTACTAGAGCTAAAAGTTTCTACATCTGTATAAATAATTTTTCCACCATTTTTTTTAACTATATTTTTTTCTAAATTTATTCTTCCCGTTGAATCTTGTTTGGAGTTTTTATAATCCTGACCTTTTACATAAAAATCTGGTTTAATTTTTTTTAATATTTCAATTCCACTGGGATAGTTACTTAAACAGACATAGTCAACACACTCTAAACTTGAAAGCAATTCCATTCTATAATTTTGTTTAAAGACAGGTCTACCAGAGCCCTTATTTACAAATTTATCTGCTGTGACACTAACTATTAATTTATCTCCTTTTTTTTTTGCTTCAATAAAATGTTTAACATGACCCAAATGCAATATGTCAAAAACTCCATGACATTGTACTATTTTTTCTTTCTTTTTTTTAATCTCTGAAATTTTATTTACAAGATCATTATAATTAATTATTTTATTATTCATTAAGGTACTTTAAATCAATTTATCTAATACTTGCAATTTTTTTTTATATTTATAAAATATTGATTATTCCTACTATTGAAATAATAATTAAAAAATAAAATACTACTTTTCTGTATGTCTTTTCTTTACTTTTAACAAAAAATTTATTTCCAATAAAAACACCTAAAGGTAAAATAGGTATCAATATAAGTGTTCTATAGATTGCAGTTAAGTCAACAATACCTACAAAATAACTCAAGACAAATGCATAAATATCTGTTAAAAAAAATATTGCTGCTAATGATCCTCTTATGACAATTGGTTTTACTCTAATCACAAGTAGAAAAAGAGAAACTGGCATTCCACCTAATGTACCAAAACCATTTACAATTCCAGATACACTCCCAGTTAAAATTTTAAAAGGTAAATTATTAATTTTTTTGTTTGAGTACCCTCTTATTTGCAAAATAACAAAAAAAATAACAATTCCACAAATTGAAAGATGTGTAATGCTTGGTGATAAAAATTTTAATAGATAAAGTCCAATTGGGGTGCCTATTATTATTCCTATCAATAATTGAAATACAAATTTCCAATCTATCTTAGTCCAAATATAAGGAACCATAAAAATACTTACTAAAACTTCAAGAATCAAAATTATTGGAACAATCTCAATAGTTGGTAAAATAAATGATATCAGCGATATGCATGTTGCAGAAAAACCAAAGCCATTAAAACCTCTTATTATTGAAGCGATAAATACCGTAAAAATTATAAAGGATACTTCGATTAAACTAAGCTGAAAGTAAGACAAAAGACCCATTTTATTTTTTTTCTCTAAAATCTGCTCTTAATGTTGATAAAACGATTAGAACTAAAAAAGGTATACAAATTAAATTCATCATTTTCCAGCTTGTTAGGCTTAGTAAAACTCCAGCTGATAAACTAGCAGTTGCCTGAATTGTAAAAACAATTAAATCATTAAAACCTTGAGCTTTAAATTTTTCATCTTCTTTATACGATAAAACTAATAAACTTGTTCCTGATATGAATAAAAAATTCCATCCAAACCCTAAGAATACTAAAGCGATCAAATAATTAATAAAATTCTGTTCAAAGAAACTGGTTAAAATTGTTATTAAAAATAAAATAACACCTGCATACATTATTGTACTGTGTCCATATTTTTTAATTAAATTACCTGTTATTAATGATGGTAAAAACATTGCTGCAATATGTAATTGAATTACAAATCCTGTATTAGTTAAGCTTATTTTTTCCATAACATGCATACTTATTGGTGTTGCTGTCATTAAAAATGCCATTATAGCATAAGCGAATGCTGATGAAATTATTGCTTGTAAGAACCTTGGTTGAGAAATTAATTCTGTGTAGCTACGGCTAGATTTTATTAATACTTTACTTGATTTACTTTCATTTTTATAAAATGTTAAAAATATTGTGGAGCTTAAAGTTAATAAAGCAAGAGTTATATATGATCCTGCATAAAGATGTTCTGCAATAATTTCTTTAGCAAGGTTAGCAACATTAGGTCCAATAAAAGCTGAAGCTATTCCAGCTAATAAAATTATCGATATAGCCTTTGGAGCCATATCCTTTTTTACTGTTTCAACAGCTGCAAAACGGTACTGATGACCAAATGCAAGTCCAGTTCCAAGTAAAAAGCATGCCACACTAAACAAAATAAAACTTTGATTAATTATTGAATAAGCAGCCAAGAGTGATGAAAGCGAACTTCCAATAGATGCGTATATAAAACCTGCCTTACGACCTATTATGCTCATAATTTTAGCAGCAAAAATTGTAGAAACTGCAACACCTACAATTGATAAGGACATTGGCAATGTTGCTAATGATTTTACTGGACTAAACTGAGAGCCTATTATTCCACTTAAAAAAACTGTTACAGGTGCAGCTGTAAAAGCAAAAACCTGACTTAAAATCAGCAACCATAAATTTTTGTTCATTAAAAAAAATATTTATCACCAATGTACATAGCCCATGCTATTGCAGCTCCAAGTATAATATATTTCATAATAAATTTATTTTATTTCGATTTTCTCAGGAAGTATACCTTTGGGACGATATCTCATGATTAATAAAAGTCCCATTCCCATCATTAGATACCTAAAGTATGGAACACTTTCAATTAAATGAAGTTTTAATGAATGTGTATCTGCTAAACCAGCTGTAAATAGATTAATTAAGAATAATGCTATTGGCGCTGCCTCAATCCATAGAAACCAGACTGCAAAACCACCTAAAATTGCTCCAAAATTGTTTCCACTTCCTCCAACAATAACCATAACCCAAATTAAAAAAGTATACCTCATAGGCTGGTAACTACCTGGTGTAAATAAACCATCTTGAGTAACTAACATGGCACCAGCAATTCCAACTATAGCTGAGCCTAAAATAAAAATTAATAAGTGTTGTTTAACAACATTTTTTCCCATTGCGTTAGCAGCTTCTTCATTATCTCTTATCGCACGCATCATTCTTCCCCATGGGGAGTAAAGAGCTTTTTGAGTAACTATTAATAAAGCTATAACAACAATTAAGAACAACCCTGAATAACAAAGTTTTACAAAAACTGATGATCCCTCAATTACTAATTGATTAAGGGCTGCCTGTTTATCAGATATACTTGCAATTAAATCTAATTTACCAGAATTAAAATTTGCAACTAGATTTATAAACCATTCTTTAGTTTGGAGTTCAATTTCATAAGGTACTGGTCGATCCAGTCCAATTACATTCTTAACTCCTCTTGTTAACCAGTCTTCATGTTTAATGATGGCTATAACTATTTCTGAAATAAGTAGTGTTGCAATAGCTAAATAATCAGCACGTAACCCAAGTGCAACTTTTCCAACTACAAAAGCTAGACCTCCAGCAAAAAAAGCACCTACGATCCAAGAGAGCATAATTGGCAATCCTAATCCACCAAGAAATCCTGTTGTTGCTGGATTAACACTTTCAATAGCTTCAATACTTGACTCTGATGTTATTCTTATAATGATAATTCCAGCAATAATAATTGCTGCAATACCATAAGTTCTAATTTTTGATTTTTCAAAATATTTTAATACAAAACGAATTGCAAATATCATCGCTACTATTAACCATAAACACATTAGAATACTAAAACCACCTGCAACCCATGCTTCTTGTACGGGTTCAGCTGATATTAGAACTGCAGCCAATCCACCTAATGCTGCATAACCCATGAGACCAAAATTAATTAAACCTGCATATCCCCATTGAATATTTGCACCCATAGTCATCACTGCAGAAATCAAACACATATTAAAAATGGATAGAGCAACATTCCATGATTGAAATATTCCGACTAAGATAATTAAACCCATCATTATTGTGTAGGCTGTAATTACGTTTGAGTACTTTCTCACAATACCTTCCCTTTAAATATTCCATTTGGTCTATAAAGCAAAACAATCACCAATATAGAGAATGATACAGCAAATTTATAATCAGTAGATAATAGTTGCACTAATGTTTCTGGTTCCATACTTGCTGGTAAAATATACATAAAGAATTTTTTATAAGCATAGGTCAAGAATATTTCTGAAAAAGCTATGACATACCCTCCTAAAAATGCTCCAAACGGGTTTCCAATGCCTCCAACAATTGCAGCAGCAAAAATTGGCAGCATGTTATTAAAATAAGTAAATGGCTTAAAGCTTTTGTCCAAACCATACAAAGCTCCACCAATTGTTGCCAAAATACCCGCAATAATCCATGTAATCATGACTACTCTTTTGGGGTCAATTCCAGATAATAAAGCTAGGTCTTCGTTGTCTGAGTAAGCACGCATACTTTTTCCTGTTTTAGTCTTATTTAAGAACCAAAATAGAATTGAAACCAATACAATTGTTACAAATATAGTTATTACCTGACTAGATTTAATAGCCAAACCCTCATTAAGTCCTGTCATCTCTTTAAATTCTCTAGCTTTAATAATAAATCTTTCTCCATCAAAAAACCTTCTGTCAGATGGCCCAATTATTATTCTAACTACAGCTTGTGTTACAAACATTACACCAATACTAACCATTGCAAGTTGAACTGGTGGGCTTTTTTGAACTCTATAATATCTAAAAACAAATTTATCAACTAAGAGCATGTACCCAATTGTTAAAACAATTGCAAAAGGGATGGCAAGTAATGCTGTAGGTAAAACCCCTAAAGAAATTCCAAGTGATTGGAAATACCAAGTAAACAATATTGTAACCATTGTACCAAAAGCCATCATGTCTCCAGTTGCAAAGTTTGCAAACCGTAGAATTCCATAAATTAAAGTTACAAATATTGCACCTAGTGCTAGTTGCGAGCCATACGTAAGAGCTGGCATAAAAATGTAATTTAATAGTAATATAATTGCGTTTAAAAAATCCATACTATCCACCTAAAAAAGAGCTTCTTACTCTTGGGTCGTTTAATAATTCTTTTCCTGTTCCTGAATATTTATTTTCACCAGTAACTAATACATATCCTCGATCAGAAATATTAAGTGCTTGCTTAGCATTTTGCTCAACCATTAAAATTGCAACATTAGTTCTTTTTACTTTAATTATATGATCAAATAATTCATCCATTACAATTGGAGAAACTCCAGCTGTAGGTTCATCTAACATTAACACAGATGGTTTTATCATTAATGCTCTGCCAAGGGCTACTTGTTGTCTTTGACCTCCTGATAGTTCACCAACTAACTGATTTCTTTTTTCTCTAAGTATTGGAAACAGTTCATAAATTTCTTCTATTATATTTTGATAATTATCATCTCTTAAGTAAGCCCCCATCTCTAAATTTTCTTCAACACTCATTCCAGAAAATACATTTTTTGTCTGTGGAACAAATGAAATACCCTCTCTCACCCTATCTTGTGGTGAAAGTTTTGAAATATCTTTTCCATCAATTATAACTGAGCCTGATTTTAAGCTTAAAAGACCTAGCATTGCTTTCATGGCTGTTGATTTACCTGCACCATTGGGTCCAAGAATTGAAACTATCTCTCCTCTATTCACATCAACTGAACAAGAATTAATGATATCAGGTCCATTACCATAACCACCTGTCATTTTTAAGCCTTCAAAAAAAGCCATTAATTTTCATCCTTTATTTTTGATCCTCTGCCTAAATAACTTTCTATAACCTTTTCATCTTTCTTAGCTTCTTCAGCAGTACCCTCAAATAAAACTGACCCTTCTGCCATAACAATAACAGGGTTACACAATCTACTTATAAACTCCATATCATGTTCGATCATACAAAATGTGTACCCCTCTTCCTTATTTAACTTAAGAATTGCAGTGCCTAGATCCTTAAGTAGTGTTCTATTAACACCAGCCCCTACTTCATCTAGTAATACTAATTTTGCATCAACCATCATAGTTCGTCCAAGTTCTAATAATTTTTTCTGCCCACCTGATAAATTTCCAGCTAATTCATTTGATAGATGTGTCAGATTTAAAAAATCAACTACATCCTGAGCCTTTTGTTTTACAGCAAGTTCTTCAGTTCTAACTAAACTTGGTTTTAGTAAGGCTGTCATTAATTTTTCACCTGATTGGTTTGCTGGAACCATCATTAAATTTTCAAGCACAGAAAGATTAGTAAACTCATGTGCTATTTGAAAAGTTCTTAATATTCCTTTTGAAAACAATTCATATGAAGGAACGTCTGTTACATCTTCGTCATAAAATAAAACTTTGCCACTTGAAGCTTTCAAATTTCCTGCTATTAAATTAAATAAAGTAGTTTTGCCCGATCCATTAGGTCCTATGATACCTGTAATAGATCCTTCTTTAATTTTTAAAGAACAATCTGAAACTGCAGCTAACCCTCCAAAATATTTAGATAGGTTTTCAATTTGTAATATATTCTGTTCTTGATCCATGAAATTTTATTTATTTAATCTTTTATGTATACTATTGAGAGTTTTCTCTAAAGATTTATAAAAACCTGCTTTTGTTAGCTCTTTAACCCCTTGTTCATTCAAACCTTTTGGTGTTTGAGATTCTTTTACTAAATATTTTAAATCTTTTTTAGAATTCACAACTGCATCTTCTGATAATGCTAAAAATAAAGATGTTATATATTTTTGTGCATCATTTCGCTTAACTCCTCTTTTAACCAACCAGTCAGTTATCACTCTTAACAGTTCATAAAATGGAGCCATCATTCCTGATGTTGACCAGAAATTAATTGAAGATTTTTCATTTTTAATTTCAACTGTTGTGCCAATTTTATTAAAAAAATCTTTTACTTTTTTATTAGGTGGACAAATTGGTACTGGTCCTTTTTTTAAAGATATAGGGGGTAGTGGTATCGCTCTTACAATTTTTGCTTTAACTTTAACTGCTTTTTTGAGTTGAGCCAAAGTAATTGTTGATATGAAACTAATTATAATTTGACTTGATCTAAATTTTAAATCTTTAATAATTTTTTCACCTACAGTTGGTGTCACAGATAAAAAAATCCAGTCACATGTATTAACTATTTCCTGATTATCTTTACTAATACTTATTTTTTTAAATTTCTTTTTTAAGCTCTGAGCTATAGATTTATTTCTATGGGAAATAATTATTTTTTTATATGAAATATTAGAGCTGCAAATACCTGTAACTACAGCCGATGTAATTTTACCTGTTCCTATAAAGCCTAATTTCATAAATATAGTTACTTTATAGTGATATTGGTGAATTAATTAATAAAAAAAGAACCTCTAATTCTCAACAGTTCTCTACTTAAATCTTTATTCTCTTTGAAAGGTTTTCTTCCATGTAGCCAAAAATAATTATTAGCTACAATGCTTGACCCAGGTGCTAGTTTAGTGATTACTTTATTCTTACTCTCCTCCAAACCATCTGATAACTTTTGTAAGAAAATTCCTTGATCCATATTTTTTGGCTCAGGGAATTGATCAATATAAGAAATTTTTGGCTTACCCTTATCATCTGTTGTAAAAACTGGATGTTCAACTTTATATTCTATATTTTTACTTTTAGGGGAACCCCAAACAAAATCTTTTCTTCCAACTGGATCATTAAATAAATCTTCACAATGTTCCCAGTCGTCAAGATGAAGCATTGCTGTTTCTCCACCCTGCACATTTTGTTCTTCAATTTTAGTCATAAGTAGCCAATCTGTGGTCTCCTTAACATATGTTCCGTCTGTATGAAGATCCATATTTGTGTAGGCTTTTCTCAAATACGAATCACTTTTATCTTCGTGCTTTACAAAAAATCTTGCATAATATTTTCCAGCCATTGCATCATGGTTTGGATTGCCAATCAAATAAGCAATTGCTGTTGATAGTTTAACTAAAAACGTATCATTAATTTTTGGACTTATATTTTTTGGACCAATTATAAAACAGCCTGTGTCTCTGTCTCTTACTATTGAATTAAGTAATTTGCTTAATTTATTAGAAGTTAAATCGTCTAAACTTTTAGCAATAGTAAATCTAGTAAATGGTTTATACTCTAAAGCAGTGATATCAAATTTGTTGAATGGAAATATCAATTTATCTAAAATTTCATCTTCAATTCTAATATCAATTATTCTTTTTGAATCTTGATGTTCGGTTATTGTTATTCCAGAGATATTTTCCATTAGAGATAATTACTTAGTACTGTCATCATGATAGCAGAAATCACAGTTGGATAAACAAAATTTCTTTTTGAAATAAAAAATATGAATAAACAAAATAAAACCACAACAATTCTACTTAGATAGCTAGCATCAGATAAAACACCTACCGGAAATATAATTGTTCTGGCTATTAATGCAGCTAGTGTTGAATAAGCAAGACAATTAAACCATCTAAATAACTTTGAAGTTTCTTTTATTCCTTCTGATGAAATTACACCCAATAATCTAGATGAAAAAGTTGCTAATGATGTAACTAAAATTGCAAGAACTACACTAGTTGACATTTAGTTCTCCTATAAAATAAGCAATAGTTCCACCAACTAACCCACCAAGTAAAATTGACCACTCAGGTGATAGAAAATAAAATATTGGCCCTAATATCAAACCTAAAATTACTGCAGCTGTAATTTGAATGGTCTTCATGGCACCAACCATCATACATAAGAAATAAATTGGGTTTAAAATTGCTAAACCCATCATCATATTTTTATCTAAATAATCTGAAGCATAAAAACCAATAAAAGTGCCTATTACTGCTGTAGTCCAGGTTGCACAACCAATTCCAATCCAGAAATCAATTCTGTGTTTTTTTTCAATACTCTTATAATTACTCTTCATTATCAACCATGCAGACACTGCTATGAAGTGACAAGAAAAATAATATTTCCACTTAGGTTGGCTTTTGTGCATCATTAATGGGAATAAAGAAACTGCCATTGGATATAATCTTGCATTAACGAACCAAACAGCCAAAAATATATTTAATAAAGATGCACCGACTAATAACGACTCTGCCATTACTAACGATCCAGGTAATGCGTAAGTAAGCATTGTTGAAAAAATACTTTCTTGAATATTAAAACCCAAATTTTTAAGAAGTGCGCCTATTGCTATAAAACAACAACCGAGTGCAAGAGCAGGACTGTCAGGAGCTAGAATTGATCTAAAACCTTTAAAGAAAAATTCTTTATTAATCATTAACCTCCAAGGAATAATCTACCAACATCAGGGTTTTTTAACAAATCATCCCCTTTGCCAGCAATCGCAGTTTGTCCAGATACTAAAACGTAACCTATATCTGCAAACTCTAATCCCTTCTTAGCATTTTGTTCTACTAAAATAATTGTTTTCTTCTCTGTTTGTTGAAGATCCCTTAAAATTTCAAAAACCATATCGATATATCTTGGCTCTAATCCAATAGATGGTTCATCAACTAGTAATACCGATGGCTTCATAACTAATGCTCTTGATATTTCTAATAATCTTCTTTCTCCACCTGATAAAACTTTAGCAGGTTGATTTCTTCTATTTCTTAATCTTTCATATTTTTCAAAAATTCTTTCTGCTTCTTCATAGGACTCGTCAGTATTTTCTTTGGAATAACCACCCATCAATAAATTTTCTTCAACAGTCATATCTGGAAAAACAGAATTATCTTGAAGTATATAAGCAATTCCACATGATGTAAGTTTTTGAGCTGGAGTTAAGTTGGTAATTTCTTTTCCATCAATTTCTATTTGTCCTGAAAAAATATTAGTAAATCCATAAATAGAATGAAGTATTGTAGATTTTCCTGCACCATTTGGTCCAATCAAACATAGTGACTGAGCCTTACTTACATTTAAATTAAAATCATGAAGTATTTCCATTTTACCATAACCAGCTGATAATTTTTTTATAGTTAAGTGGATATTATCTGGAGATAATTTTTGTAAATCTTCTGGCCCTGGTGCTTTACCTAATACATCATATTGATTTGACATTATTGTGCCCCCAGGTAAGCGTCTAGCACACGCTTATCATTTTTAATTTCATCTGGAGTTCCGTTTGCTAACATTTGACCGTGTGCTAAACAAAAAACTCTTTGTGCTAAATTCATTATTACTTTCATATTATGCTCTATAACCAGTAAGGTAATTCCATAGTCTTTATTAACACTAATTAAACGGTCAATTATTCCATTAATTAAAGTAGGGTTTATTCCAGCTGTTGGTTCATCTAATAAAAGCATTTTAGGTTCATTCATTAGTGCCATAGCAAGTTCTAGCAATTTTTGTTGCCCAAAAGAAAGATCTCCTGCTCTAAGCTTTCTTTTTTGATGAAGACCTACAAATTTTAATAACGTCTCAGCCTTATCTGTTAAATCAGATGGTATCTTTTGAAATACTGATAATATTCCATCATTCTCTGGTTTGTTACTGATTAACATGTTTTGAATACAGTTTAATTTTCCATAAATTCTAGTTTGTTGAAAAGTTCTAAGTAATCCAAGCTTTGCAACAACAGGCACTGGCAGTTCTGAAACTTCTGTACCATCAAATTTAATTGACCCATTATCAATTGGATAGGTTCCTACAATAGAATTAAATAAAGTTGTTTTACCAGATCCATTTGGACCAATTAATCCAACAATTGAACCTTGCTCAACTGACATTGAAATATCTACATTAGCTTTAACGCCACCAAAAGACTTACTTACATTTGATATGTCTAATATAGCCATTACTTTAATTCCACCTGTGCTTTTAAGTCAGCTTCATCTACAACTTCACCAAATCTTTCAGGATACTTTTCTCTTAACCATCCCATCACCCCTTCAGGAAAATAAACAACGATTACAATAATTAAAACTCCAAGAGCAACATACTGCCAGCCCAAGAAGTAAGTCCAAAAACCTTCTTTAAATAAATGAAATATAGTTGCACCAACAAGCGGTCCCCATAAAGTTCCTTTACCACCAAGGATTGCCATTAAAACCATGAACACACCAAAAGTTGGTCCAGCAAATGCAATTTCAGTTGGTTCAATGTATCCATTTATATGACCCATTAATCCTCCAGCAATTCCAACAAAGAAAGCTGACACCATCCAGCCAATAATTTTATATCTCATTGTATGAATTCCCATTGCTTCCGCTTTATCTTCATTGTCTCTTATTGCATTTAAAACTAAACCAAATCTTGTGCTGTAAGCCCACTTCAAAGTAATAAAAGTTACAACCGCAAGAGCAAAACACAAATAATATAAAAACTGAGATGATGATGCGTTAGATCCAAATCCTTTTGGCCAAACTGGAACTGTCATACCTTGACCTGCACCGATAATCTCAATTCCACCCGCAAGTTCACCTGCAGCAATTCCTAATGCTAAAGTACAAATTGCAAAGTAGTGTCCTCTTAAACCTAAAATCCCATAACCAATTACTCCTGCAATTATTGTCGGAATAATTCCTGCTAGTAATATACCAACACCAAAACCTTGAAAAAATTGAGGGATGGTATGAACAAAAGTTTTTTCTCCTCCTGCATCTGTCCACTCAGCAAGTGAAAAGAACATTGCTATTTGTGTGCTTGAAGCAACATACATTCCAACACCAAAAAATAAAATGTTTCCAAATGTGTTGTAACCCATCTGTCCACCTTGAACATCCCAAGTCATAGCCAAAACAATTAAAATATATAAAAATGATAGTTGTAGTTTATAAGCTGGAAATATGAATGCTCCAGCCAAACCAAAAATTATTAAGCCTGCGTATAGAAGTGTATTTTTATTCATTATTTTAAATACTCTCTTTTTCGAGCTAATTTAAACCTTCTATAAACCAATATAATAACTAGTAACGAGAATACTGCTGCAATTCTAAATTCTGTTCCAAGCAGATAATCTGCCCATTCTTCAAATACTCCAAGTCCCATTCCTGATATTGCAACAGCTGGTAAATTTCCAAGTCCTGCAATAATTACAATCATGAAAGATCTAACCGTGTAAGGTAGTCCCGTGTAAGGATGAAGTGTGAATGTGATTGCAATACATGCTCCTGCTATTCCACATAGTGCTGCATTAATACCAAAGGTTGCTGCATAAACTTTCTCAGTATCAACCCCTAAAATTTTTGCTGCTCTCGCGTTTTGAGCAGTTGCTCTAATTGCTCTACCTAATTTTGATTTCTTCATGTAGATGACAAGAATAATTGCAGATATCACACAAACTGCTCCTGAAAATATTTTAGCATTTGGAAGTGTTACTGAATTATTAAACAACATTGTTGTTCCAAAATTTGATTGAGCAACTACAACATCTGCACCAAATGCAAAATTCATTAGTTGTTGAGCTAAAATACTAATTCCAAATGTAGCAAGAATTGAAGTGAACAAATCTTTGTCTACTACTTTATTAATAACAAGCTTGTACATTCCCCAACCCACACAATACATAATGATTGGTGATACAATTACTCCAAAGGCTGGGTGAATTCCTGATAGATACATAAAGTATGCAATGTATCCACCCATGATTACTAATTCACCTTGAGCAATGTTTATTATATTCATTACTCCCCACTGTAATGCCATTCCGTAAGCGATTAATGCAAACAAAATACCAAGAAGTATTCCATCCATTGACGCTTGAACCATTAAAATAGGAGCTTGGAAAATTAATAAATCCATAAATTCTTTAGATGTTTATAAAAAAATGCCCCCTATTACTAGGGAGCATTTTACATATTAGGTATTATCTTTCTGACCAAGATGGAATTGGGTGCACCAACTCAGCTGATGCCCATTTTGTCGGAGCTACAACTTTGTTTTCACACACACTACCATCATCGTTACATGATACTTGGAAAAGTACCATTGGCTTAGATACGTTTTGACCACCTGCAGCAAATTTTATGTTTCCATAAAAAGTTTGCATATCAGTTGCGGCTAAAGCATCTCTAACTTTTTTAGTATCAAATGATTGTGCTCTTTCGAACGCATCTTTAAAAACTAATAAAGCAGCAGAAGATTCAGCAGCTTGGTATGGCGGTGCATATCCAAACGCTTTAGTAAAGTCAGCATCATATTTCATACCACCACCAAAGAACTTATCTTTGTATGATAGAGATTTATGCCACTGAGAAGCACAAAGTGCGTACTCAGAAGCTTTACCATGTTGCTTAGATAATTTAGCAGCATCACAGTGAGTCATTGCTAACATTTTCACATCAACTTTCATCTCTGAGATTTGTCTAACAGCTGTTAAAGCACCTTTAGTATGACCTGAAACTACAAGAACGTCTGGATTAGTAGCTTTTACTTTAGATAAAGTAGCAGCCATATCGTTAAGCTCTTTTGGTAACTTGTCATCAATAATGATTTTAGAACCTGTTCTTTTAGCAGCTTCAACAATACCCAATCTCACATCTTGTGAGAAAGCGTCTTGTTCAAATGCCATTGCAATCTTAACTGGTTTTCCACCATTTTTTTCAACTGCAAGGTCAATTGCTACATCAAGATATAAGTTCGCTGGGGCAAGTACTGCAAATAAATATTTGTAGCCTTTAGTGAATAACGATCTAGACGCACCGTTTGCTTCAACCATAGGAACTTCATATTTTTCAGTTACAGGAGCCATAGCTTTTGTAAGTCCTGAGCTATAGGGCCCAAGCATAAACTTAACACCATCTTGTTGGATTAATCTTTCTGCAAGTTGTGCTGCTCTTCCAGAATTTGATTCATCATCGTAATAAATAATATCAAACTTGTAAGTTTTTCCACCAACCTTAACACCACCCATGCTGTTAATTCTCTCAACTGCTAAGTTATAGCCGTTTTGAGTATGAACACCATTAGATGAATATTTTCCAGTTAATGAAACAGCTGCACCTAAAATAATTTTATCTCCAACTACCTTCGCGAAAGATATAGTTGAAGCTGAAATTAAAAGAGCAATTGCAGAAACTAATGTAATTAGTATATTTCTGATTTTCATTTTATTTCTTCCTCTATTAGTTTTAAATTTAAAAAAACAATTAAACATCTAAATGATTAAAAATACAACTAACGTCATACGGACTTAATTGCCGCAATTTTATTGATAATTAATACTTTTGAATAAATGCAATTATAATTGCAATTATAATCAATACGCACGCTGAAATTGTATTTATAACTCTTGGATTTGCTTTTATCCAAATAATTAACTTTCTAGCAAGTACGGCATAAGCAATTAGAGATAAAAAATCCAAAACAACATACGTTGTGATTAAAATAAAAAATTGAACGATATAATTTGAATTAAAGTCAATAAACTGTGGAAATATTAATGGAAAGAACATCCAAGCTTTAGGACTTGTTCCTGCAACTAAAAACCCATCTTTAAAAAAAGAAAAAAAACTTTTTGATGAAATATTATCTGAACTTATATCTTTAAGTCTTGAATTATAAATATCGTAAGCAAGATAGAGTAAGTATGCAATTCCTATCCACTTAAAGATATTTAAAAAATTTGGATTATCGACAAAAAAAGATCCCAAAACAAAAATTACTAATGTGGCTTGAATAATATTTGCTGTAATATCTCCAAGAGCTGTCCAAATACATTTTTGAACTCCATAATTCATCGAATAAGAAATAATTACAATTCTAGGTGTGCCAGGCGTAATAAATAGAAATAAAATTATCTGTAAAAAAAGGAAATAATTTAAAGGGAGCATTTTAAGATTTAAGGATAGTCCAAAAAAACCGGGAGCTAAAGATGGCTAAGATGGACTATCTAGATTTAAAGATACCACGACCCTAAATAAAATGCATTAATCATTTTTTTCAAATATAATGATTATTGAGGATTTATGAAAAAAAAAGGTCACACCCCCATAACTAGAGTTAAAAATCCAGAGCCCCATATATCAGATCCTGACTGGATCATTTGGGCAGCTTGGGCAGATCGAATCACTTTTGAGGAAATTGAGAAAAAGACTGGAAAAACAGAAGGTGAAGTTATTAAGATTATGAGACGATCTATAAAGCCTGTATCTTTTAGATTGTGGAGAAAAAGAGTTAATCAAAAAAGCATTAAGCATAAAAAGAAATTCGAGTATTCAAGAAAAGAAATTACTAGTAAAATTAAAAAGAATGATTATTTATAATCCATGAAATCAGTAACTATTTATACAGGACCACTTTGTGCTTTTTGTGATGCAGCAAAAAAATTATTAACTAGAAACAACGTTGAATATAAAGAAATCAACATTGCAACAGTTGACGGTGCAATGGATGAAATGATTAAAAAAGCTAATGGTAAAAGAACAATTCCTCAAATTTTCTTTGATGATCAACACATTGGTGGCTACGATGAAACTAGAGCTTTAGAAAAAGAAAATAAACTTCAAGAACTTCTTAAATAGTTTACTTAATAATATTATTCTTTTGGCTTAAAAGTTAGACAAACACCGTTATTACAGTATCTTTTTCCAGTTGGTTTAGGTCCGTCTTCAAAGATATGACCATGATGACCACCACATTTTTTACAATGATATTCAACTCTCTCATACCCTAACAGTGTATCTGTTTTAGTTTCAAAAGCATCAGGTAATGATTGGTAAAATGAAGGCCAGCCTGAACCACTTTCATATTTTGCATTTGAATCAAATAATTTTTCACCACAATTAGTGCAGTGATAACTCCCTTCTCTCTTCTCGTGATTTAATTCACTTGTACCAGGAGCTTCTGTTCCATCTTCAAATAAAACTAATTTTTGTTCAGCAGTTAGATCTTTGTTAATTTTTTTTGTCATAAGTTAAATAAATTTAGCACAAGTTTGATGTAATATAGAGTGTAATTCTACCAATTTACTAAAATTTTTATTATATCCTCCTCCTAGTACTCCACAAAAAGGTATTTTTTTAGAAAAAAAATTGTTGATTACTAACTCATCTCTCTTCCTTACCCCGTCATCTGAAATATTCAATTTACCCAATCTATCATTTAAGTGAATATCTACACCTGCAATGTAAAAGACAAAGTCAAAATTTTCTTTATTCAACTCATTTAAATAAAATTTAAGAGTTCTAATATAAGCAGCATCTTCAAGGTTGTTTTCAAGCTCAACATCCAGATCACTAATAGATTTTTTAGCAGGATAATTAGTTTTTGAGTGCATACTAAAAGTAAAAACATGTCTATTATATTTGAATATTTCTGAGTTACCATTACCTTGATGAACATCAAGATCTACGATTAATATTCTATTGGCTAACCCTCTATCTAATAAATAATGTGCAGCAACTGCTACGTCGTTAAAAACACAATAACCAGCTCCACTATCATAGTTTGCATGATGACTACCTCCCGCAGTATTACAAGCGATACCAAAATTTAATGCAAGTTTGGCTGCTAACACTGTCCCTCCTGTTGCTACTAAAGACCTTTGAACTACACTGTCAACTAAAGGGAAGCCAATCTTTTTTACTCCACTTTCATCTAATGTTTTATTTTTTATATTGTTAATATAATTTTTTGAATGAGCTTTATTTAAAGTTTCAAATGAGCACGGATAAGGTTTATGAAATTTTTTTACAATTTTTTTATTTATTAAATATTTAGCAAGTTCACCAAATTTATTAATTGGAAATTTGTGATCATCACCAATTTTTGCAACATAAGACTCATGATTAACTACTGGCAATTCCATTTCTATTCAATAATACGAATAGGCTTTTTGTTTACGCAAGCCTCTAAACCTTCAATCATTTGTGTATAAAACATACTATAATTTTCTGCAGTAACATAACCAACATGGGGCATTAATAATGCATTTGGTAAAAATCTTAGTTTATTGCCTTCTGGTAATGGTTCTTTTTCATAAACATCAAGTCCTGCTCCAGCAATAACATTAGTTGATAATGCTATAATTAAATCATCTTCATTAATAATTGATCCTCTAGATGTGTTAATTAAAAAGGCAGTCTTTTTCATTGTGTCTAACTCTTTTAGTTTTATTAACTCTTTATATCTTTCTCCACCTTGAACATGAATAGATATAAAATCAGAATTTTGAAATAAATCTTCTTTACTACAAGGTAGTACACCAAGTTCTTTACAAGTATCTAAGTTTAAATTTTCACTCCAAGCCATAACTTCCATGCCAAAAGCTTTACCAATTTTAGCAACCTGAGATCCAACTCTTCCAAGTCCAACTAACCCTAAAATCTTTCCCTTAAGCTCAAGTCCAATAGTTGATTGCCAGTAACCTTGGTACATATTGTCAATTTCTTCTTTGAAATTTCTAGCTAAACCTAAGATTAAACCCCAAGTTAATTCTGTTGTACCTGCAAAATCAATTTCCGTTCCACACACTACAACTCCTCTTTTTTTAGCAGCAGCTAGGTCTATAGCTTTATTTCTTGAGCCACTTGTGATGATATATTTAAGGTCATTTAAATTATCAATTAAATTTTTAGTGATGAGAGTTCTCTCTCTCATTATCAATAATGCTTCAAAGTCTGCTAATTGTTCTATGGCGTCTGCCTCATCTTCAAAGGGTTCACTGAATATTTTAAATTCATATTTTCCAGATAATTTTTTTAGATCAACAAATTCGTGAGACACGTTTTGGTAATCATCTAAGATAGCAACTTTAAGCATTTTTAATCTTTCTATTTGATAAAAGGATTCCGGTTAAAATAAATATTGCGCCTAACATATGATAAAACATAAATTTTTCATTAAAAATAATCATTGCCATTATTGCACTTAAAATAGGCATCATGTGTAAAAAAACACCCGCTCTATTGGCACCAATTAAAGCAACTCCTTTTATCCAAAAAATAAAAGAAGCAAGACCTGGAAATAAAACTACATAAAATAAAATCAGGTAAAAGTTTTGATTTAAAACAATCCTAAAGCCCATTTGATACTCTATAAAATATATTGGTATTAAAAAAATAAAGCCAAATGAAATTACTACTTCTAGTAACCCTAGTTGAGATAGTTCATGTTTTTTTTTCTTTAATAGAGCAGAATAAGTAGCCCAAGACAGCATTCCAAAAACCATCGTGATATCACCCTTGTTAAAATCTAAATTCATTAATATTCCTAGATTTGCTTTAGTTATTATCAAAACAACTCCAATAAAAGAACATGTAACTCCCAATATTTGAAAACTATTAGTTTTTTCAATTTTTAAAATTGATGAAATGAAAATGATCATCACAGGTATTGTTGATATCATTAACACTCCACTGATAACTTGCGTAAAGTTTAAAGAATAATAGACGATTGAATTAAATATGGTAACGCTCGTTATTCCAAGAATTGTGTAATATTTATAATTTTCTAAAATATAACTTCTTTTTTTAAATAATTCTTGAATCGTAAATGGCGCTAAGATCAACCAAGCAAAAAGCCATCTATAAAAATTTAATGAAAATGGTGGTATTTGGTATTGGCTAGCAAATTTTCCAACTAAAAAATTTCCTGACCAGAATAAAGCTGCTAAAAATAAAAAAATATAAGCAACATTATTTTTATTTATCACTTAGCTAAACCTAAGAGAGCTATATGGTTTTAAATCTAGGTTTGTGTTTTCTTCAGCTATCATTCCAGAAATTATCTTCCCTGAAATTGGTCCTAAAGTCCATCCTAAATGATGATGTCCAAAACAATAAAAAACATTTTTATGTTTTTTTGAGGGTCCTATTACAGGTAAGTAATCTGGTAATGTTGGTCTAAAACCAAGCCACTCATCTTCATGTTCGGGTAAATCACCCATCATGTACTTTGCATTATTAATTAAATTTTTAACTCTTGATTTTGATAAAGGATTATCTAAACCACCAAATTCGACAGTGCCTACAACTCTAAGTCCTTGTTCCATAGGTGTAATACCAAATCCTCTATTTTGAAAAATTACCGGTCTACTTAAAAGATGATCACAATCTTTAAAATGAACATGGTATCCTCTTTCAGTATCAAGAGGTATTTTTTCATCTAAATTATCTGTTAGTTTTTTTGAAAATGAACCACAGGCAATTACAATTTTGTCAAAAAGAAAGCTTTGTGTTTCAGCTTTTATAACTGGCTTTTCATCATTAAAACTTATGTCTTTGATATTCATTTTTAAAAACTTGCCACCCTTTTTCAAAAACAGATCATAAAGCTTTAAAAGAATTTTCTTAGGATTTCTGGCATGTCTACCATGTTGATAATAAACACCTCCATGATAGATCGGTTTTATATTAGGTTCTAAATCATGAATTTCTTTTGGAGTTACTACTTGTTGATCAACACCTAGTTCATTTCTAACTTTAATTTCTAATTCTCTACTTTTTAAACTTTGATCATTCCAAATATATAAAATACCTTTTTTTTCAACCAATCCTCCAAGCTCAATATCATCAAATAATTCGTCATAAGCGGGTAATGCTAAATCTAAAATTTGATGCATATTTTTAGCGGTATGCATCATTCTTTTTGTAGTGCAGTTTTTTATAAACTGTAAAAACCAAGGTATCATTTTTGGAACATAGTTCCATTTAAGTGCAAGTGGACCTGTCGAGCTTAAAAGCATTGCTGGAACATCCGTTAAAACATCAGGTCTATTAATTGGGACAGATGCGTATGGAGAAAAGTGACCAGCATTACCATAAGATGCTGCAGGACTACCTGGCTTATCCCTGTCAAAAATTGTTACACTAAAACCTTTTTTTTGTAAAAATAAAGCATTGGAAATACCCTGTATTCCAGCACCTACGATTCCAATTTTTAAGTTTTTTTCCATTAGACTTTATATAATTCTTAAATTTAAATATTCTCGCGACAAATTCGACAATAAAGTGTTAAAATAATTAAGCTATTAACTGTTTATAGTTAATTTTTGCACTCATAACGATTGCAAATCCAATCATTGTTGCAAGCATTGAAGATCCTCCATATGACATAATTGGTAGTGGCGATCCAACTATAGGCAATAAACCTAAAACCATAGACATATTTACTGTTACATAAAAAAATATTGCAGACCCATAACCATAACAAAAAAGTTTAGCAAAATAACTCCTCGAGATTGCACCAATTCTTAATATTCTGTAAATAATGATTATATAAATTACTAATAAACTTAAAGAACCTAAAAAACCATGCTCCTCAGCAAATAAAGTGAAAATAAAATCTGTATGTTTTTCTGGTAAAAATTCTAAATAACTTTGAGTACCTTTTAAAAAACCTTTACCACTTAAACCTCCTGATCCAACGGCTATTTTGGATTGAATAATTTGATACCCCGCACCTAAAGGATCTCTATCTGGATTAAGGAATGTTAAAATTCTAAGTTTTTGATAAGGTTGTAAAAAAGCAATAGCAAAAGGCATTGTAATTAATAAAGCTATAAATGAATATATAAAATATTTAATATTAATTCCTGCGAGCCAAATAACTACCAATCCACTTAGTCCAATTAAAATTGAAGTTCCCAAGTCAGGTTGAGTAATCACGAGCATAATAGGTAAAATCAAAATTACAAAAGCAACAAACATAACCTGAAAACTATCAACTTTATTCATTTGTATACGGTGATAATATTTAGCAAGACATACTATAATTGCAATTTTCATTAATTCAGAGGGTTGTAAATTAATAAAATATAAATTTATCCATCTTTGTGATCCTGAAGCTTTAATGCCGTATAATGAAGCCCAAACTAAAAGAAATAAAACCACAATATAAAACAAATAAGCAAAGTAATGCCAAAATTTAATGTTCAAAAATGACATAAAAATCATCATTGTAAAAAATATTAAAAATTTTGAAATATGACTTTTGCTATGAAATAAAATTTCGCCTCCGTCTGTTGAATACATTGATAAGACGCTAATCAATCCAAGTAATAAAATACAAATTAGCAAAATATAATCAAAATCTCTTAATTTTTGAAAAAAAGTAGGTTGTATATTAAATGAACTGTATTGCATTTATATTTCTAAATTGTTTTGTTTAGTTTTTTTTACCCTTAGCTCGTGCCTATCTATAATTAATTTAAAAAGTTTTTTTGCAATCGGTGCAGCAGCAGAGCTACCTGATCCACCATGCTCTATAACGATACTTAATGCGTATCTTGGATTCTTATATGGACCAAAAGCTATATATAAAGCATGATCCCTCTCATTATACGGAATTTCAGAGGTACTTAAATCAAGTTCTCTTGCAGCTTTAGTTATTCTTCTAACTTGTGATGTTCCTGTCTTTCCAGCAAATTGATATTTTGGATCTTCGATTCGTGATTTGTAAGAAGTTCCTCTAATTTCATTTGTAGATGCAAACATCGCTTCACGAACTAGGTTTATATTTTTAGAACTTTTAAATAAAGTTTCATATTCTTTTTTATCTAAAAACCCTAAAAGTTTTGTTGTATCTTTCAATCGACTGTCTTTTTTATTTAATTGTTTTCTATTTTCATTCATTATAATTCTAATTTCCTCTGTTGTTTTGCTATCCTCTTCCACTATTATTTTTGGATAAATCTTAAATCCTCCATTTGCCAGCTGAGCTGTCATTTGACATAATTGTAGAGGTGTTGTTTGGGTATAGCCTTGTCCAATACCTGTAATTAATGTTTCACCTATAACCCAACCTTTTCCTAAATTATTTTTTTTCCATTTAGTGTCAGGAATTAATCCTTTTTTCTCAATACTAAATGTTTCATTTAAAACTTTTTCACCAAGACCAAATTTTAAAGATGTTTCTTTTAATCGATCTACACCAAGTTTTCTTGCAATCTCATAAAAATATGTGTCACAAGACTGCTTCATCGCACTCTTTAAATCTACAGTACCATGTCCTCTTTTTTTCCAGCAATGATAAGTTTGCCCATACATTTCAATTTTTCCTTTACAATTAACTTTAAAATTTTCATCAATAATTTTATTTTCTAGTGCCGATAAAGCTACCATTGGTTTAAATGTTGAGCCTGGTGAATATAACCCTGATAAAGTTTTATTAACTAATGGTTTTAATGGATTGTTTCTAATTAGCTGCCAATCATCTTGATTAATTCCAAAAAGAAATAAGTTAGGGTCAAACGATGGCGATGATTGCATGGCAACTATTTCACCCGTATAAATATCCATTACACTTATTGAGCCAGCTACACCTTTTAAAAGCTCATTGCAAAACTTTTGAATTTCCGTATCTATTGTGAGCTTTATTATCTTACCATTTAATCCATTTGTGTGATCAACTTGTCTAATTCTTTTGCCGTAAGCATTAACCTCATATCTTTGTATACCATTAGTTCCAATTAGTTCATTTTCAAAAGTTTTTTCTAAACCAGTTTTTCCCACTTTAAGTCCTGGTACATATGTATTTTTTATAATTTCATTATTTAAAATATCTTTTTCACTAGCTTCACTTACATAACCCAAAACATGTGTATAATTTTCATTGAACGGATAATTACGCGAAACAGATAAAACTGGTTTGGCTCCTACTAAATCGTGCAAGTAATAATTGACCTTTGTGAACTGCTCCCAAGTTAAATTTTTTGAGATAATTATAGTTTCCCATGGTTTTTGACTATTTTTTTGTTTTATTATTTTTTTAAAATCATTATTACTGATGTTTAAAATTTCTTTTAACCTCACCATCAGATATTTAAAATCTTCTACTTCTTCAGGAATGACATGCAATTGATATACTTCTAAATTACCTGCAATAACATTTTCAAAATAATCTAAAAACTCACCTCTAATTGGAGGTAATCTCCATTCACGTAATCTGTTTTTGTCAGATAATGTTAGATATTTTTTGTTCTCTGTTATTTGTAATGAAAATAATCGAGCAATTATTCCAGTAAATACAACCAACTTAGCAGCACCAATAATAAACATTCTTCTATTGATGGTTTGAACTTTTTTTACACCAAAATCTTCACCTAGCATTATTTCTACCCACAAGATATTTTTCAAAAAAATCAAATAAATTTGAAAATAGGAAATAAAATAAAAATGTATATGTAATATTTATTATTTGATCAAAATAATTTAATTCATAATTAAAAATAAAATTTAGAGATACAAACATTAATGAGTTTATAATCAATATTGTTATAAGAAAAAAAATACAATCGTTTATTAAACTTGGTCTTAAAGTAATGTTTCTGAGATAGGATGCTGCAACACAAAGTATTAAATACATTAAACTACTTAATCCAATTGGTGTTCCTACTACAACATCATTAAATAACCCTGCAATAAAAATATAAGTATATCCTAAACTTTCACTTTTTTTTAAACTGTAATAAAAAATTAAAATATAAGAAAAATTAAATGAAAAATATTTCAAACCTAAATGATTAAAATCAAAATTATTTAAAACAGATATAAAAAGTAGAAGTATGGGTATATTTGATAATATTTTTCTAATCAAATTTTTGTTTCTTAGTTCTGTCATTCAGTCTCACTTTTTAAAAACGACAAAACTTTTACAAATCTTAATTGGGAGAAATCTGAAAAAAATTCAACCTTCTTTTCATCACTTAAAAAATTATTATTTATTTTACCTATGGGTATTCCAGCCTTAAATAAATTGCCTGATCCAGAGGTATAAATAACAGATTCACTTTTAATATCATCATATTTTTTGCTATATTGAATAATCCCATAATTTTTACCTGTACCTGAAAGAATAGAGAATACTGCGTTTGGTTCTACTATAACTGGAATTTTACTGTTCAAATCTGAAAGTAATAATACCCTTGATGACAAATAATTAACCTCAACAACTTTTCCTACAAGGTATGCTCCATCCATTACAACCATACCAAGGTTAATTTTATGCTTACTGCCTTTGTTAATGATGATTGATCTTAAAAATGGACTTCCTTTATCACTTAAAACTTTAGCAATTATAGTGTTTGATTTAACCAGATAATCATCAACTATACTTTTTAATCTTTGGTTCTCTAAAATTATAAATTCATTTGATAAATCTTTAGCTTTTAAAATTTCTAATTCAAATTTAATTTTTTCATTTTTCTTATAAAGTTTGTTGTGATTTTGAAGTGTAATATAGCTATCCTTTAATAAATTCTCTGGTACAGAAACTATAAAAGAAGATCTATAAACTATTTCATTAATACCCAATTTTATATAATTTATGACTTTAAAATTAAAATTACCTAAAATTAAAAAGATTATAGAAAAAAATATTAAACTTAATAATGAAAACCTTTGCTGTGTTCCTTTTTTTAAAAAAGCAGATCTTAATGCAATTACAAAATCATCTCTGCTTGTTTCCATTATTTCTAATACTCAGATAGCATAGTAGAGAATGTTTCTTCTTGATCTAGAGCTTTCCCAGTACCAATTGCAACACAAGCTAATGGATCGTCTGCTATAAAAACAGGTAAACCAGTTTCTTTAGAAAATCGTTTATCAATATTTTTTAACAAAGCTCCACCACCTGTTAATGTTAGACCCATATCTACTAAATCAGCTGACAATTCTGGAGGTGTGTTTTCAAGAGCATCTTTTATCCCATTCACCATTTCTTTTAAAATATCATTTAAAGCTTCTGCTGTATCTTCTTCAGTAATATTTACTTCTTTAGGTGTTCCTGATCTTAAATCTCTACCTTTAACAGCATAAGTATTGCTGTTCGATGGTATAGCTGTACCAATTTCTTTTTTTATTTTTTCAGCAGTGCTATCTCCTATCATTAAGTTATATTCTTTTCTCATATAATTTACTAATGCTGTATCCATTGCATCTCCAGCAATTCTTAAAGATCTAGAATAAACAAGACCGCCTAGTGACATAACAGCTATCTCCGTAGTACCTCCACCAATATCAACAACCATTGATCCAGTTGCTTCTGAAATTGGAAGACCTGCTCCAATAGCTGCTGCGATAGGTTCTTCAATTAATTGAACTCTTCTTGCACCTGCTGCTAATGCACTATCTTGAATGGCTTTTCTTTCAACAGGTGTTGACCCTGTTGGAACGCAAATTAAAATTCTTGGATTTGCAAAAGTTTTATTTTTATGAACTTTTTTTATAAAATGTTTAATCATTTCTTCAGTAACTATAAAGTCTGCAATCACTCCATCTCTCAAAGGTCTAATAGCACTAATGTTACCCGGTGTTCTTCCAAGCATCGTTTTTGCTTCATCACCTACAGCTAAAACAGTTTTTTTCCCCATGTTCTCAGCTATAGCAACAACAGATGGTTCATTTAAAACTACTCCTTGCCCTTTTAAAACAACAAGTGTGTTAGCAGTTCCAAGATCAATCGCCATATCTTGACTCCAAATACTACTTAAATTTTTAAACCAATTAGCCATCTTAATTATATACCTTTCACTTTTTGAGTTTCATGCTCCATTGGAGCAGTTTTTTTTCTTTTAATAATCATTTTATTTAAAGCACTTAAATAAGCATTAGCTGACGCTACTAATGTATCAGTATCAGCAGCTTGCCCAACTGTAGTTTTACCCTTTTCTTCAATTCTAACACTTACTGTAGCTTGAGCGTCTGTTCCTTCTGTAACAGCATGCACTTGATATAATAATAATTTTACATCATGAGGATATAAAACTTTTATACATTTAAAAATAGCATCAACTGGCCCATCACCTGTTTCTGATGTTGATTTTACCTCACCATAAACATCAAGCGTCATCTCTGCTTTTTGAGGCTCACCTGTTCCAGCAAAAACTTTTAAAGATTTTAGATTTATAGCATTTACTTGATTATCAGTAATTAAACTATCATCAACTAAAGCCATAATATCATCATCATAAACGTGCTTTTTCTTATCAGCCAAAATCTTAAATTTTCCAAATGCTGTTTGAATTATATCGTCAGTTACATCTGCATAACCAAGATCATTTAATTTTTCTTTAAATGCGTGACGCCCAGAGTGTTTTCCCATAACCAATGAAGTTTTTTTAACACCGACACTTTCTGGTGTCATAATTTCATATGTCTCTCGATTTTTAAGCATACCATCTTGATGAATGCCTGCCTCATGTGCAAATGCATTTTTTCCAACAATTGCTTTATTAAATTGTACTGGAAATGTTGCGTTTGAGACAACTTTTGAAGCTTTGCTTAATAATTCTGTTTTAATTCCAGTTGTATAAGGCATTAAGTCATTTCTTGTTCTTATTGCCATCACAATTTCTTCAAGTGCAGCATTCCCTGCTCTTTCACCAATTCCATTAATTGTACACTCTACCTGTCTTGCTCCAGCTTGAACTCCTGCTAAAGAATTTGCGACAGCTAATCCTAAGTCATTATGGCAATGAACTGATAATATAGCTTTATCAATATTTGGAACTTTATTTTTTAATGTTGTAATTATTTTTGTATATTCCGAGGGGATTGTGTACCCAACAGTATCTGGAATATTTATTGTAGTTGCACCACAGCTGATTGCAAGTTCAACTGACTTACACATATAGTCCATATCAGTTCTCGTTCCATCTTCAGGTGACCACTCAACATCATCAGTTAAGTTTCTTGCATAAGTTACACTTTCTTTTATTGCATCTAAGACCTGTTCTGGTGATTTATTTAACTTATGCTTCATGTGCAAGGGGCTTGTTGAAATAAAAGTATGAATTCTAAATCTTGGTGCCGCTTTTAATGCCTCATGACACGCATCTATGTCTTTTTTACTAGCTCTTGATAGTCCACATGGAATTGAATTTTTTAAAATTTTACTTATAGCTGTCACAGCCTCAAAATCACCAGGAGAAGCTATTGGAAAACCAGCTTCAATAATATCAATTCCTAATTCATCAAAAATTCTTGCTATTTGAATTTTTTCTTCAAGACTCATCGATGCACCAGGTGATTGCTCACCATCTCGCATCGTAGTATCAAATATAAAAATTTTATCTTTGTCGCTCATAGCCAATAATTTTAAAAAATCTATAATACAATCTATAATAGAGATTGCAAAATAATTGTTATACTTTGGCTATAATTTCTGATCGATTTAGGTTTTTAGTAAAAATTAACTCTTATCACTATCTATTAATTTTTTCTTACCAATCCAAGGCATCATTGCTCTAAGTTCTGCACCAACCTTTTCAATTGGATGATCCGCAAGATCTTTTCTCATTTTTAAAAAGTTCTTTTGACCACCTTCACATTCTTTCATCCAGTCTTTTGTAAACTTGCCAGATTGAATATCAGCAAGAACTTCTTTCATTCTTTTTTTACTTTCGCTATCAACAACTTTTTTACCAGATACATACTCTCCATATTCTGCAGTATTTGAAATAGAGTAATTCATGTTGGCAATTCCACCTTCATAAATTAAATCTACTATCAATTTTACTTCATGTAGACATTCAAAGTATGCCATTTCTGGTTCGTATCCAGCTTCTGTCAAAGTTTCAAAACCATTTTTAATTAGTTCAACTAATCCTCCACAAAGAACTGATTGTTCACCAAATAAATCAGTTTCACATTCATCTTTGAAGGTTGTTTCAATAATTCCTGATTTTCCACCCCCAATTGCTGAAGCATATGACAATGCAAGATCTCTTGCTTTACCTGTTCCATCTTGATGAACAGCAAATAGACATGGCACTCCGCCACCTCTTTCAAATTCACTTCTAACTAAATGTCCTGGACCTTTTGGAGCAACCATGAACACATCTAAATCTTTTCTTGCTTCAATTAATTTGTAATGAATATTTAATCCATGAGCAAATGCTACACTTGTTCCTGGTTTAATTCTTTGGTCGATATGATTTTTATAAATTGCTGCTTGTAATTCATCTGGTGTAAGTATCATTGCAACTTCTGCCCATTCTGCAGCATCAGATAAACCCATTACTTTTAAACCTTTTGATTCTGCTTTTGCTTTACTTGCGGATCCATCTCTAAGCGCTACTACAACTTCTTTAGCTCCACTATCTTTTAAATTTAATGCATGTGCGTGCCCTTGGCTCCCATAGCCAAAAATTGCTATTTTTTTACTTTTGATTAAATCTACATCTGCATCTTTTTCATAAAACATTTTCATTCTTATTCTCCTTTATTTTTAATTAAAAATCTCTGCGCCTCTTGTCATTGCTACCGCTCCGGTTCTTGAGGCGCTAACAAGACCAAATGGTTTTAAATTTTTTATCACTTTATCAATCTCTCTTCTTAATGCTGTTATTTGTATGACAGTAGATTTATTTGTCTGATCTAATATAACTGGATCGTATTTTTTACAAGCATTTAAAGCTTTCTTAATTTTACCAGTATTTGCAACAACTTTTAATAAAGCCATCTCCTTGAATATAACTTTTTTATCTTCTCTTTTAAAATTTCCAACTTTATGAACTGGAACTAGCTTCTTCAATTGTAATACAATTTGTTCAATAACTTGGGGGGTTCCAGTAGTTACAATTGTAATTCTAGAAAGGTTATTTTTTTGATCTACTTCTGCTACAGCTAAAGATTCTATATTATAACCTCTTCCAGAAAATAACCCTACCACTCTTGATAAAACACTTGCTTCGTTATCAACCCATACAACAATTATATGAGTATCAATTTTTCCTAACTTGCTAGGTGTGCTATATGCTGATTTAGATTTTGCCATTTTAAACTAAAGATTTCCCTTTACCTGTAATTTTATTTTCTTCCTGATCTTTTGGTCCCAATAACATTTGATTATGTGGTTTTCCAGACGGTATCATTGGATAACAATTCTCAGCTTGATCTACTTGACAATCAAAAATTACTGGTCTGTCTATATTGATCATTTCTTCAATTTTTTCATCTAATTCATCTGGATTTTCTGCTCTAATACCAACGCAACCATAAGCTTCAGCTAATTTTACAAAATCTGGTAATGCCTCTGAGTAACTTTCAGAATAGTTTTTTTCATGAAGAAGCTCCTGCCATTGCCTAACCATTCCCATATATTGATTATTCAAAATAAATATCTTGATAGGTAGATTATATTGAACTGCAGTAGAAATCTCCTGCATGGTCATCAAAATTGATGCTTCCCCAGCAATATCTACAACTAATTTTTTTGGATGTGCAACTTGTACGCCTATTGCAGCAGGCAGTCCATATCCCATAGTTCCTAGTCCACCTGATGTCATCCACCTATTAGGTTTATTGAACTTATAATGTTGTGCAGCCCACATCTGATGTTGTCCAACTTCAGTAGTAATATATGTGTCCTGATTTTTAGTTAATTCATAGAGTCTTTGGACTGCATGTTGAGGCTTAATAATTTTATCACTATTTATAAAATTTAGAGATTGTTTTGTTCTCCATTTTTGAATTTGTTGCCACCATTTAGATATTTTTTGTTTATTTGATTTTTCTAAATTTAAGTTTTTCTTTTTTAATGTTTTTGATGTAGATTTAATTACATCACTTACATCACCAACAATAGCTAGATCAACTTTTACAATTTTATTTATTGATGATGGATCAATATCAATATGAACTTTTTTAGATTTTGGCGAGAATTCATCTATCTTTCCAGTAATACGATCATCAAACCTTGCACCTATATTTATTAATAAATCACAATCATGCATAGCGTTATTAGCTTCATAAGTTCCATGCATACCAAGCATTCCTAAAAATTGATTATCGTCTCCAGGATAAGCACCTAATCCTTGCAATGTTGATGTAATAGGAAATCCAGTTAAGGCCACTAATTCTCTTAAAAGTTCACTTGCCTTTGGGCCTGAATTAATTACTCCACCTCCAGTATAAAAAACTGGTTTTGAGGCTTTTTTCATTAAATCTACTAATTGATCAATTTCTTTTTGGTTAAATTTATTAAGAACTTTTCCATTTAATTTTTTTTCTTTTTTAGGTTTGAAATATTTTGCTTTTGCAAACTGAATATCTTTTGGAATATCAACTAATACTGGTCCTGGTCTTCCAGTTGTTGCAACTTCAAATGCCTCATGCATTATTCTTGGAAGATCATTAATATCTTTAACTAACCAATTATGTTTTGTGCACGGCCTAGTAATTCCTGTAGTGTCACATTCTTGAAAAGCATCTGTTCCAATTAAATGTGTAGGAACTTGTCCTGAAATACAAACTAGAGGTACTGAGTCCATGTAAGCATCAGTTAATGCTGTAACAACATTTGTTGCACCTGGGCCAGAAGTTACCAATACAACACCTGGTTTTCCAGATGATCTTGCATAACCTTCGGCCGCATGACCAGCACCTTGTTCATGTCTAACTAAAATATGTTTTATTGATGGATGATTTTTTAACTCGTCATAAATAGGGAGTACCGCTCCACCTGGATAACCAAAAATATGATCTACTTTTTGATCTTCCAAACATTTAAATACAATTTCAGCACCTGTGTATAAATTACCCATTTGGGCAATCTAGCTGAAGTTGTGCTCATTGGTCAAGTTTAAGAAGTGATTTATTTAATCTTTTTACAAAATCATCAATCTTGGTTGGTTTAATTTTTTTCCAAGATGTCATCCTGGTTTTAGCCCAAGTAGCCTGTCTTTTAGCATATTGTCTTGTTTTAATTAATATTAATTCCTTTGCATGATCTAAGGTAATCTTTTTATTTAAGTACTGTGTCAATTCGGCAATCCCAATTACCCTATTTACACTCTGATCTTTTCTAATTTTTAGCTTTAGAAATTTTTTAACCTCATTAATAGCACCTTCATTTATCATACTAGCAGTTCTTAAATTAATTTTTTCAATAAGTTTTTCTCTTTTTGTTTCAATATAAATCTTAAAAAAATCACTGTCTTTAAATTCAGATTCAGTCTTAACTAACCAATCGTACATGGAAATATCAGTATAAGATTTAATCTCATAAGCTCTTATAGATCTTTGCGTATCATTTGGATCAAATTTATCTTTAATTTTAGGGTCTAGTTTTAAAAGTTTTTTATAAAATTTTTTTTGTCCTTCTCTTTTGGACATTAATTTAACTTTATTTCTGAAATTAAGAGGTATCTCTGGAATTTTAACTAAACCATTAATTAATGACTGAAAATATAAACCTGTACCACCAACTAAAATTGGAATTTTTTTCTTTTTTTTAATACTTTTAATTTTTTTAATTGCGAGTTCCAACCATTGGCCTGTTGAAAATTTTTCATTCAAATCAACAGAACCATAAAGATGATGTTTGATATTTTTTTGTTCTATCTTATTTGGTCTTGCAGTTAAGATTTTTAACTTCTTATAAACCTGCATACTGTCAGCATTGATGATTTCTCCTTGAATTTTTTTTGCAATTTTAACAGCAAACTTTGATTTACCTGAAGCTGTTGGACCTGAAATTAAGATAATTTTGGACTGTTTGTCCATTATCAATCTAGCTTAACACCAATATATCTTCTTTGGTTTTGATTATTATAAATTACAATCAAAATTGTTTTTTGATTAGATTTTAAAACAGTGTCTACAATATCTTCAAGATTTTTAGTTGATTTTATTTTTTTCTTTTGTGCTTCAACAATAATATCTCCAACATTTAAGTAGTCTACAGGGCTATTTTTCCCAATATTTGTTATAACTAAACCAGTTGTTTGATTGGGTAACTTTCTTTCTTTAATATCTTTATCGTTTAATGGTCTTACAATAATTTTTAATGATTTAATTTCTGAAATTTCTGGAGTTTCTGCTTTTGTATCTTTTGATTCTTTTTTTTTAAAGTCATTTGAAGTTTCCAATCTTCCTAATTTAATTTTTTTAGTAATCTCTTTTTTATTTCTCCAAACTTTAACTTCGATTGTTTTACCTACTTCTGTTTGTGCAACAATTATTGGCAATTCTTTCATTTCATCAATCTTTGTTCCGTTAAATTCTAAAATGATATCTCCTGCTTTAATCCCTGCTTTGTCAGATGGGCTATTTTCTGCAACACTAGCAACTAGCGCTCCTCTAGGTGCATCTAATTTTTCAACTTCAGCAATTTCTTCAGAAACTACTTGAATTCTTACACCCAACCATCCTCTTTTAGTTTCACCAAATTCTATTAATTGATTTACAACTCTTTTTGCATCATTCGATGGTATTGAAAAACCTATCCCTATAGAGCCACCTTTACCAAGAATTGCAGTATTAATTCCAATCACATTACCATTCATATCAAATAAAGGTCCACCTGAGTTTCCTGAGTTGATTGAGGCATCTGTTTGAATATAATCTTCATAACGAGATAGACCAATTGATCTATTTCTAGCAGATATAATTCCTGCTGTTACTGTTCCTCCTAAGCCAAAAGGATTACCAATTGCTATAACCCAATCACCAATTCTAGCTTTATCAGAATCTCCAAAATTAACCGGTATAAACTTTTCTTTAGAATCTATTTGAAGGACTGCAATATCAGATAATGGGTCTTGCCCAATTATTGTGGCCTTATATTCTTTATCACCACCCACTCTCACTACGATATCTTCGGCATCTTGGATAACATGGTTATTCGTAATTATGATTCCTTTTTCATCAATTATAAATCCTGAGCCTAATGCAGCAGACTTTCTTGTTTGTGGTGTGCCAAATTCTTTAAACATATCTGCAAAAGGTGATCCTGGGGGGAACTCAAAACCAGGGAATGGATTTGAATTAGTAACAACTGTTGTTGTTGTAGAAATATTTACAACAGATGGCATTAATTTTTCTGCGAGATCTGCAAATGATGCAGGTGCATCTTTTGCTAATACATGTGATGCAAAACTTATTGCAAATATTATAATAAATAATCTTTTAATTCTGTTCATATTAACTTTTAATATACCAAATAATTATAAAACCTATAACTGCGAAAATTAAACCACCACTTCTTAACTGTGAATCCTTTATTAACTCCATTTTTTTTAACATACTTTTCATTTTTGATGGAAATAAGGCGTACAATATTCCTTCAATAAAAAGAAAGAGACCAAAAGCTATGATCAACTCCTTCATAAAATTATGTTACTGAGATTTAGGTTTAATATTCCCAAAAAATTTAAAGAACTCACTATCAGGTGATAAAATAACTGAAGTATCTCCACCTATTAAAGCAGTTTCATAAGCTTGCATTGCCCTATAGAAAGCAAAAAATTCTGGATCTCTACCAAATGCATCAGCAAAAATTTTGTTTCTCTCCCCATCTCCTTGACCTTTCATAATCTCAGAATCTTTATTTGCATTGGCTAGTAATACAGAAACATCTTTGTCAGCAGTCGATGTAATAGTTACTGCCATTTCAGCACCTCTTGCTCTAAATTCTTTAGCTTCTCTTTCTCTCTCAGTTTGCATTCTTCTATAGATTGCTTCACTATTTGCTTGAGGTAAATCAGCTCTTTTAATTCTAACATCCACTATTTTAATTCCAAATTTTTGAGCTTCTGCGTTTACACCTTCTTGAATTAAAGACATTTGCTTAGATCTATCTTTTGAAAGTAATGTTTGTAACTCTTGTTGACCTAAAACATTCCTAATTCTTGAGTTAATAATCGTTGCTAATCTTGATCTTGCAACTCTTTCATTTCCGACTGAAATATAGAATTTTAAAGGATCTACAATTTGAAATCTTGCAAAAGCATCAACAATTAATCTTTTTTGGTCTGATGCAATAACTTCTGCTGGTGGTGTATCAAGATTTAGAATTCTGCTATCTAAAAAGACAACATTTTGAATAAAAGGTATTTTAAAGTTTAAACCTGGTTTTAGTATGATTTTTTTGGGATCACCAAACTGAAGTACAATTGCTTGGTTAACCTCTTTAACAATGAATATAGAGAAAAACGCTAATGCCGCTATTAAAATAATTATAGGTAATAAAATTTTTTGTGCTTTCATTAGTTACTTGCCTTTTTTTTACCTAGCTCTGGTAATGGTAAATATGGTACTACACCTGAGCCTGCATTTTTTTCAATTATCACTTTATCAATATCTGCTAAAACTTTTTCCATAGTCTCAAGATACATTCTTTCTTGAGTTACTTCTTTAGCTTTTGCATACTCATTATAGATAGATATAAATCTACTAGCTTCACCTTCTGCTTGAGCAACAACTTTTTGTTTATAAGCTTCTGCTGCTTGCATAATTTTTGCAGCTTCCCCTCTTGCTCTTGGAATAACATCATTAGCATAAGCTTCAGCTTCATTTTTAGATCTTTCCATATCTGCTCTTGCTGCTTGAACATCTCTAAACGCATCAATTACTTGATCAGGTGGATCCGCTTTTTGTGTTTGAACTTGCGTAATTTGAATACCACTATTGTATTCATCAAGAATTGATTGAATAATTTCCTGAGTTTCAATTTCAATTTGAGCTCTTCCCTCAGTTAAAACTGGTTGAATTTTACTTTTTGCAATTACTTCTCTCATTGCAGTTTCAGCTGCAGCTTTTACTGTTCCTTCTGGATCTTGTATTTCAAATAAAAATTTACCCGCATCTTTAATTACCCAGAAAACTGAAAAATCTATATTAACTATATTTTCATCACCTGTTAACATTAAACTTTCTTGAGGAACATCAGCAACTCCTCCACCTTGTGAAAAACCACTATCTCTTTCAGATCTAAATCCAATATCAATTCTATTTACTTTTGTAACTTTTGGTGTCTCAACTGTTTCTACTGGAATTGGGATATGATAATGTAATCCTGGTTGAGTAGTTTTTACAAACTTACCAAATCTAAGAACAACACCTTGTTCATCAGGTCCCACTCTATAAAGTCCACTTGCTAGCCATACAAACGCTAAGATTATTAAAATTAAACCAATTGGTTTTTTTCCTGATGAACTTCCACCAGGTAAAAATCTATTTATCTTACTTTGAATATCTTTGATTAATGCATCGATGTCTGGTGGTGTAGGTCCTTTTCCCGAACCATTTCCTCCTCCTGGAGGTGTTCCCCATGGGCTTCCTCCTCTATCTTTAAAGTCATCTGACATATGACAAAGTATATAATGTCTTTCTAATAAAAAACAAGTAATGATGAGGTTATGACAGATAAAAAGCCAGAACTAAGTGACGCAATGAAAAAAAAATTGGAACCTAGAAAGTTTACAAAAAACCCAATTTTGGGAACAAAATTTACAATAGCTGTATCAAGTGCAAAAGGTGGTGTTGGAAAATCAACTTTTGCAACTAATCTTGCTTTAGCTCTGAAACAAATTGGCTGCAAGGTTGGTTTGCTTGATGCTGATATTTATGGTCCTTCAATTCCAAAAATGTTTGATATTAATGAAAAGCCAAAAAGTGATGGCCAGACTTTAACTCCAATTACAAAATATGACATTCAATGCATGTCCATTGGCTTTCTTGCAGATCAGCAAACTCCAATGATTTGGCGGGGACCTATGGTTACTAGTGCAATTAAAACTTTTACACAAAAAGTTGGCTGGAAAGATTTAGATTTTATAATTGTTGATATGCCTCCAGGGACTGGTGATACTCAATTAACTTTTTCTCAAGAAATTAAAATGGATGGAGCAATTATAGTTTCTACCCCTCAAGAAGTAGCACTTCTTGATGTTAAAAGAGGTATTAAGATGTTTGATAAACTTGGAGTTAAAATTTTAGGTTTAGTTGATAACATGAGTTATTTCACTGGCGATGATGGTAAAAAATATAAAATTTTTGGAGAAGGTGGAGTTAAGCGAACTGCTGAAGAGTTTGAAAAAGAATTTTTAGGAGAAATTCCAATAAATCCTGAAGTTGGAAAATGTGGTGATGAAGGAAAGCCAATTGTTGAAGCTAATCCTGAGCACGAAATTTCTAAAATATATTTAGACTTTGCAAGAAAAATTAAATCAACTTATCTTTAAGATCAAAAGAAACCATTAGTTCATTCCATTCTCTTTTGGATAAGCCTGAGCTTTCTGGATTGATATCTTCACCTTTAATAAGTTTTTGAATTATAACTTTTCCTTTAGCTGAAACTTCTGTGCCACCCACTCTGTAGTCCATAAATGCATCATAAGTTATAGGTACCCATTTCTTAACAGTGTCCAACATGATGTCGGCATAAACTCTTATTTCATATTGAGCGTGGCTATCAGCTCTTAATCTTAAAAAATTCATTAAGTTTAATAAATCAGTTTTCCAATACCACTGCGTATAAGTGTTTAAAGTTAAATTCATTCTTGCAAGCTCTCTTGCTAGTCCTTTTTTATTTTCATCAATAGTTGAACCATCAAATCTTTGATTCAACATCATTTCATAATTATCATAAGTTTGTTCAGCATCATTTTTTAAAAGTTCCAAAACTTCTTTTGCTTGATCACCTTCAATCACATCACCTCTACCTTGTCTGTTACTTGAAGACTGTGCTGCTAAATTTTCTGCTGATGGCAAATAAAATTCTTTATCTAAAATTGAATACCTTGCTGAGTACTCATTAACATTTGCTGTTCTATGTCTAATCCATTGACGTGCAATAAAAATTGGAAGCTTCACATGATATTTGATTTCACACATTTCAAATGGGGTGCTATGCCAATGTCTCATTAAATATTTAATTAAGCCTGCATCTGTTGAAACTTTTTTAGTACCCTTTCCATAGGAAACTCTAGCTGATTGAACAATTGAAGTATCATCACCCATATAATCTACAACTCTTACAAAGCCATGGTCCAAGGCAGGCATTGCCTCATAAAGGATATTTTCAAGTGCCGGGGCAGTAACTCTTTTAGTTTGATTTTGTTGAGACTGTTGATCTTTAATTTCTTGTGCTTGTTCTGTAGTTAATTTCATTGTTTTTATTGAATTTCTTTTTTTATTGAATCTCTTTTTTTATTGAATCTCTTTTTTTATTGAATCTCTTTTTTTATTGAATCTCTTTCAAATGCTTTTATATTAATACTGTTGGCTTGCCAACTACGACGATAAACGAATTTCGTAATAACCATTACGGACGTGGGGGCAGTACCCACCACCTCCACCATTACAACTTATGGGGGTGAAACAGGATCGACGGGTGACTAAAGGCTATTCTTTCGTTCGGGATTGTTCCACCGTAACGGGCTAAACTTTAAATGCTGACGAAAGTTACGCACTTGCTGCATAATTAACCTAGGTTAATTATAGAAGCACGGTCTGGGGCACCGGGTAACAGAACGCCCCTATACTAATTTACAAATTTAGTTAAATCAGGTTTAAAATATTTAGGGCCCTTCATAACTTTTCCTGATTCATTATAGATAGGTTTGCCATCTTCACCTAATTTACTCATATTTGAACTTTGCACTTCTTCAAAACACTTATCAAGATCAATACCAAATGCATGTCCAGCCCCATAAGTTACATACAATATATCTGTTAAAGCATCTGCAACTTCCAAAAGATCTTTATTTTCTATTGCTTCTTTAAGCTCTTCTAATTCCTCTTTTATTAAATCATATCTAAGACTATTGATCTTATCAGTACTAAAAGATGGCTTAGTTTTGACTTCTTGACCAAAGGTTTCCATAAAAGTTTTTACTTTGTTAAAATTTGACATTTAGCTCCTGTAAGTTTTTAAAAAATTAATATATAAGTATACTAAATTACTAATTATATATTAATCAATGAAATTAAGAGAAGAATTTGACAGCATTGGAAGTATCAAAGTACCTAGTGATAAATATTGGGGTGCATCAACTCAAAGGTCTAATAAGTTTTTTAATATTGGAAAAATTTTAGTTAATATTTCCATCATAAAATCTATTGCAATCATTAAAAGATCTGCTGCTTTAGTGCATTATAAAGAAAAACAGATCAATAAAAAAATTACTAATTCAATAATAAAAGCTTCAGATGAAGTTATTAAAGGAAAGCTAGATGAAAATTTTCCTTTAAAGGTTTGGCAAACAGGTTCGGGCACGCAAACTAATATGAATGTTAATGAAGTAATTGCAAACAGAGCAATTGAAATATTAGGTGGAAAAAAAGGCTCAAAAAAACCAGTTCATCCAAATGATCATGTAAATAAATCTCAATCAACAAACGATGTTTTTCCAACAGCTATGCATATATCTGTAGCTCAAGAGACTATATCAAAACTATTACCTAGTTTAAAAATTTTAGAAAAAGAGTTAGCAAAAAAATCTAAAGAATTTAAAGATATTATTAAAATTGGCAGAACCCACTTGCAAGATGCAACACCGTTATCACTTGGACAAGAATTTTCAGGCTATCAAGTACAGTTAAAAAAATGCATTGAAAGAATAGAACTTGCACTTAAAGAAATATATTTTTTAGCACAAGGTGGAACGGCTGTTGGGACGGGTATTAACTCTAAAAAAGGTTTTGATAAAAAAATTGTCAAAGAGATTGCCAAATATACTAAAATCCCTTTTAAGCCAGCCTCTAATAAGTTTGCAGAACTTGCGGCTCACGATTCTGTTGTAAATTTTTCAAGCACACTAAATACTTGTGCTGTTGCATTAATGAAAATATCAAATGATGTAAGATTTTTAGGTTCAGGGCCTCGTGCTGGATATGGTGAATTAATATTGCCAGAAAATGAACCTGGTTCATCTATTATGCCAGGAAAGGTTAATCCTACTCAATGTGAGGCGGTAACAATGGTTTGTGCCAAAGTAATAGGCAATCATACTGGAATTACAGTTGCTGGGTCGCATGGGCATTTTGAACTGAATGTATTTAAGCCAATGATTGCTCATAATGTACTTCAATCGATAGATCTTATTGCAGATAGTACAAAAAATTTTGCAATTTATTGTGTTAAAGGAATAAAGGCTAACAAGAAAAGAATTAAAGAGCATCTGGATAATTCATTAATGTTAGTAACAGCGCTAGCACCACATATCGGATATGACAATGCAGCAAAAATTGCAAAGGTAGCTTTAAAAAATGGGACAACACTAAAGCATGAAACTCTTAAAACAGGTCTTGTTGATGAGAAAGATTATGAAAAAATAGTAGACCCTAAAAAAATGATCTACCCCGCATAAAGATTAATTAATTCGTTAAGTAACTTTCTGCTTTTAGTTAAATTATTAGAATTAATATCAATAAAACCTTCAGCTATACTTTTAAATTGAGAGCTCACATCATTATCGTTTATTTTAATATTCTTGAGTTCAACTTGATTGCTCAAGAAGTCATAAATTATATTTAATTTAATATTTTTAATATCTTTTCTTGATTTCTTACTAGTATTTAAGAAAGAAAATAAACCATCAATGTCTTTAATATCTATTGATAAATTGGAAGTTAAAATTAACTTATCATTTTCTAAAAATAAATCACTATTAGAAACTTTTATTAAACCAATATTGTTGTTGATAAATATCGAGTTATCAAAACTTATTTTGCCATTTAAAACTCTTATCTCTAGTTTGGCTTCTTCAAAAATTTCATCTTTTTTTATAGATTCAATATTCACTAAAGTGTGTACACTAATATTTTCATTAAATAATAAACCTGATTTAATAAATTCATTGATGACAGAATTTGATGTAAATAAATTAGAAATATTATAATTGTATAAATTAATTTTTAAATTTAGATCGAATGGATTTATTGCAAGTTGTCCATTGTAATTTATTTTAGAGTTATAAACTCTAGAGCCATCTGATTGAAACATTACTATTTGATCTTTAATATTGTATTTCGTATTAATATTTGAACTTAAAATAGAAATATTATTTATTCCACTACTTAAATTTTCGTTTTTTTTAAAAAATTTATTTATAAACTTAAGTTTAAGATCAGGAGCTTTTATCTCAATTTGTTTTTGTAAATCAAGTGTATTTTGATATTTTAGTTTAAAAGGTATATTAAAAACTTCACCATTTAAATCGAATAGATTAAATAAATTTTTCTCATCAAAAAATAAAAATGCATTAGAGATTTTAATAATTGAAATTACTTCATTTAAATTATTTCTAAAAAAAATATTACTATTATTAATTTTAATTTTTTTTTTAGAAAATTTATTTTCACTTTTTTTATAAAGTGTTTTAAAATTATCTTTTAATAAGGAAAAATTTGCTTCTTCAACAACTACTTCACTTATTCTAATACTATCTTTATTGAAAAGATTATTTTGGCTAATATAAACATTTAACTCTTTAATCTCTGTTAAAGTAGTTTTCGTGTCTTTGATTAAATAATGAGGCTTTGGTAAAATACGATAAGAGATATCAAATGAATTGATTAGATTTATATTAAATTCATCACTTAATTTGGTTACAATTTTATTTTGTACCCAATTTTTGTCATATAAAAGAGGTATTGATAAATAAAAAATGTAAATAAATAATACAACAATTGGAGTTATTATATATTTACTAAAGTTGCTGACATGAAACTTATCATTTGTTTTATTCTCAACTTTGAATATTGTCTTTTTAATAAAGTTATTAAAGATTTTAACAATTTTTTTCATAATTCTTGTTGAAAGTTAAATATCTTATAATGAAATTTAAAAAATGATAAACTCTGAATATCTAAACAATCTGAATAATGCTCAAAAAGAAGCTGTTTTATATCTTGATGGACCGTTACTAATTGTTGCAGGAGCAGGATCTGGAAAAACAAAAGTTCTCACTTCAAGAATTGCTCATATAATCAAAGAAAAGAAAGCCTTCCCTAATCAAATCTTATCAGTGACTTTTACCAATAAGGCTGCAAAAGAAATGCAAAACAGAGTCAGTTCTATATTAAATTCTGAGGCTATAGGGCTTTCATGGCTTGGGACCTTTCACTCTATATGTGCGAAGCTTCTCAGAAAACATGCGCCTGCAGCTGGATTAACTTCTAATTTTACAATTATAGATACAGATGACCAGGTAAGATTAATCAAAAATATATGTAAAGCTGAAAATATAGACATAAAACAATTAGCTCCAAAATTTATTCTTTCAATAATTGATAGATGGAAGAATAAAGGGTTCTATCCAGACGAAGTTGTTATCAATAAAAATGATATTTTTGAGAGAACTATACTTCCTCTTTATAAAATCTATCAACAAAAATTATTAGAATTGAATGCATGTGACTTTGGAGATTTAATTTTACATGTAGTTAAAATTTTAGAAAAAAACCAAGACATAAGAAACATTTATTCAAACAATTTTAAATATATACTTGTGGATGAATATCAAGACACTAATTATATTCAAAGTAGATGGCTTAATCTACTTTCAGAAAAGCATAAAAATTTATGCTGTGTTGGAGATGACGATCAATCAATTTATAGTTGGCGTGGAGCAGAAATAAAAAATTTCTTAGAATTTGATCAGGTATATAAAAATTCAAAAGTAATAAGATTAGAAGAAAATTATCGTTCCTCACAAAATATATTATCTGTTGCTTCAAATCTTATAGCTAATAATCAAAACAGAGTTGGGAAAACTTTAAAGACAACTATGGAGGAAGGAGATCTTGTAAAACTTAATTGTTTTAAAAATGGAAAGGATGAAGCAATAGGTATTTCTGATGAAATTGAAAAAAAACTTAAAAAAAAATATTCTTTTAACAATATTGCTATTTTAGTTAGAGCTATTTTCCAAACAAGAGAGTTTGAAGAAAGATTTTTAAAAATTGGTTTACCTTATAGAATTCTTGGTGGTACAAAATTTTATGAAAGAGCAGAAATTAAAGATTGCATTGCTTATTTAAGATTGATTCACCAACCAAAAGATGATTTGGCATTTGGTCGAATAGTGAATAATCCTAAAAGAGCAATTGGGGAGAGTACTATAAGATTAATACATGAGTTTTCAAAAGAGAACTCTGTTAGTTTGGAAATTGCCTCCAAAAAATTAATTGAAGAGAATTTAATTAAACCCAAAACTAAAATTGGTCTCAGCTCTTTTTTATTTCTCATGGATAAGTGGAGAAATGACATTAATATAAAAAAAATTAATCATGTTAAATTATTACAATTAGTTTTAGATGAATCTGGTTATTCAAGTATGTTAAAAAATAAAAAAGATCTAGAAAATGAAAATAGACTTGAAAACATTAAAGAACTTTTAAGTGCAATGAAAGATTTTGACAATTTAGAAAGTTTTCTAGAACATGTTGCTCTTGCTACCTCAGTTGATCAAGATTGGGATGGAGAAAAAGTTAACATGATGACAATGCATGGATCTAAAGGACTTGAATTTGATGTAGTTTTCTTACCAGGCTGGGAAGAAGGTCTTTTTCCACACCAAAAATCTATTGAAGAAAAAGGCCAAAATGGGCTTGAAGAAGAAAGACGATTAGCTTATGTGGGAATAACAAGAGCTAAAAAAAAAGCACTTATATCTTTTGCTATGAATAGGTTTTATCAAGGAAACTGGATAGACAGTATGGCTTCGAGATTTATTGAAGAGTTACCAGAAAAATTTTTAGAAAAGAATTCTTTTTTTGACGACTCTAAAGATAATGAAGAGGACTTTGAGTTTAATCAGGATTTTGAGATTGAAGATGGAACCAGAAGTCCTGGATGGATAAGATATCAAAAAAGAATTAAATGATTTTAAAAAAAATAAAAATTTTAAGAAGTAAATTTAAACAATATGATATTGATGGTTACATTGTTCCAAAAAACGATGAGTATTTTTCTGAATATGCAAAAAATGACAGGTTAAAAAATATTACAGACTTTTCAGGTTCTGCTGGTCTAGCAGTAATTTTAAAAAAACAAAATTATTTATTTGTTGACGGAAGATATACTATTCAAGCACATCAACAATCATCTAAAAATTTTAAGATAATTGAAATTCATAAAAAACTACCTCATACAATTATTAAAAATTTTAATTTAGGTTACGACCCAAAACTATTTACATCCAAATTACTTGATAAATATTTTAATAATAATAACTTAATTTCTATTGATCAAAACTTAATTGATCAAATGTTTATATATAAAGAAAAACATACAAAACCATTCTATTCTCTGAGCAAGAAAATTGTAGGTGAGGCTTATGGTTCTAAAATTTCTAAAGTTGTAAGATTTCTTAAAAATAATAAAGTAGATTATTGTTTCATTTCTGCGCCTGAAAATGTGGCTTGGCTTTTAAATATTCGTGGATATGATAATCCAAATAGCCCAATTGCAAATGCTAGATTAATACTAAATAAAAAAAGAGAATTATTTTTAATAGCAAATGAAAATAATCTAAAAAATCTACTATTAAATAAAAAAATTAAAAATAAACAAATTTTACCAATCAAATCGCTTCCACAATTTTTAAATAATTTAAAAGGTAAAAATTTTATTATTGATAATAAAACTTGCTCAATTTTTTATGAAAAAATAATTAAGTCAAAATTTAATATACTTAAATTTGATGATCCTATTTATGAACTAAAATCAATCAAAAGCTCTAGTGAAATAAAACATATGATTGAAGCACATAAAAAAGATGGCTTAGCCTTAACAAAATTTATTTATTGGATTAAAAATATTAACAAAAAAAAAATAACAGAAGTGTATGCGCAAAATAAATTGGAAAAATTTAGAAAACTAGATAAAGATTATCTATTTCCAAGTTTTGATACTATTGCTGGTGCTGGTTCAAATGGTGCAATTGTTCATTATAGAGCCAATAAAAAAACAACTAAAAAAATTGAACAAAGTGATATTTTATTGGTAGATTCTGGTGGGCAATATCATTACGGAACTACAGATGTTACAAGGACTATTTCATTTTCAAAACAAAAAAAGTTTATCAAAAATGCTTATACAAATGTATTGAAAGGACATATTGCCGTTGCCTTAACAAACTTGAATAAAGATAATACGGGGAAAAAAATCGACATAAAAGCTAGAAAGTTTTTAAAAAAAGAAGGTCAAGATTATTCACACGGAACAGGACATGGGGTTGGTTTTTTTTTAAATGTTCATGAAGGACCTCAATCAATTTCAAAAAATAATTCTATAAAGATAAAAAATGGAATGATCCTAAGCAATGAACCTGGTTTTTATAAAAAAAACCACTTTGGTATTAGGATTGAAAACTTAATCTATGCTAAAGAAACTAAAAGCAGCTTTAATTTTGAAAACCTTACGCTTGCTCCTTTAGAAAAAGACCTAATTAATTATGAGCTATTAAATAAAACAGAAAAAAATTATTTATTTAGATATCATTTAAATATTTATTCAGAATTTTCTAGTTTGCTTAATAAAAAAGAAAGAAAATGGTTAGCCACTCTTATTTAACATTTTTAACCATTCTGCTTGATTAATAACTTTTATATTCCAATCCTTAGCTGTATTTATTTTTTTTATTGTTGGCTTATCTCCTGTAATTAGATAATCAAGTTTTTTATTAACGTTACTAATTATTTTTCCTGAATTTTGTTCTATCAATGATTTTGCTTCTGACCTACTAATTCCATTTAACTTTCCAGTTAACATAAAAGTTTTATTTTTTAGCAAACCATTACTATTTATTAAAATTATATCTTTGATTAATAAATTTTTTTCTATTTCAGATAGCATCTTAAGATTAGTTTTATTTAAGAAAAATTTTTTAATGGACTGAATTTGTGTAATCCCAATTCCGTCAATATTGGATAAATTTTCAATATTACTTTCTCTTGGTAGTCGAAAGAAATTAGATGATGTTTTGAGGTGTCTTGCGATAAGTTTTGCATTTTCTTGTCCTATATGTCTTATACCCAGTGAAAAAATAAATCGCTCTAGAGAAATATTTTTTTTTTCTTCAATTGAAAATTTTAAATTAGCAACTGATAATTTTCCCCATCCTTCAAGTTCTTCTATTTTATTATAATTAAGTTTAAATATATCCTGTGGAAGTCTAACTAATTTTAAGTTCCAAAAATTTTCAACAATTTTCTTCCCAAATCCTTCTATATTTAAAGCATCCTTAGAAACAAAATGTTTAATTCTTTCGATGGCAATTTTTTCACATTCAAATCCATCACTAGCACACCTTCTTACAGCATCTTGTTTTTTGGTTATCTCATTATAATCTTTAATTGTTTTACTCCCACAAGATGGGCACTTTAGAGGAAAAATAAATTTTTTTGCGTTTTGTTTTCTTTTTTTTAAATCTACCAAAACTACATGTGGAATTACATCTCCAGCTCTTTCAACAGTAACTGTATCTCCTACTCTTATATCTTTTCTAACAATTTCATCTTCATTATGAAGTGTTGCATTTGAAACTATTACTCCCCCAATATTAACTGGTTTAATTTTTGCAACCGGGGTAAGTGCTCCCGTTCTACCAATTTGTATTTCAATATTCATAATTTCTGAAATTGAACTATTGGCTGAAAACTTATGTGCTATCGCCCATCTGGGTGCGTTGGCAGCAAAACCCAATCTTTTTTGCAAACCGAAATCATTAACTTTATAAACAATTCCATCTATATCAAATGCCAACCCTTTTCTTTTTTCCTCTAATTCTTTATGATTTAATATTAAATTTTTAACTCCAATAATTTTTTTGTTAAATGGGTTTGTTTTAAAATTCCATAACTTTAAATTTTCTAAAAAACTTGTTTGATTATTAATATTCATTTTTTTTTCATAACCATAGGTGTAAGCTATAAATTTTAATGGAATTTTTGCTGTAATTAATGAATCTTTTTGTCTTAGCGATCCAGAAGCAGCATTTCTAGGATTTGCAAACTTAGCACTAATTTTTTTAAAATCATCATTTTCTATAAACACCTCACCTCTAATATCTATTTCTTTGGGGAAATTACTCTTAGTAATTTCTAAGGGTATATCCTTAATTGTTTTTAAATTTTGTGTGATATCTTCTCCCTCATTGCCATCTCCTCTAGAAAGACCTTTGGTTAATTTTCCATTAATATAAATTAAGGATGCGGATATGCCATCAATTTTTGGTTCAGCACTATATTCAATTGAATTTGCATCTTTCAAACTTAAGAAATTAATTATTTTTTTTTCGAAATTATTTAAGTCTTCTTCATTAAAAGCGTTTCCAAGTGATAACATTGGAACTCTATGTTTGACTTTTTGAAAATTTCTTGATGGTTTAAATCCCACAGATTTTGAAGGTGAATATTCACTTTTTAAAAATTTATATTTACTTTCTAAATTTATTATATCTTTTTTTAATAAGTCAAATTTTTGATCTGATACAATAGGTCTATCTTTGTCATAATAGTGTTTGTTATATTTTTGAAATAAATCAATTTTCTTTAAATATTTAATTTTAAAATCTTTATCATTCATGTTACTCGAATAATTCCTTAACTCTCTTTATTATTCCTACTTTTTTTTTCTTATCTTTTTGTAATTCCTTCACTGCATCTCTGTAGTTTTTATTAAACACTTTGTAGGTATTTTTATACCAATCAGATGATTGGTAATTATACCCTAATGTATTTGCATATTTTTTTGACTCATCTATCAATCCAAGTCTATAATTGATTTCAACTAATCTATGAAGAGCTTCTTCTGTATAAATTGTTGTATCATAATCAGTAAGAACTATTTTAAATCGATTTAATGCTGGGATCCACTTAGTTTTTTTTAAATAATATCTAGCTATGTACATTTCCTTTGCAGCCAAAATTTCATTGATTAAATCTATTTTAAATTTTGCATTCATTGCAAATTCAGTTTTTGGATAATTTTCAATTATAATTTCAAATTGTTCTTTTGAGTCTAATATTGATTTTAAATCTTTTTTTTCATCAACTATTTGCTGATAAAAACTCATTCCTAATATAAAATGCGCATAAACTTTATCTTTATGATTGGGATATGATATTAAGTACCTCTCTAACTCGTAAATTGTATCATTATAATAAGCTTGGGAATAATAAGAGTATGCAGCCATTATTGCAGCCTGTGGAGCCCAAGCTGATTGTGGAAATAATAGTTCTGCCTCATTAAATTTTTTAGCAGCTAGTAATACATCTCCTCTTTTTAACTCTAAATATCCCTCTTTGTATGCATTAGACATTTGCATTTCCATATCCACTTCTACAATTTCAGATATTTTTTTTGTTTTATCTCCACAAGACCAAATAAAGATAAAGGTGATTAAAAGAAGTGTAATTTTTAATTTTGAAAGCATTGTCTTATTCTAACAGATTATGAATAAAACTCTATTTTTTAAGCTATAGATCTTAGGTGACTCTTATTTATGAAGGTATTTGGCAAATGTTTTTCTGTAATCTCTATTAATGAAAAATTTTCGTCTTGTTGAAAAACTTTTCTCAATAATTGGTTAGTTAATTTATGTCCTCCTCGAGAACAAACAATTTTTCCAATTATCTTATAGCCAGCTAGATATAAATCTCCCATACAATCTAAAATCTTATGATTTACAAATTCTTTTTTATTTCTTAGGCCTTCTTCATTTAAAATTTCATTGTCCTTAACAACTATTGCATTCTCAAGGCTTCCTCCTTGAGCTAATCCCATTTCTTTTAGCTTTTCAATATCTTCAAAAAGGCAGAAGGTTCTTGAATTATAAATATCAGTCAAATCTGACTCAAATACACTTACCAAATTTCTTTGCGTTCCAATTAAATTATTTTCATATTTTAGTTCAAAATCTATATCCAAACTAACTTTGCTTGGCTCTATGGAAATTGTTTTTTTACCATCATTAAATTCAATTCTTTTTTCAATCTTAATTATTTTTATTGGCGCTTCACTATTTTCTATTCCAGCTTTTGATATTTCTTCAATAAAAAGCTTTGCTGATCCATCAAGAATCGGTACTTCTTGATTATCAATCTCTACTAATGCGTTATCAATTCCTAAACCATATAATGCTCCCATTAAATGCTCTATTGTTGATATGCTAACTCCATTTTCATTTGCTATGGTTGTACAAAATACTGCGCTACAAACATTAAAAATGTTCGGAACTACTATATTATTTTTTTTTAGATCAACTCTTTTAAAAAGAATTCCTGAATTTGGTTTTGCTGGCTTTACCGTCATAGTTACATTTGCTCCACTATGAAGCCCAACACCTTTAAAGGTAATATCTCTATTGATAGTTTTTTGATTAAGAACAGACATTATTATTCTTATAAATAATTGATTTAAATTTAGAAAAACAAGAAATGTTACAAGAAAATACTAGTCTATTTAAAAAAATGAAAAAGTTTTTCAAAAAAACCTTGTTTTATTTGTTTTTTTGGCACAACTACAACCTCTTGTTTGTCATATATCTTTCTTAGTTTGTAACCAAACTCGCAAACATCTCCTAGGGTTTCCTCTAAAAAATCAATATCTTTAGAAAATGAAATTTTATCTTTAAATTTATTATCTAAAATTTTTGATCCTTCTCCCATCAGTATTATCTTAGATTGAGTCTTTATCTCTGTATTTGAGGCAAGAGATTTATCACATAATTCAAGAATCTCTTCTGTTCTAGCAAAAGCTATATTTTGCAGCATTTCCAAAGAAAAATTTGGGTTATCAGCTTGTGGGTTATTTTTTTCAAAATTTAATTTAAGTTTTTCCGCTTCGTTAATATCAATCTTTAAAAGTAGAGAAATATCTTTGGTAATATGATTTCCACCTATTGGCAGAACGTCTAAAAAGATTAATTTATCATTGTTAAAGGAAATAATTGATGTTTTTTTAAAACCAATATCAATGAAAGATGCCTCTCCTGTTAAATTTAAATTATTTTTATAACTGATCGATTTTGCATAACTAGAACAAATTATTTGATTAATTGATATATTTAATTCTGAAAAAATATTTTTAAAGCTAAGCACTAATTCACTTGGAAGGCAGATAAAAATAATATCTAGTGATATGAATTGGCAATCAATTTCATCTGGTAATTCAGAATAATCAACATTATCAATTTTATAATTATTTATAATTATGTGAGCAATATTATAATCTGAATAATATTTTTTTATTTGCTGTTTTGCTTCTTGAATTAAAAATGAAATATCATCTTGTCTTAATTTCAGTTCTTCAATTTTTTTAAATACAGAAATTGCAACAGAAATTGTTTTTGAACTATCTATCATCAAATCTATATTATCAATATATTCATTTGTGGATTTTTCTAGTGATACAATAATTTTTTGAATATCTAACTTAAAATTAAATTGATCTGTATAAAAATTACTCTCAATAAAAAAAGGATTGTTCTTACCTTCTTTATTAAATGCACCTGCTCTTATTTTTGAAAAGCCACAGTCAATTATTGTTTGAAATTTTTTATCACTCATTATTTGGTAACTAAATGATTTTTTATTCTCAAATCAATAAATTTATAATCTTTAAAGTTATCATTATTAATAAGTGCCTTAGATAAATTTAATGATGCTACAATATGTTCTTGTGGTAGCTTAATCAAAATATCTTTATCAGTTAAAATATCCCACCTACCCGATGGGAAAAAAAATAATTCCTTTAAATTTGAAAAAGAAAACATAGACTTTTCGATATTTTTTTTAAATGACAAAAAATCATGAGAATTAAATTCACCAAAGATGTATGGGAGTAATTCATTGTTACTTTTATCTTCAATTAATTTACCATTAGCACCTACTAGATATTGACTATTATTAGAAACTCGAGCAATAAATTTAGTTGGTTTAATTTCAATGTTAAGTATTGATGGGTAAATTTTTTTTATATTAAACTCTTGTATAATATTATGTTTTTCTAAAATCTTTCTTATTTCATCTTCATTAATTACAAATATACTTTTGTATAAAAGGTTATTAAGGTTATTTAAGATCTCTGAATTTTTTTTTTCAGAAAGACCTGTAATATTAATTTCACTTATTGATAAAGATAATTTTTTTTGATCATTTATAAACTTTGCACTAGTAGTGCTTAAAATGAGTAAAAATAATAAATAAATTATTATCTTATTTTTTTTACCTGTTGATTGATGCATCTTTTAGAATCCATTCAATTAATTTTATAAAACTTATACCTTTATGTTTTGCAATCTCAGGGACTAATGAAAGTTTAGTCATCCCAGGCTGAGTATTAATTTCTAGTAAATAAAACTTCCCATTAAAAAATTTAAAGTCTGATCTCGTAACACCTTTACAGCCTATAATTTTATGAGCTTCTCTTGCTATGCTATTAATTTTAATAAGATTATTTTTGCTCAAATCTACAGGAATTAAGTGCTTGGTCTTAGCGCTAGAATTATATTTTGCCTCATAATCATAAAACCTTCTTTTAGGCTCAAGTTCAATTGTACCAAGTACTTTATTATCCATTATTGCAACTTGGATTTCTCTACCTGGTATAAATTCCTCAATTAATATTTCATTATAACCTCTTAATGCTTTTAGATTTTTTATTATATTGGTCTTGTCACAAATATATACATGAACGCTAGAACCTTCATTTATAGGTTTTGCTACTACAGGGAATTTTAATTTTTTTTCAATTAATTTTATAATATTAAGTTTATTTTTTTTATGATTAAATTTAATATATTTTGGAGTAAGTATTTTATTTTTTATAAAAATTTTTTTTGAAATTTCTTTATCCATTGCTATAGATGATGCAATTATACCTGAGTGCGTATATGAAATTTTTTTAGTCTCTAAAATCGTTTGAATGTATCCATCCTCACCGAATTGTCCATGTAGCGCATTAAAAATAATATCTGGTTTAAATAAAGTGATATCCTTTGATAGATTTTTATCAGGCTCACAAATTAAAACCTTATATCCATTTTTGATTAACTCTTTGGCAACTTGTTTTCCAGTATCTAAGCTAATTAGCCGCTCCTTAGATATACCACCAGATAATATTAAGATTTTTTTTTTCATTTTATTTTAAAATTTTAATTTCTTTTTCTAATACTATCCCAGTTTTTTTTTCCACACTTGTCTTAACAAATTCAATCAATTTATTCATATCTTCAAAGCTAGCATTATTTTTATTTATAAAAAAATTACAGTGCTTATTTGAAATGTGAGCATCTCCAAAGCTGGTATCTAGTGCTACAGATTCTTTTATCAATTCCCAAACTTTTTTATCAGTTTGATCAATTGGATTCTTGAATGTACTGCCACTTGTTTTTAATTTTGTTGGTTGTGCATTATCTTTCTTTTCCTTTAATTCTGAGACTTCTTTTTCGATTTCTTCTTTATTTTTTCTTGATCCTTTAAACGATGCACTTAAAAAAATTAAGTTCTCTTTTAAATCATTACTTCGGTATTTGAACATAACTTTACTCGCTGGTATTGTTAAAACCTGTCCATTTTTATCAATTGCTTGGATTGATACTAGCAAATCTTTAAACTCTTTATTAAAACATCCAGCATTCATCCTTAGTCCACCACCTATAGTACCTGGTATACATGCTAAAAATTCAAATCCACCTATTCCATTATTCAGTGCAAAATCAGAAAGCTTTTTATCGAGACAGGCACTGCCTGCTATAATGACATCATTTGGTAATATGGAGATATTGGAAAAATTTTTTCCTAACTTGATAACAACACCATCAAATTTTTCATCACTTATAAGAGTATTCGAGCCCGCACCTAAAATATGTACTTTTTCTTTTTCTCCAAATTTTTTTAAAAACAAAATTAAGTCAGGCAAACTATCTGGTCTAAAATAAACTTTAGTTTGTCCACCAATATTAAACCAATTGCTTTTTTTTAAATCATAATCAAAGTAAATTTTACTATTAATTTCATTAGAAAATTTTCTTATTTCTTCAATGCTCATTAGATCAGTTCTGGTAATTGTCTCATCCATGCTGAAATTGTACCTGCACCCATACCAACAACTATCTTTTTACCAAAAATAGTATTTTTAACAAATTTTGCTAATTGATACTGATCCTCAACCATAAACAGTTTTACTTTTGAATTTTTAATAATATCTTTTGCAAAATTATTATATTTAAAGCCTAATTTTATTTTTTCTCCAGCTGTATATATAGGGCATAATATTACAATATCAGCTTTTTTAAATGATAAGCTAAATTCTTTTTTAAGATCTTTTAATCTGGAAATTCTGTGTGGTTGAAATATGCAAATCACTTCTTCCTTCTTATAAGCAGCTCTTATACCATTTAACACTTCTCTAATTTCAGTTGGATGATGGGCATAATCATCATAAAAATTAGTTTCTCTATGTGTAAAAATTTTATTAAATCTTCTTTGAACACCCTTAAATTCTTTTAATCCATTTTTGATAATATTTTGTGATATTCCAATTGTTAATGCCACAGCTACTGCTGCAGTAGAGTTTCTAATATTATGAATTCCTAATAATGGTAATTTAATTTTTCTTATAGTTAAATTCTTTTTTCCTGGCAAATTTATAGCAAGGTCATATTGAGAGTATTCTTTTTCTTGTTTTATATTTTTAATACAGAATTGTGATTTATGGTCAATTCCATATGTATAATAATTCTTCATTTTTAATTTACTTAATAAATTTTTATTATTTTTGTCATCTATACAAATAAAAGACTTCCCAAACGAAGGGACTTTATTAATAAATCTAATAAATAATTCTTTAAGATCTTTCATTGAATTATAAAAATCCATATGTTCACGATCAATATTTGTTACTATAGAATAAGTTGGTGGCACATGTATGAAGCTACCATCTGACTCATCAGCTTCTAATATACACCAATCACTTTTACCTAGTTTTGCAGAATTTTTTATTGCATTAAGTACACCACCATTAATAATTGTTGGGTCCAATTTTGTCTTTGAAAATATTGAGGCTAATAGAGACGTAGTTGTTGTTTTTCCATGTGAACCTGTAACAACTATATTTTTTGTTAAAGAGACTATATTTGCCAACATCTCTCCTCTTTTATAAATAGGTAATTGTTTTAGTTTGGCTTCAATTAATTCAGGGTTATTATTTTTAATAGCTGATGAAATGACAACAATTGTTGCTTTTGCTATATTTTTTTTAGTATGGCTAATTGTAATTTTGATCTTATCTTTTTTTAATCTTTCAATATTCTTATTTGCAAGAACGTCGCTTCCCTGAACATTAAACCCCATTCTTTTCATAATGAGTGCAAGGCCACTCATTCCAATACCCCCTATACCAACAAAATGTATAATTTCAGTTTTAGCTAATTCAATTTTCATTAATAACAGATATAATTTTCAGATTTATATTATTCCATGTGTTTTCATAGTTAAAATCTTTCATGTTCTTTTTTTTAGCAAGATATTCTTCTTTATTATCAATAATATTAATTAGTTTATCGAGTAATATTTTCTCATCTATTTCTTTTTGATTTAACAACCAATTAATCCCAAGTTTATTATAAAAATAAGCATTTTCAAATTGATGGTTATCTTTTGCAGTTGGCAAAGGTATTGCTAAATATGGAGTCTCTGTAAAATTTAACTCAGCTAATGTTGATGCGCCTGCTCTGGTAATACATAAATCTGTTTTTTGCATAAAATTTATAACATCATCATTAAAATTGAATAATTCACAATTAATATTGTTATTTTCATAAGTTTTTTTAAAACTTTCAAAGTTAATAGAACTAGTTTGTTGATAAATTTTTAGTTTATATTTTCTAGATAATTTAATAATTGTATTTTTAACTAAATCATCAAATATTTTAGCACCTTGACTGCCACCTATTATGAGTAAATTAATTGCATCTAAGGAGTTATTGTTATCTCTCTTATCATAAAATTTTTTTCTTAATAATGCTGGAATTAATTTAATCTTATTTCTAAATTTAATAGGAAATTTTTTGATATTATTAGAATAACAAAATATTTTTTGACAGTAACTTATAAAAAACTTGTTTGATCTACCTAAAACCATATTTGGTTCAAATAACAACAGCTTAATATCTAAAATTTTAGCACCTAGACATAGGGGAAGTGACATATATCCACCTGTCGAAATTAATATATTAATTTTATTTTTTCTTAAGAAAGAAACAGATTTGAAAATCAAAATTATCATTAGAAGAAAATCAAATGGCATTATTAGTAAATTTTTTGAAATTGGCCTCACATTAAATATCTTTAAATTATACTCATCTTTGTTTAAAAATTTGACACCCCTAAAGTCAGATGTCATAGAAACCTCAAAATTATCCTCTAGATGTTTATATATTATGGTTGCAGGTATAACATGGCCTCCTGATCCACCAGTGCTAATTAGTATTTTTTTATTCATCTAATCAATTTTTCTTTTTGTTAAATTTAAAATTATTCCAGATAATATAGAAACTCCTACAATTGAAGATCCCCCATAACTTAAAAATGGTAATGTCATTCCTGTTGTGGGAAATAGTCTTATATTCACCCCAAGATGTATTAATGCTTGAAAAATTATTAGGCTTATTGCTCCAGTTAGCACTAGTTTAATTTTATCACTTTTTTCTAAATAAATCTTTTTAAAAACAGAGTAAATAAAAAACAAAAACAAAATTAATAACAATATTATTGCAATAACACCAAACTCCTCAGAAATAACTGATACTATATAATCGGTATGAGCCTCTGGAACTCTTGTTTTTAATGTACCTTCTCCTATTCCTTTACCAAAAAAACCACCACTACTGATTGCTTCTATAGCCTTATCAGATTGAAAATTATAGGTTCCTCCATCAGGGTTAAAGAAAGAAAGAATACGACTTTTAATATAAATAAATTTTGGGATAAAAAAAACCACATATAACAGGGCTAAAATAGCAAAACTTATAAATAATAAAATCAATAGTAGGTTTATACCAGATATGAAAACTAATATTGCCCAAGATAAAAACACTAAAAGTGTTTGACCAATGTCAGGCTGCATTATTAATAGTAAACCGGTTGGTATAATGGCAATAATAGTCAATAAATACTTGATATAAATATTATAATTTTTTTCACTACATAAAATTGTTGCTACAAAAATAATTATGAATGGTTTTAGTAATTCAATTGGTTGAAATTGAGGAAGAAAAAAAAGATTTAGCCATCTTTTTGAACCTTTAACTTCAGTACCAAAAATTGGCACTAAAAATAAAAAAAATAAAGTAATAAAAAAAAGATAGATAGAGATTCTAAAAAGATTCTTTTCACTTAGCGAGGAGAAAAACACTAAAGTTAACAATCCAATGAAAATATAGCCCAAATGTTTAAAAAAGAAAAAATAATTATTTGTATCTAATTTATCAGAAGCAATTAATGAAGTTGAAACTAAAGAAAAAAATAAACCCAAACTAAATAAAAATATTATTAATAAAAAAATTGTTTTATCTATATTTTTCCACCAGTTATAATATATTGAATTAAGTGAACTAATATTTATCATTTTATATAATTTTTTATAAGTTTATTAAAATATTTACCTCTTTCTTCAAAGTTTTTAAAACTATCAAATGATGCGGAAGCTGGGCTAAAAAGAATTGTCTTGTTAATAAAATTATTTTTATTTTTAATATCTAAAAAAATCTTAGCGATTAAAGTCTTCAAATTTAAAAATGATTGAAACTCCATTTTATTTTTTAATTGATTAATAAAAAATTTTTGATTTTTACCAAAAATATATAACTTTATCTTTTTACAATCATCCTTTTTAAGTAAAAATTTATCTCCTTTTTTAGGTAAACCACCTATTATCCAGTAAATATTTTTTAATGATTTCAATAATTTTTCTGATGAAGAAAAACTTGTTGCTTTAGAATCGTTAATAACTTTTAAAAATTTAGAATTATGAATTATTTCTTGTCTATAACTTAATCCTTTAAAATTTTTTAATGTTTTTAATAATAGATCGCTTTTTAAATTTAATAGCTTTGAAACTCTGAGTACAAATGTCAAATTTTCTTTATTACCATCTGTATCAAAATAATGATTATCGATTTTTTTAATAAACTTATCACTTGTATATTTTTCTATTTTCAGAATTGATGGTGCAAATTTTTTTTGCCTTAATTCTTTTTTAATGTAAAAATTTTTTGTATTTAAAATTGCGATATCAATTTTAGATTGATTCTTTATTAATTTAAATTTAGCACTTACATATTTATTTATAGTCTTGTGTCTTTCGAGGTGATCTGGTGCAATGTTTAAGATTATAGATATATTTGTCTTAAATAACCTACTGTATTCTAGCTGATAAGATGAAGCCTCTATTACAAATAGAGTGTCTTTTTTGATCTTTTTTTCCAGTAAAATTGGATTACCTATATTGCCAACTAAACGAACATCTTTTTTTTGGTCTTTTAATATATCATATAAAAGCTTAGCAGTAGTTGATTTACCATTTGTACCAGTAATAGTTATTTTTTGATTAAGAGCATATCGACTATAAAAAATATCTAAATCTGTATAAATTTTTTTATGATTTTTTTTTAAAAATTTACTTAATTTACATTTATTAATGTCTATTCCTGGACTGATTATAATACAGTCAAATTCCTTTTTAATTATTTTTTTATATGTTGTGTGTGTATCTTTAATTTTTTTTTTAGTAATTATTCGATCATCAAATAAACTAATAACATTACTTTTTTTTAAAAAACTATAAGCAGATAGACCACTTTTACCTAGACCATAAATTAATATTCTTTTTTTAAAAAAGTTTTTTTCTAGATTTAACATTATCTAAGTTTTAATGTCGCTAATCCAATCATTGCTAAGATTATTGATATAATCCAAAATCTAATTACAACTGTTGATTCTGCCCAACCTTTTTTTTCAAAATGATGGTGTATAGGTGCCATTTTAAAAATTCTTTTTCCTGTTAATTTGAATGAAAATACTTGAATTATAACTGACACAGCTTCTAGTACAAACAAACCACCTGTTATTGCTAAAACAATCTCATGTTTTGTAATAATACCAATTGCCCCCAATGATCCACCTAATGCCAATGAGCCAGTGTCACCCATAAATATTTTAGCAGGAGGTGCATTAAACCATAAGAATCCTAAACAAGCACCTATGATTGATCCACAAAAAACTGAAACTTCTCCCATACCTTCAAGATAGGGAATGTTTAAATATTCTGAAAATACAATATTACCAGTTACGTAGCTAATAAATGCAAAACATGCTGCCACTAATATGACTGGCACTGTTGCTAAGCCATCTAAACCATCTGTTAAATTAACTGCATTAGATGATCCAACAATTATAAAAATAGAAAATGGAATAAAAAACCATCCAAGGTTAATAATTAAATTTTTAAAGAAAGGAAAATACAAGTTTGTAAGTTCAGTATTTTGAGATAACTGAGTTAAACCAAAAATTCCAACAAAGGCTATTAAAATTTGAGAAATAATCTTAAATTTAAATGATACACCAGATGAATTTTTAAACTTAATTTTTTTATAATCATCATATGCGCCTAATAGCCCAAACCCTGTAACAATAAATAACAAAAACCATATATGATAATTTGATAGATCGCCCCAAAGTAATATTCCTGAAAATAGTCCAAGTAAAATTAAAACACCCCCCATTGTTGGCGTTCCAATTTTCTTAATTATATGTTCGGTAGGACCATCATTTCTTATTGGGTTTAAGATTTTTCTTGCTGAAAAAAATTTAATAAAAGGAGTGCCTATTAATAGAACCACAAACATTGACGTAAACATTGCAAGCCCCGTTCTAAATGTTAAATACTTAAATACATTTAGAAAACTATATTGATCAATTAATTGAGTAATAAGACTATAAAGCATTAAACTTACCTGTTTTTAATTTGTTCACTAGATTGTTAAGTCCAGTAGAGTTTGAACCCTTAATCATTAAATAATCATTATTATTTAAATCATTTTTAATCAAATCAATTATTTTAGACTTATCTTTCAAAATGACACCTCTGCGGTGCTTATCAAGGTTTTTATAAGTGTGTAAAATATGTTTGCCCACTACATTAATATTTTTAAGAGAAGTTTTATTAATATCTTTACCAGCTTCTAGGTGTAACTTCTTTGAATAACTTCCTAATTCCAACATATCACCCAGTATTAATTTTTTTTTAGAGTTATCAATTTTTAATTCATCAAAATTTTTTATAGCGGACTTTAATGATAACGGATTAGAGTTATAACTTTCATCTACAATATTAATATTCTTTTCATTTAATTTAACTCTTGTTATATCTCCACGACCTTTTGCTATTTCATAATCAAAAAATATATTTTTATCTAATTTTTGTGTATCTTTAAAAATTGATATAATTGCAATTGCTGCTAATAAATTTTTTAAATTATTTTCAAAAATCGATCTTACATAAAAATAAGTTTGTATTTTATTAATATTTACAAATATTTTATATTTATATTTTTCTTTAGCTATCTTTTTTAAAAAAATATTTGCTGATTTATTTTTTAAACTAAATGTAAGAATGTTTATGTTTTTTTTATTAGCAATTTTTTTATGCATATCATAAAATTTGTCATCTTGATTTAAAACAAGATATCCATTTGTTTTTATATTGCTAATAATTTCTGACTTTGCTAAAGCTACTTGATGAATATTTTTAAAATTCTTAATATGTGCATAGGAAATATTTGTAATAACACCAACATCAGGTTTGATTATTTTTGATAAATAATCAATCTCACCCTTTTTATTCATTCCAATTTCAAAAATACCAAATTCATCTCTTTCTCTTAGATTAAATAAACTTAATGGTACCCCAAATTTATTATTAAAAGATTTTGGAGAATAAGTTACATTACTAATCTTACTTAAAGTTTTTCCTAACAATTCTTTAAGTGAGGTTTTTCCACAACTACCAGTTATAGATATAATTTTACTAGATAGATTTTCTCTTAGTTGTGCTGATGCATCCGTTAAAAGCTGCAACGTATCATTTACTATAATTTTTTTTTTAGATTTTGTTTGATTATTAGCTATTACTAATGATGCACCATTTTGAAAAGCTTCGTTAACATATAAGTTTCCATCTTTATTATTTCCTTTTATTGCAAAGAATATGTCATTTTTATTTATTTTTTTAGAATTAATTGATGCATTACTTGTTTTTATCTTAGGATTAATTTGAGGAGAGTTGCTAATCTCTTTTAAGATATTTATTTTAAGATTAGTTGAAAGAATTTTATTTTTTAATTTAATATTTTTTAGTATTTCTAATCTGTCAGAAAATTTATTTACAAACTTTCCATAATCTTGCGTCTGTTCATGACCTTTGCCTGCAATAACTAAAATATCACCAGTATTTAAATCAAATATAGCTTCTTGAATAGCTTTAGACCTGTTTGAAATCTCAAAAACTTTTGATTTATCAATGGTTTTTTTTATAGCTAATCTTATCTTTTTTGGATTTTCATCTCTTGGATTATCGTCAGTTAAATAAACTCTGTCACAATATTGATTGGCTATTTTTCCCATCATGGGTCTCTTGTCTTTATCTCTATTACCACCACATCCAAATACAATGAAAACTCTTTTATTTTCAAATTGTTCTTTCAAATTAGATAAACAAGTATTTAGTGCATCGGGTGTGTGGGCATAGTCTAAAATAACTTTTGATTTATTTTTTAAAGTTCCGATTTTTTCAAACCTACCACTTACTGATTTTACCCTTGAGGCTAATTTCATTATTTCATCAAATTTTAGATTACTTTTTTTAGCAGCAAGCATTGCCATAAATAAGTTTTTTAATTGAATTTTACCAATTAAGTCTGTTTGTAATTTATAATATTTTTCATTGTGTGTAATTTCAATTATTTGTTTATCACCCTTAAATTGATGAGAATAAATATCTATTCCATTATTACTTTTCGATAAAACCTGAAGATTAAATTTATTATTTAGTGATATTTTTTTTAAATTTTTGTATTCAGGAATCTTACTATCAGTAATGATGCTTCCTCTAGGTTTTAATAGCTTCTCAAATAGATACAATTTTGATTTAAGGTAATCATTAAATGTTTTATGATAATCTAAATGATCATGAGATAAATTTGTAAAAATTGCAGTACTAAATTTCAAGCCATCAAGTCTATTTTGCTTTAGTCCATGACTAGAAGCTTCCAATATAACATTGTCAATTCTTTGTTTTTTTAAGTCATTTAATATTTTGCTTAACTCAATTGGATCTAGTGTGGTATTAGAAGCTTTCTTTAAATTATTTTTTGTCCTAATTCCTAATGTTCCAATAGAAGCTACTTTTTTATTACTTAAGTTGAGTAGTTGAAAATAAAAATCTGCAATTGATGATTTTCCATTTGTTCCTGTTACAGCAATTAAATTTTTGGGTTTAATTTTTGTTATCTTATACGATAATTCTGATAGTATTTTTCTAACATTTTTTGACCTTAAAAATAATACTTTATTTTTTATGCCTTCAAATTTTTTCTCTGAAATAATTATTGTTGCACCTTTTTTAATAGCGTCATCAATAAATTTACTTCCATCAGACTTTGTTCCTTTAATTGAAAAAAAAATATAATCTTTTTTACAATCTGCACTGTTAAAACTCAGACCAGAAAAATAACGATTCCTAAATTCTTTTTTAGTATTTTTAAGAAAACCACCAATCAACATATGAATTTTAATTTTCTATATATTTTGTGGCTAGAATAGGACCAATTTTTTCTATGATTTTTCCTGCTACCTCAACAGATGTCCATCCTGCAGTATTAAATGGGGTTCCTTTATATGAGCCTTTTTTATTTTTATATTCATATACATAATCTGATGATGTTTTCGGCTCATCGAGCAGTACTATCAGCACATATTTAGGGTTAGAAGTGGGAAAAATGCCTGCAAATGTATTAACTTTTGCTCTAGAATAGCCGCCTACTATTGTTTTTTGAGCAGTTCCAGTTTTTCCACCAACTTCGTAACCTTCAATGTTTACAAGTCCCGCTGTACCTTCTTTAGTAGTTACAATTTTTCTAAGTATCGGGTTTATTTTCTCTGAAATACCAGCTTTGATTATTCTTTTTTTTTGATTATGATTTTTTAACTCATTTTTTATTAAGCTGGGCTCAACAGCAAAACCACCGTTTGAAATTATTGCATAAGCTTTTGCTAGCTGTAATGGAGTTGTAGTTATTCCATGCCCAAAAGACACGGTTGCAAGCTTACATTTTCCCCACTTAAATGGAATAGGTTCTCCAACCTCCTCTATGTCAAAATTTATTTTACTTAAGATTCCAATTTTTTCTAAAAAAGCTTTTAATTTAATAATTTCTAATTTTTGTCCAATTCTTACAGACCCTATGTTTCCAGACCTAATTAAAATTTGTTCTACAGTAAGATCGGATGGTATTTTGTTGTCATATTCAGATATGCTACTTTTTCCACATTGTAGTTTTTTTTCTAAATTTAAAAATTCTGTGTCAGTATCAATTAAGCCTTCCTCTAATCCAGCTGCTATTGTAAAAGTTTTAAATACCGAGCCCAACTCGTACACTCCTTTTGTTGCTCTATTAATAAAGTTGAGATCCACTATCTTCTCTCTTTTATTAAGATCAAAATCTGGATATGAAACCATAGATATAATTTCTCCATTATTAACATTCATCAAAATTGCTGTACTACCTTTGCTTCTAAATATAGATTGAAACTTTACTAATTCTTCTCTAATTAAAAATTGTATGTCAGTATCTACTGTTAATTTAAGTGGTTCGTTTGTTTGTTTTAATTTTTCATTAAAAGATTTTTCAAGTCCTGATATACCTTTATTGTCATCATCTATTTGACCAATAATATGACTAAAGAGATTTTTTTGAGGATAAATTCTAGTTAATTTTTCTTCTGATTTAATTGATTTATCTCCAAGTAACATAATATTTTCATAATTGTCAGAAGATATTTTTTTTTCGAAATAAAAGAATTTATTTTTTTCAAGCTTCTTAGTAATCTCTGCATAGTTTTTATCTGGGAATATTAACTGCAAATTAATTAATAGTTTTTTTTTGTCAATTACCTCAATAGGGTTAATACCAATATCTATCGACTTAACTGTTTTAACTAAATAATTTCCATTTCTATCAAGTATGTCTGCTCTATGGTTTTTATTTATAGTTAAGAATTCCTTGCTATCTTCTGCTTTTAACGAACCTAAATGAAGCAATTGTATTGAATAAATTACTGAAATCATTGAGAAAACAAAAAAAATAAAAGCTATTCTATTAAATTGTATATCTAAATTTGTTTTACTTTTTTTATACGAAAATTCATTTTCATATTCTTCTAGAATAATATTTTTTTTATTATTCATTGCTATTCTTGTTGATTAAGTCATTTATTTCTAAAGTTTCATTGATTTCGATGATTTCTTTAATATTCATAATTTCAATTTTAATTAAATCTTTTTCAAAATATTGTCTCTGATACTGAACTAATTTTTCAGGAGAGCTCAAATAATTAAACTCAAGCAGTACATCTTCAAGTTCTGATTTTAAAGGTCTTATGTTTTCTTTGATTACAAAAATTTGATCTTCTATTTCTTTTGTAGAATTTTTAACAAGTGATGTGATCAATATTAATACTAAAATAACAGCTACCACTAATTGTTTCATAGTTTTTTTGACAAATTTTCAATGTCAATTAAATGTTTAAATTTATCTAAGATATCTGTTTCAAAATCGAAAAAATCTTCTTTTTTAATTACATAACGTAACTTGGCTGATCTAGAGGGTGGATTTTCTCTAATTTCTTTATCACTTGGTACTATTGGTTTTTTTATAACAGATCTAAATAAATTTAATTTTTCTTCTGTTTTTGGCATATGTCTTGAGACACTTTTATTTTCAGATAAACTTTTAAAAAAGTATTTAACAATTTTATCTTCTAAAGAATGAAATGTTACAACTGCAATAACACCATCTTTTTTAACAACTTTAGCTGCATTAATTAATCCATAAATTAGTTCACTAATTTCTTTATTTACAAATATTCTTAATGCTTGGAAGATTTTAGTTGCACTATGTGTCTTATAATTTCTTTTTCTTTTCGAAGACTCTATAATTCTAACTAACTCTTCTGTTGTGATTTCTCTTTTGGATCTGTCTTCAACGATATTGTGTGCTATTCTTTTACTGTCTGCTTCATCACCAAAAAATTTAAATATCTTTGTAAGTTCTTTTTCATCTAATTGATTAATTGCTTCTTTTGCTGAAAAATCATTTATACCCATTTTCATATTAAGCTTACCTATACTATCAAATGAAAGACCTTTTTTTGGGTCTTTAATTTGATTTAATGAATATCCTAAATCAAAAATTACAGCTTTAATATTTTCATCCTTTAACTTTAGATTATTTAATTGACTAAATTTAATATTTTTAAATAACAGTCTATCTTCAAAACTATTTTGAAGTTCTTGAGCTTTTTTAGAACTCTCAGAATCTCTATCTAACGCAATTACTTTTGTTGCTGGGAAATTTAATATTTTTTTTGTGTATCCACCTTGACCGAACGTACAGTCAATAAATGTGCCACCATATTGAGGGGTAATAATACTAATTATTTCACTTAGCAATACCGGGTAATGATTTCTCACATCTGGTATTATGGTGGCTATCATTTATTTTTTTGAAGACCATTAATTTTTTTGTCTTCTTAAAAATGCTGGAATTTCTAGATCATCATCTTCTGAAGTATTTTCTAAAGTTTCGGTTGATAAAAATCCTTCTGTCTCTGAAGTTACACTATCCGAACTAAATAGATCTGGAGCGTCTTCACCTTCTACACCAAAGTTTTCAAGTCCATTAGAAACATGCTCTTCCTCTATTGGGCTATTTTCTTCAGTTTGTGCAGTTGTAAGTACTTCCTCTGAAAAAGATTGCTCATAATCATTTGATTGATTATTTTCAACAATACTTTCAATTTCTTGATTAGTAGCAGTTTGATCATTCATCATTTCTGATGATGCAGTGTTTGTAACTGGCTCTGCAATTATTTCATTTTCTAATTTTAATGCATTTGCTCCACGTGAAATGGGGCTAGTCATTGTAGGTGAAAAGTTAAACGATTGAGCAGAACTTGCACTGTTAAAATCTGAATAACCAGGATTTCTATTTTGTATTCTATGAACCATATTGATTACAGATTTACTTTCTGGTTGTTGCCCATCTAATGCTGTTGCAACAATTGATACTCTGATTTTTCCATCAAGGTCTCCAGATGTAATGGCTCCAATAATTACTTCAGCTTCTGGATCTACTTCAGCTCTTATCTTGTTAACAACTTCATCAACTTCAAAAAGTTTAAGATCCTTACCACCAGTAATATTTACTAATAATCCTTTTGCACCTTTTAACGTATAATCATCAATCAATGGGTTGCTAATTGCCATGTCGGCTGCTTTAGCTGCTCTACCTTCTCCTTCAGCCTCACCAGTTCCCATCATTGCTTTACCCATTGAAGCCATTACAGTTTCAACATCAGCAAAATCTAGATTAACTATACCAGGTCTAACCATTAGATCGGTTACACTTTGCACACCTTGCATTAAAACATTATTTGAAAGATTAAAAGACTCCTCAAATGTAGTTTGTTCATTCGCAACCTTAAATAGATTTTGATTTGGAATTACAATGATTGTATCCACATGTTTTCGTAATTCTTCTAGACCTTGTTGAGCTCTTCTCATTCTTGATGGTCCCTCATATAGGAAAGGAAGCGTTACAACACCTACTGTTAAAATATTTAATTCTTTAGCAGCTCTTGCAATAACGTGTGCAGCACCAGTTCCTGTTCCACCACCCATACCGGCAGTTATAAAAACCATGTTTGCACCCTGAAGTGTATTTACAATTTCATTCAAAGATTCATCTGCAGCTGCTTGACCAATGTCATGCTTCGCTCCAGCGCCTAAACCTTTTGTTAAACTTAGACCAATTTGAATTCTTGCTTTAGCTTTACTTAACTTTAAATCTTGGGCATCTGTATTTACCGCTATGAACTCTACTCCTTGAAGCCCATTATCAATCATTTCGTTAAGTGCATTTCCACCTGCTCCGCCAACTCCTACAACTAATAATCTTGGTTGTAATTCTTTTATTTCTGGTGATTTAAAGTTAATTGTCATTTTTATTTCCCCTCATTGTTATTAAAATGTTTTTCCCATTTAAGACTTGCACGATTTAGATTTGCTTTTTTTCTTGCATTGATCTTAAATTTTTCAAATGCTGCTGGTTCCCATATTTGGAATGTTTGACCCTGGCCAACAAACAACATGTTATATTTTATTTTTGCATGCTTTAATAATTTTGTTGATAATGAAATTCTACCTTCACTATCAAATTGTAAATTCATACTCTCAGATAAAATTGATGTTGCAAAATAATCTCTTTTTTCTCCAAATGGACTTAATGAGTCTATGCTTGCAGAAAGTTTTTCAATTCTATCTTGTGAACAAGCTTCTATAGACTGATTATTAAATGAGGGATAACAGATAACACCGTTATATCCTAAATTTGAAAGGTGAGATCTAAAACTAGCAGGCACAGATACCCTTCCTTTTTTGTCTATTTTGTTCTCGTAAGTAGATAAAAACATATTTTTTATATTTCATAAATTCCATATTTGGGAATATATGGGACAATATGGGTTTTTAATCATAGTGTCAATATGTTCGTTTTAGGCCAATTTGTGAATAATTGTGGATAAATTTTATGTATCTACATTAAATCTAAAATCAATTTTTAATTTTTAACTCAATGCAATTCTAGGATCAAAAATAAGAACAGAAATGATTCAATTATGAATCAAAAGGTGAACATTCATATATTTGGCAAATGTTTCTTGTGGATAAGTTTGCTAGACAAACTATAAGCCGGGTTCTGTCATTTAAACCTACCATTTCTCTAGACTTAAGATCACTCTTAAGCTCAAGCAACTAACCCTGATGACTAGCCAAAGACAGCTTTTAGTTTTGCAACAATATCATCTCTACTTAGTCTTGCTCCCAGTGGGGTTTTCCAGCGTTCATTGTTACCAATAGAACCGGTGCGCTCTTACCACACCTTTTCACCCTTGCCATGTTATGGCGGTATATTTTCTGTGGCACTATCCCTAGGGTTTCCCCCGCCAGGTATTATCTGGCACTGTGTCTTTGCGGAGCCCGGACTTTCCTCTTTAAAAAAATTAAAGCGATAAGTCGTTCATCTAGCAGATGCAATTTATTACTAAAATATAGAACTTCAAGAAAAATTTAGTTATGTATCTTAATAAGATTTTTACTAATAATTAGGCATTCTTGATCAATTTTACCATCAATTAACTCCTGCCTAAATCTTCTTTGAAAAGTTTTTGCTAATTGTCTTAAATATTTATTCTTACCTTTATCTTTTGGATAATTTTTTGAATATCCAACCTTAAACAGGTTATTGAAAAAAATATTTTCTTCTATTTTGCATGTTTTTAGTTTTCTGTTTTTTATCAAATCTTGCTTCTTTAACCTGTGCCATATCCCTATTTTATTTTTAGATAAATATTCCCAAGGAAACTTTTCTCCTGGGTCTTTTTTTCTTAGTGCTGCTATATCTGAGTGTCCCAAAAAATTCTTAGGGCTAATTTTGTATTTTTTTATTAAAAATCTACTTAACTTTAAAAGAGAAGCAATTTGTTTTTTTGTAAATTTTTTATAACCATGCTCATAACCTGGGTTTGTAATTTCAATTCCAATAGAATTTTGATTTAAATATTTGTAATTTTTCCATGAGGACTTTCCTGCGTGCCATGCAACGTATAAATCAGGTACCAATTTTATGATTTCTCCATTATTTTTAATTAAATAATGTGAGCTAACCTCAGATTGTATATCTGTCAGTCTTTTCAAAGCATCAGATTCGTTTTTCATTCCCGTATAATGAAAAATAATAAATTTGATTTGCTTAGAAAATCTTTTTTTATGACTAAAATTAGGTGAATAGTTTAATATTGTTTTTAATGCCATTTTTGTGTCATATTTGAAGCTAATTGCTGATTTACATTGATAATATATATATTATATAATCAAGCTAATGAAAAAAATTATAATAACTTCAATAATAAGCTTAATGTTAGCAACAAATGTAAGTGCCGGCACAGATGGTGAAAATAGCTTATCAAAAAAAAATTCTGGAGAAGTTAAGGATTGTTTTGAGGGTATAAATAGAGCAACATTTAAATTTAACCAAGTTCTTGATAATATTATTTTTGAACCTGTTGCAAAAGCTTATAGAGTTCTGCCCTCTCCAGTCAGAGCTGGAGCAGGTAACGCTCTAGACAATATCTCTACGCTTGCAACAATACCTAATAATATTCTCCAAGGAGAATTTAAAAAAGCTGGGGTTAATGCTGGTAGATTTATAGTTAATACAACAGTTGGGGTTATTGGGATATTTGACGTGGCTGAAGAAATTGGTTTTCAAGAATATGAAAAAGAAGATTATGGCCAAACACTTGGGGTAATGGGTGTTGGTCCAGGTTGCTATATCGTTTTACCTGTTTTGGGGCCATCGACTGTTAGAGATATTGCCGGATCATTTGGGAATCTAATTGGTGGAGACGCTTGGTATAATGTTACTGTAGCCAATAATACTCAACATTTTTCTGACTTTGATTATTACGCATCAAGAGCAAGTTCTGGAATAGATTTTAGAGCAAAAAATATAGACTCGTTCAATAATTTAGAAAAAAATTCTATGGATTTTTATGCTTCAGTTAAAAGCTTATATTTGCAAGATAGAGAACAAAAAATAGCTAACTCTAATGCAATAACTGAAACCCAAGACGATAGTGATTGGGAAGAAATAGAGACTAAATAAATTATAAAACTTGATGAAATTAAAAAAGTTTTTAATATTTGCCTTCATCATAATTAACTTTATTAATATTAATCAATCATATTCAATAGAGCCAGATGTGTTTGTTCAATCAACAGTGAACAGAGCATCAGAAGCCTTAAATAACAAATATTCAATAGAAGAAAAAATAGAAAAGCTAAAACAAATTGCAAGTGAAACAGTTGATATCAATGGTATTGGTTATTACACTTTGGGAGCTTATAGAAAAAATATAAGTGAGAATGAAATAAATCAATATGAAATGCTTTTTGAACAATACTTTCTAAAAAGTTTTTCTAGTCGACTGGCTGAATACTCAAATCCAGAGATTGAAGTTATATCTAAAAAAGAATTAAATGAAAATTATACAATGGTATCTAGTATTTTAGTCGGAACAGAACAAAGGCCTGAAGTTAAAATTGACTGGAGAATTTATACAAAAAACCCTGAAAACCCTTTAATCAGAGATTTAATTATTGAAGGCTTAAGTCTAGCAAGAACTCAAAAGGAAGAATTCTCTTCTATCATTCAGAGTAATGATGGGGATATCAATGCTCTTTTTTCTACTTTAAAAAAGTTTATTAAATAATCATCTATAAAAATAATTTTTGGTGGGCCCACCAGGACTCGAACCTGGGACCAATACATTATGAGTGTACTGCTCTAACCAACTGAGCTACAGGCCCTTGTTAATTCCAAGATGATATACAATGTTTAACTCCTACATTCCACACGAAATTAATGTTATTTGTTACTTTGAATTATAGTTTAAAACGTTAAGTAAATCAAAGATAATCCCATCTTCTCTTTCTACATACTGAGTCATTAGTGAGTTCAAATCTAAATTTGGGATTGGCTGTAAAAGTTTGATCTAGACATTTAGATTTTAAATTTTAAAAAATTTTCACCAAAAATATTAAGATTTATTTAACTTTTGTTTCTAAGTATTTACTTCGGAATGAATTGATAATATTCATAATTCGAAACAAAATAACTATATAAAATATCTTACATTTTAAATAAATACTTTTAATCAATAAATTTTCTTTATTGCTGTATACGTATTGAACTTTTGGACATTCACCAGTTGATAGGTAAGCTTCCCAATTTTGGTTTGACGGAACTGATACCCACTCTTTTAATCTTTTAACAACACTTATATCTTTTGTTTGAAAGAAAATTTTTTTTTTATAATTTTTTTTAGCAGCAATATCGTAATGAAAAATTTTATATTTTTTTCCAAGGGAAAAAACTTGGTAATGTTTATTGAAAATACCAGTCAACAATGCGTCAGAACCTGGAGTGGAGCTAAATCTAAAATCTAATTTTTCATTGATAAAATCTTTTAAAAAATTACTTTCGAATGCATAACAATCAGTAAAATCACCTTCCTTCCATGATTTTTTATCTGCTTCAATTGAAGCCTTATCCCACTCTTCCTCTAAAAAATTATGTCTTAAAGAAAGAAAAATTTTTCTAGATTTTTTTTGATGACTTGGTGATTTATGAGAAGGACTTTTTTTAAAAAAGGTTTCTACATTTTTCCAATCTAAGGAATTTTCTAAAAAAATATCTAAATTAATAAAAATACCAATATATGTTGGTTCTAAATTATTACTACAATAATTAACAATATCTGAAAATCTAAGTCTCGAAGGAATATGGATGAAATTTAATTTATGGCTATTATGTAAACTTAACAAATCTTCCTCTGGACTCTGATTTAATTTTGCATTTCTCTCATCATTACTTATGAAAACATTTATTTTTTCAATAAAATCAAGATCAAGATTTGTTTGAATACAATACAAAATTTCTTTACGGCGCTCTGGGTCATTATCTTGATAATAATTACAGAAGATCTGTTTGTTCATTTTAAAAGGTACTTTAATAATTAAATTTATTTTTAAAGTTTATTTATTTTTTATACAATAATACTCTAAAATCAATTTCCTTTGTGTCAATTTTTTTTTTTTACTTGTAAATGAATGTTCAGTTATGGTGGGAACTGATGGTTATGCTCCATCTACCCCTGCAATGTCAATGCAGTACTCTACTATTGAGCTAAGCTCCCTTTGAAATTTTAACTCTCTAAAAAACTTTTTAATTGTTTGGATCTACTTGGGTGTTTTAGTTTTCTTAGAGCTTTTGCCTCTATTTGTCTAATACGCTCTCTAGTTACCGAAAACTGAAGTCCTACTTCTTCAAGAGTATGGTCTGTATTCATTCCAACACCAAATCTCATTCTAAGAACTCTCTCTTCTCTTGGCGTTAAAGTTGATAAAATTTTAGTCGTAGCTTCACTCAAATTTGACTTAATAGCTTGTTCTAAGGGTGCTAATGCTTTTGTATCTTCAATAAAATCACCTAAACTACTATCCTCTTCATCTCCCACTGGTTTTTCAAGGGATACAGGTTCTTTTGATATTTTTAAAACTTTTCTAACTTTGTCTAAAGGCATTCTTAATTTTTGTGCTAATTCTTCAGGTGTAGCCTCTCTACCAAATTCACTTAAAATTAATCTTTGAGTTCTTACAATTTTATTAATAGTTTCAATCATGTGAACTGGAATTCTTATTGTACGAGCTTGGTCAGCAATTGATCTTGTAATTGCTTGTCTGATCCACCACGTAGCATATGTTGAAAACTTATAACCTCTTCTATATTCAAATTTATCTACAGCTTTCATAAGACCAATGTTTCCTTCTTGAATAAGATCTAAAAATTGAAGTCCTCTATTTGTATATTTTTTTGCAATTGAAATTACTAATCTTAAGTTTGCTTCAACCATTTCTTTTTTTGCAATTCTAGATTCCTTTTCACCTTTTTGAACTCTACTAACTAGTTTTTTATAATCTGTGACTGAAATTCCAAGTTTATGACTAATCTCAATTAACCTTTCTCTTATATTTTTAAATTCTTCTTTATTTTTAGAGAAAAACTGTTTCCAAATTGGGTTAGTATCCAGAAACTTTTTAAGATTTGGATTAATTTCGTTACCAATATAAAACTTAATAAATTCATTTCTTGGGATTTTTTGATCCATTGCTAACCTCAGAAGGTTTCCTTCTAGTGAAACAATTTTTTTATTTTCTACATAGTGTTTTTGAACCAACACTTCTAATACAGAAGGCGACAACTGTAATGATTTAATATTTTCTAAAATTTCACTTACAATTTTTTCATGTCCTTTTTCTTTAGCAGTTGAGAAACTTACTGCATTCAAAATACAATGAAGTTTTTCTTTTTGATATTTGATTAATTTTGCATATTCTTTTGTTAAAGTATTTACAGTTTTTAAAACTTTTGGTTTTATTTCAGTTTCCATTGCAGCTAGCGTTGGATTGAATTCATCATCGTCTCCATTGCTTTCATCATTTTTATCTGTTTCTCCAGAATTTCTTTGTTTGGCACTTGGACCAGTATTTTCGTCTTCCATGTAATTAGTATCGATATCAATAATCTCTCTAACTAAAATTTCATCATTTTGAAGTTTTTCATCCCACTCAACAAATTGTTGCGCTGTAATTGGGCTTTGCGATAATGCGATAAGCATTACATTTTTTCCTGCTTCAATTCTTTTGGCAATTGCAATTTCACCTTCACGAGATAAAAGTTCTACTCCACCCATCTCTCTTAAATACATTCTTATAGGATCATCACTTTTCTCAATCGTTTTTCCTGTTTCTTTAGATAAATTTTCTTTTTTTCTTAAAACTTTGAAATCAGATTTTTTCTCTACTAGTGCTACATTCTCATCAAGAATATGTAAGAAAGCTTGTTCTAAATTCTCGTCTGAAAGATTCCTTTTACCTAATGATTTATTTAATTCATCAAAAGTTATAAATCCTCTATGAGTCCCACGACCCATAAGTCTAGCAAATGATTTTGTAATTATTCTTTCCACAATAGTATATTTGAGATGACTTATATAAGCGCAATTTGAAAAAAATCCATGTATTTTTTGAAGGGTTTAATTGATGTTTTTTTGTTTTTTTAGCTCTCTTATTTCATTGAAAGTGCTTTCGCTTAAATCTTTCGAGAACTTTGATTCAAGCTCTTCAATCCTAAACTCTAAATCGTAGTTTTTAAGGTCTCTAGAGACCTCTTCTAATAATTCAAACATTTTATTCTGATCATTTTGATGATTATTAAGAATATGTTTTATCGAAGAAAATTTAAAAATTTTTTCAGTTAATTGAGGATCGATAGGAATTTGATCTAAGGTAAGTTTTTCTCCACTCTTTAGTTTGTTTATCAGAGTTTCAAGAATTAATTTATTTTCTTCGCTAAATAGATTTATATTTTCAATCATGTGAATATTTTCTTGAAATAAATCTAAGTTATTCATTATCAAATAAAGCAATGAAAACTCTTTAAGCTCCACACCACTCAATAATTTGCTTTCGTTAAAGTGTTTTTGAGTAGACTGTAATGATTTTATCTTTTTAGTATAAAATTGTTTTTTTCCTACATTACTATGTGGAGTTAAAGATGAAATTTTCTCCAAGAAAAACTCTAATACATATTTTTTTATAAAATCATCTTTTATAGTTGCAGCAATAGCTCTTAACTTTTTTTCAAAAATAGCCATTGATGAAGGATTGTTGTCAGTTTGTTGTTTATAATGATTAAATATAAACTGATGAATTGAGATTTTTGCTTGTTTAGTAAAGTCAACAAAGTTTGCTTTACCATTTTTATTTGCATAACTGTCAGGATCTTCGCCGTCTGGTAAAAAAAGAAACGAAATTTGTTTTTCTGGTTGTAGTTCTTTAATTGAATTTTCTGCTGCTCTGAGCGCTGCTTTGTATCCGCTCTCATCACCATCAAAACAGATAACTATATCTTCAAAGAATTGGTTGAGCATTAAAATTTGTCTATCCGTTAAAGAAGTTCCAAGATTTGCTACAACATTCTCAATTCCATTTTTACTTAAACCAACTACATCCATATATCCTTCAACTAAATATACATGATCTATTTTATTAGATAATCTCCTAGCTAAATCTAAATTATATAAATTGGAACCTTTTTTAAAAAAAAGTGTTTCAGGGGAATTAATATATTTTGCTGAATAACTATTTTCTTGGATAGTTCTTCCTCCCAATCCAATAGGTTGGCCTGAAATATTATTAATCGGAAATATTATTCTATCTCTAAATCTTTCAACATATTTATTCTTGTTTTCATCTAAATAAAAAAGACCACTTTCAACTAAAACTTTCTCACTAAATTCATCTTTTAACTTTTCATAAAAATTAGAGTTTCTTTCAACAAATCCAATCTTAAAATTTTTTACTTCATCTCTACTAAGGTTCCTTTTCTTTAAATAATCTCTCGCAATAGTTAAGTTTTCATTTTTTAAAATTTCATCGTGATAAAATTGAATATATTGATTATAGATTGAGCAATACTCTTGCCAATTTTTTTCACGTTCTTCATCTTGTTTTGAAAATGTGTAAGGTCTCATACCTGCAAGATTTGCTAGCGATTTTACCGCTTCTCCAAATTTCAAATTTTGAGTTTTCATTACAAAATCAAAAATATTTCCGTGCTCTGATGTTGCAAAACAATGATAAAATTCTTTTTCATCATTAACTGTAAATGAAGGTGTTTTTTCAGTTTTAAAGGGTGATAAGCCCACAAATTCTTTGCCTCTTTTTTTTAGACTGACAGATTTTGATACAACTGTCGAAACCTTTAAACGAGTTTTAATTTCGTCTAAATACTCTTTTGGGTATTTCATTATTTATTCAATAGTTCTTTAAGTAAGGGTCCAGCTTTAGCAAAGTCTAGATTGTCAGGATATGACTTTTTCAATTCACTCATCACTTTACCCATGTCTTTAATTGATGCAGCACCCAATTTACCTATTGTATCAATGCATATCTTTTTAGTTTCTTCATCGTTTAGCTGCTGTGGTAAAAAACTAGATAAAAGATCAAATTCATTTTGCTCAACTTCTAACAAATCCATTCTGTCATTTTTTTTATAGATATCTATTGATTCGGTTCTTTGCTTGATCATTTTCTTTAAAAGTTTTTTAATATCCTCATCGTCTGTTTCTTTTATGTTGGCGCCAGATCGATTGATAATATCAATATCTTTTATTCCAGACAAAATTAACCTGTAGGTTGAGATTTCAACCTTATTTTTTGATTTTAGAGAATTTTTATAGTTAGCTTCAATTTTTTCTTTCAATGTCATAATATTTTTTAATCTACTGTAAAGTGAAAATTCTTCAAAAGAAAAATTGTTTTTTAATAATTTTATAATACATCTCTGTTGCGATAATTAAGGTTTTATTGTATTAACCTTTAACTCATGAGTTGTAATTGATCAAAAAAGCAAAAAAAATTAGCTCTAACAAAATCTCACAGATTCACACAGGCATTTTAGTTCTTGAAAATAAAACTATCTTTAAAGGTGTTGGTATTGGCTACCAAGGAACTGCAACAGGTGAGGTGTGTTTCAATACTTCTCTAACTGGCTATCAAGAAATTATTTCAGATCCCTCTTATGCTGGGCAAATTATTAATTTTACCTTTCCTCACGTTGGTAACGTTGGGACTAACAAAGAAGATTTAGAGTCCGATAAGGTTTGGACAAAAGGTGTAATTTTTAACTCTGAAATAACAAGTCCTTCTAATTATAGATCATTGCTAAATTTAAACATGTGGTTAAAAAAAAATAAGATTGTCGGGATCACTGGTTTGGATACAAGAGGTTTGACTAATTATATTAGAGATAATGGAGCACCTAAAGGTACTATTTCTTTTTCTAATAAGGGCAATTTCAATATTAGTAAATTAGCAAATATTACAGCAAGATGGAGTGGATTAAATAATTTAGATTTAGCAGAGCAAGTAACTACTAAAAAAAATTATATTTGGTCAGGTTTTAAAACTTGGAAAAAAGAAACTGGTTACTTAAAAAATAAAAAAAACTCATTACATGTTGTTGCAATTGACTATGGAATTAAAAAAAATATCCTAAGATATTTCTCAGATCTAAATTGTAAAGTAACAGTGGTTTCATGCAAAACGAGTGCAAAAGACATCCTTAAATTAAAGCCAAATGGGATCTTTTTATCCAATGGTCCTGGTGACCCTGCAGCAACTGGAAAATATGCAATTGAAATCATTAAAGAATTAATCAAAAATAATTTACCTATTTTTGGTATTTGTCTTGGTCATCAAATTCTAGCCTTAGCGCTTGGTGCAAAAACTAAAAAAATGAAACTTGGTCATAGAGGTGCTAATCATCCAGTTAAAAACTTAATTAAAGATAATGTCGAAATCACGAGTCAAAATCATGGCTTTGAAATTGTAAGAGCAACATTACCAAAAAATATTGAAGTAACTCATAAATCTTTATTTGATAATTGCATTGAAGGAATTAGATTAAAAAATAAACCTGTTTTTTCTGTTCAATATCACCCTGAATCAAACCCAGGGCCACAAGATAGCGTTTACTTATTTGAAGAATTTATTAACAACATAAAAAAAAATGCCAAAAAGAAAAGATCTTAAAACTATACTAATCGTTGGTGCTGGACCAATTATCATAGGTCAAGCATGTGAGTTTGACTACTCAGGTACACAAGCCTGTAAAGCCCTTAAAGATGAAGGTTATAAAGTTATTTTAATTAACTCTAATCCTGCAACTATCATGACAGACCCTGGTGTTGCAGATAAAACTTATATTGAGCCAATAACTTTGGAGGTATTAGAAAAAATTCTAAAAAAAGAAAAACCAGATGCAATTTTGCCAACAATGGGTGGCCAAACTGCTTTGAATTTAGCAATGGAAGCGGAGAAAAAAGGAATTCTTAAAAAATATAAGATTGAGTTAATTGGTGCAAATTCCAAGGCAATCTCTAATGCAGAGGATAGAAAAAAATTCAGAAAAAACATGCTAGATATTGGTTTGGACTTACCAAAATCTAAGGTGGTAAATCATATTAAAGATGCAGCAAAAGCTTTAAAGCAAATTGGATTACCTGCAATCATTAGACCTGCATTTACTTTGGGTGGTTTGGGTGGAGGAATTGCCAAAACTGAAAAAGAATATCTTAAAATAGTTAAAGATGGTTTACACGAGTCCCCTGTTAGCCAAATTTTAATTGAAGAATGCCTTGAGGGTTGGAAAGAATTTGAAATGGAAGTTGTTAGAGATAAAAAAGACAACTGTATTATTATTTGTTCTATTGAAAACATTGACCCAATGGGAATTCATACTGGAGATTCCGTTACGGTTGCACCCGCTCTAACACTTACGGATAAAGAGTACCAAGTTATGAGAAATGCCTCAATTGCTTGTCTTAGAAAAATTGGAGTAGAAACAGGTGGTTCAAATGTTCAATTTGCAATCAATCCTAAGGATGGCAGAATGGTTATCATTGAAATGAACCCAAGAGTTTCGAGATCTTCAGCTCTTGCTTCTAAAGCAACAGGGTTTCCAATTGCAAAAGTTGCAGCAAAACTAGCTGTTGGTTACACACTTGATGAATTAAAGAATGAAATTACCAAAACAACACCTGCTTCTTTTGAACCTAGTATTGATTATGTTGTAACTAAAATACCAAGGTTTACCTTTGAAAAATTCTCTACTTCTGAGGCAATTCTTGGAACTTCAATGAAATCAGTTGGTGAAGCAATGGCAATTGGTAGAAACTTTAAAGAATCTCTTCAAAAAGCATTGGTTTCTCTTGAAATTGGCTTTTCAGGCTTAGATCGAATTTTTCCACTTAGCAAAAAAGAAATAGAAAAAGAATTAAAAAAAAATATTCCAAATAGAATATTATTAGTTGCTGAAGCGTTTAGAAAAAAAATCAACATTAAAAGAATTCACCAACTTTGTAAAATAGATCCTTGGTTTTTAGAGCAAATAAAAGAAATTGTTGATGAAGAAAATCAAATACAAAAAAAAGGTCTCCCTAAAGACTACAATGAATTTAATAGAATTAAATCAATAGGTTTTTCTGATAAAAAACTATCTGAAATCACTAAAATTCCTGAAGACCTTGTTAGAAAAAAAAGAACTGCTTTAAAAGTATTACCAGTTTACAAAAAAGTAGACACCTGTGCTGCTGAATTTAAATCTTTCACACCTTATATGTACTCAACATATCAAAGAAATTATGCTTTGAATTCAGAGTGTGAAGCAGAACCTTCTTCAAGAAAAAAAATTATAATCTTAGGCGGTGGACCAAACCGTATAGGCCAAGGTATTGAGTTTGATTATTGTTGTTGCCAAGCAAGTTATGCTCTTAAAGATAGTGGTTTTGAAACTATAATGATTAACTGTAACCCTGAGACAGTTTCAACAGACTACGATACAAGTGATAGACTTTATTTTGAACCTCTTAAAGAAGAGTATGTTTATAATATTATCATAAAAGAACAGCAAAAAGGAAACCTTGTAGGGATCATTGCTCAGTTTGGTGGGCAAACCCCTATAAGACTTGCAAAATTTCTACATGATAACAGGCTTCCAATTCTTGGAACGCAGTACACGTCAATAGATTTAGCTGAAGATAGAGATAGATTTAGAAAATTACTTGATAAATTAAAATTAAAACAAGCAGAAAGTGGTATTGCTAAAACTTACAAGCAAGCCATTCAAATTGCTGAAAAAATTGGACTACCTTTAATGGTAAGACCTTCTTATGTACTAGGTGGTAGAGCAATGGAAATTGTTCATGAGAAAAGCCAATTAAAAAACTTTGTAGAAGAAGCGTTTAAAGCTGCAGAAGATAATCCAATATTAATAGATAAGTTTATTAGCCATGCCATGGAAGTAGATGTTGATGCAATATCTGATGGGAAAGAAGTTTTTGTTGCAGGTATCATGCAACACATTGAAGAAGCAGGTATTCACTCAGGGGATTCTGCATGTTCTTTACCTCCCATATCTATTAAACCAAAACTAATAACTGAAATAGAAGTTCAAACAAAAAAATTAGCTTTAGCTTTAAATGTTAAAGGTTTTATGAACATTCAATTTGCCATTAAAAATGATGAAATTTATGTAATCGAAGTAAACCCAAGAGCAAGCAGAACAGTTCCTTTTGTATCTAAAGCAAAAGGTCTTCCTCTTGCTAAAATTGCATCACGTGTAATGACTGGTGAAAAATTATCTAAATTTAATTTAAAGGGTAAAAATAAAAATTTATTTGCTGTTAAAGAAGCTGTATTTCCTTTCAATAAATTCCCAAATAGTGACCTATTGTTGGGGCCTGAGATGAAATCAACAGGTGAAGTTATGGGATTTGATAAAGACTTTGGTATGGCTTATGCAAAAAGCCAAATTGCTGCTTCAAACTCATTACCAACAAAAGGTCTAGCATTTATCTCTCTTAAAGATGGTCACAAAGATGAAGGTGTAGATCTAGCAAAACAATTAATAAAATTAAATTTTACTTTATGTGCAACAGGTGGAACTGCAGAATACATTTGTAAACATGGAATAAAATGCAAAACGATAAACAAAGTTAGTGGGGGATCGCCTCACATTGTTGATGTACTAAATTCTAAAAAAATTGCACTTGTAATTAATACAGGTGGTGGAAATAGTGAACATCGTCTTCAAGATGCAATGGCTTTAAGAAGAGCTACACTAGGTAATAAAGTTCCTTATTGTACAAACATGTCTACTGCTCAAGCTTGCTTAATGGGAATTAGATCTTTAAAGACAAAGGAGATTACAGTAACTGCACTTCAAGATATTTAATGTGAAGACAAACCAGTATTTGCAATACTAAAAATCATATCTTCATAACTCATATCAAGGTTTAAAACACACGATCTATAAAAATATCCTTTTCGAAGACCTGGCATTAAATTTGCTTCTATAAAATGAGGAACCTCTAAATGATCCATTTTAATATCTATTCTACCTAAAGATTTTCCACCTAAAGCTTTGAACGAATCTTTTGCTAATTTAGAAAGTTTGTCAAAGACCGCAACATCTGAAACAAGAATTACGCTCTCTTCGTCATTTTTTTTAACATCAAAATCAAGAATGCAATGACCGTCTACATTTTCTTTTACGATAATTTCTATTGGCATAGCTCTTAAAGTTCCGTCATTACTATCTTCAAAAATACCAACACTATATTCTTTTCCTGCTAAATATGTTTCGACTAAAGAAGGTGAGTTTTGCTTTATTTTAATGTCTAATACTTTTGAGGTAAAATCTTCAAAATTAAATACAATTGAATTTTTATCCACACCCCTGCTATCTCCACCAGTTACTGGTTTTATAAAAAGGGGAAATTTTATTGGTATTGATGATTCTTTTAAGTATTCACCAGGGTTTGTTATAAAAAAATCTGCAGTTCTAATATTATTTTTTTGCATAATTTTTTTTGCTCTATTTTTATCACTTTCATTATCAAGAGCTGCTTTACTTGAGGCGATATATGGAATTTCAAACATCTCTAAATAATCATTTAGCCATATTTTCCTATTATTAAAAAAGAAATACTTAACACCAGAGAATACTAAATCAGGCTTTCTTTTAACTAGGGCTTCAAGATCTTCTTCTGAATTAATTTCAGTAATTAAAACATTTTTATATCGTTTAGATAAAATCCTTAGAACATTTTTTTCTTCTAGAATAATTCCGACATTATCTTGATGTGAATTTACCTCACCCAAATTAGGGACTACGACTATTTCTATAGTCTTACTAATTTTTATTGGAATAATATTATTTTTTTTTAAAGGTAAAATATTACCTATTTCTGGAATTCCTTGTTTAGCTATGTCTTTTATAATCATAATAAATCCAACACATAACCCATGCAAAAAAGCATGAATGATGTGCTATTCTAATAAAGTTGTTTTCTAAAAAATTATTGCCTAAGTAATGAAGTGTAAAATTATCTGGCAGTATCTAAAAAGCTAAGTATACGCCCTATCAGTGGTGATAGATACAAGTCTCTATAAATTTAATACTACTTAACTTTCCAATCCGTAGGAAAAGAGACGTAATTAACTTGTAAACAACGTCTTTCTTTGACGATATCCTTCTTTTCCATCCCATGCCATGTATTTGGCCCACTGGTAAAGAAGTAACCATAGTTATTTTTATATGGAACAGTTTTAACTTTTTCTAACTTTTCATTGTAAAAATCAGTACCTAGTGTCTCAGATTCATTAAATTCATTAACAAATAACAAGCACGAGACTATTTTTTCTTTAATATCACAATGTGGTTTAAGCCAAAATCCTTTTCTATCACAAATTACTTCTACTCTTACATAAGAATTAGACAGATCTCTATTTATAAGACTTGAAATCTTGGAGTATGTTTCTTTTGATTGAAGTTCATTGATTAGTTTTGTTAATGCTGGAAACTTCTTGCTATTTTCTTTTGTAATAAAACATCTAAATTTTATTGCTTTACCACCACTTGTTATCCCCTCTCTAAATTCTGGTGCACCCCCATCAATAGCTCTTGTTCCATCATATTCTAAATCAAGTTGATTTAGATCAGGTATGTCAGCACTTATGATTTCATTAATAGCATCATTTGATAATGGTTTATTTAACTCCCAATGTTTAAAAGGATCATTGTGTTCCATAGAGTTATTTAAAATTGAATTAAGAAAAGTCATGCTGTTTTATTTTTTCTTTTATTTGGTTCGCTATTTTATTAGTTTCGTTTAGTTTTGTATAAGTCCAATTTTCAATAGAATTATTTAATTCTTTTATTATATTTAAAGACTCGAATAAATTAAAAAAGCTTTTAAATCTCTGATTATTTTTACTTGCTGGCATTTGAGCTACATAAATTGGCTTTCCAGTAATTGCAGCTTCTGAAATCATTGAAGTAGAATCGCAAGTAACAATAATATGATCTGAAATTTTTAATGAAGAAAGATAAGCTTTTTTATCAACATTAGGTATTATGATTTGATCTTTATCAAAATAATTCTTAGCTTTTTCTATTATATTCTGAGGAGTTCTCATTGAGGGAATAATAATTACTTGATAGTTATTTTTTAAGAAATTTTGCTCAATTTTTGAAAAAATACCATCTATGACTTGATTGTTATAATCATAATATCTAGTTGGTCCTCCCAATATTAAAGTAACAATTTTTTTTCGAGTATTAATTTTAGATTTTAAATAATTTTCATTCTGGTCCAACTCATCATTGGTTAAATAATGAACTGCACCTTTACTTGTTAGTACGTTATTTCCCTTTAAACCATCATGTTCGGGTGCAACTACAAAATCAAAATTATCTAATGACACTTTAGGTTCTTGAATGTGAATATTTATGATCTTGTTCTTAAATTTTTTCTTTAAATAAATTGATGGGATTACACTTTTTCTTCCACAAGAAATAACAACATCAAACTGGCTATTAATTTTATTTTTAAAAACAAAATCTTGAATGGGTGTTACTTTGGGTGGAAATAATTTCCAAAAATTATTAATTTCAATCTTCTCGTGTATAAAATCTAAATCTAAAGCCTTAGCTAATCCTTCAACTTGGCTAATCATGCCGTGCATGCCCTCGGTTAATAATAACCCTTTTAATTTTGTCATTTATCCTTATATAACTTCTGCATGAGTGAAAATCCAACAAAACACACAAAAGTGTTAATAATAGGGTCAGGTCCAGCTGGCTATACAGCTGCTGTGTATGCTGCTCGAGCAATGTTAAGCCCTGTTTTAGTATACGGCTCTGAACCTGGTGGACAATTAACTACAACAACAGATGTAGAAAACTATCCTGGATTTTCAGATGTAATTCAAGGTCCATGGTTAATGGATCAAATGCGAGACCAAGCAAAAGCAGTTGGTACAGAAATGATTGAAGATCATATCGGATCAGTAAATTTAAAATCTACACCTTTTGAAGCTATAGGTGATAGTGGTCAAAAATATACTGCAGATAGCATAATTATTTCAACTGGTGCTCAAGCAAGATGGTTAAATATAGAATCAGAGCAAGCTTATAGAGGCTTTGGAGTTTCAGCATGCGCAACATGTGATGGTTTTTTCTTTAAAGAAAAAGTTGTGGCAGTTGTCGGTGGTGGAAACGCTGCTGTTGAAGAGGCAATGTTTCTTACAAAATTTGCATCTAAAGTAAAACTAATTCATAGAAGAGATGAATTAAGAGCTGAAAAATTACTTCAGAAAAAATTAATGGAAAATAAAAAAATTGAAATAATTTGGGATAGTGCTGTTGAAGAGGTTATTGGGGATAGTGAACCTAAAAATGTTACAGCGATTAAAGTTAAAAATCTTAAAACAAATAAAATTGAAGAAATGAAAATAGATGGTTTATTTATTGCAATTGGTCATGATCCAGCAACGGCTCTTTTTAAAGATCAATTAGATATGGATAAAGAAGGTTATTTATTAACTAAACCAGATTTAACAGAAACTAATATCCCTGGTGTTTATGCTGCAGGTGATGTTAAAGACAAAACGTTCAGACAAGCTGTAACTGCTGCTGGAATGGGCTGTATGGCTGCACTTGAAGCTGAAAAATTCTTATCTCACTAACTTAAATATTTACTATTTTAGAAATTTCTTTTTTCCTACCTAAGCTCCATTTTTTTAAAGCAGATATTATTGGTATTGCTGAATTTCCGAATTCACTTAGTTTATAATCTACGTTTTGAGATTTATTAATAATTTTAACAACCAAGCCATCTTTTCTCATTTCATCAAGTTTTCTAGCCAAAACTTGGGAGCTGATATTAGTTACTGTTTTTCTAAGCTCATTAAATCTGATTTTCTTATTTTCATAGATTCTTGCAATAATAAAAATTTTCCATTTTCCTCCTAATAACTCCATAACGTTTGAAAAAGGACATGATTGTTTTTGACTAATTTTTTCCACATCTTTTTTGTAAACTAATAACAAAAAATGACTAGTCATTATTTAAGTAACTGTGAAGTGACTAGTAAGCTTATAATTAGTTGATAAAAGATTATTTATGTCCATATGTATCAAAATAAAAATTTAATTAAAAAGGAACAACAAAATGACAAATAAAGTATTATTAACTGGAATAAGCGGCTGGATAGCAAAACATATAGCAATTGAATTATTAAATTCTGGATATGAAGTTTTAGGAACTGTTAGAAGCCAAAATTCATTAGATAAAACAAAGAAAACTCTAAGCGAATATGTTTCAACAGATAAATTATCATTTGTTGAATTGGACTTATTAAAAGATGATGGTTGGGTTGAGGCTGCTAAAGATTGTAAATATATTATACATACTGCTTCTCCCTACCCCATGAAAAGCTCAAGAAATAGGGAGGCTTTAGTTCCAGCTGCTAAAGGTGGAACGTTAAGAGTTTTAAATGCCGGTATAGAAGCTAATGTTGAAAAAATAATTCTTACTTCATCAATAGCCGCTATGTTTAAAAAACCTAACAGAAAAAACCCATATACTTTTGGAGAAAGTGATTGGTCAAATACTGATTGGAGTGGATCGAATGACTACATTATATCAAAGACAAAAGCTGAACAAGCTGCTTGGGAATTAATGGAAAGCAAAGGGTTAAAAGACAAATTAACTGTAATTAATCCAGGAGGAGTTTTTGGTGATGCTTTAGATAAAAAAACAAATACCTCAACTAGCTATGTTGAGCTTTTCCTTAAAGGAAAATATCCTATGGCGCCAAATTTTGGAATATTAATTTCTGATGTAAAAGATGTAGCAAGAGCGCATGTTTTATCTATAAAAAATCCCAAGGTTAATGGAAGACGTTTAATTATTGGTTCAGAAGTAAAAAAAATGCTCGAAGTTTCTAAAATTATGGCTGAAGCATTTCCAAAATATGCAAAAAAACTTCCAAAAAAAGAAATGCCAAATTTTATGGTTAAATTGATCGGTTACTTAGATTCTTCTGTAAAGATTATGTTGCCTGATCTTGGCATTTTAATGCAGACTGATACTTCATATTCTGAAGATTTATTGGGAATAAAATTTAAACCTGCAAAAGATAGTATTGTAGATGCTGGAAACTCAGTAATTAGACTTGGATTAGTTTAAAAATACTAACTACTTATTTCTGATATCTCGTTAGACTCAAAAATAGTTTGCTGAATATCATTTTGAATCACAGCTATCATTGCTCTTGCAACAGTTTCTGAATGAGTGGGTTTCATTTTCTTTAAAGGACCTAAAAGTAATGGAGAAAGTAACTTAAATACAAAAATACCTATTGTTTCACTTGCTCTCTTTTCTTTTCTATTACCTATTAAAAAAGAAGGTCGCATTATTGCAAGTTTTGGAAAATTAATTTCTTTTAACTCTTCTTCAACTTGTCCTTTAAATCTTATGTATTCTCCTGAGCTCTTGGGGTTTGCATATAATGCAGAGACAAAAATAAATGAGTTAACCAAATTTGATTTTGCAATTTTTGCAACTTCTTTAGGAATATCAAGTTCAACTCTTTTATATTCATCTTTATCAGGAGAATTTTTCTTAGTTGTACCAATACAAAAGAAGCAGTCATCACCTTTGATGTCTTCTTTATGATTTTGTAAGTTGTTAAAATCAGTCTTAATAATCTCTACTTTTGGATCACTAATTTCAGGAACTGAACGAACAAATAATTTTATTTTAGAGTAATTAGTGTCTTTAATTAATTGATTAAGGAGGTGGCCTCCCACTAAACCAGATGACCCAAATAATAATGCTGTTTTCATTATAACTAGAACTATTTTAAGGATCCTTCCAATATATATTTCAATATTCGAAAAGCTTGTTTTTGATCTGACGCAACAGCAGCAGCAGAGCCATCCACTTCTTTAAGAGCATGTTGATGATCATCGTTATGAATAACAATCATAGATTTATTAAGTGCTGTAGCATAACCCGCGTCAAATGCTGCATTCCATTGCTTAAATTTTTCTCCAAATTTAACAATAATTACATCACAATCTTGAATAGATTTCTTAGTTCGAATTGAATTGATATTAGCGCCTTTTCTATCTTTCCAAAAATTTTTTTCTTCAGCTCCTAGAATTTCTACACCACAATTGTCAGAGGCCTCATGATCAGTTACGGGAGATGTAAATTTAACATCTAATTTCTCTTTTTCACAAAGTTGAATAATTTCTTCTCTCCAATTACTGTGAATTTCACCTGCTAAATATACACTTAACATTTATATTTCCTTATTGTTTATTTAGTTAAAATATTTTTTTTTAATTCATTATAAGGTCTAATTTGCTTGTAACAAATTATTACTAATCAGTTATATCTAGATTGTGAAAAAGGGTAAATACATTAAGACTTTTAAACTGTTGCTTCCTTATTTGTGGCCTAAAAAAAGGAAAGATTTAAGGATACGAGTTAGTTTTGCAGTTGTTGCTTTAGTTTTAGCAAAAATAGCCAGCGTTAGTACTCCTTTAGTATTGGGTAGTGCGGTAAACTCTCTGACAGAATTAAGTTCAGGCATTAATCTATTTATGCTGGTACCAATAGCTTTAGTAGTTGGTTACGGTGTTACAAGAGTAATTGCCTTCACATTTGTTGAAATTAGAGACGCCTTATTTTCAAAAGTTTCCCAACATTCTATTAGACAAATATCTTTGACAATGTTCCAACATCTTCACAATCTATCTTTACAATTTCATTTAAATAGACAAACAGGTGCACTAGCAAAATATATAGACAGAGGAACAAAAGGAATAGATTTTCTCCTAAGATATGTCTTGTTTAATATTGCTCCTACTTTTTTTGAAGTGTTCTTGGTTTCTGGGATCTTATTTTATCTATATGGTCCATGGTATGCTGTTGTAACACTTGTAACTATTGGCCTTTATTCTTTCTTAACTTTTAAGATTACTGAATGGAGAAATGTATTTAGAAAAAGAATGAACCAAGCTGATAACGATGTTAGCACTAAGATGATTGATAGTTTATTGAACTTTGAGACAGTTAAATATTTTAACAATGAGGCCTTTGAAGCTAATAGACTTGATCAATCATTAGAAGAATATGAGTTAGCAGCAAATCAAAGTAGACATTCTCTTTCACTATTAAACATAGCCCAAACATTTATCATAATGATGGGTATTACTATTATGTTGGTGATGTCAGTTTATGGGATCAAAAGTGGAGAGATTAATATTGGTGGGTTTGTTGTAATTAATGCCTACATGCTCCAATTATATCAGCCATTGAATTGGTTAGGTTCTGTTTATAGAGAAATTAGACAAGCACTGACTGATATGGAAAACATGTTTAGCTTATTAGAGGTTGCCCCAACAACAAATGATGATCTTGAGGATATACCTCAAAGTAACGATGCAGAAATTAGATTTGAAAACATTAGTTTTGATTACGATATAAGAAGAACTATCATTAAAAATATTTCATTTACTGTTCCTAATGGAAAAAAAGTAGCCATCGTAGGACCAACTGGTGCTGGTAAATCAACAATAAGTAGACTGTTATTCAAGTTTTATGATCCAAAAGAGGGAAATATTTTTATTAACAATACAAATGTAAATAAAATTTCTCAAAACTCTTTAAGAAAAATTATTGGTGTAGTTCCACAAGACACTGTCTTATTTAATGACACAATTTATTATAATATAGCTTACGGTAATACTGGTGCTACTAAAGAGGAGGTTATTAGTGCAGCAAAAAATGCAGATATACATGATTTTATAACAATTTTACCGGATGGTTATGAAACAATTGTAGGAGAGAGAGGGTTAAAATTATCTGGTGGAGAGAAACAGAGGGTTGCTATTGCAAGAACTATTCTAAAAAATCCTAAAATATTTTTCTTTGATGAAGCGACATCTGCATTAGATACTAGTACGGAAAAAGAAATTCAAAAAAATCTAGAAAATGTCTCTAAAGGTAAAACAACTTTAATAATTGCTCACCGACTATCTACAGCTGCAAATGCTGATAATATTATTGTTCTTGATCAGGGTGCTATTATTGAACAAGGGACGCATGAGAGTTTATTGTTAAAAAAAGGTAAATATTTTGAAATGTGGGGAAAGCAAAAACCTAGTTAAGACTTTTACAAAAAGAAGATATTTTTTCTAAAGCTTTTTTAAGATTTTCCATAGAAGTTGCATAAGATATTCTAAAGAAACCTTCTAAACCAAATGCAGAACCTTGAACAACTGCAACACCACTATTCTCTAATAAAGACTGAACAAAATCAGTATCTGTCTCAAGCTCCTTACCGTTTGTATCTTTTTTTCCAATTAACCCTTTGCAGCTTGGAAAAACATAAAATGCTCCATCTGGATTTAAACATTCAATTCCCTCTATTTCATTTAATGCTTTAACAACAAAATTTCTTCTTTCTTGAAATGAAGTTGCTCTCTCTTTAATAAAATCTTGAGTTCCGTTTAAAGCTTCAACAGCTGCAGCTTGACTAATTGAAGATGGATTTGTTGTTGATTGCGATTGTATTTTAGCAATTGCTTTAATAATTTCTTTAGGACCAGCCGCATACCCTATTCTCCAGCCAGTCATTGAGTAAGCTTTACTTACACCATTCATTGTAAGAACTCTTTCTTTCAAGCTATCAATTTGTGCAATAGTAAAAAATTTAAAACCTTCGTATGTTACGTGTTCATAAATATCATCACTTAAAATATGCACGTGAGGATGTTTTGTTAAAACATCTGCGATTTCTTTAATATCTCCTTCAGTATAACAAGCACCTGTTGGATTTGATGGTGAATTTAATATTATCCACTTTGTTTTTGGTGTTATAGATTTTTCTAATTCAGCTGGATTAATTTTAAATCCTTGTTTTTCATTACACTCTAAAATAATTGGAGTTCCACCAGCTAATAAAACCATGTCAGGATAAGAAACCCAATAAGGCGCGGGAACTATAACCTCATCTCCTTCATTTAGGGTTGCCATCATGGCATTATAAATTACATGTTTTCCACCAGCACCAACTGTGATTTGATCAGTTGTGTAGTCTAAATTGTTTTCTCTTTTAAATTTTTTAACTATGGCATCTTTTAAGGCAGCAGTTCCATCAACGGCTGTATATTTGGTATCACCGTCATTAATGGCTTTTATAGCCGCTTGTTTGATGTTATCTGGTGTATCAAAATCAGGCTCACCTGCTCCTAAACCTATTACATCTTTACCAGCAGCTTTTAACTCTCTTGCCTTTTGAGTTACAGCAATAGTTGGCGATGGTTTAATCTTTTTTAGACTGTCTGATATAATGCTCATTGAAATATATTTTTATTCTAATAGTTTTATAGATAATGCAAAATACTTATCAAGATTTAATTACAGATATACAGAGTAAAAATCCTGAAATTCACCAGAAACTAGAAGGTGGAAAAAAATTTAAACTTGTTACAGATTTTAAACCTGCCGGTGATCAGCCAGAAGCAATAAAACAACTAGTTAAGGGTGCAAATAAAGAAGAGTTAAACCAAGTTTTGCTTGGTGTAACAGGTTCTGGAAAAACTTTTACAATGGCCCAAGTAATTGAAAAAACTAATAGACCAGCTCTAATACTTGCTCCTAACAAAACACTAGCTGCACAGCTTTATGGAGAGATGAAATCTTTTTTTCCAGACAATGCCGTTGAGTATTTTGTATCTTATTATGATTACTATACACCTGAGGCCTATGTACCAAGGTCTGACACTTATATTGAAAAAGAAGCATCCATTAATGAACAAATTGATCGTATGCGTCACTCAGCTACTAGATCGCTATTAGAGAGAGATGATGTAATTATTGTTGCAAGTGTTTCTTGTATCTATGGTCTGGGTTCTGTTGAGGCGTACAGCAAGATGACGTTGAGTTTAAAGAAAGATTATGAATACAGCAGAGAGCAACTAATAAAAACTTTAGTAAATTTACAATACAAAAGAAATGATCAGAGTTTTTATAGAGGAACTTTTAGAGCTCGAGGAGAATATCTTGAAATATTTCCCTCACACTTTGAAGATAGAGCATGGAGATTAAGTTTATTTGGTGACAAACTAGAAAAAATAGAAGAATTTGATCCCTTAACAGGAGATCTAATACAAGATTTAGATGTAATAAAAGTTTATGCTAATAGTCATTACATCACACCCAAACCAACTATCGAACAAGCAATTATTAAAATTAAAAGAGAATTAGAAGTAACTTTAAAAAAATTCAAAGAACAAAATAAATTACTTGAAGCACAAAGATTAGAAGAAAGAGTTAAGTTTGATTTAGAAATGATAGAAGCAACAGGGTCTTGTGCTGGTATTGAAAACTATTCTCGTTTTTTATCTGGAAGAAAACCAGGAGAACCACCTCCCACTCTATTTGAATACTTTCCTGACAACACTCTTATTTTTGTAGATGAATGCCACGTAACAGTTCCTCAATTAAATGGTATGTACAAAGGAGATAGATCTAGAAAAAGTAATCTTGCCGAATATGGTTTTAGATTACCTTCTTGCATGGACAATAGACCTCTTAAATTTGAAGAATGGGATGCAATGAGAACCCAAACAGTTTTTGTATCAGCGACACCAGGCCCTTGGGAATTAGAACAAGTTAAAGGTAAATTTGTTGAACAAATAATAAGGCCTACTGGTCTAATTGATCCACCTGTTGAGATAAAACCTGCCAAAAATCAAGTTGATGACTTGATGCATGAGTGCAAAAAAACAATAGATAAAAATTTTAGAGTATTGGTCACAACTTTAACTAAGAAAATGGCTGAGGATTTAACAGAGTATTTTCATGAAAATGGTATTAGGGTTAGATATTTACACTCAGATATTGATACATTGGAGCGAATAGAAATCATGAGGGATTTAAGGCTTGGTGTTTTTGATGTCTTAGTGGGAATTAACCTTTTAAGAGAAGGACTAGATATTCCAGAGTGTGCATTAGTTGGAATTTTAGATGCTGATAAAGAGGGATTTTTAAGATCTGAAACTTCTTTAGTTCAAACTATTGGAAGGGCTGCAAGAAACTTAGAAGGAAGAGTTATTCTTTATGCAGATAAAGAAACTAAAAGTATAAAAAAAGCAATTCAAGAAACAGATAGAAGAAGATCAATTCAAGTTGCCTATAATAAAAAGCATAATATTGATGCTGTTTCTATTAAGAAAGAAATCAGCGATGTGTTGCAGAATGTTTATGATAAGGATTATTTAAAAGTAGGCACTGGAGACAATATTGGTGGAAATTTAAAGAAACACTTAAAGATGCTCAACAAAAGAATGAAGGATGCAGCTACAAACCTTGAATTTGAAGAAGCTGGTAAAATTAGAGATGAAATAAGAAATTTAGAAGCATCAGAGTTAGAAATTGTTTTAAACCCAAAAATAAAACACTATAACCAAGAAAATAGAACATATCCAAAAGGTAGATCAACAATGGGCTTACCTGGTACAAGAGCACAAAAAGGTAAGAAAAAATGGAAGCAAACAAAATAATTATCACTGGAGCCGCAACAAGAATGGGTGCTGCTATTGCAAAGAAACTCTCAGGTCCAAGTGTTGAAATGGTTATTCATTACAATAAGTCTAAATCTGAAGCTGAAAAATTACAAAAGGAATTGTCAAAAAATAAAACAAAAGTTTACTTGGTAAAAGGTGACCTTGCAAAAGAACAAGATTTAAAAAAAATTATAAAATTCTCAAAATTAAAATTAAAATACTTTGATTGTTTAGTTAATAATGCTTCATTATTTGAAAATGACAGTCTTAAAAATTTTTCTTCTAAAAGTTGGAACCAACATATTGATGTAAATTTAAAAGCACCTGCATATCTTACAAAAGAATTTTCAAAAAATGTTAAGGGTAAAAATAACAATATTATAAATATAATAGATCAAAGAGTTTTTAAGTTAACTCCCTTTTTCTTTTCTTACACTTTAAGTAAAACAGGGCTTTACACACTAACAAAAACTAGTGCTATGGAATTAGCTCCAAACATAAGAGTTAATGGAATTGCACCTGGACCAACTATTAAAAATAAAAGACAAACTGACATGCATTTTAGAAAGCAGTACTTAGCAACCCCTTTAAAACAGCAAGTAAATGTAAAAGACATATGTTCTGCTGTTGACTTTTTTATCAAAAACAGTTCAATTACAGGTCAAGTAATAGCAATAGATAGTGGACAAAGTTTAAACTGGCAAACACCAGATGTAATTGGAAAAGAATGAAAAAAAATAATTTATATATTGTCAAAATAGATAAAAATAAAAGTTTATTTAATTACGAAAAAAAAATTCTTATTAAAGAATTAACTCTAGATTTAAAGCTTGGTTATTATGATTTTGAAAAAGAAAAAACCCAGAAAGTAAAATTTAGTTTAGAGATTGATTATGAAGATAGAAAACCAACAAATGACAAAGATATAAAATCAATTGTTAATTATGGTCAGGTTGTAAAATTAATTACAAAACTTGCAAAAAAGAAACATTATAATTTTTTAGAAACACTTGCTGAAGATGTTTTTGATGTATTATTTAAAGATAAACGAATTGGAAAAATTATGCTTCAAATTGAAAAATTAGAAATTATAAAAGAATGTGCCTCTGTTGGTATCCAAATTACCAAAAAAAGAAGTCATGAAAAGCTCTGAATTAGGTAAAGACGTAATTAGAAAAGAGCTCCCATTAATTCCTAAAAGTCCTGGAGTTTATAGAATGCTTGATCATAAAGATGTAATTTTGTATGTAGGTAAAGCAAAAAACCTGCCCAATAGATTAAAAAGCTATGTAGCTGAAAAAAATCATATCATCAGAACAGCAAGGATGCTCTCTCAAACTTTTAAGTTAGAGATAACGACTACTGCCAATGAAAGTGAAGCACTTCTTTTAGAGGCTAATTTAATTAAAAAATATAAGCCTAAATTTAATATATTACTTAAAGATGACAAATCTTTTCCCTTTGTTTTCATCAGTAATAAAGACCAATGGGCACAAGTTACAAAACATAGGGGAAAAAAAGATAAAGAAGGATTTTACTTTGGACCATTTGCTTCAGCAGGAACTGCAAATTGGACCATTAAGATGCTTCAAAAAATATTTCAAATTAGAGTTTGTGATGATAGCACGTTCAAGAATAGAAAAAGACCCTGCATTCTTTATCAGATAAAAAGATGTTCTGGTCCTTGTGTCGATTATATTGATAAAGAAGATTATAAAAAATCAGTAGATCAAGCAATTCAGTTTGTATCGGGTAAATCAAGAGATATACAAAAAAATCTATCTAAACAAATGGAGGAAGCCAGCGAAAAGCTGGATTTTGAAAGAGCTTCTATTTTTAGAGATAGAATTAAATCCTTAAATATAATTCAATCGTCACAAAGAATTAATGAAGCTAATCTAGTTGATGCTGATGTAATTGCTGCCTATAAAGAATCTGGCAAAACCTGTATTCAGGTATTTTTTTACAGATCCAAACAAAATTGGGGTAACCAAGCTTATTTTCCAAAACATGATCCTGACCAAGACATATCTGAAATAATGTCCTCCTTCTTAATGCAATTTTACGAAAATAAGAATGTTCCAAAATTAATTATTATTAATACAGAAATTGAGGACAGGAAATTAATTGAAGAAACATTAAGTAAAAAAGAAAGTAGTACAATTTCTATTAATATAGCAAAAAAAGGCACTAAAGCTAAAGTGATTGCTATGGCAGAAAAAAATGCCAAAGAATCACTTAATAGAAAAATTTATGAAACAAATAATAATAAAAATTTATTTGAAGGTGTGGCTAAAAAATTTGATCTTAAAAATAGCCTAAACTTAGTTGAGGTTTATGATAATAGCCATATCTCAGGAACCAATAGTGTAGGCGCTATGATTACTTTTGGAAATGAAGGATTTGTTAAAAAAAGATATAGAAAATTTGACATCAAGACAAAGGGTGCTGAACAAGATGATTTTGCAATGTTAAAAGAAGTTCTTACTAGGAGATTTAAAAGAGCAATGTTAGAAAAAGGAAATTATTTAACTCTTCCTGATTTAATATTAATTGATGGTGGTAAAGGTCAATATTCATCTGCCAAAGAAGTATTGGATGAATTTGGCTTACATGATCTTCCTATGATCGCTATTGCTAAGGGTAAATTAAGAAATAGTGGTGATGAAACTTTTTTCTATAAGGGAAATTCATTTAAATTTGATAAGAATGACCCTACCCTCTTCTTTATGCAGAGACTGCGTGATGAAGCACATAGGTTTGCTATCACCTCTCATAGAGCAAAAAGAGCAAAAGGAATTACAAAATCATTATTAGATCAAATTGATGGTATTGGATCGATCAGAAAAAGAGCCTTATTGAACCACTTTGGCTCTGCTAGATCTGTAGAATCTGCTAGTTTTGATGAGATTAAATCAGTTGAAGGTGTTGAGGAAAAAGTTGCAAAAAAGATATATAACTTTTTTCACGAATAATTATGCTTAAAAAAATTCCAAATATTTTAACAATTGGTAGAATAATAATTGTACCTTTTTTTGTTCTAGCATTTTATTTACCCGGTTTTTATGGTGATTTAACTGCATGCGTATTGTTTGTAATTGCATCATTTACTGATTTTTTGGATGGAATGTTGGCAAGAATGATGGCCAAGAGTCTAAGTTAGGTGAATTGCTTGACCCTATAGCAGATAAAATTATTGTTGCTACTGCACTTATATTGCTCGTTATGAGTGGAACAATTAAACATTACGAGGTTATTGCTGCAATTATAATACTTACAAGAGAAATACTAATTTCAGGCTTAAGAGAGTTTCTAGCTAGAGGACAAATTAAATTACCAGTAACTAATTTAGCAAAATTAAAAACTTTTTTACAAATGGTTGCCATAGCTCTTTTATTGACAGGTGAAACTGGTAATAAAATTTTAAATTTTCAAGATTATAATGCTCAAACTATTGGCATAATCCTGCTTTGGCTTTCTGCATTTTTAACTCTATATACTGGTTATGAGTATTTAAGAAAAGGCATTGACCATGCAATGTCTGAGGATAATAAAAAGTAAAATCTATTTTTTTCTAACTAAAGCTTGATAACTTTCATTCAAATCAATTATAGTTTCACACACTTTAAATTGATTATCTGCAATACATGATACTGGTGTTACTTCTGCAGCTGACCCAGTTAAAAAACAACCAACAAAATTTTTTAGCTCTTCTGGTTTAATTTTTCTCTCATTAATTTTAATTCCTTTAGATTTTGCAATCTCAATAACTGCTCTTCTTGTTATTCCGTCTAAAAAACAATCTGGAATTGGAGTGTGTATTTCTCCATTCTTATCTTTAAAAAAAATATTTGCTCCTGTTGCCTCTGCAACATTTCCTTCATAATCCAGCATTAAAGAATCTGTATAACCTTGTTGTTCTGCTTCATGCTTTGATAGGGTGTTGATCATATATAAGCCTGATGCTTTTGTGTCCCACGGTATTGTATTTGGCGCTGGCTTTCTCCAGTTTGAAATATTTAATTTAATCCCATTAACTTTTAATTTTGGATCAAAATAGGAACCCCAATCCCAGGTTGCTACAGCAACATGAATTTTTGTTTGTTGTGCAGAGATTGCCATCATTTCACTACCTCTCCAGGCCATTGGTCTTACATAACCATCTTTTATATTTTGAACTGAAATAATTTTATTACATGCATCATTTATTTCTATTTCTGAATATGGCATTGTAATTCCCATTCTTTTAGCTGAATAAAAAAGTCTTGTAGTATGCTCTTCTAATTTGAATATTGATCCTTCATAAACTCTTTCTCCTTCAAATACACAGCTAGCATAATGCAATCCATGATTTAAAATATGAATTTTTGCATCAGCCCAATCAACAAGCTCGTTATTATACCAGATTTTACCAGATCTTTTATCGTAGGGTATCATGTATGAAATAATTTAAATTTTTTCCTAAAATTATCTTTGTATCTATAATATGTCAATATAACTTACCCATAATGAAAGAACTTTTATATTTAAAGGACACTCAGTTAAAGCAATTGATTGAAAACTTATTTACGAGTTATCGTGAATCTTTTTCAGATGCCAAGAAAACCTTAGATAAATACTCTATAGGTATAGCTCACCACAAAGTTTTACATCTATTATCAATGTATAAGGGGATTACAATTTCTGACCTATTAAAGAGGCTAAAGGTTACTAAACAAAGTCTGAATAGAGTTTTAAAAGATTTAATTAAACTTGATGTTGTTTTTTTTGAAAAAGATCAACAAGACACAAGAGTAAAACACATTTTTTTAAATGAAAAAGGAGAAAAAATTTTTGATGAAATATTTTTGACACAAAAAAAAAGAATTTATAATGCTCTTTTAAATTCAAGTTCTGATCAAGTCCTAAACTTTGACAATGTTTTAAAGAAAATAATTAATGAATGATTTTGTAGCCCACATTTTAGTTGTAGATGATGATGAAGGAATTAGATCTCTAATTAAACAGTATTTGAATGAAAATAACTTTTTGGTTACTACATCGGATAGTGCAGAAAATGCTGAAGAAAAAATTTCAATAATTAAATTTGATTTAATTGTTTTGGATGTAATGATGACAGGAAAAAGTGGCCTTGATTTTATCAAACAAAATAAATCTAAGATTGATACCCCTATAATTTTATTAACAGCCAAAGGAGAAACTGAAAATAGAGTTGAAGGCCTAGAGATAGGTGCCGATGATTATTTACCAAAACCTTTTGAACCAAAAGAACTTACTTTAAGAATAAAAAATATTTTAAATAAAACAAAAAGAAATAATGAAAAAAGAATTATAACCTTTGATAATATTAAAATTGATCTTAACAAACTTTTAATTATTAAAAATGATATTGAATATAAAATAAATAGTACTGAAAAAATTATATTAGAAAAAATGATTAACAATCCTGGTAAAACTTTTTCAAGAGAGGATATTGGCAAACTAACTGATATTGATAAAGAAAGATCAGTAGATGTAATAATTACAAGACTTAGAAAAAAAATAGAAATAGACCCGAAAAATCCAAAATACTTACAAACTTTAAGAGGTGCTGGTTATGTCTTATGGATTGAATAATTTTATAAAAAATTTATTACCAAAAAGATTATTTTATAGAGCTTTATTAATCGTAGCAGTACCAATAATTGTTCTTCAAGTAGTCATAGCAATTGTTTTTTTCGATAGTCTTTGGATTAAAACAAATAAAGGTATGACAAGAGCATTGATCGGTGAGATGAAAACATTCATAGCAGCTTACGATAATGGAAAATATAATAATAATGACTTGTCAGGCTTATTCTCAATTTATTTAGATCTTAATGTTGAGTTTAAAACAGATGATTCATTTAAAAAACCTCAAAAAGAAAGATGGTTTAGTCCAATAGATAGAACACTAAGGAGAGAACTAAAATCTAATATGGGTACTGAGAATTATTGGTTCGATACAACGAGTTACAAAGAACTTATTCATATAAATATTAAATATAACGACGGTTACTTTGAATTTTTTATCCCAAAAGATAGGGTGGCAAGCTCGTCTGCTAGAATATTTGCTTTGTGGATCACCCTACCAGCACTACTAATGATAACTATAGCCATACTATTTCTAAAAAATCAAACAAGGCCAATTATAAACCTGGCTAAAGCTGCAGAAAGATTTGGTAAAGGAGAAAATATTGATGAGTACAGACCATCAGGAGCCTTAGAGATCAGACAAGCAGGTTTGGAATTTGATAAAATGAGAAAAAGAATAATGAGACACCTGAATCAAAGGTCTGAAATGTTATCTGGTATAAGTCACGATTTAAGAACACCCTTAACAAGACTAAAACTTCAGCTATCTTTTATGAAAGATAAAGATTTATCAAAAAAAATGTCTTTAGATATAGATGAAATGGAAAAAATGCTTAATGAATATCTGCAATTTACAAGTTCGTCTTATTTAGAAAAAGATGAAACTTTTGATATTTCTGAATTAATCGAAATCACAATAGATAAATATAATAATGATAAAATAACTAAGGAAATAATTCCAAGAGTTTATATGAATGGAAGAAAGAATTTAATACAGAGATCTTTAAATAATTTAATTAATAATTCAATTAAATATGCTGAAAATATAAATTTTCATCTATCAAAAAAGCAAAGTAACATAATAATTACTATTGATGATGATGGAGTTGGCATTCCTAAAGAAGAGTTAGAGAATGTTTTCAAACCATTTTATAAAGTAGATAAAAGTAGAGGGGATTCTAAATCTAGTGTTGGCCTTGGATTGTCAATTACATCTGATATAATCAAATCCCATGGAGGAAATATTTTATTAGAAAAATCTCCTTTAAATGGTCTTAGAGTTAAGATTTTTTTACCTTTATAGATTTTTTTTTTTGACTTTTTTTTTCCAATTTATCAATTTTTTTTTCTAAATTTTCAACTCTCTTAATTAATATATCTGTTTCTTCTTTACTAGTTAATTTCATTTTAAAAATGATTTCATCTCTTTTAGATCTTAAAACATTTATTATTTCAGAGCTTAAATCTTTATAAGAAATAAGTCCTTGTTCAAATAGCTTTGTTAATTTATCAATTACAAATTTTGATTTTGTCATATATTCGTTTATAAAATTAATATACTTTATACGTAGTTTTTTAAAAATGTTTATTAATAATTTTGACCCAGTTGCTTTTCAAATATTTTCATTAGAAATCAGATGGTATTCCTTGGCTTATATTATCGGTATTGCACTTGGTTGGCTGTATTGCAAAAAAAAATTAATCAAAGACCCTCATATTTTTCAGCTATTTGATGACTTCATAACCTATCTCATTATAGGTATGATTTTGGGGGGTCGGCTTGGATATACTTTATTTTATAATCTAAAATATTATTTAGATAACCCTGTTGAAATATTGATGGTTTGGAATGGTGGAATGTCATTTCATGGTGCTTTAATTGGAATTATAATTGCATCAATATTGTTCTCAAAAAAACACAATACAAATTCGTTTATATTTTTAGACTTAGTTGCCCTATCTGCTCCAATTGGAATTTTTTTCGGTAGAATTGCCAATTTCATAAACTCAGAGCTTTATGGGAGAGCCACGGACCTTCCTTGGTCAGTTCAATTTGTTCTAATAGATAATATCAAAAGACACCCCTCTCAATTATATGAGGCCTTTTTTGAAGGAATAATTCTTTTCTTTGTACTTGGGTATTTTTTTAAAAAAGATTATTTAAAAGTACCTGGAAAAATCTCTGCTTTATTCCTAATCTTTTATTCTCTATTTAGATTTTTTATAGAATATTTTAGATCTCCAGATCCTCAAATCGGTTACTTGGTTTTAAATCTAACATTAGGCCAATTGATAAGTATTCTTTTTTTCATGACTGGGGCTTATCTTTTATCCTTAAAAAAATGAAAATTAAAGATAATGATACGTTTACTTTAGATAAGTTTATAGAGGAATCTCTTTATAACAAAACATCTGGCTACTACATGAAAAAAAATCCGTTTGGCAAAAAGGGTGACTTCATAACTTCACCTAACATATCGGTATTGTTTTCAGAAATGATTGCAATTTGGGTAGTTTCATTTTGGCAAAATCTAGGTTGCCCTGAAAAGTTTAATTTAATTGAGTTAGGTGCTGGGGATGGTGAAATGATGAAAGTTTTAGTCAATACCTTTGATAAATTTCCAATATTTAAGAATTCTTGTCGTATTAAGATTTTAGAAAGAAGCAAATTACTTAAGAAAAAACAAAAGGTTAATATCAATAAAAAAAATATTCAGTGGTTAAATGATTTAAATGAATTAGATAATTTACCATGTATCTTTTTAGCAAACGAATTTTTTGACGCTTTACCTATTAAGCAATTCATAAAGAAAGACAAAAAATGGTTTGAAAAGCATATTAGATTTTTCAATAAAAAATTTGAATATTTCGATGTTCCTTTTGATATGGAAAAATTTGAAGATAAAATTAAATTTAAAGTCGCAAAACAGCAGAATTTTATTGAGTATTCACCACAATCAAGTGAATACTTAAAAAGTATTAACGATAAGATTAAGCATAATAATGGTGGAATTTTAATAATAGATTATGCCTATACTGATAAAAATATGAAAAATACTCTACAAGCTGTATCAAAACATAAATATTGTGATGTGCTTGAGGGGTTTGGTAATTCTGATATTACGTATAATTTAAGTTTCTATTTGATAAATAGAATGGTTAAAGAATTAAGCTCACTTACCTCAATGTATACTACTCAGGGCGAATTTCTAACAAAACTTGGTATTCTTGAAAGGGCAGAAATACTGTCCAAAAAAATGTTATTTAGTGAAAAAGCTGATATTTATTTTAGAATAAAAAGACTTATAGATAAAAATCAAATGGGTGAGTTATTTAAAGTAATGCTAATAACAACGCATAAAGATAAATTTAAATTGGGGTTTTAAACTGATTAAGTCAAAAAAACTCAATAGTTTTAAAAATATAGAGCACGCTTTCTTTAATAGAAAGGGTGGTAGGTCTTTAGGTATTTTTAAAAGTTTAAATTGTGGCCCTGGATCTTTAGATAATAAAAAAAATATTCTAAAAAACCTTAAAATTGTTCAAAAGAAAATTAAGACCAAGCTTAATAAAGTTATCTTACTTAAACAAATTCACAGTAATAAATTTCATTTTATAGATAAAGATTCAAAACTTAAAAATTATAATTTTGAGGGAGACGCGCTAATCACCAATAAAAAAGAATTTCCTATAGCTATATTAACCGCTGATTGTGCACCAATACTAATTTATGACGAGAAAGAAAAGATGATTGCTGCAATCCATGCTGGCTGGAAAGGTGCTTTCAAGGAGATAATTAGAAGAACTTTAAATTTTATGATTAAAAAAGGCTGCACTCCTGAAAATATTACTGCTGTTATCGGGCCATGTATTTCAGTAAAAAATTATGAGGTAAAAAAAGATTTTATTAAAAAACTTATCAAAAAAGATGGTCAAAATAAAAAATTTTTAAAAAAGATTAAAAATAAGGATTTCTTTAACTTAAAGAAATATGTCCATTCTCAATTAAAAGCCTTAAATATAAAGAAAATTGATATAATTAATAAGGATACATTTGATCCTAAAAATAATTTTTTTAGTGCGCGAAGATCTATTAGCTGCAATGAGAATGATTATGGTAGAAATATTTCTGTAATTATGATTAATTGATCGTATCTCATGAAATTATTAACTGGAAACAGCAACAAACCTCTCAGTAAAAATATTGCAAAATATTTAAGAACTAAGCTTGTGAACTCAAGTATAATAAAGTTTTCTGATGGAGAAATATATATAGAAATTAATGAAAATATTAGAGGTAATAGTATCTTTATAATTCAATCTATTTCGTCACCAGCAAATGACAACTTAATGGAATTACTACTTTGTATTGATGCTTTAAAAAGATCTTCAGCGAAGAATATTACTGCTGTCATTCCTTATTTTGGATATGCACGACAAGATCGAAAAGTAGTACCTCGAACTTCAATTTCTGCAAAACTAGTTTCTAATTTAATTACCAAAGCAGGTGCTGATAGAGTTGTTACTGTAGATCTTCATGCAGGACAAATTCAGGGCTTTTTCGATATTCCTGTAGACAACTTATTTGCTACACCAATTTTTGCAAGACATGTTAAAAAAAGTATCAAAAGCAAAAATATTATTTGTGTTGCACCAGATGTTGGTGGAACTGAAAGAGCAAGAGCACTTGGTAAAATTTTAAATGTGGAACTTGCGATTGTAGACAAAAGAAGACCTAAACCAGGTCAATCCAAAGTTATGAATGTTATAGGAGACGTTAAAGGGAAAACTTGCATTATAGTTGATGATATAATTGATTCAGGTGGAACTATAATAAACGCTGCTAAAGCTTTAAAAGATAGGGGCGCTAAAGAAGTTTATGTTTATATTACCCACGGAGTTTTAAGTGGAGAGGCAGTAGATAAAATCAAAAATTCTGTCATTAGAAAATTAGTAATAACAGACACAATTGATAATCATGATAAAATTAAAAATGTTAAAAATATAGAAGTTTTGCCTATTTCAACACTTATGGGTGAAGCAATTAAAAGAATCTCTAATTCAACATCTGTATCCGATTTATTTAAATAATTATCTTGAGTTATTAAGTATCTTGGGCTAAAAGCCATCTTTTTATGAATTCACTTGATGCAAATACTAGAAACACTAAGTCAAAAGGAGATGTTCGCTCTCTTAGATTGGCTGGAGATATCCCTGGCATAATTTATGGGGGACCAGAAGAAAATCAAAAAGTTACAGTATTAAAAAAAACATTAAAATCTCTAATACAAAAAGGAAGCTTCTTATCAAATATAATAACTCTTAATTTAGATGGAAAGCCTCAAAATGTTTTACCAAGAGAAATTACTTATAATGTAATATCCGATGAGCCAACTCATATTGATTTTCTTAGAGTTGTCCCAGGTGTAAAAATTAGAATAGAAGTACCTGTAGAATTTATTAACCATGAGACTTCACCAGGTTTAAAAAGAGGTGGAGTACTAAACATTGTTAGAAGAGAAATAGAATTAAAATGTCCAAGTGAAAAAATACCATCTGCAATAACTATTGATTTAGATGGAGTGGATATTGGAGAAAGTTTCAAAATATCTTCAGTTAAACTAGAAGAAGGTGTTACACCAACTATTATTGGAAGAGATTTTGTAATTGCAACATTGGCAGCGCCTACAGTTATGAAAGAGCCAGAAAAACCAGCTGAAGCTGAAGAAGCAGCAGCAACAGAAGATGGTAAAGAAGCAACACCAGCAGCTGAAGGTGATAAAAAAGATGGCGATGAAAAAAAAGCCACTGAAGAAAAGAAATAATCAACTTATTATTGTGAAGACTCCTAGATACGATTTAAAAAAAATATGCTTTTATTTGTAGGCTTAGGAAATCCAACACCAGATAGCGAAAACAATAGACACAATATTGGTTTCAAATTAATTGATGCTCTTAATAAAAAATTTGGTCTGTCTAAACAAAAACCAAAATTTAAAGGTTTGTTAACTACGGGTAATATTGAAGATAAAAAGGTTTATGCAATAAAACCTTTAACTTTTATGAATAACTCTGGAATTTGTATAAGGGAATTAATTGAATACTTCAAGATTGATGCTGAAGATGTGATTGTCTTCCATGATGACCTTGACCTTGAATTTGGAAAAGTAAAAGCAAAATTTGCAGGATCTAGTGCAGGACATAATGGTATCGAGTCTATCGATAAATTTATTGGTAAAGATTATTCAAGAGTAAGAATAGGAATCGGAAGACCTAAAACTAAAGCAGATGTTTCAGACCATGTATTAAAAGATTTTGATGAAGATGAAATGATACAACTAGAAAAAATTACTAAAAATATTATTGATTCAATGGCTATATTAATTGATAAAAAATTAGATTTATTCTCAAGCACTGTAAATAATAAGTAATGAGTTTTAAGTGTGGAATTGTTGGCTTACCTAATGTTGGTAAATCTACATTATTTAATGCACTTACAAATTCTAGCAAGGCACAAGCTGCTAATTTCCCTTTTTGTACGATAGAGCCAAATGTAGGTGTGGTTCCTGTACCTGATGAAAGACTAGATAAATTGGTAGAAATATCAAAATCGAAAAAAAAAATTAATACTACTATTGAGTTTGTGGATATAGCCGGACTAGTAGAAGGTGCCTCTAAAGGTGAAGGCTTAGGTAATAAATTCTTATCCCACATAAGAGAAGTGGATGCAGTCATACATATGATCAGATGTTTTGACTCTGAGGATATTCAAAATGTGAACCCAACTGTTGATCCAATCAGAGATTTAGAAATTATTGAAACAGAAATGATGTTGGCAGACCTTGAGTCAATACAAAAAAGATTGGAAAAAAATAATAAGAAAAATGTAGATGAGGAACAATTAAAAATATTAGAAATTGCTTCTGACTGCATAAATAATTCTAAAGATATTCAAATACTTTATGAACAATTTGACAAAAAATTAATAAACCAAAGTGGTTTATTGTCTTTAAAGCCTAAAATTTTTGTATGTAACGTTGATGAAGCAAGTGTTCAAAATGGAAATAAATATACGCAAGCTTTTATTGATAAATTTGGTGAAAAAAATACCTTAATAGTTTCGGCTGATATTGAGAACCAAATAAATCAATTAGAAAATGAAGAAAAAGAAAATTATATGGAAATGATTGGATTAAAAAGAACTGGCTTAAACATGTTAATTCAAAAGGGTTATAATATTTTAGAGCTAGACACTTATTTTACATCCGGACCTGAAGAAACTAGAGCCTGGACTATTCAAAAAAATTGTACTGCACCAAAAGCTGCTGGTGAAATACATACTGATTTTGAAAAAGGTTTTATTAGAGCTGAAACAATTGCATATGAAGATTTCATAGCAAATCAGGGTTGGGTAAATTCCAAGACTAATGGAAAAATGAGACTTGAAGGGAAAGATTATATTGTCAAAGATGGTGATATATTAAACTTCAGATTCAATACGTGACCAAATTTTCTTCATACTAAAGTAAACTAGAATAGTTAAAATAATTAAATATAAAATAGCCTTAAAGCCCATTTTGTGTCTGCTTTCTAAATGTGGTTCTGCTGCCCACATTAAAAATGTCGTAACGTCTTTTGCCATTTGCTCTTCTGTAGCCTTTGTACCATCACTATATTCTACAGCATCATCCATTAAAGGTTGTGACATCTTAATTTTATTACCATACATATATTTATTATAGTAAACCCCATCATCAAGCGTTACGCCACTGGGTGGATCTTCATAACCTAAAAGTACTGAATAAATATAATCAACCCCACCACTTCGAGCTTTTGCTAATACTGACATATCAGGTGGATAAGCTCCTCCATTTGCTGCTTGAGCTGCCTTAACGTTTTCAAAAGGCATGACAAATTTATCAGATAATTTTGCTGGTCTAACAAACATTTCACCATCATTATTTGGTCCATCTGTAACTTCAAAACTTGTAGCTATTGCTTTAGCCTGCTCTTCACTAAACTCTGGTCCACCTGGTTCAAATAGGTTTCTATAACTTACATATTTCATTGAATGACAGCCAGCACAAACTTCTGAATAAACCTGGTACCCTCTTTGCAAGGCCCCTCTATCAAATTTTCCAAATAATCCCTTAAAACTCCAATCTGTTTTTAAAAGATCAACTTTTTCTGCAGCATTAATAGTAGGAGTTCCTACTAATAAAAAAATTATTGAATAACTAATTTTTAAAATATTTTTCACTTAATTAATCTAAACTTTCTTTTTTTTTAACAGCTGATGCCATTGGCATCCCTCCAAGTACTGGTTCTGTAATACTTAAAGGTAGGGGTATAGTTTTTTCTTTAAATCCTAATAACGGTAAGATTATTAAAAAATGAATAAAATAGTAAGCTGTGGCAACCCTAGCAATCAATAAGTAAAGCCCTTCAGCTGGCATTGCACCCACGTAACCTAGAACTAATACATCCACTACTAGTATCCAATAAAATTGCTTGTAAAGAGGTCTAAATACTGCCGATCTAATTTTTGAAGTATCTAACCAAGGCAGTGCAGCTAAAATTAAAATTGCTGACAGCATTGCAACTACCCCCATTAATTTATCAGGAACTGACCTTAGGATTGCATAAAATGGTAATAGATACCACTCAGGAACTATATGTGCTGGTGTAACCATTGGATTTGCTTCTATATAATTGTCCGCATGCCCTAAAATATTTGGTGAATAAAAAACAAAAAATGCAAAAACAATCATAAACATTAATAATGCAAAGGCATCTTTGATCACAATATATGGATGAAATGGCACTGTATCCTTAGAAGGCTTTTTAACATCAATTCCTATTGGATTATTATTTCCAGGAATATGCAGTGCCCAAATATGAAGAACCACTAAGCCTAAGATCAAAAATGGTATCAAATAATGTAACGTGAAAAACCTTGTTAAAGTTGGGTTATCAACAGAATAACCTCCCCACAACCAATTAACTATTCCTTCACCCACTAAAGGTATTGCACTAAAAAGATTTGTAATAACTGTTGCTCCCCAAAAACTCATCTGACCCCATGGTAAAACATATCCCATAAATGCTGCTGCCATCATTAAAAGGTAAATTATAATTCCAATAATCCAAATTATTTCTCTTGGAGATTTATATGATCCATAAAACAAAGATCTAAATATATGAATATAGACTGCTAAGAAAAACATTGAAGCACCGTTTGCATGAATATATCTTATTAACCAACCATAGTTTACATCTCTCATGATATGTTCAACGCTTTCAAAAGCCATATCAGCATGAGCAATGTAGTGCATAGCTAGAGTTAAACCTGTAACGATTTGTGTAATTAAACAAAAAGTTAAAATTCCACCAAATGTCCACCAATAATTTAAATTCTTAGGTGTTGGATAATCAGTTAAATGACTAGCAAGTGATAAAAGTGGAAGCCTGTCATTAAACCATTTTCCAAATTTTGAACTGGGAACGTACTCGTGATCACTCATAATTATTTATTATCCAATTTTAATTGTGTTGCTATTAACAAATTCATATTTTGGAACTTCCATGTTTGTTGGAGCAGGACCTTTTCTAATTCTTCCAGATATATCGTAGTGCGAACCATGACAAGGACAAAACCAACCATTGTAGTCTCCTTTATCATTTAAAGGTACGCAGCCTAAGTGAGTACAAACCCCTACCATAACTAACCATTCTGGATCTTTTGCTCTATCCTCATCTTTTTGAGGGTCTTTTAAATCTTCCATTTTAACAGCTCTTGCTTCAGCTACTTCCTCGGAAGTTCTTCTTTTGATAAAAACTGGTTTTCCTCTCCAAAGTACAGTGATTGTTTTTCCAGGTTGAACTGAACTTATGTCAACTTCTGTGCTGGCCAATGCTTTAACAGAGGCATCTGGGTTCATTTGATCAATTAGTGGCCAAACAACAGCTCCTACCCCAACAGCTCCTACAGCATACGAGGCAGTAAATAAAAATTCTCTTCTTTCAGGTTTTTTTTCAGACATCTTTTATTTTTTGTATATTGTTATCTAATATATGACTTCTTATAAGAAAAAAGTTTTTTTTCCACTGAAACAATGACACATAAAACATGAATTTGAGACCTAAAATAGCCTTATATGAACCTGATATTCCTCAAAATACAGCAGCTATTATTAGAACGTGTGCATGTCTAGGCGCTGATTTAGAGATAATTGAGCCATGTGGTTTTTTATTTAGTGATAAAAGATTTAAAAGAGTTGTGATGGATTACATGGATGAAAAAATGATAAAATTTTATCAAAGTTCAGATGAGTTTTTTAAATCAAAAAAGAATGAGAGGGTAATATTGTTAACAACTAAATCAGCAGACTCTTATGCGGCGTTCAAATTTGAGAGCAATGACACACTGCTATTTGGAAGAGAAAGCGCTGGTGTACCAGATCATGTTCATAATTCAATTAAGTATAGGTTAAAAATACCCATGATGGACAATAAAAGATCTTTAAATATAGCCTCTTCAGTTGCTATAATTCTTTCAGAAAATTTAAGACAAACTAACTTTAAAAATAATGGATAAAGAAATTAAAAAAAAACTTGCTTCTAATTGGTTTAAGTTGCTGCAGAACACAATTTGTAACGATATTGAAAAACTAGAAGGTAAAAAATTAAAATTTAAATCTAAAACATGGAATAGAAGTGAAATTAAAGATGAAGGTGGTGGAGAATTTAGAATTTTAAAAAATGGCAAAATTTTTGAAAAAGTTGGTGTAAACTTTTCAGAAGTGCATGGAAAGTTTTCAAAAGAAATGAGTAAAAAAATCCCAGGTGCTTCTAAAGATCAAAATTTTTGGGCGTCAGGAATTTCTATCGTAATGCATATGAAAAATCCTCATGTTCCAGCAATTCATTTTAACACAAGGTTTATCTATACAACGCATGGATGGTTTGGTGGTGGTATGGATGTAACACCTTGCATTCAAGATCTTAAGGAAAAAAACTTCCTTCATGACGAATTAAAAAAAATGTGTGATCGACATGATAAAAAATTCTATAAAAAATATAAAAAGTGGTGTGATGAATATTTTTATTTACCACATAGAAAAGAAACAAGAGGAATTGGTGGTATTTTTTTTGATTACAAAAAAAATGATTGGGAGAAAGACTTTAAATTTGTAGCAGATCTTGGAGTTACCTTTCAAATGTTATTTAACTCTATAATACAATTGAAATACAAAAAGAAATGGACTGCAAAACAAAAGGAGATACAGTATATTAAAAGAGGTAGATATACTGAGTTTAACTTGCTATACGACAGAGGAACAAAATTTGGTTTACAAACAGGTGGCAATGTTGAGGGAATATTAATGTCTTTACCTCCAATAGCAAAATGGAATTAAAATGGAAAAAGAACCAATAACAACTGCCGGACTTGAAGTTTTAAAAGAAGAGCTAATTTTTTTAAAAGAGAAAAAACGTCCACAGATAGTAGCTGCAATATCTGAAGCAAGATCACATGGAGATTTGAAAGAGAATGCTGAATACCATGCTGCAAAAGAAGAACAATCCCATAATGAAGGAAGAATAGTTCAGATCAATGATAATATTGCGAGAGCAAATGTAATTGACGTTACAAAAATGAGTAATAATGGAAAAGTCATCTTTGGCTCAACTGTAGATTTAGAAAATTTAGATACTGAAGAAAAAATTACCTATAAAATAGTTGGAAGAGATGAGGCTGACCTTCAAAAAAAACTAATATTTTTTCAATCACCAATAGGAAGAGGTTTAATTGGAAAAAACAAAAACGATTTAGTTGAAATTAAAACTCCCGCAGGTGTAAAAAACTTTGAAATTAAAGATGTAAAGTACGTTTAATTACTTACTATTTTTTGAACTTCTTTATCTGAAATTTTAAAATCATTACTAGTCCAGACCTCTTCTATTACTTTTAACTTCTGTCCCAGCCCTCTTCCCTCGGGAACTTGATATTTCTCCATCAAAGTACTAGCTTTAAATGGCATGACGGGCATTTCTTTTTTCTTAAAAATTTCAATTAATTTAATTAACTTATTGTCTACTTTTTTGGATTTAAAAATCTTAAAATAAAGAACATCTAATAATGCCTCTCTACCATTAAAATAAAAAACCTTATTCAAATTTTTTTCTGAAAAAGTTTTGCTAGTATTTTTTTCTAAATTAAACTTATTTAAAAATATAAGTCTTTTTTGATCTTTTTTGGATAAATTAAATTTATAAATAAAGTAATCTACATTATCAGTTCCATCAATAACCATTAAAGATAATAAGAAAATAAAGTCCACTTCAAGAAAGTTTTTTTTTGCAAAGCCATTCATTTTATTAAATAGAGAAATGTTTTTTATTTGTGGAAAAATAAGATTTATAATCTCTAAACAATCCTTATCCTTAGTTAGCTTTAGAAAACCATCTGATTTTAATAGTTTTTGAAATTCATCTATTAATCTTTCTGAGGAAATACTTGAAACACCACTTAGGTTTTTTTTAATTGCTTTAATGACTTTTGGGTCATGACTATGTTTGGAATAACTAAGATAAAATCTAACATATCTTAACACTCTTAAATAATCTTCTTTAATTCTTGTTTCTACATTTCCAATGAAATTAATTTTTCCATTTTCTAAATCTTTCTTTCCATCAAATGGGTCAAATAAACTTCCTTCAATATCAGCATAAATAGAATTGATAGTAAAATCTCTTCTAGAAGCATCATCTTTCCAACTATCAGAAAACTCTACTTTTGCGTGTCGTCCATCTGTATCAACGTCTTTTCTTAATGATGTAATTTCAAACTTTATGTCATTAATTAACGCTGTAATTGTTCCATGTTCTATTCCACTCTCGTAATATTTTATGCCTTTTATAGTAAGAGCCTCACATACCTCTTTTGGATTTAAATTTACTGCTAAATCTATATCGTCATATCTTTCTTTATTGATAATTTTTCTTACACATCCACCAACATAACGGATTTCACTATTGCTAGTGTATGAATGAATTGCTTCAAATATTTTTGAAACCTCTGTTTCTTTTTTAATATTTTTGAAGCCTAAATTTATGTGATTAAGGTTTTGAGATCTAAAAAAAATTTTATCTAATAAGTTATTCATATATGGCTGGCCGACAAGGATTCGAACCTCGGATCTCTGTACCAAAAACAGATGTGATACCACTTCACCATGGGCCAATATTAGTTGCATATATCACAAAAAAAAAAAATTATATAGTTTTTGATTCAATACACCAGTGGCTATTAAATTTTCGTTTATATTGTTTGTATGCTTTTTTGCAGGCCTTTTTGGAATGAAAATAAGCCACTATTGAGGATCCTGATCCAGACATTCTAGCAAATAGAGCATTGGTTAAACCGCTGAGGTAGGATTTAATTATTTTAAGTTCTGGATATTTATTTAAGGCAACCTTTTCAAGATCATTGTCTAAATTTTTTAAATATTTTGCTTCAAATAGTTTCAGTTTAGGGGGGTTGAATTGTGGTTTGGAGAATGAATTAACTTTAGAATAAATATATTTTGTAGAACATCCAAAGTTAGGTTTCACAACTAATATATGAAATTTAATTTTATTTTTATATTTTTTAATATCTCCATTAGATAAAAGAATAGCTGATGATGGTTTTATACCTAAGATAACATCTGATCCTATTTCATTACTTATTTTTTTTAACTCACTTTTTTTTAATTTAATTATTTTTTTTTCAATAAAAAAATTTAATAGACTGGCAGCATTCATGGACCCACCTCCCATTCCTGCTTTTTGGGGTATATTTTTTATAACTTTAATTTCAAATTTTTTATTATTTAAAAGTTTTTTATTATCTAAAATTTTTAACAATTTTGAAATGGTATTAATTTTACTAATATTTTTAGAAAACTTTCCAAAAAAATTAATTTTATGCTGTTTTGTGTTACTTTCTCTTAATGTAATTGAATCATGTAAATCAATAAAAGAAATTAAACTTTCAATATTATGAAGCTTTGATTTTTTTCCAGTAACGTTTAGAGCTAAATTTATCTTTGCATAAGATTTTATCTTAAAACTATTCATAATTTAGGAATTTTTTAATCCCTCTATTAATTTATTTTTAATAGTTTCTTTCATGGCATCTTTTGTCTCATCTAAATTTAAAACAGCTTGCCAAAAATATCTTGCTTGAATTTTTCTATCCAGCTGCCAAAGAATATCACCGTAATGATCGTTAACTATTGGATCCTGGGGCATTAGTTCAACTGCCCTTTTAAGAAAATTTTCTGCCCTCTCATATTCGTCGACTAAGTAATATGCCCAACCGATTGAATCAATAATATATGGATCGTTGCTTCTGGCTGCATAAGCTTTTTCAAGCATTGTAAGAGCAGTATCAATTTTATGTTCTCTTTCCAGCCATGAATAAGCTAAATAATTTAAAACATAAGCATCATCTGGATTTGCTTCAAGAGATTTTAATAAATCTTTATCTGCTTTTATATAATCTCCAGATCTTTCATAACTTCCTCCACGCCTATATAATATTTCTGCATATAGGTCGGAATTAACGTCCATTTTTAAAAGTATTTGATCATAAAAACTTATCGCTTCAATATATCTTTTTGCATTTTTATGTATATTTGCAATATCAAATATAATTTTTTTATTTGGATTTTTAATTGTTTTAAATTTTTTATTGATAAAATTTAGAGATGTTTTTTGATCAGATTTTTTTGAAATAATTTGAGACTCTTTTTTTAACTTAAACCAATAATAAAATTCATGCTTTTTATCAAATGCTTCAAGAGTTTTTAATGTATTTGAATAATCATTACTCCAATAATAATTTTCAGCTAATAAGGACAAATTGAAGATAAATTTAGGATTTAAATAGTTTGCTATATTTAAGTAAAAATTTGATTTCTCATAATCATTCTGAGATGAATAGAGATTTGCTATTAGAAAAAATAACTCACTAACGATGTCATTCGAATTAGTACATGAAAAAATATCTTGAAAATTATCTAAATTTCTATCTTCTATCCATTTTTTTCCTTGAGAAATTAATACTGATGAATTTAAATAATCAAAATTATTAGTAACTTTTTTTGCCTCATCATAATTATCATTCTCAATTAAATAACTGATCAAAAAAAATGAATACCTTGAATAATCAGCATCATTTTGTGAATTAATTAATCTACCAAAATATTTCTCAGTATCTTTATCATTTAAATAACATCGTTGAAAAACTTCATTAATAAATGAAAAATTTCCAAATGTATTTTTTTGCTTCATTAATTTTTTTTCTTCAAAAACAGATAGGTATTGTTTGAAGGTTTCTGCAATGATTAAAGAAAATCTATCATTATTAATAAATTCATATGATCTATCGATATAAACTTTACTTTTTTTAAAATTTTTTTTCTTTAAACTATCAACTGCCAGTAACAGATTAGCCTGAAAAAAGTCAGAATTGTTTTTTGTTGAACTTTGTTTAACTTGATTAATTGCTTTCTTAACTTTGCCATCAAGAACTAAAGAAAATATATACCTCTCAAGATAGGCATCATGCTGTTTTATTAATATTTTTGATGAATTAAAAAATTTTAAAGCTTCCGTATTATCTAAGTTTTCATAAGCTACAATTCCTGAAAAATAATTAGACAAATACCTAGCATTAAAATTGTTTAAACTGGTATTTTTTGAGTATAATGGACTCTGATAAAGTAATAATATTAAAAATAATTTAAAAAACTTTACCAACATTTGGCCATTCTATGTCTAAAAAAGTAATAAATCAAAATACGAATTATGACTCAGAGTTTTTAAACTCTACTGGGTCTGACTTTATTTTTGATGAAAACCCAATCAATAGACTAAAAAATAGTAGTAATGATTTAAAAAAAGGTCTGAGTATTCAAAAAATAGATAAAGTTAAAGAGCTTGTGGATCTTAAAGAGCAAATAAACTCAATTAGCGATTGTAGCTTAAAGAATAATTCAAAAAAGATGGTTTTAGGAGATGGAAATATTAATAGCCCAATAATGATAATTGGTGAAGCCCCAGGTGTTGAAGAAGATAACTCCGGATTAACTTTTATGGGTGAGGTAGGAGATCTTTTAAAAAAAATGCTAATTGCAATAAATATTGAAAAACAAAATATTTATACAACATATGCAGTAAACTTTAGACCCCCTGAAGATCGAAAGCCAAACTCTACAGAAATTAAAAGATATTCTCAATTTTTACAAAAACATATTTCAATAATAAATCCTAAAATAATAATTCTTATGGGTAGTACTGCTATGGAATCTTTAACAGGCTTAAATAGTAAAATTTCTATTGAGAGAGGAAAATGGAAGGAAGTAATTGTCAAGAATACAAGTTACAACGTTATCATAACTTTTAACCCCTCTTATCTTTTAAGAGCTCCTGAAAATAAAAAACATTCATGGGATGACTTAAAAAAGATTAAACAAAAAATCTTAGAACTAAAACTATCCATTTAATGAAAATCTTAGCAGGTGTTGATGAGGTTGGTAGAGGAAGCTTAATTGGACCCGTTTATGCTGCAGCTGTCATATTAAATAATTCTATTGATAAAAGATTATTAAAGGATTCAAAAACTCTAACAAAAGACAAGAGAGAGGAGCTTGAAAAATATATTAAAAAAAATTCTATGTGGGCTATAGGCCAGGCATCGACTAAAGAAATTGAAAAAATTAATATATTGCATGCAAGTTTACTTGCAATGAAAAGAGCTATTCTTAAATTAAAAACAAAACCTTCACTTGTTTTAATTGATGGCAACAAACTGCCTGACCTAAAAAACTATAAATTAGAATATATAATTAAAGGAGATCAAAAAATTCCAAGCATTTCTGCTGCATCAATTATTGCAAAAGTCAGTAGAGATAAATTTATTACAAAACTTTCAAAAGAATTTAATAATTATGGATGGGATACAAACTCTGGTTATGGAACCAAAGAACATTTAAAAGCTATTAAGAAATTTGGTATTACCAAATATCACCGTAAAACATTTTCACCTATTAGTGATCTTCTATAAATCCTAATAATAACAACACAAGATCTGGTTGTTTAAGAAATAATAAACACAAATTGAATCCATTTAATTCAATCACAGGTTGACCATGGAATCCGTTTGGAGTCTAATTGTTTTATAGAAAATGGAAAACAATTTTAAAAATAAGATTATTAATGGTGACAGTCTCGAGGAATTAAAAAAAATTCCAAGCGAAACTTTTGATCTTGTTTTTGCTGATCCACCATACAATTTACAATTAAAAAATCCCCTTACGAGACCAGACAGAAGCAAAGTCAGTGCTGTTAATGATAAATGGGATCAGTTTGAAAGCTTTAAAAAATATGATGACTTTACAGTTGCCTGGCTTTCTGAATGTAGAAGAATATTAAAAAAGGATGGAGCCATCTGGGTTATCGGAAGCTATCATAATATTTTTAGAGTAGGAACTGCAATACAAAACTTAGGTTTTTGGATTTTAAATGATGTTATCTGGAATAAGAATAACCCAATGCCTAATTTCAGAGGAACAAGATTTACGAACGCTCATGAAACTTTAATTTGGGCTTCTAAAAGCGAAAAGTCAAAATATACTTTTAACTATCAATCTTTGAAATGTTTAAATGACGATCTTCAAATGAGATCTGATTGGAATTTACCTATTTGTAATGGAGCGGAGCGACTTAAGAAAAATGGTAAAAAAGTTCACTCCACTCAAAAACCAGAATCTTTATTACATAGAGTTTTATTGGCATCATCAAATAAGGACGATTTAATTCTAGATCCATTCTTAGGATCTGGAACAACCGCAACAGTTGCAAAAAAATTAGGTAGAAAATATTACGGTATAGAAAAAGAGAAGATCTATTTTAAAGCAGCCGAAGAAAGGTTAAAAAATACAAAACCCTTAGAAGATAATTTTTTAGACACTCTAAAAAATAATAGATCCAAGCCTAGAATACCTTTTGGATCTTTAGTGGAGCTTGGAATAATAAAGCCTGGAACAAGTATTTTTGATCAAAAGAAAAAAATAGTTGCTAAGATAATGGCAGATGGAAGTATCAAACATAATCAAGCTGAAGGATCGATTCATAAAGTTGCAGCAACAATACTTGGCTCTGAAAGCTGTAATGGATGGACATATTGGCATTGCACAGTGAATGGTGTTTCTGTGCCAATTGATAATTTGAGACAAAGATTAATTTCTAAAAATTAGTCTTTATAAATTTTACCAAGATAGCTGTTAATAAATTTTTTATTTTTTACTAATTTTTGTATTATTAAGTTTCTAATCCAAATTGTTAATGGGTTAGATAAATGAAAAGCAAAATAATTAAGTTTTGATTTCATATCAATCATCTTTACCCTTTTAACTCTTTCAGAGTTGAATTGAGTATTTTCATTTTCTAAATTTTTATACAGTTCATGAGCAACCTCTATTGATTGAGAGGCACCTTGCGCAAAGGTTGGGGGTAAAGCAAAAAAAGCATCCCCAATGATAAAGGTATTTTTATTTTTTGGTTCATGCACCTTAGAGCTCACAAATATTGGGAAGCATTTAATGCTTCTTAGATTGTTAATTGTTTCAGGAGCTACTTGTTTTGATATTTCAGATATAATAGATGCAGTAAAATCTTTGTTCTCAAATAAAGAATAGTCGGATAACTCTTTAGTACTAAGCTTTTTTCTAAGAATGCTAATAAAATTAAACTGTCCTTTGCTATTAACTGGATAAAGAACTGAGTGTAAGTTGGATCCTAAAAATAAAGATATATTCTCTGGGTTAATACCCTTAAGGGCATCCTGGTCTATTATTGCTCTTAAAGCAATAGAGTTAAAGTACTTTGGTTTAATTTCTTTATTGGCAATTAATGATTTTGTTTTTGAAAAAGTTCCATCAGAAATAATCAAGTAATCACATTTAACAGATGAACCATCCTCAAAAGAAACTTCTTTATTTTCAACTTCTTCATTAATTTTTATAACTTTTTTATTATAATGAATAATATTTTCATGAAGCCCATCTTTTAAGAAATTAATTAAAGTAGAGCGCTGTAAGGTAGTATATTTTGTATCAGTGCTGTTAAACATGGATATATCTAAATCACATATTTTCTTATTCTTTTTTAAGGAGTAGAAATCTAGTTTATGTGGGTGAAATTTATCTTCTGCCTGAATTTTTTGAAAATTTATTTGATTTAATAATTTAATACTATTAACTGAAAGTTGAATTCCATATCCTTTTTCCAAGTTAACAGAACTATTTTTCTCATAAATTGTAATTTTATAATTTGAGTTTTTACTTAAAAGATTTGCAATATACAGACCTGAAATACCTGCCCCTATTATTACTATATTTTTCATTAATCTTTTTTTAAATAATTAAAAATTTTTTTAGTAAATGTGGGCAAAGTATAATCATCAAGCCTAGAGCTATCAATCCAAGAAGAGTTAGAAATTGCACCCTTTAACTTGGAAAACTTGATAATTACATTCATATTCATATTTGATATCTTGAAGTTTAAAGCTTTCGCTAAATTATCAGGTTTGGATATTTGCTTCATGGGAAATATTTGTAGATTCTTTAAAAAATTAAATTTAGTATTTTTTATCAGTAAAAATTTATTATTCTTTTTGTAAACTTCTAACAAATAAAATTTATCAATCTTCTTTTTTCTTTCTTTTATTATTTCAAAATCTTTTTTTTTAAAAGACTTACAATTTCTAATTAAAGGGCATTGGTGACATAGAGGATTTTTAGGTCGACAAATCAATGCGCCTAGCTCCATTAGCGCTTGCGCATAAGCACTTGCTCTAGTTGAATTACCTAATATTTTTTTACTCTTAACAAGATTATCTTTTGTAATTTCTTTGGGTAATTTTAAATTTAATAATCTTTTAATTACTCTTTCAATATTTCCATCTAAGGGAATAAATGGCTTGTTAAAGGCAATTGCCATTATTGCATTAGAAGTGTAGTCACCTATTCCAGGTAATAATTTTAATTCTTCAATCGTGCTTGGCAATCTTCTATTAAAATTTTTTTCTAATATTTGTGCAGTCTTTTTTAAGTTTCGTACTCTTGAATAATAACCAAGGCCTTCCCAATACTTTAAAAGTTTATGTTCCTTAATTTTTGATAGAGATTTAATATCAGGAATATCTTTTATAAAATTATTGAAATACGGAATTACAGTTGCAACCTGTGTTTGCTGCAACATAAATTCACTTACTAATGTGTAATATTCTCGCTTAACTTGTGATAGCTTTTTTCTCCATGGGAGTGGTCTTTTATTATTATCGTACCAATAAAGAATTTTATTTGTTAGTATGGATTTAGTCATATGCATTTTAAAAATAATACTAAGCAGAGGTTTAAAACTATTCAAGGCTTAAGGTCTTTTAAAGACACTTTGCCAAAAAATATTAAAAAAATAATCAAAAAAAAGGGTCATATATTTTCTGAAACACTTAATAACTGGAAGTACATAGTTGGAGATGATCTTTTTAAAATATGCTATCCCAAATCCTTTAAAAATTCGAATAAATTTGGAGTAAGTACTCTTCAAATTATGGTGAAGCGAGGGCACGAAATTGATTTAGAATATTCAAAAAAAATAATAATGGATAAAATGAATAGTTTCTTTGGCTATGCCGTTGTTGAAAAATTGAAATTTATAAGTTTTGATGATGTTCAAACAAAATTCAAAAAATTAGATGCTAATGAAAACCATGTGACAAATATTAAATATGCAGATAGAATAAATAGTATTAAAAATGATAAAATAAAAAAATCATTACTTGAATTAACAAAACTATTTAAACAACGATGAAAAAATTAACCTCAGCATTATTTATAATATTTATAATCTTCTCCGCTAAAGCGTTTGCTGCAGATAATGAAATAATTAAAAGAATTACCGAGGGTGAAGAAAGTGCCAAAATAACAATAATTGCTTACGAGTCATTGACTTGTGGTCACTGTGCAAACTTTCATAAAGATGTGTATCCAGAACTAAAAAAAGACTTCATTGATAAAGGGTTGGTAAGAATTGAATTTAGACATTTTCCATTAGATTTAGCTGCATTTAATGCATCAAAAATTGCACAATGTAATAACGATGGTAATTCAAATATTTTGAATATTTTGTACTCTGGCCAAAAAAAATGGGCTAGAGGAAAAACACCAAAAGAAGCAACAGGTTATTTGAAAAAATTCTTAGAAGGTGAAAATGTGAATGTAAATTTTGAAAAATGCCTGAATGATAAAGCTATAGAAGATTACGTTTTAAATGATCGAATCGATGGGGTAAAAAAATTTGAAGTTAATGCTACTCCTACGATAATAATTAATGACAAAAAGTTTGATAAAGCCCTAAATTATAAGAATTTAAAAAAATATCTCGAAAAACTGATATAAGTTAGTTCATGGAGTTTAAAAAAATCCAATTAAATGGATTTAAATCATTTGCTGAAAAAACAAATTTTCTAATAGAGCATGGCTTAACTGGCATCGTTGGTCCTAACGGTTGTGGGAAATCTAATATTGTAGAATCCTTAAGATGGGTTATGGGTGAAACCTCAGCTAAGAGTATGCGTGGTTCAGGTATGGAAGATGTTATTTTTAATGGTACATCTAATAAGTCTTCTAAAAATATAGCAGAAGTTTCAATAAGTGTAGCTAACGCAAGTCATGATGGTCCAATGCAATATAAAGATTTAGATCATATAGAGGTTAGAAGAAAGATTGAAAAAGATAAGGGTTCAAAATTTTACATAAACGACAAAGAAGTTAGAGCTAAGGATGCTCAAATATTTTTCGCAGATTTATCTACAGGCGCTCATTCACCATCAATGATTAGTCAGGGACGTATTGGAGCCTTAGTGACTGCCAAGCCTACAGACAGACGTGCAATTTTAGAAGAAGCAGCTAATATTTCAGGATTACATGTTAGAAGGCATGAGGCTGAACTTAGATTAAACGCAGCAGAAGTAAATTTGAAAAGAGCCGATGAATTAAGAAGACAACAAGAAAAACAACTAGCAAACCTTCAGAAACAAGCAGAAGAAGCCACAAAATATAAGCTCATATCTGAAGAAATAAAAAAAATTGAAGCAGGTTTGTATTATCTAAAATTATTAGACATTGATAATGAAATTAGAATAGAAAATGAAATTAACAATGAAGCTGGGGGAGAAGTGAGCAGCTTCAATCAACAAATTTCTCAGTTTGAAAATTTAATTAAAACTGAAACAGATAAAGTTTCTCCATTAAGAGAAAAAAATATTGAGAACCTTTCAAGAATACAACGATTGAACTTAGAATTACAAAGTCTAGATGAAGAAAATGTAAGAACACAGGATGAGATTGAAAATTTTAAAAAATCTCTCAAAACAATCGAAGAGGATATTGATAGAGAAAAAGGAATTGTAATAGATGCAAATTCAAATGAAAAAAGATTAAAAGAAGAAAAAAGTGAATTAATAGAAATAGACTCTAAATATTTTGAAACAGAAAAATTATCAAACGAAGACCTTGAGAAGGCAAAAAACCAACTTAATGAAGAGCAAAAAGCTGTAGATGAAATTATTGAAATATTTGCTAATGGCAACATAAATATCAGTATTGACCCAATTAAAGACGTCATTAGTACAATCGAAAAAATTAAAGAATTAATAAACAGTAATGAAGCTAGCCAAGCTCTTACATTACTGGATAGAACTAAAATGGAATTAAATAATTTCTTAAATAATTTAGCTAATGATGAAAGTAAAAGTAAATTAACTGATATTGATGAAAAAAATAGCAATATAAAATTACTTCAAGAAAAATATGCAGATAGTTTTAGTAAAAACCAATCTATTAAAAAAGAGTCTATAAAAAGAAATGAAAGAATCAAAGCTATAGAATCAGAAGTTGAAAGTTGGAAAAACTTACTTTCAAACTCACAAAAAATGGTAACAGAATTAACTGAAAGAAAAAATAAATTATTATCACAATTAAATGAACGTGACCAACAACCCAAGGCTCAAGCAGAAAAAAAAGGTCAAGCTACAGAGGGTCTAAGAATTTCACAAAATGAAAAAATTGAGAATGAAAAAATAATCGAAGAAACAGATAAAAAGATAAACTCTTTGAGAATTGAGTTAAATGACGTTCAAGAAAGATCTATTCAAATAAGAGAAAGAAAAGCAAGTTCTGGAGCTACTGTTGAAGGTTTAAAAAAACGTAAAGAAGATCTGTTAGAAAGAGTTAGCTCTGAACTTAATCTTGAAGAAAATGATATTCTAGAAAATTCTAATTTAAATGGTGTTGTAGAGTTACCCAATTCCGTTGATCAAGAAGAAGCTCTTGATGAAAAAAAAAGAGAAAGAGAAAAATTGGGATCAGTCAACCTTAGGGCAGATGAAGAAACCAGCAAATATGAAATAGAAATTAAAAAAATGGAACAAGATAGAGAAGATCTTGTGTCTGCTATTATAAAATTAAAAGAAAGTATTAATGAATTAAATCAAAAAGGAAGAGAAAGATTATTAGAAGCCTTTGAAAAAGTTAATAGAAAATTTAATGAAGTTTATACAAAGCTATTTAATGGTGGAAATGCAAAACTAGAGTTAGTGGACTCTGATGATCCACTTGAAGCTGGTTTGGAAATGTTGGTAAGTCCTCCTGGTAAAAGGCTTCAATCTATAACTTTACTATCTGGCGGTGAACAAGCTTTAACAGCCTTGTCTCTTATTTTTGCTGTGTTCCTTACCAACCCATCTCCAATCTGTGTGTTGGATGAAGTTGATGCTCCGCTAGATGATGCTAACGTAACAAGATTTTGTGGACTTCTTGATGATTTAACTAAAATAACTGACACTAAATTTATTATCGTAACTCACCATGCTCTAACTATGTCAAAAATGAATAGACTCTATGGAGTTACAATGCCTGAAAAAGGTATTAGCCAACTTGTTGCTGTAGATTTACAAAAAGCAGAGAGCATGGTTGCTTAATACATAAATGCCAAAAGATAGCCTTAAAACTCGCTTGGAGATTGCAAAAACTAAGCTTTCAAAGAAAAATCTATATAAAAATGAAGAGGCACCCTCTTCTATTGGTACTGCCTTTAAATTAAGTACAGAATTAGTGTCTGCAGTGGCAGTTGGGACAATTATAGGGTTTATTTTAGACAAGACCTTTGGTACTAAGCCCTGGTTAATATTAATATTTTTTTTTGTAGGTGTTGTTGCTGGAATTATAAACGTATTCAGATCTGCAAAAAATATGCAAAAATAGACTTAAAAAATTATGGCTACAAACCCAATGAACCAATTCGAAGTTTATAGAATTGGACCTGAGATTAAATTAGGGGCAATAGATATTTCTTTCACAAACGCAAGTTTGTTTATGGTGATTAGTTCACTTGCAATCTTATTGGTTTTTAATTTAGGGTCAAAAAAAAATTCTTTACTACCAAGCAAGATGCAACTTCTTTCTGAATTAAGCTATACTTTTGTTTCTAAAATGATTAGTGATACTGCAGGATCAAAAGCAAAACCTTACTTTGCGTTTATCTTCTCAATATTTATGTTTGTGCTATTCTGCAACATGTTTGGGATGATCCCTTATGCCTTTACAGTAACTAGCCATATCATTGTTACTTTTATCTTGGCTTCATTTATTTTTGTGGGCGTAACAATTATTGGATTTATGAAACATGGATTAGGATATTTAAAATTATTTGTACCTAGCGGAGTGCCTGCTGTACTATTACCGCTAATAGTTGTTATAGAAATAATTTCTTACTTAAGTAGACCAGTTAGTCTTTCAGTTCGTTTATTTGCAAACATGATGGCTGGTCATACTATGATGAAAGTTTTCGGAGGCTTTGTAATAAGCCTTGGAATAGTTGGTGGATGGCTTCCACTGAGTTTTTCGGTTGCGTTAACTGGCTTGGAAATACTAGTTGCTTTTCTTCAAGCATATGTTTTCGCAATCTTAACCTGCATCTACTTAAATGATGCATTAAATTTACACCATTAACTAACATAAGGAGGATATAATGGAATTAGAAGCAGCAAAAATGATCGGAGCAGGACTAGCAGCAATAGCTCTAGCCGGTGCCGGTGTTGGAATTGGAATTATTTTTGGTAATTACCTTTCTGGCGCAATGAGAAACCCATCTGCAGCTCAAAAACAATTTCCTAATCTTTTATTAGGTTTTGCTTTAGCTGAAGCAACTGGCCTATTTGGATTAGTTGTAGCGTTAATTATTTTATTTGCATTTTAAATTTAATGATTAAAAAAATATTTTTTCAGTCGATATTTTTAAGCTTCCTGTTTTTTATGGAAGCTTTTGCAGCTGAAAGCGGTGGAATGCCTCAATTAAATCCTGAGTTTTGGGTTTCTCAAATTTTTTGGTTAATTATTACTTTTGGAATTTTATATGTTGTTTTATCTAAACTTATACTTCCAAAAATAAGTGCTAACCTAGAAACTAGAAAATCTCAAATTTTAGAAAATATTGAGGCTGCAGAGAAGAAAAGAGAAGAAAGTGAACAAAAAATTGAAGAATACGAAAAGATAGTACTGGGTAGCAAAAATGAGGCTAAAAACTATTTTAAACAAGCTAGAGAAAAAGTGCTGAAAGATATTGGTGTAAAAAAAGAAGCACTAGATAAAGAAATTGATGAAGAGGTTAATAAAGCAGAGATTGAGATAAAAACTTTTAGAGATAATGCACCAGAAAAAATCAGGAGGATTGCTGAAGAGACGTCTTCAGACTTACTGCAAGAGTTGATAGGAGCCGAAGTTAACAGTAGTAGTATTTCTGCAATAGTAGAAGATCTTTCAAGAAAAAAAATGGATGAATATTATGGTAATTGATGCAACTTTTTGGGTAGCTATATCCTTTTTAATATTTATAGGAGCTTTAGTTTATTTAAAAATACCTCAAAAAATTAATGAACTTTTAAATAAGCTTATCCTTGATATTAAAAATGAGATAGATGAAAGTGAAAAGCTAAGACAAGAAGCAAAGGTTTTACTAGATAGTGCTCAAAATAAACTTGATACCGCACAAACAGTAAGCAATGATATTTTGCAACAAGCTAAAAAAGATAGTGATCACCTTATAATTGAAATGAATGATAAATTTCATAAATCTTCAGAAATTAAAAAGAATTTAGCAGAAAATAAAATTTCACAAATGAAAGAAGCTGCACTTAAAGAAATAAAAGATGTTTCAATTAAAATTGCTGTTGATTCAGTTAAAAAAATTATTAATACTTCTATTGATAAATCAAAGCTTGATAGTCTTTTTGAGAAAAACCTTGAAGAAACAAAAATAGCTTTAAAAAAAATAAGCTTATAATTACCTTACAATTTTTTAAAAAAACTATAAATTAACTTAATGAAATCTATTGTCATTGGTTCTGGATTTGGTGGTATAGCTGCAGCATTAAGATTAAGAGCTAAAAATCATAAAGTAACTTTAATTGAAAAACATCCTGACTTAGGTGGAAGAGCAAGAGTGTTTAAAAAAAATGGTTTTACTTTTGATGCTGGTCCAACAGTAATTACCGCACCCTATCTAATTGAAGAACTTTTCACTTTATTTAATAAGAAGTCTCAAGATTACATAAAACTCACTCCTTTAAAAACTTGGTATAGATTTATTTATGAAGATGGAGGTGTATTTGATTACTCTGGTGATGAAGATCAAATGAAAAAGCAAATTGAGCAGATAAACAAAGAAGATGTTAAAGGCTATGAGCAGCTTGTAAAATTCACAAAAAAAATATTTGATAAAGGCTTCACAGAATTAGCAGATGTTCCATTTGATAAACCTCTTGTGATGATGAAGCAATTACCCTCTCTACTAAAGCTTAAAAGCTATAAATCAGTTTATTCATTAGTTTCTTCGTATATAAAAAATGAAAAATTAAGACGTATGTTAAGTATGCATCCTCTATTAGTTGGTGGAAACCCCTTTACAACAACATCAATATACGGATTAATTCTATATCTCGAAAAAAAATGGGGCATACATTACTCAATGGGTGGGACTGGAAACATAATCAATGGCTTAGAAAAATTAATGATTGAACAAGAAATTGAATTAATCAAAGGACATGAGGTGACAGAAATAATTTCAAATAATGGAAAAATTAGTGGAGTAAAATTAGATAATCAAAAAGAAATACTTTCAAATAATGTAATATGCAATGCTGATCCTCCTGCTGTATATGAAAAACTTCTAAGTCTAAATAAAACAAGCTCTCTATTTAAATGGAAGCAAAATCGAATGCAGTATTCTATGGGTCTATTTGTTTACTACTTTGGAACAAAAAAAACATACCCAAATGTTGAGCATCACACAATCAAGTTTGGTGATAAATATAAAGAACACCTGAGTGATATTTTTGATAATAAAAAATTAAATGATGACATAAGCTATTACCTTCATAGGCCATCAGCTACAGACAAATCAATGGCACCTGAAGGAAATGATTGCTTTTATGTTCTTGTGCCCGTCCCAAACAATCAATCCAAAATTGATTGGAAAATTGAAGGTGAAAAAATGAAGAATTTAGTAATAGATAAAATGGAAAAAGCATTACTACCCAATCTTAGAGAAAATATTATTGAAGATTTTTATTTAACACCAGATTATTTTGAAAATGAATTGAATACCAAATTTGGATCAGGTTTTTCGATCCAGCCCAAATTTACACAGTCTGCATATTTTAGGTTTCATAATAAATCAGAAATTTATGATGGTTTGTATTTTGTTGGAGCAGGAACTCATCCTGGTGCAGGTGTTCCTGGTGTGCTATCCTCAGCAAAAGTTCTAGATAAGATTATATAATGTCTAATAAAAACTACCTGTCTATTTACGCAAAGTCATTTAATTGGGCTGGTTTCTTTTTACCCAAAAAAACCTATCAAAAGTGTTCGTCTTTATATGATTTTTGTAGAACTGTAGATAATATTGCAGATGACGATGGTGAATTAGATATTAAAAAAAAAAATCTATTAATTTTTAAAAATGATTTTCTTAATAAAAATTATAGTAATATAATAATTAAAAATATGTGGGATCTTATGGATCATCATTTAATTTCAATAAAAATTATTGAAGATTTATTTGATGGTGTTGAATCAGATTTAAATAAAAAAGTTCAATTAAATAATAAAAAAGATTTGTTAATTTATTCTTACAGAGTTGCTGGTACTGTGGGTCTGATGATGGCAAAAATTTTAAATGTTAAAGATGATAATTCAATGAAAGCTGCCATAGATTTAGGTATTGCAATGCAACTAACAAATATATCTAGAGATGTTGTGGAGGACTCAAAGATTAATAGATTTTATATTAAGAATGATTTTAAGACAATAAGCGACACCTTAACTTTAGCTGATTTATTCTACAAAAGCTCTTTTATAGCAATAAAGGAAATACCCTTTAAGTTTAGATTTGCAATACTTGTAGCAAGAAGAGTTTACAAGAAAATAGGTGATAAAATTTTAAAAACAAAGAATATAGAAAATTATAATAAAGCAGGTAAGATTTATGTAAATAATATTACAAAAATCTATCAGACTATTCTTTCTATATTTGACTTAGTAACACTTTTTTTAACAAAACAAAAAAGTGGTTATATGAATAATGAACACTTTTTAATTAGTGAGGAAGTAGATTTAAATGAAAGAATTTGATTATATAATTATTGGTGGTGGATGTGCTGGGTTATCTTTGGCATACGAATTAGAAACTCATAATAAACTCAAAGATAAAACATTAGCAATTATTGAACCTAGATTAGAGTACAAAAGAGATAAAACTTGGTCTTTCTGGAAAACAACAAATCATAATTTTGAAGATTGTGTTAAAAAAAGTTGGAATAATTTTTCTATAAATATACCCAACAAAACTAAATTTTTAGAATGTAATAAGCTACCTTATCAATCAATTGATAGCGGACTATTATATAAAAAAATAAACTCCACGCTGAAACAAAATCCGAATATTGAATTTTATAAAAATATTAATGAGGTAAGCTTAAATAATTCGTTTGTTTTCAATAGTGTTCCCTCAATAGAGTCTAATGAAAATCAGCTTTGGCAACACTTTAAGGGTATTGAGATCGAGTCTACTAAAGATGTTTTTGATGAAAAGATCATGAATTTAATGGACTTTGATTGTCAACAATATGAAAGTGTTCATTTCTTCTACACACTACCTTTTAGTAAAAATAAGGCTATGGTTGAAACTACGTGGTTATCTAAAATGAATAATGATCTGGAAATGGATTATGACCAGCAATTAAAAAATTACATTGAAAATCATCTAAATATTAAAAATTACAAAATTAATTATAAAGAAAATGGTGCCATACCACTTTTTTATCCATCAAATATTAACGAAAAAAATAAAATAAATATAGGTACCGCAGGACATATGACTAGATTAAGTACTGGTTACACTTTTTTGAATATTCAAGAACACAGCAGATTCATAAGAGAAAATATTGATAATATTGATAAAATAAGAAGATATGAAATTAAAAAAAAATATCAATTTCTAGATAAGATATTTTTAAGAGTTTTAAATAATCATGCCAACCAAATGCCAAATATATTTTTCAAAATGTTTGATAACTCTCCTGAAACTGTAATTAAATTTCTATCTAATAAGAGTAATATTTTTCAAGATTTATTAATAATTCTTAAAACAGCTAAAAAATGGTTATTTATTAAAGCCCTTTTAAAATAAAATGCATAGTCTGATAAATAAAATTAATTTCTATCATTCAATAATTTTTTTTATTTTTTCATGCTTCATTGCCTTGATTATTAATCGATTTGAGAACTTAAACATCTCTCCAGTGGTATGTTTATTTCTTATTCTTACAATTGGAATTTCACATGGTGCACTAGATAATCAAAAAGGTAAAAAGCTTAGCCAGTTATATAATGTAAAAAAATCTTATTTTTTTTATTTAATATATTCTCTTATCGGCATTAGTATCATTATATTTTGGTTATTTTTTCCAACTGTGTCTCTTATTTTATTTTTAGTTGTTGCCTCATATCATTTTGGCAAAGAAGATACTGAATTTTTGATAAATAATAAAAATGCATCAAATCTAATTCTTTATTTCTTAAAAGGGTCTCTAATAATCATTGCACCATTAATGTTTCACTTTGTTGAAACAATTAATATTTTTAAATTACTTTTAATAGAAAATGAAAAATTTTATTTATTCTTAAACTTTATTGAAGATAACAATATATTACTTTTTGCTTTATCAATTTCTTTACTGTCCAGTGTTTATTATTTTTTGAAAGATTTTAAAATTATAAATATTTTGATAGTTTTGGATTTTTTTTCAATTATTGTTCTGAATTATTTTTTTACTCCGCTAATTGCCTTTACAGTATACTTTTGTTTCCTACATTCATTTCGACATTCAATTTCACTGATAACAGAACTTGATGAAAATAGTTTTAAAATTGGTGCTATGACATTTATTAAAAAAGCTATGCCACTTACAGTTTTAACTGCAATTTTATACGTTATAAGCTTATATTTCCTATCTAATTTCTATCAATTAAATGATGCAATATTAAAAGTTATATTTATTGGTTTGGCGTCTTTAACCTTTCCTCATATATTGCTCGAATATCTTTTAGAAAAAAATGAAAAATAAAGAAATTAAAATATTGTTATCTGCTCCTAGAGGTTTTTGTGCTGGTGTAGAAAGGGCAATAGAAATAGTTAAAAAAAGTATTAAAAAATACGGTGCACCAGTTTATGTGCGACATGAAATAGTTCACAATAAACATGTAGTGGATAGTCTTAAGGCAATAGGTGCAATTTTTGTTGAAGAGTTAGAAGAGATTAAAGATAAAACTAGACCAGTAATTTTTTCTGCACACGGTGTACCGAAAGCGATACCCATACAGGCTGATAGCTATAAAATGGAATATATAGATGCTACTTGTCCTCTTGTCTCAAAAGTTCATAGAGAGGCAGAAAACCTTCATAAAGCTGGTTACCATATTATTCTTATAGGACATAACAATCATCCAGAAGTTATTGGTACTATGGGGCAATTACCAGAAGATACAATTGACTTAATTCAAGATGAGCATGATGTTGAGTTATATGAATTAGATAATAAAAAAAAAATTGCATATGTTACTCAAACAACTCTGTCTGTTGATGACACTAAAAATATAATAAAAGCCCTTAAAAAAAAATTTCCAAAGATTAAAGAACCATTTAAAGAGGATATTTGCTATGCAACTACTAATCGTCAATCAGCTGTTAAAAATATTGCCAAACAATGTGATATGTTTTTTATTTTAGGAAGTAGAAATTCTTCAAATTCAGTTCGTTTAGTTGAGGTAGCAGAACAAAGTGGCTGCCAGCATGCTGAATTAATTCATTCAGAAAGTGAAATTCCCTTTGAAAAAATACAAAATTGTAAAACAATTGGAGTTTCGTCTGGCGCATCAGCACCTGAAGTTCTAGTTGAAAATTTCATTAATAAATTGAAAGAAAATTTTAAAATAAAAATTGAGGAAGTTGAAATTATCAAAGAAAATATTGTTTTTAAAGTTCCTGCAAAATTAAATTAGATGGCTGTATACACTAAGATAAATAGTAAAGACCTTCTATCACTAAGTAGAGATTACAAATTAGGAAAAATAACTAAATCTGAAGGAATTAAAAAAGGAATAGAAAATACAAACTACTTATTAAAAACAAATAAAAAAAAATTTATTTTAACAATTTTTGAAAAAAGAGTTCAGAAAAAAGATTTACCTTTTTTTATGAACTTAATGGAAAAACTAAATCAAAAAAAGATTATATGTCCAAAACCCTTAAAGAATAGCAGTGATAAGCACTTAAGTAGAATTCAAAATAAACCCGCTAGTATTGTGACTTTTTTAAAGGGAAAAGATAAGGCCAATCTTAATTATAAAAATTGTTTTGATATTGGAAAAAATATTGCAAAATTCCATAAGGCTGGAACTAGAATAAAACTATATAGGCAGAACTCTATGTCTATTAATAAATTAGGTAGCTTATTAAAAAGTATAAAATTTACGTCTAATAAATTAGCTCCAAAACTAAAACCTACTCTTAACGTATGCTTAAAGGACATTAAAAATCAATGGCCAAAAAAATTACCAAGTGGAATTATTCATGGAGATTTATTTATAGATAATATCTTCTTTTATAAAAATAAATTTTCTGGATTTATTGATTTTTATTTTTCAAGCAACGATTTTCTAATGTATGAGATTGCAATTTGTATAAATGCTTTATGTTTTGATAAGAAAAGAAATTCTTTTGTAATGAATAATAAAAAAATTAAATACTTAATTGATGGATATGAAACTATAAGAACTATTTCAAAAAAAGAGAAAGACTCATTAAATATATTATGTAGAGGAGCGGCTTTAAGATACCTACTAACTAGAATTTATGATTATTTTAATACTCCTAAAACTGCACTAATTCAGATCAAAGAACCTAACGAATATTTTCAAAAACTAATTATCCATAACAATCTGAATAGCTACAAAGATTATTATAAATAATGATAAAAATTTATACTGATGGTTCTTGTTTAAAAAACCCTGGAAATGGTGGTTGGGCTGCAATCATCAATATTAATGATGAAATTAAAAAAATTAGTGGAAGTGTAAAAGACACAACTAATAATAAGATGGAGCTAATGGCTCCAATTAAAGCGCTTCAGGAAATAAAAGAACAGCAACCTATTGAAATTTATACAGACTCCCAATACGTGAAATTAGGCATTACTGATTGGGTACATAAATGGATTAAAAACAATTGGTTAACTTCTAAAAAGGAACCAGTAAAAAACAAAGAACTTTGGACTCAGCTTTATGAATTAAATCAATCTCATGAAATTAAATGGATATGGGTTAAGGCTCATGCTGGAAATATTCTAAATGAAGAAGTTGATTTATTAGCTAAACAAGCTGCCGAATTAAACTAAATTTAAAAAATTTTGGGCAGCCGAAACTTCACATGCACCAGCATCTTCTTCTTCTTGTAATTTAATTACTTTAAGATTGTTTATTAACATTGTGTATCTATTTGATCTTACACCTAAACCTCGGACACTTTTATCAACATCAGCACCTATTGCTTTCGTAAAATTCAAAAATGGATCAGCCATCATCAAAACTTTATCTTCAACATTTTGGCTTTTGCCCCAAGCTTCCATTACAAATGGATCATTTACTGAGATACAGACTATTAAATCTACACCTTTTGCTTGGTATTTATCATGGTTATCAACGTATCCAGGTAAATGTTTGGCTGAACAAACTGATGTATAGGCACCGGGTAAACCAAATAAAACTACCTTCTTATCCTTAAAAAACTCAAAAGTATTTTTCTTAATGGGATTTCCATCTTCCATAATAAAAAATTCAGAATTAGGGATTGTTTCATTTTCTTTTAATTTCATTATATTTTTTCCTTAATGTATTGTTGAGTTTTACTTAGATTATTTGGAATAATATCATAATTTTCTTTTTCATCCATAACATACTTTAGTTCATCAGGTAAGTTAGGTTTGATTCCAATTGATTTATCTATGGCTTCTGGAAACTTACATGGGTGTGCTGTTGCTAAAACAATATTATTACCTTCTAAATTTACTTTATTTAAAGATCCAAATCCTATTGCACTATGAGGATCCAGTATAATATCATATTTAATGTGAACTTCTTTAATAGTATCTAAAATCTCTTCTTCACTCATACTTGCTGATAAGAAATCTTTATTTATTTTTTCTATTTTATCTTTTGAAATAATATATTTACCATCTTTTTTAATTCCACTCATAATTTTTTGTGTTTCATGATCATCAAAGTCATTCAAATCGTAAATTAATCTTTCGAAATTACTCGCAATTTGAATGTCCATACTTGGAGAGTTTGTTTCTAAAACTGTTTCTGCTTCATATTTTCCCTTAGAAATTGCTCTGTGTAAAATATCATTCTGATTTGTTGCAACGATAAGTTTATTAATTGGTAAACCCATTTTTTTGGATAGGTACCCAGCATACACATCACCAAAATTACCTGTAGGTACTGAAAAATTAATTGGCCTGTCATCTTTATTCTGGAAATATGTGTAAAAATAATAGACTGATTGTGCAATAATTCTTGCCCAATTTATCGAGTTAACTCCAGACATATTTATTGAGTTAGAAAATTCTTTATCTGCAAACATTGATTTAACTAAATTTTGACAATCATCAAAATTACCTTCAATCGCTATATTAAAGACATTCTTTTCTTTGACTGTCGACATTAGTTTTCTTTGAACGAGTGAAACTTTTTCATGAGGGTGAAGAACAAATATATTCATATTCTTTTTTCCCTTAATCGCATCTATTGCAGCAGCACCTGTATCCCCAGATGTTGCAACTACAACGTTTATATCTTTATTATTTTTTTTTAAATAATGCTCATAGAAGTTTCCTAACAATTGCATTGCTATATCTTTAAAGGCTAGTGTCGGGCCATGAAACAGCTCTAAAACCTTAGTATCACCTAATTTAATTAAATCTATGACGTTATCTTTTCTAAATACAGAATATGATTTATCAACAATATCTGACAACTCATTTGCTGTCATAAAGTCACCTATAAATGGGTATATTATTTCTTTTGCTAAATTCTGATAACTCAAGTTACTTAATGCCTTTATTTGTTCAGCACTGTATTTTTTAACCTCTTTTGGAATAAACAAGCCCCCATCATCTGCAAGCCCTTTAATAAATACTTGCTCAAAGCTATATTCTTTTGAGTTATCCCTGGTGCTTATATACTTCATCTAATTAATTTTTTTTAAAATATAAATATATTAATTGTGAAAAATTGGCTAATAAAAATCTTCTTACAAATATAAACTAGTTAAGAATATAATTGTAAATTAATGACTTATTATCTTTTAACTTTAGAACAATTTATATACTCTTTAATGGCAAAGATATAGGGGGTAAATTGAGTACAATTGGACTAGTTACAATGTATCTAATTATTCAGTTAGTGGTATTTTTTTGTATATTACCAGTAGATGTTAATCGAAAAAGAAAATTTTTAATTCCAGCAAATGAGATTGGAGCACCTGAAAACCCTAAACTTCTTAAAAAGACTTTTTACTCCATTGGTATTACGACTATTATTTTCACAATAATTTGCTTATTGATGAAATATGAATATTTAGATTTAACAGATATAATCAGTTAAAAATATTATTATACCACAGAATTCCGAGTCGAAAAATTTAAATCAGACTATCTATTAAAAGTAATACAAAAATTAAGAATAGATACAAAATTGAGTAACCAAAGACTTTTTTTGCTTTCTTTAAATCAAATTTATTTTTTTTGTATTGATATAAATCAAAACAAATAAAATTATAATAAATTGTAAGAACTAATGCTGGAATCAAATAGATTAAACCTGAAAAATTAATCCAATATGGAAAAAAGATGATGGGTAGCATTAATAAAGAATAAATAAGAATGTATACTTTTGTTTTTTCAATGCCATCTGTTAAAGGTAACATTGGAATTTTTGCTTTTTTATAATCATCAGCTTTATATAAACTCAATGCCCAAAAATGCGAAGGCGTCCAAATAAAAATTATTAAAAATAAAGCTAATGGCTCTAAACTAATTGTATTAGTTGCTATAGTCCACCCGATAACAGGTGGTAATGCACCAGCAGCTCCGCCAATAACAATATTTTGCGGTGTTTTTCTTTTTAGCCATATTGTATAGACAAAAAGATAAAAAAATATTGTAAATAATAACAAAGATGCTGATAGAAAATTTGAAAAATAATTTAATGCTACAACTGAAATAACTGAAAGCACTATTCCAAAGGTAAGTGCTTGGTTTCTATTAATTTTACCAGTGGGAATTGGTCTTAAGCATGTTCTTGTCATGAGTGCATCTAAATCTGATTCGTACCACATATTTAGACATCCAGCCGCTCCCGCACCTAAAGCAACTAAAGTTATGCCTATCATAGCATCAATAATACCTATATTTGAATTGGAAGTTAAAAGGCCAACGGCGCATGTAAATATAACAAGAGACATTACTCTTGGTTTCATCAATAGATATAAAGATTTAATTAATTCATTAAAATCTAGTGAGACAGTTTTTTTTCTAATCATTTTGGTTAAACGGTTATCAGATATGATGTGCCTATTCTACATTTAATAAAATAAACACTAAAATTGATACCATTCCAATAATAAGAATATGATTTCCTAAATCAAAAATTCCAATTTGTTTATTTTTTTTATCAATAAATCTTCTAGTAAGAGACATATTGTCATATGGATTAATTGTAATTTTGGGGCCTTTGTCTTTTTGCTTCTCTAATTTTAATTCAGTACCAAACCATGTTGCATAAATAAAAAGTAAAAAAAATATTAAAGCTCCAGCAAGTACAGTGTATCCAGTCATAAAGTTTATCCTCCAGTAATAAAATATAATAATCTTGTAAAAACCGTGTATTTTGCTTCTGCTGCCATAAGCCCAATAAAACAAGCTATTGCTGTCATTGGCCACAAAAGAACATTAACTAGGGCATATCGCTCCCAAAATAGGTGCATAAAGAAAGCCATTATTAAACCAGCTTTTAGAAACATAAATATTAAAATTAAGGTCCATCTTAATAACCCCTGAAATGCAAACAAGTCAACCATGTAAGAAAAAAAGCTAAGTACAAATAATAATCCCCAAATCCATAAGTAGATTCCTATCTTATGTGTTGAAGCAACGGTTTCTTTGTTTTCTATCTCATCCATAATCTAGTTTACCATAAATAAAAAAAGGCAAATATAAATACCCACACTAAATCAACAAAATGCCAATAAAGACCTAAAATCTCTATTGCAACATAATCCGATTTCATTGTAGTAAAAAATCCCCTTTTACCGTTGTCAAAATCACCTTTAAAAACTTTTCTTGCAAAAATAAAAAGAAAGATCACACCAATTGAAACATGAAATCCATGAAATCCTGTAATCATAAAGAAGTATGAACCAAATTGTTTTGCTCCAAAAGGATTTTCCCAAGGTCTAACACCTTCATGTATTAATTTTGACCATTCAAATACTTGCATTCCAACAAATGTAAGGCCACCAATAGCTGTAGCTAAAATAAGCCATCCACACATTTTTCTATTTTTTTCATAACCATATTTTACTGCAAGAGCCATGGTTCCACTGCTTGTAATTAAAACAAATGTCATTATTGCAATTAATAATAATGGAACAGGTGTGCTGCCTACATGTAGTGAAAAGACTTCACTTGTGTTTGGCCAATCTACTACTGTAGAGGTTCTTCCTTTCATGTACGAAATCAAAAAACAGCTAAACACAAAAGTATCACTCAGTAAAAAAATCCACATCATGACTTTTCCCCACTGAACACCCTTAAACATTGTTTGATCAGAGCCAGTATCTGTGGCCATTCCTTTAAACCCTGGTTTAAGTTCATAACCTTCAATTTTTACATCAGTCATATTTTTTTCCTAAGTTTTTTCTACCTCTGCATTAATAACTTCACTTGGTGGCGTTGTTTGGGTTATGTAATCTTCTTTTGCGCCAGGTACATTAAAGTCATAAGGCCATCTATGAACAACTGGTAATTTTTCTCCCCAATTACCATGAGTTGGTGGTACATCAGGGGTTAGCCATTCTAAAGAATTTGCCTGCCAAGGATTTTTGCCTGCTGGTTTTCCAATTTTTAAACTTGTTACAATATTGTAAATAAAAATTAACTGTGAAAAACCAACAATTAAAGCCGCAACGGTTATAAACTCATTCATTCCAACAGCTGAAGTGACATATGGACTATCATACATTTCATAATATCTTCGTGGCACTCCAATAAAACCTAGGTAATGCATTGGAAAATAAATTGAATACGCACCTAAGAATGTAACCCAAAAGTGCCACTTACCTAATTTTTCACTTAACATTCTTCCAGTAACCAAGGGAAACCAATGATAAACTGCACCCATAATTACCATAAGTGGGGCTATGCCCATGACCATATGAAAATGAGCTATTACAAAATAAGTATCAGATAGTGGAATATCTACCGCAACATTCCCTAAAAAAATTCCAGTAATTCCTCCATTTACAAAGGTCACAATAAAACCTAAGCAAAAAAGCATTACTGTGTTCATTCTAATGTTTGCTCTAAATAGTGTTATTATCCAGTTATAAACTTTCAATGCAGTTGGCACTGCAATAATAAGTGTAGTTGTTGCAAAGAAAAAACCAAACCAAGGGTTCATTCCACTAACATACATATGGTGAGCCCAAACAAAGAAACTTAAAGCTCCTATACCAACAATAGCCCAAACCATCATTCTATATCCAAAGATATTTTTTCTAGCATGAACAGATATTAAATCTGAAACTATTCCAAAAGCAGGAAGAGCCACAATGTAAACTTCGGGGTGGCCAAAAAACCAAAACAAGTGTTGAAAAAGAACAGGGCTTCCTCCTCCATAATTTAGTACTTCTCCAGCTTGGAGAATGGCTGGCATAAAAAAACTAGTCCCAAGCATCTTATCTAGAGTCATCATAATACAACTGACCAATAATGCTGGAAAAGCTAACATAGCCAAAGCTGTTGCGGTAAAAATTCCCCATATCGTTAGAGGCATTCTCATTAATGTCATCCCTCTAGTACGAGCTTGTAAAATTGTAATTATGTAATTTAATCCACCCATAGTAAATCCAATTACAAATAACGATAAAGAAATAAGCATTAAAGTAATTCCCATATTGGAACCAGGAGTACCTGGCAAAATAGCTTGAGGTGGATAGAGCGTCCATCCTGCACCTGTTGGTCCACCAGGAACAAAAAAGCTAGCCATGAGAACACACACTGCGATAAAAAACATCCAGAAACTAACCATGTTTACATATGGGAAAACCATATCTCTCGCTCCAACCATTAAGGGAATTAAATAATTTCCAAAACCTCCTAAAAATAATGCTGTTAAAAAATAAACAACCATTATCATGCCGTGCATAGTTACAAATTGATAATAATGTTCTGCTGTGATGAATGGAACTAGATCTGGATAACCCAATTGTAAACGCATCAACCAAGAAAGTATTAGACCGACTATTCCTGTAAACACGGCAGTAAGAAAATATTGAATACCAATAACTTTAGCATCCTGACAGAAAATCCATTTAGTAATAAAACTATGCCCATGATAAAGATCCTGTTCAGGAATTTCTGCAGGTCTTACATAATCAATGTCTTTTGATGGAGTGCCAGAAGAGCCAGACATGGTTTCTGAAGACTGTGCTTCAAGAGGTGTATTCTGTTGGTTATATTCGTCTGACATAATTCTCCTTTACATTATTTAATCATCATTTTTAGCAAGTAGAGTTGTTTTTAATTTATCATTTTCTTGTTTAGCAATTAAATCTGAAAAAGTTTCCTGTTCTTTAATCCAGTTTTTATAATTGCCTTCACTTTCAACTATAACTTTTGCCCTCATAGCATAATGGCCCACTCCACAATATTCAGCACACAACACTTCGTATTCTCCTATTTTGTTTGGCTCAAACCAATAATAAGAAATGATTCCAGGTATAGCATCCATTTTTGCTCTAAATTGTGGAACATAATAATTGTGCAAAACATCTAGTGACCTTAATAAAATTTTTACTGGTCTATCTGTTTTTAAGTGAAGCACATCGTCTTGAATTAAAATATCATCTTTTCCATATGGGTCATCTAAGTTTATTCCAAAAGGATTGTCATCACTAATTTTTTCAACTTGAGCTGTGCCTAATATTCCATCTTCACCTGGTAATCTATATTGCCATCCCCATTGCCATGCATTCACTTCAACTTGCAGTGCATTTTTTGGAGTATTGATATAATTATTATAAACAATTAGACCCGGTGCTAGAAGAGCAATAACTCCAACAGTAGTTGCAATAGTTAATATTTTTTCTAATTTATGATCTTCTGGTTTGTATTCAACTTTTCTGCCTTCTTTATAGGAAAATTTTAGTATGCAATAAACCATGAACAAACAAACTAAAATAAATACACCGCCACCAATCCAGAAAGTTAAATTAATTGTATCATCCATTGCCCCCCAGTTTGAGGCTATGTCTGTCCACCACCATGGAGTATATATATGGAACAGAACTGAACCAACAATTACCCCTAAAAATATAATTCCCGGGTGCATATTTGTCTCTCTCTTAGATAACAGTAATTGAAATAAATTTCTGAATCCATAGAAAAATATATTAATAAATGAGTAAATAAGGCTTTATAGTGAATTAAATTATGCTTGATAAATTTAGTCTCTTTGTAGTTGTGCTGGTTTTAGTTTTTTGCTTTTATCTTGTAATTTCTCTGGGAGCAGGAGTTTTTTCAAAAAAAGAAAAGAAACCAGAAATACAAAAATATTTAAAATCTGTTAATATTTTATTAATTTTTATAATTTTTGTTGGGGCTATTTTAACGTTGTTTCTTTAAAGCATTTAACCAAGTAGTGCTCGACACCAAGCAATAACTGTATCATTAAAAACATACATAATTAAAAAAAATACACACCAAACAATTAATAAAAAAGCCCAATAAAGAGATAGTGCATCTATACTTTTTTGTTCTTTTATAATTTCTTCTTTTTTAAGTTTATGAACTTTGGAAAAAACTTTCCCCCAAAAAAATAATCCTCCCAAAAGGTGCAATCCATGGAGTGCAGTAAAAATATAAAATGATGAAAAATAGTTATTTGTAGAAACATAATTTCCATTTTTCATTAATTGAAACCAAAAAAAAATCTGCCCAAATAAAAAAGCGTAGCTTAAAAAACCAACTATAAGCAAATTTTTTTTGATTTTTTCAAAATTGTTTTTTTTTAAATCATTTGTGATTTTATTAAAAAAATAAGCAACATATAATAAAACTAAAGTATTTAACCATAATAAATTAGGTTTCAATAAATACTCTGTATCTTGAGTAGCAGGAATGCTATAAAGGTATCCTGTAACAACTAAAGTAAATAATACAGTACTTACACCAAAGATAACAATAACGGCTGATGTCTGCAACGATATATCAAAAGTTTTACCTTGATGACGGTTATCACTTTCCATCTGTTCTTTTTCCCAAGGCTTATCAGACAATGTTCCAAAAAGTTTTTTAATAAATTTAGACATAATTATAATATATAATATATTAATTCATAAAATATGAAATTAAAGACCTCAATAACTATACTGGGTGGCTGTTTGTTAATTTTTTTATTTATTATGTTGCCTATTGTATTATCGATACAAGAAAAGAAAGAAGATATTGTAGCTTCATATACTGGATCTGCATTTACTTTAACAGATGTAAATAATGAGCCTGTAACAGAAAAATCTTTTCAAGGACCGTTAACTGCAATTTTTTTTGGTTTTACAAATTGTCCCGATATATGTCCAATGACACTATCTAATCTAGATCAGGTTATCGAAAAATTAAATGATAGTGAGAAAAAAAATTTGAAAGTTTTTTTTGTAAGTATTGATCCTGAAAGAGACAATCCTAAAATAATTAAGGATTACTTGAATTTATTTAAAAGTAAGATTTATGGAATAACTGGAGATCCACAAAAAGTATTTTTGCTTTCAAAATCATGGGGTGTTTTAAGTGAAAAAATTTTTAATGAAGACGGTAGTTATTTAATCAATCATAGTTCTTCAATACTTTTATTAGATAAAGGAAAGTATATTGATCGAATTAGTCATCATGAAAATTTGGAAAATATTTTTAAAATAATTAAGAGTTATTTGTAAGCTTGCAAAAATTAATATGTATTTTTCCTCACATATAAATAAAATAAAAAAATTGACAGTGCTAAAGAAAACCAAGTAATAGCATACTTTTTGTGACTATTTGAAATATTTACAGTAATAATTTTTGGTTTTGGTAATTCTAAATTATTATTTAAGTAAATTACAAATGGAGAAAAATTTTTATTTGTATATTGAAAAATATCATCCCTATCTAAAGTAAACCAGTAATTATCGTTAATATCATTAACAGGCTTAAACCTGTTAGCCTTAGATTGTTTTCTTAACGTTCCTAAAATAGTTTTATGATCAAAAATATCAATTTCTTTAGTATTTTTTTTATCAAAAGGTATCCATCCTCTATTTAATAAAAAGTTTTTATTATTAATTATAATTGGATTAACAACATTAAATCCTGGTGCACCTTTTTCGTTTAAACTATATAAATAAATTTGTTTATCAAAATCTATAACCCCTGAAGTTTTGATTTTTAGATAGTCTTCAGGAACATTGGTCATTAAATCAACAGGTTCTTTCTTCAAAGAAACATCAATTTTATTTAATAATTCATTTTTCCAATCTAATCTTACTAGTTGCCAGCTACCTAATGCTATAAATATAGATATAAAAAAGAATACAAAAATTGAAAATAAAAGTTTATTTCTCAAGGTTAACTATTAACTTCCCCAAACATAGATTGAAGCAAATAGGAATAGCCATACTACATCAACAAAATGCCAGTACCACGCAGCAGCCTCAAAGCCGAAAAACTCATCTTTTTTGTAATGACCAGTCTTGCCTCGCCACCAACATACTGCTAAAAATATAGTTCCTACGACGACGTGAAACCCATGAAAGCCTGTGGCCATATAAAACACAGCACCATATATATTTCCTGAAAAATCAAAACTTGCATGATGGTATTCATAAATCTGCAATAAAGAAAAGCTAAAACCTAAAACAACTGTCATTGCCAAACCTTGCACAAAACTTTCTCTATCACCTTCTTCTAAAGCATGGTGGGCCCAAGTAACAGTGGTTCCTGATAGTAGTAAAATTAATGTATTTATCAATGGAATATCCCAAGGATCAAATGTTATAATATCTACTGGAGGCCAAACATTGCCCATGAGTTCTGTAGGAAATAAACTTGCATTAAAATAAGCCCAAAACCACGCAACGAAAAACATTACTTCGGAGGCGATAAAAAGAGTCATTCCATATCTAAGGTGAATTTTAACAACAGGTGTATGATGATTGTGGTCAACCGACTCTATTATTACATCCCTAAACCACATGTATACTCCATAAAATAAAAGAGCAAAACCTAAGTACATTCCCCAGGAAACTTCACTATGCAAATAATAGACAGTCCCTATTGCTAAAAATAAGCTAGAAAATGATACATAAATAGGCCAAGGACTTGGGTCTACTAAGTGATAATCATGTTTTTTTTCTGCTGACATTTTTATAATTTTGATTGGTTATAGTAATCTGATGAAAAGAAAGTATAGGACATAGTTACATCTTTAATATTTTTAGTGTTTGGGTCGTTTACCATTTCTGGATCTAAATAAAAAGTCATTATATATGTTGCTTTTTCTCCTGCTTTCAGCTCTTGCTTTTCAAAGCAAAAACAGCCTAATTTACTATAATATTTACCAAAAGATGAGGGAGATACATTAAAAGCAGCCACACCATAAGTTGTTTCATCGCCATAATTCTCTACTTGAAATTCGATTCGATTCACTTGACCTATGTTCACATCCATAACATTTTTTTTTACTTTAAAATTCCAGGGGAGTTTGTTTACATTTGTATCAAAGCGAACACTTACTTTTTGATCTAAAACTATATCTGGTGCCTCTTTTGATATTTGCGTAGTTCCACCGAAGCCAGTCGCTCTACAGAATATGTCATATAAAGGTACCGCAGCAAATGAAAGGCCAAGCATGATAAAAAAGATTCCAGCTAAAATTATAGGAGTAAGCGTTTTTTTTTGAATCATAATTGTCTGTCAAAAACTCCCACATTATAGAGAGTAAAAAAAAATAGGAATATCATGAAGGCTATTATTCCAAACGCAGTAAAGATGTTTTTTTTTTTAGTTTTTTTGTCAAGTGTCAGCATAATAATATCTTATTTGTTAAAAATAATTTTCTTAAAATTTAATGAGTATTAGATTTTTCAGTATCTTGATCATCCACGAACTTTGGCAACTCATCAAAGGTATGGAAATTTGGTGGTGATGGTATGGTCCATTCTAAAGTTGTGGCACCTTCACCCCAAGGGTTTTGAGCTGCAGCTTTTTTCTTAGAAAAAGAATAAATTAAGTTAACAAAAAATACTAATAAACCACCAACTGCTATGTATGAGCCAACTGATGAAACGTAGTTCCATCCAGCAAATGCATCTGGGTAATCAGCATATCTTCTTGGCATTCCTGCTAAACCTAAAAAATGTTGAGGAAAAAATACCAAGTTAACTCCAATAAATGTTAACCAAAAATGTATTTTTCCTAAAGTTTCAGAATATTCATAACCAGACATTTTACCAAACCAATAATAAAATCCTGCAAAGATTGCAAATACTGCCCCTAAAGACAATACATAATGAAAGTGAGCGACTACATAATAAGTATCGTGCATTGCAGTATCAACACCTGCATTTGCAAGCACAACTCCTGTTACTCCACCAACTGTAAATAAAAATATAAAGCCTAATGCCCATAGCATTGGAGTTTTAAATGAAATTGATCCACCCCACATTGTTGCAATCCATGAAAATATCTTAATACCTGTTGGTACTGCAATAATCATTGTTGCTGCTATAAAATAAGCTTTAGTATCAGTGCTTAAACCAACCGTATACATGTGGTGGGCCAAACAACAAAACCTACAACACCAATTGAAACCATTGCGTAAGCCATTCCCAAATATCCAAATACTGGTTTTTTAGAAAATGTTGAAACAATATGACTAATCATTCCAAAGCCAGGAAGTATCAAAATATAAACTTCTGGATGACCAAAGAACCAAAATAAATGCTGGTACAAAACAGGATCTCCACCTGTTTGAGCATCAAAAAATGCTGTTCCAAAATTTCTATCCGTTAAAAGCATTGTAATTGCACCAGCTAAAACTGGAAGTGATAACAACAATAAGAATGCTGTAACTAGAACAGACCAAGCAAATAAAGGCATTTTGTGCAAAGTCATACCTGGTGTTCTCATATTCAAAATTGTTGTAATAAAGTTAACTGCTCCTAAAATTGAAGAAGCTCCAGCTAAGTGCAAACTTAAAATAGCAAAATCCATTGCAGGTCCTGGCTGTCCAGCTTTAGAAGATAAAGGTGGATATAAAGTCCATCCTCCGCCGACACCTTGTTGACCTGGAGGGCCATCTACAAAAATTGAAAGTAGTAATAAAATAAATGAAGCAGGTAATAACCAAAATGAAATATTATTCATTCTTGGAAACGCCATATCAGGTGCACCAATCATGATGGGTACAAACCAATTACCAAATCCACCAATCATTGCAGGCATCACCATAAAGAAAATCATTATTAATCCGTGACCAGTAACCAACACGTTATATAAGTGATAATTTCCACCTAAAATTCCATCACCAGGATGCATTAATTCAATTCTCATTAATACTGAAAAAGCTGTTCCAATAATTCCTGCAAAAATTGCAAAAATTAAATACATTGTACCAATATCTTTATGGTTAGTTGAGTAAGCCCAACGTTTCCAACCTGTTGGTGTGTGATGATCGTCTTGTAATGCTGTTTGTGTATACATTTTTATTTACTCGCTAGTTTTTTATATTCATTTTCTGTAATTGGCTCTTTTGCAAATTTCATTTTAGCTTCTGCTAGCCATATTGCATATTCTTCATCTGTTACAACTCTTACTGTGATCGGCATAAAAGCATGTTGTATTCCACATAACTCAGAGCATTGACCATAATATGTTCCTACTTTTTCAGCTTTAAACCAAGTTTCATTTATTCTTCCTGGAACAGCATCTCTTTTAACTCCAAAAGATGGTAATGCCCAAGCGTGTAAGACATCGTTTGCAGTAATTAAAACCTTAACCACCTTATTAACTGGCACAACAACTTCGTGATCAACGGTTAGTAATCTTGGTTGGTTTTCTTTTAACTCATCTTCTTTAATCATGTACGATTCAAAAATAATATTTTCGTCGGGATATTCGTATCCCCAGTACCACTGATATCCAACAGCTTTGATTGTTACATCAACTTTTGGGATCGTATCTTGCTTGTATAAAAGTTTAAATGATGGGATCGCCATTACGATTAAAATTAAACATGGAATTAATGTCCACAAAACTTCTACTGCAACATTATGAGTAGTCTTTGATGGAACTGGATTTTTTGATTCTCTAAATCTTATACAAGTATAAATCATAAGAAATAAAACAAAGACAGTGATAGCAATAATTATTGGAAGTAGAATATTATTATGAAAACTAACAATATCTCTCATTCCATCAGAGGCTGGGTTTTGAAACCCTAGTTGCCATTCCTTAGGTTGATCGGCTAATGCACCTGTTGAGTAGATAGTCGCTAAAATTGTAAGTAAAAACTTGTTCATTTACAACAGTATATAAAGTGCTTTCATAAAATTTACACTTTAGATTTTGCGACAAAATCACACTTTAGCTTTTAAAAACCATCAATTAATCAAATAACTAACAATAGATAGAGCTGAAATTACTGCAGTCTCTGATCTTAATATATTTTCATTTATTTTAATTGGCTGAACGTGCTTAAATTTAAGAATCTCCCCTCTTTCTTCTTCTGAAAAATCTCCTTCTGGACCAATAATTACACACGTTGGATTACTAGTTAGTTTTTCTAAATCTAATTTTTTATTTTGAGAATTTAGATCTGTAAATATTAAATCCATTTTTTCATTACTTAAAAAATCTTTTAATGATTGAGGGTCTTCAATAGATGGAACATTAATTCTATTTGATTGTTCGGCAGCTTCTATAATTACTTTTTCTAATCTTTCTTTGTTAATTTTTCTAACTATCGTTCTATCAAATATAATTGGTAAGAATTTAGTTACTCCTAACTCTGTTGCTTTTTGAATCATAAAATTCAAATAATTTGATTTAATAGGTGAAAAAGCTAACCACAATTCTTTTACATTTTCTTTTTGTCTTAATTGCTTTGTAATATTAACTTCAACTATACTTTTTGAAATAGTTAAAATTTTTGCTTCCCATTCTCCACTTCTATTAAATAAAGAGAAGACTTCATCAACTTTAACTCTCATCACTTTATTTACATAGTGAGATTGTGATTTATCAAGTTTTGCAGTTAAATTAAGTGATAAACTTTCTTTAAAAAATAATCTAATATTACTCATTAATGTTAAGTTAATTTATGAAAAATATTAAAGCAATAATTTTTGATGCATATGGCACTTTATTTGATGTCAATTCTGCTGCAGAAAAATGCAAAGATAAAATTGGTGATAAATGGGAAGGCTTTGCTAATTACTGGCGAACTACTCAATTAGAGTACACTTGGCTTAGAAGTCTAATGAATAGACACAAAGACTTTTGGCAAGTGACCGAAGATAGCCTAGATAAATCAATGAAGGCATTTGAAATTGATATTTCAATGAAAAATGAATTATTAAATCTTTATAAGGTACTCTCACCTTTTCCTGAAGTGCCAGAAGTTTTAAAAAAACTTAAAGAAAAAAACTATAAATTAGGCATCCTTTCAAATGGTACACCTTCTCTTCTTAATGAATTGGTGAAGAGTAATGATCTAGATAATATATTTGATGATATTTTTTCAATTGAAGAAGTTGGCATTTATAAACCAGACTCAAAAGTTTATGACATGCCAATTAAAAAATACAAAATACAAAAAGAAGAAGTTGCATTTTTAAGTGCTAATACTTGGGATGTTTCTGGTGGTGGAAATTATGGTTACAGTTCTATTTGGGTTAATAGAAATAATAATATTTTTGATAACCTTGATTACAAACCTAAAAATGAAATAAAAAATTTAGAACAATTAAACAATCTTATTAAGGCCTCATGAGATAGCATGAGACCTTAACTAATATAATTTAAGCAACGCTTGCTCTTTGTTCAGTTTGCTCTTTATTAACAAAAGTGCTCGAAGCAACCTTTTGAAATAATTTAATAGGAACTCCTTTTGATAAAATGTCTAAAACTGGACAATGTGTATTTACAGTATCAATCAATTTATCTATCTCAGCTTTTGGTGATGAAGATTTAATATCAACAGTACCTGAGATGTGTTGAAAGCCAGGTCTAGTGTTTTTATTTAAAGCTAAAAAACCTTGAAGATCAAGCGTACCTGTCAAATTAACACTGACACTATCAATATTAACACCAGCTGCTGTAGCAAAGGCTTTATATGTTATTTCCTGACACGTTGCTAAAGCTGCTAAAATCAACTCTACTGGGCTTGGTCCTTCATCTTTGCCCCCAAAGCTTTTGGGTTCATCCACTATCAGTTTATGCTCCCTAAGAGTGACCACAGATTGAAGCCCTTCCTTAAGAATTGAGTTGCTTTCATATTGGACCACAGCATTTTTTGGATTAGCTATAAAATCCTTCTGTAGATTACTTATTGTTTCTTTTAGATTATTACTCATTTTTTTTCTCCTGTTTTAGTGCTTCGACATATGTCAGGCGCACAATTTAGTTAAATGCCCTTCTTAATTTATTTACGCTTTGTCTCCGTATTCAGTCATATGTTTTGGAATTCTTTTATTTTTTCCATACATAAAATGATTTTCCATGTTCTCTCTGTATTTACTTGCTGGAACTTTTAATCCAATCGACTCAGCAACTTCCCTAATCAACATTGGATTTGCTCCACAACAAACTCCTAAATAATTCACTCCTAATGCGTAAGCATCTTTTGCAAATTTACCTATTTCATATCTATTGCAGAAGTGTGGATCTAATGCCGTTGGAAACGTTCTTCCATGTGGTGATGGACAAGCACAATTACTTCTGTCTGGCAGATTAAAAAATGTTGGAAAGTCTTCACTGGTTCTGTAAGGAATAGGCAAGGCTCCAACATGACATTTAACTGCTTCTCTAATTTCTTTTAAAAAGGGAAACATTGTAGCTGGCCCTCTAAAACAATTTAAACCAACAACATCAGCTCCACGTTGTTCAAGATCTTTACAAGTATCAACAACAGATTTTCCATCTCTCATTTTATTTTCACCCATTGGAGAAATTGTTAATACAGTTGGTAAACCTGTTTTTTTCATTACCTCTAAAGCTTTGTAAGCCTCTTCAGCATAATAAAAAGTTTCACCAATCAACATATCAGCCCCTTCCTCAACAGCCCAACCAACCATCTCTGTAAACATTCCTTCAACTGCTTTTTGAGATTGAGGGTCATTATGTTTCCAAATATTTGAATTTGAAATATTACCTGCCATCAAATTTGGTTTAGACCCCTTAGGTGTGTCTAGTGCAACTTTTTTAGCAATTTTTAATGCTGAACGGTTTAGAGGTTCGAGAAGTTCTTCTTTGCCAATAACACGCATTTTTTCTCTGTGTCCATTATAAGTAAAAGCTTCAACAATATCTGAACCTGCATGTTGAAATTCTCTATGTAAATTTTCAAGAACTTCCGGATGGTCTAATGAAACCATTGGCACAAATTCCCCTGACGCCATGTATCCCCGTCTTTCAATTTCAAATAAAAAACCTTCTGCACATACAATGGGTCCTTTATCCAGTCTTGCTTTTAATCTATTTGTACTCATTTTTTTTCTCCAAATTATTGAAGAAAAGAAACTGAAAAACGTTAAACAAGAGGGTTGTAAATTTAAACAATCTCTTTTCTCCTTTTTAGTGCTTTAGCAAATGCTAGGTGCACAATATGGTTCAAGTACCCGGTTTAGATTTGAAGAATTTCCAAAAAAAAACCACCGGCTAAAGCGGTGGTTGAAACGTCGCTTTAGCAGGAATTTATAAAGCGCTCTGCAATTTAACTTAAATCAGCACTGATTAACTTTAATCATACTTTAAAACTAAAGTATACATAAATTTTTACTGTATTTTTAAGGCTATCTAATTCTATTTTCTTCAAAATTCTTATTTAGTTTTACTGAAATAGTTCGAGTATTTCTTTTACTCCACTCTGAAAAAGATCTTAAGATAGGCATAACCGAAAGGCCAAATTCAGTAAGTGAATACTCAACTTTTGGCGGCATTATTTGAATAACTTTTCTATTAATTATTCCATCTCCTTCTAATTCCTTAAGCTGCTTGGATAACATTTGTTGTGTAATGGTTTTTAATCCTTTTTTAAGTTCACCAAATCTAATTTTTTTGTTGTGTAACAAACTAAACAAAATTCTAATTTTCCATTTACCTCCAAGAAAATAAACGGCTCTTTCAGCTGGACAATATATTAAGTTTTTCATGGTATGTTTTTGTATACTAGTATGTTTACTTTGCGTTATTGCTTTATTAATACCAAAGCACTAAATAGAAGTCAAATAAATTGAAAGGATCAATATGACTAAAGGACAAAACGCAGGTAACGGACCAATTCCAGTGGATGTAGAGAAAGATAAATCTTACTACTGGTGCTCTTGTGGAAAAAGTGCAAAGCAACCATTTTGTGATGGATCTCATCAAGGTTCAGAATTTACTCCAGTTGCATACAAAGCTGAAGAAACAAAAAAAGTATTTTTTTGTGCTTGTAAACAAACTAACAACCAACCTCTTTGCGATGGTTCGCACAGCAAGTAATGAATAAAGCAAGTAATAGAACAAAAAATATGAACAACATCTTAGATCTGACTGGAAGAATTCTTATCTCTCTAATTTTTTTATTAAGTGGAATTAATAAAATTGGAAACTATGAAGGAACAGTTGGTTGGATGGAGTCTTTGGGTGTGCCTGGCATTTTTTTAATACCCGCAATAATACTTGAGATAGGTGCACCAATATTAATTATGATTGGATATAAAGTAAAAATCTCAGCAGCTTTATTAAGTCTATTTTGTATTGTTACAGCAGTTATTTTTCATAATAATCTTTCTGATCAAATGCACTTTATATCTTTTATGAAAAATATTGCTCTTGCAGGAGGTTTTTTATTCTTAGTTGTTAATGAAACAAAAGATTTTAGCCTAGATAAAAAATTAAATAATCGTTAATTAACTAAATATATAAGTGTCTTGATGCTTTAAATTAAGACACTTATAAAAAATTACATATTATTTTAAGATTTAATTTATTAGAGTAAGGGTATTAATGGACAAGCCAACTATAGTAGATAACAAACCTAAAAAAGTAGAACTAGTACAAAATGAAGAATACATGTTTTGTACTTGTGGAAAATCTAAAAACCAACCATTTTGTGATTGGTCTCATGCTGGTACTTCATTTGAGCCTATAAATTTTAAAGCTGAAGAAACTGGTGATGCTTATCTTTGTATGTGTAAACATAGTAGCACCAAACCTTATTGTGACGGTACGCATAAAAATTTTACCTCTGATCAAATTAATAAATCAGAAGAAGTTTCAAACACTAATGAAATAACGAGTACAGAAGAAGAGCCACATCTTGCATACATCCATGAGCTTGCAAAAAATGGCTTAACAAAACTTGGTCATCATGGAGAAATGGGAGCAATGGGTGTTCCCTCGAAAGACTTACCAAAATGGGAAGATATTCAAATACTTACTGCCCAACTAGCAAAAAAACCTCTCCTTGATAACGATAAAGTTGGAACAGATATAATTATAGGGAAAAAATCAAAAAAACCTCTAACGTTAAATATTCCAATTTTTGTATCTGACATGAGTTTTGGTGCACTGTCAGAAGAGGCAAAAATTGCGTTAGCAAAAGGTGCAGAGGGAGCTGGTACAGGAATTTGTTCGGGAGAAGGTGGAATGCTTTTAGAAGAACAAAATAATAATTCAAAGTATTTTTATGAGCTTGCCTCAGCTAAATTTGGTTATTCAGAAGATAAGTTAAAAAATATTCAAGCATTTCATTTTAAAGGTGGTCAAGCCGCAAAAACTGGAACAGGTGGACATTTACCAGGAAACAAAGTTAAAGGTAAAATATCTGAGGTAAGACAAATTCCAGAAGGTGAAGATGCTATCTCCCCTTCTACTTTCAAAGACCTGACAACAGTTGATGATTTTTTAAAATTCTCAAACAGAGTTAGAGAGTTAACTGGTGGTATTCCAATAGGATTTAAATTATCTGCTCAACATATAGAAGCTGACATTGAATTTGCAGTAAGTGCTAGTGCTGATTATATTATTCTTGATGGGCGTGGTGGTGGAACCGGGGCTGCTCCTTTAATATTTAGAGATAATATTTCTGTTCCTACAATTCCAGCCTTAGCAAGAGCTAGAAATTACTTAGATAAAAAAGGTTATGACCATGTATCATTAATTGTAACAGGTGGATTAAGAACTTCTGCAGATTTTGTAAAAGCACTTGCTCTTGGAGCAGACGGTATTGCAATCTCCAACTCAGCTATGCAAGCAATAGGATGTGTTGGTGCTAGAATGTGTAATACAAATAATTGCCCCGCTGGTATTGCCACTCAAAAACCAGAACTTAGAAAAAAATTAAATATTGACGAATCTTCTGCAAGATTAACTAGATTTTTTAATGCATCTGTAGATCTAATGAAAATATTAGCAAGAGCATGCGGACATGATCATCTTAATAAACTTTCTATAAATGACTTAACAACGTGGAAAAAGGAAATGAGCGAGCTATCTGGTGTGTCATTTGGTGGAGTTATAAATAATAAGCAAAACAATAAATAGAGGATAGAAATGAATAATATTGAAGTAGAAAAAATAATAGAGCCAGTTGCAGCATCAGATGGTGCTGGTGTTAAATTAAAAAGAAGCATTGGCACTCACCTTATTGATTACCACGATCCTTTCTTAATGTTGGATGAATTTGGTTCTGAAAATAAAGATGATTACATTGGAGGCTTCCCTCCTCACCCTCACAGAGGAATTGAAACAGTAACCTATATGCTTGCCGGTGATTTTGAACATAAAGACAGTGCAGGTGGCGAAGGAATAATGACTGCTGGAGATGTTCAGTGGATGAAAACTGGGAGTGGTATCATTCATTCAGAAATGCCCGCAATGAAAGAAGGTAAGCTTCATGGGTTTCAATTATGGGTAAACATGCCTGCTAAATTGAAAATGACTAAGCCTGAATATATTTACATTGATGCAGATAAAATGAGCACTCATAAAGACGATGATAAAACTGTCAAAGTGATTGCTGGAAAATTTCAAGATGCAGAAGGACCTGTTAAGGGCCATAACGTTGAACCTGTTTATTTTGATGTAGAGCTTGAAAAAGGAAAAAAGTTTAATTTTGATCTTCCCTCCACTCACAATTCTTTAATATATTTAGTTGAAGGTGAAATTAAAATTGGCAATCAAGACCATGATGCTATTAAAGATTCTACTTTAATTATTCTAACTAGGGGTGAAAAATTAAAAGTATCTAGCTTAACTAAAGCTAAATTTTTATTAATATCTGGAAAGCCTATTGGTGAGCCTATTGCTAGAGGGGGTCCATTTGTAATGAATACTAAAGCTGAGATCTTGCAAGCAGTGCAAGATTATCATAATGGTACATTTGTAAAATAATGAAAACAATTAAAATAGAAAAATTTGGTGGCCCTGAAGTCTTAGAAGTTAAAGATATTGAGATTGGTAAACCAGGTCCAAAAGAAGTTTTGATAAAAAATCTATCAATTGGTCTTAACTATATTGATGTTTATCACCGAACAGGCTTGTACCCTATTCCTCTACCGAGTGGAATTGGTTTAGAAGCATGTGGAATAATAGAAGAAGTTGGTTCTGATGTTGATCTGTTTAAAGTTGGCGATAGAGTGGCTCACTCTTCAATGCCAATTGGAAGTTATTCAGAAAAACAATTGTTTCCTCAAGAAAAACTAGTTTTAGTTCCAGAGGGTATCTCTGATGAAATTGCGTCTTGTATTATGCTCAAAGGAATAACTGCTGAATATTTATTACACAGAGCTTACCCAATTAAAAAAGGCGATAAAGTTTTATACCATGCGGCAGCTGGTGGTGTTGGCCAAATATTATGTCAGTGGGCTAATGCATTAGGAGCTGAAGTTATTGGAACTGTTGGCTCTAAAGAAAAAGAGGCTATTGCTAAAAAAAATGGCTGTCATCATGTAATAAATTATACAGATACAAATTTTGTTAAAGAGGTAGAAAAAATTGCAGGTAAAAATGGAGTTGATGTTGTCTATGATGGTGTTGGTATTAAAACATTCGATGGATCAATTGAAACTTTAAAGGTTAGAGGCATGATGGTCGCTTTTGGTAATGCATCAGGTTACGTTGATACTATAGATGTCAAAAAACATATTAATGCAAAAGGATTATTTTTTACTCGTCCTTCAATTGCACACTATACAATAACAAGAGAAGAGTTAGTTGAGTCTGCTAAAAAAGTTTTTGAAGCAATCTTATCTGGAAAATTTAAGGTTGAAGTTTCTAAAAGATATTCACTTGATGATGCTAGAAAAGCTCATGAAGAATTAGAAGCGAGACTATTAACGGGTCCTGCAGTTATTATTCCTAACTAATCTAAATTAACATCCATATCAGACATATGAAGTTTTAATGCATTTGTTGATACTTGAATTTCTCTCATAAAAACAACAATTGAAATCATCATCGATAGACAGCAAGATCCAAAAATTATTCTAGCTGCAAAAATCTCATTTAGGTAAAGAGCAAAAACAGTTAGCATATTAAATAAAAAGCCAAATGCAGCAAACATGATAGTCCACTTTAAAAGAACAATTCTTCCACTTAAATTTATAAACTGTTTTTTCCACTCAGGTGGAATGTGACTTTCATATACGTGCTCATCATGAAGTTGTCTAATAAGTTTACTTAATGAATGAAATCTGTTGCTATATACACTCATCAGTAAAGGAATGGCTGGAAACATCAATGCTGTAACTGTGTAATCTATATTCATACGAATCAGTTTGATTATGAAACTAGCCTTTGTTATTTACAAGTAAATTATTATGAAACAATTAAATCTCTTTATTGAGCTAACAAGATTGAAAAGGCCTATTGGCTATATGCTATTATTTTGGCCTTGTGCATGGGGACTAACTCTTGCTTATGATTTTTCAAAAAACTTAAATGATTATTTTTTTTACTTATCATTGTTTTTTTTAGGATCGGTTCTAATGCGTTCCGCAGGATGCATTGTGAATGATATTTCTGATAAAGAATTTGACAAAAAAGTTTCAAGAACAAAAAATAGGCCTATTGCATCCAATCAAATTTCAGTAAAATTAGGAATATTTTATACTTTAATTTTGTGCCTGCTTGCATTTTTGGTTTTAATTAACTTTAACAACTTAACAATCTTACTTGCTCTAGGATCTATGCCTCTAGCATTCACCTATCCTTTAATGAAAAGATTTACTTATTGGCCTCAATTATTTTTAGGAATAACATTTAATTATGGTTTAGTTTTAGGGTGGACAGCAATACAAGGTGAAATAAATACAGTTGCTATTATTTTTTATCTTGGAGCCATATTTTGGACACTAGGATACGACACAGTATATGGGTTTCAAGATATTAAAGATGATGAAATTATAGGTGTAAAATCAACTTCAATAAAATTCAAAAAAAAACCAAAAAACTTTGTATCTACATGTTATGCTTTTTTAATTTTTTCTATTTTAATTGTGGGATATATGATGAATTATAATTACTTTTTTTATGTAAGCTTACTAATAACAATTTCTCACTTATTTTTTTACCAAATTAAATTTTTTAATTCAAAAGACCCCTCTATGTGTTTAAAAGTTTTTAAAAGCAATAATTTAATTGGTCTTCTTATTTTTTGTAATATTTTAATTGGAAAGTTTTAATGAATAATTCAGAAATCTATAAAAGACTTTATAAAGATTATTCAAAAAAATATATTAATAAAATACTAATATCAGTTTTTTTTGGAGTTCTTGTTGCGGTTAGTACTTCTGCAATAGCTTGGCTTTTGGATCCTGCTATTAAAAAAATATTTGTTGAGAAAGATCAGACACTAATATTTATAATTCCTTTATTAATAATTATAGCATTTACTATTAAAGGGTTTGCTCTTTATTTTGCAAAAGCAATTATGATTAGAGTTGCTGAAGAAATTAAAAAAATTCTTCAGTCCCAAATGGTAAAATCTTTAATCAATGCAGATACACAGCTAATAGATCAAAAACATTCTGGAAAATTTATTTCAAATCTTACTTATGATGTAAATCATATTACCAACATGCTCAGTACAGCCATTTTAAGCTTATTCAAAGATAGTTTAACTTTGTTAGGCTTACTATTTGTAATGTTTTATCAAAATTGGAAATTATCATTGATTGCAATAATTATGATACCTATAGCTGGTATGGCTTCTAAAACTCTTGGCAAAAGAATAGGGAAAGTTGTTACAGAAGCACAAGAAAAATCTGGTTTTTTAAATACACATTTAATTGAATTATTTAAAAATCATAAATTAATTAAAATTTTTCAAAGAGAAGATTATGAAAGCAAAAGAACAGATGGTCATTTAGATCAGCTAAAAGAAAAAAATATTAAAATCAATACTGTGTTTGTAAGGCTATCACCAATTATGGAAACCTTGACTGGAATAATGATTGCAATTTTAATATTTTATTCTGGAAAATTAGCTCTTAATAATGAGATTGAAATAGGAAATTTTTTCTCTTTTCTTGCTGCAATGATGCTTGCATATCAGCCTGTTAGAGCGTTATCGGGCATGAATATGATATTAAAACAAGGACTATCTGCAGCAAATAGAATTCTGCCTATTATTGATAATCAAAATAAAATTGCTGACCAAGAAGACTCTCAAGATATTAACATTACTCATTCTGATATTAAGTTTAATGATATCAACTTTCAATATAACGCTGAAGAAAAAAATGTTTTATCAAATGTAAATCTCAATATAGCTGGTGGGAAAATGACTTCTTTAGTTGGGCATAGTGGTTCTGGAAAATCAACAATTTTAAATTTAATACCTAGGTTTTATGATGCTCAATCAGGAGACATCTTGATTGACAATCAATCAATATACAAAGTGAAAATTAAATCTCTAAGAGATAAAATCTCACTTGTAAGCCAAGATACAACTTTGTTTGATGATACAATTAAAAATAATATTAAATATGCTAAAAGTGATGTCACAGATGAGGATATAGTAGCCGCAGCAAAATTTTCTTATGCACATGAGTTTATAGATAAATTACCTAATAAATATGAAACCATAATAGGTGAAAATGGAATTAGATTATCAGGTGGAGAAAAGCAAAGATTATCCATAGCTCGAGCCATGATTAAAAAAAGTCCAATAATTCTTTTAGATGAAGCAACCTCTTCACTAGATGCCGAAACAGAAAGCAAAATTCAAGAAGCTTTAAAAATATTAACTAAAGATAAAACTACCGTTGTAATAGCTCATAGATTATCAACAATTCTAAACTCAGATCAAATTTACATAATTGATGCAGGTAATGTTGTTGCAAACGGCAAACATGATGAATTATTAAATAGTTCAGAACTTTACAAAAATTTCTACGAAAAACAAATTCGAAAAGGGTAATGTTTTTTTTATATCAAATATTAATAATCATACTGTTAATATTTTCCCCATTAATTATATTTTTTAGAATTTTAAAAAAAAAAGAAGATAAAAAAAGATATAAAGAGAAATTTTGTTTTCCATCAAAAAAACGTATCAATGGAAATTTAATTTGGTTCCATGGGTCAAGTGTTGGTGAGCTTTTAAGTATTTTGCCCTTAGTTCAAGAACTTGAAAAAAATAAATCTATAAATCAAATTTTAGTAACTACTTCAACCTTAAGTTCTGCTCAAATATTTAAGAAATTTAATTTTAAAAAAACTATTCATCAATTTTTTCCAATAGACTCAATTTTATTTTCTTATAAATTTTTAAACTACTGGAAACCGACTATTGCCATATTTGTTGAATCTGAAATTTGGCCCAGTATCTTCAGGGCTCTTAATAAAAAAAGTATTCCATTAAAACTTCTTAATGCAAGAATTACAAAAAAAACTTTTAATAAATGGAGGTGTGTAAAAAAATTCTCAAACTCAGTTTTTCAAAATATTTCAATTGCCTACCCTCAAAATGAAGAAACACTTAATTATCTTAAAAAATTGAATGTTAAAAAAATTAAAAAAATTGGAAATCTTAAGTTTTTCAATAATCAACAATCTAAATTAACTAAATTAGACGATACTTTTTTAAAAAACATAAATCTTAAAAAAATTTGGTGCGCTTCAAGTACACATCCTGGTGAAGAGATCATTTGTGCAGATGTTCATATAAACTTAAAGAAAAAATATAAAAATTTACTAACAATAATAATACCAAGACATATTCATCGTGTTAATAAAATAGTTAATGAAATTAAAAGTTTAGATTTAAATATAGTTTTGCACAGCTCAAAACCAAAAAAATTAAATAATACAGATATTTACTTGGTGGACACATATGGTGAGACACAAAAATTTTATCATTCTTCTGATATAGTCTTTATGGGTAAATCAATATCAGGAAAAGGTGGTCAAAATCCTCTTGAACCTACCAACTTAGGTTCTACTGTTTTGTATGGCCAAACGTAGACAACTTTAAAGATACCTATAAATTACTCAATAAACTAAAGGTTGCTTACAAGGTTAATGGAGTAAAAAGCTTAACTCAATCAATAGACAAATTAATTACTAAACCCAATAACAAAAAAAATTATTTAAAAATTGCAAAAATGGGAAAAAAAATACTTAATGAAACTAAAGATGAGATAAACAGTTTATTCAATAATGAAATTAAAAAAACCTAAATTTTGGGACTATAAAAAACCATCATTTTTTTCCTACTTATTATTACCTCTTTCAATCACTATAGGTTTAATTACAAAAATAAATTCAAAACCTAAATATCCAAATTCAAAAATAAAAACAATCTGTGTTGGAAACATCTATATTGGAGGAACTGGCAAAACATCACTAACTATCAAAATAAAAGAGATTTTAGATAAAAATAATATCAAAGCTTGTTTTATCAAAAAATTTTACCCTAACCAAACAGATGAGCAAAAACTACTTAGTAAAAATGGAACTTTATTTAGCAATTTAAAAAGAATTACTGCACTTGATGAAGCAATTTCAGAAGGTTTTGAAGTTGCTATTTTTGATGACGGACTTCAAGATAACTCTATCAAGTATAATATGGAAATTATTTGTTTTAATAACCTAAATTGGATTGGAAATGGACTTACATTGCCATCAGGACCTTTAAGAGAGAGTATTAATAACCTGAAATTTTATGAAAACGTTTTTTTAAATGGAAATGAAGAAAGTTTAATTGCTATCAAGGATCAAATCAAAAAAATTAACCCAAATATTAATATTAATTCTGGAAAATATACACCGTTAAACATAGGTGAATTTGATAAAGATCAAAATTACTTAGTTTTTTCTGGTATTGGTAATCACAAAACTTTTGTAGAGATGTTAAAAAATAATAAATTAAAGATTGTAAGTGATTTAGAATATCCAGATCATTACCAGTATTCAAAAAGAGATTTTGATGAAATAATAATTAATGCAAAAAAATTCAATGCACATATTATAACTACTGAAAAAGATTATTTAAGGCTAGAAAACTTTAACAGAAATGAAATTTTTTATGTTAAATCAAGTCTTGATATATCAGATGAAAAAAGTCTCACAAATAAACTACTTAAGCTAAATGAAAAAAATTAAATATTTTTTTGAGTTTTTAGTCATATCCTCTCTTTTTATTATTTATAAATTTTTAGGATTAAAAATTTCATCTCATATCAGTGGAAAATTATTTGAAATGTTTGGTCCAATTTTTAGATCAAAAAATCTCATTAAAACTAATATTCAGAGAGCTGTTCCTAAAATTAATACCTCCAAAATTAAGATCATTACAAAAAGTATGTGGAATAATTATGGAAGAACATTATCTGAATATATGTTTCTTAAAGGTTTTAGAAATGATCAATTTAGATCAAATATTAATATTACAGGTAAAGAAATCCTTCACAAAATAAAATCTGAAAAAACCCCAGTAATTTTTGTTTCTGGTCATTTTAGTAATTTTGAATTAATGGCAATGGAAATTGAAAAATCTGGTGTAAATCTATCAGCAATATATCGGCCATTAAACAATATTTTCTTAAATATATTAATGGAAAGAATTAGAAAAAAATATATTTGCAAAAAACAAATTAAAAAAGGAACTGGTGGAGTTAGAGAATTATTAAGATTATATAAAAAAGGCTACTCTATAGCCTTAATGATTGATCAGAGAGTTTCTCAAGGGATAAAGTCTAAATTCTTTAATGAGGAAGCTTTCACTACAACGATCCCCGCACAATTTATAAAAAAATTTAATTGTAAAGTAGTACCAATTTCTATTGAGAGACATAATGGTGTAAATTTTAATATTAAAGTTGAAAAACCTATAGAGTTTTCAAAAAACTCCTCAACTGAAAAAATTACTAGAGAATTAAACATTTGGCTGGAGAAAATAATTTTAAAAAATCCAGGTGAATGGATATGGTCTCATGACAGATGGAAGTAAGAATTTAGTTCGCCTCTTTTTTTTTATGAGCTTCTACATATGAAAAGTATGGCTCTTGAAGCTCAACATTCCAATAATTAAGATTTTCTAAACTAATTAATTTTCCTGATACAGCACAAACAACATGATCGCCATTTTCAATAATTTCAAAGTTATTTGGTAAATATTTTAATTTTGCTAATTTTTTATTCATTTTTAGTTTATATACATCTATATGAAAGTTGGAATAATTGGAAGCGGTGGAAGAGAACATGCTCTATGTTTATCCATCAAAAAATCACCTAGAGTTGATAAGATATACTGCTTTCCTGGTAATGCAGGAACCTCAAATATAGCAGAAAATATTGAAATTGATTTATCAGACTTTAATAAAATTAAAGAATTTTCAATCAAGAACGAAATTAGTTTATTAATTGTTGGACCAGAAAAACCATTAGTTGATGGAATAGTGGATTTCTTTAGCGATACAGAAATAAATATTTTTGGTCCTGATAAAATTTCTTCTCAGTTAGAAGGTTCAAAGATATTTACTAAAAAAATATGTGAAAAGTACAATATACCAACAGCCAAGTTTGGTATTTTTGAAAATTCTAATGATGCAATATCTTTTCTGGATAAAACTCAGTTTCCACTGGTTGTCAAAGCTGATGGTCTTGCATCTGGAAAGGGTGTTTATATTTGTGAAAACAAGGATAATGCAAATTTAGCAATAAAGGAGGTTTTTGATGGAAAGTTTGGATTAGCAAAAAATATTTTAATTGAAGAATTTCTTGTTGGTGAGGAAATGAGCTATTTTATTATAAGCGATGGTAAGGAAATTAAAAGCTTTGAAACAGCTCAGGATCATAAAAGAGTTCTAGAAGGTGATAAAGGAGCAAACACAGGTGGAATGGGAGCATATTCACCATCAAGGTTATTGAATCAATCTTTAGAAGAAAAAATATTAAATAAAATAATCAAACCTACCTTTACAGCCTTAGAAGAAATGGGATCTAATTATAAGGGATTTTTATACGCTGGCTTAATGATAGTTAAAGATGAGCCTTATTTGATTGAATACAATGTAAGAATGGGAGACCCAGAATGTCAAACCATTTTACCAAAATTAAAAACAGATTTATTTGAAATTATAGATGCATGCTGCAATGAAAATCTAAAAAATATAAATATAGAGTGGCATGATAAAAAGAGTTTATGCATTGTTTTATGTTCAAAGGGATATCCCGATAAATATAATAATGAAATTTTAATAGAAAATATTGAAAATCTAAAGCTGGATGAGGATGATTATTTTTTTCATGCTGGTACAAAAAAAATAAATAATAAAGTTTATTCAAATGGTGGGAGGGTAATTAATTTTGTTAGTCTTTCATCAAATTTTAAAAACAGTAGAGATAAAGCTATAAGTTTAATTAAAAACCTTAATTGGAAAGATGGGTTCTATAGAAAAGATATTGGCCATAAGGTGATTGATGAATGAGAATAATTTCAGGAAATTTTAAAGGCAAAAAAATTCTTCTACCTAAAGATAAACTTACAAGACCTCTTAAAGATTTAACAAAAGAATCAATTTTTAATATATTAAAGCATTCTAAATTATTAAATGTAGAGTTAGAAAATTCTAATATTTTAGATTTATTTTCAGGTGTTGGATCATTTGGTCTCGAATGTTTATCTAGAGGTGCTAAAAATGTTACCTTCTTGGAGAGTTATACTGACGTATTAAGTGTTTTAAAAAAAAATATAGATAACTTAAATCAGCAAAATCAAACAAAAGTAATTGAAAAAGATATTTTTTCTGAAAATACACTTAAGTTATTAAATGATAAATTTGATATTATTTTTATGGACCCTCCCTATAAAGAGAAAAAATTATCTTTTCTGTTGAATGCAATAACTAAATTTGAATTACTCAACACTGGAGGCATCATAATTATTCACAGACATAAAAAAGAAGAAGATGATCTACCCAAAGAATTTAACCTAATTCTAGAAAAAAATTATGGTATTTCAAAAATTATATTTGGAAATATTCTAACTTAAGGTTTTTTTTGTTTCTATTTTTATTAGCTCAACAGAAGGTTGATCAAAAGGATTAACATTTAAAGCTCGGCCAAGCAAAATAGTCTCTAATATAAAGAAACAAAATAGTTCACCTAAAGACTGTTCATTTCTTTTTAAAATTCTAAAACTTCTAAAAGGTATTTTTTTTGAAATAAAAACCTTCTCTGTAGCAATCATCTGAGATTGTTTTATTTTTTCTATTGATAGGTTTCTTAAAAACTTATGAGTATTTAACAAGCCACCATTTTTAATTTTTATATCTTTATTTTCTAGGACATTAAAAAATGTATAAAAATATTTATTTGGACCATCTAAATAAAGTTGCATTAAACTATGATTATCTTTTGGCATTGAAGATACAACAGGTAACAATCCTAATGATTTTTTTCCTAAGCTTTCAGCTATCAGCTGTTGATACCATTTAAATAAATTTTCAGATTGTTCATCATAATTTAAAATTATTGATGTTTGTTTTCCACTCTTAATTAAGCTTAACGTAGTTGACACATTGCTTACCAGGTTATTAATGAAATTTTTATTTTTAATAAGATTATTAAATTGCTTAAATTTCTTTTCATTCAAATTCATTAATTCTGCAGGTAGCATTCCAACTTCTGACAATACAGAATACCTGCCTCCTACATAATTCTTATGCTCAAATATTTCTGCTTTAAGTTTTGTTGCTAAGTTAGTTAGATAGCTATTTTTTGCCTCTGTAATGATAATATTTTCTTCTTTTTTATTAATTAATACATTTGCATTCGCTATTGTCTCTAATGTATTTCCTGATTTAGAAATAATTAAATTTAAATTTATATTTTTATTATCAAAATAACCTGCATTACTATTTAAATTATTAACAAAAGTAATTTTTTTTTTTATCTTAGGTTTTAAAAAATCATAAATAGCCTCAGATCCAAGAACTGATCCACCCATACCAATTATTCTTAAATTTGATAATTTTTTATATTTTTTAAGTACTTTTTTTGAATAACTATACTTATATGTGGGTTTTAAAGTTTCAAATAATGCTGGCTGATCTTTTAGTAATTTTAAAAAGTCTTTTTTTATTATTTTAGAATTTTTAATATTTAAAAAATTTTTAAATATCATTTTTCTAATGTTCAAGGTTATTAAATTTATTTTTTAGCCTTTTAAAAAACCCCTTTTTTTTGGGGTTTTCATTTTCTTCTTCTATAGTTTCATCTAAATTAATTTTTGAAGTTTTTTTTAAATTAACTTTTTTTTCATTAATCTTTTTAATAATGGATTGCTCAATAGAACTATTTGTATCATCACTTTTCTCACTTGTATTTGTAGAAGAGCTTTGATTAATTATATCTTTAATTTCTGAGATATCTTTTTTATCTGAAATTATACTTTCTTCAGGTTCTTTTCCTGGTTCTGGTAAATCTCCAAAAGTAGGTGGTAGCACTAACGGAGATTTTTTTTCAACTAAAAACTCATCACTTCCTTTTTTTTGGCTTCCTCCCAATCCTTCGGCAATTGTTCCACAGGAGTTTAAAAAAAGAATTATTAAAAAAGAAGCTATTAATGGATTAGTTTTTTTCATTTATATTTTTATTATTAAAAAAAAGTTCTACTAAAATAAGGCAAAAAACTCCAATGGTAATAAATATATCAGCCACATTAAAAATAAACCAATGAAAGCCATAAAAATGTAAATCAATAAAATCTGGAACGGCTGTATAAACTATCCTGTCATAAAAGTTTCCTAAGGCACCACCTGCAATTAAAGCTAAAAAATAACGCTGGATATTATTATTCTTCAACATCATAAATAAAATAGTAATAATGATAAGACCAATTAAAATTGTAATAGAGCTGTAAATAATACTTCCATCTATTGAAAATAAACCAAAAGCTATTCCTTTGTTCCAGATTAGAAATATGTTCAAATAAGGAGTGATATAAATATCAACTGAAGTTTCTACTTCTGCAAATTTTAAGATGTATAGCTTAGTTGCACGATCAAATATAAAAACTATTAATATAATTACTAAATTTAAATAAAAGTTTTTTAAGTTAATTTTGTTCATCAACTTTTTTATTTAATCTGAATGTCTCTCACATTTAACTTTATTAATTTTCCAACAAACTGGGCATTTATTTCCTTCGGCCTTAATCGTTTCAATAATTGTTTCATCTGTATTTGATTGATGAACTAAAGCAGAAGATGTGATGCATATTTCTGAAAAATCTACATTTTTTGAAATTTCAAATAATGTTTTATTTAGATTAATAACTAGGCTAGCTTCTAAACTTGATCCTATTTCCTTGCTAGCTCTTTTTGCTTCAATGCTTATATTGCAAATATCTCTAATTTTTTTTAACTCTATCCATTTCTTGTGCAGTTCTTCATCTTGAAAAGACTCTGGATATTTCATAAATTGTTCTAGATGAATACTTTTTTGCTCTTTGTTTATTAGAGTAAAAATTTCTTCAGTTGTAAATGAAAGTATTGGTGCAAACCATTTAACTAAAGATTCTAAAATAATATTTAAAACAACTATACTGCTTTTTCTTCTATCAGAATCTTTTGAATCACAATATAAAGCATCCTTCCTAATATCAAAATAAAATGATGATAAGTCTACTGTGCAAAAATTTAAAAGCTCTTTATAAAGATTATGAAAATCATAAGATTTAAAATAATTTTTAAAATTTTTATTTAGCTCATACACTCTATGAAGCATATATCTTTCTAATTCTGGTAATTGTTTGATGTCTAGACTTTCCATATCAATTTTTTGGAAATCATCATTTAGGTTACCTAGCAAATATCTAAATGTATTTCTAATTTTTCTATATGAATCTGCGTGTTGTTCTAAAATAGAATAATCAATTCTTAAATCCTCAGCATAATTAGATGATGCAACCCATATTCTTAAAATATCTGCACCATATTTTTTTAAAATATCCTCAGGTGCAATTACGTTTCCTACAGATTTTGACATTTTGAGACCTTTGCCATCTACAACAAACCCATGTGATAATATTGATTCATAAGGCGCTCTACCTCTCGTTCCACAAGATTCTAATAGTGACGAATGAAACCAACCTCTATGCTGATCAGAGCCTTCTAGATACATTGATGCTGGCCATTGAAGATCTTCTCTTTTTTCCAAAACAAATGCATGAGTACAACCGCTATCAAACCAAACTTCAACGATATCACTTATTTTTTCGTAATCTTCTGCTTTATATTTATCCCCTAAAAATCTTTGAGGATTATCAGAAAACCAACAATCAGAACCTTCTTTTTCATAAATGCTCGCAATATTCTCATTTACATTATCATCTACTAAAATTTCTTTAGTAGTTTTATGAACAAATATTGGAAGCGGAACTCCCCAAACTCTTTGTCTTGAAACACACCAATCTGGCCTTGTTTCAATCATTGCTTTTATTCTCTCTCTACCTTTGTCTGGATAAAATTTAGTGTCATCAAGTGCTTTTAACGCTTTTTTTCTCAAACCATGACTTTCCATTGAAATAAACCATTGCGGAGTTGCTCTATGAACAAGGGGTGCTTTTGATCTCCATGAATGTGGATAAGAATGAACTAGCTCTCCATTAGATAATAATTTTTTTTGTTCTTTTAATTTTTCAATAACAATCGGGTTAGCTTTAAAAATATGAGTTCCCTCAAATAAAGGAAGGTTTTTTGTATATTTACCATCTCCATCTACAGTCTCTATGGCTTTTATCCCATGCTTTAAACAAAGATTAAAATCATCGGGACCATGGCTAGGTGCGCAATGAACAATACCTGTTCCTTGTTCTGTTGTAACAAATCTTGCCTCAAGCATTGGTATATCATAATCATAACCAAGCTCTAAAAAAGGATGCCTACAAATTGTATCTTTAAAATCTTTACCCTTAAATTTTTTTATTTCTTTGTAACTTTTGATTTCACAATCTTTGATAACAGACTGTAGTAGGGCTTCCGCAACTACTATTTTTTTATTCTTAAAATCTCCTTCATCATTTAATTCAATTATTAAATAATCTAAAGACTCATTATAAGCTAAAGCTTTATTTGCAGGTATAGTCCATGGAGTGGTTGTCCATATAATAACTTCTGTATTTTCTAATTCTTTTATATTTGTTTTTTTAACTGGGAAGGATGTGTAAATTGTATCTGACTTATGATCTTGATACTCAACTTCAGCATCTGCTAAAGCAGTTTTTTCTACAGTTGACCAAAGAACAGGTTTAAACCCTCTATAAAGACTTCCTTCTTTTAAAAATTTTCCTAATTCTCTTACAATTTGGGCTTCTGCTTCAAAGCTCATTGTTGCATAATGATTGTCCCAATCTCCAACAACGCCTAATCTTTTAAATTGTGTTTTGTGAACTTCAATCCATTTTTCAGCAAACTCTCTACACTCTTTTCTAAATTCTGTTATTGGAACTTCATTTTTGTTTTTTTTGTTTTTTTTATATTGTTCTTCGATTTTCCACTCAATAGGTAGACCATGACAATCCCACCCCGGAACATACACAGAATCTTTACCATCCATTTGATGGAATTTTACTATTATGTCTTTTAAAATTTTATTTAAAGCTGTACCCATATGAATATTTCCATTCGCATATGGTGGACCATCATGAAGTATAAACTTCTCTTTACCCTTATTGGATTTTCTCAACTCCTTATAAAGATCAATTTTTTTCCAATATTCTAAAATTTCAGGTTCTTTATTCTGTAAATTTGCCTTCATGGAGAAAGCTGTTTTAGGTAGATTTATATTTTCTTTACTCATATTAACTTTTTTTAGCAACTTTTAAGTCACTTTGAATTTGTTTTTTTAATTGATCAACGTTTTTGAATTTTTTCTCTTTTCTTATAAACTTTGTGAACTCTACTGATAAATACTTATTATAAAGATTTCCAGAAAAATTAAAAATATGCACTTCTAATAAAATTTTTTTTTGATTGAAAGTTGGTCTATAACCAAGATTAGCAATAGCTTTTAGTGATTTATTGGAGTTTTTTTGTTTTACTTTAACAGCATAAACTCCAGGCATCGCAATCACATAATCCTTAATATCGATATTGCAGGTTGGAAAACCAATTTTTTTCCCTTGCTGCCTTCCCTTTTGAACAATTCCTTCAATTGACCAATTTCGACTTAATAACTTATTGGTTTTTTTTAATTGTCCTTTTTCTAGAAGAGAGCGAATATATGTTGAGGAGATAACTTTTTTATTTAAGATTAGTGGCTGCGGTTTTACTATTTTGTAATGATATTTTTTTTCATTTTTTATTAATTGTCTAACATTTCCCTCTCTTTTATTGCCGAATCTAAAATTATTACTAACAAATATATATTGGGCTTTTAATTTTTTCGATAAAATTTCTTTAATAAAAAAATCAGACTTAATTGCAGAAAATTTTTTATCAAATTTTTTAGTGATTATAAAGTCAACTCCTAAATCATCTAAAATTATATTTTTCTGTTTTACATTTAAAATTCTAAAGTTTTTAAAGTTTTTATTAAAAAACATTTTAGGCATTGGCTCAAAAGTTAAAACACCAATCTTTAAATTAAATTTTTTTTTATAAGTATTTGCTAACTTAAATAATCTTTGATGACCTAAATGAACTCCATCAAAATTTCCAATCAGGATAATTGATTTTTTATGATTTTTTGAAATATTAAAGTCTTTATACAGCTTCATATTCTACCACTTTAATTCTGTTTGAATAAAGTTTACAACAACTTCATATTTCTTTGAAATTACATCTATACCTTCTTTTTTAATTTCATCTCTATGAACACCATTTGATATAATTAAAGAATTATAATTTAAAAGATTGGCTCCTTTAATATCTGTATTTAAATTATCACCAATAGACAAAACTCTTTTCCCCTTGTTGTTAATTGCTTGATTATAAACCTCAGGAAATGGTTTTCCAAAATAAATGACCTCTCCCCCCATTTTTTCAAAAACAAGAGCTACAGATCCTGCACACAATTCTCTTTTTTCACCTCTATCAACAATTAAATCTGGGTTAGTACATATCATTTTCTTATTAATATGATCTTTGAATAATTCTTTGTAATAATTTAAATCTACCCCTTGTTCTTCAAATAAACCTGTGCAGAGTAAATATGAACTTTCTTTAATGTCATTAGTCTTATTTTTTTTAAAATCTAAAAATAAATCAAAATCTCTTGGTGGCCCTACGTGATAAAATTTTTCTTCCAGAGAGTTTTTTCTTAAATAATTCAGCGCTGCTTCTCCTGAGGAATAAACTTTTTCCCTAATTTCTTTTTTCATTCCCATTTTTTCTAAAAAATTATTTACTATTTTATTAGGTCTTGGCGCATTAGTTAATAGAACGTAGTCTTTGTTTGCTTTGGCGATTTCTTCTAAAACTTCAATTGCATTTTTATGAAGAGTTATTCCATTATGAACAACGCCCCATAAATCGATATAAAAAATATCATAATTCTCTACAATCGATCTTAATCCACCGTTATCTAAATTCTTAGTCATTATGGGAGGTATAACTTATAAAAAACACAATTTCTCTGGTTTTTTGCCCCACATATTTTTTTTAACATCTCTTGAAATAGTTAGCCTAATAGCTATATGAGTCGCATAATAAAAGGAGAATTTATGAAATTTAAACCGTTACACGATAGAGTTCTAATAGAAGTTTTAAACAGTAGTGAAAAAACTGCTGGAGGAATAATTATCCCTGATACAGCTCAAGAAAAACCTCAAGAAGGTAAAGTAATTGCTGTTGGTGGTGGAGCAAAAACTGAAGATGGAAAACTAATTCCAATGGATGTGAAAGTTGGAGATAAAGTTCTTTTTGGCAAATGGTCAGGAACTGAAATCAAAATAGACAGCAAAGAATATAGCATAATGAAAGAATCTGACATTATGGGTATTTCAGGAAAATAATTTAATTAAAGGAGAAAATAAAATGGCTAAAGTTATAAAATTTGACTCTGAAGCAAGAGCAGCAATGATAAGAGGTGTTGATATCCTTGCGAACACAGTAAAAGTTACACTTGGACCAAAAGGTAGAAATGTTGTTATTGACAAGTCTTATGGTGCACCAAGAATTACCAAAGACGGTGTTTCTGTTGCTAAGGAAATTGATCTTGAAGATAAATTTGAAAACATGGGTGCTCAAATGGTTAAGGAAGTTGCTAGCAAAACAAACGAAGAAGCTGGTGATGGAACAACTACAGCAACTATATTAGCACAAGCGATTGTTAAAGAAGGTGTTAAATATGTGACTGCAGGCATGAATCCTATGGACGTTAAAAGAGGAATCGATGCAGCAGTAGAACATGTTAAAGAAAGTCTAATTTCTTCAGCTAAAAAAGTAAAAGATAGTGATGAGATTGCTCAGGTTGGTACTATTTCATCTAATGGTGATAAAGAAATTGGTAACATGATTGCAAAAGCTATGCAAAAAGTTGGCAACGAAGGTGTTATTACTGTCGAAGAAGCAAAAGGAATAGAAACTGAGTTAGATGTTGTTGAAGGTATGCAGTTTGATAGAGGATATTTATCACCATACTTTATCACCAATGCTGATAAAATGACTACTGAGTTAGAAAATCCTTTTATTCTGTTACATGAAAAGAAATTAACTAACTTGCAACCAATGGTTCCACTTTTAGAAGCTGTTGTTCAAGCTGGAAGACCACTAATGATTATTTCAGAAGATGTTGAGGGTGAAGCTCTTGCAACTCTTGTTGTAAACAAACTTAGAGGTGGTTTAAAAGTTGTTGCTGTTAAAGCTCCTGGTTTTGGTGATAGAAGAAAATCAATGCTTGATGATATTGCAATCTTAACTGGTGGTCAGGTTATCTCTGAAGACATTGGAGTTAAACTTGAAAATGTTAAACTTACTGACCTTGGTTCTTGTAAGAGAGTAAAGGTTGACAAAGATAACAGTACCATCATTAGTGGTAGTGGTAAAAAATCTGAGATTGAAGCTAGATGTGCTCAAATTAAACAACAAGTTGGTGAAACGACTTCTGATTATGATAGAGAAAAACTTCAAGAAAGACTAGCAAAACTTGCTGGTGGAGTTGCTATAATCAAAGTTGGTGGTGCAACTGAAGTAGAAGTTAAAGAAAGAAAAGATAGAGTGGAAGATGCTCTTAACGCAACTAGAGCTGCTGTTGAAGAAGGAATAGTAGTTGGTGGTGGTTGTGCTCTTTTATATGCTTCACAAAGCCTAAGCTCACTTAAAGTTAAAGGAGACGATCAAAAAGCTGGAGTTGCGTTAGTAGCTAAAGCTTTACAAGCTCCTATTAGACAAATAACTTTAAACGCTGGAGTTGATGGTTCAGTTGTAGTTGGAAAGCTACTTGAGCAAAGCAAAAAGAATCAAGGTTTTGATGCTCAGAATGAAGAGTATGTTGATATGTTTGCAAAAGGTATCATTGATCCTGTTAAAGTTGTGAGAACAGCTTTACAAGATGCTGCTTCAATTGCTGGATTGCTTGTAACTACTGAAGCCATGATTGCTGACAAACCAGATGACAAAGATTCTGGTGCAGGTGGAATGCCTGGTGGAATGCCTGGTGGAATGGGCGGCATGGGCGGCATGGGTGGAATGGGTATGTAATCCCACTCTTTTTTAAAAAGAATTCAAAGGCCATCTTTTTAGGTGGCCTTTTTTTTGTTAAGCTGTTATAAGGTTAAGATATGTCAAAAAGATACAGTGGAAAATCATTTAAAGATTCAAGCACTGCTAAAAAGCCAAAATTAAGTCTAAAAGAAAAAAGAAAAAATAAAAAAGAGAAATCTAAAAAGTCTTAGACTTTAGCTCTTTTTTGACTGTGTTTTTTGAAGGTAAAGCTTTTGGGTCTGTCACTTCTACTTTTAAACTTCTTCTTTCCATCAAAACTAGAGCTTTTTTTTTCTCCACTCGTCGATGAACTTTCAGATGTTTTTTTTCCAAAATATTTAGGATTATTTGTGAAGCCTGTTGGTTTCGAGTCATCTTTTTTAGTAAAACTAGATTTTCCTTTATAACCGAAACTTTTTTTCTCACCGTCTCTTGATGATGAGCTAGATCTTCCATAACTAGATGGTTTTGACTTATCACCAAAACTAGATTTTCCTTTATAACCGAAACTTTTTTTCTCACCGTCTCTTGATGATGAGCTAGATGATTTTGATTTATAGCCAAAGCTTTTCTCTCCATCTCTTGATGATGAGCTAGATGATTTTCCTTTATAACCGAAACTTTTTTTCTCACCGTCTCTTGATGATGAGCTAGATCTTCCATAACTAGATGGTTTTGATTTATCTCCAAAACTAGATTTTCCTTTATAACCGAAACTTTTTTTCTCACCGTCTCTTGATGATGAGCTAGATCTTCCATAACTAGATGGTTTTGACTTATCACCAAAACTAGATTTTCCCTTGTAACCAAAACTTTTTTTCTCTCCATCTCTTGATGATGAACTAGATCTTCCATAGCTAGATTTTTTTTCGTCTCTGAATTTTCTTTTTTTATTGTATGGTGCTTTTCCTCTTTTACCACCTCTTGAATCTCCTCTTGCTCCACGTGGCGCAGGTTTAAAATTCGGATCAATTAATTTACTAATTTCGTTCCACATCGACCTATCATCTGGTGTAAGAAAAGTTAAAGCAGAACCTTCTGTTCCTGCTCTAGCAGTTCTTCCAATTCTATGAACATAATCTTCTGGCACTTGTGGAAGGTCATAATTTATTACGTGCTGGATTAACGGAATATCTAAACCTCTTGCAGCAACATCTGTTGCAATTAATATTCTCTTAAGGCCTTTTCTAAATGAAGTAATTACACGATCTCTTTTACTTTGACGAAGATCTCCATGAATAGCATCAGCTGAATGACCTTCTTCTTTAAGACGCTTAACCATTTTATCAGCACCTCTTTTAGTTTTAACAAAAACTAAAATTGATCCTTTTCTTGCTATAAATTGATCTACTAGTTGATCGTATTTATTTTCTTTAAAAACTTGAAGGGTTTCTTGTTTAATTTTTGCAATAGGAACTGATGTTGACCCTGTTGAAATTCTTTGAGGCTTATTTAGATATCTTTCAGAAATTCTAACAATATTCTGAGGTAATGTTGCTGAAAATAATAAGGTTTGATGATCCTTTGGAACAAATTTTAAAATTAACTCTATTTGAGGAGTAAACCCCATGTCCAACATTCTATCAGTTTCATCTAAGACTAAATATTTAGTAGCTGATAAATTTAAGCTTTTTCTTTTTAAGTGATCATTAATTCTTCCTGGTGTTCCAACAATTATTCTAGATCTGTTTCCCAGTTGTCTAAGTTGTTTTTGCATTGCCTCTCCACCAATAAGCAAGGCAGTTTTAATATTAATTTTATCGCTAATAATACTCTTAATTGCAGCCATTACTTGAGTTGCAAGCTCTCTAGTTGGGCACATAACTAACGCAAAAGCATTTTTATCTAATATTAATTTATTAATTAAAGGGATACTAAAAGCTAATGTTTTTCCAGTTCCTGTTTGGGCCGTTCCTAAAATATCTTTTCCCTCTAAAGCAACTGGTATTGCCATAGCTTGAATTGGGGTTGGTTTCGTAAACTTCATTTTTTCCAATGAATTTTTTAACGAATCTTCTATTTTTAGTAATTTAAAGTTTTCCATTTGGGTATTTAGATTTTTTAAAACTTAAGGAGATATGCTCTTAATCCTTTAATACGTCTAATTTGTATAGCGATATCTATACGTTTTTTTAATAATCACAAGAAGCTAATTTTTTATTAAAATAGCTTTAATGAGGAAATAATGGGTTTTTTTAAGTTTTCAAATGACTCAATTGATGTATAAGAGCCTCAAATTATGAAAAACAATATTCGAAACATCACAATTATTGCACACGTCGACCATGGTAAAACTACCATGATTGATACCCTTATGAAACAGAGTGGTTCATTTAGAGAAAATGAAATTGTTGATGAAAGGTTAATGGATTCTGGTGAACTAGAAAAAGAAAGAGGAATTACTATTTTAGCTAAACCTGCTTCAATCAACTGGAAAGATTCAAGAATTAATATTATTGATACACCTGGTCACAGAGATTTTGCTGCAGAAGTTGAGCGTGTATTAAGTATGGCTGATGGAGCATTATTACTTATCGATTCTGCTGAAGGTGTAATGCCTCAAACAAAATTTGTTTTAGCAAAAGCTCTTAAGCAAGGATTAAGACCAATTGTTATAATTAACAAATTAGATAAAGCAGATCAAAGAGCTGACGAAGTTTTAGATGAAACATTTGATTTATTCGTAAGTTTAGATGCAAATGAAGAGCAATTAGACTTTCCAGTTTTATACGCTAGTGGAAGATCTGGATGGGCTAGCAAAGAAGTTGATGGACCAAGAGAAAATCTTCACCCACTATTAGATTTGATTATAGAACATGTAAACCCTGCTGAGCTTGATAAAACGAAGCCTTTTGCAATGCTATCTACTTTATTGTATGCAGATAGTTTTTTAGGAAGAAGCTTGGTTGGAAAAATATCTCAAGGTACAGCAAAAGCTAATCAACCTATTAAGGCAATAAATCTTAAAGGTGAGAAAGTTGATGAAGGTAGATTAACTAAAATTTTTAGATACGAGGGAACAAAAAAAGTACCCATCGAAGTTGGTGAAGCGGGTGATATTGTTATAATTGCAGGTTTAGAAAAAGCTAACGTGGCTGATACAATTTGTGATCTAGAAGTGACTGAACCAATACACGCAACACCAATAGATCCTCCCACTATGTCTATTACTATAAGTGTTAATAGTTCACCTTTAGCTGGAACAGAAGGTAAAAAATTAACAAGTACTCAAATCAGAGATAGGTTGGTCACTGAAGCACAGAACAATGTTGGGATTTCTTTTTCTCAAAATAATAATGTAGATGCTTTTGTAATTAGTGGACGTGGTGAATTAATGCTTGAAATCTTATTAACGCAAATGAGACGTGAAGGTTTTGAGATGACAGTAAGCCCTCCAAAAGTTTTGTTTCAAAAAGATGAAAATGGAAACAGAATGGAGCCTATTGAAGAAATCACAGTTGATTTAGATGAAGAGTTTTCATCAAAAATTATTGATTCGATGAACAGAAGAAAAGGTAAATTACTTGATCTTAAAGATACAGGAAAAGATAAAAAAAGATTAATCTTTCATGCACCAACAAGAGGTTTAATGGGTTATACAAGTAGATTTTTAACTTTAACAAAAGGTACTGGTGTAATTAATAGAATCTTCCATGGTTATGGAAAATTTGAAGGTGAGATGGATGGCAGAAAAAATGGTGCTTTAATCTCAATGGCAAACGGAAAAGCTGTTGCATTTGCGATATTTAACTTACAGGCGAGAGGTGAAATGTTTGTAACTCATAATGATCCTGTTTATGAAGGAATGATTGTTGGATTGGCCCCAAAAGCTGGTGATATGATTATTAACGTTATGAAGGGTAAACAGTTAACTAACATGAGAACTCAAGGAACTGATGAAAACGTTGTGCTAACTCCAGTAAGACAAATGTCAATTGCAGAACAGCTAAGTATGTTAAATACTGATGAAGCATTAGAAATTACCCCTAAATCTCTTAGGTTGAGAAAAGCAATTCTTAATCCTAATGATAGAAAAAAGAACGAAAAATCGTCAACACCTCTCTAATTAAAAAACTTTCCAACAATAAATAAACTAAGAGCAACAGCTGGTCCAATTCCAAAAGCGAATAATAAAGTTCCAACTCCTACTGTACCACCCAAATACCAACCGATAGACATTACTGTAATTTCAAGAAAAGCTCTAACAATAGCAATCGGTAAATTTGTTTTTTTTTGTAAACCAACCATTAGTCCATCTCTTGGTCCAGCTCCTAAATTAGCCACTAGATAAATACCACCACCAAGCCCTACTGTGAGTACCGCTATAATGGCTAAAAATATTTGATAAATATAATTTTCAGGTGTTGGCACGAATTTTATGCAGACATCAATCATCAAGCCAATAATTATTGCATTTAAGATTGTTCCAATTCCAGGTTTTTGTTTTAAAGGTAACCACAACAGTAAAACACCAATGCTTACAAATATAGTTATTATTCCAGTAGAAAAATCGACATTCAATGCAATACCTTGTGCTAGAACAGACCAGGGTGAGGCTCCAGCAAAAGAGACAATTAATAATCCCTCACCTAAACCAAATAAAGTTAATCCAAGACACAAAAAAAAGAAAGTTGAAATTTTTGGTTTAAGATTTAATGGTTTTTCAGAACTCCAATAAACTTTAGGAATATTTTTGATTTTCAAGAACATTTTTTAATAAATTACTTCTTTTAAAATTAAAGTCTATTATTGTTAACACTTTATGAAAAAATTTTTTATACTAATTTTATTTTTAACATATTCACTTAGCTCTAATGCCCACATGGCGCATTATAATAAATTTAATAAAATTGAAATGGAGATTTTAAAAGATGGTGAAGTTATTGGCTATAATTACTATTTTTTTAAAAAGGATGGAGATAAGACAACAGTCACAAATCAAATTAAGTTTATAGTAAAGTTATTTGGGGCAACAATTTTTGAAATTGAAGGGTACGGAGAAGAAAAATATATTAAAGATAAATTGATTTCTTTTAATTCTAAAACACTTCAAAATGATAAAGAAAAATATGTAGATTTAGAATTTAATGAACAAACAGATAAATTTGATATTCAAGGTTCTTCCTATAGTGGTGTGGCATCAACAAAAAATGTAATTGGAAACTGGTGGAGCCACAAAATTTTACAAACTGATAGTCAAATTAGCCCAGTATCAGGTAGTATCAAAGAACAGATAGTAACGTTTATCGGTAAAGAAAAAATTGAACTTTATGGTAAAACTTATGAGGTAGATCATTTTAAATTAACCTCAAAAGACATGTCTTTACCAAAAGATAAAAGACTTAATTTTGATATATGGTTTAATAAAAAAAATTCTTTAATTTTAAAAGTTACTTATTCTAGATTAGGAAATTGGGAATATAAGGTTAAAAAGTTTGAATAAAATTATTTATTTATTTTATTAAAAAGATCTTGAGCACTTATCCATCCCGATTCTAATCTAGGTCCAACAAACCAATCCGCACAAGCTCCAAGGTTTAAAGAGGAATTCCAATAACTTTTAATTCTTAAAGGTTTTGAGTTAGATGAATATTTCCATCCATGATTTAATGAAAATAAAACTTTAGTTTTTTTGATACCTGTAAGTTTAAAAAACTGCTCAATCAAAGTTTTTATATTTAGTTTATTATTTTCTCTATTTTTATTAATCTCTTTATTTGCCCATGAGTAAGTACTTTGTAGGGTCCAAAGATCATTTTTACTTTTAAAACGCATTTTACTATTTTCATTTCCAGCCCAGCCTAAAATTTTATCATTAAAAAAATAACTACTAACATTAATTTTACTTTTTTTTGTAGTCATCATGACAGTTATATTCGCATCCATTTTAATTCTTTTATTGATAAATGAATGTTTAATATATTTTTTTGAAAGTTTTTTTAATTGAGGGAATGGACAAGTTAATATCAAAGATTTATAAAATTTTATTGATCCATCTGAAAAAGATATTTCCCAAACTTTTTTTTTATTAGCAATTTTAATAACCTCACTACTAAAATTACAGTTAATATTTTTTAATAAATATTTACTAATTGCATTATTTCCCTTTTTACCAATTATCTTAATATGGTTCTTATCCTCTTTTTTATTATCATTAAGAAAAATATGATTTCCCGTCCACTTTTTAAGAATTTTTTTTAAAATTAAACTTTTTATAAAACTTTTAAATTGGATACTTTTTGGTGAAATATACTGAACACCATGATCAAAGCTTTCATTCTTATTAAGCTTTTTATTAGATGATCTTCCCCCAACCCCTCTTGCCTTATCATAAACATCTAATGAATATTTTTTACTAAGGGAGTTTGCAATTGTTGCACCAGAAATGCCAGAACCAATAATACAAAAGTCCTTCATTTACCTGCAACTACCATACCTTCTATTAACATCGTAGGAGCATTTGTAGAATATTTAAACTCAAGATCGTCAGCTAAGGTAATGTTTTTGAATATGTCTTTAAAATTTCCAGCAATAGTTATTTCACTTACTGGATATTTAAACACTCCATTTTCAACCATAAACCCTGTGGCACCAACTGAATAATCTCCTGTAACTAAATTGCTTCCATGACCGATGGTTTCTGTAACGTATAAAGTTCTTTGGTTTAATTTTAATAAGTCCTTGTATGAAATAGAACCTTTTTCAAAATATAAATTACTTGTTCCACCACTTCTACCATTTGACTTAAGGTTTAGCTTTTTCCCATTGTAAGTATCCACTAAATAATGTTTTAAAATACCTTGATCTACTAATTTTAATTCATCAGTTTTTACCCCTTCAGAGTCAAAATATCTTGAACCTAATCCTTTAATTATATTGGGTTTATCAAAAATATTTATTGAAGATGTAAATATTTCTTCATTAATTTTATCTTTTAAAAAAGATGTACCTCTTGCAATAGAAGAAGCAGATATTGCACTTGCAAAAACACTCAACATTCCTTTTGAAATTCTTCTATCAAAGACAATACTAATTTTTTCACTTTCTATTTTTTTTGGATCTAATTTTTGTAATGTTTTTTTTGCTGCTATTGCACCAATTTGGCTAGGCTTTAACATATCATTTAGATGACAAGTACTGGTAAATTCATAATCTCTTTCCATTTTATTATTAGAATCTTTTGCTACGGCGACACATGATGCTGAAAAAGAAGAAGACTTATAGCCATTTAAAAAACCATCACTGCTTGCTAATATAAAATTTGATTTTGACTCGGAGAAACCAGTTTCTGTATTAATAATTTCTTTTTTTTGGAATGCAGTTTCTTCTACTTCTTTTAAATATTCAATTTTTTCATCATTCTCTATATGGTCATCATCATATAAATTTAGATCATTAATTTTATTAGCCAGTAAGTCTTTATCCGGCAATGAATTATATTCATCTTCTGGAGTAATTTTTGTTGTCTCAATACATCTTTCTACCAATGTCTTGATATTTTCTTCTGTAAGATTTGAAGAAGAAATACTTGATTTTTTTTTACCAATATAGGTTGTCAGACTAACGCCTAAACTATCTGATCTATCAGATTCGTCTAATTTTTTATTTCTAAAATTTACCGTTTCTGAGATGGAGTGCATCACAGCAGCAGTTGAATCTGTTGCTCCAAGTTTTTTTGCTAAATCTATGCAAAAAGAAGCTGTCTTTTTTAAATAATCTTGATCTTTAACCATATGATTTATAATTGAGTTCCGCCAACAGTCATTTTATCAATTAAGATCGATGGTTGCGCCACACCTACTGGAACACCTTGGCCAGCTTTTCCGCAAGTTCCAATACCTGGGTCAAGCATCATGTTATTTCCAACTAATGAAACCTCTTTTAAAATAGAAGGACCATCACCAATTAACGTTGCCCCCTTAATAGGTGATCCAATTTTACCGTTAATAATTTCATAAGCTTCTGTACAGTTAAATACAAATTTTCCTGAAGTAATATCCACTTGCCCACCACCAAAACTTACTGCAAATATTCCTTTATCAACCGATTTAATCATCTCTTCTTGAGAATATTTTCCATTTAACATCATGGTATTTCTCATTCTTGGGAGAACAACATGTTTGTAACTTTCTCGTCTTCCACTACCTGTGGATCTTGTATTCATCAATCTAGCATTAAGCCGATCTTGCATAAAATTTTTTAATATGCCATTTTCTATTAAAACAGTTTTTTCAGTTGGTGTCCCCTCATCATCTATTGTTAAACTTCCTCTTCTATTATGAAGAGTTCCATCATCAACAATAGTAACACCTTCACTGGCAACTCTTTGGCCCATTAAATTATGAAAAGCAGATGTTTTTTTTCTATTAAAGTCACCTTCAAGGCCATGTCCTATAGCTTCATGAATAAGTATTGCTGGCCAACCTGATCCTAAAACAACTTTCATTTCTCCTGCTGGCGCAGGTTTACTTTCAAGGTTTACTGAAGCAATTCTAAATGCTTCATCACATACTTTTTTCCAATTATCATCTTTAAGGTATTCATCATAAGATTGTCTTCCACCAATTCCATAAACTCCTGTTTCTTTTTTTCCATCTTTCTCAAGCATAACCGAAACATTGAAACGAATTAAAGGTCTTACATCTGTTAAAACTTCACCTCCAGATCTTATAATTTCTATAGATTTATGTTCACCTGAAAAACTAGCAGTGACTTGTTGCACTATTCCACCTTTAGCTCTCGTATAGTTGTTAACTTCTTTTAAAAGATCCAATTTAGATTGTAGTGATTTTTCTTCTATTGGATTAACATCTTTATAAAATTTTTCATTAGATTGTGGAATTTCATGGTTGTAGATACCTTTTTGAGATTTTAATGTTGAGCTTAGATTATTGGCAGATTGTTTTAATGATTTTTTTGAAATTTCATTTGAATGAGAATAAGCTACTACTTCGCCAGTTACGGCTCTTAAGCCATATCCTAGATCAGAACTATAACTGGAGCTCTTTATTTTATCATCATCAAGTATAATAGATTCGCTTTTAGAATTTTCTAAATAAAGTTCACCATCATCACAATTATTTAGTGTTTCTGAAATAATACTTTCCGCATCTTTCCTTGATAAATCTGTTTTAGTAAAAAAATCACTCATAGATAACAAATAATAGTTATAATTATTTTTTCAATTGTCGTATTTCGCACATATACAATCTATCGGATTCTCTATAATTTTAGGGATAAATTAAAAAAAAGGACAATATAATGAAAAAATTTGATGAATTAATGAACGTTTCTAACGAGATACAGAATATTTCGGTTGATGAAGCTAAAGAAAAACTAAATGACCCAAATGTGCAATTTGTAGACGTAAGAGATAAAGATAGTTTTGAGTCAGAAACTATTGGTAATGCTGTAAATTTAGAAAGAGGCTTATTAGAGTTTTATCTTGCTGATGGTAGTCCTTTAGAAAACGAAATGTTTAAGAAAAATCCTGATAAAGAATATATAGTTTTTTGTGGTCTTGGAGGGCAAAGCACACTTGCAACAAAAACTATGCAGGAAATGGGAATAAAAAACGTAAAAAATATGACTGGCGGAATGACAGCTTGGAAAAATAAAAAGTAAATTGTGAAAGTTTATTTTAATAATTCATGTAAAATTTGCCGTGCCGAAATAGATTTGTATAAAAAACAAAATATTAAAGACATAGAATGGGTGGATATTACAAATAATAAATCAGCAGAAATAGAAACTCAAAGAAATGCTAAGAACCTTTTACGTAGACTTCATATTAAAGATGGGGAGAAGGTAATTGGAGGGGCAGAAGCTTTTTTATTAGTGTGGAAAAAAATTCCTAAATATAAGTTTCTTTATAGTTTCTTTAAAACTCCTATAATTTTTACTTTATTTTCTTTTTTTTACGAAATTATTGCTTTCTTTTTATTTTTAAAAAATAAAAAACAACTTTTAAAATAAGTTTTTAATGTTGAGAAGAGGTGCTGAATAAAATATATTTTAGTTATGAAAATTTTAATACTATTTTTATTTATATTTAGTTTTATTTCTTCTGCTCAGTCCTCTCAAAAAATTATTTTGAATAATCTTTTTGACCAACTTCAAACTATTAATAATTCAAAAAGTACTGCTTTATTGGAACAAAAAATTTGGTCTATTTGGAATGAACATCCTAATGATTTTAAATTAACTGAAAAATTGGAGTTTGGAACAGAGCTGATGCAATATGGGGATTATGATTATGCATTAAAAGTTTTCAGCAATATACTAAAAAGTGATCCTAAATGGTCTGAAGCTTGGAATAAAAGAGCAACGGTATATTTTTTAATGAGTCAATTTACAAATTCATTAAATGATATTGATAAAGTTTTAGATATAGAACCTAGACACTTTGGAGCTTTATCAGGACAGGCAAGAATTTTCATAAAACTTCAAGAATATGAAAAAGCAATTAAGAGTATTGAAAGCGCATTAAAATTCTACCCCTCATTTAAAAGCCGTGAACTGATACCTGAAATTGAAAGGTTAATTAAAGAAGATAGTATCTAATTTAATCTTTTCTAGCTCTTTTTCTTGAAATTAACTGCGTTAGCGAGTCAACCATTAGATCAGAGGCTTTAAATATTTCATTTGATTTGAATTCATGGGAAGAATTTTTTTCTGAGTTTGATTTATCTTCAATGACTATTCCTTCATCAGGGGAATTATTTTTTATATAAATTAATAGCAGCCACTCTTCATCTGGTGCTTCATCCCATTTGATAAAGATTTCACCAGTTTCAAATCTTTGGTCAATGCATCTAAAGATGGACATGTGTCTAGTGATATGTCGTTTGTTAAGTTGAAAGACTAAACTGCTGGCACTTCTATAAAAACTTTCAAGAGAAAGTTCAATTTTCTGCCTCGCAATTTTATAATCTTTCTCTTTTTGAAGTAAAGTTTCTCTATCCTCATCACCTTGAATTTTTACTCCTAGAGCCTCTACTCTTTCTCTAATTTTTTGATCTCTTATAATTCTATATTTATCTTTTAATTTCTCTATTCTTGCTTGAAGGCCAGCATAATCATCTCTTTTTTCTTTTAATGAAACCTTTTCAAGCTTTTCTAATTCTTTAATTTCTCTTATTCTAAATTTTTCTATTTGTTTTTCTAACTGTAATTGTTTTAGAAATTGTTTTTGTCTTTCAGCATGTTCAATTCTAAGTAACGCTTGTTCTTTACGTAAAAATAGCTTTATGTCTCTTGCTCTTTCTTTTTCAAGTTTAATTTCTTCTTTTAATTCTTTTTCTTGGAATTTAGTTTGCTCCTCTTCTTTTTTTACTTTTTGTTTTTGAATTTGTAATTTTTCTTTTTCTTTTTTTTCAATTTCCTCAAGTTGTCTTCTTCTTTTTTCTTCCGCTTTTAAGGTTTTATATTCAAATATTCTATTGGCGATGCTATCAAAAAAAGCTTGAATATACTTTTCTAAACTAAAATTAATTTTAAAATTAAATTCTGGCTTTAAAGAATTTTGAAGTTCAACTACCCTTGATATTATGGTTGCTTTTTTTTTAGTATTAACTTTTCGTTTTTTCTTATTTGTTTTTATATATTTACTTATCTTTTTTTTATTAATAATATTTTTTTTTACTTTTGAATTTTTTTTTTGTTTTTTATATATAATTTTTTTAACCTTTTTTTTTATTAAAGGTTTTTTTTTAATAGAATTTTTTTTTATTTTTTTCATACTTTAAGAAAATTAGATTTATCAATTAATTACTGATAAATATAGTCTCTTGTTTAAAGATATTGTGGAAAATCTTATTAAATCTACTTAAGCCGTCTTTAGGGACTCTAATGTAAAATTAAGCTTACGAAGATCTTCTAGCAGTTGTTTTTTATCTTTTTCATTTAAAAGACTGACAGGTGGTATAACATTTTTGTAACTGTCATCTTGCTCTGACATAAAAGAATGTAACCCTGATATTAAATTATATTGATCAAATGTGCCTCTAACACTACACAGAGTCTCATTTGCTGTTTGTTGTTTTTTTTCATTAAAATCATCATAAACTTTTCTAGATAAGTTAGCTGTTACATTGCAAGTTGCCGTAATAATACCAACACATCCAAGTTCAAGACCTTTTAAAAGTTTTAACTCTGATCCTGGCATAACTGAGAAATTATCAATCTTTAAATTCTCATATAGGTTATACGAACTGTCTTTAACACCAACTATTTGTTTTGGAAACTTCTTAACAAGCTCTTCAACGCATTCAATACTAAATTTATAACCACACAACTTTTCAAAGTTATATAAAATAATCTTACTTTCCGGTACAGCCTCAACCACTCTTGAATAAAACTCTATTACCTCGTTATCACCATACTTATAATAAGCAGGTGGCATTATTAAAAAATCACTAAAATTTAATGATTTGGCAACCTTCATTAAATTTATAGTTTCATTTAAAGAATTAAGCCCAGTTCCAATTAAATATTTTTCTCTATATTTGCTTTTTGATAATTCATTTAATAGAGCAATTTTTTCACTTATAGATATAAGTTGTGCTTGTCCTGTGCTTCCAAAAATAGCAACACCATGGCAACCATAATCTATTATTTTTTCAGCATGACTAATTGTTTTTTTAACATTTAAACTTAAGTCACTATTAAATACTGACAGGCCTGCTGCATAGATACCATTAATTTTATTCATAATTTTAATTTATATATAATTAGATATTAGTCAAAGAATTCAATTTTTTTTAATCTCAAGTAAACTTTTATATATTTTAACAATTTCTGCACATTTATCATGATAATTAAAAATAGAAGTATCATATTTTACTTTGGTTATATTTTTAGTATAAAATATTTTTTGCTTCTGATTAAAGTTACACACCTTAATCTTAAATTTTTTTATCCAATCTTTGTTTCCTATGTGTAAGCTTGAGATGATGGGTAATCGAAATTGCATTGCCTCTACCAATGTAAAACCAAATGTTTCCCAACGAGAGGCAAATACTGCTACATCAAATAAATTATAGTAATTAGAAACATTATTAACATTTCCTAATAAAATTATATTTTTATAATTTTTAATTTTATTATTAAATTCTTCATGTCCATTTCCTATTAATAATAAAGTCGAATTTTTTGGAGACTCTTTCTTAAATTTCTTTAAAATTAAATCAAAACCCTTTTGAGGATGAAATCTGCCAATTGAACCAAAAATTATATTTTTTTTTGGAATCTTTAATTCTTTTTTTAATTCCGTTTTATTTTTTGTGATTGGTTTCAGTCTCGTCCATAGATAAGATTTAAATAAAGCTCCTTTAAAATTTTTAGCAGCCTGCTTAAATTGAGTACTATTTGAAACTATTAATCCATCACAATTTTTTAAAATCGACTTTTTAAAATTCATGTGTGCTGTTGCAATAATTTTAAATTTATCTGATTTACTAACGCACTTTGCGGCATTACTTAAATGCGTATGAACAATATCTGGTTTGTTTTTATTAATTATTTTTGTGATTTGAATTTTCTTAAAAAAATCTATTATTGGAAATATCTTAACATTTTTATTTATATTTTTTTTTAGTATTAAATTTTTTTTTAAAATAACAACTGAGATATCAAAAAAATTTGATTGATAATCAATTAAATCACATAAATACTTTTCTGAACCCGCAAAACCTTTTGATATTAATATATGTAAAATCTTAATCTTTTTCATGTGTGTATTTTATAAGCTATCTATAACCATATCTTTAGCCTGATTAACAATAGACGCTAACCTACTTAATTCTGGGTTAATATCAGGATGTATTTTTTTCATAATCTTTTTATAAATATTTAAAACTTCTAATTTTGTATATTTTTTTTTGTTATCTAAATTTAAAATCTTATATGCCTCATCTAAAGATAATGTGGCTGAATTTTTAATATTTTGATTCTTGTTAAATGAAAATCTACCCGATCTTCTAAGTGTTTGAATGAGTTTATATAAACCAATTAATTGAAATATTGAAAACCCTTTTAACTTAACTATGGCTAAGCTTAATAAAGTTAATGGTACACTTAATAAAAATTTTCCTCCTACCGCAAGTATTATCGCCAAAATTATTAAACCTAAAAAAATTAATTTTCTTAAATGTTTTGATATTTTTTTTGATGAAGTGTTGGCTACTAATTTAAGTAAAAAGTAAATAATTCCTAAAAAAACTAGTGTATAAATGATAATATTCATATATTTAATTTGTATCCATGAAAATACCACAACTTAAAAAAAAATCAGAAATAAAAACGTGTCATAATGTTAGCTGGGAAGATGATTATAGCTGGATACATCAAGATGACATCCTGGAAGTTTTGAAGGATAGTAAAAAATTAAACCCTGAAGTCAGAAAATATCTTGAAGAAGAAAACTCATATACTGATTTTCACTTATTAGACACCAAGAAAATTCAAAAAAAATTATTTGATGAAATCAAAGGAAGAATAAAATTAGATGACGAATCCTTGCCCTTTAAAGATTTTGATTATGAGTATTGGTCAAAAACAACTACTAAAGGAAATTATTCTATAAAATTAAGGAAAAAAATTGGAACTAATAATATTGAAGAAATTTGGAATGGTGATGAAGAAAAAGAAAAACTAAAAGTAGAATACTTTGGTGTTGGCGATTTAGAGGTTAGTTTTAATGATAAATATTTAGGATACTCTTTAGATACAAAAGGTTCTGAATATTACACAATATATATTAGAGACATAGAAACTAAAAAATTAGTAACTGATAAGATAGAGGAGACATCGGGTGGCATAACTTTTAGTTTAGATGATCAATATATTTTTTATTCAAAACTTGATGAAAATCATAGACCGAGAAAAATTTATAGACACAAATTAGGAACTAAAGTTAATGAAGATCAATTAATTTTTGAAGAAAAAAGTGAAGCTTTTACGGTTGGAATTGGTTTAAGCTCAGATGATAAATACTTCTTTATCAGCTCTTCAGACCATAATACTTCTGAACAATATTACTTTGATGTTAATGAAAAAGATCCTAAACCTAAATTAATAAAAAAAAGACAAAGAGGAATTCTTTATTCTGTTAATTCTTGGGATGGTAAATTTTATAATCATACTAATGAAAATGCTGAAGATTTTAAAATAGACATTAGTGATAACTTGGAAAAACCAGACTGGAAAAGTTTTATTGCTGCAAAAAATGAAGTTCTAATTGGAGGGTTAACATTTTTAAAAAATTGGATCATAAGATCTGAAACTTCAGATGCTTTAGATAAATTATTTGTAAAAAATATTACAACTGGAATAGAAGAAGAGCTAATTTTTTCTGATGAAACTGTATATGTTCCTGGTGCCTCTTTAATGCAAAGAGATAAAAATACAGATGAGATATACATAAGTTATTCTTCACCTAAGACGCAGTCTAGAGTTTATTCTTATAACTTAAGCACAAAAGAAAAGAAATTAGTTAAAGAACAAGAAATTCCTTCTGGTCATAATCCTGATGACTACATTGTTGAAAGAGTTGACTGTAAATCACATGATGGAAGGCTGGTTCCTCTTACAATTACAAGACATAAAAATACTAAACTGGATGGAAGTGCTAAATTGTTGCTTTATGGTTATGGTTCATACGGAAGTTCTATGAACCCTAGTTTTTCTACTACTAGATTAAGTTTAATTAATAGAGATATCATCTGGGTTACAGCTCATATTAGAGGAGGCATGGAAAGAGGTATGAAGTGGTGGAAAGAAGGGAAACTGCTTAATAAGAAAAATACTTTTGAAGATTATATTGCCTCTGCAAAATATTTGATTGAAAATAAATATACTTCAAAAAATAAAATAGTAGGTATGGGTGGTTCTGCAGGCGGTCTTCTTATGGGTGCTGTAGTTAATCAAGCCCCTGAATTATTTCTAGGAATTATAATGGCCGTACCATTTGTCGACTCATTGACAACTAATTTAGATCATTCTTTACCTTTAACCGTTGGGGAATTTGATGAGTTTGGAAATGCAAAAGATAAAAAAGATCACTTTGATTATATTTATTCTTATGCTCCCTATAACAATATTAAAAAGATGGATTATCCTCATATACTGATCACAACAAGTTTAAGTGATAACAGAGTATTATTTGATGAGCCTGCAAAATTCACTGCCAAACTTAGAGAGTATAAAACTGATAATAATTTATTGCTTTTAAAAACTGAAATGAACGCAGGTCATGGTGGTAAATCTGGTAGAGATGGAGCTATAGAAGAAATTGCTCTTGATTATGCATTTGCATTAAAAATTGCTGAAAAAATTTAGTCTCTAATTTTTAGAAACAACCATTTGAAACAAAACCAACTACAATAGAATTAGAGTCTACTTCAAATCTTCTTTCACAAAGTATTCCATATTTTTTTGTATTATAAACAAGCTCTAAGTTACCCTTATCATTTTTAAAATCTTCATCTGGCTTACCTAATTCCATTTGTAAATTACTTGAAGTTTTTCCAATGTATTCGCTTAACTTAGCATTTTCTTTTTCAACAATTGCATCTGTTTTATCTTTGATTGTTTGACAGCCAGCAACAAGAGTTAAAAAAAATAAGCTTGTTAAAATAAATTTTAATTTTTTCATAGGTGAATGATAACACCCAAAATATGGCATAAATATAAACTTATAAGTTGAAATATGTTGATAAACTTATATTTTTAAGAGTATTTTCCTAATTAATCTAATATTAGTTCATCTAAATCTTAGGAGGATCAATGTTAGAAAAATATTTCGACTATAAAAAACACAATACTGATTTTAAAACAGAAGTAATAGCTGGTGTCACTACATTTTTGACAATGGCTTACATTATGTTTTTAAATCCATTTATACTATCAGGTGAATTTGCTGGACCAGAAAAAGGGTTCTTTGAATTTGGAGCGGTATACACAGCAACAATCGTCGCAACAGCACTTGCTTGTTTCATAATGGCATTTTATGGAAAAACATGGCCAATAGGTTTGGCGCCAGGAATGGGAATTAATGCGTTCGTTGCATTCGGTGTTTGTGCTGGAATGGGTTACACACCTCAAGAAGCTTTAGGAGCTGTACTAGTTGCTGGAATTTTATTCTTAATCATTTCATTAACACCTATTAGAGCATGGTTAATTAATTCAATTCCAAAAAGTTTAAAATTAGGAATTGGTGCGGGTATAGGACTATTCTTAGCAATAATTGGACTTCAAATCATGGAAGTTGTTGTTGATAATCCAGTAACATTAGTTCAACTAGGTGACTTAAGCGATCCACTTGTTCTATTGGGTTGTGCTGCATTTATTTTAATGGTTGTCCTTGAAAAAATGAAAGTTAAAGGGAATATTATTATTGGTATTTTGTTATTCAGTATTATTGCATGGGCTACTGGACTTGCTAAATTTAATGGAATTGCAAGCTCACCACCGCCAATGACTTATCTATTTGATTTTGATTTATCAGCAGCATTAACTGCTGGTATGACAACTGTAGTATTTACTTTATTGTTTGTTGATTTCTTTGATACAGCAGGAACATTAACTTCTGTAGCAAACGTTGCTGGCAAGGTTGGTAAAGATGGTAAAGTTAAAGATATCGAAAAAGCAATGATGGCTGACAGTGTTGGAACTGTAGCTGGCGCAATGATGGGAACAACAACTGTAACAAGTTATGTTGAATCTGGCGCTGGTGTAAAAGCGGGTGGAAAAACAGGAATGACCTCTTTAGTAATTGGTCTCCTATTTTTAGCTTGTATATTCTTTGCTCCTTTAGCAACAAGTTTACCTAAGCAAATTGATGGTGCAGCTTTAGTATTTGTTTCTGTTCTTTTTGTTAGAAACATAACTGATATTGAATGGGATGATATTGGTGAAGCAGCTCCTGCTATTCTTGCTATGATTGCTATGCCGTTAACATATAGTATTAGTAATGGTATTGCTTTAGCATTTGTATCATATGCATTAATTAGATTATTTACTGGTAAGTTTTCTTCAACTTCACCAGCAATATGGGTTATTGCAATATTAAGTGTTATTAGTTTTGCAGTTGCTTAAAATATAATTTTTAGGGCTGGAATTATTCCAGCCCTATTTATTTCTCTTAATTATTTCTTCCATAGACAACTCTTCATAATGTTCAGTAGGTTGAACAATCCATGGGTCTGAATCTAGTTTTACTGGGCAAAAATCTGGCTCAAATGTAGATGATTTTTTTTTCCATAAACATGCAGTTTTAACCTCGTTTATATAATCTTTAGTTGGCTCATAATTTTTTAACCACTCAATACTTTTATTTAAAGTTAATCCAGTATCAGACAAATCATCTACTAATAAAACTTTATCAAAATCTTTATTCTCAGCTAAAGAGCTAATTTCTCGAGCAAACATTAATTGACCTTGCTTATCTTGCATTCCTTTTCCTGAATAACTTTGGATAACTATGTAGGCTATCGGTAATTTTAGAATTCTAGAAAGAATATCTAATATTGGAGCTGCTCCCCTCATAATTCCCACTAATACTGTTGGCTTATAATTGTTGTGAATTTCTATTGCTAGTTTTTCTACAATTTTTGTATACTGATCAAAAGTGATAATTAATTTATCTGCCATAAAATTCATTATCATATAAAAAATTATTTAAAAAGGAGAAATAATGAAAGCCTACTGGATCGCTTTATACAAAAGAATAGATAGCCAAGAAAATTTAAAAAAATATGGTTCAAAAGTTACCGAAATAATAAGAAGTTATGGAGGAAAACCTCTGGTGAGAGGTGGAAAATTTGAAACTTTAGAAGGTGAAAATTACCCAAGAACTGTAATCTGGGAATTTCCAAGTCATGAACGGGCTATGAAATGCCATGATTCCAAAGAATATCAAGATGGTTGGGCTTTAGCTAAAGATACTACTGATAGAAACCTACAAATTGTAGAAGGTTTTAGTACTGAATAGGTTCTGGATCTATACTTCTCCAAAGATACCAAGTTGCAACTGAGCAGTATGGACTAAATCTTTTATTTAATAATTTTACATAAGATTCAGGTGGTAGGTATTTTTTTTTGTAATTTTTTGAAATTCCTCTTAAAAGACCAATATCTTGTATAGGCCAAATATTTGATCGATTATAAGTAAATAATAAAATCATTTCAGCTGACCATCTTCCAATTTGTCTTAATTGAGATAGATAAATAATAGCTTCTTCATCTGACATTTTAGGAATTAACCTAGGGTTAAATGATTTATCCAATATTTGTTTTGCTAAACTTTTTATTCCTTTAACTTTTTGTTTAGTTAATCCACAACTTTTTATCTGAGTAGTGGATAGTGCAGAAACAATTTTAGCATTTATGTTATTCTTACATTTTTTTTGAAATTTTGAAAATATAGAATTAGCAGCGGCAACACTAATTTGTTGTCCAATGATACTTTTACATAATGAAAAAAATATATCCTTTCTAGAAGTAAGCACAGCCTCTGAAGGGGATTTATATTTACTAATTAATAAAGACATCACTTTATCTTTATTAGATAAATATTTTTTTGCAGTATTCCAATATTTTGGTTTTTTATTCATGTCTGTTAGTGGATGGTATTTTTTGTTTATGATAAATTTCTCTTCTAAAAATTATTAGAGATGCAAGAACTACAAGTGATGCACCAATTAGTGTTTTTATAGTTGGTATCTCATTCCAAATAAAATAACCAAAAAATATAGCAAATACCAAAGCTAAATATTTTAACGGTGCTACTAAAGATACTTCAGAAAGTTTATATGATTGAGTCAAAAATAAATTTGCAGAACCTCCTGTTACGCCAATTAAAGCTAAAAGGATAAAATCTTGAAAATTTGGTATTTTCCAACCCATTGGAATTGTGGCTAGGCCAGCAATTGAAATAGTAATTGTAAAAAAAATTGAGATAAGCCAAATAGGTTCTGTTGTAGATAGTTTTCTAATTGTAATGGTTACAAAAGCCATTCCAATACAAAATATTAGTGGAAGAAAATAAAGGTAATTCATGCCCTTAAAGCCAGGCTCAGCAATTATAATAACACCTACAAACCCAATTATGACTGCCAACCACCTAAAAACACCTACCTTCTCACTTAATAAAAAAATTGATAACACGGTAATAAATAGTGGTGCTGCATATGATAGGCTAACAACGACTGCTAAAGGAAGTTCTCTTAACGCAACAATTATTGCTATTAAAGCCATTAAACCCATGAGACATCTGAATAAGTGTTCTTTTGATCTTTTAGTTGTGTAAAAAGTTTTTAATTTATTTTTTGGTATCAAAAAATAAGTAGGCAGCAGCCCAAAAAAGCCTCTAAAAAATAAAACTTCTCCAGTTGGGTAGTCACTTGACCATTTTACAAGCAAATCCATAACAGAAAAGGTACATACAGATAGAAACATGTACAAAAAACCTAATTGATTTTTAGTCAGCATAAGAATAATTTGTAAATCAAATTAAAGGATAATCAATGGAAATAGCAGTATTAGGATTAGGATGCTTTTGGGGACCAGAAATTAAGTTTAGTAAACTTGAGGGAGTTGTTAAAACTGAAGTTGGTTATTGTGGGGGTAACAGCAAAGAAGTCAACTACAAAGAAGTATGTACTGGTAATACAAATCATGCAGAAGTTATTAAATTAGATTTTGATCCTAAAATCATATCTTATGAAAAAATTTTAGAATTTTTCTTTGAAATTCATGACCCTACAACCTTAAATTCACAAGGACCAGATTTTGGCACACAATATAGAAGTGAAATATTTTGCTTAAGCGATGAACAAAAAGAAATTGCTGAGAATGCTATAAAAAAAGTAAATTTAAAATTATCTGGAAATGTTGTAACAAAATCTTCTTTATTAAAAAATTACTGCCCCGCAGAAGAATACCATCAGAGATATTTAGAAAAAAGATAATATGCCTTTAGTTAATACAAGTTGGTTAGAAGAAAATTTAGATAAAATAAAAATTGTTGATTGTTCATGGCACATGCCTCAAATCCTACGCAATAGTTTTAATGAATACAAAAATAAACATATTAAAAATACAATTTTTTTTGATTTAGATAAAAATTCTAAAAAAGATACTGACCTACCTCATATGTTGCCAGATGTTAAGTCATGGGAAGATATTGTTTCTAACATGGGAATTAAAAATGATGATCAAATAGTTATCTATGACAATTCAGATGTAATTAGTTCATGTAGATGTTGGTATAATTTTATCTACTTTGGTCACAATCCGGAATTAGTCCATGTATTAGATGGTGGATTAAAAAAATGGATTGAAGAAGATAGAGCAACCACTAGTGACATAATTAAGATTATTCCCTCGAACTATACTGTGCATGAAAAAAAAGAATTGGTAAAAAATATGAACCAAATTAACAAAAATGTTTTAGAAAATAAATTTAATGTTATTGATGCAAGAAGTTTAGAAAGATTTAAAGGTAACGTTACTGAACCGAGAAAAGGACTTAGAAGTGGCTCTATCAAAAACTCTTTTTGCCTACCCTTCTCTGAACTCATAAATCAAGATCATACATTTATTAGCAGAGAGAAAATTCATGAAAAATTTAAATCAATGGGATGTGAAGTGGGTAAAAACATAGTATTTACATGTGGGTCTGGAGTAACTGCCTCAGTTTTGGCTCTTGCTTATTCCTTAATAGATAATAAATATATGCCTACTATTTACGACGGATCATGGAGTGAATATGGAAAAAATTAAAATATGAAAAGATCTACAAAAATTGGAACTATAATCCTTGCCTTCTTTTTAATTATTACAATAGTAATTGTTGGAAGAACAATGATAGGAAATCATTTTAAAAAAAAATTTAGCAAAAGACCTCCTCCAGGAATAATAGTAACTGAAGTTGTTGTAAAAAATTTCTCTCAAAAAGTATCAACTTATGGAACGGCAACCCCATTTAGAACTAAATCATATAAAATTGAGAAATATGAAATAGTTAGCCCAATAGAATTCAATAAAAGATTAAAAAAAGGTGATTTAATAACAGAATTAAAAACTAGAAATTTAATAGCATCTTTTGATGGAGTGGTGACTAAAAGAGATTTCTCAAATGATATTAAAGTTTCTGAAAGCTCTCTCTTAATAAACCTTGAAGATACTTCAATAATTTATGTAGATGTTGATATCCCAGAGATTTACTCACGTTTCATTGAAGAAAACTTGAACGTTGATGTTAAATTTTCTGGTAATAATGATAAAATTTATTCTGGAATTATAGATTCTACATCGGGAAGAATTGATATTGAAAAAAGATCTTTAGCTACAAGAATAAAGTTAAAAAATGATAATTTTGATATTTTACCAGGATCTCTTTTAGAGGTTACGATTAAATACAATGAAAAGAATTCACTGGGTATACCTGACACTAGCTTGATGATGGAAGGTGATAAAACCTACGTTTATAAAGTTTCAGAAAAAAATATTACAAATAAAACTGAAGTAGTAATTGGAATAAGAGATAGTGGATTTATTGAAATAGTTTCAGGATTATCACAAGGAAATAATATTGTTGCCGAAGGTTTAAAAAAAGTAAGACCAAGACTTGAAATTAAACCAATTAAAAAAGGTGCAAAAAAAGTAAAATCCAATTGGAAAAAAAAAGTTGAACCTAAAAAAAATGAAACTAAAAAGAGCAAATTTGATTGGTTAAAAAAATTAAATATATTTAATAAGTCAGAAAAAAAAGACACTAAAAAATAAATAATCAAATGTATATAACAGATGTAAGTATAAGAAGACCTGTAGTTGCTTGGGTGATGTCTCTTATATTAATTGTTTTTGGAATATTTGTTTTTTCAAAATTGCCAGTAAGAGAATTGCCTGATGGTTTACAGCCTCCAGTAGTTCAAATTAAAGTGGACTATAAATCTGCATCCGCACCTATAATTGATCAAGAAGTAACACAAATTATAGAAGATGTTATAGGTGGTGCTGAAGGAATTAAGAATATTGATTCAAAGTCTGAAAATGGAAGTAGCACTATAAACGTAGAGTTTAATACTGATATTGATTTAGATAATGCAGCAAATGATATTAGAGAAAGAGTAGCTAGAATTGTTGGTCGATTACCAAGTGAAGCAGATACTCCACGAATATTAAAACAATCAGCTGGTTTTACAACTACTATGTGGCTTTCAGTAACTTCTGCAACTTGGGATGATTTAGAGCTTGGGGATTATGTTGAAAGATATTTGGTTGATAAATTTTCTAGTGTTAAAAATGTTGGAACTATTAGAACTGGTGGTTTAAGAGAATTAAGTGTTAGAGTTTGGATAAATCCAATTAAACTTGCAGCAAATAATTTAACCATTCAAGAGGTTGAACAAGCTTTAAGGAAAGAAAATGTGAGCCTTCCTGCAGGTACTTTGGAAGCCAATAATATCGACTTAACTTTAAATTTAGATAAATCATATGATAATTTAGAAAAATTAAAATTAATACCTATAAAAAAAATTCAAAATAACATTGTAAGACTTTCTGATATTGCCAACATTGAATTTGGACCAGTTTCAGAAAAAAATCTATTCAAGGCGCAAAGGAAAGGTGCTTTAGATTTGACTACAGTTGGGATTGGTATTTATGCAAAAAGTGGAGCTTCGACAGTAGAGCTATCAAAAGAGATTAAAAAAAAAATTATTGAAGTTAAAAAAACGTTACCAGGGGATCTAAATATAGAAGTAGCTTTCAATAGAGCAACCTATGTAGGTACTGCTATCGAAGAGGTTTATAAAACATTAATAATTGCCTTTATACTTGTAGTAATAATTATTTATTTATTTTTAGGAAATTTAAAAGCAGTAATTGTACCAGCCGTTGCTTTGCCTGTAAGTTTAATAGCATCCTTCTTAGGTATCTATTTGTTTGGACTATCAATAAATATTTTTGTTCTATTAAGCTTTATTCTAGCAATTGGAATTATTACTGATGATTCAGTGATAATGACAGATGCAATTTATAGAAGAATTGAAAATGGAGAGAGTCCTTTAGTTGCAGCTTATAAAGGCTCAAAACAAATTAGTTTTGCTATTATTGCAACTACATTAATTTTAGTAGCTGTCTTTCTTCCTTTAATTTTTATAGGTGGTATTGCAGGAACATTATTCAGGGAGACTGCTATAGCACTGTCATTTTCAGTTGTGGTATCCTCTTTTGTGGCTCTTACTTTGTCACCAATGCTTGGTAGTAAATTTTTAAGAAAAGAACCAAAACAAAATTTTATAGTAAGAAATTTTGATAGATTTTTTCAAGCATTCTCAAAATTCTATCAAGAAACTTTAGTTTTTTGGTTAAATAAAAAGAAAACTATAATTTCATTCATGATTTTAATTATTATTGGATCTGGAGTATTATTTACAATAACAAAAAAAGAATTAATGCCAATGGAAGACCGAGGTGTTTACCTTGTGCTTGGTTTTACTGATGAAGGAAGTTCTTTTGAATATACTGAAAAAAGAGCTGAAGATGTTGAAAAGAGATTAATTCCTCTGCTTCAAGCAGAGAATAGCCCTTATAAAAGATTTATTATGCGAGTTCCAGGATTTGGTGGTAATAGAAATTCCTTTAATAGTTTTATAATCATTGCGCTTTTAGATGATTGGAAGAATAGAAAACAAAGTTCTATAACTGTGATGAGACAAGCTATAGGTAAGATAGTATCAGTGCCTGAGACTGTTGCATTTCCAATATCACCTCAATCAATTAGGGTATCAAGTTATAATAAGCCAGTTCAAATGGTTATATTAGGAAGTACTTATGAAGAATTAGAAGAAATACAGTCTAAGGTCATTAGTAAATTAAGAAAAAATAGAAATCTATCAAGACTAGAATCGGATTACTCAAGAGATAAACCTGAAATAAAATTACAAATAAATAAAAATAAGGCTAAAGACCTTGGTGTATCCACTGAATCAATCGGTAAAACACTAGAAACTCTTTATGGTGGAAAAACAGTTACTAAATTTAATAAACTTGGTAAAGAATATCCAATTATTCTTCAACAATATTTAACTGATCGAAGATCTCAAGAAGGACTTTCAAAAATATTTGTTAGGTCAGAAACTACTGGAAAATTAATTTCTTTAGCAAATTTAGTTGAATTCAATGAAAACGGTTCTGCAAAAAAATTAGCTAGATATAATAGACAAAGGGCTGTCACTATATCTGCAAATATATCACCAGATTACACTCTAACTGAAGCAATAGAATATTTAGAAAAAACTATGGAAGAGGTAAGTCCCAGTAATCAAATTACTTGGAAAGGTAAATCAGAGGAGATAAAAGAAACCAGCAACGAGTTATTTATTATTTTTGGATTAGCTTTCCTAACTGCATATTTAGTAATGGCTGCAACTTTTAACTCATTTATTCATCCATTTATTATTATGTTAACTGTCCCCCTTGCATTATTTGGAGGGCTTGTTTTTATCCTATTCTTGAACAGTTCAATTAATATCTTCTCACAAATAGCACTGGTCATATTGATAGGAATTTCTACCAAAAATAGTATTTTGATAGTTGATTATACTAACCAACTAAGAACTGCTGGAAAGAATATTGAAGCTTCGGTTAAAGAAGCATGTCAGTTAAGATTTAGACCTATAATGATGACCTCTATAAGTACCATGATTGCAATGATTCCATTGGTTATAGGCAACATTGGACCAGGTGCAGGGGAAGCTTCAAGACTAGCTGTTGGCGCTACTATTCTAGGTGGAATGATTATATCAACATTCTTTACATTATATGTAACTCCAACCATGTATTTGATATTAGCAAAGAATACAAAAAGAATAGATGCTGTTGATATTGAACTAAAGAAACAACTTCGTTAAAAAATAATATATTTATTTTTATTTAATCTTTTTTGGCAGTCTTGTAATTGTGCCTTGTATTTATTAGATTGTTTTTCTACTTTTTTAGCTAAGACTATAACTTTCTGATTATTCTTATAATTCTTATAACCGCCCCACCCCTCATGATATGCAAGGTATTGTCTAAAAGCATCTTTCTTAGAAATTTTTAAAAGAGATTTAGTTTTGTCTGTGTACCAACCAATAAAGTCCACACTATCTTTAAACCTTGTTCTTGTTGCTAATTTATTTCCAGTTTCTTTTTTGTATTGTTCCCAAGTTCCCTTAACTGCTTGTGAGTATCCAAATGAACTAGACGGTCTCTTAAATGGTATAACCTTAAATAATTTTTGTCTTGGTGGTTTAGCTAACCAATCAAAGTCAGACTCCATTTTAATTATAGCTAATTGAATATAAATCGGGGTTCCCCATTTTTGCTCAGTTTTTTTTGCATGTTTATACCAAAGGTATCTTTCATCAAAAATTGAACAACTATTTGAAGTATTTTGAGGAATTGAAGAGCAAGCAGTAACAAAAAAAAGTAATGTAACTAAAAAGATACTTGTTAATTTTTTCATAATAATTTTATTTATTTTATTCTTTTTATCAGTTATCAAAATATATCAAATGCCTCATTTAATTTTAATTAGACATGGTCAAAGTGAATGGAACCTTGAAAAAAAGTTTACTGGTTGGGTTGATATAGACCTTACTGGTCAGGGGAAACTTGAAGCATGTAAATCTGGAGAATACATTAAAGAACTAAGACTAGATATAGATTATTTTTATTCATCTTTTCAATTAAGGGCAATTAATACTCTTAAGTTTATTCAAGACACGTTAAGAGATAGTAAAAAACCAATAAAGGCATGGCAATTAAATGAAAGACATTATGGGGCTTTAACTGGTCTAAATAAAGATGAAATGAAAGAAAAACTTGGTGAAGATAAAATACATGACTTTAGAAGATCTTGGGATATAAAACCGGATCCTCTAAGTAGAAATAATCCATACCATCCTATAAATATTGATACATATAAAACTGTTCCTAGAGAAAAAATTCCTGATACAGAGTCACTTAAGGATACCTATGAAAGAGTAATAGAATATTATAATTCTGATATTCAAAATAAATTATCAGATAATAAAAATATAGTAATTTCAGCTCATGGAAATTCAATTAGAGCTTTATGTAAGTTTTTATTTAAATTAGATAATAAAAAAATATCCTTACTCGAAATACCAACAGGAAATCCACTTTTAATTAATCTAGATTCAAGGCTAGAAATTACAGAATGTAAATATTTAGATAAAAATAGAGCTAAAGATTTAATTGTTTTTTAATAACTCTTTATAAATCTCAAGATTAGTTAAATGATAAAAACTTTCTAAACTTTCATACCCATATAATTTATTTTTACTAATTAACCGATTCCAGATTTCTGATATAGAAAAATCACTAACTGAATGTGAACTAAATAAATCTTTATTGATTATTTGGCAGCCTGTATAAATTAAAGTATTTTGAGAGTCTTTTTTAATTACATTTTCTAAAAGATTAAAGTCACCTTTTAATTTTTTATCAAAACTAAGATTTTTATTAACAAGTAAAAGTATATTTTTAATTTGATTAGAAAAATAAAATTTTTCCATACTTTGTATGCTCTCAACATAACTTTTATTCCATATAGTATCAGAGTTTAATGTTAGAAAATCTGACTCATCTGAAGAATTCATCATATTCAAAATTCCTCCCCCTGTATTTAGGATTGTGTCTCCATCACTAATGATTTTTATATCTAAATTAAATTTTTTCAGATTAATAAAATCTTCAATTTTCTCTTTTAGATAAAATGTATTTATTAATATCTTTTTAATTCCTAAAAATTTTATTAGGTTGATACAATTTTCAAGTAGTGTGGTTTCATTAACCTTCAAAAGTGGCTTTGGTTCAGTAAATGTTAAAGGGTTCAATCTCTTTCCATATCCAGCACACAAAATTAATGCAGTATTAATTTTCATTTTAAATTCCTTATTTTCCTAGGAAAATTAAGGTCTAGTAAACTTTTAAGTTTATGAAATATCTCATTATTCTTGATTCTCAGTTCTATTAGTTTCCAAGAATATGGTATTAGCTTTAAATACTTTGTCTTATTATCTCTTACTGCTAACCTGGTAAAAATTCCTATTATTTTCATATTTCTAAGCACTGACAATATTTCAAAATCATTTAATAAAGTAACTTTATTAATCTTTTTATTATTCAGCTTTGCATAGTAGTTAAAAATCCTATCTTTTAATTTTTTATTTGATTTAAACCTAACATCGTCAATTAAAGATGCTAAATCATATGCACTATTACCTATCAAAGCATCCTGCGTATCGATGGTTGCTAATTTTTTTTTGTATTTCATTAAATTTGATACGTGAAAATCTCGATGAACGAAAGTATCATTTTTTAAGTTAAGATTAGATATTAAAAATTTTATTTGTTTATTTATTTTAATGTTTAAAGTTTGTAATTTTTTTTTAGATACATACTTTTTTATATACCAGTCAGAAAATAATTTAGCTTCTTTAAATAATTTATTGTCATCATAAACTGGAATCTTATAATTTTTTCCTTTAAAATTTTTAATTTTGTTTTGTTTAATTTTTTGAATTTTAGATAACAAATCAATGGATTTTTTATATAAATTAACTTTATTACTTCTATTTTTTTTTAACAGTTTAAATATTGTATCATCTCCAAAGTCTTCAATTTCTATAGAGTTTTGTTTATAATTTTCTTTATATAGTTTTGGAGCTAAAATTTTATTTTTAATCAATAAACTATTTATAGCATCATATATTAATAAGTTTTTTTTTTTTCTTTTGAAGCATAAACTATAATTGAATTTTTTTTATTATTTTTTTTTCTGTAAAAAGATCTGAATGATGCATCGCCCTTAATTTTTTTTAATGTTGATTTAACTGATCTCATTTAATGATTTGTTACTTATACCCTTAATAGTTAAAAATCTTTTGTTCATATCTTCTCCATATTCAAAGAATAAATCAATTTTATTTTCAATTTTATTATCTATTTTTTCAGGCCATTCAATTAATGTTAGGATTTCTTTTTGATTTTCCAATAATCCAATATTTTTTGTCTCATGACTATTTGTTAGTCTATATAAATCATAATGTTGGATTATAAAAACTCCCACATCATATTCGTTTATCAAATTAAATGTAGGACTTGTAACCTCTGTTTGGTTTAGATGATTGTTGGCTTGAAGACAGTTTACTAAATGTCTTATAAAAGTTGTCTTTCCAACTCCAATTTCACCATGAAAATAAACTACATCTCCTTTATGGAGTATTTTTGAAAATTTTTTTGCTAATTCAGCTGTCTTAACTTCTAAAGAGATATCTATTATTTCGCTATTAGTAGCGATATGCATCTGGCTTGAATGGACCTTCTGTTTCAACACTTATATAGTCAGCTTGGTCTTTTGATAGTTTTGTAAGTTTTGCTCCTACTTTTTTTAAGTGAAGCATTGCTACTTTTTCATCTAATGATTTTGGTAACACATAAACTTTATTTTCATAATTTTTATGATTATCCCAAAGCTCAATTTGTGCCATTACTTGGTTTGTAAATGATGCACTCATTACAAAACTTGGATGTCCAGTTGCACAACCTAAATTTACCAATCTACCTTTAGCTAAAAGAATAATTCTCTTTCCATCAACTAATTCTATTTCGTCTACTTCTGGTTTTACTTCTGTCCATTTATAATTTTTTAAGGCTTCTACTTGAATCTCGTTATCAAAGTGACCAATATTACAAAGTATCGCTCTATCTTTCATATTTCTCATATGATCTGCAGTAACAATATCTATATTGCCTGTAGCTGTAACAATAATATCTGCTTTGCTTATTGCTTCATCCATTAAAACTACCTCATAGCCTTCCATTGCTGCTTGGAGTGCACAAATTGGATCCGCTTCTGTAACCATAACTCTTGCTCCACTTTGTCTTAAAGATGCAGCACTACCCTTTCCAACATCACCAAAGCCTGCAACAATTGCAACTTTACCAGACATCATAACATCTGTGGCTCTTCTAATCCCATCTACTAAACTTTCTCTACAACCATACAGGTTATCAAATTTTGATTTTGTAACTGAATCATTAACATTAATTGCTGGAATCATTAATGACCCATCTTTTTCCATTTTGTTTAATGCTTTAATTCCAGTTGTTGTTTCTTCTGAAACACCTTTTACTTCCTTTAACAAATCTTTGTAATCGCTATGCATCATTGCAGTTAAATCACCGCCATCATCTAATAGCATATTTGCTTTCCAGTCTTTTTTACCTTCTATTGTTTGTCTTATGCACCATACAGCTTCCTCTTCAGTTTCACCTTTCCAAGCAAAAACTGGTATTCCTGCTTTAGCTATTGCTGCAGCAGCATGATCCTGCGTTGAAAAAATATTACAAGAAGACCATCTAACTTCTGCTCCAAGCTCTACTAAAGTTTCAATTAAGACTGCTGTTTGAATTGTCATATGAAGACATCCTAATATTCTTGCTCCTTTTAAAGGTGCTTTTCCTGAGTATTCTTCTCTTAATGCCATTAGACCAGGCATTTCACTTTCGGCTATTGAAATTTCTTTTCTTCCAAAGTCTGCTAGTGATATGTCTTTAACTTTAAAATCATCCATTGATCGGTTTTATACAATAAAAATTTAATTAATCAACTTATGATTAAACTTTATGAAAGACAATCTCAACATTTGCACCCTTTTGAGAGACATTGTTTGAAGCATTGATAGTAGCACCATGAAGATCAACAAGGTTTTTTACTATATTTAGACCCAAACCAGAATGCTCACCAAAGGTATCTGGTCTATTACTATAGAATCTATTAAATATTTTTTTTGTATCTGTTTCTTTAAATCCTTTACCTTCATCAATAACTTTTAAAATAATCTTGTCTTTATCTCCTTTATAAATTTCAACTAATATTTCTTTATTATCCTCACTAAAGGAAATTGAATTATCTAATAAATTTGCAATAATTTGCTCAATTCTATTTTCTATTCCATTTATAAAGTATTCTTCTTGATTGTCTTGATCGTTTAATATTATTTTAATTCCTCTTTTTGCTTCATAAATATTATTAAAATCATCTACTACAGACCTTGCAATTAACTTGAGATTAATTTTTTTCATTTTTTCTTTACTTAATGCAACCTCATCTTTTAGTATTTGAGAATAATCAGTAATCAATCTTTCAATTCTTTGAACATCATGATTGAGAATATTAATTAATTTACTTCTTTGAGATTGATCATCAGTCTCATTCAATATTTCTGAAGCACTTTTTAATGATGTTAGGGGGTTTCTTATCTCATGAACAAGATCAGTTGAAAAATTTTCTGCGTGTGAAATTCTTTTTTGAAGTTCACTTGTCATATCATCTAACGAATTTGACAAAGTTCCTAACTCATCATTTCTACTTTTAAGTTCATTAATATTTGTTTTTTTTTTACTCTTTTCTTTTATAATTTTTGTATACGCTACTAAGTTCTTTATAGGCTTAAGAAAATATCTATTTAAAACAAAAGAGAATATAAATATTACTATAATTATAAATATTGCTGTTCTTAGAATAAATGTTTTTCTTTCATCAATAGCAGATTTAACATCATTAGCATTTTCAGTGATTACTAGGTATCCAATATTAACTCCATTCAACGTTATGTTTTTAACTGTTGTTAATAAAAACTGATCATAACCTTCCTGAGTAAAGGTAAAGGGTTTTCCATAATCTTTTGACCACGAATAATTAGTAAGAACATCTTTAAGTGAAACAGTTTTTTCTTTATTTAAATTTTTTGTTTCTACAATTTTTTTGCTTTTTTTTTTATCTAAAATTTCTAACTCGACTATATCTAGCCTGCTAGAAAAAGATCTTGGATCTAAATCTAATGTATCAGTATCACCCACTAAATTAAATTGATTATCAAATAAAATGACTCTGTCTAGATTTTGAAATAAAAATCTTGTTGAAAATAAAAATCTTCTAATATCCTCTTCTTCAAATTTTATATTTAATCTTAAAATATGCTCAATTGTATTATTAATTATCTGAATATGCTTGAATGTTTTATTTTTTATTAAATTAGGTTTTGCATTGCTAATGTATAGAGCTGTTAAACACCCTATAATTAAAAAAATAACTAAATTAATAAATAAAAATTTTTTTAATATAGATAAACTTTTTAAAAAATTGCTGAACATTAACTAACGTTCCATCTGTATCCACTGCCATATCTTGTTTCTATAGCTGTAAAATCAGGGTCAACTTTTTTAAATTTTTTTCTAATTCTTTTAACATGACTATCAATAGTTCTATCTTCAATATCCGTATCTTCTCGATAAGCAATATCCATAAGTTGAGCTCTTTCTTTTATTATTCCTGGTCTCTTTGCTAATTCTTTAACTATTAAAAATTCTGTAGTGGTAAGTTTATCTGGTAATTGCTTACTATCCCATTCACATTCAAGTTGTGAGGGGTCAAGTTTTAGCTTCCCATGTGAAATAATATTTTTTGTGTCTTCTAGATTGTTATTAATATCTTTTTTTCTAAGTTGAACTCTTATTCTTTCTATTAAAACTTTAATAGAAAAACCTCCTGACTTTTTTATAAAATCATCTGCACCCAACTTTAAGCCTAACAGTTCGTCTATCTCATCATCTTTTGAAGTTAAAAAAATTACGGGTAGGGAAGTTTTTTTTCTTAATTTTTTTAAAAGTTCTTCGCCATCCATTTTTGGCATCTTTATATCTATAACAGCAAGGTCTGGTGGATTTCTAGTTAACCCAATTAAAGCACTTTCTCCGTCAATGTACGTTTGAACTTTGAAGCCCTCTTTTTCGAGCGCTATACTTATACTTGTGAGTATATTTCTATCATCATCAATAAGAGCTATTGTCTGTGTTTGCATAATCTACTTTAAAAATACTAAATTGTTCTAATTTAGGCAATGGAGATAAATTAATGAAGTATTCCCCAATTGTCCCCTGTATTCACGTCTACCGTCAATGGAGTTGAAAAAGTGTGTAAATCACTTTCTGTAACACTTGTCATTTCATCTTTGATTATCTCAGTTATATTTTTAACTTCTTTTACTGGGACCTCAAAAATTAGTTCATCATGAATTTGTAATAATATTTTTGATTTATTGTTTTTAATGCTTTCAAATTTTTTATTAAGTCTAATCATTGCAAGTCGCATGATTTCAGATGCTGACCCTTGAATGGGGGCATTGATAGCTGCTCTTTCTTGAAAATTTCTTACATTGAAATTTTTATCATTAATTCCATTAAAATGAGATCTTCGACCAAAAATATTATTTACATAGCCACTTTTTCTGCAAAACTTAATCGTATTATCCATATAAATTTTTATTTCAGGAAATTTTAGAAAATAAGCATTTAAAAATTCATCTGCTTCATGATTTGAAACGTTAATTTGTTTTGCAAGACCATATTGTGAAATACCATAAATTATTCCAAAATTAATGGCCTTGGCCTTCCTTCTCATATCTTGGTCTACTTTTTTAATATCAACATTAAATACCTGGCTTGCTGTAAGAGAGTGAATATCTTCATTATTACTGAATGCTTTTTTCAGCTCTTTGACTTCTGCCAAATCAGCTAAAATTCTCATTTCAATTTGATTATAATCTGCAGATATTAATGTGAAGCCTCTTTCTGCTATAAAAGCTTTTCTTATATTCTTACCATCCTCTGATTTAATAGGAATATTTTGTAAATTTGGATCACTAGAAGCTAGTCTTCCTGTTGTTGTTGCTGCCAATAAAAATGAGGTATGAACTCGTTTAGTTGTTGGATTAATATGCTCAGGTAGAGCATCTGAATAAGTATTTTTAAGTTTAGATACTTGTCTCCAATCTAAAATTAATTTAGGGAATTCATGTCCTTTAAATGCCAAATCCTCTAATACACTTGCATTTGTGGCAAAGCTTCCTTTTCTAGTTTTTTTAAGTACGGCAATCTTTAAATCATTGTAAATAATTTCACCTAATTGTTTTGGTGAGGCAATATTAAATTCTTTTTTTGAAATTTTAAAAACTTCTTTTTCTAGTTTACTAATTTTTTTCTCAAATTTTTCAGACAATACCTTTAAAAATTTATTATCAATCTTTATTCCTTCAATTTCCATAAATGCTAATATTTTGATTAAGGGTTTTTCAAATATCTCATAAATATTAGTTAATTTTTCTAATTTTAAATTTTTACTAAATATTTTATATAACCTATAAGTAATATCAGCATCTTCAGCTGCATACTCCATTGCCTTATCCAGTTCTACATCACTAAAATTTATTTCTTTCTTACCTGTGCCAACAATTTCTTTAAATGAAATTGTTTTATGCTGTAGATGGATCTCGGAAAGGGTATCCATGTTATGTCTATTTTTTCCAGCATCTAATACATAAGACATCAACATCGTGTCTTCCATAGAATTCATAATTATCCCTTGTTTAAACAAGACAATAAAATCAAACTTAATATTTTGACCAATCTTTTTTACACTCTTGTCTTCTAAGAGTGGCTTTAATTTTTTAATTACAGCTTCTTTTTTTAAACATCCTTTAAACTTATGACCAATTGGAATATAACAAGCTTTACCAATTTTAGTGCTTAATGAAATTCCCACTAAATCAGCTTGATGTGCATCTAATGAGCTAGTTTCAGTATCAATTGCTAGTTCTCCAGCTTCTTCTGCTTCGTTAATCCACTCCTCTATTTCTTTTTCATTAGTGATGAGATGATAGTTTTTTTTACTTATATTTTGCTGTTTTTTTTCAGGTTTTGTCTCTCTTGCGATTTCTCCTAGCTCAGGTTCTCCATATGCAGAAATGACAGAGCTAAGAAGTCTATTAAACTCCATTTCTTGTAAAAATTTATATAGCTTATCTTTATCAATCTCCTTTAGATTAAATTCTTCTATCTTTCTTTCAACTGGAGCATCTTTCATTAGTGTCACTAATTTTTTACTAATTATTGCTTTATCTTTATTTTCTATAAGTGTTTCTCTTCGTTTATTTTGTTTTATTTCTTGAGCGTTATCTAATAATTTTTCTAAAGTTCCATATTTATTAATTAGTTCTGCTGCAGTCTTAACGCCTATACCTGGAACTCCCGGAACATTATCGCTACTGTCCCCAGCTAAGGATTGAACATCAATAACTTTTTCTGGACCCACTCCAAATTTGGTTATTATATCTTCAGATGTTATAAATTTATTTTTCATTGGATCGAATATACGAACGTCTTTTCTATACAATTGCATCAAGTCTTTATCTGAAGAGACTATTGTTACTTTTGCACCCTTTGCTATAATTTGTTCTGCATAAGTAGCTATTAAATCATCTGCCTCATAATTTGGAAGATCTACAGATGGTAAATTAAAAGCAACTACAGACTTTCTTATATATTCAAATTGTGGTGCCAAATCATCTGGGGCTTCTGATCTATTTGCTTTATAGTCTGAATAAATTTCATTTCTAAAAGTTTTTCTAGCTGCATCAAATATTACTGCAAAGTGTGTAGGTTTTTGAAGATTTTCATTTGATTTTGAATCTTCTAATAGTTTAAATAGCATGCTACAAAATCCACTAACTGCACCAACAGGTAAACCATCACTTTTTCTAGTTAGAGGTGGTAATGCGTAATAAGCTCTAAAAATATAACCCGAACCATCTATTAAATAAAAATGGTCTGTTTTTTTAATTTTATCCATTAAATAATATTATCTTAATAATTTTAAATACTATAAATGTATTAACACGCATGGAGCAAAAAAATATAGTTTCTGTTAAAAACTTAAAAAAAATTTATTCAAGCAAACATACTGGAGATAATCTCGCATTAAATGATTTAAACTTGGACGTGAAAGAAGGAGAAATTTTTGGTCTTCTGGGTCCTAATGGTGCTGGGAAAACAACATTTATAAATATTTTAGCAGGAACTGTGGTAAAAACAGCAGGACAAGTAAATGTCTGGGGTTTTGACCTAGATAAGAACCCACGACAAATTAGAGCTTCGGTTGGAATAGTGCCTCAAGAAGTAAATCTTGATCCATTTTTTAGTCCAAGGAAATTATTAGAGTTACAAGCTGGCCTCTATGGAATTAAAGAAAAAGATAGAATTACAGATACGATTCTAAAATTAGTATCCCTAGAAAAACAAGCTAACAGCTATGCTAGAAGTTTATCTGGTGGAATGAAAAGAAGGTTGCTAATGGCTAAAGCTTTAGTTCATCAGCCACCAATAGTTATTTTAGACGAACCTACAGCTGGTGTTGATGTAGAGTTAAGGCAGAATTTATGGAAAAATGTAAAATTACTCAATGAGCTTGGTGTAACTATCATTTTAACAACTCATTATCTTGAGGAAGCTGAGGAAATGTGTGGAAGAATAGCTATATTAAATAAAGGAAATATTGTTGCTCTAGACAGCACTAAAAATTTATTAGATAGAATTCAAACCAAAAAAGTAACCTTTAAAACTGACATGAAGATTAATATTAACGAAAATGATCTAGAATCTTTAAAAATAGTCTCACACTTAGATAATGAGGTTTGTGTTTCTTATGAAAAAAGTAAAATTAATATAGAAGAATTAATTAATTTAATTAAGAAAAATAATGTCAAAATTATAGATATTTCAACTGACGACGGTGATTTAGAGGATGTTTTTTTAAGACTAATAAAAAACTAGATTATCACATTAATAAATAGTAATTTGTAGATATGGATCTATTAAAAGCAAACTCAATTCAAAAAGTATTAAAAACATTTATTCTAATTTTCATAGGAACAATGGCTTTGACTATTTCAGCTAAGTTAAAAATACCATTTTATCCTGTACCTATGACAATGCAAACTTTTGTAGTTCTATTTTTGGGAATTGCTTTTGGATATAAAATTGGCCTGACATCTGTAGCGGTTTATCTTCTAGAGGGTATTCTCGGAATGCCAGTATTTTCTAACTCACCAGAAAAAGGTGTTGGAATAATTTATTTTACCGGTCCAACAATGGGATATTTAATTGGATTTTTATTTGCTTCTTTTTTTTCAGGCTATTTAAATTTTAATAAAAATATTTTTATAATTTTTGGAAAATTAATATTTTCTGTTTCTGTAATCTATGTATTTGGTGTTATTTGGTTGGGAATTTTAATTGGATGGGATAAACCAATTCTTCAATTAGGAGTTACACCATTTTTATTAGCTGAATTATTCAAGATCTGCTTATTAACTATATTGGCTAAAAAAATTATTAAATTTAGAAAATTTATCTAGGGGATCTTTTAGATAAAATTCTTTGTAATGTTCTTCTGTGCATTTTAAGTTTTCTAGCAGTTTCAGATACGTTTCTATTGCATAATTCAAAAACTCTATGAATGTGTTCCCACTTAACTCTGTCAGCCGACATAGGATTTTCTGGTGGTTCTGCTTTTTTCTCTGGATCGGCTAGTAATGCTTTTTCAACATCATCTGCATCTGCTGGTTTTGCAAGGTAATCAATTGCACCTTCTTTAATCGCAGCTACAGCCGTTGGTATATTTCCATATCCTGTTAACATTATAATTCTACTGCTTGGATTAGAAATTTGAATTTGTTTTACTACTTGAAGCCCGTTTCCATCAGTTAGTCTAAGATCAACAACAGCAAAACCTGGTTTTTTTTCTATAACTGATTGAATGCCTTTTTGCACACTCTCAGCTTGAAAAACCTCAAACCCTTTTTTTGCCATTGCTCTAGCAAGCCTATCTCTGAAAGGATTGTCATCATCAACAATTAATAAGGTTTTATTGTCAAAATCAGAAAGTTTTTTTAAATTGTTCAGTTCAGCCATATACATAATATGGTAGTTTATCTAATAATTTCAACACCTATTATTTACTTTACATTAATTAACTATTGCCTTAATTGCATAATTTATATGAAAGTTTTTAAGTATTTTTAAAAACTTTTTTTTATTAAATTTTTTTTGGAGACATAATGCAAAAATTTAAAACAGTTGATGATCTTATAAATCAACTAAAGCCAGAAAAACCTATTTATTGTATTAGGAAAAAATCAATACAATTAGCTTCTATATATTTTAGAAATAAATTTCCTGGTAAAGTGCTTTATGCAGTAAAAACTAACCCACATCCTGAAGTACTAAAAACAATAGTTGAAAGTGGGATTGAGAACTTTGATATAGCCTCTGTTCAAGAAATTAAAGATATAAGAGCAATTAATCCTAATGCAAAATGTTCATATATGCATACAGTCAAAAGTAGAGAAAGTATTAAAGAAGCTTATTTTAATTATAATGTTAAAGCTTTTTCCCTTGATACTAAAGATGAATTAATAAAAATTATTGAAACAACTAACGAGGCAAAAGACCTTGAATTATTTGTAAGAGTAGCCGTTTCAAATGAGCATGCTGAAATAGATTTATCAACAAAATTTGGGGCGTCCATATCTGAGGCGACTGCTTTATTGAGATTAACAAAGCAATATGCAAAAAAAATAGGTTTAAGTTTCCATGTGGGATCTCAATGCATGCATCCTATTTCATATACAAAAGGGATTGCAGACATTGGAAATATAATAAAAAAAACTAAAATTATTCCAGATTATATTAATATTGGAGGCGGATTTCCTGCAATTTATCCAGATCTTGTACCTCAATCTTTGGATAATTATTTTGAAGAAATAAAAAAAGGTTTATCAAATTTAAAGTTGGAAAAACTTCCTGAAATATTATGTGAGCCTGGAAGAGCATTAGTTGCAGAAAGTGGATCAACAATTGTAAGAGTAAATCTTAGAAAAAAACAAAAACTTTATATAAATGATGGAACGTATGGAACTCTTTTTGATGCGGGTACACCAAACATAGTTTACCCTTCTCGTTTGATTAAAAGTGGAAAAGCAATATCAAAAAAACTAACTGCTTTTGATTTTTATGGCCCTACTTGTGATAGTATGGATTACATGAAGGGACCATTTCTACTTCCAAATAATATTAAGGAAAATGATTATATTGAGCTAGGTCAACTTGGGGCCTACGGTCTTACTTTCAGAACTCAATTTAATGGTTTTTATTCTAATGAAATTTATGAAGTAGAAGACGAACCTATAATGACGCTATATGGTAAAGAGAGCAATAAAGGTATATTAGTTGCTTAATGTCAGAAAACAAAAATTTAACTCATAATAGCAAAAAAAGCTTCTTACAAAATCCAGTTGAACACATCGATATTACTTCGTTTGATGCAAGGAAAATAATTTCCTCAATGGAAAAAATGTCTTTTGTTTCAAGAGAAACAGCAAATGCAGCCAATATTTTTAATGAAATGATTCAAGATAAGGATTGCACAATTTTTTTAACGCTTGCTGGGTCAACTTCTGCCGCAGGATGTATGAATATTTATAAAGATTTAGTTAAATATAATATGGTTGATGCAATTATTGCTACAGGAGCTTCAATAGTTGATATGGATTTTTTTGAAGCTTTAGGCTTTAAACATTACCAAGGTTCACAGTTTCAAGATGACACTGAATTAAGAAAAAACTATATAGATAGGATTTACGATACATATATTGATGAAGAAGAGTTACAGGAATGTGATCAAAAAATATGTGAAATAGCAGATACACTTGATCCAAGAAGCTATACATCAAGAGAGTTTATTTATGAAATGGGAAAATATTTAAAGAAAAATTCTAAAAAAAAAGGTTCTTTAATTGAAACAGCATATGACAATAATGTTCCCATTTTTTGTCCCGCATTTACAGACTCAAGTGCTGGTTTTGGATTGGTCACTCACCAAGAAAATAATCCTAAAAACCATATTACGATAGATTCTATTAGAGAACTTCGTGAATTAACTGAAATAAAGATTCAATCAAAAGGATCTGGTTTATTTATGATTGGTGGAGGAGTACCAAAAAATTTTGTTCAAGATACTGTTATCTGTGCTGAACTTTTAGGAAAAGAGGTTGAGATGCATAAGTATGCAGTGCAAATTACAGTGGCAGATTCTAGGGATGGTGCTTGTAGTAGCTCCACATTAAAAGAAGCAAGTTCTTGGGGTAAAGTAGATATTGCAAAAGAACAAATGGTTTTTGCAGAAGCAACAAGTGTCCTTCCTTTGATTGCAAGTGATGCTTATCATAAAGGTGACTGGAAAAATAGAACGAGAAAAAACTTCTCAAAAATATTTAAATAAAATTGAAATATCTTTCTAATAAAAACGGGTTTCTAGGAATTGACAATGATGTTAATTTTAAGGAAAAAGTAGTAGTTGTTCCATTTGGTTTAGAAAAAACTGTAAGTTATGGTAGTGGCACTCGTAATGGTCCTAAAGAAATTATCAAAGCATCACATCAAGTTGAATTATATGATGAAGAATTACATTGTGAACCCTACAAAAAAATTGGAATTAAAACTTTAAAACCATTTAAAATTGATAAAGACATTAAAAAAGCTCTTAAAAAGATGTCTGATATAAATCAAGAAATATTAGATAAAAAACTATTTCCAATCACTTTTGGTGGGGAACACTCAATAACACCCGGATGTATTGCTCCATTTGTAAAAAAACACAAAGAAATATGCCTACTACATTTTGATGCACATGCAGATTTAAGGGAGAGTTATAATGGAGAAAAATTTTCTCATGCTTCAGCTATTAGGAGATGTCTTGATCATAAAAATGTTTCAATAATTTCATTTGGGATCAGAAATATATCTCAAAGTGAAATACCATTCTTAAAAAAAAACTCATCTAGAATTGATATCTTTTGGGCAAAAGACAAAAGTAAATGGGACTTAAAAAAATTTAAAAAAATGATAAAGAATAAAACAGTTTATTTAACATTTGATGTTGATGGTTTAGATTCAAGTATAATGCCCGCAACAGGTACACCTGAACCAGGTGGGCTATTATGGGATGAAACTTTAGATATTATACGGATAGCTGCTAAGAACTCTAATATTGTTGGTGCAGATATAAATGAACTTTCACCTATAAAAGGTTTTAATTCTTACAATTTTCTTGTAGCAAAACTTGCTTATAAAATTTTATCGTACAAATTTTTATACTAAGCTTTTGAAGCTTTAAGAGTTCCCAATAATAATCTGAATGGAATTAACATTGCTAAAGCTACGAATATTTTAACTGCTAAGTCACCTAGAGATAAAGTAACCCATGGAATTCCAGTTGCATAAAATGAGATAGAGAAGAATAAAAATGTATCTACAGTAGATCCAATTAATGATGAAGTTAATGGAGCAACAAACCATTTCTTTTTTCTTAAATAGTCAAAAATTTGAACATCCAACAACTGCGCAACCATAAATGCTGTGCCTGAACCTATAGCAATTCTGACTGAAATTAAGTCTGCAAAATTTGTTGAAAAGAAAAGAGTAAATACAATTCCTATAATAAAACCAACATAAACAATTTTTCTAGCTACAACCTTGCCATAAGATCTATTAGCTAAATCTGTAATTAAAAATGCAACTGGATAACTAAAAGCTCCATAAGTTAATATTTCTCCCAAACCATAATAATTGATCGGAAATTGTACTAAATAATTTGAAGTTAAAACAACAACTCCCATTATAAATGAGAGTAGTATAAAAAACTTTTTCATTAAGCTGATTTACTAGGGGATACTTTGGGTACTTTTTTAACGAATGGTGACTTAATTAATATACTTTTTTTTAATTTTTTTAATCTTGGTGATATATTTTTATTTCTTGCAGTCTTTAAAAATTCATCAAAAGTACCTTTTTTATCAACACATCTAACACCTGCATTGCTAACTGTTAAAGTTAAGCTTCTTTTTAAAAGTTCACTTTTAAATTTTGTTTTTTTTAAATTTGGTAAAAATCTTCTATTAGTCTTATTGTTAGCATGACTAACATTATGACCTTTCATAGGTATTTTGCCGGTTAATTCACATTTTTTAGACATAATATTTAGTGACTATATAAGATGAGTTAGTGACCTCGTCAAGTTTATTAGCTTTAATTAGGCTGTTTCTTGCCTATTATTTCTCTAAAATTCTTGATCCCATCAGTAATTAATATTTCTTTTAACTCTTTTTTTATTTTTCCAACAATATTGGGGCCCTGAAAAACCATACCAGTATATAATTGAACATAGCTTGCACCAGCTAAAAATTTTCTATGTGCACTTTCTCCTGAGTCCACACCACCTACTCCAATAATTTCAATTTTATTTTTTAATAATCTGTAAAACTTACTTATTAATTTATTGGCCTCTTCTTCAAGAGGTTTTCCAGATAAACCACCCTTTTGATGTTTCAGTATATTGTTTAATTTACCTCTATTTCCTGCAGTTGTATTTGAAACAATTATTGCACTTACTTTATGTTCTAACAATATTTTACTTAATACTTCAATTTGTTCATCTGAAATATCAGGAGAAATTTTTACAACAATTGGTATTTTAGATTTAAGCTTAATTTTTTCTTCTTTAACTAAATTCATTAATTCATCAAATTTAGTTTCATCATGAAAACTTCTTAAGTTTTCTGTATTAGGTGAGGAAATATTAATTGTAATATAGTCAGCGATATCATAAAAGGTTCTAAGACCAATTAAATAATCATTTAGCCTATCATCACTATCTTTATTTGGACCTATATTAATTCCCAATAACCCCTTATTCAAATTTGATCGAATTCTGTTACTTACACTTTCTGATCCTAAATTATTAAATCCTAATCTATTTATAAGTGCTTCGTCTTCCACCAATCTAAATACTCTTGGTTTTGGATTTCCATACTGTTTAAGTGGTGTAACAGTTCCCACCTCAACAAACCCAAATCCAAGTTTAAATAAAGAATTATAAACTTCAGCATTTTTATCAAATCCAGCAGCCATTCCAATTGGGTTATCTATTTCTTTGCCAAATAGTTTAGTCTTGAACATTGGATCATCTTTATTTTCATCCTTTAAATTTGGTGTCAAATTTAATCTTAAAGACTTAATTGCTAAATTATGAGCAGTTTCAGGATCAATTTTAAAAATTAGTGATCTGAATTTTGAAAACATTATTTTATTTTTTCTGTTATTAATTTTTTAGTTTCGTTAACTCCAAAGAAGCTTATAAAAAAGCCCATTCTTGGACCATTTTCATCTCCAAATACGACTTCATAAATCAATTTAAACCAATCACGTAGATTTTCTGAATATCCATTGTCTTTTCCAGTTGAGTAAATTAATGTTTGAATATCCTCAGGTAACATTGCATCATTACAATCATCAAGATTCTTTACTAGAGCCTCTAATGCAATTTTTTCATTTGAATCTGGTTTCTTATATTTTTTCTGAAGTTTGATTACATCGTTAAAGTATTTAATAGCGTAGCCAATTAAATTATCAAAAATTATATGATCTTTTTCTGAGATATCTTTTTTATATTTTTTTACAAACTTCCAAAGTAACTCCTTGGAATCTGCATTACTTGCCTCCACTAAATTTAAAAGCATTGAAAAACTCATAATAGTATCTTCTTTAGGAATTAATCCATTATGTACATGCCAAACTGGATTCATTAATAACTGTAATTCATTTTGATTTTTAGCTTTTTCCACAAAATCTAAATATTCATCAACTGTTTTTGGAACTATTTCTTTGTATAGTTTTTTTGCTCTTTTAGGATTTTGATACATGTACAATGAAAGACTTTCAGGAGACGCATATTCTAACCACTGATCAATAGTGATCCCATTACCTTTTGACTTTGAAATTTTCTCACCTTTTTCATCTAAAAATAGTTCATAAGCAAAGCCAGATGGGTTTGTTTTGCCAATCAATTTAACTATTCTTGAAGATAATATTGCACTTTCTATTAAATCTTTTCCATACATTTCAAAATCTATATCGAGGGCATACCACCTCATTGCCCAATCCACTTTCCATTGTAATTTACAATTTCCATCTAAGATACTTACCTCAAGTTTTTTTCCATTATTATCAAAGATAATTTTAGATTTTTCTTTTAAGATTTCTAAAACTGGAATTTCTAAAACCTTACCAGTATCTGGACAAATTGGTAAAAATGGACTGTAAGTTTTTTGTCTTTCTTTTCCTAGTGTTGGAAGAATTATATCCATAATACCTTGATAATTTTCTAGAATTATCTGTAATGTGGGGTTAAAAAAACCACCCTTATAAAGAACTGAAGAACTTTGAAAGTTATATTCAAAATTAAATTTATTTAAAAAATCTTTTAACATTTCATTATTATGCTCACCAAAACTTGAAAATTTTTCAAATGGATCTGGCACTTGAGTCAAAGGCTTATGAAGATTTTTATTTAAGAGCTCTTGATTTGGAACGTTTTCTGGAACTTTCCTAAAGCCATCCATGTCATCAGAAAAAGTTATGATTTCTGTTGGTGTGTCAGTGAGTTGTTTTAGAGCATTAACCATCATCGATGTTCTTGCAACTTCACCAAATGTACCTATATGGGGCAACCCACTTGGACCATAACCTGTTTGTAAGATTATTTTACCCTTTTTAGCAATAAAGGACTTTCTTTCACGCAGCAATTTTTTTGCCTCAACAAAAGGCCATGCGTTAGTTTTATCTAAATTATCTTTTTCAATCACTTTGTTTAATAACAAATATCTTATATTTAGTGTTTTTATTAATTCTTATAGAGTTGAAATTTATTTACCATAAAATAATGTTCTATCAAAATGTCTAATTATAAAACTGTTTTTTTTACCTTGGGTGTTTTGCAAATTATTCTTGGAATTTCTATGATGATTCCAATTTTAGCTCAATTTATTTATTCTGAACTAGATTCTTCTTTTATTGGGGCTTCTATAGTTTCAATAATATTTGGTGTTTTATTTTTTTTGACAAATTTAAACCATGACAAAAAGTTAAACTTACAACAAGCATTCTTATTAACCGCTCTTTCTTGGTTGAGTATTGCAATATTTGGCTCTTTACCTTTTATTTTTTCTACTCTTGAACTATCCATTACTGATTCTTTTTTTGAAAGTATGTCTGGTATTACCACGACAGGATCTACAATTATTTCAAACTTGGAGGGTGCGCCTAGATCAATACTTTTATGGCGAGCTATGCTTCAATGGTTGGGAGGAATTGGTATTATTGTAATGGCAATAACTCTAATGCCAATAATGAACGTCGGGGGAATGCAGTTATTTAAGATTTCAAGTAACGATTCTTCAGAAAAGTTATTACCAAAATCTAAGGAAATATCTCTTAGATTAATTTACGTATATTTAGTGTTAACAACACTTTGTGCTGTTACCTATAAAATTTTTGGTATGAATATTTTTGATAGCCTAACTCACTCCATGACTACAATAGCAACAGGTGGCTTTTCAAATTATAACGAATCTATTGGATATTTTAATAGTTTACCCATTGAAATATCATCGATGGTTTTTATTATACTGGGTAGCCTACCTTTCATAGCTTATATAAAATTTTTAAATGGTAATAAAAAAATATTTACTTCTGATGTCCAAATTAAATCATTTATTAAGATAATTATTTTTTCAATTATTCTACTTTTTATTTATTCACTTTTTCAAAATAAAGATTTTTCTCAAATTAATATAAGAGTAATTGTTTTTAACGTTATTTCTATCTTAACTGGTACAGGATATGTCACCGGAGAATTTGATGGATGGGGAAATTTTCCACTAATTTTCTTTTTAACTCTAATGTTTATTGGTGGTTGTGCTGGCTCAACAACTTGTGGAATTAAAATTTTTAGAATACAAATTTTATATCTATTTATTGTTAATCAATTGAAAAGAGTTATTTATCCAAGAGGTATATTTATAATTAAATATGATAAAAATAAAGTAGATGATAAATTTATGGCTTCAATTATCTCTTTTATTTTTCTTTACTTGGTTATATTTTTTTTGATAACTGCATTTTTATCTTTAAGTGGCTTAGATTTTGTAACCTCAATCTCAGGTGCTGCAACATCAATTTCCAATGTTGGCCCAGGGTTAGGCTCTACAATTGGCCCTAATGGCGATTTTTCAAATATACCCGAAATATCTAAATGGATTTTAAGTCTTGGAATGATATTGGGTAGATTAGAATTGTTTGCTATACTGGTATTGTTTTTACCTTCTTTTTGGAGGAATTAATTATGATTGAAATAAAAAAACAATCGCTCTCAGAAACTTTTTCTATCTATTTAGATAAAAGAATGCTCAGAATATTATTGCTTGGGGCTATCTCTGGGTTTCCCTGGGTTCTCATAGGAAGTAGTTTGAGTTTATGGCTTAAGGAAGAGGGTTTAAGTAGATCAACAATTGGTTGGGCAGGTTTAATATTTGCAGTTTATGCTTTTAACTATTTATGGGCCCCTCTTATTGATAGATTTCAAGTACCGTACCTAACAAAAAAACTTGGGCATAGAAGAGGATGGATAGTTTTAATGCAAATTGCAATTTTAACGTGTCTTGTTACTTGGAGTTTTATTAATCCCACTGAAAATCTTGCACTACTGATTACTGTTGGTTTAGTTATTGCTATAGCATCAGCCACACAAGATATTACCGTTGATGCCTTAAGAATTGAACAAATAGGTGAGCATGAAAGCAAATCAATGGCAGCTGGTGCTGCGATGGCTGTTGTTGGATGGTGGAGTGGATATAAATTGGGTGGTGTAATAGCTTTATTTACAGCAGAATATTTAGAGAATATTGGTGTTACTAATTACTGGCAAATTACATTTTTAATTTTAGGAGTTGTGGTAATTTTGATGAACATAGGTTTAATGTTTGTTCATGAGCCCCTTTCTACTGACAGGCAAAAGAAGCAAAAAGAAACAGATAAACTTATAGAAAGCAAACTTGGATCAAAAAATATTATAACTAATTTTATAGCTTGGGTAAGCAGTACATTAGGTGGTCCTATAATAAGCTTTTTTAAGAAAAATGGTTTTTCAATTGCTATTGGAATTTTAAGCTTTATTTTTTTATTCAAGATTGGTGAGGCCTTTCTTGGACGTATGTCGATAGTTTTTTATAAAGAAATAGGCTTCTCTAAAGGTGACATTGCAATTTACTCAAAAACTTTAGGATGGATAACTACAGTTTTATTTACATTGCTGGGTGGGCTTTTTGTAATTAGATCTGGGGTTTTAAAAGCAATGTTTGCTGCAGGAATATTAATGGCAGCAACTAATTTATTATTCACAGTCTTGGCATGGAGTGATAAATCTGAGTTATTATTCGCAGTAGCAGTCATATTTGATGATATAGCCGCAGCTTTTGCAACAGTTGCATTTGTAGCATTTATTTCATTATTAGTAGACCGAACATATACCGCAACTCAATACGCGTTACTTGCATCGATAGGGACTGCTGGCAGAACTACACTTGCATCATCATCTGGAGCATTAGTAGATTGGCTTAATGGAGATTGGGGAGTATTTTTTATCATTACAGCCATCATGGTAATACCCTCATTGATTTGTTTGTGGTTTATTAAAGATAAATTAAAACTACGTGAAAAATAATAACTTTTATAAAAAACCTTTATCAAATATCTATAAAAAACCTGATGTCGTTTCTGAAGTTACTTCTCAAATTTTGTATGGAGAAAAATTTAAAATTATATCTAAGAATAAAAGCTGGATAAAAATAAAAGTTTTATTTGATAATTATATTGGATACATAAAAAACAAAGATTACACTAAAGATCATAAGCCAACTCATAAAATATTTATTCTAAAAGCAAATATTTATAATAAACAAAAAAATAAGACAAAATATTTTTTACCTTTTGCATCAAGAATTTCAATGATTCAAGAAAGTAAAAAATTTATAGAATTTGAGAAAAATAAATGGATTAAAAAAAGTGGTGTAAAAAATATTAATCATATAGAAAAAGATTATTTAAAAGTATTAAAATTTTTTTTAAAAACTAAATATGTTTGGGGTGGTAAAACTTATAGAGGTATAGACTGCTCTGCTATTTTACAATTATTTTTTTACTATAATAATAAATTTTATCCAAGAGACACAAAAGCTCAAATAAAATATTCAATGCAAAAAAATAAAAGTGGAGTGTTTAAAAAAGGAGACATTATATTTTGGAAAGGTCATGTTGCTGTTTGTATTAACTCTCAAAAATTAATTCATGCATATGGTCCAGAAAAGAAAGTTTTGATTATGAATATAACAGAGACAATAAATAGAATTGAAAGAACAGCAAAGTTAATAGTAAAAAAAATATCCTCTATAAAATATTAACTTCTTCCAAAGTCTGGCTTGTTAATATCTTGTTTCAACTTAATTATTTTCTTTCTAACCTTTTTAGTATTAACTAATTTTTTAATAATGGACTTATTATTTTTAGATTGAATATCTCTCTTAAATGAAAGTAAATTTTTAATAAATAAATCAATAGCTTTTGAAATATTTTTTTGATTATTAAAAAAAATATCTCTCCACATAATTTCATTAGATGCTGCAATTCTTGAAAAATCTCTCAAACCACCTGCACTGAATTTAATTAATTCACACTTTTGTTGTTTTTCAAAATCTATCGCTGTTTTAACCAAATTATATGCAATTAAATGAGGTAAATGACTTGTCATAGAAAAAACCGTATCATGTTTTTTTGAGTCCATAATTGCAACATTTGAACCAATTTTTTTCCAGAACTTGGTAAGTATCAGAAGGTGTTTTCTGTTGGTATTTTTCTCTTTTATTAATATGCACCATTTATTAAGGAATAAATTTTTTACACCATTTTCTGGGCCACTAACTTCTGACCCTGCAATAGGGTGACTAGATGTCCAAAAAATTCCTTTTTTCAATTTTCTTTTAATTAAGTCCATAGACTTTTCTTTAGAAGATCCAACATCTGTAATAATAGTTTTAGGTAATAAATATCTATTTATCTTTAAAATTATTTTTTCATATTCTCCTAGTGGGGTGCAAAATATTATTAAATCTAAGTTTGGGATAATTTTCTTTAAATCATCTATAATTTCACATGGTAATTTTAATTTTTTGATTTTTGAAATATTTGATTTTGATTTTTCGTAGACAAATATTTTTTTAGCTATTTTTTTTTCAGATATTGATCTTAACAATGAAGAACCAATTAAACCACATCCTATAATTAAAATATTTTTCATAATTAATTAAAGATAGACTTGATCGTTGTTATGAATCTCATATTCTCTTTTTTAGATCCAATTGTTAATCTTAATTTGTTTTTAATATTATATCCATCTTCTGTAGATCTTAATATAATTCCTTTAGACTCAAGTTTTTTAAAAACATAATTAGCTGAAAATTTACATTTATCAAAATGTAATAGTAAAAAATTAGCCGTTACTTCTTTTGAAAAAATTTTTAATTTTTCTAAAACATTTCTAACTTTATTTGCTTCTGTGATATTGTGTTTCACAGATTGATTAATAAAGCTTCTATCTTTTAAAGCTTCTATTGCTGCCATCTGTGCAACTTGATTTACATTAAATGGAGGTCTAATTAAATTCATTGCAGAGATAATTTTCTTGGGGCCATGACCCCAGCCAACTCTTAACGAGGCCAGTCCATATATTTTTGAAAAAGTTCTTATCACAAAAACATTATCCTTATTTTTAAATAAATCTAAACCAGATTTATAATCTTTATTTTTCATGTATTCAAAATATGCATCGTCTAAAACTAGTAAAATATTTTTATTCAATTTCATTCTTAATTCTATTAGCTCCGCTCTACTTAAGTATGTTCCTGTTGGATTATTAGGGTTGGCAATAAATACAAGTTTGGTTTTTTTTGTCACCCTCTTGATAATTTCATTTATTGAAACTTTAAAATTTGCTTCCTTAGAAAAAACAACTTTTGCTCCCACTATTTGTGCATATATCCTGTACATTAAAAAGCTATATTGAGGAACAATCACTTCATCAGAGGCTTTTAAGTACAACTGGCAAATCATTTGAATAATTTCATCTGACCCTGCACCACAAATTATCTTCTCAAAATCACACTTATATTTCTTTGAAATTTCTTTTCTTAAGTTTTTTGCCTTACCGTCTGGATATTTCGATATCAACAATTCTTTATTCTGTAAAATTTTCTTTACTCTTGGGCTTACACCAAGAGCTGACTCATTTGCTGATAATTTTATAACATTTTGTATTTTTGCTATATTTGACTTACCTGGTTTATAAGCCTCTATTTTGAATTCTTTAAATTTTGGAACTGTCATTTTTATTAATTTTATTCATGTTATAAATAAAATATTATCATTTCATATAGAATAACTCATTTTTTAAAAAAATTGACATAAGAAATACTATCTAGTACAAAAAATACGCGCTGATTTAACTGAATTGCGAGCGCTTAAAAAAACCGCTAAATAAGTTTTTTTTTCTCACAATTCAAATTTGGCTAATATTTATGAATAAAAATGTGAACATAAAAAATATTATAATTGATAAACCATTAAAATTAGATTGTGGTCAAACTATCAATAACTATTCTCTAGCTTATGAGACTTATGGCTCTCTAAATGAGAAGAAAAATAATGCTATTCTTATTTTTCATGCTTTGACTGGTGATCAATTTGTTTCTGGAATAAACCCAATTACTAAAAAAGAGGGTTGGTGGTCATATGCTGTTGGACCTGGTAAAGCTATTGATACCGATAAATATTTTGTAATTTGTGCCAATGTTATTGGTGGATGTATGGGCACGCATGGTCCTAGTGAAATTAACCCTGATACTAATAAAAAATATGGTACTACTTTTCCTGTCATCACTATTAATGACATGGTTAATGCACAATTTAATCTCTTAAAATTTTTTAACATTGATAAATTATTTGCTGTTATAGGTGGATCAATGGGTGGGATGCAAACACTTCAGTTCGTTAGTAACTTTCCTGATAAAGCAAAAGTTGCTATTCCAATAGCCTGCACAGCTAGTCATTCAGCACAGAATATTGCTTTTAATGAACTTGGCAGACAATCAATTATGGCTGATGCTAATTGGGAAAATGGTGACTACTCAAATCAAAATAAAAATCCTAACAAGGGATTGTCTGTTGCAAGAATGGCTGCACATATAACTTATTTATCTAAAAACGGTCTGCAGGAAAAATTTGGAAGAAAGTTGCAAGAAAGAGATGACCTAAAATTTGGTTTTGATGCAGACTTTCAAATAGAAAGTTATTTAAGATATCAAGGATCTGTATTTGTTGATAGATTTGATGCCAATAGCTACCTATATATAACAAGAGCGATGGACTATTTTGATCTAATCAAAGAACATCACGGTAATTTATCTAAAGCATTCGAAAAAACTAAAACTAAGTTTCTTATTATATCTTTTACTTCTGATTGGCTTTATCCTACTTCTGAAAACAAAGAAATTGTTATAGCCTTAAATGCCATAGGTGCTGAGGTCGGATTTGTTGAAATTGAATCTGATAAAGGACATGATTCATTCCTTTTAAAAGTTCCTAAATTTTTAAATACTCTAGGTGATTATATTAAAACAGCTTACTCTAAAAAATAAACATGAAACAAGAATTTAAAATAATCTCTGATCTAATTGAAAAAAATACAAGAGTTTTAGATGTGGGCTGTGGAGATGGTATATTAATGGAATATCTTAAGTATAATAAAGAAATAGACATAAGGGGAATAGAAATTTCCAAAGATAATGTTCAAAAATGTCTATCAAAAGGACTAGCTGTTATTGAGGGTGATGCAGAAAAAGATCTGTTACAATTTCCTGACAGCTCCTTTGATTTTGTTATTTTAAGTCAAACACTGCAAGCATTTTTAAATCCTGAAATAGTTATCAAAGAGCTATTGAGGGTTGGTAAAAAAGCTATTGTTACAATACCTAATTTTGGTTTTTGGAAAGTTAGGCTTCACCTATTAATTAAAGGAACAATGCCAATTACAAAAAATCTGCCTGATGAGTGGTATAATACCCCTAACCTTCATATGTGTACCATAAAAGATTTTTATAATTTTTGTGAAAATAGAAGAATTAAATTAGATAATTCGTTAGCTCTGCATAACGAAAAAATATCCTCTATTAATAAACTTAATCTAAATATTAAAAATTTATCAGCAGAACTAGGTATTTTTTTAATTAAGAGTTAAATGGAAATTCAGATAATACCCTGTCTACAAGATAATTATTCTTATCTAATTATTGATAAAACTAAGAATATTGCATGTGTGATTGATCCCAGTGAAGCAAAACCTATTATCAAATATTTAGAAGATAAAAATATACATTTAAAATATATATTAAATACACATCATCATTATGATCATGTCGGGGGTAATATAGAATTAAAAGAAAAATATGGAGCTAGTATTATTGGATATAAAGGAGACAAGGATAGAATCCCAGAAATAGATATACTGGTCAGTGATCAAGACATTTGGCACGAAGAAAATTTCCAGGCTAAAATATTTCATATACCTGGTCATACCCTTGGTCATATATGTTTTTATTTTTACAATGAAGAATCTCTTTTTACAGGAGACACCCTCTTTTCGCTTGGTTGTGGTAAGATTTTTGAAGGAACATACTCACAGATGTATAATTCATTAATGAAAATAAAAGCACTGCCAGAAAAAACAAGGATCTATTGTGGACATGAATATACTAAACAAAACTCTAAATTTTGTATTACTCATGACCAAGACAATGAAAACCTAAAAATTAAGATTAAAGATATAGACGAAAAATTAAAAAATAACCTACCTACTATTCCGTCCACGATTAAAGAGGAATTGGAGTGCAATATTTTTCTTAGATCTGATACAGAAGAAACCTTTTCAAAATTGAGGGATTTAAAGGACAATTTCTAACTTATTCGGACTTGACTATAATAGGTCCCCGACTATATTGCTGATTATAAAAAATAGATTAAACAATGTCATACGCAATCATACAAACAGGTGGAAAACAGTACAAAGTAAAGGCTGGAGAAATACTTAAAATTGAAAGATTAGAAGATTCTAAACTTGAAACTAAGATAGAGTTTAAAGAAATTTTAGCTTACGGAGATGACAAAAACATTGAAGTTGGATCACCAACGGTTGAGGGTGCAAAAGTTGAAGCAGATCTTGTTGAAAACGGAAAAAATAGAACAATATTAATTTTCAAAAAAAGACGAAGACAAAATTCTAGAAGAAAAAATGGTCATAGACAGCAATATTCATTAATAAGAATTAGTAAAATATTTTCCAAAGATGGTAAAATTTTATCTGAAGCGGAAAAAATGGTTAAACCAACTAAAAAAATTGAAAAGGTTGAAGCTAAAGTAGAAGCTGAAGCGGTTAATAAATAAATTAGGTAAATTATGGCTACAAAAAAAGCAGGTGGTTCATCGAGAAACGGACGAGATAGTGCTGGTCGTAGGCTTGGCGTTAAGAAGTACGGTGGTGAAGTAGTTATTCCTGGAAACATAATTGTTAGACAAAGAGGAACTAAAATTTTTCCTGGTGAAAATGTGGGAATGGGAAAAGATCATTCAATTTTTTCTGTTGTTGAAGGAAAAGTAGTATTTAAAAAAGGTAGATTAGACAGAACATTCGTTTCCGTAAAACCCAATTAGTAGTACAACTAAAAACTAACAGTTGTAATATGAAGTTTCTAGATCAAGTAAAAATTTATGTAAAGGCCGGCAATGGTGGGCATGGTTCTCCTAGTTTTCGTAGAGAGAAATTTATTGAATACGGTGGACCTGATGGTGGTGATGGAGGTAAAGGTGGTACCATATTCCTAAGATCAGAAAGAAACTTAAATACTCTTATCGATTATAGATTTCAACAACACCATAAAGCAGGAAGAGGAGTAAATGGTTCTGGACAAAATCGTACAGGTCATGGTGGAGAAAATTTATTTTTAAAAGTTCCAATAGGTACACAAGTCTTTGAAGAAGATAATAAAACTTTAATTTATGATTTTAAAAAAGAAGGTGAAGAATTTATTGTAGCTAATGGTGGTAAAGGTGGTCTTGGAAACACTAGATTTAAAAGTTCCACTAATAGAGCTCCAAAAAAATTCACTAAAGGTGCAATTGGTGAAGAATATGTAATTTGGCTTCAATTAAAAACTATTGCCGATGTTGGTATTGTTGGATTACCTAATGCAGGTAAATCAAGTTTACTGGCCGCCATTACAAATGCGATGCCTAAAATTGCAAACTATAAATTTACAACACTAAATCCAAATCTTGGCGTTGCAAGTTATGATGATAAGGAAATAACTCTAGCTGATATTCCTGGATTAGTTGAAGGTGCACATGAAGGTGTAGGACTTGGTATTCAATTTTTAAAACACATAGAAAGATGCAAAACTTTAATGCATTTAATAGATATTACTGATGAAGACCTTGAGAATACCTATAAACAAGTTCGAAATGAGCTAGGGAGTTACAGTAAAGATTTACTAGAAAAAAAAGAAATAATTGTATTAAATAAGACAGATTTATTAGAGGAAGAAGAAGTGAAAGAAATTTTAAAGAATTTTTCTAAAAATAAAGATTCTGAGGTAGTTACACTCTCAACATTAGAAAAAGGCTCAATATCTAAAATTAAAGCTAAATTACTCTCCTATGTATCTTAAAGATTCTAAAATAATTGTAATTAAGATTGGCTCATCTTTGTTAATAGATGATAAAAAAAAAGTAAGAAAAAAATGGCTTACTGAATTTGCTAAAGATATTCAGGAACTAATAAAGCAGAATAAAAAAATTATTATTGTAAGCTCAGGGGCAATAGCAATGGGTTGCAAAAAACTAAATATTAGCAAAAAAAACCTTAAGATTGATAAAAGTCAGGCTGTTGCATCTATTGGGCAAATTGAACTAATGAATTTATTCTCAGAAATATTTGTTAAATTGAAAATTAATATTTCTCAAATTCTTCTCACTTTGGAAGACACAGAACAAAGAAGAAGGGCCCTCAATGCAAAAAGAACTTTTGATAACTTATTTAAACTAGGCTTTGTGCCAATAGTTAATGAAAATGATACTATTGCTACTTCAGAGATTAAGTATGGTGACAATGACAGATTAGCATCACGTGTTGCACAAATATCAGGTGCAGACTCACTTATATTGCTTTCTGATGTAGACGGTCTTTATACGCACAATCCAAAAATATATAAAAATGCAAAATTAATAAAAGAAATTAAAAATATAGATAAAGATATAGAAAAAATAGCCACCAAAAGTATTAGTGAGCATGGCACAGGTGGTATGAAGACTAAAATAGATGCTGCAAAAATCTGTCAATTATCAGGATGCCAAATGGTAATAGCAAATGGATTATTAAGCAGACCCATTAAAAAAATAACTGAAGAGAATAATTGCACATGGTTTTTACCTAAAGTTTCAAAATTGGCTGCTAGAAAAAAATGGATTATTAGCTCTATTTCACCTAAGGGTGCACTTATTATTGATGACGGTGCAAAACAGGCACTTTCAAATGGTAAAAGCTTATTAGCAGCAGGAATAAAAAAAGTGTCTGGCCGTTTTAGTAAAGGTGACCACATCAAAGTTTTAGATAGAAATAATTACGAATGCGCAAGAGGACTTAGTTCTTTTTCATCGAATGAAATAGAAAAAATTATGGGTCACCACTCAAAAGAGATAGAAAAATTACTAGGATATATTTCTAAATCAGAAGTAATTCATAAAGATGATATAGTAGAGGTATAAAATGAGTAAATATATGAGATTAATAGGTCAAAATGCAAGAAAAGCATCACTTGATAAGATTAATTCAAAAACTAAAAATAAAATTTTAAAAAGATATGCCTTCTTATTGGGTCAAGAAAAACAGTCTATACTTAAAGCTAACCAAAAAGACATTCAATTTGCTCTTGGCAAAGGCTTAAAAAGCAATCTAATAGAAAGATTAACTATCGATGAAAAAAAATTAATAGGCATAAAAAATTCTATAGATAAAATTGCTAACTTAAAAGATCCTGTTGATACTACTTTAGAAAAATGGCGCAGACCAAATGGTTTAACAATTAGCAGAGTGTCTATACCTATTGGTGTTATAGGTGTTATTTATGAAAGTAGACCTAACGTTACATCTGATGTTGCAAGCTTATGCTTCAAATCTGGAAATGCTGTGATTTTAAAAGGTGGTTCTGAAGCCATAAATACTAATAAAATTTTATCAAAACTATTTAGAAAATCACTCAGAGAAAATAAAGTGAACGAAAACTTTATTCAATTTATAGATTCTAAAGACAGAAAAATGGTCGACTTTATGCTTTCAAAAATGAAAGATTATATTGATGTAATAATACCTCGTGGTGGAAAAAACTTAGTAAAAAGAGTTCAGCAATTTTCAAGTGTCCCTATTATCGGTCACTTGGAAGGTCTTTGTCACACTTTTATTGATAAGGATGCTAATCTAAAGATGGCTACAAACATTATCTATAATGCTAAACTAAGAAACACTAGTATTTGTGGAGCTACGGAAACAATTTTAATACATGAAAAAATTGTTAAGAAATTTTGTAACCCAATTTTAAAAAAGTTAGAAGAAAATCATTGCAAGATATATGGAGACCGTTTTTTAAAAAAATATTACAAAGGAAAAATTTATCCAGCAAAGGAAAAAGATTGGTCTACTGAATATTTATCAGCAGCAGTTTCTGTAAAAACAGTCAAAGATTGTGACGATGCTATTAATCATATTAACAAATATGGAACTATGCACACCGACTCTATTGTTACTAAAAATAAAAAAACTGCAGATAAATTCTTAAAAAATGTTAAAAGCTCTATAGCAATGCATAATACATCCACTCAATTTGCTGATGGTGGTGAATTTGGTTTTGGTGGTGAAGTTGGCATTTCGACAAACACATTACCTCCAAGAGGGCCCGTTGGATTAGGACAGCTCGTTTCATACAAATACGAAATTGTTAGTAATGGTAAAACTAGAAAATAACTTAAAACAAAAAAGGACAAAAATTGGAATCTTGGGGGGAACTTTTGATCCTGCCCACAGGGGCCATTTGGAAATTTCTAAACAAGCTAAAAAAATATTAGAATTAAAAAATATTATATGGGCAATTACCAAACAAAACCCGTTTAAAAACACAAGCAAAACAGATCTAAAGAATAGAATAAAATTTGCAAAAAAATTCATAGGCAAAAATAATTTTATTAAAGTTAAGTTTTATGAAGAAAAAGTTCTTTCCAATAAAACAATCGATCTCATTAATTATCTAGATAAAGATAAAAAATTTGAAATTTATTTCATTATGGGTGCTGACAATCTAATTAATTTTCATAAATGGCATAAATGGAAATCCATTATAAAAAAATGCAATCTTCTTGTATTTGATCGGCAGGGATATAAAGCAAAATCATTAAAGTCTGTTACCTTTAATGGTATAAATAAAAAAAAATTATCTTTTATTAATTTTAAAAAGGTCAATATTTCATCTTCTCAATTAAGAAAAATTTGATAAGGTTAAATGTATTAATGGAAAAAAACTCAGACCTTAAAAATTTAATCCTAAAAACCCTAGATTCTAATAAAGCCCTAGATATTATTTCAATAGATCTTAAGAACAAAAGTTCAATGGCTGACTATATGATTATAGCAAGTGGAACTTCTTCTAGACATATTCAGGCTTTATCTGAAATGGTGTTAGAAAAATTAAAGACCAATGGGGTAAAAAATTCTAGGATTGAAGGAAAAGAAAGTATGGATTGGAAGTTAGTTGATGGTATAGACTTGATTGTTCACATATTTCATCCGGATAAAAGAAAATTTTATGAATTAGAAAAAATATGGTCAGAAATTATTCCTAAAGAAAAAGTGATGATATGATTTTGAATAAAAGATTTTTTATTTTTTTTATAATACTATTATTTACTTTTCAAAAAAGTTTTTCTGAAAACACTGACATATATAAAAAAATTGATTTGTTTGGTGAGGTGCTTGAAAAAATTAGTAAAGAATACGTTGATGAAGTAGATCAATCAAAAAGTATGGATTCAGCCATAAATGGTTTATTACAATCACTAGATCCCTATTCTGCATATATGACACCTGAAAGTTTTGAGGGTATGCAAACTGAAACTAGTGGAGAGTTTGGTGGTCTTGGTATTGAAGTTGGCATGGAAGCAGGTGTTGTGAAAGTGATATCACCAATAGATAATACTCCAGCATCAAAAGCAGGATTAAAAGCTGGTGATTATATTGTAAAAATTAATAGTACTCAGGTTCAAGGGAAATCGCTAATGGAAGCTGTAGAATTAATGAGGGGACCTGTTGGATCGAGTATTGAAATAACGGTTAGAAGAAGAGGTGTAAAAAAAGCATTAATCTTTAATATAATGAGAGAGGTTATTCAGGTTCAATCTGTAAAATCTGAACTTATAGATAATAACATTGGCTATATAAGACTAACCTCCTTTAACGAAAATAGTAGTGAACAAATTAAAGAAAAGATTAATAAATTAAATAAAAATAAAGATCTAAAGGGATATATCTTAGATTTAAGAAATAACCCTGGCGGCTTACTTTCTCAGGCAATTAAAATTTCGGACTTTTTTTTAGAAAATGGTGAGATTGTATCAACAAGAAGTCGACAAGCTTCAGAAAATCGAAAATGGTTTGCTAAAAAAGGTGATCTAACAAATGGTAAAACACTAATTATACTTATTAACTATGGATCAGCATCAGCATCAGAAATAGTAGCTGGTGCATTAAAAGATCATAAAAGAGCTATTATACTTGGGGAAAATAGTTATGGAAAAGGTTCTGTACAATCAATAATCCCTTTAAAAAATAGAGGTGCTATTAGATTAACAATTGCAAAATATTATCTCCCTTCAGGAAAATCTATTTCTGAGGTAGGTGTAACACCTGATATAGAAGTTGCAGAAGGTTCAGATGATTTTAAATTTAATTCTGAAACCGATAATCAATTGAATTTTGCAATAAAATTACTCAACGGATAAATGTTGGACAATAAAGTAAATTTACCTCTTAGAAGTGGAGTTGGAATTGTTGTCCTGAATAAAGATAATAAAGTTTTTGTTGCAAAAAGAATTGATAATCAAAAAAATTTTTGGCAGATGCCCCAAGGTGGTGTTGATAAGGGTGAGGACTATTTAACTGCTGCTTACAGAGAACTGGAAGAAGAAACTAGTATAAAAAATGTTGAACTGATTAAAGAGTGTGATGGATTAATCTCTTATGAATTACCAAAAAACTTATTAGGTATAATTTGGAAAGGTAAGTATAGGGGTCAGGAACAAAAGTGGTTTATAATGAGATTTTTAGGGCAAGATAACGAGATTGATATTAAGACTAAACATCCTGAATTTTGTGAATGGAAATGGATTGATCTTGAAAGTATAACTGACCTAGTTGTAGACTTTAAGCTACATGTATACAAAGATGTTAAAGAAAAAGTAAAAGAAATTCTTAATTAAGAGTTTTTAACACATCAATTTTTTGATCAACTAAGTATTTATTTTGATCTGTAATGTCACTATTTTTTGAACTTTCTTCTGCTTGAGCAAGTAGTTCACTAATTTTATCTTTATCAATATCTTTAATATTAAAAATAGAACTTGTTAGAACTGATAAATTATTATTCTTAAATTCAACAATTCCATCCTCAACGTAATAATTGTCTTCTCCTGATTTAGAAAAGATTTTAATAATTCCTGGCTTTAAAAATGAAATAATTGAGATATGATCCTTTAAAATCCCCATTTCTCCCTCAAAAGCAGGCACAACAACTTCTGTTACATCTTCTCTTGAAAGAAAAGATTTTTCTGGGTTTACGATTTCTATTTTGAACTCTTCACTCATTATGCGGCAGCATCTTTCGCCATTTTTTCTGCTTTTTCTATAGCTTCTTCAATTGTACCCACCATATAAAATGCAGCTTCTGGTAAATGATCATATTCACCATTACATATTGCAGCAAAACCTTTAATTGTAGATTCTAAATCTACTAATTTTCCTGGAGAACCAGTAAAGACTTCGGCAACAAAGAAAGGTTGTGATAAGAATCTTTGAATTCTTCTAGCTCTAGCTACTGTTAATTTATCTTCTTCAGATAATTCATCCATTCCTAAAATCGCAATAATATCTTGTAGTGATTTATAAGTTTGAAGAATTTTTTGCACTTCTCTGGCAACTCTGTAATGCTCATCTCCAACTATTCTAGGATCTAAAATTCTAGAAGTAGAATCTAGAGGATCTACTGCTGGATAAATTCCAATTTCAGCTATTTGTCTAGACAATACAGTTGTTGCATCTAAGTGAGCAAAAGATGTAGCAGGCGCAGGGTCAGTTAAATCATCTGCTGGTACATAAATCGCTTGTACAGATGTAATAGAACCTTTGTTAGTTGTTGTAATTCTTTCTTGAAGGTTACCCATGTCTGTTGCAAGTGTAGGCTGATATCCAACAGCTGAAGGAATTCTTCCTAATAATGCAGAAACTTCTGAACCTGCTTGAGTAAATCTAAAGATGTTATCAACAAAGAATAATACATCTTGTCCTTCTTGGTCTCTAAAATATTCAGCTACAGTTAAACCTGTTAAGGCAACTCTTGCTCTAGCCCCTGGGGGTTCATTCATTTGACCGTACACTAGTGCCGCTTTTGATCCTGGACCTTCTGGCTTAATAACGCCTGAATCTATCATTTCGTGATAAAGGTCATTTCCTTCTCTAGTTCTTTCTCCAACACCAGCAAACACAGAAAATCCACCATGAGCTTTTGCTACGTTGTTAATTAATTCCATAATAAGTACTGTCTTACCAACACCCGCACCTCCAAATAAACCAATTTTTCCTCCTTTGGCATATGGTGCTAATAGATCAACTACTTTAATTCCTGTAACTAGAATTTCTGTCTCTGTTGATTGATCGCTAAATTCAGGTGCAGCTCTGTGAATTGGCCATTTCTCTTTTGTTTTGACTTCACCTTTTTCATCAATAGGTTCACCTATTACATTTATAATTCTTCCTAAAGTTTCTGGACCAACTGGAACTTGAATGGGAGCACCTGTTGCCGTTACTTCGTCTCCTCTTTTTAATCCTTCAGTGGCATCCATTGCAATTGTTCTAACACTTGATTCACCAAGGTGTTGAGCAACTTCTAAAACTAATCTGTTGTCTCCATTTTTACATTCTAATGCTGATAAAATTTCTGGTAATTCTCCATCAAATTTTACGTCTACTACTGCTCCAATGATCTGTGTGATTTTTCCTTTGCTCATAATTATAAACTTTCCGCTCCTGATATGATTTCAATTAGTTCTTTTGTAATAGCTGCTTGACGACTTCTATTATACTCAATAGTAAGCTTGTCAACCATTTCACCTGCGTTTCGAGTTGCACTATCCATTGCGCTCATTCTTGAACCCTGTTCGCTAGCTGAATTTTCTAACATCGCTTTAAAAATCTGAGTAGATATATTTTTAGGCAATAAATTGCTTAAAATTTCATCTTCATCTGGTTCAAATTCATAATTATCCTCAGAAGAATTTTCTTCTGCTTCAGATGTTTTTAAAGGAATTATTTGTTGTTCTTGAGGTATTTGAGTAATTACATTTTTAAATTTATTATAAAAAATTGTACACATGTCAAATTCTTCTTTTTCAAATTTTTCAATTATCATTTTTCCTACTTTTTCAGCATCTAGATAATTGATTGTTTTTGAATCTTTAAAAGATATTCTTTCTACAATATCATCTTTATAAACTCTTTTTAATTGATCATAGCCCTTAGATCCAACAGTTATAATCTTTAAAGTTTTTCCCTCATCAGATATTTTTTTAAAATATGCTTTGGCTTTTTTAATAATATTTGTATTAAAACCACCACATAGACCGCGGTCAGATGTTAACACAATACATAAATGTACCTTATCTTCACCTGTTCCAGAAAGGAGCTTAGGTGCATTTTCTTTATCAGAAATGCCACTAGATAAATTAAGAATAATATTATTCATTTTTTCAGAATAAGGTCTTCCCTTTTCAGCATTTTCTTGTGCTCTTCTAAGTTTAGCAGCCGCAACCATTTTCATGGCTTTGGTAATTTTTTGTGTAGACTTTACACTCGCTATTCTTTTTTTTAAGTCGTCTAGTGTTGCCATATTTTAAGAATTAAAGTTCTTCTTAAGTTCCATGATAGTTTCAACTAATGATTTTTCAGTATCTTCTTCAAGCTTACCTGAGCTTAATACAGATTCTAAAATTTCTGGTTTTTCAGATTTACATTTTTCAATAATCTTAGATTCGAACTCAGCAATATCTTTAAGTTCTACATCATCCAAATAACCTTTAACTCCACAGAAAACTGAAATTACTTGCTCAGCAACTGTCATAGGAGAATATTGTTTTTGTTTTAGAAGTTCAGTTAGTTTTGAACCTCTATTTAAAAGTTTTTGTGTTGATGCATCTAAATCAGATCCAAATTGTGCAAAGGCAGCCATTTCTCTATATTGAGCAAGCTCCAACTTCATTGAACCAGAAACTTTTTTCATTGCTTTTGTTTGTGCTGCAGATCCAACTCTAGAAACTGATAGACCTACGTTAATCGCTGGTCTAATTCCTTGGTTAAATAATTCTGTTTCAAGAAATATTTGACCATCTGTAATTGATATAACGTTAGTAGGAATAAAAGCAGATACGTCTCCACCTTGCGTTTCAATTATTGGAAGAGCGGTTAATGAACCTCCACCATGCTCATCACTAAGCTTGGCTGCTCTCTCAAGTAATCTGCTGTGTAAATAAAATACATCTCCCGGATAAGCTTCTCTTCCCGGAGGTCTTCTTAATAAAAGTGACATTTGTCTATAAGCTACAGCCTGTTTAGATAAATCATCATAAATGATTAATGCATGCATACCATTATCTCTATAGTATTCACCCATAGTACAGCCTGTATATGGTGCTAAAAACTGAAGTGGCGCTGCGTCTGAAGCAGTAGCAGCTACAATTGTTGTATATTCCATTGCACCAGCTTCTTCTAAAGTTTTTTGAATTTGTCTAACTGTAGATCTTTTTTGACCTATAGCGACATAGATACAATAAAGTTTTTGCTTCTCATCACCAGATTCATTTATTTTTTTCTGGTTAATGATCGCATCAATAGCAACTGCAGTTTTTCCAGTTTGTCTATCACCAATAATTAATTCACGTTGTCCTCTTCCAACTGGAACTAGACTGTCAATTGATTTTAAGCCTGTTTGCATTGGTTCGCTAACAGATTGTCTTGGAATAATTCCAGGAGCTTTTACTTCAACTCTACTTCTTTTGGTTGCTTTATCTAAAGCACCTTTACCATCAATTGGATTTCCCAATCCATCAACAACCCTTCCTAATAATTCTTTTCCAACAGGTGCATCAACAATACTTCCTGTTCTTTTAACAACATCACCTTCTTTAATTTTTCTGTCATCTCCAAAAATTACAACTCCAACATTTTCACTTTCTAAGTTTAGAGCCATTCCTTTTGATCCATCAGAAAATTCTACCATCTCTCCAGCTTGAACATTATCTAATCCATATACTCTAGCAATACCATCTCCTACTGACAAAACTTGACCAACCTCAGTCACTTCTGCTTTATCGCCAAATTTTTTAATTTGTTCTTTTAATATCTTTGTTACTTCTGATGGGTTTATATCCATTTATGCCTCTATCATCCTATTTTCGATTTGTTGTAATTTATTTTTAATGGAAGTGTCCACCATTGTGCTTCCGACTTGCACAATCAAACCCCCAATTAAACTTGTATCATGTTTGTAGTTTAATTTTATTTTTGAACTAAAGTTTTTAGTCAATTCTTCTTTTATGTTATTAATTTCATTTTCAGTAAGATCTTTTGCAGAAGTTAATTCTGCTTTTAACTCCCCTCTTTTAACTGAACATGTCTCAACAAAGCTTTTTAGAATTTTATCCACGTAAAAAAATCTTCTTTTAGATATTAGAAAGCTTAAAAATTTTGTTAACAATTCATTTATTTTATATTGTTCTGAAATTTTACTTAGAGCGTTCAATTGGTCTTCTTTGTTATTTGTTGGATCCTTGATTAGGGATTTAAAATCTTCACTTGAAGCAATTAAATTAATAATTGAAGCAGAGTGAACCTCTATCTCACTTAAAGTATTAGCTTCTATTGCTAATTCATAAAGTGCCAGGGAATATCTACCTGCCGATGTTTCAGAAAAAACTTTATTTTTACTCAATTTATTGTTCCTTATAAATATTTGAAGATTTATTAAATTTCCGTTTTAATTAACATATGACCCTATTCTCTTCAAGTCACACATTGTCTAAAAGTGTTATTTTTTGGCCGTTAATTGAAGTTTATTGGATCAACATCAACTCTTAGTTTCATTCCAGTAGGAAATTTGAATTTATCAATAGTTTTGGCTAGTGAATTCTGTACTTTTAGAGATTTTCTACCTCTGATCAAAAGTCTTACTCTGAACTTTCTTTTTAATCTAAATATAGGTGCATTCACAGGGCCAAGAACTCTACCTTCGACAGCGCTTTCTATAAAAACTTTAAACTTATAAGCCTCTTTTTCAAGTTCTCTTTCATTGCTACCAGTAATTATTAAAGCAATAAATCTCTGAAAGGGGGGAAGATTATTTTCCCTTCTAATTTCAAGTTCTTTATCTAAAAAAATATCAGGATCTTTATTTGTAATGTCTGTTATCATTTTGGTATCTAAATTATAAGTTTGAAAATAAACAGTTGCTGGCTTTCCTGTTCTTCCTGCTCTACCTGAAAGTTGATGATACAATTGTAAATTCTTTTCTGCGCCACGTAAGTCATGACCTTGTGATGATAAATCAATATCAACAACAACAATACAATTTAAACTTGGAAAGTGGAATCCTTTAGAAATTAATTGAGTTCCAATTAAAATTTGAATTTTATTATCTATAATTTTTTCTAAAACATCTGCTGAACTTTTTTTATTCATTGTATCACTAGAAAATATAGTTGTTTCCTTGGTAGGGAAAATTTTTTTTACTTCTTCAGATATCCTTTCAACTCCAGGCCCACTAAAAATGAAATCACATTTTCCTTCTTTCGAGCAGTCCCTATTTAGTAAAGCTTTGTATCCACAGTAGTGACATAATAAATTTTGTTTGTTTTTGTGATAAACCAAATTTATTGAACAATTTGGACATGAATAACTAGTAAAACATTTTTTACATAATACATGAGGTGAAAATCCTCTTCTATTTAAAAAAAATAATACTTGATCTTTTTTTTCAAGATGAAATTTTACTTTCTTAATTGTTTCTTTTGATATCCAAGATTGAGATTCTAAATTTGAATTATTAAGATTAATTATTTCATATTTTGGTAAAGATGCATTTAAATATCTTTGATCAAGTTTTGATAAACTATATTTGCCTTTTTTAATATTGTCATAAGTTTCAATAGAGGGGACGGCTGTTATTAAATTGATTGGAATATTTTCAAAGGATGCTCTAGAAATTGCCATATCTCTTGCATTGTAAGTTACTCCCTCATCTTGTTTATAAGATTGATCATGCTCTTCATCAACAATAATTAATCCTAGTTTTTTAAAAGGTAAAAATAATGAAGACCGAGCACCAATTACAACTTTAATTTTATCATTTGCTATTCCACTCCAAATAATTTCTTTATTTTTTTTTGTAATACCCGAGTGCCACACTGCAGGCTTGAATCCAAAAAATTCTATAAATTTATTTTGAAATTGTCCTGTTAGTCCAATTTCTGGTAATAGAATTAACCCTTGAAAATCCTTATTAATTATCTCTTTTAAAGCCTCAAAATAGACCATCGTTTTACCTGAGCCTGTAGTACCTTGTAAAACATGAACTCTAAATTTTTGATTTAATACATTCATTTTTTTTAATGAATTTTCTTGTTCTTTAGAAAGTTTTATTTCATTTTCTTTGATATCAATTTTGAATGGCTCATAAGCTTCAATTGGTAACTTTTCTATGGCACCACTACTTAATAATAACAATTTTAATGCCATACCTTTAGGGGTCATATTGTATTCAGAAAACCAATTTAAGAATTTAATTGTATTTTTTTTTAGTGATGGAACATCTAATTTTCTTAAAACTTTTTTAATTGAAAAATTTTTATTTGTTTTTTTTTCAAAATCATCCCATACAACTCCAGTAACTTCTGACTTTCCAAAGGGTACCACTACATAGTCTCCAACCTTTAAATTTAAATCTGAATTGTAGGTAAAAGGATGATTAAAAATATTTGGTATAAGAATCGGTACTTTCATTTCTATATAATATGAAAATATTTTAAGAGTGTATTGTTCTTTTTTGAACCGCTCTACTTCTATTGATAAACACAACTTCTAAACACAATTTAGGCATTTTATTTTTTGTACTATTGGTGCACCTTTAAACTAATTTAGTTAAAAAAGTTTTTTGGAGTAATTTCACTTCAATCTAGCTTTAAGTTAATTCTGTGTCTTGGTCAATTTGTTAATTAGAACTATATATTTCTGAAGCTAGGGGGTTGGCTATTGATAATTAATATTTTAAACATATACTTTGCATAATAAACTAAAAAATAATTAAACTTAGTATTTATTAAATATTTACAAATCTTTACTAATAAATGTTTTATAAAAAAAATTTTCCTACAAACAATTCTAGAAATTTAGATTTTTTAAGAACATTTGCAATTTTACTAGTAGTATTATCTCATATACCAATAACAGAATTACCAATAAATAAATATTACCATACACAGACAATGGGTTTGCTTGGTGTTTATATTTTTTTTGTTCACACAAGTTGTGTGTTGATGTTTTCTTTGGAACGTATGGGTAGAATAAAAGGAAGTCAATTAATTTACAAATTTTACACTCAAAGACTATTTAGAGTATATCCATTAAGTATTTTTGCTGTTTTGTTATTCTCTTTTTATAAAATTATCAATATTGATAATTTTAATTTAGATTTAATTACTTTATTTAAAAATATTTTTTTAATTCAAGATATAAATGAGTCTATGCCTCCTGCTCTATGGTCCTTACCATATGAGGTTGCAATGTATTTTTTTTTTCCTCTAATTTTTATTTTTATAATAAAAAGAAATTATGAAAAAAAAATAATATCACTATGGATTTTTTTTAGTGTGTTGGTGGTGATTCAAAAATATTTTGAAACATCTTATTATTCAACAATTGTATATGTCCCTTTTTTCTTGAGTGGTGTTATTGCATTTGTTTATTCAAAAAAAATAGAAAATAAAAAAAAAATTAGAAGTGGATATCTAGTTTTATATGTTTTTTTTTCAATTCTTTTAATTCCTGTATTAATTAACTTTATATTTAGGCAGAGCTTAATTGGTGCGATTTTTTGTTTACCACTCGGTTTGCTAATCGCTTATTGTAAGGATATGCAGATATCATTTTTTAGTATATTTTTTAAATTAATTGCAAGATATTCTTATGGTATTTATTTATTTCATCAGTTAATAATTTTAATTTATTATGAATATTTTTATATAGAAAATGCTGCTTTTTCTTTAGTATTATTATTAATATTAATTTTTTCAATATCAGCCATTGGTTATCATGTGATAGAAAAGCCTTTAATAAAATTTGGTAAAAAAATATCAAAAAGATATTAATGAATAAATATTTAATATAAATCTTATAGGATAATATGGGAGTTTTAAGAGTGTATTGTTCTTTTTTGAACGGCTCTATTTCTATAGATAGACATATTTTCTAAAGGCACCATAAGCTTTTATTTTTCTGTACCAAGAATAGAGCCCAAATTATATAACTAATTTACAATTTAATTTTTAATTCCAATACATTTGCAACTTTAGTTTAACTTTTGTTTTAGTATAAGTGATATTAAATAAGCTAGTATAATTTAGTAAATTTTTTTTCTTTTTTCTGCACTTAGGGCACTACTATTCTTTTATTAATTTCCCCTTAACAACTATTTATCTTGCATTAACATAACAATTAAAAAGAAGCCTATGCCCAATTTTTAAATTAAGGAAGGTAATAACTAGCCCTATAAAGCTAGATTTAGACAATGAACACTAAAAAGTTTTTTGTCATCAACCCAAGTTTTCTCAATTTTCCATCCAGCTTCATTAGCTAAGTTTTTGAAGGATTTAATTGTGTATTTATGAGAATTCTCAGTGTGAATCTCTTCATTTTTTTTAATTAAATATTTTGAACCATTGATTCTAATAATATTATTATTTTTAGATTTTAACCTCATCTCAATTCTTTTTTTTAATTTATTATAAATTGCTAAATGTTTATAGTAATTTAAGTTTATATCTCCACCCAATTCAGTGTTTATTCTTCGTAAAATATTTTTGTTGAATTTTGCAGTTATACCTTTTTTATCATCATAAGCAGAAATTAGAGTTGGAATATCTTTAACTAAGTCAGCACCAATTATAATTTTTTTTGCTTTAAATTTTGATTTAAGCAATTTTAAAAATTTAACAGCATCCTTTTTTTCAAAATTACCAATAGTTGATCCTGGAAAAAAAATAATTATATTTTCTGATGAATTAATTTTAAAAGGTAGCTTATTATTTCCTGAGAAGTCATATCCTTTTGGAGTAATAGCTACTTTTGGAAATTTCTTTTTAAAACCTTGAGATATTTTGGTTATATAGTCTTCAGAAATATCTAAAGGTACATATTTTTTTGGCTTATGTAAGCTGTTGAGAAAAATAGCTATTTTTTTGATGTCTCCAGCACCTGGTTCAATTAAAACTGCTCTCTTACCTATTTTATTAGCAATTTCAATTTTATTATCTTTTAAAATTTTTCTCTCAGTTCGTGTTGGGTAATATTCTTCCAACTTAGTAATTTGTTCAAAAAGTTTTGATCCATGAAAGTCATAAAACCATTTTGAACTTAGCTTCTTGTTTTTCTTACTTAAACCGAGACTTACTTCTTGTAAAAATGATTTCATTTTATATCAGGCACAACTAAAAGACGACTAATTGGCATTGAAAATCGTCCTTGTCTTTCAGTATCAGTGCTTTCTTTGGATATTGCGAGTAGGTTAGATAGACTTGTAATCATTAATTTTCTTTTCTCTGGCTTTAAGACAAATGCAGCATAAAAAAATCCTGCTGCAATTTCAGCTACTTGAGTAACTGGTCCCTCCATAGATACAACTTTTGTTTCGATAGTTACATTTGCTTTTGGAAAAGACTTATTTACAAGATTGCCTAGGCTTTCAGATCCTCGTATCCTTGGATCACCTAAATCAATCTCCCCATAACTAGGTATTTCTTCTTGTACATAACTATAAATTAAATCGTGTACCTCTGTGTAGCCAGGTGCTGCATTCATTGGTCCATCAACTAATGCTGCAAACCGACCCTCAGAAGTTAAAATTCGTCTGATTTCATCTAACACAGGAGTTATAGGGTCCATTAAAGTTAAAGCCCAATGACATAACACTATATCGATAGAGTTATCATTGATTGCTGTCAAATTTTGTGCTTTTGATTCAATGAGGTTAACTCCAGTATTTATAAGACGTGTCTTAGCTAATGCTAATTCTTCAGGACACATGTCTATACCTTTTAAATTTAAATTTCTATTACGATCAAATAAGATTTTTAATAGTGGTCCTGACCCACAAGCAAGATCTAATACACGCAAACTTTCATTATCAGATACAAGTTCAGCTAGCCATTCATAACTATTACGTCCAGCTTCATCACGACAAGAACTTGCGCACGCTTCAGTAAATCCAGTATGTTCTTGATGGACAGTTCTTAAATGATTAACTAAAGCATTACCATCGGGATGTAGATTACGAGCAAGACTGTCAGTCCAGATCGAATTTAGCCCCTTCTGATTATTTATATCTTTCATGATTTATTTTTAACTGGCCAACAAATTGGATTTAGTGGACTAGCAGCTACGTCTCCTGGTTTGACATTGGGCATAAATTTCTGCCAGTCACCAGAGACCATCGTAGGTGCATTAACTACTCTCGCTCCATCTCGATAATAAGTATTGGCTAGAGCCACTCGGCTACGATTAGTACGGTTACGTGAAGCGGTATGAAAATTTAAATTATGATGAAAGCTAACTTCACCCAGTTCAAATGGAGTTTCATCCACACTTACATTATTTTTTGAAAAAACATCTGAGACCCCGCGGTCATATCCAGTGCCAGTCTTTTCAAACTTAACAGCGTTAACTAATTCGTGGACATCGAGTGGATATGCAAAAGAAAGTGGTCCCATCTCAAGAGGGATTGGCTGTGCTGGTGCCCAAGCGGTAACTACGTCATTAGTATCTAGTGGAAAATGATGATCGTCGAAATGCCATGGAGTACGACCACAACCAGCTTGTTTAGCTAATACATTGTCATGGTAAAGTCTTACAGCTGGTACTTCAAGAAGATCTGCTGAAATTTGCCCTAGACGTGGTGATAATACGTAAGCACGAAGGAGTGCGTTGTCAGGCCAAATCATTTCAAGACTAAGGAAACGATTATGTGCTCCTTTATCTGGATCAAACTTAAACTCCTCTTTTAATAGATTAATTAACTCAGCTCGAAGTTTTAGCACGGCCCCAGGTGAGAAAACCTTCTTAAGCTTTATGAAACCATTTTTTTTAAAAAAATAAATTTGATCATTGGTTAAATGATAGGGCTCAGCTAATTCTGAGATAACTTCATCATCACTGGGTATTGCAATATCTGGTAAGGGATCAGCATTAATGATTTTATCTTTTTCAACATCATTATCTGCAAGACTAACATACCAGTCCCACCAAGCCTGATTATCCTTATCCCATGGTTTACTGATATCAGCAGCATCAGATATTTTAGAATTTAAATTGTCATTAGATTTTGTCATTTAATTATTGTAATAGTTTTATTTTTTATTAGTAAAAGCGCGTTTTGACATGAGGTATTCGTTTTATCTGTGATTATAAATTGATTAATAAAATTATTATAGCGATAGTAATTACCACAGCGCTCACAACAATATAATCCAACCTAATATTAAATTTTTTGAATACTATTTCAGTAATTTTTTCCCAGAATACTACAATCAAGAGGACAATTATAGCTGGTAGAATAAATTTTATCATTTCTAATTTTTTAAAATTATAGCAATGTAACTACATAAGAAAAAAATTGACAAACCTGCGAGATATTTTGTTTCCCTAGTTTTTCCAAATTTTTTATATTGGATTATACTTAATAATATAAATGTTATTGAGGTAATCAAAAAATATATTGGTTCAATAATTCCATATAATGTAGCCATAATAAACTCTACTAAATCATAAATTGGGTATCTAGGTGTAGAATAGTCGCTAGTTAGAATTCAGCGATCCTAGGTCTTTTTTTCTTTAATCTATAATCCCTGCTAAATTTTTAGCAGCTTTTTTTTTGGATCCTACAGTTAATCCTTTGACATAGGCTGTTGCTATTCTTTCTGGATTTTTTATATTTCTTTTTTTAAATTTTTTTAATAAATCTTTATAGTTAGGTTTTCTAGGCATTACTTCGGAGCTTTTTTTGTAGTGGGTTTTTCGAAATCCTCTGTCATGTCAGCAATCAGCGGTCGAAAGAAACTTGTAGCAATAATTATGAGTGCAGAAATTATTAGTAAGGCATCAAACTTAACTAGATCTACAATAACTCTTGTAGTGCCTAAAATAACATGAACTAGCATTGTTAAAAACATTGCACCTATCCATAAATATATTACTGAAAATTTATATGATTTAGCTACTAATCCACCACCTAACAGTGCCCCTAATAAAAGAATAATAGGATCAGTTCCGATAGCCATTAAACCACCCAAGAATGGACCAATGAAGGCTATGTTAGCTACATAACCAGCAGACAAAATTATAATATTTGCGACTATGATTAGGTAGGAGAAATATAATAAAGGTTTGTTCATTTATTTTCTTACACTCCAAGCTTGATAGGAATTTAGTGATTTATTACAAAGTTCCAATGATAAATTTCTCATTAGATGAACTGGAGTTCCACCTCCACCCTTCTTAGATTGCCCTTGATCAACAGTAAGACATAATTTTCTATTACTAATCAAGCGGATCTCATTTTTATTAGACCATTCAAAATTTTGAAGTTTGTTATGGTCGCATTTTTCTAGTTTCAAATTTGTTGATACTTTAAGTGATGAGGCTTCCATACAAACATTAAAGGATGGTAAGATAAATTGGTTCTTAGTTAGTTTAAGAGAATTAAAACCTTGATCTGGAGAGATTTCTCCTTGGTAAGAATAACAAGTGTGTGCCTGGAGTCCTTTATTAATTTGTGCTTTTAATTTATGACCTTTTATATCAATACAAAAACCTCTTGGGTCATCTAATTGATTAAGCAAATAAATTTCAACATTATCATCTGCCTGAGATGAGGTTATTAACAACAAACCCAGAACCAATATCGATAGAAGTTTTTTAATCATTAATCAAAAATTATTGTGTAAGCTATATAAGTAAGTTCAATGGCTAATAGTATTTCAAGTCCAGACATAATTTAAGCCTATCAAACCTCTAATCAGGTGTCTAGGTGATGGAGCTAGTGAAAACAACAATACACTCATCGACCATAGAATCACCATAGAGTTTTTAGGGTTCGCACCATAAAATCACCATTAAATCCAAAGTAAATGTTTAAAAAAGTAAGTGATTTCAATAATTCTTATTGAACAACAATACAGTAAATCTTTAAATCAGTGGCTATTTTATTAGGTGATAAAAGAACGATAATGTTAAGAGTGTATTGCTCTTTTATCTACTGATAAAGCTGCTTCTTTTACAGCTTCTGAGAATGTTGGATGTGCATGACACGTTCTTGCAATATCTTCAGCACTTGCACCAAACTCCATTGAAACTCCAATTTCACCAATTAATTCACCTGCATGAGGTCCAATAATATGTGCTCCTAAAACTTTATCTGTTTTTTCATCAGCTAAAATTTTAACAAAACCTTCTGCTTCATCAATTGCTTTAGCTCTTGAGTTTGCCATAAACGAAAATTTACCAATTTTGTATTTTATATTTGCTTCTTTTAATTGCTCTTCAGTTTTTCCAACTGAAGCAACTTCTGGAGTTGTATAAACAACACCTGGAATAATATCATAATTTACATGCCCTGATTGTCCTGCTATATTTTCTGCAACTGCAATACCTTCATCTTCAGCTTTGTGAGCTAACATTGGTCCATCTATTACATCGCCAATTGCATAAACATTACTTACATTTGTTTGAAAGCTTTTATTTGTTATAATTCTTTTCTTTTCATCCAATTCAACACCAATTGCTTCTAAATTTAAATTGTTAGTGTTAGGTTTTCTACCAACAGATATAAGAACAATATCACAATCAAAATTTATTTTTTTTCCATCTTTGTCAGACATTGAAACACTAGCTCCATTGGTGTTTTTAGTAATTCCCTCTACTTTAGTTTGCATGTGGAAGTTAATTCCTTGTTTCTTTAAAATTTTCATAAATTCTGAGGATATTTCTCTATCCATTCCTGGGGTAATATGATCAAGAAATTCTACCACATGAACTTCAGCGCCTAATCTAGACCAAACAGACCCCATCTCTAATCCTATATAACCTCCACCAACTACAACCATTTTTTTTGGAACCGATTGCAGAGTTAATGCACCTGTTGAAGATACAATTATTTTTTCATCAAATTCCATTCCTGGTAATTCTACCGGTACAGATCCTGTGCTAATTACCGTTTTATCTGCTTCAATTATAGTTTCTTTTTTTTGATCATCTAATATTGAGATTTTATTTGCAGATTTAAAGCTTCCAGTGCCCTTAAAATAAGTGACTTTATTTTTCTTAAATAAAAATTCTACACCTTTAGTCAATATTGTTACCGCTTTATCCTTATTTTGCATCATTTTTTGAAGATTAAGTTTTACCTCACCCACTTCTATGCCAAGTTTAGAAAAATTTTGTGCTTTATGATAATTTTCAGAAATATTTAATAAATTTTTAGAAGGTATGCACCCAACATTTAAACAAGTTCCACCTAATGAACCTCTTGATTCTATACATGCTGTTTTAAGTCCCAATTGTGCCAATCTTATTGCGCAGACATAACCTCCTGGACCACCACCTATTACAACTGCTTGAAATTTATCTGACATTTAAATATTTAAAAATAACCTTCTTGGGTCCTCTAAGTTTTCTTTAACCATTTTTAAGAACGATACTGACTCTTTTCCATCTATAATTCTGTGATCATAAGACAAGGCAAGATACATAATAGGTCTAATTTTAATCTCACCATCGACTACCATTGGTCTCTCAACTATATTGTGCATACCTAACACACCAGATTGAGGTAGATTTAATATTGGAGTAGATAACATTGAGCCATAAACTCCACCATTACTAATTGTAAAGGTTCCACCTTGAAGGTCTTCTATGGTTATTTTTCCATCTTTAGCTTTTTCAGAAATAGTTTTAATATTTTTTTCGATATCAGCAAATGATAATTGATCAGCATCTTTCAATACTGGTACTACTAATCCTTTTTCAGTTCCTACTGCAAAACTCATATTATAATAATTCTTATAAATAATTTCGTCTCCATCAATTTCAGCATTAACTGATGGGTATATTTTTAGTGCTGCAACACATGCTTTTACAAAAAATGACATAAACCCTAATTTAATTCCATATCTGCTTTGGAAGTCTTCCTGGTTCTCTTTTCTCATTTCCATTATGCCAGTCATGTCAACTTCATTAAAGGTTGTTAATAATGCTGCATTTTCTTGTGCTTGTTTTAATCTTTTTGCAATTGTCTGTCTAAGCCTAGACATTTTAATTCTCTCTTCTTGGCCATATTTAATTTTTCTTTCTGATGGCTGTGGGTTCTCTCCCATCATGCTAATTAGGTCACCTTTAAGAATTCTACCCTCTTTACCAGAGCCACTAACTTTTTTTAAATCAATTTTATTTTCAACTACCATTTTTCTTACGGCTGGTGAAAGTATTTCATTATTTTTTTTTGAAGAATCAGTTTTCTCCTCTTTAACCTCATTGGTTAATATTAAAGGTTCTTCCTCTTCAGGTTCTTTAAAAACTTTAGGAACTTCTTTTTTAATTTCTAAATTAACTACATTATTTTCAGTTTTTTTAGGTTCAATTTTTGTAATTATTTTTTTTTCAGATGGTTGAGTTCCATTTTGACTTATCGTACCAAGAAGAGCTCCTACTTCTACGGTTTCACCATCTTTTGAATTTATTTCAGATAAAACTCCATCTATGGGAGATGGAACTTCTAAATTAACTTTATCAGTTTCTAGTTCTACAATTGCCTCATCTGCTTCAACTGTATCACCCTCTTGCTTAAGCCACTTAGAGACTGTCGCCTCAGTAATACTTTCTCCAAGAACTGGTACTAAAATTTTTTCAATCATTTTTATTCAAAAACCTTGTTAATAATTTCTTGCTGTTGTGAAATATGCCTTTTTGCAAACCCTGTTGCAGGAGATGCGTCTGGACTTCTTCCTATATAAGAAATTTCCTTATTATTAGCGTTAATAGTTTCTAATGTCCATTGTATATAATCCCTTACAGAAAACCATGCTCCCATATTTTTTGGTTCTTCCTGACACCAATAAAATTTAGCATTTTTTGCATATTTTTTGATTTCTTTAACTAAACTTTTAACTGGAAAAGGATAAAGTTGTTCAACTCTGTACAACACTACATCATTCTTTTTCAATTTCTCTCTGGCATCTAGCAGATCAAAATAAACTTTTCCTGAACATAGAATTACTTTTTTAATTTTTGAGCTTTCTTTTAATTTTATAAATCCATTTTCTTCATCTAGTGCATGATCCCATAAAATTCTGTGGAAAAATGTATCTTTATCAAAGTCTTCTATATTTGAAACACAATGCTTGTTTCTTAATAAAGATTTTGGAGTCATTATTATTAGTGGCTTTCTAAATTCTCTATGCATTTGACGTCTTAAAGCATGAAAGTAGTTTGCTGGTGTTGTGCAATTTACTACCTGCATATTATCGTTAGCACATAATTGTAAGAACCTTTCTAGTCTTGCTGAAGAGTGTTCTGGTCCTTGGCCTTCATACCCATGAGGTAGAAGCATTACTAGCCCAGATGCCCTTGTCCATTTTCTCTCTCCTGATGCTATAAATTGATCTATTACTACTTGTGCGCCATTTGCAAAATCACCAAATTGTGCCTCCCACATTGTTAGAGTGTTTGGTTGAACTAAACTATAACCATATTCAAAACCTAAAACTGCTAATTCTGATAAAAAACTATCTACTATTTCATATCGTTTTTGAACTTTTGAAATATTATTTAGCGGAACATATCTGGAGTTATCTTCTTGATTTCTTAGAACTGAGTGTCTTTGACTAAACGTTCCTCTTCCTGAATCTTGCCCAACCAATCTTACTGGATAACCTTCTTCTAATAATGAGCCAAATGCCAAAGCTTCAGCTGTTGACCAATCTATACTTTTTCCATCTGATACTGATGCTCTTCTAGTATTTAAAATTTTAATTATAGTTTTGTGTAAATTTAATTCCTCTGGTGTTGAATTAATCTTTTCTGAAATTTCTAAAAGTTTTTTCTGGTCAAAACCACTTACACCTCTTTTATCCTTTCCTTTTTCTGGTTTATATCTTGACCAACTTCCCTCATACCATTCAATTTTTGGCTTATAATCTTTTGCATTTTTGTATTGATCGTCTAGTAAGCTTTTAAACTCAGTTTTAAACCTTTTAAGTTCATTCTCTGAAAGTGTATTTTCATTTACTAATTTGCTTCCGTATACTTCTACTGGAGTAGGGTGTGATCTAATTTTTTTATACATTAATGGTTGAGTAAATGAAGGTTCGTCTCCTTCATTATGACCAAACCTTCTGTAGCAGATTATATCAACAACAACGTCTCTGTTAAATTTTAATCTAAATTCTGTTGCAATTCTTGTCGCATAAACAACTGCTTCTGGGTCATCACCATTTACGTGAAGTATTGGGGCGTCTACCATTTTTGCAACATCTGATGGATATGGTGATGATCTTGCAAACCTTGGGCTTGTAGTAAAACCTATTTGATTATTAACAATAAAATGAATTGTTCCACCTGTATTATGGCCAGGTAAGCCAGACATTGCAAAACATTCAGCCACAACACCTTGGCCTGCAAATGCTGCATCACCATGTATTAAAATAGGCAAAACTTTATTTCTTTCTTTATCTTCATGAAAAAATTGTTTTCCTCTAGTCTGTCCTAATACAACAGGATTAACTGCTTCTAAGTGCGAAGGGTTATCTGTAAGACCAACATGTATAGAATTTCCATCAAATTTTCTATCCGATGATGCTCCCAAATGGTATTTTACGTCTCCTGCTCCTTCTTCTCCTGTTGTTTGAACGTCTCCCGCAAATTCATTGAATATTCTTTTGTATGATTTTTGTAAAACGTTTGCTAGCACATTGAGCCTACCTCTGTGAGACATTCCAATTTTAACTTCTTTAGCTTCTGATTGACCGGCAATTTTAATAATTTGTTCTAAAGCAGGGATTAAGCTTTCTCCTCCATCCAATCCAAATCTTTTTGTACCAACATATTTTGTATGTAAAAATTTTTCAAATCCCTCAGCTTGAATAAGTTTGTTTAAAATAGCTTCTTTACCATTCTTTGTAAATTGAAGAGAGTTTTCATCCTGCTCAATTCTATCTCTAAGCCATTTTCTTTCAGTTGGGTTTGATATATGCATATATTCATAACCAATTGGCCCACAGTAAGTTTTGTTTAAAAAACTTAATATTTCTTTTACAGTAGAGTACTCTTTATTTATTACACCATCTAAATAAATCTTCTCATTATAATTTTCTTTTTTGAACCCGTAATATTCAGGATGTAATTCATCTAAATACTCTGTTTTCATCATTCCAAGTGGGTCAAGCTTTGCTAATAAATGCCCCCTTTGTCTATAGGCTCTAATTAATGCAACAGCTCTAATTGAGTTAAGATTGCTTTTGATTAAATCTTTTGCATCATTACTTCCATTAGAAAGTTTTTTTTCATCTTCTTCAATTCTTTTTTCAATTTCATCAATATCAATTTTTTTTTTCATACCCCATGATGGTCCATTAATTTCCTTGGCAATCACACTTAGATCTTCACCTATACCCTCAAAGTAATGCTGCCAACTTTTTGGAAGATCTTTATCTTTATTGATAAATTTTGAATACATTTGTTCTATAAACGCACTATTTGATTTACTAAGAAATGAGTTTTTTTTGAATTCGAGATTTTTTGATGATGACATCTATTTTATTGATATAATATCAGATAAATAATTTTCAATTAGATAATTTATTAAATAATGTTTTGCCTAGTTCAGATGGTGATTTTGCAATTGTAATCCCACATTCTTCCATTTTTTTTATCTTATCCTCTGCTCCACCCTTACCACCTGAGATAATAGCTCCTGCATGCCCCATAGTTCTTCCTGGGGGTGCTGTTAATCCAGCTACAAATCCAACCATAGGCTTTTTTATTTTGTGGTTTTTAACAAATTCAGCTGCTTCTTCTTCTGCAGAACCGCCAATTTCTCCTATCATAAGAATAGATTCTGTCTCATCATCATTTAAAAATAAGTCTAAACAATCAATAAAGTTTGTTCCATTTATTGGATCTCCACCAATACCTATACAAGTAGATTGTCCTAATCCGTTTTCAGTTGTTTGTGCAACTGCCTCATAAGTTAAAGTTCCAGATCTTGAAACAATTCCCACAGAACCTTTCTTGTGAATATTTCCAGGCATAATTCCAATTTTACATTCATCAGGAGTAATTATTCCTGGACAGTTAGGTCCTATCAATCTGCTTTTTGAATTATTTAGTTTTTGTTTAACACGAAGCATATCTTGAATTGGTATACCTTCAGTAATACAAACTATAAGCTCAATAGATGCATCAATAGCTTCTATTATAGCTGCTGCTGCAAATTTTGCAGGCACATAAATCATAGTTGCATCAGCACCAACTTCTTTTTTAGCTTCAGCTACAGTATTAAATACTGGACGTTCAAGATGTTTTTGTCCTCCTTTTTTGGGGGTAACTCCACCTACAAGATTTGTTCCATATTTTAATGCTTGTTCAGAATGAAAAGTACCATGCGCACCTGTAAAACCTTGACATATAACTTTTGTATTTTTATCAATTAAAACTGACATTTTATTTTATAGCCTCTACTATTTTTTTTGCAGCATCATCTAAATTTTCTGCTGAAATTAATTTTAATCCTGAATTATCTAGAATTTCTTTTCCTTCTTTAAAGTTAGTTCCTGCAAGTCTAACTACTAATGGAACTCTTATATTTATCTCTTTAGCAGCATCAACAACACCTTGAGCAAGGACATCACATCTCATTATTCCACCAAAAATATTTATTAATATGCCTTTAACGTTTTTATCTGAAAGAATTATTTTTAACGCAGCAGAAACTTTTTCTTTTGAAGCTCCACCACCAACATCTAGAAAATTTGCTGGCTCTTCACCATATAATTTAATTATATCCATTGTTGCCATTGCTAAACCTGCTCCATTAACCATACAACCAATGCTTCCATCTAATTTTATATAAGCAAGATCATGTTTGCTCGCTTCTATTTCTGCTGGATCTTCTTCATTTAAATCTCTTAACTCTATAATTTCAGGATGTCTAAATAGCGCGTTAGAATCAAAATTAACCTTTGCGTCTAAGCAGATTATATTTTTTTCTTTAGTTAATATTAGTGGGTTAACCTCAACCATATTAGCATCTGTACCTAAAAACATACTATATACTGATTTAATTAGTGCTATTGCTTGTTTTTTAGCATCATCGGTTAAGCTATAAATTTTAATTATCTTCTCACAATCAGCATCTGAGATTTCATTAACAATATCTACTTTTGTTGTTATAATTTTTTCAGGTGTTTTATCTGCAACCTCTTCAATATCCATTCCACCTTGATCGCTGGAAATAAATACAATTTTTGAACTAGCTCTGTCAATTAAGCAGGATAAATAAAATTCTTTATCTATATTGGAAGATACTTCCACATATAATCTTTTTACTTCTCTACCTTCAGGACCAGTTTGATGTGTTACAAGTGTTTTTCCTAATAATTCTTTCGCAGCAACGCTTAACTCTTCAATGGTATCCAAAATTTTTACACCTCCTGCCTTACCTCTTCCACCAGCGTGGATTTGGGCTTTTAATACAAACTTTTCCGTTTTTAATGATTTTGATTTTTCAATCAGCTCATCGACTGTGAATGCAAAAATACCCTCAGGCACAACTGCCCCATATTCTTTTAAGATTTTTTTTGCTTGGTGTTCATGAATATTCATGATTTATTTAGATAGATCTGGATCTATTTTTGATGCAGCTTCCCATAATGCTTTCACAGCATCTATCGAATGCATAAATTCTTTTTTTTCTTTTTCGTCCAAATCTATTTGTTCTATTTTTTCAACACCCTCTTTACCAATTATTACTGGTACACCAGCATAAACATTGCTAACTCCATATTCTCCATTTAAATGAACTGCACATGGAAGTAATTTTTTTTCATCTTTTAAATATGCTTCTGCCATTTGCACTCCCGAAGCTGCTGGTGCATAAAATGCAGAACCTTTTTCTAAATATTTAACAATCTCAGCTCCTCCATCTCTAGTTCTTTGGTTAATTTCTTCTAATCTTTCTGGAGATATTTTTCCTTCTTTAACTAAGTCTAGTAATGGTTTACCTGAAACTTTTGTGAATCTTGGTAGGGGAACCATTGTATCTCCATGACCTCCCATAACCATTGCTTCAATTTCTTTTACAGGAACATTCAACTCTAGAGATAAAAATAATTTAAATCTTGAGCTGTCTAAAATTCCTGCCATTCCAACTACTTTATTTACTGGTAAGCCTGAAAATTTTTGAAAGGCCATAACTATAACGTCTAACGGATTAGTGATACATATAACAAAAGCATTGGGTGCATTTTTTTTAATGCCTTCTGCTACTTGTTTAATAATTTTTAAATTAATACCTAATAAATCATCTCTGCTCATTCCTGGTTTTCTTGGAACTCCTGCAGTGATTATTATTACATCTGAATCTTTTATATCTTCATAATTGTCTGTACCTGAAAATTTTACATTAAAACCATCAACAGAGGAAGATTGGGCTATATCTAGAGCTTTTCCTTTAGCTATGCCACTTGCAACATCAAAAAGTACCACCTCATCAGCTACTTCTTTGGTTCCTATTAAGTGAGCAAGAGTGCCCCCAATTTGACCTGCTCCTATTAAAGATATTTTTTTCATTTTTCTCCTTATTTCATTGTTGGCATGACAAATTCTGCATTAGATCGTATTCCAGAAGGCCATCTAGATGTTACTGTTTTAAGTTTTGTATAAAATTTAATTCCTTCAGCACCGTGCATTGCGCTATCTCCAAATAATGATCTTTTCCATCCACCAAAACTATGGAATGCCATTGGTACTGGTATTGGAACATTAATTCCAACCATACCAACTTGAATTTTACTGGCAAATGTTCTGCCAGCATCACCATCTCTTGTATAAATACTTACTCCGTTACCATACTCATGATCATTAATTAGTTTTGTTGCTTCTTCAAAAGTTTTAACTCTTATAACTGATAAGACAGGTCCAAATATTTCTTCTTTATAAATTCTCATATCTTTTTTAACATGATCAAATAAACAGCCACCTATAAAGAAACCATTTTCATATCCTTGAAGTTTTATATTTCTTCCATCAACAATTAATTTAGCACCTTCTTCAACTCCAAGATCAACATAACTTTTTACTTTTTCTAAATGTTCTTTTGTGACTAGTGGACCCATCTCAGATGTTTTATCCATACCCGGCCCTACTTTTAATGCTTCAGCTTTTTTTGATAAACGAGCAACTAACTCATCACCTATATCGCCTACAGCTACTGCTACTGATTGTGCCATGCATCTTTCTCCTGCCGACCCATATGCAGCACCCATTAATCCATTTACTGCACCATCAAGGTCACAGTCAGGCATTACAACTAAATGATTTTTTGCACCACCTAAAGCTTGAACTCTTTTTTCATTTTTTGCAGAATTTTCATAAATATATTTTGCGATTGGTGTTGAGCCTACAAAGCTTACAGCTTTGACATCTTTGTTTGTTAAGATTGCATCAACAGACTCTTTATCTCCATTAACAACATTAAAAACGCCATCTGGTAGTCCTGCTTCTGTTAGCAATTCTGCTAATCTGAGTGGACAAGATGGATCTTTTTCTGATGGTTTTAAAATAAATGTATTTCCACAAGCTATAGCAATAGGAAACATCCACATCGGTACCATTGCTGGAAAATTAAAAGGTGTAATACCAGCAACTACTCCAAGTGGCTGACGCATTGACCAGCTATCAACATTTGTTCCTACGTTTTCTGAAAATTCTCCTTTAAGTAAATGTGGAATTCCACATGCAAACTCCACTACTTCTAGTCCTCTTGTTAAAGAACCTTTGGCATCTTCATAAACTTTACCATGTTCTGAAACTATTAATTTTGTAAGTTCATCAGTATTTTTTTCTATTAACTCTTTAAATTTGAACATCACTCTTGCTCTTTGAAGGGGGGGTTTCTGTGACCAAGTTTCAAAAGCTTTTTGAGCCACTTCTACAGCTTGATCAAGATCAGTTTTGCTGGCTAATCTTACCTCTGACTCTTGTTCGCCTGTTGCAGGGTTAAAAATTTTACTTTTTCTATCAGATGAGCCTGAAATTAGTTTTCCACCTACAAAATGTTCTAATAAATTCATGAATGGTGCTATTTAAAGGCGTAATTAGCTTGTTGCAAGCATTTTTTTCAATTCAGCTATGGCTTTTGCTGGATTTAATCCCTTAGGACAAGCATTGGTGCAATTCATAATAGTATGGCATCTATAAAGTTTAAGCTCATCAGCTACTTTTTTTAATCTTTCTTTTCTTTCATCATCTCTACTGTCTACTATCCACCTATAAGCTTGAAGCAAAACTGCAGGACCTAAAAATTTATCCTCATTCCACCAATAGCTTGGGCAAGAAGTGGAACAACATGCACACATGATACATTCATATGCACCATCTAATTTTTTTCTATCTTTTTGAGATTGAATAATTTCTGTAGTTTCAACTTTTGTGTTTGTTTTCAACCAAGGCTCAATTGATTCATACTGTTTATACAATCCACTTAAGTCACCAATTAAATCTTTTTTGACTTTTAAATGGGGTAATGGGTAAATATTTATATCTCCTTCAATTTCTGAATGTGGTTTTGTACATGCTAAACCATTTTTACCATCCATATTCATTGCACAAGATCCACAAACACCATGTGCACAAGATCTACGATAAGCTAAAGATGGGTCAATTTCATTTTTAATCTTGTTTAAAATATCTAATACTTTTGAAGGACAATTATCCATATCTACTTCGTAAGTGTCTACTCTTGGGTTTTCTCCATTTGAAGGATCCCATCTATAAACATTTACTTTTCTGATATTTTTTGATCCAGTTTTATCTTGATAATAGATACCTTTCTGAACTTCTGAATTTTTAGGTAAATTTATTTGAACCACTAATAAACTCTTTCTTGTGGTGGAAAATATTGAACTTCATTTGTTAAAGTTGATTTAGTAACTGGTCTATAACTAATTTTTGAATCTTTTCCATTGCACCAAGCAATAGTATGTTGCATAAATTTTTCATCATCTCTTTTTGGGAAATCTTCTCTTGCGTGTGCGCCTCTACTCTCTTGTCTATTGTAAGCAGAATCCACTGTTGTAATTGCTTGTCTTATTAAATTATCAAACTCCAATGTTTCCACTAAATCGGTGTTAAAAACAAGTGACTTATCTTTTACAGAAATTGATTCCATTCCATCGTATGCTTTTCTAATATCATCAACACCCTCTTTAAGTGTTTTTTCTGTTCTAAAAACAGCACACTTTGATTGCATAGTTTTTTGCATTGAAAGTCTAAGTTCTGCAGTACTGTTTTCACCATTAGAGTTTCTTAATTTATCAAATCTTTCTAAGCATTTCTCTGTTTCAGTCTCTCCTATATCTTCATGTGGAGTTCCCGGTTTAACAAGTTCAGCAGCTCTTCTAGCTGCGGCTCTTCCAAATACAACTAAATCAATTAAAGAATTAGACCCCAATCTATTTGCTCCATGAACAGAAACGCAGGCAGCCTCACCAATTGCCATTAATCCTGGAACTGTTTCAGAATCATTGCCTGTTAATACTTCAGCTTTATAGTTTGTTGGGATACCTCCCATATTGTAATGAACAGTGGGAACTACTGGTATTGGCTCTTTAGTTACATCAACATTTGCAAATAATCTTGCAGCTTCCGTTATTCCTGGAAGTCTACTTTCAATAATACTTTTGTCTAAATGACTTAAGTGTAAGTGAACATGATCCTGTTCTTTACCCACACCTCTTCCTTCATTAATCTCAATTGACATTGATCTACTTACTACATCTCTGGATGCTAAGTCTTTAGCTTTTGGTGCATAACGCTCCATAAATCTTTCACCTTTTGAATTAACTAAATAGCCACCTTCTCCTCTAACACCTTCAGAAATTAAGGTTCCATGTCCGTAAATTCCCGTTGGATGAAATTGTACAAATTCCATATCTTGTAATGGTAAACCTGCTCTTAAAACCATTGCATTTCCATCTCCAGTACACGTGTGTGCTGAAGTTGCAGAATAATAAGCTTTTCCATAACCACCTGTTGCAATTATTGTGCTGTGAGCTCTAAATCTATGAATTGTTCCATCATTTAAATTCCAAGCAATAAGACCTTTGCATTCACCATCTTTCATTAATAAATCTAGAGCGAAGTATTCAATAAAAAATTCAGTGTTGTGTTTTAAAGCTTGTCCATAAAGAGTATGAAGTATTGCATGTCCAGTTCTATCTGCGGCTGCGCATGTTCTTTGAACAATTCCATTACCATAATTTTTTGTCATTCCACCAAAGGGTCTTTGATAAATTTTACCATCATCAGTTCTACTAAATGGAACTCCGTATTTTTCTAATTCTATAACAGCTGCTGGAGCTTCTTTACAAAGATACTCGATACTATCTTGGTCACCTAACCAGTCAGCCCCTTTGACGGTATCATACATATGCCAACGCCAATCATCTTCACCCATATTCCCTAAAGATGCAGAAATTCCTCCTTGAGCAGCAGAGGTATGACTCCTTGTTGGAAATACTTTTGAAATACAGGCAGTTTTTAATCCTGCTTCACTTAAACCAACAGCAGCTCTTAAGCCTGAGCCTCCCGCACCAAGTACGATAACATCGTATTCATGATCTATAATTTTATATGAACTCATTAGTTTAAATTAAATATTACAATTATTGTGATTAATGGAACTAGTATAGCAAAAATATTGAGTACTTTGTTTGCGACATTTTTGATTTTTTCATCTTGTATATAATCTTCAAATACCTCACTAATGCTTAAAGCTGAGAAAAAGTAAGCAAATACTAATGTTAAAGAAACTAAAATTTTAGATGGTTGAGTAGTAAAAAAATTAACAATCTCAATATAATCTTTATTGAAAACTGAAACTAAATTTAAAATAAACCATATCATTAATGGTATCAACACCACAGAGCTTACTCTCATCAATAGCCACTTTTTAGTCACGTTATTCATGCTAAATAAATTGCTTTCCAATTAAATAAATTAAAATTGTTAAAAAAAATGATCCAATGATCACGATTAATCCTGTTATCTTTGATACTTTTAATTCAAACCCATATCCTAGGTCCATAATTAAATGTCTTATTTCACTTAATATCTGGAAACTAAATGACCATGTTAAACCTAAAATTATGAATTTTCCTAAAATAGAATTTAAAAATACCTTAGTAAACTCATAGCTATTTTCACCTAATAGTAAGGATGCAATCCAAAAACAAATTATTGTTATAGCAGCTATATTTATCATTCCTGTAATTCTATGTGAAATAGATACTAAAGAAGATATGTGCCATCTGTAGATCTGAATATGTGGTGATAAAGGATTATTATTTTCCATTAAGATTATTATTAATTAAAGTTTCTGCAATTTCAACAGCATTCAATGCCGCTCCTCTAAGTAAATTATCAGAAACAATCCATAGGTTTAATGAATTCTTGTTAGTTTTATCTTCTCTTATTCTTGAAATATAAGTTTCGTCTCTACCTTCTGCTTCAATTGGAGTGCTATATCCTCCATCTTCTCTTTTATCATAAACTTTACAGCCCTCTGCTTTACTAAGAGTGTCTCTAACTTTTTCTAAAGAAAATGATTTTTCAAATTGAATATTTACTGACTCCGCATGAGAAACCATAACTGGAACTCTTACACATGTTGCTGTTAATTCTATTTTGTCACCAAGAATTTTTTTAGTTTCATTGGTCATTTTTAATTCTTCTTTAGTGTAACCATCATCTGCAAAAACATCGATGTGAGGAATGGCATTGAAAGCAATTTGTTTAGTAAAATTTCTAGGTTTAATTTGTTTATTTTCTAGGGATAATTTAGTTTGTTCTATTAGTTCATCCATAGGGTCTTTGCCACCACCTGAAACAGACTGATATGTCGAAACGACTATTCGTATAATATTGAATAAGTCATGTAACGGTTTAAGAGCAATTACTAACTGAGCTGTTGAGCAATTAGGGTTAGCAATTATATTTTTTTTCATACTCTTAATTGCTTCTGGATTTACCTGTGGAATAATTAATGGCACATCAGGATCCATTCTATAAAAACTAGAATTATCTATAACTATTGAGTGCTTTGCTGCTTTTAAAGCATATTGTTCTGAAATTTTTCCACCTGCTGCAAAGAAAGTAATTTTAATTTTTGAAAAATCAAATGTTTCAAGGTTAAAAACCTCATGTTCTTTGCCACTAAAATTTATTTTTTGACCAGCACTTCTTGGTGAAGCAACTAAAAATAGTTCCTTTATAGGAAGTTTTTTTCTCTCTAGAACCTCGAGAATTTTTCTTCCAACATTACCTGTGGCTCCTACAATTGCTATATTCATGATGTTATTAGGCTTTTATACTAGATGAAGGGTAAATCGCAAACTTTTCCAAGAAAAGTGTTGTCATTTATTCGAATTTTAAAGGTTTGAGATACTTCCCAGTAAGACTTCTGGATCATTGCTATTCCAATAACCATTTGAAAATGAGGTGAGTAACAAGCCGATCTTAATTCACCAATTATATTATTTTTCTCATCATATAAATTTTTTGATCCTGTGAGACTAATTTCTTTTATATCAATTTTAATACCCATTAACTTCTTTTGGGCTCCTTTTGATTTAACTTCTTTTAATTTATCTTTTCCTAAAAAATTTATATCACTATCCAAACTAACATATTGATCAAAACCACATTCAAATGGATTATCATTGTTATCAAAATCATTTCCATAAGATAGTAATGCACTCTCAATTCTCTCTATTAAGTTTGGACACCCAGGTCCTACATTAAATTCTTTTCCAACTTCAAAAAGGTAGTCATATAATTTTTGTCCTGACTCTGTATTTTGAACATAAACTTCATATCCACCTTGCTTAGACCATCCTGACCTTGCTATAAGATGTTTTGTCCCTTCAAAATCAAAATAATCAAATCCAAAGAATTTTAGTTCAGTAATTTTTTTTCCAAAAACTTTTTCCATTAATGCAAATGATTTCGGACCCTGTATTGCCATTATATCCACCACTGGTTCTATAATTTTAACATCGAATTTATGTCCAGATGCTAAACCTTTGGCAAAAAAGATTACATCCGAGTCTGCTATTGATAGCCACCATCTATTTTCATCCAGCTTTAGAACAACTGGATCATTAACTAAATTTCCATTTTCATCTATTATTGGACAATAATAACATCTCCCAATTTTAGATTTTGATAAATCTCTACATGTCATCAATTGTACTAATTCTGCAGAGTCTTTTCCTGATATTTCTACTTGTCTTTCTGCAGCAACATCCCATACTTGAACATGCTCTTTTAAATGTTTGTAACTATTTTCTATTGATCCAAATGCAGCAGGTAATAGCATATGATTATAAATTGTGTATGCTGTAACCCCTTGTTTCTCTATTCTTGCAGTATAAGGAGTACTTCTTAATCTTCTAGATTTTGCTATTGAAAAGTTTTTCATTTTTTTAAAAAATTAGAGATCTTTTCTCTCATTTCAAAAGCTTTTTCAAACATAATCATATGTCCACATTCTTTTATTATATGAGTTTTTGAATTAGGAATAAGTTCAGCAAATTTCTTGCCTTTTTCAAGGTTAACCATCTTATCTAGTTCACCAAAAATAAATAATGTGGGACACTTAATTGATTTTAAAGCCTCAGATCCGTTTTTATAATTATTACAAGCTACAAGATCAATGGCTAAAATCTCCCTAATATCTCTTGGAGAATTAATAATTTTTTCTACAGGATTACCTCCAATAAACTTTTTAGAGTTTTCATAGCTCCATTTCATCATTAATTTAACTGCTTTATCATCTCCACTCTCAGCAAAATCTATTAAATCTTGATTAACGGGCATTCTATAAGAAGCACCAACAAATATTAAATTTTTAACTCTTTTTGAATATCTTGAATAATATTCTAATGCTTCCAAACACCCTTGGGAATGACCTATTATTGTTAATTCAGAAACATTAAGTTCTTTAAAAACTTTTTCTAACCAATCTGAAATTTCTTCTATTGATTTTAAACAATCACCCTCAGAATTTCCATGACCGGGCAAATCAATTGCTAAAACATTATAATTTTGATTTGATAAATACTGCTCTGTTAAAGACCAAACAATATGTGAGAGACCACTTCCATGAAGTAAAACTATTGTGACTTTTTTTTTATCAATACCTTGACCTGAATCCGATACAAAGACATTCTTATTGTCTACCTGAAAGATCAACTTAATTCCTTAACTTTTTTTCTTAGTTCAAATTTTTGAATTTTTCCTGTTGAGGTTTTTGGTAAATCACAAAAAATAACACTTTTAGGGATTTTGAATCCAGCCAATGTTTCTCTACAAAAATCTATTATTTCTTTTTCAGTTGCTGGCTTATCTTTAATCAATTCAACAAAAGCACAAGGAGTTTCTCCCCATTTTTCATCAGGCTTAGCAACTACAGCTGCTAAAGAAACTGAAGGGTGTTTTGCAATTGCATTTTCAATTTCTATTGAAGAAATATTTTCTCCTCCAGAAATAATAATATCTTTAGATCTATCTTGAATTTTAATATATCCGTCAGGATGGGTCACAGCTAAATCTCCTGAATGAAACCATCCACCTGCCATTGACCTATCTGTTGCTTCTTTATCTTTGTAGTAACCCTTCATTACGATATTTCCTCTGATCATAATTTCACCCATAGTCTTTCCATCTTTGGGCACTGGCTTCATTGTTTCTGGATCCATTACAATAGCACCCTCTGTGTTTGGGTACCTTACACCTTGCCTTGCTTTGATTTCATTCTTTTTATCTTTTTCTAAAGAATTCCAATCTTCATTCCATGCACACTGCAACATATGACCATAAGTTTCAGTTAATCCATAAACGTGCATCACTTCAAAACCAAGTTTTTCCATTTTCTCAAAGATAATACTTGGTGGCGGTGCACCTGCGGTTAAAACATTTACTTTTCTTTTTAGGACTTTTTGATCTTCTTTTGGAGCATTAACAATCATATTTAATACTATTGGGGCTCCACCGAAATGAGTTACTTCATATTTATCAATTAATTCAAATATCTTTTTTACATCGATGTTTCTTAAACAAATTACTCTTGCATGTAACATTGCTAGTGTCCAAGGGTAGCACCAACCATTACAATGAAACATTGGTACAACACATAAAAAATTTAGCTTGTTAGACATATTCCAAGCTGTGGCACTGCCTGTTGACATCAAATATGAGCCTCTGTGATGATAAACTACTCCTTTTGGGCTTCCAGTAGTTCCAGACGTGTAACTTAATGAAATCGCTTCCCATTCATCTTTTGGTTTTTTCCATTCGTAATTTTCGTCACCTGTATTTAAAAAACTTTCATATTCAAGTTCTCCTATTTTCTTAAAAGAACTTGTATCTATGTCTTGGTCGTCAATATCAATAATTGTAATTTTATTTTTAACATTCTTTAAAGCCTTTTCAATTACATCGTGAAATTGTCTATCTACAATTAAAACCTTTGCATCACTATGCTGTAAAATATAACTTACTGTATTAGGGTCTAGTCTTGTATTGATTGCATTAATCACTGCTCCCACCATTGGTATTGAATAATGGGCTTCAAAAATTTCTGGTGTATTGAAAGCCATTATAGAAACTGTATCTCCAGTTTTCACCCCCAATTTATCTAGTGCGCTAGCAAACTTAACACATCTTTTATAAACCTCTCCCCAGGTATAAGACCTACTTTCATAAACTAAGGCTTCATAATTTGGATATATATCTTTAGTTCTTTCTAAAAATGTTAAAGGAGAAAGAGGAACATAATTAGCCTCATTTTTATCTAAATTTGTATTGTAATGACTCATATTAACTGAATTTAAAATTCATTATATAATCACTTCCCGATGTGGCAGTTTTAAAATGACTTTCGGCTCTTGGTAAAACTCTTTTAAAATAAAAATTTGCTGTTTGAATTTTATCCTCATAAAAGTCTTTGTTTTGTTCATAATCTTTAAAACTTACCTCTAAAACTTTTATCCACGCATGTGCTATAGACACAAACCCCAATGCTTTTAAATAGTCATTGCATGCTGCACTTGCATCATCTTTTGAGTATTGAACTTTTTCTTTAATCCAATCAGTAAAGGTAGATAAGATCTCTAGATGTATTTTTAGTTCTTTTATGAAAGGTTTTAATTTTTCATTTTCAATACTGCAATCATTCTTAATCAACTCTAAATACTTATTAATTATATCACCATTTTTATTTACCAACTTTCTAAAAACTAAATCTGCTGCTTGAATTGAATTTGTTCCTTCATAAATTGGGGTGATTCTATTATCCCTATATAGTTGTTCTATTCCTTGGTCTTTTGTATACCCATAACCACCATGAACCTGCATAGCATCACTTGTTATTTCCATTCCCATATCACTAAACATCGTTTTAACCACTGGTGTCATTAACGACACAAGATCTGACGCTTCCTGCTTTATTTTTTCGTCTGGATGATAAAGACTAACTTCTGTTTGTTGAGATAACCAAAAACATAAAGCTCTTTCACCTTCAATAATAGATTTCATATTAAGCAAAGATTTTCTAATATCAGCATGCTCAATAATAAAATCTGCTCCATTAGTTGATTTTGTATTATTTGTTTTTCCTTGTTTCCTTTCTTTCGCGTAACTTAAAGAGTTTTGATAGGCTATTTCAGAAATTCCTAAGCCCTGAATTCCTACAACAATTCTCTCTAAATTCATCATAGTAAACATTGCATTTAACCCTTTATTCTTTAATCCAATCATATAACCAGTTGCATCATCAAAGTTTAATACACATGTGGCAGAACCTTTAATTCCCATTTTGCTTTCTATAGAACCTGTAGAAACTCCATTTCTTGCACCAATAGATCCATCTTCATTTACCACAAACTTAGGTACTAAAAATAAGCTTATTCCTTTTGTTCCTGCTGGAGAGTCAGCTACTCTTGCAATAACTAAATGGATAATATTCTCTGTTAAGTCTTGATCACCTGAAGTAATAAAAATTTTCTGTCCACTTAATTTAAAAGTTCCGTCAGATTGCTCAATAGCTTTAGTTTTTAAAAGTCCTAAATCAGTTCCACAAACTGGTTCAGTAAGGCACATCGTACCACTCCATTTTCCTTCAACCATTTTTGGAAGATATTTTTCTTTTATTTCATCTGTAGCATGATGAGAAATACAATTATATGCACCAATACTTAACTCACTATAAAGTTTAAATGACAAACTTGCAGATGATAACATTTCGTCAAAAAAAGCACTTACAGTTTTTGGCATTCCTTGTCCTCCATATTTTGGATCACAAGAAAGTGAAGTCCAGCCATCTTCTATATATTTAGAATAAGCTTCTTTATAGCCAGGCGGCGTTCTAACCACACCATTCTCTAGAACTGTTGGGTTCTCATCACCTGATTTTGCTAATGGTAATATTAAGTTTTGGTTAATCTTAGCTGCTTCTTCTAAAATATCTTTTACTAATTCTGAATTAACTTCTTTATACTTTTCAAGATCATTATAATTTTTATTATTTCTTAATTTATCAAAAAGAAACATCATGTCTTCCACTGGTGCAGTATAATTTGGCATTCCAGAACTCTAGAATAATTATTTAATTATTGCAATTTTGAAATTATCGCATCACCCATAGCTGATGTTGATACTTCTTTTTTTCCCTCAGATATAATGTCTTTTGTTCTAAGACCGTCATTTAAGACTTCTTGCACAGCTTTTTCTAATGCATCAGCTTCACTATCTAAATCCAATGAGTATCTTAAAGCCATTGCAAAACTTAAAATCGAGGCTATTGGGTTTGCAATTTCTTTTCCAGCAATATCTGGTGCTGAACCATGAATAGGCTCATACATAGCTCTCATTTCCCCATCTTTATTTTTTGCACCTAAAGAAGCTGATGGTAATAGACCTAGAGACCCAGTTAACATTGAGGCTTGGTCGGAAAGCATGTCTCCAAATAAATTGTCAGTAACAATTACATCAAATTGCTTTGGGTTTTTCAATAATTGCATTGCACAATTATCAGCAAGCATATGACTTAATTCTACATCTTTATATTCTTTGTCGTGTAGTTCTTGAACTTCTTCTTTCCAAAGTTGTCCGGCTTCCATTACATTCGACTTTTCACATGAGGTAACCTTATTTGATCTCTTTCTTGCTAGATCAAAAGCTACTTTTGCTACTCTAACTATTTCACTAGTTGTATATGAGTGGGTATTAATCCCTTTTCTTTCACCATTTTCTATTGGCTTAATTCCTCTTGGCTCACCAAAATAAATTCCACCTGTTAATTCTCTAACTATCATAATGTCTAATCCAGATACAATTTCTGGTTTTAGGGTTGAGGCATCAACTAATTGCTCAAAACAAATTGCAGGTCTTAAATTTGCAAATAGTTTTAATTCTTTTCTTAATTTCAATAAGGCTCTTTCTGGTTTTTTTGAAAAATCTAAGTTATCCCATTTTGGTCCACCAACTGCACCCAGCATAACAAATTCACTTTCTAAAGCTTTGTAAAAAACTTCATCTGTAATTGGTGTTCCATGTTTATCATAAGAACAACCACCAGCTAAATCTTGATCAATTTCAAAATCTAGAGATTTATTTGAATTCAACCATAAAATAACTTTTTTAACTTCTTGAATAACTTCAGGTCCAATACCATCCCCGGGTAGAAGTAAAATTTTTCTTTTTTTAATTTTTATCATTAAATATCCATGGTTTACTATTTTTTAAGTTTTCTTCAAAGGTTGTGATTTTTTCTTTTTTAGCTAATGACAGCGCAATATCATCAAGCCCTTCTAGTAAACATTTTTTCTTAAAAGGATCAATGTCAAACTTGATTTCACTATTTCCAAAAATTATCTTTTCTTCATTTAGGTCTATTGAAATTTCTTCTTTTCTTTTTGAATATTCTGATAATTCTTTTATTTTTTCTTCTGGTAAAGTAATTGGTAAAATTCCATTTTTGAAACAGTTACTGTAAAAAATATCAGCATAACTAGAGCTTATCACACATGTAATTCCAAAATCTAAAAGTGCCCATGGCGCATGCTCTCTTGATGAACCGCAGCCAAAGTTTTTTCCTGCAATTAAGATTTTTGATTGATTGTGAGGTTCTTGATTTAGAATAAAATCTTTTATTTCATTTCCATTATCATCATACCTCATTTCAAAAAATAAGTTTTTTCCTAACCCTGTTCTTTTAATTGTTTTAAGAAATTGTTTTGGAATAATCATATCTGTATCAATATTTACTATTGGTAAATATACTGGGATACTTGTAAGTGAGTTGAATTTTTGCATTTTAGTTTTGATACTTTCTAACATCATCTAAGTTTCCAGAAATTGCAGCTGCTGCTGCCATTCCAGGACTGACTAAATGTGTTCTTCCACCTCTACCCTGTCTTCCTTCAAAATTTCTGTTTGAAGTTGAAGCACATCTTTCTCCTTGTTTTAATTTATCTGCATTCATTGCAAGACACATTGAGCAACCGGGCTCTCTCCATTCAAAACCTGAAGCTATAAATATTTTATCTAGGCCTTCCTGCTCTGCCTGCTCTTTAACTAAGCCTGAGCCTGGAACAACCATTGCATGAACATGGGATGCTTTCTTTTTATCTTTTAATATTTTCGCAGCTTCCCTTAAATCTTCAATTCTTCCATTCGTACAACTTCCTATAAAAACCTTATCAATCTTAATGTCTGTAGCTAGTGTATCAGCCTCTAAACCCATGTAATTTAATGACCTTTCTAAAGAGTTCCTTTTGTCTTCATCTTGTTCATTTTTAGGATTTGGAACTTTGCCATCTATAGTGATTACATCTTGTGGAGAAGTTCCCCAGGTAATCATAGGTAAAATGTCTTCTGCTACTAAATCTATTTCTTTATCAAATTTAGCTCCATCATCAGTTTTTAAACTTTCCCAATATTTCATAGCCTTATCCCAATTTTCATTTTTTGGAGACATCGGTTTACCTTTTAAATATTCAAATATTTTTTCATCTGGAGCAATTAATCCTGCTCTTGCTCCTCCCTCAATAGTCATATTACAAATTGTCATTCGTTGTTCTACACTTAAAGATGAAATTAGACTGCCAGCATACTCAATAACCGACCCTGTTCCTCCTGCAGTTCCAATGTTTCCTATAATTTGTAAAATTACATCTTTAGAGGTAACACCAATTGGAAGTTTTCCATTAACATTAATTCTAAAATTCTTTGCTTTTTTTTGAACCAATGTTTGTGTTGCTAAGACATGTTCCACTTCGGAAGTACCAATTCCAAATGCCAAAGCACCAAATGCGCCATGTGTTGCTGTGTGACTGTCTCCACAAACAATTACTGTTCCAGGTTGTGTAAAACCTTGTTCTGGACCAATGATATGAACAATTCCTTGTCTCTTGTCATTCATTCCTAAATACTGAATTCCAAATTCTTTACAATTACTTTCTAAAGTGTCTACTTGAATTTTAGATTCTACATCTGCTATTCCTTTAGATCTATCAGTAGTTGGAACATTATGATCTGCAACTGCTAGAGTTAAGCCGGGTTGTCTAACTTTTCTATTAGAGTTTCTTAATCCTTCAAAAGCTTGTGGACTTGTAACTTCATGTACTAAATGTCGATCAACGAATAATAATGCCGTGCCATCATCTTGCTGATCTACTAGGTGATCGTTCCAAATTTTATCGTAAAGAGTTAAAGGCATTGAAAAAAAAATTATTTTTTTTCTTCTGATTTTTCTGTTTTAGGTTCTACTTGAACTTCTGGTTGTTTTTCAGGTTCTGCTTGAACCTCTGTTTGTTTTTCTGCTTCTACTGCTATTGGTACTGAAGTTTCTTCAGTTACTATTTCTGGTTTCACAGCAACTTCTATACCAATTTTTTTTCTAATCCTTTCAGCAATTCTAGCTGATTTACCGGTTCTATCTCTTAAGTAATATAATTTTGCTCTTCTAACTTTACCATGACGAATAACTGTAATTGTATCTATAACAGTACCATACAGTGGAAATGTTCTTTCAACACCCTCACCAAATGAAATTTTTCTAACTGTGAATGAAGAGTTTAAATCTCTATTTTTTCTAGCTATACACACACCTTCAAAATATTGAATTCTGTCTTTTTTACCTTCGGTAATTCTCACACCAACTTTTACTATATCTCCTGGAAAAAAATCTGGAATTTTCTTCTCAGCTAATATTTTTTTTACATTATGTTGGTTTATTTCTTCAATTGTTTTCATAGTAGTATTTATCAAGTTAGTTTTTCTTATATTTTTCCCACAAATCTGGTCTTCGGACGCGTGTTATAGCCTCTGATTGTGATAAACGCCAGTCTTTAATTTTGTTGTGATCTCCTGATAATAGTACTTCTGGAACACTTTTTTCCTCCCAAATTTGAGGTTTTGTGTATTGGGGATACTCTAAAAGCCCATTCTCAAAACTCTCATCAGTCTTTGACTTTTCATTTCCCAAAACACCTGGCAGCAACCTAAGAATGCTATCTAAAACAACAAATGATGCTGTTTCACCTCCAGATAAAATAAAATCTCCTATGCTAAGTTCTTCTATATTCCTTGTAGATAATAATCTTTCATCAACACCTTCAAAATGACCACAAATTAAACTAATAGATTTTTCTTTTGATAATTCTAATGCTAATTTCTGATCAAGTTTTTTTCCTTTTGGTGATAAATAAAAAATTCTTTCTCCCTCTTTTTTATTTTGATCAAGAGATTTTGCTAAAATGTCAGCTTTCAATAACATTCCAGATCCACCTCCAAAAGGAGTATCGTCTACTGTTTTGTGTTTATCCTCAGCAGCCTCTCTAATATTAACAACTTTTAAATCCCAAATTTTATTTGTTAAAGCTTTTCCATATAGCCCTTTATTTAAAGGGCCAGGAAAAAAATCAGGATAGAGTGTAAATACTTGAGCTTGCCACATAACTCCAACTATTTAGCTTCTGCTGCTGGAGCCGCTTCTGCTTTAGGAGCTTCTTCCTTTGGAGCTTCTGCTGCTGGAGCCGCTTCTGCTTTAGGAGCTTCTTCCTTTGGAGCTTCTGCTGCTGGAACTGCTTCTGCTTTAGGAGCTTCTTCCTTTGGAGCTTCTGCTGCTGGAGCCGCTTCTGCTTTAGGAGCTTCTTCCTTTGGAGCTTCTGCTGCTGGAACTGCTTCTGCTTTAGGAGCTTCTTCCTTTGGAGCTTCTGCTGCTGGAACTGCTTCTGCTTTAGGAGCTTCTTCCTTTGGAGCTTCTGCTGCTGGAGCTGCTGCTGCTGCTGGAACTGCTTCTGCTTTAGGAGCTTCTTCCTTTGGAGCTTCTGCTGCTGGAGCTGCTTCTGCTGCTGGAACTGCTGCTGCTGCTGGAGCTGCTGCTGCTGCTGGAGCTACTTCGTCTCCTTCTTTTTTTCTTTCTTTTTTAGGAATAGCTTTATTTGGATTACTACCGTTTGCAGGCATTGCTATAATACCATTTTCACCTAAAATTCTTGCAACTCTAGTAGTTGGTTGAGCACCTTGACCTAACCAATATTTAATTCTTTCTGCTTCTAGTCCTACTCTTTCTTTTTTATCTTTTGGTAAAAGAGGATTAAAGAATCCTACCTTCTCAATAAATCTTCCGTCTCTTGCACGACGACTGTCGGCTATAACTACTTTGTATACTGGTCTTTTCTTTGTTCCACCTCTTGATAGTCTTATTTTTATCATTTCTTTTCCTTTTTTTATTTAAGTTGATTTAGTAGCTCTGGAGGTATTCCTTTATCAGACATACCCTTCAGGTTTCCTTTTGACATCTTCTTCATCATTTCAGACATCATTTTAAATTGCTTAAGCAATTTATTGATAGTGGCCGCATCTGTTCCAGAGCCATTAGCAATTCTTTTTTTCCTAGAACCATCAATGATTTTAGGATTTCCTCTTTCTTTTTTTGTCATAGATAAAATGATTGCTTCATTTTTGGTAATAACGCTTTCATCAATTCCCGAAGCATCCATTTGTGATTTCATTTTAGAAACACCTGGCATAAACGACATAATTCCTTCTATGCCTCCCATTTTTTTCATTTGTCTAAGCTGTGTTAAATAATCTTCCATAGAGAATTGTCCTTTTTTTAAATTCTCTTCTGCTTTTTTTATATTCTCATCACCAAGATCTTCTGCAGCTTTTTCGACAAGAGAAACGATGTCTCCCATACCTAATATTCTATTAGCTATTCTATCTGGGTGAAAAACCTCTAAATTTTCTATTTTTTCTCCTACCCCTAAAAACTTAATTGGCACTTGAGAAACATATTTCATACTAAGGGCCGCACCACCTCTTGCATCACCATCAGCTCTTGTTAAAACAATACCAGTCACATTTACAGTATTCTTAAATTCTTTTGCAACTTCTGCAGCAACCTGTCCTGTTAAAGAATCTGCAACTAAAAATACCTCCGTTGGGTTAATTATACTTTCTATTTGTTTAATCTCACTCATCATCTGAAGGTCTATTTGTGTTCTGCCTGCTGTATCAAATAATATAATCTCTGCACCATTTAGGTTTGCAGCACTAACTGCTCTTCTACAAATATCTGCTGGTAGCTGCCCTTCAATAATAGGTAATGTTAAAATATCATTTTGCTCTCCTAATGATCTTAGTTGTTCTTGTGCAGCTGGCCTATACACATCAAGACTGACCATCATTATTTTTTTCTTTTTATTTTTTTCTAAATATTTGGCTAATTTTGCTGTTGTTGTAGTTTTACCAGAACCTTGAAGACCTACCAGCATCATTGGAACTGGCGGAACTGCATTTAAATTAATATCTGTGTTACTTTCACCTAAAAGGCTTACTAGTTCATCATAAACAATTTTAACAACCATATCTCCTGGAGAGGTTGATCGAATTATTTCTTGACCCATAACCTTTGGCTTAACTTTTTCTATAAAATCTTTAGTTACATCTAGAGACACATCGGCTTCTAATAACGCCTGTCTAATACTTCTTAAGCCTTCATCTACTTGATTCTCATCAAGTGAAGCTACTTTTTTTAAAGAAGAAAAAATTTCTTCGAATTTATTTGTTAAGTTTTCAAACATATTTATTACGCACAGCAGTTTCGCACTAGTGGGCGAATATCGCTGACTAGTGTTGATCTCTTTGTCTCCAAAGACACCACAAATTTAACGTTTTTGTGGAAACGAGAACAACCTATAATAGAGGTTCAAAAAGTCAATAAATAAGTTAAATATCTACATATGGATATTAAAGCATTTAAAATGGATGGTTTGGGCAATGATTTTGTAATTATCGATCAAAGAAGCCAGGATTTCAATTTAAATAAAGATCAAATAATTAAAGTATGTGATCGTAGTTTCATTGGATGTGATCAACTCATTCTAATTAAGAAAAATAAAGAAATAGATGCAGATGTAGAATTCTATAATTCAGATGGAAGTGCATCTGGTGCTTGTGGAAATGGCACGAGATGTGTGGCAGATCTTCTATCAAAAGAAAGTGGTAAAAAAGAAATAACGCTCTTAACAGCTTCTGGCTCTCTAAAATCAAAAATTTTAGGAAATAATTTAGTTGAGACTGAAATAGGTTTGCCAAAAGTTAATTGGCAAGAGATTCCTCTAAGTAAGCAGCTAAATACACAAGACTTAAAAATTGAAATTGTAAATAAAAATAACACCAAACATATTGGTGGAACAGCCATAAATGTAGGCAATCCACACATAGTTTTTTTTGTAGACGATATTGAAGCATTTGACTTACAAACTATTGGTCCAAAAATTGAAAATCATCCACTATTTCCAGAAAAATGTAATGTGACCTTGGCAAAAGTTATAAATAAAAATTTAATAAAAGTAAAAGTTTGGGAAAGAGGAGCTGGACTTACCAAGGCTTGTGGTACTGCAGCTTGTGCAACTGCTGTTGCAGCTAATATTAATAATCTGGTAGAAAAAACTACAGATATAGAGTTTGCATTAGGTAATTTAACAATTTCTATTGATGAAAGAAATAGCATTCATATGAAAGGACCCGTGTCTGATATCAAAAATATCGACATTAAATTATAATGGGAATTTTTGATAAATTTAAAATTGGTTTTAAAAAAAGTGCTTCTGCATTTACGTCTGGTTTAAGAGATATAATTGTAAAAAAAGAGATAGATGACAGAACATTAGATCAAATTGAAGAATATTTAATTCAATCAGATGTTGGTCTTGTTGCAGCTGAAGAAATTAAAAAAATTATTGCTCAAGAAAAAATTGACCCAAAAAAAGATATTATGAATGAGGTAAATTTAATTCTTAAAAACTATATAATCACTTTAATGAAACCTTTGGAAAATGAGAATTTTTTTAATAAAAAAGAAAAGCTCAACGCAGTCCTAGTATCAGGAGTTAATGGAGTTGGAAAAACAACAACTATTGGAAAAGTTGGTAAAATTTTAAAATCTAACGGTAACAAGGTTATGTTTTCTGCTTGCGATACGTTTAGAGCAGCTGCTATAGAGCAATTAGAAAGCTGGGCTGATAAAATTGATGTACAAATTACAAAGACTACTCAAGGATCTGACCCCGCATCAGTTGCCTACAAAGCAATTGAAGAAGCATTAAAGGGTGATTTTAATCATGTTTTAATTGATACAGCAGGGAGATTGCAAAATAAAAAAAATTTAATGGAAGAGTACAAAAAAATTGCCCATGTAACTAAAAAAATAGATCCAGATGCTCCTCACGATGTAATCCTGGTGCTTGATGCAACCTCTGGCCAAAATGTTATTAGTCAAGTAGAAGAGTTTAATAAAATTATACCTCTTACTGGTTTGATAATGACAAAATTAGATGGCACTGCAAAAGGAGGAATTTTATTAGCACTTGCTAAAAAATATAAGCTTCCAATAATTGCTCTTGGACTTGGTGAAAAAGAAGATGATTTACAAATTTTTAATGCAGAAAAATTTGCTGAAGCATTTACTCAAATTAATTAATCAGATTATTAGAAATTAAAGGTTTGTAGTAGCTACATTTATAATTTTCTTTAAGATATGAATGTCCACAATTTTTTGCAATTGATGAAATTATAAAATCAAACTTACCATTTGATGGATATGAATTTAATTTTTTATTAGCAATATCAAATTTAAAATTTTTTTTTATATTTTTAATTGCACTAATCATTACTAGGGTATTATTATCTTTTAATAAATAGTAAGCAAAATCTTCTGGGAAAACTGGATAATCATAACCTTCTAAAAGGAATTTTGCCTGTGATGGAAACCATTCGTATGAAATTAATGGTGATGAAATTTTTGTTTTATAATTATAAATATATAAGTCTTGAGGGAAATCTGTAACATAATTATAATCCTCACCTCTTGCTAAAATAGCTTTATCTCTAGTTTTAAAAAAAAGAGAAAAACTCTTATTATGTGAATTCATTTGACCTACATGAAAAAGTTTATCTACATACGATGTCTTCTCTTCTGCAAGACCAGAATTTAAAAAACAAATTAATACAAAAAAATTTATAACAAATTTATTCATTATTTTTTTTACTATTAAAATTTGTAAATTATTTGTTCAGATTGTGGCTTAATTTAAACCTTTTATTTTATCGAATTTTCTTTTTAATCAAAAATATTCCCAAAAAAACTAGAACTGTGCCTAAGTAATGAAACGATTCTAATTTTTCATTGAAGAAAAGGGTTCCATAAACCGCACCATAGACTGTATAAAGATATAAAACTGAACCAGTTATTGATGCACCCAATTCCTTGTTTACAAAATTAAATAAAATAAATGCTATTATACTTGGGGAAATTGCAGCAAACAAAACCCAGAATAAAAACATTAAATTATAATTTGTTTTAGAAATATATGTTTCTTCTAGAATAAAAAAAGGGAATAGGCTGATTGCACCAAACATTGCTATAAGAGAAAACCTTTCTAGTATTGGCATTGATGATTTCCAATGAAATAAATAGACCGTATAAAGAGCCCATCCCAATGAAGCGCCTAACATCCAAAGGTCCCCAGAAGTAAATTTAAGTTGGAAAAGTAATCCTAAATTACCTTTAATAATAATTGCAATCACACCACAAATACAAATTGTAACTCCCAAAATTCTCACTAAGTTTATTTTTTCTCTAAAAAATAATGTAGATATTAGGATTATAAATATTGGAGAAGAAGAATATATTATCCCCATATTTATAATTGTTGTAGTTTTTCCAGCAATAAATGGAAATGCGCCACATATACCACAAGCCAATAAACCTAAAATGAATATTTTGCTTATCTCATTTTTATATTCTTTATAATTTTTTAATAAATATTTAAAAGTAAATGGTAATAATATTAAAAAACAAACTAACCATCTCCAAAATGCTAAAGATATTGGGGGAACAAAATCAGCTGCACCTCTGGCAACTACTAGATTACTAGCCATAAAAATTGGCTGAATAAATAGTAATAAAAAAGGTAAATAATTATTTTTAGAATTATTCACTACAAGTAGAAAATTATTTTTTATCGAAGAAGGCTTCGTAAAACATCATGAAAATTGCTATAGCCATTAAAATATATACTGGTAGCACATCCCAAAAACCTATCATTGAAGATCGCGTCAAAGTTGTTGCAAGCCCAACAAGAAATAGTGTTGCAAGGAGTGAGCCTAAAAGTGTTGTTATTTTATTTAGCATATTTTTTACAATTTTTTTCTAACCAGTTAGCTACACCTAAAAACCTTAAATCATCTAGTCTGTCTCCAATTAACTGTAAGCCTAATGGTAAGTTATTTGCACCAGTAAGTAAAGGTAATGAAATAGTGGGCAGCCCCATGTAAGTCCAGATAGTACAAAATTCTGGGCTTCCTGTACTCTTTAAACCCTTTGGCGCAACACCTGCAGAAGATGGACTCAATACACCATGATAATCTTCAAAAACTTCCTTATAAGATTCATAACTTCTTTTCATAAAATCAATGGCTTCTGCGTAATCTTTAGCTGAGTACTTCATGCCTCTCTCGATTGCACTTACCATTTCTTTTGAGAGTTTTTTTTTAGACTTTTTATAATAACCTTGAAAATTATTAGCCATATCAGTTTCATGAATTATTTTATGGTATTTTGGAATATCATCAAAATATGATGGTGTATCGAACACTTCTACATTTTTTTTAAAAGTTTCTATAAAAAGTTCAAAAGATTTTTGCGATTCTTTATCAATGTTTTTCCAGTTTTTAGTTTTATAAAAAATAAATTTTGGTTCATACAGCGGTCCTTTTTTACAAAACTTTAACATTTCATCTGCCGCATAATGAACAGTTGATGAATCATATAAATCTTTTTTAATTAATGATTTTGCAAATAAGGCAACATCTTCAACAGTTTTTCCAAATACTCCAATATGATCTAATTTATCAGATTGCCTCATAACCCCACTCCTAGAAATTAATCCATAAGATGGTTTGTAACCAACAACCCCACAATAAGAAGCTGGTCTAATAATTGAGCCATTAGTTTGTGATCCAATCGCTAGTGGAGCCATATGTGCTGCTACTGCTGCTGCAGAACCACTTGAAGATCCTCCGGGTGTTCTTGAATTATCGTGTGGGTTAGTAGTTTTTCCAGAATGAAAATATGCAAGTTCTGTAGTTACAGTTTTTCCCATCACTATTGCTCCTGCAATCTTAAGTAAATTAACAACTTCAGAGTCCTGTGAGCTTGGCATTTTTTTTCTTAGCGGAGTACCACATTCTGTGGGCATTTCAAAAGTACCTATGATATCTTTAACTGCAATTGGTAGTCCGTGTAGTGAGCCTAGAGGTTTTCCTGATTTTCTATATTCATCAGCTTCTGCAGCTTTTTCTAAAAGTTTTTTTTTATCAAAATATTCCCAAGCCATTACATCTTTTTCAAATTTTTCAATTCTTTCAATATATAAAGTGCAAGCTTCTACAGAAGAAATTTCACCTTCTTTTAATTTTTCAACCAATTTGTTGGTTGTAAGAGAAAATATATCTATCATTTTAAATTACCTAATCTGCAAATAAGGTTTCTGGTAACCACAAAGCAATACCTGGAAACATATACATAAGGAACATAGCAAATATTACTATTGCCAAGAATGGCATTATCCCTGCAAATATCTCCATTAATTCAACATTGTTTTTTTGAACACCTTTTAAATAATAGGCGGACATGGCCATGGGGGGTGTTAAAAATGACGTTTGTAAGTTTAGAGCAATTAACATTGCAAAAAAATATGGGTTAACATTAAATACCTCTAGCAACGGTAAAAATATTGGAACAAATATAATTAAAATTTCAGTCCATTCTAATGGCCAACCTAAAAGAAAAATTATTATTTGTGTAATTATTAAAAACTGCCAAGTTGTTATTTCTATTGATTTAAAGAAATGCTCAAAAATTTCATGACCACCTAAGTAAGAAAATACTGAAGAAAAAGTCCAAGAACCAATAAATAACCACATGATCATTGCTGTAGTTTTTGCTGTTAAAAAAACAGATTCTTTAAAACTTTGCCATTTAAGAGTTTTGTAAAACCAAGATAAAAGTATTGCACCAAAAGCTCCTGCTGCTGCAGCCTCTGCTGGTGTTGCTATACCTGCCAGAATTGTTCCAAGTACCAGCATTATTAAGCCAAAAAGAGGTACGAAAGAAACTAACACTTCTTTTAAAATTTCTGCTCTAGGTGGAATATCAGCTGCATTTGGTTTAGGTGCAATTGATGGATCCATCCAAGCTCTAATTACTGCATAAGCTATGTATAGTCCTGCTAGTAAAAGCCCTGGGAAAATTGCTGCTGCAAATAATCTTAAAGGCGATAACTGAGCAATTACCGAATAAACAATTAACATAATGCTTGGTGGTATTAAAATACCTAGACATCCACCTGCACAAATTACTCCTGATGCAAATTTTTTATCATATCCTGCTTTAACCATTGCCGGCCATGCAAGTAAGCCCATTAAAGTTACTACGGCGCCAATAATTCCTGTTGCTGTTGAAAATAAAGTACACGTTATTAGAGCAGCTACAGCCATTGAAGCTGGTAATCTGTGAGCTGCAAGTCTTATAGCAAAAAATAATTTTGATACAATTCCAGCTCTTTCAACTAGATACCCCATAAATAAAAATAGAGGCACGGCGGTGAGGACATTATTATCCATAACTGTGTATGTATTTTTTACAAATAATGAGAATATCCTATTATCAAATATATGATCCATTAAAGCAGGATCATAATAAGCATAATATCCAAATCCTATTCCCATTGCCATCAAGGTAAATGCAATTGGAAAACCTAATAATACTGCAAACAAAAATAGTCCCATCATTAAGATGGCTACTTCTGGATTTGTTAGACTAAATAACATCTTTTTGATCCTCGTCTTGTGCTGTTCTCATTAAAATTTGTTCTGTCTCTTCTGCAACAACCATTCTTGCTGGCCAATGTCCCGTTTGAATACAAATAATTGCTCTAAACACCTCAGCAACTCCCTGTATAGTTAAAAATATTCCTGCTGCTGGTATCAAAGATTTTGCCATATAAATATTAATTTGTGCTGGACTACTCCAGCTTGTCTCTTTAATTTTCCAAGCAAGAGCCGCATATTCAAATCCATAAAATGCCAAAGCTATTACACCAGGGAAAAAGAAAATAAAATAAAGTACTAAATCAATCCAACCTTGAGTTCTTGGTTTGAATAAACGGTAAATTACATCTCCCCTGACATGAGATTCTGTTGCCAAACAATAAGCACCTGACATCATTAATATTGCACCATACATCTGCATACTAAAGTCAAAATTCCAAAGTGTTGGCTTGTTAAATACATAGGCCATTACTACTTCGTAGCAAGTTCCTCCCATTAAAATAACAATACACCAAGAAAAAGCCTTACCTATTGAGGTACTTAATGTGTCAGCTAATTTTATGTAAGCTCTCATCATGATGTAAATAGAATACTCTAATTTTTTTAAAAACAGTAGTATAAAAAAAGGGGAGCCTAAACCCCCCTCTTTTAAATTATTTAAAAGCTAATTAGATTTTAACTTTTCCGATTGGACCGAACTCATTTTCATAAGCTAGCTTGTAATTAGGCTGATTCATCAGCAAGTACTTCATTACTTTCTTAGCGTATGCTTTTTGAGAGTCGATTACCTTCTTGAAGAATGCATCTTTTGCAGAGAACTCTCCAACAATTTTATCCCAACCTTTTAACTGTTCAGCTAAAATTGCATCAGATGTTTGGTAAACATTAACCTTATGCTCGTTCATCAACATAGCTAAACTGTCAGAATATCTAACAAGTGCTTTGAAGTAGTTATCTGTATTCGCAGCATAAGCAGCGTTTTTTAAGATAGCTTGATGAGCAGGTGAAAGGCTTTTCAGTCTCTTAGTGTTCATAGGAATTTCAAACATCTCTTGAGATTGGTGAAAACTTCCTAAGTGATAGTGTTTAGAGACATCTTGCATTCCAAACTGTGAGTCTGATGTTGGGTTGTTAAACTCAGCAGCATCAATCAAACCAGTTTTCATTGCAGGTTGGATCTCACCACCTGGTAATTGTCTTACGACCATTCCCATAGCAGTTAAAACATTAGTCGCTAGACCAACTGTTCTATATTTCATACCTTTAACATCAGATACTTTAGTTACATTCTTTTTGAACCAACCAAAAGGTTGTGCTGGCATAGGCATATGAAAGAAACCAGTGTAGTTAAATCCAACACTAGCTACTGCTTCTTCATATAATTTTCTTCCTCCACCATACTCCATCCATCCCATAACTTCTTGAGATGACATTCCGTATGAAGGACCAGTTCCAAAAAGTGAAGCTGCAGCGTTTTTACCGTACCAATATGCAGTCACCCAGTGACCCATATCAACGATTCCATCACTTACCGCTGCTCCAATTTCTGAAGTTTTAACAATTGAGTTAACAGGCTGAAGATCAATTTTAAGTGATCCACCAGACATGTCACTAACCATATTACAGTAGTCTTGCGCCATTTCAAAAAAGATGTTTGCGCCTGAAGGCCAAGCAGCTTGCATCTTTAATACAGTAGCGTGAGATCCTGCAGTTGCAATATTAGGCATTGCTACAGCTGTTGCTGCTGCTGCACCTGTGACTGCTGCCGCTTTAAAGAACTTACGTCTTGAAGGTGTTGTAGCCCTCAAAGATTTTTTATCTTTAATCATTATTTCTCTCCCTTATTATATTAGTTAATTAACTATTCTTATATTACCCACAGTTAGATGTGGGTGTCTACGGAATACTTAACCCCAAGTTGTGCCAAATAGACCTATTTGTATATAAAATTTAGCTAAGGACAAAGATGTACACAACCAGAAAGTGTATTAAAATATTTTATTTTTTTATTACTAGGCTTGCCCATAGACTAAACCAATCTGATTTGAATTTAAGTTTTTGGAAATAATTTGCTTTATTTAACTTAACAGCACTTAATAAATAAGTTCTATTTTCAATAGTTCTTATTTTTCCTACTCCATTTGAATTGGTTTTGATTTTTTCTTTATAAGTATTATTTTCATCTTTACTAAAAATAGTAATTTGCCAGTTTGCTAATGGCTTATTTTTTTCAAAAAGTTGAAATTCAAAAAAACTATTCTTAAGTTTGTAAGGTGTGCTCAAGGCAATAATTTCAAAATCTAATTTTGATTTTTGAATAAAAAAACCTTTATTTCCATCAGTAATTAATACTTTTGCAAACCTTCTATAATTTTCTGTAGGAATTTTATTTCTATCAAACTTATCTATAGTGCTTTGAAGGCCCTGTTCTTTTACAAAATCTTCGAACTTTTCAACAGAGTCATACTTTAAGAATTCATTATTAGTTTCATAGTTTAAAACATGAAATCCTTGCTCTGAAATTAACATTTGAATTGCTGGAAAATCTCCATCCCTCTGTGATAATTGTGTTACTTTATTTCTACTTTCTAAATATAGGCTTTTTTTATTTGGGCTATAAAACCCAAAGGGAGAACCCATAAAATCTTGACCAATATTAATATTAGTTTTAAATAATTCCTTGTTATTAAAATTAAAATTAATTGGTTCAAGCCATAACTCGTGCGCATGTACTTTAATTTTTAAAAAAGTTACTAAAAATATGATTACAAATAAATATAGAAACTGCTTTAATAAATTAATGTTTTTTAAGATATTTATATTCATACTATTCTTTATTAAATCATCTTATGCTCACGAACTACGTCCAGCAATTGCAAATCTTAATATTTATGAGGAAGATAATATCACAAACGCAAATCTATCAATCCAATTAAATTTAGAAGCTATTATTGCAGGTATAGAAACAAAACATTCTAATACAGAAGATTCTGAAAAATCTGAAGAATATAAGGATTTAAGAAGAATGAACCCAGCAGTTTTACTGCATCAATTTAACTCTAAGATCAAAAATTTTAATAATAAAATTAATCTAACATCCAATATTTCAAATTTAAACTTAACCTTGATAAGCGTAGTCATACCAGAGGTGGGTAATACTGACATAATTAGAGACACTATTGTTACTTTTGATATTCAAAATATTAAAGAAAAACGATTTAAATTTTATTGGGATAAAAATTTAGGATCAATTATTTTACGTATTAATTCAATTCATAATGAACCTCTCTATACTGAATTGATTGAGGGGGGTAAACAATCTAAATGGTTTAGTATAAAGAATAAAATAGAGGTGGGACTTTTTCAAAATGTTAAAGAATATACCTTGCTAGGATTTAAGCACATTATACCAAAAGGTTTGGATCACATTTTATTTGTACTAGCGCTATTTCTTTTATCTCCAAAACTGAGGCCTTTAGTTTTACAAGTTTCAATTTTTACTTTAGCTCACACAATTACTTTGTTCTTGGGTGCACTAAAAATAATAACAATTCCAGCAATTATTGTTGAACCAATCATTGCTCTATCTATTTGCTTTATAGCAATTGAAAATTTGTTTACTGAAAGTATAAGAAGAACAAGACCCTATATAATTTTTATTTTTGGTCTACTTCATGGTTTGGGTTTTGCAGGAGTTTTGAATGAGATTGGAATTTCAACAAACCTATTTATTTCAAGTTTAATTTCTTTTAATGTTGGAGTTGAGCTTGGTCAAATCAGTGTAATTATTTTTTCATATATTTTTATTGCACTATTATTCCAAAAAAAATCATGGTACCAAAATAGAGTTACTAAACCGATTTCAATGATTATCGCATCTATTGGCTTTTATTGGTTTATCCAAAGATTATTTTTTTAATATTATAAGCAAAAAATTACCGTAAGTAATTCTAGTTTTTAAAAGCATTTTTTTTAAATAAACAACTCTTGATTATAATTAAATATTATAATCGTTAAAGACCCTTAAATTTAGGGTTGGTATTGCACTAACCCTAATTGATTAAATCTTGTTTGAATTTCATTAAAGAAGCTAGTAAGTCAATTTTCCAGTTTATAAATTCAATAATAACTTCCTCTGAAGGTCTAACATTCCTAATTTTTTGATCTGTTGTTGTTTTTGATCTTGCATCCAATTTAATAAAAAACTTTAATTTTATTCCATCATCAACTATTTGAGCAACTGTTTTATAAGAATACTCTGGTAGCTTGCTAGAAATTTTTTCTTTATATATCTCTTCTCCTAACTCATTAGATTCAAATATTATTAAAAAAACTTTATATTTTTTAATTGAAGAAAAAATCCATTTAATACCAGATTTATCCTCTTGGTACTTTAAGACGGCACTTGAATGTCTGGCCATTTCTAAGTTAAGAGCACACATTCTATCTGGCGATATATCGAAAGGAAGTTTTGCTAGGTTTAATTTGCTAATTATGTTTTTTTGTCTTTTTAGATCTTCAGTACTTAAATTAATTTTTTTAGTAACATTTAAAACCATGTTTAATCCAGTGGAAATAATTTTTCCTTAAGTTTGGTTAGTCTAAAATTCATAAATTAACTATACCTTAATTGATGACTTAATATATACGGGAAATAAGCATGTAAATAGTAGTCTTTAAACCTATCTATATTAATTTTTCATCTTCATACACACAACATTTCTCCGGAGGAATATAAAGGTTTACCTTTTCTGATGGAACTTCAGTTTCTCTATTTATTTTCGACTTGATTGTAAGGTTACCCATCTTTGCAGTTAATAGTTTATAATTTCCAAGGTCTTCTACCTTTTCTACATCAACACTAATAACATTCTCTTTTTGATTTTCAGCTATCTTTATGAATTCAGATCTTATGCCTAATTTAACTTTATTATTTTTTAATTTTGATAAATCTGTACTTGTTTTAATCAAAGTATCATTAATTATAATACTATTATTTGACGAAGTTTCTGATTCAAATAAATTCATTGCAGGAGATCCTATAAAATATCCAACGAAAGTAGTTTTTGGTCTTTCAAATAATTCTTTAGGAGTTCCTGTTTGAACCACCTCACCTTCACTCATAACTATTATATTATCTGCAAAAGTCATCGCTTCATTTTGATCGTGAGTTACATAAACAAGGGTTGTTTTATATTTCTCATTTATTTCCTTGAGATTTCTTCTTAATTTAAATTTTAAATCAGGGTCTATAACTGTTAATGGCTCATCCATTAATACTGCAGCAACATCTTCTCTTACAAGCCCTCTACCAAGTGAAATCAATTGTTTTTGATCAGCAGTAAGTTTTCTCGCTGGTAATTTTAAAAAAGATTTTAAATTTAACGTTTCAGCCACAGAATTAACTCTTTCTTCCACTATTTCTTGAGAAAAATCTCTGCATCTCAAAGGGAAAGCTAAATTATCATACACTGTCATGGTGCTATAGATAACTGGAAATTGAAAAACTTGTGCAATATTTCTACTCTCAGTTTTAAGATCAGTAACATCTTTTTCATCAAATAGTATTTTTCCTGATGAGGGTCTTACTAAGCCTGACACAATATTTAACATCGTTGTTTTTCCACACCCAGATGGTCCTAAAATTGCGTATCTTTTTCCATCTTCCCAAACCATTGAGAATGGGTTTAATGCATAAGTCGGATTAGGATCATTTAGATTATATGAGTGAGATATTTTATTTAAATTAATTTTAGACATTACCACCTCTAAATGGTGATGAAGCTAAACTTCCAACTTCATCGAATGCATAGGCTCTATTGGATTTAAAGTTAATTTTAACTTTATCACGAATTTTAAAATCCATCACTTCCTCTATACTAGTTATAATTTTTAAATTTCCCCTTATAAGGTGTAGTAAAGTTTCTGAACCACTAATTTCTGCGAGCTCCACTTCAAATTCAAAGCCATTATCATTCAATTCAATATCGGATGCTCTTATACCAAAATTAAAATTCTTATTTGTTAATTTAGATAAATGATTTGGAATATCTATTTCAATATCTTCAAATTTTATTTTATTAGAACCTAAGTCAGCTTTCAAAATATTCATAGGTGGGTCATTTGAAATAGCAGCAACCTTTAAATCTTTGGGGTTTTCAAATATTTCTTTTGCTGCTCCTACTTGCAGCACTCTACCTTCATCAAGAACAATGACTTCACCATTAAGTTCCATTGCTTCCCTGGGATCTGTTGTCGAAAAAATTACAATACTTTCCTTTGATAAACCATTAACAAATATATTTTTAAACTCTTCTCTTAACTGCTCTCTTAACTTGTAGTCCAAATTAACTAGTGGCTCATCAAGTAGTAAAATTTTTGCATTTTTTACCAGTGACCTTGCAACTGAAACCCTTTGTTGTTGGCCACCTGATAATTCTTGGATTTTTCTTTTTTCATAACCCTCTAACCCTACTAATTTTAAAGATTTAAAAACCTCATCATTAATTTTTTGAGGGTCTAAACCTCTTTGTTTTAGAGGAAAAGCTATATTTTCAAAAACATTTAAGTGAGGGTAGTTAATAAATTGCTGATAAACCATGGCAATATTTCTTTTCCACACAGGTATCTCTAAGAAATTCTTATTTTCAAATCTAATCGATCCACTATCTGGCATAAGTAGCCCTGCTATTGTTTTTAATAAGGTGGTTTTCCCAGAAAGTGTTCTTCCCAAAATCGTATACAATTTACCTTTTTCAAAATTAAAAGAGATTTTTCTTAACTGAAGTTCTTCAGTTAATTTATACGATAAGTTTTCTCCAACTAAATTCATTATTTAATTGCTCCTGATAGATTTCCTTTTGATAAATATCTCTCAACAATAAATGCAACAACAATTAATGGTGCAACAGAAACTAGTGCTGAGGCTGATAAACTCCACCATGGTGTTATTGAAGAGTTTAAAGCTACAATTTTTACAGGAAGTAACTGCACTTCAGTAAAGGTTAAAATAAAAGCAAAAAAGAAATCAATCCATCCAAATATAATACAAAACATTCCAGCAACAATTAACCCTGGTATTGAATTTGGTAATACAACTTTATAAAATGCCTGGTAAGGATTACATCCATCTATCAATGCCGTTTCATCTATCTCTCTTGGAACTTTATTAAAAAAATCAACCATAATCCAAACTGCTATTGGCATTAACAAAACAATATAAACAACTATTAGTCCAAATAGACTGTCCAATAAATTAACCGCACCAAGAAATAAAAAGAAAGGTATGGATAAAACAATTGGTGGCATAATTCTTTGAGAAATAAAGAAAAATGTAATGTCATTATTCTTTATAGGGCCAGCTTTGAATGTATATCTAGAAAGAGCATAAGCAGATAAGGTTCCAAGTATAATACTAACTAAACTTGCAGTGCATGTTACAAACAAACTATTAAAATAAGGTTCAACAATGTCTACCCCTCCTTGTGCTGGAGATTTAATTAAAACTCTCCAACCCTCTAAGTTTGGTTCAAAATCTACCCACGGGATGTAAGTAACACCTCCATTTACTGAATTAAAATCTTTAAAAGAAGTTGTAAGTGCCCAAAGAAAAGGTGCCACAACAAAAACGGTCCAAACTGTAATAAAAAAATATTTTAAGAATGTGTATAATTTTCCCATATTTAATCTTTGAGTAATAGTTTGGTTAATACTTTTGCAATAACTGTTAAACTTATGATCATTATTATTAAATAAGTGAATGACATTGAAGCAGCGTAGCCCATTTGAAATTCTCTCAATCCTTTAATAAAAATATAAAAACTTGATGTCTCAGTTGAAGTTCCTGGACCACCTGAGGTTAAGACATAAACAGTATCCATTATTTTTGAAGCCTCAATTAGTCTTATGATAATTGCTCCAATAGATATTGGTGCCATTAATGGAAATGTTACGTAAATAAATTTTCTAATTGGACTTGCTCCATCAATTGCAGCTGCTAAAAAAGGTTCTTTAGGAAGTGATAAAAGACCAGCTAACAATAGTAAAAACATAAAAGGTGTCCACTGCCAAACTTCAACAATAATAACTGTAACTTTAGCTAAAGTAGGATCAGTAAGCCATTTTGGTGCAATATCAAAAATTTGTAAAAGATCATTAACAGGACCTAGTGACTCATGAAAAAAAGTTCTCCAAATGACAGTCATAATAACTGGGGTGGTCATCATGGGTATTAAAAATAATACTCTAAAAAATCTTTGAAACTTGATTTCCTTCCAAACCATATGAGCCAGTGTAAAGCCAATTACATATTGCAGAACAACAGTTGTAACTGACAAAAAACTTAATCTAATAAACGACTCCCAGAATCGTGGATCATCAGTAAATAATCTGACATAATTTTCGAGACCTATAAAGTTTAAACCATTGTAACTATTCCAACCTGACAAACTTAAACGAACTACAAATATTATTGGAAAAATTAAGATACCTATAAGAACAAATAAACCTGGAAATAAAAAAACGTATTTATGTTTAAAGTTCATGTAATTGAATTTTGAATGTAATATATGTGGCCACTAATTAAAAGTGGCCACATAAAGTTATTTTTATAACTTGTTGTCTTCCATTTTGACACCAACAGCATAGTCTTCTTGTACTGCTGATTTACCAACTCTTTTGACAATTGCTTCCCACTCTTTAGCAACTTCATCCAAAGCTTCTTGGGGAGATAGCTGACCAGCTAAAGCCTTAGAAGTTCCAGTTGCAACTGCACTAGTGAATTCAAACACACCACGAACTCTTAAAGGGAAAACTCTATTCTTACTTTTTTCCATATCTTTAAGCGTCTTAGTGTATGATTTTGCAATATCTGCATCCCAACCCATTGTATCTATGTAAAGATTTGGATCAAAATCAGAGTTTTTAAATGGATTAACACCAAAGTTACCAATAGCTAAGTCAGCTTGGTGGTTTGCTCCGTTAGAAAAGAAACATAGATAATCAAACGCCATCTCTTGTACTTTACTTTTCTTAGCAACACCTACTGCCCAACCCCATACAATGTATGGTGCTTGGTTGTATTTGTTATCCCATTTGCCAGATACTCTATTCCAAACTTTATCTGCACCTGGAAGAGGAGCTGTACCTACTTTATTTTTAATAGGACTATCGTCTTGCATCGCTGCAATAAAAGCATCATCCCATGAAAAACTAAATAAAGTTTGGCCACCACCAAATGATCCAATTTCATCACCTAGTCCAAAGTTAATTCCTCCTGGAGGAACATACTTAGTAGCTTCTACCCAGTCAGTTAAAGCCTCAACAAATCCTGGATTGTTAACATTTGGTTTCATAGTTTCTAAATCGAAAAAGAAACCACCTGGAGTACTTGGATTTTTAGCATACGCTACTGATCTACTAAAAAAAGCTGCGAACATTAAGTCGTCTTTTTTCATAACTTCAGCTGAACCGTATTCTTTTTCTCCATCTCCATCCCAATCCCAACCGTTAAAGTATTTGGCCATTTCACCATATTCTTTCCAAGTTGTAGGAACTTTTAACTCTTTGCCAGTAGCCTCTTTATACTCTTTCTGGTATTTAGGATTATCAATTACATCTTTTCTATATTTTAGATAATGTCTGTCACCATCAACTGGATATTGATACATAGTTCCATCCCAAGAAGAAACGCCCACATGAGATTTTGTTACATCTTTCATCTCTTTTGTGTTCATATATTTTTTTGGAACTGGTGCTAGATATTGTCTCCAGTCATTTATAAAGTTAGAAAATCCAAATACGATATCGTACGGAGATTGACCAGCTTTAAAAGGAACCATAGCTTTTGCATACAAATCACCTGCTGGTGTATGTGTTACATCTACTGTTGCTCCTGTTAATTTAGCAAACTGTTCAGCATGAAGAGCTGTAGGCTGTCCAATTACTGGAACTGCGTGCGTATTTATTTTTAGAGTTTTTCCTTTGTAGTTCTTTTTTGAAATTTCTTCATAAGAACAGTCACCAGAAATATCTCCTGTTGCTTTGATATGTGGAAATTGATCACTCCACTTATCTGCATAAGCTGGACTAAATATCAGAATTCCTGATATCATAGCACTTAAGCAAGTTTTTATTATTTTCATTTATCCCTCTCGTTATTTATTATTATGGAACTAAAACGGCTCTTCCCTTAACTTTACCTTCGTTAAGATCATGAAGCGCTTTATTAGCATCGCCTAATTTATACTCTTGCATAGATAGTGTAACTAACCCTTTGTTAGCTAACTCCATCAGCTCATATAACTCAGACCACGTTCCTACTAAATTTCCAACTATTGTTTTTTCTGAAATAATTACATCGACAGCTAGAACTCTAATTTCTTCACCATAACCAACGATATAATAATATCCACTACCTGCTGTCATTTTGATACCCATTGCAGTTGATCCTTTTTCACCTACAAAATCAATTACAGCCTCACCACCTTTACCTTTGGTAAGCTCTAGAACTCTTTCAACTTCATTGCCATCAATTAAAACTCCCTCATCACCACCAAGTGACATTGCATGTTTTAAGGCTTCAGCAGATTTTTCAACAATAATAATATTTGCAGCACACATTGCTTTTAAACATTGAATTGCAATGTGGCCAAGTCCACCAGCTCCAATAATTACACAGGTCTGACCTGGTAATAAATGTCTAGTAGCTTTTTTAACAACTCTATAAGCAGTAAGTCCTGCATCAGAAAATGGCGCAACATCTTTTGGTGCCAATATAGTAGGCAGTTTAATTAAGTTACGAACACTAGTTTTGAGTAATTCAGCATATCCACCTTCTTTAATGTTTAGTCCTGGAAAAGCACCTTCTTCAGCATGCTGATCTAAACCTCTACGGCAGCTTAAACAAGTTCCATCTGTTCCTGAAATGATTGGGTGCAAAATTACTGGATCACCTTTTTTAAATCCAACAACATCTTTACCCACTTCTTCAACCCAACCTGCATTTTCATGACCCATAACCATGGGTAATAAATCTCCTTTAGGATCTTGAATATGTTCCCAGACACCTTCGATAATATGTAAATCAGTTCTACAAACTCCAGCAGCACCAATTTTGACGATAACATCTGATGATTTTTCTAATTTTGGATCTGGCATTTCTTGCTCGGTAACCCAAACTTTTTCATCCATTTTTGGATTATACTTATGTAAAACTTGTGCCTTCATAATTTCTCTCTATTCTTTAGTTAGTTAATTTTTTTAATAACAAACCCTATCCAAAATTGAGGTCAACAGAGAGTCAACTGCACAAAAAAGTGTTCATAAAGTTAACAAAATACAACTTATGGTTGGTTGTTCATTTTTAATAAACTCGTAAAATAAGATATGTCAAATTTAGTTTCTGTTGATAAAGAGTTTTCTGATCTTACTAAAAGAAGAGGTTTTTTACCTTCTTTAATTGATAAAGATATATCTGACAGCTGGAAAAGATGTATTTCAACTGGACTAGATCCACTTAAAAACCCAAAGAGAACAATTCTTACTTCTAAAGAGCTTGATGAGCTTAAAGAAAAAAATGAATATATTAGAAGACTGGTAAACCCTGAACTTGAACTTCTATATTCACAAATAGCTGGGACAAACTTTATGGTGGCTTATTCTGACAGCACTGGATCAGTTATGGATACTATTTATGATAAAACCTGCCTTAAAACTGATGTTGGAAAAATTGTAATACCAGGTTCAATTTGGAGAGAAGAAATTGGAGGTACAAATGGATTGGGACAAGTTGTTACTCTCAATAAAGATTCTATGGTTTCAGGTAAGGAACATTTTTTTGAGTCACATGGAAAGTTATCTTGTTTTGCAAGTCCAATACTAAATCATGATGGAAAAACTATTGGTATAATAGATGCCTCTACTGATGTGCATTCAAGAGAACAGCACACCTTGGCGCTAGTTAAGCTTGCTACAAAAAGTATTGAAACAAAATTATTTTTAAATCAGTTTTATAATGAATTAATTTTATCATTCCATCCACGTCAAGAATATCTGAGTACTAATAGTGTTGGTCTACTTGCAATTAATGGTGATGGATTTGTTGTGGGGTCAAATTCAAATGCAAGAATAATGCTGCATGGACTGGTAACATTAAAGAATGAAAGTTTTAATAATATTTTTACAACTTCATTTTCTTCAATTGCAAATGAACTTTTACAAAATAAAATAATGAAAATTTCTGATCATTTAGGTTCATCTGTTTTTATAATAAAAAGTCAAAATTTTAAAAAAAAAATATCTAAAGAAACAAATATAAAAAATTATGCATGTAATAACTGTAAAGGATCAAGGTTTAAAGAGGACAGATGTATTTTAATTAAATCTGCCTTTTTAGAAACTAGAAATATTAGCGCAGTTTCTCGAAAGCTTGGTGTTTCACGCACAACAATTTATAAACACTTAAATTAAAATTAATTTTTAGAATTTTTTATTAAGAAAAATAGGTAAGAAAAAGAAGAAGTTAATAAAAAAAATATCATAGCAAATCTAAAACCTGAAATTTCTGAAAAACCTAGGTTCATTGTTAAATCAATAATAGCCCCAATAATCCATTGAAGCGCAAATGCTCCAATAAAAAGAAGTAAATTAAACGAAGTCAGTGCTTTTCCTGCATTTGAAAGAGAGAAAGCCATGCCTACCGCTGGTTGGGTTAGTGATAAAAAGACAGAACTTACTGCAAAAAAAGCCCAATGGTATGCTCCTGCTTTGGGCCCAAGGTAAATTATAAAAGCTAGTACAATTAAGTTTAATGGTGCACCAAACTTCAATAATTTTATTGCATCTGAAACATTTTTTGAAATTTTAGGAACTAAATAGCCCCAAGATAAGAATGATATTAAAAGAGAAAAATAAATTATGAAAAGACCATTTGCACTTTGCTCAGGTGTATATCCAGAAACTTTAACCATCCATGGTCCTGCCCAAAGTGTCTGAATAGCAAATAATCCACCATAATTAAAAAATCCCATTGGAACTAAACTTTTAAAAAAATTATTGTTCCAAATTTCTTTTAAAGAACCATTGTCTTTTGAGATACTTTGAAGGTTTGCTTTATTCCAATTAGGTATAAAAAAAATAATTAAGATAATACAAAATATAGTTAATAGAGCTAAAGTGATAAATATCATTCTCCATCCAACTATTGGTAAAAAAAACTGCACAGGTAAGCTAGAAGAGAGCATTCCAATTGCACCCACCATTAACATCCATGAGTTTGCTCTTTGCTGTGTTTCGTCTTGATACCAAATTCTATAAGCAGTTAATGGACCCATCAAACAAGCGCCCACACCTACTCCAATTAAAATTCTTGATAATAGGAGCGTGATAAAATTATTTGATAAAGAAAATGAGATCATACCCAATACCGCTATAAGTAAAAAATATGAAACTATTTTTTTTGGACCTTTGTTATCTAATAGGTATCCTAGTGGAATTTGGACAGCAGCAAAACCTAAAAAATATCCACCACCCAAAAGTCCCAAATCTCCAGCTGATAAATTAAACTCTGATACAAGACTAGGTGAAATAGTTGCAGTGATGGCTCTTAATAAATTAGAAATATAATAACCTAGAGCGAATACTAAAAATACAGTTATTGCTTTTTGTTTAGGCAGAATAACTTTATTCATAATTGAAAATTATAAAGAAACTAATTTACTTTATTTTTGCAATTTCCTGTTTTAAAAAACTCATCAATATTATCTATAGCTAGATTAGCCATAGCAATTCTTGTGTGTTTAGTCGAACTTCCAAGATGGGGTAATATGAATGCACTTTTTATTTTAAGATAACCAGGATTTAAATTTGGTTCACCCTTATAAACATCTAATCCTGCTGCATAAATTTTTCTTCTATTTAGCGCATCAATTAAAGCTTCATCATCAACAATATCTCCACGAGCTACATTTGTTATAACCGCACCTGTTGGAAAATATTCTAATGTTTCTTTATTAATTAAGTTTTCTGTTTCTTTTGTTGCAGGACAACAAATTGACAATACATCTGAAACTCCAAAAAGACTTTTAATGTTATTATGATAAATTGCGCCATTTTCTTTTTCTTCAGTTAGTTTTGATCTGTTGTGATAATGAATAATCATACCTAAAGATTTTGCTATTTTTGCAATCTTTTGTCCTATTCTTCCCATACCTAAAATTCCAAGTCTTGAACCTGTTAACTGTTTTCCTATCAAATAATCTGCAGACCATTTCCAGTTACTTTCTTTTGCGTCCTGAATACCTTCTGGAACTCTTCTGCATGCTCCAAGAATTAATAAAATTCCAATCTCTGCTGTAGCGTCTGATAAAACTTCTGGTGTATTAGTTACTGCTATTCCTCTTTTTTTAGCTGCTTCTAAATCAATATTTCCAAAACCAACTGCAAAATTAGAAATTACCTTAATACTATCTGGTAGTTTGCTTATAGCATCTTCGTCCATCTTATCAGTTAAAGAGGTTAATATTGCATCATGGCCTTCACTTAATTCAATAAGTTTTGACTGGGAATATAATTCATCATTATCATTAAGTTTTGCATCAAATGTTTTTAAGGCTTTTTCCTCAGATTCTTTTAAAAGTTTCCTAGTAATTAAAATTTTTTTCATAATTTAGACTATTTTTTTTTATTTTAAGATTGGTATACTATTTAAAAAAATAATGGAAAACAATACATTACAAGCAGAACTTTCAAGTCTTTTAAAAGATAGGTTTTCTATTTCAGAATCTACTAGGGCAAACTATGCAAGGGGAGAGGATGCGTATGAAGCAGTTTTATCTCAAGCTGTAGTTTTTCCAGAAACTAACGAAGAAGTTTCAAAAATATTATCCTTATGTAATAAACATAAAATTCCTGTTGTTCCTTTTGGAACCGGAACATCTCTTGAGGGTAATGCTGTTGGAAATGAAAATGGTGTAACTTTATCTTTAGAAAAAATGAATAAAGTTTTAAGTGTTAATGCTGGAGATTTTGATTGTAGAGTACAAGCAAATGTAACTAGAAAACAATTGAATGAATACTTAAGAGATGATGGTGTTTTTTTTCCAATTGATCCTGGTGCAGATGCAGCACTAGGTGGAATGGCCTCAACTTCAGCCTCAGGAACAATGGCTGTTAAATATGGAACCATGAGAACGGTTGTATCAGGCCTGACTGTAGTGTTACCAAGTGGTGAAATTGTTAAAACTGGAACCCGCACAAAAAAATCATCTGCAGGCTATAATTTAACAAATTTATTTATAGGTTCTGAAGGGACTTTAGGGGTTATCACTGAAGTACATTTAAGACTATCTCCAATACCTGAAAGTATAATGAGTGCAGTATGTCATTTTCCTGATCTTGAAACTGCAGTTTTGACATCTCAAGAGGTTATTCAATATGGTGTTCCAATAGCAAGAATAGAAATGTTAAATAAAGATCAAATGGAGATTTGTATTAATTATTCAAAATTAGAAAATATGGAGGAAAAACCAACACTTTTTTTTGAGTTTCACGGTAGTGAAGAGTCAAACAAAGAAGCAATTAAAATTGTAGAAGAATTATCTAAAAATAATAATGGAAGTGATTTTAAATGGGCTGTGTCACTTGAGGATAGAAATAAATTATGGCAAGCAAGGCATGACGTTTATTATTCTGTAAAAGCACAAGGTAAAAATGTTAAAATTTATTCAACAGATGTATGTGTACCTGTTTCAAATTTAGTTGAGTGTATTAATTTTGCTGAAACAGAAATAAAAAAATTTGGTCTTAAGGCACCAATGGTTGGTCATGTTGGAGATGGAAACTTTCACGCAATCATAATGTATGACCCAGCTATTGAAGGTTCTTATCAAAAAATTAGAGATTTTAGTGATAAGCTTATAGATAAGACCTTGGAACTCGAGGGCACAATTACTGGTGAGCATGGTATTGGATTGCAGAAAAAAGCTTATCTTCTTAAAGAACATCCGGATAATTTACCTTTGATGAAATCAATTAAAAGAAGTCTTGATCCAAACAATATAATGAATCCAGGTAAAATTTTTGATCTTAATTAAAAAAAATTTTAGCCTAACATCTTCTTAATATTCTCTAATGCCTGAGAAATATTATCTTCTGAGGCTGCAAAACTAAATCTTACATAATCTATAGCAGTTTTACCAAAAGCTGTTCCTGGGACTATGGCGACACCTGCTTCGTGCATAGCTTTTTTTGCAAATTCAGAACCATTCATTCCAGTTCCAATAACTTTTGGAAATGCATAAAAAGCTCCCCCTGGCAAACTACATTCAATACCTGGTAAACTGTTTAAACCTTCGTGAATTAATTTTCTTCGCTTATCAAATTGTTTCATCATTTCAAGTATAGGCTCATCTGGGCCATCTAGTGCAGCAATGCCTGCAAACTGTGAGGGGGCATTAACACATGACACACTGTTAATTATAAGCTTTGTTACATGTTCCACTAAATTCTCTGGCCATACACTCCAACCCATTCTCCATCCCGTCATGGAGTAAGCTTTGCTCCAACCATCTAAAACTATCAATCTATCTTGGAGCTCTGGATAATTAAAAAACGTTGGCATCTCTTTATTATCATAGATTTGTCTACTATAAATTTCATCACTTAGAATAACAACATGAGGATATTTTTTAAGTCCTTCAGCTAATTTATCAACTTCTTCTTTTTCAACAAAACTTCCTGTTGGGTTATTGGGGTTTATAAGTATTAATAATCTGGTCTCATCAGTGATTAATGATAAAATTTTTTCTGCAGTAAATTTTAGATCCTTATCTTCTGTAAGGTCATAAGGCACAGCTGTTGAACCTGTGTAATTAATCATCGATTCATAAATTGGAAAACCTGGTGTTGGATGAATTATCTCTGCACCTGGTTCACCAAACATCTGTATTGCATAATACATGGTTGGTTTGCCACCTGGCATTATTAAAACTCTATCCGGATCTATTTCCTTATTATAAAGTTTTTTGATTTTTCTGGTAACTGCCTGTCTGCATTCTAAAATTCCATTAGACAAAACATACCCATGATGCCCATCATCTAAAGCTTTCTTTGCAGCCTCAACTACATGTTTTGGTGTTTTAAAGTCTGGCTGACCTAAGCCTAAATGAATCATAGGATTTCCTTTTGCCTCTAATGCTTTAGCTTCAGCTAAAACACTAAATGCACTTTCAGTTCCTAGTCTTTCTAAATTTTTTGCTAATTTCATATTTAAAATTTATGTTTTATTTTTTAATAAAGAATTTATTTTATTTATATATATTTATTAATAATAAAAAATATAGGCACAAAATTTACTTTCTATAAATTAATTTTGAACTATTCAGCTCTTTTAAACTCTTACAGCCCATTAACACCATGTTTCTATTAATTTCATCATGCATGTTTTGCAATAGACGTTCCACACCTGGTTGACCCCCAGCGCTTAAAGCAAATAAAAACATTTTTCCAAAACTGCAAGCAGTTGCGCCAGCTGCTAAAGCTTTTAAAACATGGGTTCCGCGTCTTATACCACCATCTAAGATAATCTCTAATTTATCTCCAACAGCCTCTCTAATTGCATTGATTTGATCAAAGGGTGACCTTGAACCATCCAATTGTCTGCCACCATGATTTGAAATCATTATTGCTGTACAACCTATATCTATTGCTCTTTTTGCATCATCAACTGACATTACGCCTTTAAGAGCAAATGAGCCGTTCCATTTTTTTACACAGTATTCAGCATCCTTCCAATTCATAGCAGGATCATATTGCTCATTAATATATTCAATAACTGATTTTGAAATATTTGTTCCTTTATCTGTTTTATTTTTAACATTGGATAATTCAAATTTTTTATGAGTAAAATAATTGAATACCCATTCAGGTCTCATAGCAAAACTCATTAAACTTTGAATTGTCAATTTCGGAGGAGTGGTAAAGCCAGTTCTGTGATCTCTTTCTCTATTTCCAGCAACCAAAGTATCAACTGTTAAACACATACCATTAAAACCAGACACTTTGCATCTGTCTATTAGGTCATCAGTAATTGATTGATCTTTATGTACATATAATTGAAATAATTTTGGTCCATTTGAAATATTAGCAACCTCTTCAATTGTATTATTGGCCATAGTAGACATGCTATAAAAGGTTCCAAATTTTTCGGCAGCTCTTGCTGATGCTAAATCTCCTTCATGATTATAAAGTCTTTGCATTGCAGTTGGTGAAAGAAAAATTGGCATATCAATTTTTTTTCCAAAAACAGTTGTTGATAGATTTGGTTTACCAACACTAGCAAGAATATTTGGAATTAAATCACAATCATCAAATGAATCTGTATTTCTTCTTAAAGTTTTTTCATCATCAGCACCACCATCAATATAATGAAAAATTGGTGAGGGTAATTTTTTTTTAGCTAATTTTCTAAAATCACTAAAATTATAACAGTCTTTTAAATTCACTATCTTCTAAACCTTAAGTTATCTCTGTTAAGGTCACTAATTTTTGTACAGCCCATTAATTTCATATCTCTTACTAATTCAGCCTTATACTTTTCAATTGCTCTTTCAACACCTGCTTGTCCCCCAGCGGCTAGAGCATAAAGATATAATCTTCCTCCTGAACAAGCTTTTGCACCTAAAGATAACGCTTTTAACATGTGAGTTCCTCTCTGAAATCCACCCTCACAAATTACATCTAATTTATCCCCAACAGCATCAACTATTTCAGCAAGCTGATCAAAGGGTGCTCTCGATCCATCTAGTTGTCTTCCTCCATGATTTGAAACCATTATTCCAGTGCATCCAATATCAACTGCACGCTTTGCATCTTCAACACTCATCACTCCCTTAAGTGCAAAATGCCCACCCCATTGAGAACAAAGTTTTTCAGCATCTTTCCAGTTCATGGATTGATCCAGCATGGTAGAAAAGTATTGTCCTATTGAAGTATTCGTGTCTGTGCCCTCTTTCACATAATCTTGAAGATGAGGTAATTCAAATTTACCTTTTGTTAAATAATTTATTCCCCACATTGGTTTTGTTGCAAAACTAAAAAGACTTGATAGTGTAAGCTTTGGAGGTGATGTAAATCCAGTTCTTAAATCTCTTTCACGATTTCCACCAGTTATTGTATCTACTGTTAAAGCCATAACATCAAATTTTGCAGCTTTTGCTCTTTCCAAACAAGAATCATTTAAACCTCTATCTTTATGAAAATAAAACTGAAACATTTTTGGTGTATCAACTAGTGATGCTATTTCCTCAACACTCACAGTTGCAAGAGCTGAAACACCAAACATTGTATTAAATTTTTGAGCTGCTTTTCCAACTGCTCTTTCTCCATCATAATGAAACAATCTCTGTAGCGCTGTTGGTGCAAGATAAAAAGGTAGATCTAATTTTTTTCCAAAAATAGTAGTAGATAAATCAACATTCTCAACACCTCTTAAAACATTAGGAACTAAGTCAACATCATTAAACGAGCTCGTATTTCTTTCATAAGTAGTTTCATCATCTGCTGCACCATCAATGTAATGAAATATAGGTGAAGGTAATTTTTTTTTAGCTAATTTTCTAAAATCACTAAAGTTATGGCAGTCTTTTAAGTTCATGTAATTCTTTTAGAATGTTTTAAAGAAATTAAACATATAACTATTTGCCCCAGGGTTTTTAGTGCCTAAGCTAGCATTAGAAAGATGATTGTAAGAAAATCCAAGTTGACTGTTATTAACAAAGTCTACTGAAATTTGTAGCTCACTTTTAAATTCAAGAATATGGCCCAAATCTTTACCATCTCCTTTGCTATATAATCCAGGCGCAAAGCTTGGAATAAAATTAATCCTACCTAGCTTATATTGTGCTTGAACACCTGTATAAATATATGCAGCTGAGTCTGCAGTCACTAATGCACCTGTTATAGGAGAAAGATTACCTAAAAAAGTATCTCTATTTAAATTCTCATTCTGATGTTGAAATCCGATTAATGTTGATTTTTTACCAGTATCACTGAAATCAAACATTCCAGAATAAACATTAAATTTAGAGCTATTTTCTTCTGAATAAACCACTGAAGACAATAGGTTAAAAAAAATGATAAAAATAAATCTTGATATTAATTTGTAATGTTTCATTTAAATTTTGTTATTTTTGTTTGATAATATTTTTTTATATATTATTGCACCACCAAACAAAAATAACAATAAAGGTAATAACCATAAAACATAAGTGTTTTTGTTTAATTTGGGGTCAAAAATAACCCAATCACCATACTTTTCTCTTAAAAATTGGTATATTTGTTTCTCTTTTAGTCCCTCGTTAATTTTTCTATCAACAATTAATTTAATACTAGAAGCAAACTCAGACTCTGAGTCGTATACTGACTGACCCTGACAAATTAAACAACGAATATTTTTTAAAATTTTATTTTTTAGAATATCATTTGTTTCATCTGATTTTAATTCGGAAAAGCTTATGACTAGAAACAGGATTGTAAATACTTTTAAAATTTTCATTTAATAATTAATTTAATTTCATTAACAATTTCTTGATTGATTGGGCCAACAAATTTTTTAATTATATCTTTATTTTTATCTATTAAAAAAGTTTCTGGAACTCCGTAAGCTCCAAATTCAACTCCTAAAGTTCCATCTTTATCAATTAAAATTATAGAATATGGGTTACCAAAGTCATCAATAAATTTTTTTGCATTACTAAAATTGTCTCTATAATTTAATCCAATTAGTTTAATTGATTGATTTTTACTTAGTTGCATTAATAAAGGGTGCTCTGCTCTACAAGGTACACACCAGGATGCCCAAATATTTACAATATAAAAAGTGCTCTCTTCAAAAATTTTCTCTGAGTTTATATAGCTATCTGAATTAAAGTCTTTAGCTTTAAAGCTTGGTATACTTTTTTTCTCATTAACCTGTGGAGTATAATTATTTGGAGTATTTAATCCTTTATAAAAAATAACAAAACAAAAACTTAAGAATATGATTACAATAAATAAGCTAAACTTATTTTTCATATCTTTCTTTTAAATAAACTCATTAACCCACCAAGACTTAATAATAAAACTGAAATCCATATCCAAACCATAAATGGTTTTACTTGATATCTAATATTAAAATATTCATTACCTTTTACAAGGTTCATTACTAAAAACTTATCTTCTAATAGTGTTGTTTTTATATCTGCCTCACTAGTAATAATTACAGGCTGATTATAAATTCTAATCTCAGGGTTTAATTCAATAGTCTTTCCATTTTTGTCTTTTATTTCAAAAAAGGCAATGATCGAGTTAAAATTACTTTCTTTTTTCTCTTCTGTTTTTTTAAAAAAAATTTCTCCTTTATTATAATCATATCTTTCACCAATTTTTATGTTGGTTATAATTTCTGAAGATAAAATACTATTAAATAGAATGCTTAATATTAATAAACTAAAACCAAAGTGTGAGACAGTTTGAGAGACATTATTAAATTTTTTAATAAATAATTCTTTTAAAGTTGTAAAGAATAGAAAAAAAGCAGCAGAAATTAAAACTGTATAAAAAAGTAAGTCTGTAGTTAAATTTTTAATAATAAAAAAAGTTAACATTACTGAAATTATAAATGTGATAATAAGTGATTTCTTATTTTCAATTTTTGATTTAATCCATTTAAGTCGTGGTCCAAGTGACATAAATAATAGAAATGGTGTTAAAAAAGGTACTATTAATTTTTGATAAAAGGGAGGTCCTACTGATATTTTTTCACTAGATATTACGTCTAGAAAAATTGGGTATACCGTGCCGATTAGAACAACAGATAGAAAATACATCATAAACCAATTGTTTATTAAGATGGAGGTTTCTTTACTAAGCCAAAAGAAATTATTTGAGATTTTATTTTTTTCTTTGTGAAATATAAAAAATATTCCTACCGATAAGATGATTAGAACAAATAAAAATATTAATATAAAAATACCTCTTGCAGGATCATTGGCAAATGTATGTACAGAATTTAATATTCCAGATCTTACTAAAAAAGTTCCACACATACTTAGGGTAAAAGTTGTAATAGATAATATAACAACCCAAGATGTTAATGCAGCTCGTGTTTCTAACACCACAATGCAATGTAACAATGCAGTTAATGTTAACCATGGCATTAAAGAAACATTTTCAACTGGATCCCAAAACCAAAAACCTCCCCATCCTAGTTCATAATAGGCCCAAATTGATCCAAGCATAATTCCAATAGTTAAAAAAATCCAAGAAACTAAAACCCATTTTTTGATATGCTGTCCCCATTGTTTTGAAACATAGTTTTGCGTAACTGCAGCAAGAGATGATGAAAATATTATAGATGTACCAACATAACCTAAATATAAAATTGGGGGGTGGATTGCCAAAGCTGGATCTTGTAAAATTGGATTAAGGCCAAGACCTTCATTGGGAATCGGAAATAAATAATTAAAAGGATTAGATGTCATTAATACAAATAAGAAAAACCCAATAATTATTATTTGCTGAAATAATAAAGTTAAAATCCTATATTTTTTAGGCTGCTCTCTTGATTTAACTAAAAACAGAAAAATAAATAAAGTTAATACTAATAACCATAATAATAAGCTTCCTTCATGGTTTCCCCAAGTTCCTGAGATTTTATAGAATAATGGTTTAGTTGTGTGAGAGTTATTAAAGACTGTCTCATTACTAAAGTCTGAGTTTATAAAAGATATAATCAAACTCAAAAAACTCACAATTACAAAAACTAACTGTAGAAATGATAGAGATAATATATTTTGGTTAATCTGTTTATTAGTATTATTAAAGTCTTTGATTGAAACTCCACAAAGTAATACTGAAAGTAACAACCCTAAAATTAAAGAATAATAACCTATCTGATTAGCTAACAATTTATTTATCTCCTATGGCTTCTTTAACTTCTGGGGGCATATAATTTTCATCATGTTTTGCCAAAATTTTAGTAGCAGTAAAGTAATTCTTATCTTTTAAAAAACCTTCAGCAACCACTCCTTTTCCTTCTGCAAATAAATTGGGAACTGCACCTGAATAAACAACATTAATTTCATTTTTAAAGTCAGTAATAATAAAATTAACTTCATCAGAATTTATAAAAACAGACTGTTCTTTAACCATCCCACCCACTCTTATTTTCTTTTTATGTAACTCTATTAAAGACTTTATTTCTGACGGAGACTGAAAATATACAACGTTTTCTTTTAATGATTGTAAAACTAAAAAAACTGTTAAAATTACTGAGGCTAAGATTAATGCTAAGAATACAAGTCGTAATTTAACTTTTTTACCATACATGGTTTATTAGTTAAATATTTGATGTATTAGATAATATTTCTCTATTAATATTCTGTGATCTCGCAGCTTTAGCTTTCTTAACATTTAGAGAACCAAATTTAGAAACAAATCTTTTTTGCTCTTTTGAAAGCTGTAATTTAGTTACAAAGTACAAGGCTGTAAAACTGATCAATGTGAACGAAAAAGCAGACCATACGTAAGCTCCATATCCATTCATTGAAATTATTTCATTTATCATAATCTATCTAATCCTTTATTTTTAACTTTTATCAGTTCGGTATTATATTTCATCAAAAAAATGAGTAATGAAAAAAGGGCAAATGCCGCAGTCATAATACTCAATGGGACTAACATTGATGGATGAATTGCTGTGTTGGTTGATAAAATATTAATTGAAGCTGGTTGGTGTAACGTGTTCCACCAATCTACAGAAAATTTAATGATGGGAACATTTACCACTCCTAAAATTGCAATCAAAGAAGTGACCTTTATTACCTGTTCTTTGTCCTCATAAATTCTCCAAGCCAATAAATACATTCCATAAAATAATGCTAAAATTAGCATAGAGGTTATTCTTGCATCCCAAGCCCACCAGGTACCCCAGGTTGGTTTTCCCCAAATTGAACCTGTAACTAATGCAATAATATTAAAAATAAATCCTGAAGGTGCTAAACTTTTAGCAATTAGTGCAAAATTTTTATTTTTAAAAACAAAACTTCCAACAGACAACAAAGCTAAACTTGAAAATATTCCAAGTGATATCCAAGCAGCCGGTACATGAACATACATAATTCTTACTGCATCACTTTGTTTATAATCTTCAGGTGAGAGTATGAGCGCCTCGGTTAAACCAATTGTTAAGACAATAATAAATAAAAACAAAACATACTTTGGGGCTTTAGAGGTCACTGCAAAAATTTTATTAGGCTCAAAATATTTAAACATTTTTAAATTATATATATTAAAAAAAGGTAATTTAATTTTTATTATGGAAATTCATCCTGATCAAGAATGCAGAGGGAGTCAATAATGATAAAAACGTTATTTAACACTCTTGATCAGAACATAATTATATTTAACAACTATATATGTCGAAGATTTGAATTAATTGTGTTTAAAAAAAGAATTAATTAGAGGGCTTAAAGTAGCTAGAGCCTCTTTTACCAGAGAAAATTTCTTCAATTAAAGGGTGTTTAATTGGATCTTCAGAATCATCCATTAATAGATTTTGCTCTGAAACGTATGCCTCATAAGTAATTTCATCATTTTCAGCTAACAGATGATAAAAGGGCTGGTCTTTTCTAGGACGAACATTCTTTGGAATGGATTGATACCATTCTTCAGAATTATTAAATTCGAAATCCACATCATAAATTACACCTCTGAACTCAAAGTGTTTATGTTTTACAATGTCGCCTATTGAAAATTTTGCTTTTTGAATTGCCATAGCTATTAATATGGGGGTTTAAAAATAAAAATCAATAAAAAACATTTATATTTTTTTTAATATGTTAATATCTGTCAAGTGAATAAATCTTTTCTTAAATTTGCCACAGACTTTGGGCCTTTAGCTATATTTTTTTATTATTATTATAACAATGATAAGAACCTGGCAGTTGCAATTCCTCCACTTATAGTTGCAACATTAATTGCACTAATAGTTGTTTGGTTTTTTGAAAAAAAAATACCTATGATGCCTTTAATAAGTGGTGTCTTAATTACATTTTTTGGTGGTCTAACAATTTATTTTAATGATCCAGTTTTTCTTTATGTAAAACCAACAATTATTAATATTTTATTTGCCCTTGCTTTATATTTTGGAAAATATTTTACAAATGAGCCTGTTCTTAAAAAGATTATGGGTAAATCAATTGCCCTAACTGACATGGGTTGGGAATTACTAAACAAAAGATGGATGTATTTTTTCTTCTGCCTTGCAATCCTTAATGAATGCGTCTGGAGAACACAAACAGAAGAATTTTGGGTTAACTTTAAGGTTTGGGGAATGCTGCCAATAACCCTTGTTTTTACAGGCTTTCAGATATCATTAATTAATAAACACAAACTTGATGAATAGAAATTTAAAGCTAGTCGTAAATAACCCTCACAAACAAATAGAAGAAAGACAATTTTTTGAAAAAAATGAACTTAAAATTATTTTAGACCTTTATGCAAAAAAGGTCTCTGAGGGATCTTGGAAGGACTATGGTTTAAATATTTCTAACAGACAGGTTAGCTTTAGTGTTTTTAAAAATGCAGCAGAGAATGCTTTATATAAAATTTGTAAAAACTTTAAACCCAGCAATAAAAACCTAAAATATTTAATTACCGATTCTAATAGTAAAGTTTTAAAAAATTCTTTTGATCTAGAGATTTTACTTAAAAATACTAATTGGAAAAACCTTAAGAAATAAAAAGGCTACCGTCTTTGTCCAAATAATCTTAACAACATTATAAATAAATTTATAAAGTCTAGGTAAAGAGTTAAAGCACCCATTAAAGCTTTTTTACTCATCAACTCGCCTGTATCACTTGATACATACATGTTTTTAATTTTTTGAGTATCATAAGCAGTCAGGCCTACAAAAATTAAAACACCAAGAATTGAGATTACAAAATCCATCATTGAAGATTTTAAGAACATGTTAACAACTGATGCAACAATAATACCAATTAAGCCCATCATTAAAAATGATCCTAATTTTGTAAGATCTCTTTTAGTTGTGTAACCATAAATACTCATTGCACCAAAAGTAATAGAAGTAATAAAGAACACTCTAGTGATACTCGCTCCAGTATAAACTAAGAATATTGAAGATAGTGATAGCCCCATTAAAGAAGCAAAAACCCAAAAAGTTGTTTGAGCAGCTGATGCTGACATTTTATTAATCCTAGCACTCATATAAAAAACTATTCCAAGTGGAGCAAGCATTACTACCCATTTAAAACCTGAAAGAAATATTGTGTTTCCTAAGCTTGTTAATGATGTAATTGATCCGTTAGCATCTGTTACTACAGATAGTTTGAAAAATATTAAAGATATAAGTCCTGTTAACAAAATACCTGAAGCCATATAGTTGTAGACTTTTAACATGTAGGCTCTTAAGCCCTCATCCATTACTACTGTTGATTGTTGGGCTTCTTTTACTTTGTTTAGCAAATTTTGTTTATTGAATATCATGACTTATATATAATAGCCTTTTACTATTATTTCAAGATGTCTTAATAAGGCTTAATAATTATGAATTATAAAAAACTAGGAAATACTGATTTAAAAGTAAGCACTATTTGTCTCGGCACAATGACTTGGGGTGAACAAAACTCTGAAAATGAGGGTTTTGAACAGATGGATTATGCCTTGGATCAAGGTGTGAACTTTTGGGATACTGCAGAGCTTTATGCTGTTCCGCCAAAAGAAGAAACTTATGGTCACACTGAAATTATAATTGGTAATTGGTTTAAAAAATCAAACAAAAGAGACAAGGTTATTTTAGCAACTAAAGTTGCTGGACCTATGAGGGCTTATTTAAGAGGTGGTGGAAATAATTATGGAATAGAGAAAATAACTCAAGCTGTAAATGATAGTCTAAAAAGACTTCAAACAGATTACATCGATCTCTATCAACTTCATTGGCCAGAGAGAAATACTAATTTTTTTGGAAAATTAGGTTATGAACATGATGACAGTAGTGAGTGGAATCAATTTGAAGATGTCTTGGGTAACTTACAAAAATTTGTTGATGCTGGTAAAATTAGAGAAGTAGGTTTATCCAATGAAACACCTTGGGGTGTCTCTAAGTATCTAAAGTTATCAAAAGAAAAAGGGCTTCCAAGAATGATGTCAATTCAAAATCCTTATAATCTATTAAATAGGACTTATGAAGTTGGCCTTGCTGAAGTTTCTGTAAGAGACAAAATTGGTTTATTAGCCTACTCTCCTTTAGCAAGTGGCTATTTATCTGGAAAATATAGAAACAATCAAATGCCAAAAAATTCAAGAATTGAACGTGATGGTAGTTTTTGGACTCGGTATGAAAAACCCAACACTAATAAAGCAGTAGATGCATACTTTGAAATAGCTAAAAAACATAACCTTGATTTAACTCAAATGTCTTTAAAATTTTGTGAAATACAGTCTTTTATGACAAGTGTTATTATTGGAGCAACTACTATGGAGCAGTTGAAAACCAACGTGGAAAGTGTAAATATAGATTTAACTGATGAAGCAATTAAAGAAATAAATGAAGTACAAACAATTTACCCTAACCCATGTCCATAATTAGAAATTTTATAATCTTAATTCTTGTAAGCTTGTTTTCTGTTAGTGCAAACTCACAAGAAGTAAAAAAAGTTGGTAAATTTAAAGATTGGGAAGTAATGGTTATAGTTGAACAAGCTGGTAAGGTTTGTTTTGCTCAATCAGCTCCAGTATTACAAGCTCCAAAATCTAACTTGAGAGAAGCAAGGATGTTTGTTTCTTTTAGACCAAGTGAAAAAATAAGTAATGAAATAAGCATTACTGGTGGCTATGAATTTAATAACAAAAATTCTATCACAGCTAAGTCTGGTAAGTCTAAATACAAATTTGATATTGCCCAAGAAGGATTTGCTTGGATTGCTAATACTAAAATTGAAAATAAAATGATTAAGACCATGAAGAGAGGATCAAGAATAATGATCACTGGTTATAATCAAAAAGGTTCTCAAACTATAGATCACTATTCATTGTTAGGTTTTACTAAAGCTTATAATGCTGCAAAAACTAGCTGCAGTTAATTAAATGAAACCTAAAAAAAAAATTGTTCTCGCATATTCAGGCGGACTAGATACTTCTATTATTTTAAAATGGCTTCAAGAAAATTATGACGCAGAAGTTATTTGCTATACTGCTGATGTTGGTCAAGAAATTGATAGAAAAAAAATTATAAGAAATGCCAAAAGACTAGGCGTTAAAAATATTATTATTGAAAATCTAAAAGATATTTTTGTAAAAGATTATGTTTTTCCAATGCTCAGAGGACATGCAATTTATGAGGGGGTTTATTTATTAGGTACTTCAATTGCAAGACCCTTAATTGCAAAACGACAAATTGCTGCTGCTAAAAAATTTGGAGCCTATGCTGTTTCACATGGTTCAACTGGCAAAGGAAATGATCAAGTAAGATTTGAATTAGGCTATCATTACTTCGGTCCAAAAGTTAAAATTATTGCACCCTGGAGAATATGGAAATTAAACTCTAGAACAGATTTAATTAAATATGCAAAAAAGAATAATATTCCAATTCCAACAGATAAAAAAGGTGCTCCTCCTTTCTCTATTGATGATAATTTATACCACACATCAACTGAAGGTAAGGTTTTAGAAAACCCAAAAAATTCAGCCCCTGAATTTCTTTTTCAAAGAACGGTATCTCCTGAAAAAGCTCCCAACAAAGCTTCATTTGTAACTATAGGATTTAAAAATGGAGACCCAATAACGGTTAATGGTAAAAAATTATCACCTGGAAATTTATTAGAAAAACTTAACGATGTTGCTGGTAAAAATGGAATAGGTAGAGTTGATCTAGTTGAGAATAGATTTATTGGGATTAAGTCTAGAGGTGTTTATGAAACACCTGGTGGAACACTATTAATGTCTGCTCATAGAGCAATTGAATCTGTTACTTTAGATAAAGAAACTATGCATAAAAAAGATGAGATTATGCCTAAGTATGCTGAACTTATTTACAATGGTTATTGGTACTCAAAAGCAAGATTTAAACTTCAAAAAATTGTCGACCTTAAAAGGAATAAAGTAAATGGATCTGTTAAGTTAAAATTATACAAAGGTAATATCACCATAATGTCTAGACAGACAAAAAGTAATGCCTACTCCATGAAAAAAGTTTCTTTCGAAGAAAATAAAACTTTTAATAAATCAAACGTAGAACAATTTATTAACTTTCATAAACAAAAGCTTCGTTCATAAGTTAATGAAAATAAAGATATTTGCTGACACAATTTGTGGGTGGTGTTTTATTGGTCAAGCAAGATTAAATAATGCATTAAAAAATTTTCCTGAAACTAAGTTTGAGATAGAGCACATCCCATTTCAATTAAATCCTGACATGCCAAAAGAAGGAATTGAAAGAAACAAATACTTAGAAATAAAGTTTGGCGGAAAAGAGTTTGCTCAACCAATGTACGATCAAATGACTAATGAAGCTAAAAAGGAAGATCTTAATTTTAATTTAGATAAGATAAAGAAAACACCCAATACAGTATTTTCTCACTTATTAATAAAATTAGCTGAGCAATCTAATGTACACAACGAAATTAAAGAAAAGATATATCAATCATATTTTATTAAAGGTCTTGATATTGGAGATAAAGAAATCTTAATTAATATTGGAAAAGAATTTAATATTAATGCAGATGTAATTAATGATTTTTTTAATTTAAAAAATATTGAAGAAGTTAATTCATACATTTCAGTTGCAAGAGAAAAAGAAGTTAATGGAGTGCCTTTCTTTGAAATAGGAACAGATTTTATTTCAGGCGCCCAAAGCTCTACAAATTTAGAAAGTGCAATAAAGTCCAATTTAAGCTAAAAATTAAAGGACACTTTATCCTTTGCCTTTAACGTATAAATATCTATTCTGGTTATATGGAAGCACTAAAAAATTGGATGATAGATGCAGCAAATATTTTATTTGATGATAGTAAAAACGACCTAAGATCTTTGCCAAGATCTGTGAGATTACAAATTTTATTAGTTCTAAGCTTTGTTTGGACAACTGTTTTTAGTTTATATATTTTTTCTTATACAACTTTTGCCTTTGGTTGGGCTGGTCTTTACATAGCACACATTGGACTTATTTTTGCAGTCTATATGACTTTTAAACATTTTCATAAAGCAGAAGCACTCTCTAGCAGTGTATTTAAAACTAAAAATTTTGATCCATTTAAAATTATGGTTATTGTTTTTGTCATTGTATTTATTTTTGTATTCTCTAAGGGAATAGAGATTTTAACAAGTCCCAACCCTAGTTCTTATTCAATTCCTTATGATGGTCCATCAAAATCAGTGTTTGAAAAATGGCTACCATTTAGTAAAGATAAGTAATGGAAAAAATAGCAAAAAATTTACAGCTTGCATTAATGTGCATTATTTTAGTAAGCACTGTAATTGCTGTTGGTATGGAAATTAAAAATATGTTTCTAAATCAATCTGTAACATTGGCAGATTTACTTTTAATGTTTCTTTATTTGGAAGTTTTAGCAATGGTTCGAGTTTTTTGGGACCAGCAATCAATTAGCATAACTTTGCCTCTTCTAATTGCGATAACTGCCCTGGCTCGATTTATTATATTGCAAGGAAAAGAAATGGATCCATCAGCATTAGTTTATGAAGCTATAGCCATAGTTCTAATTGCATCTGCAATAGTTATTCTTAGATTAAGACACAGTGATAAATTAGGTCTAAAGAAAAGAAAATCTAAATAGTTTAATATGATATTTGGAGCTTCAAGGGCTAAAGCCGTTGATCAATTAGATAATTTTATAGAACAAAATCTTACAGATTATTCAAAACTAAGAAATTTTGATTTTGGACCTGATAATAGATCTAATATTTCTTGTTTATCTCCCTATATAACTCACGGAATAATTAATGAATTAGAGGTAATTGATAAATCCCTTAAAAAGTTTTCATTTGTAAAAAATGAAAAATTTATTCAGGAAGTAATGTGGCGAGTTTATTGGAAAGGTTGGCTAGAATTAAGACCCAATGTTTGGTCAGATTACTTAGTAGAATTAGGTAAAGTTAAAGATGAATTTAAAAACAATCAAAGTTATTTAGATGCAATTGAAGGAAAGACAAATGTAGATTGTTTTAATCAATGGGTAATTGAACTTAAAGAAAATAACTATCTTCATAACCACACAAGAATGTGGTTTGCGAGTATTTGGATATTTACTCTAGAATTACCATGGCAATTGGGGGCTGAATTTTTTATGCAACATCTTTACGATGGTGATGCTGCATCAAACACTCTTGGTTGGAGATGGGTGGCTGGAGTTCAAACTAAAGGCAAACATTACCTCGCGAGTGAATGGAATATTAATAAATTTACAAACAATAGATTTAAAAACATAAAACTTAATGAAAATGCCAAGCCTATATCCAGTGATAAAATATATTCTGTTACCAATAAGAGCTTTGAAAATTCTGAGATTTCTGAAGATAAAACTTTATTGATATTTGAAAATAATATGACATTTGAATTTTCTGATTTTAAAGAACATAAATTTAAAAAAATTTTGTTAGTCTCAAATGATACAAATAGAACTATCAAATTAGGTGAAAAAGTGTCGAAATTTAAAGCTAATCTTTTAGAAGATCAAAAAATAAGATTAGAAGAAAAATCAATTAATTGTGAAACTGTTAACATTAATAATTTAAAAAATATTACTGAAGATGTTTATGCAGTTTATCCAACTGTTGGTGAAAACTTAGATTTTATTCAAAATAATCAATTAAAAAATATTAAATTTTTATATAGAAAGTTAGATCGGTTTTCTTGGCAATATTGCAATAAGGGGTTTTTTAATTTTAAAAATTATATTCCAAAAATTATTGCTAATTTTAATTAAGCTAAAAAGGTTTTGATACCATCTAAAATATATTGAACACTTAATCCAACAAGAATAATAGCTACCACTCTTGAAATAACTCCAATTATTTTTTTATTTATTATTTTAGAAAATTTTGAAGCTATAAAAAAAATTATAAAAGTTAAAAATAAAACAGATACTAGTGCAATCATTCCTGCACTCTGATTGGTAAAATTAGTTCCAATATCTGAGACAGAAACTATTACTGAAGTGATAGCGGCTGGCCCTGCAATAATAGGTGTTGCTAAAGGAAAAACACTAACGTTATCTGAATTAAGATCTATATCTTCTTCTTTTCTTTGTTGACGCCTGTCAAACAACATTTCTATTGCAATAATTAATAAAATTATTCCTCCACCAATTGTGAATGCTGGATAAGAAATATTTAAATAACTTAGTAATGAACTTCCAAGTAATGCAAAAAACAGCAATATGATTGAAGCTATTATTGTTGCACTTAATGCTATTCTTATCTTTTTGTTTGTATCCATATTTTGAGTAATACTTAAAAACAATGGGGTGTTCCCCAACGGATCTATAACGATAAAATATAGAAAAAAAGTTTGAATAAAAATCTCTGACATCTTGTTTGTGTATCTTTTTAAAATGATATTACAATTTAAATTAGAATTTTTTTGAAATTTTCGTAGAGTGTTTTTGAATAGTTATTCATATCAGTCATATTATTTTTTGCAGCTTGATCAAATTTTTCTAATGCACCCTCACCTAATTGATCCTCAAGAGCTTTTTTATACTCAGGCACACAGCCCCACTCATTAACTGTTGTATCTTTAATCTCAATATGAAACTGAATTCCATAAGCATGATTTTGATATTTAAAAATTTGATATTTAGTTACAGGTGATGAAGCTAATAAAGTAACATCTTTATTGTTATCTATTCCTTGGACCTCATAAGAATGCCACTGTAAACTTTTAATTTGCTCTGGAAATTTTGAAAATAAAATATCTTCATTTTTTTCTTTAGTAAAATTTATATCCATTATTCCAATTTCTGCTGGATTAGATTTTACTACCTTGCCACCTACAACTTCTCCTAATAACTGACAGCCTAAACAAAAGCCCAGGTAAGGCTTCTTTAAATCAATAACAAATTCTTTAATTGCTTTTTTTTCTTCAATTAACCATGGGTATTCTTGCTCCATAAAAGTATCCATTGGACCACCCATACAAAACATTCCATCAAATTTATTTAAATCACTTGGAATTTTTTCACCTTCATCCAACTCAATCGTGATTAAGTTAAAGCCATCAGCTAACATTAAGTCTTTTATATAGCCAGGATCTTCGATTTTTATATGCTGTAAAACTATTATATTCATTGCTTAACCAATTAAATAGAAGACAACAAGGTACCTACTTACTTTTCCAATTGCCACTAAAATAATAAAATCTAAAAATCGAACTCTTAATAAACCTGCCACTAGTGTAAGAGGATCTCCAATAATTGGAACCCAGGCAAATAATAATGACCATTTACCAAATTTACTAAACCATTTTGAAGAGTTTTCTATTTGTTTGTCTTTAAATGGAAACCACTTTTTTGTAGTAAGATTTCTTGAATAAAATCCTAAGACCCAGTTAATAACTGATCCCAAAACATTCCCAAAACTTGCAACAATTAACAATAATAAATTATCGTAATTTGATGTTGCAATTAATCCTGCCAATGTAAGCTCAGATGAAAATGGTAAAATGGTTGCAGCTAAAAAAGATATAGTAAATAATGATAAGTAAATCACTTAGAACACTTCTTAGAACAGTACTTTACTTTATCCCAATTTAACTTCCATTTCTTTCGCCATACAAAAGGTCTTTTGCAAACAGGGCATATTTTTGATGGTAAATTATTTTTCTTCAATTTAATATTCTTTATAATTTTTTTGCCAAAGTCCTATAGCTTCTTTCCAAGATGGTATTTGATCACCTTCATATCCATAGGTTGATCCAGTTGCAATTGATCTAAAATTTTTCATTGCTTTTGCATGTACCTTACTTGTTAAATATTGAATCATCATATTTCTATCTTTCCATGCTGTTATTGTGTGTTGATAGCCATTTACTCTTTTTGTTTCACAAAATAAATTACCTTCTGCTTTTTGAGCTGCTCTAAAGGCTGGTATTGTGAGTATCCAAAACTTTATTTCAGATAAAAAATTTTTTGTTTTTAATCCTGTAATTGAAATATGCATATAATTTAATTTGTATTTAATTTTATAAACTTGTCAGCTTCAGATAAAATCATTTTCTTTCTTTCATCTTTCATTTTATCAAAAACATAAACCATCATTGATAGTCTGGGGTTCTTTAAAAAAAACTTTCTATTTTTATCTATAAATCTCCAGTACAGGCCATCCATCGTATTGCACCATTCCCCTTTTTTAAAATCCATCATTTTCATAAAATAACTTGATCCACAAATGTATGGTTTCGTTGCAAAAATACCTCCATCACTAAATAAGCCCATTCCATAAACATTGGGAACCATCACCCAGTCAGATGAGTCCACAAACATCTCCATAAACCATTTATAAACATAAGTTGGTTTCACCTCACAAAGGTTCATGATATTGGATAAAATCATTAACCTTTCTATATGATGAGACCACCCATGATTAACAGCATTTTTAATTGCATGATCTAATGGGGGTAAACCCGTTGTGCCCTCATACCAAGAGTTTTTCATTTTTCTTTCATGTTTGAAAAAATTTTTAGTTTCCATTTCATGAGAGTAACCTTGATAAATTCCACGCATAAATTCTCTCCAGCCTATTATCTGACGAATATAACCTTCGAGCGAGTTCATTCTAATTTTGTGTTTTTTATGAAATTCTAAAATTTTTTGAATAATAATTTCAGGAGTTATCAATCCTAAATTAATATACGGACTTAACGCGCTATGAAATAAAATATTATCTTTTTGATTAACAGCATCTTCATAGTCACCAAATAAATTAGATTTTTCTTTAATAAAGAAATCTAAAAGTTTTACCACATCATTGTATTCTGTTGCTAACCAAAAATCATTTGTACTTCCAGGATGATCTTTAAATAATTTTTCAATAATTGGTTTTAATTTTTTAGTATGATTAGTTTCGTTAATTTTTGGAAATTTTGGTATTGATATATCTTTTGGTAATTTATTTCTATTATCTTCATCAAAACTCCATTTACCTCCAATAGGGTTTCCATCTGCTCCCATTAATATTCCAGACTTTTTACGAACCTCTTTATAAAATGTTGCCATAAAAGGTTTTTTTGTTTTTGCTAAATAACTTTTAAACTCATCTCTTGAGTTTAAAAACATTGGAGTTTGAACAATATTCCAGTTAATTTTTTCTTTTTTTAAAAATTGCAAAATTTTCTTTTCAAAAAATTTATCTTCAACCTCAAAGCTTGAAATTTCAGTAATTTTTTTTTTATCAATGATAATTTTTAATTTCTTGAAATAAGTGTCTTTAAAATCCTTGTCCTCAATTTTAGAATATTCAACTTTGTATTTATTCACCTTAAGCATATCTGCATATGACCTCATAGAAGATAGAAATAGCACTATCTTTTGCTTATGATGCTTTTCATAAGTACATAGTCCATAGTCTTCTGCCATGTAAAAAGAGTGGTCCTTTTTGAAGCGGTCTACGTATTTTAATGGAAATAATTGATTGCCAAGTATAAAAAACAATTTCATAGTTAAATATAACTAAATAAAAATTATATGTCAGAAAAATATCTTATTTTTGGTGCGACAGGTTCTGTAGGCTCTAGCTTAGCTGAACAATTAAAAAATTCAGGCAATGATATTCATCTAGTTGCAAGAAATGAAAGTGAAGTTAAAGCAATCGCAGAAAAATTGGGTTGCTCATATACGGTTGCCGATGTTTTAGAAGATGGGTTTATAGAAAAAGTAAAATCAGATATTAATGAAATCAAAGGGGTCGCTTACTGTGTAGGATCTATTGATTTAAAACCATTAAGAATGGTTACTGAAGCAGATATGAATAAATGTATGAAACTAAACCTTTATTCAGCAATTGAAGCTATAAAAGGGTTTCAGGAAAGTTTAAAAAAGAACAAAGGCTCAGTAGTTTTATTTTCAACTGTTGCCGCTCAAAGAGGTTTTACTAATCACACAATTATTGCTTCTGCTAAAGCTGCAGTTGAGGGGTTAACTGTTACACTGGCTGCTGAGTTTGCTCCACATATTAGGGTAAATTGTATTGCACCCAGTTTATCAAAATCTAAAATCGCAGAACCAATGTTAAAAAATCCTGCGATTGCGGAGGGTATTGCTAAAGCACATCCTCTTAAAAGATTGGGTGAAGGAAAAGATTCCGCAGCACTTGCAAAATTTTTGATTACTGAAGATAGTTCTTGGATTACTGGGCAAGTAATTGCCGTTGATGGTGGAAGATCTAAATTATCTTAATCAACAGGTTTAAGCTTTGGATTTATATTGACATCCACTTTTTCAATTGAATTTCCTCTTCTAACTTCATCATAGAAAACAATTTGAGTTGGCATTTTGCCGTCGTTACGTTGTTTGTATCTACTAATAAAGCTACGATATATACCATGTTTAAAATATATTTCTTTTGGTTTAAAAAAAATTGGAGATTTTAAGATTTCCACTTTCTTGATGCCATCTACCCATGCATCCATTCTTTTATTTTTAAAATCTAAACAAAAAGAGATATCCGTCCAAACTTCTTTCATATCTTTTAAGGGTTTTAATCTATGATATCTTGACTCATCAATAACATTTTTTGCTGAACCACTAAGTTCATGCCAATTAAAAAACAAATATCCTTGGCGTGCCCCAATTTGAATTAAAGGTGGATAAGAAGGAAGACCACCAGCAGTTCCAGATGGGCCACCTTTTTGGTGCACTTGACCCAAATCTGTATTTGTGGGGTAAACATCAATAAAATCTTTAGATAGCATCAAGCTATATCCATAACATTTTATATTTTTAGGACGTTGTGATGGCTTTCCTGAAAACTCAACTCTTTCTCGATTAGTTTTACAATCATTCCAACCATCATTTCCAAAACAATCACCATCTCTTACTTCAAATCGTTGATAATATTTTCCAGCACGTGCTTTTGTTTTATCTTTGATGTATTGAAAGTTATAATCGTTATGCCCCATAGAATTCTTATGAAACTTAAATCCACTTTTAGAACTTGTTTTTAAAACAAATTCACGATCTTCATTTATAAAAGTTCCAGAAATGGCTAAAGTTGGAATTAATAAAAAAATAATTAATAATTTTTTCATATTTGAATAATAAGATAATAAAGTACAATATTCTTTTAAATCGAACAATCTTGAATTATAAAAATTTACTATGAAAGCCTTATTTTATTTAGTTTTTTTATTAATTTTTTCTTCATCAAATAGTTATTCTGAAAATTATAAATTCACTAAAATAATAGAAATAAATGAACCTTGGGGGTCTTCATTTATTAATGATAATGAAATCATTATTACTGAAAAAAGTGGAAAAATTAAAATTGTTAATGTTGTTTCAAAAGAAGTTATAGAGATTAAACATAATGTTAATTTTTTAGAAGTCGGCCAAGGTGGCTTATTAGATATTATTTACCAAGATAATACTCTGTGGATTTCTTATTCGGAAGATAGGGGAGATTCAAAAACAAGTACATCAATTGCAAAAGCACAATTAAATAACCAAGAATTAGATTTTAAAAATATTTTTCAAGCAAATCCTCCTATAGATTCAGGTTATCATTTTGGTTCAAGATTGGTGATTAAGGGTGACTATCTTTATGCATCAGCTGGTGAAAGAGGCGAAGGTATGATTGCTCAAGATCCCACGAAGCATCCTGGTAGTATTATTAGAATTCATACTGACGGCAGTATTCCAAAAGATAATCCAAAATTTGAAGGTAAGAAAAACTGGTTACCCGAAATTTATCAAATAGGTGTTCGTAATCCACAAGGTTTAACACTCTCCGATTATGATGGAAAAATATACTTAAGTAATCACGGAGCAAGAGGTGGCGATTGGTTTGGAGAGGCTAAAAAAGGAGAAAATTATGGATGGAAAATTTTAGGCTGGGGAGGAAAAAATTACTCAGGAACAAAGATAGGTCCTAAATGGAAACCAGGTTTTACTAAAGCAATTCAATATTGGGTACCTTCAATAGCTACTAGTGCTATTACAATTTACAAAGGAAATGAGTTTAAAGAATGGAATGGGCATGCGCTAGTTACTTCTTTAAATGATAAATCTTTAAGAAAATTAATATTTAATGATCTAACTAATGTTAAAGAAGATCTTGTATTTAAAAATAATGTTGGAAGAATAAGAGATATTCAAGTTCATCCTTCTAATGGTAAAATATTTTTCTTAAGTGAAAATGCTTTATGGTTAATGGAAAAAAAATAATCTTAATTTGATAATATATTTTTTAATGAATTTATCTCTCCAATTTTAAAGATAATCGCATCATCTTTTTTAAAACCATATTTTTCTGCACTAGCTTTAAATCGTACAGGTGGCTCCATAATGGGCTCTAGAGATAAAACAAAGGTTCCCCAGTGTGTTCCCATAACCTTTTTACTTCTTAAATCTTTAGCTACATTTAAAGCTTCTTCTGGTGTTGTGTGATAAATTGATTTATCAAACATAGGCTTAAAGTCATATGCTCCAATATTAATCATTGTTAAATCAATTGGACCATATTTTTCACCTAATTCTTTATAAATATTTCCATAGCCAGTATCGCAAGCAAATAAGATTTTTTTACCCTTATATTCAATTAAGAAATTACCCCAAAGTGTTTTATTCATATCTGTTAAGCTTCTTTTAGACCAATGGACAGCTGGGAGTAATGTTACTTTTAGATCCTCATTAACTTTAATTTCTTCGTACCAATCCATTTCATTTACATCTTTAAATTTATTTTTTGTAAAGTATTTTCCAAGATTTAGAGGAGTTAAAACTTTTGTATCTTTAAACGGATACTTTCTAATAGTTCCCATATCTTGATGATCATAATGATTATGTGTTAATAATAATAAATCGGTCTTTGGAATTTCATCTAAATTTAGGGCAGGCTCTGTGAATCTATCTGGGCCAAAAATTAAAGGTCCTGCATTTTTTGAAAATACAGGGTCAGTTATAATTGTTGTATCTCCAAGTTTGATTAAGTAAGTAGCATGACCAATCCAAGCAATATAATCTTCATTTTTATACTTTTCTAAATCAGATAAAACTTTCTCCTTAGCTACAACATGTTCTTTTGGAACAGTCATGTCTATTTTCTTTTTCAATTCAATGAATTGTGTGTATGAGAACTTGGCTTGACTAGTTCTAACTGGCGATCCTTCTGGATTTCTAAAAGTTCCATCTGGTAAATGATGATAAGGTTTTTTTTTCATAGCAATTATTGAAGAGTTATAAATAATAATTGAGAATAAGAAAATTAAAAATCTTACCATTTATATTGATAATTTTTATTTTTGAGATCTTTTATTTTTGAGATCTTTTAAAACACTCAATAGTATTTTTTAGCAAGCAGGCAATAGTCATTGGCCCTACCCCACCTGGAACAGGTGTTAAAGCTTTTGCAACTTTTGAAACTTCTTCAAATGCTACATCTCCAACTATACCGTTTTCAGTTTTATTAATCCCAACATCAATTACGATTGCATCTTTTTTAACCCAGTCTGCTTTTACAAGTTCAGGAATACCAACTGCTGCAACAATAATATCTGCCTCCAAACATTCTGCCTTTAAATCCTTGGTTTTTGAATGAGTTATCGTTACCGTACAATTTTCTTTTAAAAGTAATTGTGCCATTGGTTTACCATTTAAGTTTGATCTGCCAATCATAACAGCTTTTTTTCCACTTAGATTTGGTTCAATTTTTTTAATCATTAAATAACATCCTAAGGGAGTACAAGGTACTGAGCTTTCATATCCTGATGAAAGATTACCAACATTCATTGGGTGAAACCCATCAACATCTTTACCTGGCAAAATAGTTTCAATAACTTTTTGCTTATCAATATGTTTTGGTAAAGGCAATTGAACTAAAATTCCCGAAATACTTTCATCTTTATTAAGTTCTTCAATTTTATCTAATACTGTTTTTTCTTCCACAGTCCCTGGGTATCTAATTACTTCAGATTTTAACCCCACTTCATTCGCAGCTTTTTCTTTCATACGAACATAAATTTGGCTAGGAGCCATATCTCCAATTAATATTACTGTAAGTCCTGGAATTTTATTATGCTTAGCCTTTAATTCTACAACTTCTAGCCTTAGCTCTTCTCTAAGCTCAGCTGCTATTTTTTTTCCATCTATTAAGATCATAAATTTCCCTAAAAAATCATTGGTGCAATGTAGAGTTTCATACACATTTCTATAAACCAAATCAACAACAGTAGTACTACTGGTGCAATATCTAATGATCCTAAGTTAGGGAGAAATCGTCTTATTCTATTAAGCATTGGCTCAGTTAATCGGTAAGTCATTTCTAATATTGAATAAACAAACCTGTTTTGAGTATTTATAATGTTAAAGGAAACAAGCCAGCTAATTACTACATTTGCAATTACCACATAAGAATAAAGCTTTAATATTTGAAGAGCTAAGTAAAAAATGGCTATCATTTCTTTTCAATATAAATTGACTGACTCGGGAAAGCAAAAGCTGCACTATTTCCTTCTACAATTTGTTTTATTTCAATTGCGAGTTTTTCTTTAACTTCCAACCATGTAGCAAAACTATTAGAAGTAGTAAAACATCTAACTCTCATATCAATAGAGCTGTCTGAAAATTTTTCGATTCTTACTGCAATTCCTACTGCTTTATCAAAATCATCACTTTTCTTTATATGATCTTCAATTTCATCTCTTATTTTTTTTAGCTGATCAACAGTAGTGTCGTATTGAAGTGTTATTGCCCAATCTATTCTCCAGTTAGTTGTCTCACTAATATTGATAACTGCGTTTTCAGCAAACTGAAAATTAGGAATAATTGCTAAAGATTTATCAAACTTTCTTAAAACTGTTGATCTAAAACCAATTTTCTCAACAATACCTTCAATGATACCTTCTACTAATATCCAGTCTCCAATTTTAAATCTTTTTTCTACTAAAACTAAAATTCCTGAAATCAAATTTTTAAATAAATCTTGTGCACCTAAAGCAACAGCAACACCAAATAAACCAAGTCCAGCAATAATTGGTCCAATTTTAATTCCCCAAAGTTCAAGAACAGCTGCTAACCCTAGAATAAAAATTAAAATCTTTAAGGATTTTATAATCCATCCCACTAACTCACGGGTTAACATTTTATCTAACCCACTTAAAATATAAGAAATTGGTTCAATAATTTGATGGATAACCCAGAATATTAAAATTGTAATTAATGTTCGATTAATTGTATCAACTATAGCTCTGCCATCATCTGCAAAAGACATATAATAACTTGCAATAAAGAAACCTAGAACAATTGGTAAAAATCTAGCTGGCCCTTCCATTGCATGGACGAAGGTGTCATCTAGTTTATTAGTAGTTCTTTTTGAAATTGCTTCTAATCTTTTAATAATAACTTTACTTATTATTCCTCTAAAAATTAAAAAAATAAAAAATATTCCAATACCAATTAGTATTTGAAAAATATCAACTCCACGAATTCCTTTAGACCAAACAGAAATAAACAGGTCACTAAAATTACTAAATATGTCCATAATTAAATTTTATATAGCAAAAATTCCTCTTCTCCAGGGTTAAAAAGAAAAATTTTTTTCCATTTAATTTCATTAAGAATTGAAGAGGTTTTTTCTCCAATGCACATCAAATTAGTATTCATCCACAAGGTTTCTAGCTGATAATTTTTAATCACTTTTAAAAAATTAATCGCACTATTTTGTGAATAAATATAAGTGATTTCAGGCGTTTTCAATTTCAGTTTTTCGATAAAACCTTCATCGTATTTTTTGATCGCGTTGGCTCTATAATTAATTAATCGTTCTATTGTGTACCCACTCGAAATAAGTTCCTTATCTAAATTGCTAGAGATTATTTCTCCACTTATATAAATTAACTTTCCTTCAGAAGATTTGAAATTTTGTAAGATTAATTCCTTAAGATTATTAACATTTCCCTCAGCTGCAAAAACATTTTGGAAACCAACACCTCTAGCTTTTTTTTCAGTGGCATCTCCAACACAAAAGCATTTTAATCTTTTATCAATGTTCTTTATATCCAAAAATTTAATAGCATTAGTACTGGTAAAAATAATTCCTTTAAACTCCGAATATTTGGGAGCTTCATATTTTAAACCTTCAATATTAATTAAAGGTAAATGAGATATTTCATGACCCAATGATTGAAATTTTAATATCATTTCATGACAATCTTCTAAGGGTCGTGTGAATAAAATATGCATATTATTTCTTGTAAGAATTATTAGATATCTTTTTAAGAGTTTTTCCCATCTCTATTCCCAATTCTTCTGCTTTATCTATATTTTCAGATGATTTTAAATGAAATCTTTTACTGCCATCTAACGAAAAAAGCTCTACTTCAACATTAATTTTATCACCCTCAATGCTTGCAAATGCTCCTACTGCTGTTTCGCAGTCTCCCTCTAAAACTTTTAAAATATTTCTTTCAGCTTTTATTGCGCTATGTGTTGATTGATGGTCAACTTGTTTTAATAGCTCAATTAAGTCTTCATCACTATCTCTACATTGCAAAGCAATAACTCCTTGTCCTGCGCACGGTATAATTTCTGAAGTAGAAAAAGTTTGAGAGATATTTTGATTTAATCCTAAAGAATCAATTCCAGCATAAGATAAGATGATTGCATCATATAAATTTTCGTTAAGTTTTCTTATTCTTGTATCAACGTTTCCTCTAATTAATTTACAATTAAGATCATCTCTTATTTTTTTAATCTGAAATTCTCTTCTAAATGAGGATGTTCCAATAATTGAACTTGAAGCTAAATCTTTTAGGTGTTTATTATCTTTGCTTATTAAAATTTCTCTTGGATCATTTCTTTCTAAAAAACAATCTGTTAAAAGTCCTTTAGTTTCTTCAGAAGGCATATCTTTTAATGCATGAACAGCTATATCTATTTTTTTTTCTAATAATTCAACCTCTATAGTTTTTGAGAAAAGTCCCTTACCACCTACTTCGGATAATCTTTTGTCTTGAACTTGATCACCCTTGGTTACAATTTCTTTAATGATTACTTCTTCAATTCCAAAATCTTTTGAATGTTTAAGAATTTTTCCTTTAGCTTTTTCAGCATAGATTAGTGCTAATTTGCTTCCTCTAGAGCCTATAATAATTTTTTTATTTTTCATTTAATTGCTTTATACTTCATACTTATATTGAGAATGTATTATTAATAAAAACTAATTTAATGAATAAAAAACCAATAATTTTAGGAATTGAATCAAGCTGTGATGAAACAGCTGCCTCTATCATAAGTGAAAATGAACAAGGCATGCCAACAATTTTATCAAGTATTGTTTCGAGTCAGGTAGATGTTCATAAAGAGTTTGGGGGAGTTGTGCCTGAACTTGCTGCAAGATCTCATATGGAAAAAATAGATTTAATCACAAAAAAAGCACTTGATGAAAGTGGAGTAAAAATGGAGGACCTAGATGCTATAGCTGCAACTGCAGGACCTGGTCTTATAGTCTGTCTATCTGTTGGCTTAAGTTTTGGAAAAGCAATGGCTTGTTCACTCGATAAACCTTTTATAGCTGTTAATCATTTAGAAGGACATGCATTAAGCCCAAAACTAAATACTGAGTTAAACTATCCTTACTTATTACTTTTAATTTCTGGAGGTCATACTCAATTTTTAAGTGTGCAAGGTTTAGGAAATTATAAAAGATTAGGAACAACTATTGATGATGCTGTGGGTGAGGCATTTGATAAAACAGCAAAGTTATTGGGTATAGAGTTTCCTGGCGGGCCACAAATTGAAGTATATGCAAAAAAAGGTGATCCAAATAAATATGAGCTACCCAAACCAATTTTTCATAAAGGTGGCTGCAACTTATCATTTGCAGGTTTAAAGACTGCAGTTTTAAAAATATCGAAACAAATAAAAACTGATCAAGAAAAATATGATCTTGCAGCATCTTTTCAAAAAACAATTGAAGAAATATTACATAAGAAAAGTAAAATTGCTTTTGAAGAATTTAAAAAAATGAACACAACAGTTAAAAATAAATTTGTAGTTGCGGGTGGTGTTGCTGCAAATAAAAGAATTAGAGAAGTTCTAACTAGTCTTTGTAAAGAAGAAGGTTTTGAAGCAATCTTTCCACCTATTAACTTATGTGGTGATAATGCTGCAATGATTGCTATGGTTGGATTGGAAAAGTTTAAACTAAAACTGTTTAGTGAATTAGATAGTCCCGCAAGACCTAGGTGGTCTTTAGATGCAGATGCTGTTTTTTTAAAGGGTGCTGGTGTAAAATTTTAATAAATAACCACAAACTAAATGACCACTATGTATAAAATAAATTCTAAAACTTGAAAATAACTAAAATTTTAATTCACCTGCCCACATCTCTGGAGCATCATCTACTTGAATTCTATTAAGTTTAATAATTTTATTTTTTTTAATACCAACTTTAACTAATAAAAAATCATTTTTATATTTTTCAAAATTTTTTTTTCTTTTCAAAAAATATATGACTTTTTTATCATACTCATTTCTCATAAGATAATTAGCTTCCCAAACAAATATTTTTTTTTTCTTATAAATGAAAAAAGCCCCAGGATAAGGTTGTGTAAGTGCCCTAATTTTATTTATAATTTTTTCTGGACTATCTTCTAACTTAAATTCTCCCTGTTCAGGAAATCTTTTTTTAAAATAAACAGCTTTATTTTTATTTTGTTTATTTTTTTTAAAAATACCTTTTGACCATTTATCGATATTTTCTCTAATCATAAGAGCAGATGTGGATGATATTTTATCATAAACAGTTTTAACATTGTCATTATTAGAAATTTTAAATAATTTTTGTGATATTATGGGGCCATCATCATATTTATTATTCATTAAAAAAAAAGTATCCCCCCATTTTTTTCTTCCCTTTATAATCCCCCAATTAACACAAGCAGCACCTTGACCATAAGGAAGTGGTGCTGGGTGTTCTCCAACACATCCAAATTTTGCTAATTTTAAAACTTTTGAGCTAAACTTTTGTGACCATCCTGATTGAATAATCAATTCTGGTTTAACTTTTTTAATCCAATTAATTGACTCTAAATGGTTAATATTGCTTATATATTTAATCTTTATCTTAAACTTTTTTTTTAAATCATTATAATTATCATAATTGGATTTATTTATTCCTAATTTGGGTTTTAAATTAATGACACCCACTAATTTTGTATTAATTAAATTATTTGTTAATATTTCTAATATAATTTGTCTTCCTACATTAGTGCATGCCACCACTAAAACTTTAGTCATCTAAACAAAATTTTATAGGAACGAAGCCTTCTGCATATTTTACACCTGCTGAGTAACCCCAAACTTCATTTCTTTTAATTGTCATTGAAAATAATTGATTATTTCTATTATGTTCTTTTTGATAACAATTAAGAGAGCTAATTTTTTTATTAATATTTTTTGTTATATCCACAAACATCGTTGGGTTAAATGGTTTGCTACCAGTATAAAAGTTACTTTGAAACATTAAAATATTCCTACAATGTCTAGCTGCTGTTTTACATATTTCAGAGCTGGCAATATGATCTTGATTTAAATCATTATCGTAATGAATAAAAATAGTATCAATTTTTTTATTTAAAATTATTTTCTCAATATATTGCATTAAATTTGTTTCATATTTTAATTTAGTACATTTTTTAATTTTTTTATTGGAAATTTCTGTAACACCTAAAATCTTACAAGCATTTTGACTTGAATTTTGTGATGTTTTATACTTTACATCTAATTTTAAATTTTTAGAAAAAGTAACATTATCTGTAAGTGTAAGTTTATAAACTTTTTTACTTTTAGAAAATTTATTTAATGTTCCACCAATAGCAAGTTCTACATCATCAAAATGAGCGCCTATTGCAAGAATATTATTCATGACTAAGGTATTCTTCATAACTTACTACCTCTTTTGTTTTGGGATGTAAAAGTTTAATTTCTTTTGGTATAACATCAAAATCTTTATCTGGAAAATCTTTTTTATCTATAATAAGTCTATACCCATCTAAATAAGCTTTCATTAAAATATCTGGATCGTAAAAGGCACACTGATTAACAACAAGTTTTTGAACATTATTTGCCTGAAAACCGGCTGCAGTTCTTTGTACTGAGGTCATACCCCTTTTAAAAAAACCTCTAAAACGAGCCTCCCAAAGACCAACTGCCTCGAGAGTTATGGGATTGTGATAGTAAAATGGTTTTAAGAATTTTTCTAAATCTTTTTTTCTATATACTGTTCCCTCAATGGTAAAATTATATTTCCAAGAATGTTCTGCAAATTTATCATATAGATCCCAACTTAAAAAATTAGTAGTTTTACTATTAAAATATTTAACTTTCATTTCTTTATTTAATTTGTGGTGGTCTTCGAAATGTACTCCTGAGAAAAATCTAAAAAAAGATTTATGATTCTTTTCTAATAAATTTAAGGCTTCATCTGGTACAATTGTTTCTTTAAAAAAAATTTGGTCATCTGGAACAAAAGTAATGAAGCTATTTTCAGAGTCGACAATTATTTTTTCAAGTACTTCTTTAAAATTACCCTTATCTTGAAACATAATTTTCCACCTCATAAACCACAAAAAATTTAATGGCCATAAAAAATATTTATATTTTTTGCTAAAAAAATTTATATTTTCTTTTCTTTTTATAAAATTAACTTTTCTATTTGACCATTTATTTATTAACATGTCATAAGATTCTTCATGTTTCTTAGATAATTGATAAATCACATTAATTGTATTTGATTTATTATAAAAATTTTTAAAAATACTTTCTAAAACTGCATCTAGAATTATGGCTCTATTGTATGTAAAAATTATTGTTTCAATTTTTTTCATTATATTTATAATATTAACTATAACATAAACTTTCATAAATATTAAAAACTCAAAGCACTCTATGCAAACAATTTCTAAGAAAATAATATTTTTACTATTATTTTTGATTGTGCCAAACACTGCATATGCTTATGTGGATCCACAGATATTTGCATTAATCTGGCAATCAATTGTTGCTTTTATCTTTGCATTTATAACTTATTCAAGATTCATTCTATTAAAATCATCAAACTATATAAAAAATATATTTTATTATGCACAAAAATTAAAAATTAATTTTATTACAAATTATTTTTTTATTTTTTTATTATTGATAATACCAATTTTGCAAATCACTTCAAAAAATAGAATTTATTTTAATTTCTTGAATTATGTGCAGGCTTTTTTGATAATGCTGACAATATTTTTAATTATCTTTGTATTAATTTTTCTGGTTTTACATCTATTGAAATTGAATAAAGATTCTACCATTTATCTTGCGATAACAACAATTCTTATATCCTATTTTATGAATTCTTTTGAAGGATATATAATTTCAAATTACCTAAGCTATCCAGGTAAGATTGGTGGAGGAGTAATTTATTTAAGAATAATATCACTAATTACTTTTCCAATAATTATTTGTTCTATTCTATTTTTTTTAGTAAAAAAAAAGATTCAGAATATAAAAGTATTCTTATTTTCTTTTATTTTTTGCTTAACAGTAATCTCTATAATAAATTTTTCAAAAAATATTCCACCACATGCAACTCAAGCAAAAGATAATTGGAAATTCGAAAAAGCAAATTATAAAAAAGTAAAAATTGAAGATAATATATTTTTTATAGTTGCTGATGCTTATATATCTCAAAAATATTTTAATATTTTATACCCAAATCAAGAAAATATATTGTTTGATACCCTTAATAATAAAAATTTTTACTTAAAAGAAAACTCATTTTCTAGTTATCCAAGTACTTTATTGTCTTTAGCCAGTATATTTAATTCGAATTATTTTAATGACCCTAACGATGATGATTATAGAAAAAATATAAGAAATTTAGATAATGGATTGGATAATAGTTTTTTAATTAATGCTTTAAAGAAGAATAATTATAATCAAAATATAATTTCTTGTCACTTTAAATACCAAACAAGAAAAAAATATTGTAAGGATCACTTATCATACACTTCATTACTTGGTGATTTGAGTATCGTGGAAGCTATCTATTTTTATAATTCTTTTAATAGTGTATTCAGACATTCTAAAAAAAAGATTAGATCAGTTTTTATCAATCTTTTTCCAAATAATAAATCAACGTTAGATGAAAATAATAATAAAAATGATACAATTTTAAAATTTTTAGATAAAAAAATAAAAGTTGTAAAAAAAACTAAAAATAATTATTTTAATATAGTTTTGAAAGTTCCTCATGCACCATTTGTTGTAAATAGTAATTGTTCTTGGAAAAATATTCCAGATTATGAAGATACAGTTAATATTACATTAATTAAAGATGAAGAAACTAGGGTTAAAGGTTATATTGATAATGTAAATTGTGTAAACAGTCACTTGATAAAGTTAATTTCACTTATTGAAAGGTATGACGATGAAGCAATTATAATTTTATTAGGTGATAATGGTTCACACTTAAAACCATTTAAACACTTAAAAAATCTTAAGTTAATAAAGTCTCCTAATATGAAGCTTTTAAGAAAATATGATAGAAATGGTGTACTATTGTCAGTAGGTGGTGGAAGTAAATGTTTAAAAAATAATGAAATTAAAAAAATTAACCACCCAAATTTATTTAGGATAATATTAAATTGTGGTGATAAAAAAATAAATAGCCTGATAAATTATCAGGTAGAAGTGGAGAGTGTTTTTGTTCAATAAAAACTTCGATCAAAAAATAAGAGAAAAAGAGAGAAAATTAAGAAAAGTTACATTTTTTGGTTATGCATATTTAATACTAACAATTATAATAAAAAAATTATTTAGTACATTTAATATAGAAATTAAAAAAAAACAAAAAAATTTTGATGAAATTTATTTATATTTCATAAAAAAAACCCCATACATTTTTGATGTTGGTGCAAATACTGGACAATCAATTAAACGTTTTAGAAATATTTTTCCAAATTGCATTATTCATTCTTTTGAACCTGTGAAAGAGTGCTTTGATTCAATTAAACTAAAGTATAATGAAAAAAATATAATATTAAATAATTTTGCATTAGGAGAAAGTAATAAAAATAGAAAATTTAATCATAATACACTTACATATACGTCGAGTTTTCTTAACATTAATAACAAAAATAAAAATAGTTTTTTATATGAAAAAGAAAAAAACAATAAGCCAAAGGTAAAAATCGAAAAATTAGATCACTATGTAAAACAAAACAATATTAAAAATATTGATATTTTAAAAATTGACACTCAGGGGTACGAAATTAAAGTCTTGCAAGGAGCAATGCATCTTTTAAAAAAAAGGGGGGGGATTAAATTTATTGAACTTGAGGTTACAATCCAAGATATTTATATTAAAAGTCCAAATCTTTTTGAAATTGATTTTATAATGCACAAGAATAACTTTATTCTTTATCAATTAGGTGAGTTCTCAAGTGAAAATATAAATAACAAATTAACAGGTTTTGATGCTTTATACATAAATTCCTTGCTAGTTAAATAAAATAGTAAATTCTGTAATTTTTTATAACCATCAGAGCCTGATGTTTGGTAAAGGGTGCTGGTGTAAAATTTTAATATGACTGTATTATAAGTTTTTATTTAATACCTATTTTTTTAAAGATCTAGATTTTGTTATATTTAATATCAATAATGGCTTTTTTATAAAAAACTTCTTTGATAATATTTTTAATGTATTTGTTTTTAAAACTTCACCATAATCAATTACAGTTTTATTTTTTTCATTTACTATTTTACCACTCAATATGGCAGATGTTGAGTTATCATTTTTAATAATATTAGAAAATTTTTTTTTATAAGATAGACTGAGATTAATATTCTTAAATTTCAATTTTGATGTTTTTTGATTCTTTTTTGGAATTTTTAATGTTAAGTGATTTAAACTTTTTTCTGTCGTATATTTTTTGCCTTCATAACTCTTATTTTGTCTTCCATAATCATCAGAAAATCTTATTAAATCGTTTTTAATCACAGGAGTTTCAAACTCTAGAACATTAGCTCCACTTTTAGAAACTGACTTTAATGAATGAAAAAAACCCTCTCTAAGAACAAACCTTGATAAAGGTCCATAAATTTTGAAATTCTTCTTATAAATACCATATTGTACTTTGACTCTTCCTTTTAAAATAACAAAAGCTGTCTTTTTCTTTGGGTGGCAGTGTAGTGACGTTCTTTTATTATAATCTATTTGCAAAAAAAGAATTTCTAATTTTTTTCCTAATCTAAATAGAGTGTGTTCCCAACCCCAGGGTTTAGTTACAATTTTGTTATCGTAACCTTTAAAACTACTCATATAAATTAATCTTCAAAGAAATTTAAAATTGCTTTCATCCAAGGACCCATGTCTTTATAATGTGCCGTAGTTATAATTTTACCATCAACTACTGCGGGTTTGTCAGTATAAATTCCTCCTGCATTTTCAATATCATCTTGAAGGTGGTAATAACCAGCAATTTTTTTTCCATTTACTATTTTTGCAGAAATCATCAGTTGAACTCCACTACAAATACATCCAATTACTTTTTCAGCATTATAAAATTTGCTTATGAATTTTATTAAATCCTTATTTAATCTAATTTTTTCCATTGCCTTAACTCCACCAGGTAAAATAAGCAGATCATAATCATCAACTTTAATTTCACTTATATCTTTTACTGGAAAACCTTTATTTGGTGGCAAAGTAGTTCCTAGGAAACCTTGAACAGGTTTACCCCCTATAAGGCATACGTCTAATTCACTTTCTGCTTCCAGTAATCTATAAAAAGGATAAATAAACTCATGATCTTGTGCCATTGCACCACTTATAATTACTGATTTAAATTTCATTATATTTAATTTTGTTCGTTGTTTTATAATTACCAAGTTTATTAATTTTTAGTTTATATATGCTAGGTTTTCAAGCTTTAATACCTCAATTACAGACCAAGATGAATCCAGATGATGAATTTTTATTTTCACCTGTAGACAATTTATTTCCATTTTTAGAAGATAAAGAATATTATTCAAATATAAAATTAAAAATTAATTAAAGTTATTCTAAGTTTTATGAAAATTAAAAAATTTTTTTTCAACGACCCTAACATTGAAGATTTTTATATAAAAAATGGCTATGTTGTTATCAAAAATAACATAGAAAAAAAATTTTTTAATAAAATTTCAAAAGATATTTTAGAACAAATTAATAAAATAGAAAAAAATTTTAAAAAATCTAAAAAAATAATTGATTATCATGATGTTTCAAATTTAATAATGGATAACTTTGAAAGTTCCTCAAATTATGAAGAGCTAATTTTTCAAAAAAAAAATAAATTTATTATGAATAGGTTAATAGGTAATGATTTGTGTGTACTAAATTATACAGCCCTGTGGATAAATGTTCCAACTAATACAAATTCTGTCCTTAACAAAAACGAACATGTAGATGCATGGACAGGCACTGGTATAAACACAATTTTTTTAAAATTACTTCTTACAGACTGTGATAATTATAATGGTGTTACCGTTTATCCTGGAACTCATTTGCATGGTCTATATCCAGTAAAAAATAGAACTATAGATTATAAATCATTTGATATAAAATTAAACAAGGGTATTAATTTAGCTTTAAAAAAAGGTGATGTTTTAATTTGGCACCCTCTTTTAGTTCATTCAACAACAGGTCATTCAAAAAAAAATAAAAGAATCTCTTTTACATTAAGATATACTTCAACTGAAAATGATTTTAGCTCTCAAGAAAGAGCCCTGGGCTATAAAACAATTTCAGTTGGCTCTGGTAATATAATAAAAAGATATATTGGAAATGATGGGTTACAACCATTCAGAATCTATGGTGGAAGCGCTTCAATAGATAAAAGACTTGCAAAATTATATAATAAAAAATATTTTTCCTCTCTTAAATAAAAATAATTTAACTATTTTTTTTAAATGAAAAAAGCTTGCTGCTAATCATTTGTCAAATAAGATTTATTATTATCATATTCTTTTCTTTCCAAATATGGATACATATCATCCATTGGTGTTAGTACAAAAGTTCCATCTTTTCTCATTTTAGTTTGTACCCTTGGTATAAGTTCTTGATGTTCTCCCATTATAATTTGACACACACCTGCACCTCTTTTTTTAAGAAAATCCTCAATCTTTACTTTAAGATTACTTGTATTTCTAATCGTTGTAGAGAAGATCTTAAAAGATTTTGCAAGATTTTCAAAATTTGGACAACTTATTCCGCTTGAAGGTGTGGAACCAACAAACTTTTTAAAATTCTTAGACTGCATTAATTTCATAGTAAGGTATCCTTTGTTGCATAATATAAAAATTTTAATTGGGAGCTTATGATGAAATATTGTTTGTAGTTCTTGGATATTAAACATTACACCGCCATCACCACTAATGCATATTGTTTTTCGTTTATTATTAGCAAAACAAGCTCCTATAGATCCTGGCAAACCAAAGCCCATTGGAGCCAAACCACTTGACGTAAATAATCTCTGATTTTCCTTTGTTTTAAAAGTTTGCATAGTGCATGTAAAACTAGTTCCCATATCAGTAACAATAGTGTCTTTTTCTTTAAGCAAAGAAGAGAGAGTCTCTATAAAATAAAATGAATTAATTTTTTTCTGATGTTTGTATTTTTTAAGAAAAACAGGGTATTTGTTCTTAAGCTTTATACTATGGTTTAACCAGTCTTTATGAAGTTTTTTATAACTATTTTTTAATTTAAATCTTTTAATAAATTTAATGAATTGTTCCAAAAATAATCTAAGATCTGAGATAATTTTAGTTACATTTTTACCTTTAAACTTAACAGTCTCAGCAACATCAATATCAACATAAATATACTTTGCATCTGGGGAAAATAGAGACAAATTATATCCAGTTTGTGGTTGAGAAAGTCTACAACCTAAAACTAATACTAAATCTGAGTTTTGTATTGTAAAATTTGAAGCTCGATCCCCAAATAATCCAAATCTTCCAATATATCTTTTATGATTTGTTGAAATTATATCTGATGCATTCCAAGAGCTTAGAATTGGTATATTAAAATTGTCAATTATTTCTTTTATTAATTTTTTTGAATTTGATAAATGTACACCATTCCCAATAACAATTACTGGTTTAGATGATTTCGTTATCAAATTGGAAATCTTAATTAATTTGTTATGAAATTTGATAGTTTTATTTTTTTTTGGTTTGAATGATTTTAATTTTTTTGGATTAATATCTTTAGTTTGTAAATCTAGAGGTATATCTATCCAAGTAGGCCCTGGTCGTCCATTTTGGGATAAATATATACATTTTTCTAACTCATATTTTATTTTTTTTTCATCTCTTAAAAGTAAGCAGTATTTAACTACAGGTTTTACTATATCCGTAATATTTATTTCTTGCACCCCCCTTTGTCTTAATTTTGATTGATTTATCATGTCTTTGGAGGCAACTTGTCCAGATATAATTAACTGAGGGATTGAATCAATCCAAGCTCCTGTTACACCAGTAATGGCATTTGTACCTCCGGGACCTGTAGTAACATTGCAAACTCCTAATTTTCCTGATTTTCTTGTATAAGCCTCTGCAGCCATAGACGCAGACTGTTCACCATGTGTCATAATAAAATTAATTTTTTTACTTTTGCCAAAAGAGTCATTTAAATGCATCGCTCCTCCACCTGTCACACCAAAAATATAATCTACACCTACCTCTTCAAGAAATGATGCTACGTAATCTGAAAGTTTCATTTAAATATTTATGCCTCTTTGTTTAAATAAAATATATATTATCTCTATTTTTTGCATAGGTCATGGTCATCCATTTTACGATAAATATATACATTTTTCTAACTCATATTTTTTTTTTTTCATCTCTTAAAAGTAAGCAGTATTTAACTACAGGTTTTACTATGTCCGTAATATTTATTTCTTGCACCCCTCTTTGTCTTAATTTTGATTGATTTATTATGTCTTTGGAGGCAACTTGTCCAGATATAATTAACTGAGGGATTGAATCAATCCAAGCTAATGGTAATTAATTTATAAGTTTTGTTTGTGGAGAATTTTTAAGTCTCAATTTATTTCTATCTAAAAGTTCATCAACAAAAACTTCAAGTGTATCGTCCAGTTTTTTTAATTTAATCTCTATTTCTAAAAGCATATTTTTTTTTAATTGTAATTTTTTAAAAGCATTATCAACACCTAAATTAATCTTAAAATTACTATCAATAGATTGAACTATAATGCTTTGATGAGGCAAATTATACTTTTGAGCTATTTCTTTCAGAATAAAATCTATTTTTTCAATTTTTGCTTCTTCAACCAAATTCACCCAATGATAAGATTTTTTAAAATAATTTTTGTTAATTCCAAATTCTGCTGAGTTTTTTAAAGTAAATTCTTTAAATACTTTTCTTATTATATTATTAAGTTCATCGAAATATGTGCCTGCATGTGATGGCAATATTATCCCTGGCTTAATTAATTCATTGTTTGTAATTCTTATTTTTTCCTCAAGATATATTACCGCATGTTCTGCTGCTTCTTGAATATTTTTGTTAATACAAACATCAAAAAAGATGTTTAATAATTTTCTTGTTGTTTTCTCCTTTTCACAATCATGTGAAACTTTAATTATAATCCTATTTTCTATTACAAAATTAAGAGTAAATTCGTCAATCTTACCTAAAAATGAGTTCTCAGAATTAGTTGTTTTTTTTGAAAAATAATCATTAGTTTTAACCTTATGTATGTTATCTAAATATGGTTGATTTAACTTTTTTTCAGATTTAAAAATTAATATTTCATTCTTTGTATCAATCTTGCTTACATTAATCTTAATTGAGTCTTTTTCTTTTATTTCATATTTTTTCTGTTCTTGAAAATTTTTATAAAGATTTCTATCAATTTTAATTTTTAAATTTATAAGATTTTCATTAGTTTTTTCTTCACTATTACCTATTTTTTTTAAAAAGAAATTTATCTCATCATAAAATTTTTTATCAAATGAGTCGTTTTTATAATAAACTAGAAACTCTAATATATGGGCTTCTAGAAGAGCATCAACTAAATTGTAAAAGCTTTTAATTGAAGAAGTGCCTGGAACATAAAATTTGAAATATTCTTCTTCACTTCCAAAACCTCTTAGATTATCCAGCAGGTTAGTATTGTAATTATCTAATAGATTATTAAAATCTATTTTGATCATTTAATCATAAGTTTATCAGTAATTTTTAATATAAATTTAACTTTAACTTTATAGTTAATTAATTTCATTAAATTTAAACAAAATTTATATGTTCTGGAAGTGTCGAATTTGGTTTTTCTATTTTTACCTTACCTTTTACATAGTTATCTAATGTCTCATTAACATTGTGTTGCAAACATAAGCTGGCACACATTTTTTGGGCATTAAATTTTGGTGATGATAAATAATTCATTACCTCCCAATACCTATCTGAACTCCAAATATCTTTAAATCTTGTGTCACATATGTTTCCTATATGGAATTTTTTATACTTTTCATTAAACAATGCTCCACAAGGAGCCAATAATCCAGATCCTGACATTTGCAACATAAATGGTGCACCGTAGCATCTTTGATACGAACGATTGTTACTGCCTTTATCTTTTATTTTTGACCACTTGATCACACACTTATATTCATCATCTGATAGATTTTCTGCTTCTTTTAGCAAAGGATATAATTTTTCATATGCATCATAATCAACTCCCAGCCCACCATCCTCATTATCAGTACAATGTTTTATAATTGCATAATCTGGTCTTAAATCTTTTCCAAGTTGCGCATATGGAATTATTTGATCTGCATCCTCTGGCATCAAAACCATCTGCATTCCTATGGTTACTTTTAGATTATTTTTTTTCTTTAGTTCAACCATATCTTTAATATTCTGACATACCCTATCAAAAGAGCTATCTTTAACACCCATAATTTCTGAATATCTTTTTTTTTCTCCAGCTGAAAAATTTATTCTTAGATACGTTAAGTATGGCATTACATCTTCCAGCTTATTTTTTGTCAATACGAATGCGTTTGTTCCAACAGCCATTGAAAGTCCTAATTCATGACCATATTTACATGCATCAGCAAATACTGGAGAAATAGTGCTTTCACCATCAGAAACAAAGCTGATACCTTTAACTCCTATTTCTGCACAGTCTTCTAAAAATTCAAAAATAACTTTTTTTGTAATTACTTTTCGATCATTTTCTTGAAACATGGCATAGCAAAAACCACAAGAATAATTGCAGGCTCTTGTAAGGGCCATATCAATTGTAATAGGTGCTATTCTTTCCCCTTTTTGCCACTGCTCAACTCTATCGAGATGCCAGGAAATTTTAGTACCATCTAAGATTAAATTATTATGCTCATCCATCAGTTATTTTTATAGCATATATAAGGTAAATATAAAGCTATCAATTATTTATTGACATAAAAGTGATTGATACATCTACAAATGTATTTAATTTGATCTACAGATAAACTCTCATTAACAGGCAAAGTTAATATTTTTTGTGACTGTGTTTCTGTATTTTTAAAATCTCCTTTTTTATAACCTAAAAATTTTGACGCTGGTTGCAAATGTATTGGCACAGGATAATGAATTGAAGTACCAATTCCTTTATCTAATAAATATTTTTTTAGTTTGTTTCTAGAATTTACCTGCACAACAAAGGTATGATATGTATTAAACTCATCTTTTGTTTCATTGTTGAAAAAAACAAACCTCCTATCTAATCCTTTCATATAAATTAATGCATTTTTTCTTCTTTGTTCAATAACTTTGTTTAAATTTTTTAGTTTGTAATTAAGAAAGGCTGCCTGCAAATTATCCATTCTTGAAACATAGCCAAAGTTTTTAACAATATTTCTATTTTCCATGCCATGATTGCTCAAGCTTTTTATCTTTTTATAATATTTAAAACTATTTGTTGTTAAATACCCTGAGTCTCCTAAAGCATTTAGGTTCTTAAGGGGATGCGCAGAAAAACAACCAAAATCACCATAAGATCCTGACATTTTATTTTTATATTTTGAGCCAACCGACTGAGCAGCATCCTCAACAACTGCGATATTATTTTTTTTTGCAATAGACATTATTTTATCCATTTGAGACATTCTTCCAGATAAATGAACTGGCATAATAACTTTGGTTTTTTTTGTAATTGCATTTTGTATTTTTTTTGGATCAATGCTTTGATCGCTTAATACATCAACAAATACTGGTTTTGCACCTAAATGCACTATGACTGCTGTTGATGCTATAAATGAATTTGGGGGAGTAATTACCTCATCACCCCTTCTCACACCTAATAAATGCAATGCTAAAGTTAAAGCATCAGTACCACTATTTAATGCAACAGCATAATTTGCACCACACAATTTAGCAATTTTTTTTTCAAATAAATCAATCTCTTCTCCACCAACAAACTGCCCTTTGTCTAATACTTTTTCAAATATTGATATTAATTTTTTTTTAGATTTATGTTTATATGATAGGTCAACGTAAGGAATCTTCATATTACTTATAAAAAATGTTTATGATTTTAATAAAATATTTAAATTTTTTTGTGTTCAAATATTGACTACAAGGAAAGGAAATTATTTTTTGTGTATTATTAATAGTTATTTTTTTGTTCATTTTATTTTAAAACATGTTCTATAGTTTTATTTACCATATAATCAAATTATAATGTTTTTATTTTATTCATAATAGATTCTGATCATCATTTTTGGGTTATAAAAATATAAAAAATAGTATTATAGATTGAAAAAATGTGAGGTGCTTTGTAGGATGGTTGTTTTATAAAAATGGTGTATTATAAGAGTCCTATGCTCAAAAAAACAAGTAAACATTAAAAAAATAATTAGATGAACTATTGGTTAATGAAATCAGAGCCTAATGTTTGGTCAATTGATCAACAAAAAAAGGCTGGTACTAAAGGTGCCCCTTGGGATGGGGTAAGAAATTACCAAGCAGCTAAAAATTTAAGAGGAATGAAAAAAGGAGACCTTTGTTTTTTTTATCATTCAAATATAGGTAAAGAAATTGTTGGTATAGTTGAGGTTATTAAAGAAGCTTTCTTAGATAAAACTGACAAAGATAGACGATTTGTAGCTGTTCAAGTAAAGTTTAAAGAAAAATTAAACAAAAGTGTAACTCTTGAAGATGTTAAAAAAACCAAGTCTCTTAGCCATTTATCACTTATTAGACAAAGTAGGTTGTCTGTTATGCCCATAGACTCTAAAAGCTGGAAAATTTTAAATAAGATGAGTAGTATTTAAATAAAAAAATTCATGCCCAAAAAAAAATCAATATCAAAAATTCCTAAAAAAACTAAGGTTAAAAATAAGATAAAAACTATTAAGAAAAAAGTTTTAAAAAAAATTGGAGAAAAAGAATTGATCATAAAGACTAAACCTGAGTGGGTAAAAAGTGCTCTAGTAAATAAAGCAAAATACCAAAAAAAATACTCTGACTCGATTAAAAAAAATGATGATTTTTGGAAGACTGAGGGAAAAAGAATTACTTGGATTAAACCATACAAAAAAATTAAAGATGTAAAATACAGCAAAAAAGAAGTTAAAATCAAATGGTATCAGGACGGAACATTAAATGCCTCTGCCAATTGTATAGACCGTCACCTTAAGAATAAAAAAGATAAAACAGCCATTATTTGGGTGGGTGACGATCCAAAAGATACTAAAAAGATTTCATACAAACAATTGCATAATGAAGTTTCTAAAGCTGCAAATGGTTTAAGAAAACTAGGGATTAAAAAAGGCGATCGAGTTACGATTTATTTAACTATGATTCCAGAACTTGCAGTAACAATGTTAGCTTGTGCTAGAATTGGTGCGGTTCACTCAATTATTTTTGGTGGGTTTTCAGCAGATTCTATTTCTGGTAGGGTTAATGACTGCGAGTCACAGTACATCATTACTGCAGATGAAGGTGTTAGAGGTGGAAAAACTATTCCACTAAAGGCAATCACTGATGAAGCGTTAAGAAAATGTCCAGATGTTAAAAAATGTATTGTTATAAAACGAACTGGAAATAAAGTTCATTGGGTTAAAGGAAGAGATGTTTGGTATGAAGATTTAATTAAAGATATGTCAAATAAGTGTGAGCCTGAGGAAATGAATGCGGAAGACCCTTTATTTATTCTCTACACATCTGGCTCTACTGGAAAACCAAAAGGAGTTTTGCATACAACAGGTGGCTACATGGTTTATGCATCCATGACACATCAATATATTTTTAACTATAAGCCAAAAGATATTTATTGGTGTACAGCTGATATTGGTTGGGTAACGGGTCATAGTTATATTATTTATGGTCCTCTTGCTAATGGTGCAACAACAATAATGTTTGAAGGAATTCCAACCTACCCTGACAGTTCAAGATGGTGGCAAATTATTGATAAATACAAAGTTAATATTTTTTATACAGCACCCACTGCTATTAGAGCTTTAATGAGAGAGGGTGATAAACCTGTTAAGAAAACTTCAAGAAAATCTTTAAAATTATTAGGAACAGTTGGAGAGCCTATTAATCCTGAGGCTTGGATGTGGTATTACAAAACAGTTGGAAATTCTAAATGTCCCATTGTTGATACTTGGTGGCAAACAGAGACAGGTGGAATTTTAATTAGCCCTCAAACAGGAGCTATGAATTTAAAACCTGGTTCTGCAAGTAAACCTTTTTATGGAATTAAGCCTTCTATAGTTGATAAAGATGGAAAAGAAATTAAAGGAGCTGGTGAAGGAAGATTGTGTATTTCTCAATCTTGGCCTGGACAAATGAGAACTGTTTACGGTGACCATCAAAGATTTATTGATACTTATTTCTCTCAGTTCAATGGAAAATATTTCACAGGTGATGGAGCTAAAAGAGACAAGGATGGTTACTACTGGATAACTGGTCGTGTAGATGATGTAATTATTGTCTCTGGTCATAACCTTGGAACTGCTGAAATAGAAAGTGCTTTTGTTGCTCATCCAAAGGTTGCTGAGGCTGCTGTAGTTGGATACCCGCACGATATTAAAGGTAATGGTCTGTATTGCTATGTAACTCTAAATGTTGGAGAAAGATCAGATTTAGACCTTGAAAGAGATTTAAAACTTTGGGTAAGAAAACAAATTGGAGCACTTGCAACACCTGATATCATTCATTTTTCACCTGGTCTTCCTAAAACAAGGTCTGGAAAAATTATGAGAAGAATTTTAAGAAAAATTGCAGCCAATGAACATGATCAATTGGGTGACACATCTACTTTAGCTGACCCAAGCGTTGTGCAAAGCTTAGTTGATAATAGAAAAAATATTTAGATTTTAATTAATTCTTTAAATTCTTTTTCAATATTTTCCCATTTTAAGATCATAGAATTTAATACAATCTTTCTATCTAAAATTTTTAATTCATCAGCAACTGGTGCCCACTTATATAAAGTTAGAGCACTTTCATTAAATGGCCAAGACTTATAATATGTATTCCAATCAATCTTTTCTAATCTTTCTTTAAATTTTTCTTTTGCTTGTGAAATAATTTTTTCTGGCATTTCATTTTTTTTTTCTTTGGTCAAAATTTCATCATAAATTTCATTGGCTTGACCCATGTCCTTATAATTACAAAAAACATTCAAATACGATAGGCTATAAAAAGTAAGATCCTGAAGTGCTATAGAATAAATATTCCATTTAGCCTTATTAATGGATGCTAAAAATACTTCATCATCAAAGTGTAATACCCACTTTGTGCCCATTCTTGTTTTTAAATAATTATATAAAGTTACCTGTGACACCCAGGCTGATTTTGTTTGAATAAACAGTGCAAGGTCTTCTATATTCTTGATTTTTTTCTTTGGAAGAACTCCTTTAAACAAAGCAAATAAATAAACTCTAAAATCTTCAAGTTTTATGTCTTTTATTTTAAGTTTATATTTGAGCAATTTTACCTACTTTTTATATGCTTTATATTACAATAATGGCCCCAATTCGACCTATTTAAGGGCTTTCAATCTATCTCATTATGGTTAAAGTTTCTTTCTTAACTATATAGGGAGAGTAAAATGTCAAATAAAGCAAAACATTGGGAAAAAACTAGGGGGCTATTGTTTATAACTTTAGCAATCTGGTTTGTATTCTCGATTGGCATCTTTTTTTTCGGAACTGAAATGGAAGCATCTAGCTTCAGACCTTTTGGTTACCCATTGTCATATTATATGACATGTCAGGGTTCATTATTAGCATTTGTAATTTTGAATTTCTGGTTTGCAGGTAGACAAGAGAAGATAGATGAAGAGTTTGGTTTCACTGAAAGAGAGGATAGCTAATGATAAAAGGTAAATTTATAGACAATCTACCAAAAGTTTATGGAATCTATACAGGTGGTTTTATAGGGTTCATAATATTGATGGCAATTGCTGAACAAATGGGAATGTCTGCAAAAGCAATAGGAATTTCTTTTGTTATATTCACCATTGCTATCTATGCGATAATCGGTTGGTTATCACGTACACTTCAGATGGACGCGTACTACGTAGCAGGCAGAGAAGTACCTACTGTATTTAACGGAATGGCTACTGCAGCAGACTGGATGTCTGGTGCATCATTCGTTGCGATGGCAGGTGGTATTTACTTTAAGGGCTATGGATATATGGCACTACTAGTTGGATGGACAGGTGGTTATATACTTGTATCTACTTTACTAGCACCTTACTTAAGAAAATTTGGCTGTTACACAGTTCCAGATTTTGTTGGTACACGATATGGTGGTAATGCAGCAAGACTTTCTGCAGTACTAGTATTAACAGTAGCTTCATTCACATATGTGACTGCACAAATCAATGCAACAGGAACTATTGCTTCAGTAGCATTAGATATTCCTTTTGAAATTGCTGTGTACGTCGGATTAGCAAGTATATTGATGTGTTCAATGCTTGGTGGAATGAGAGCGGTTACATGGACACAGGTTGCGCAATATATAGTTTTAATTATTGCTTACTTGCTTCCTGTATTCTGGATCAGTAGTAAAATGGGTGCTGGATTCTTCCCACATTTAATGTTGGGAGATGAGGTAGCTAGAATTGCTGAATTAGAAGGTCAGTTTGGGTTTGTGAAAAACTCAGCTGCCGACTTAGCTACAGTACCAAAAGGTTTAGCTGGAATAACTAAAGCACACTCATCGGTTAACGGAACAAACTGGGGATTCATTTCTCTAGCAATTTGTATGATGGCAGGAACAGCTTCTTTGCCTCACGTTATGATGAGATACTTTACTACTCCAAGTGTAAAATCAGCTAGAAGATCTGTAGCATGGTCGCTACTTTTCATCTTTATTTTATACTCAACTGCGCCAATGTTAGCTACATTATCAAAACTATCACTGATTGATCCAACACTTTCAACGGGGATTATTGGTAAATCAATAGCTGAAGTTCAAGCGATAGATTGGTATCAAAACTGGAACCAAGCTAACCTGATGTTTGTCAGCGACTTTAACGGAAATGGAACTCTTGAATTAAATGAGTTTTTCATGGGTGGTAAAGCTGTTGTATTAGCTACTCCGGAAATTGCTGGATTACCTTATGTAATCTCAGGTCTTGTTGCTGCTGGAGGTATGGCCGCTGCCATGTCTACTGCCGATGGTTTGATCTTAGCAATCGCAAATGCTTTATCTCATGACTTGTACTACAAGATCATTGATCCAAAAGCAGAAGCTGCGAAAAGATTAATTGTTGCAAGGGTATTACTTGTAATAATTGGTTTTGCTGGAGCAACTATTGCCGCAATGGGTATCCAAGGTATTTTAGGTTCAGTAATCTGGGCTTTTGACTTTGCGATGTCAGGATTGTTCTTCCCACTTGTACTAGGTGTATGGTGGAAAAGAGCGAATGGTCCTGGTGCTGTTGCAGGAATGCTTCTAGGATTAGCAGCTGGTACTTGGTATCTAATTTGGGTACGTACTGGTGGAGCTGGATTCTGGGGTATTACTCAACTTACATTTGGTATCTTTGGATCATTGGTTAGTTTAGTTTCTATGGTAGTTGTTAGTTTACTAACAAAAGCGCCAGACAGAGCTACTCAAGATATGATTGATGAACTTCGTATTCCAAGTGGTAAAACGATACTTGGAAAACAACACTAATTAAATTTATTACTAAGGGGCGATTTATTTCGCCCCTCAGTAAAGTTTTAAAAAAAATTCCTTTTTATATTTATGCCAGAAATTCATCCTTTTATTCTTATAATTGATTATATTTTGGGAGTTGTCATGTGGACTTTGATTGGAAGAGTTGCGATGAATATCTTTCAAAGAGAAAACTCAGAATTTTTTTTTATGAAGGCTTTTGTAAAGTTAACAAATCCACTAATTCGTTTATTTAAACCTATTACTCCTTCATTTATTATAGACCCTCTTGTTCCACTTTATGTGGCCTGGTTCTTTTATATGATTAGATTTTACCTTATGCCCTATCTAATGGGATATTCTGTCATGGGAATGTTATCTTTTCCTTTAGAAAGTGAAATTGCTTCAGAAATTTATCGCATTTTTGGTAAATAATTAATTCAAATTAAAAATAAAATTGATACTACTAATATTAGTAATCAATGAAAAAAATACAAATATCACCTTCAATTTTATCTGCTGATTTTAGTCAATTAGGAAATGAAATAAAAAGACTTGAAGAAGGTGGTGCAGATATGATCCATGTGGATGTGATGGATGGCCATTTTGTTCCAAATTTAACAATGGGACCTCCAATTATTAAAGCTTTAAGGCAATACACAAAGCTACCATTTGATGTTCATTTAATGATTTCTCCTGTGCATAAATATATTAAAGATTATGCAGACGCAGGTGCAGATATTATTACCATACACCCAGAAGCAACTGAAAATTTAAAAAGTTCAATAGAACATATAAAGAGTTTAAATAAAAAAGTAGGAGTTTCTCTAAACCCAGAAAGTAAAATTAATTTAATAACTGACTTATTAAACAAGATCGATTTAGTTCTAATTATGAGTGTAAACCCTGGATTTGGAGGACAAAAGTTTATGCCAGAAGTTCTAGAAAAAATAAAAGAATTAAAAAAAATAAGGGATCAAAAAAGTCTTAGTTTTGATATCGAGATCGATGGTGGAATTAATTTTGATAATAATAGACTGGCAATAGAAGCTGGTGCAAACATTTTAGTATCTGGAACAACTATATTTAAAAACAATAATGGAGATATAAAAAAAAATATAGACCTTTTAAAATCAAGCTAGAATAATGATTTTAAACAATTCACTTAAGCTTATCAAAAAAAAAATTCGTCATTTTTATTTAAATTCTAATCTCTATAATAAAAAAATTACACCCTCTTCTATTGGATTAATAGAATATCAACCAAGTCCTAGCTTACTAGATGGTCTTATAAAATATGACAAAAAAAAAATTAATATAGAAAATTATTCATTAAATAAAATTTGGGACAATCCAAATTTAAAAGAAAAAGACCAACAGAATTTAAACAGTTTTTTTTGGTTATTTAGCCTAGATCTTAGATCTTCAAAAAAAAACACTCAAAATATTATCTATCAATGGATTAATACAAATGACAGGTTCAACTCTAAAAATTGGAAAATTGACATAATTGGAAAAAGAATAATAGCCTGGATTTCAAATTCTAGGCTTACCTATGAAGATGGAAGTATTGATTATAAAGAAAAATTTAATGGTATTATAAAGAAGCAGATCAATCATCTTATTAATGAAATTGAAACCTCTAACTTAATCAATGATAAGATTATAGGGTGTGCCGCTATCATTTTAACTGGCCTATCCTACCCTCAAAATAATAATTATTTAAATACTGGGTTAAGTTTATTAAAAAAATTAGCAAAATATTCATTGGATAACGATGGCTTTCCAAAATCAAGAAACGCTAGGCAGTTAAGCTTTTATTTAAAATATTTTATATTAATTAGAGAGTGGTTCAAAGAATCACAAAATGAAATACCTGATTTTATAAATGAAAATATATATTATTTGGGTCAGGCTTACGCTTTTATTTGGCAAAACAATAAAATAGATTTTCTCTTTAATGGTAATCACAAAACAAATAATCATAATTTTGACCTTTATCTAAAAAGACTTGGCTATAACTTTAAAAATCAAAATAATGAATTGGGTGGCTATGCAGTTCTTAACAATAAAAAAAATTCTCTAATAATGGATATTGGATCAAGCCCAGATACAAAACTATCTTCAAATTATCAAGCTGGAGCTTTATCTTTTGAAATACTATCAAATAGTAAAAAATTAATTAGTAATTGTGGTTATTTTCAAATGGTTAATCACCAATTAAATGAGGTATCTAAATCAAGTGCAGTTCACAGCACACTAGTTGTAAATGATAAATCCTCTTGTAGTTTTAATAAACTCAGAGGCAAAAAGTCTAGAATTAACAAAGGCTTAAGAATATTAAAAAAGAAGATAGTATTTGAAAAAAATTATTGGAAAATTAATGCTTCTCACGATGGTTATTTAAAGCTACATGGTATTGTTCATGACCGAGAAATAGAATTTTACCCAGAACAATTAAAATTTATTGGACACGATAAAATTATTTCTAAAAAGGGTATTAAGAATTTAAAATTTGAAATTAGATTTCACTTAGAACCAAACGTTAAAGTAATGAAAACAAAAGATGGAAAGTCAATATTTATAGATCTTGATGGAGAGGGTTGGAAGTTTAGCTCAGACAACTCAATAATAAATATTGATAAAGGGTTATATTTTGGTGAAAAAAATTCTTTCACAGATAATCAAAATATATTTATTTCAGGAATGACTAATGAGGAAAATCAAACTATAAGATGGGAAATCACAAAATTATAATGAAAAAAATAAAAAAAGCTCTTATTTCAGTATCTGATAAAAAAAATCTAGGTAGTCTTTTAAAGGTTTTAGCTAAATACAAGATTGAGTTAATTAGCTCTGGAGGCACCTATAAAGAAATAAAGAAACTTAAATTTAAGTGTCTGGAAGTTTCAGAGTATACGGGTTCACCAGAAATACTTGGTGGAAGAGTTAAAACCCTGCACCCAAAAATTCATGCCGGTATATTAAGTAAAAGAAATGATAAATCTCATACTAAGGAATTAAAGGCAAATCAATATGATGAAATTGACTTAGTTATTGTTAACTTTTACCCTTTTGAAAAAACTTTAGAGCAAACAACCAATCATTCAAAAATAATAGAGAATATTGATGTTGGGGGTCCCACTATGGTTAGAGCAGCTGCAAAAAATTATGACGACGTTACGGTTATTACATCTTCAATTCAATATGAGACTCTAATTAATGAATTAGAAAATAACCAAGGATCAACTTCTATTGAGTTTAGAGAAAAAATGTCTTCAGAGGCCTTCTCTGAAACAGCCTATTATGATGCTGTAATTTCTAACTATTTTAATAAAATAAAAAAAATCAATTTCCCAAAAAAGAAAATTGTTTATGGAAACTTAATTGAAAAATTAAGATATGGAGAAAATCCACATCAAGAAGCTGCAATTTATTCTAAAACTCAAAATCTTAATATTAAACAAATTCATGGTAAGCAGTTAAGCTATAATAATTATAATGATATTTTTTCTGCATTAACAATATCTAAATCTTTACCTAAAAACTCTGGAACAGTTATTGTAAAACACGCCAATCCTTGTGGTGTTTCAATCAATAAAAATAGTTTAAAAAGTTATAAATTAGCTCTTGCTTCTGATCCAGTTAGTGCTTTTGGTGGAATAGTTTCATGTAATTTCAAAATAAATAAAACTCTAGCATTAGAGCTTAATAAAATTTTCTTAGAGGTTGTCATTGCAAATGGTTTTGAAATTGATGCTTTAAAAATTTTAAAAAAGAAAAAAAATATAAGAATTATTGATGCATCAAAATTTGTGATGAAAGATTTAATAAGATTTGGCACTGTGAATGAATCTATTTTAACACAATCTGAAGATTTAAAAATATTTGAACCTAAAGATTTTAAAATCGTTTCAAAACAAAAACCAAATAAATCCCAATTAAAAAATTTAATTTTTGCATTTAATATTTGTAGATACGTAAAATCCAATGCAATTGTACTTGCCAGTCAGGAAGCAACCGTTGGTATTGGTTCAGGGCAACCTAGTAGACTTGATAGCTGTCAAATTGCTATAGATAAAATGAATAAATTCCAAAACTTAAAAGAGAATGTTGTGGCAGCCTCTGATGCATTTTTTCCATTTGTAGATGGTATTGAAAAATTAGTACAGTCAGGGGTTTCAGCTGTAATACAGCCTTCTGGATCAATTAGAGATAAAGAGATAATAAAATTTGCAAACCAAACTGGTACTATTTTAGTTTTTTCTAAAACAAGACATTTCAGACATTGATAATTTGATCAATTTTAGCTGCTAAAATAAAATCATTTTCTGACAGTCCTTCTATAGCGTGTGTAGTAATTACAATTTTAGCATACCCCCAACCAAATGAAATATCTGGATGATGATTTTCATTTTCTGATATTTGACCAACTTTATTTATAAAATTTTGACTATTAATAAAATTCTTAAAAATAAAATTTTTCTCTAAAAAATACATTTCTTTTGTATTTTTTTTAACATCCCAACCATCTACTTTTTTTTGATATTTGTGAATTTCACTGATATCGAAAGGTAAAATTCCACCCTCACATGGTACACATTTTTTATTAAGTAAATCAGTCATTAATTAGTATATTTTAAAATTTTGGAGCGGGTCAAGGGAATCGAACCCTCTACCTAATCGTTGGCAACGATTCGCTCTACCAATGAGCTAGACCCGCTTATAAAAGAGACTATGAATAGATGTTTTTTTTAGTTCAATCAATAATAAAGTGTTTCTTTGGTATATAGATTTTCAAAAATTTGCTAAAAGAAAGAATGAATAAACAAGATTTACCAAAAATTATACCTGTCTTTCCATTGAGTAACTTTATTATTTTTCCTCATACAACAGTTCCATTAAATATATTTGAACAAAGATATGTTGAAATGATTAATGATAGTATGAAAACAAACAAGATGATTGGTTTAATACAGCCAAAAAGCAATGATGATAGTTCAATCCCTGGACTTCATAAGATTGGTTGCTTAGGTAAAATAATCAATTTTAAAGATACATCTGATGGTAGATATATGATTGAATTAAATGGGATAACACGATTTACAATAACAAAAGAAATTAAAAATACAAAACCTTATCGTACTTGTGAAACTAGTTATGATAGTTTTGAACTCGACTTAACTCCTGAAAAAAAAAAATTAAAGTTTGCTGATCTTGAATCAATCTTCAAGGATTTAAAATTATTATTTGAAAAAAAAGGATATATTATAAATTGGAAATCCTTAGAAAAACAAGATTTAAATGAAACAATAAATGCCCTAGCAATGGCCTCTCCTTTCTCACTGGAAGAAAAACAAATTTTATTAGAAAGCAAAAATTTAGAAGCTCGAAAAGATAAAATCTCAGAAATATTAAGCACTTATAGTTTTGATAATTTTGAAAATACAACTATTCAATAAGCTTAAAAATTAATTCCTGTATCAGCTAGTTTAATAAAATAATTATTTAGATTCTTGTTTTTTCCAATACCTTTAAGAATTTTGCTAAAACTTTTATTTTGAACTTTTTTATCTAAGTTAAAGGACTCATAAATTAAATCTATGGCTTTAGAAAAAACAAAGTTTTTATCTCTCGTTCTTTTTTCAAATTCATCTAATATGCTTGAATCTAATTGAATACCCAATTCAATTTTTTCTTCAATTAATTTAGTTAGAATACTAAGATCCCGTATTATCATATTAAATCCTTGTCCTGCTAATGGGTGCACTCTATGAAGCATATCTCCAAAGGCTAAAATATTTTTATGATGATAGTTTCTTAAATTCGAAGAACTTAACTCAAAGTTATTTAATTTATTAATTTTATTAATTTTATATTTAGGATTATTTTTATTAATTAAATCTATTACATCACTATTATCAAATTTTTTTTTATTCTTAATATCTATTGAATATACCACAGATGTTTCAATGTTAGAGATTGGTAAGAATGCAATTGGACCTTGCTTTGTAAAAATTTGAGTTGCAGTATTATTCTCTATTTTTTTATGTTTTAAAATAGTGGTATAAGCAAGATTATAATAATTTTTACTAATTTTTTTTGTGAAATACTTTTTTGCTAAAAAATTACTTGCATCACAATTAATTATTAAATCATATTCTTTTTTGTTTAAAGACTCTTCATTAATATCTTTTTTTAATATTATTTTTTTAAAAAATTTACTTTTACTAAGGTTATTTTTTAACGATTTTAAAAGTTCATTATTCTTTATTATATAAAATAGATCATTTTTATCATTCTCAAATTCTAATAAATTTTCTTTGTCAATTTTATCTGTATAAATTTCTATTCTGTTTATTTTCCAATGATTATTTTTTGAAATTTGAAAAATTTTTTTTTTAAAAAATTCAAAATTACTTTTGGATATTCCTATTGTCCTATTGGAAGAAAAATTATTATTTTTACTTTTGTGATAATAATGAACATTTATTTTTTTATTTATAAGGCTTTTAGCTAAAGATAGAGCAGTTAGACCTTCACCAATAATACAAACATTCATAATAATTTTAATTTTAACAATAAAAATTAGATGATACAAAGTGATTAATTAGACTCATTTATTTATGGAATTTAAAAAATTAGCCAACAATACAATTAATTTTGGCATAAATAGAATTATCGAAACTGCTGGGATTTCTCTTGTTATAATTGGTCTTCTTTTACTGGTGTCGCTTGCAACCTTTTCTCCTGACGACCCTAATTTTATTTTTCCAGATAATACTGAGATTAAAAACTTACTTGGCTTTAACGGAAGTTACACAGCTGATCTTTTTTTTCAAACTTTTGGGTTCATTGCTTTATTAATTCCATTTACACTTATATTTTCTGGCATAAATATAGTTCTAAATAAGAAAATTTTTTTAATATTTGAAAGTATTTTTTATTCTGTTCTTTATTCTTCTTTTGGTTCTCTATTTTTTTCTTTTTTTTACCCTACTGCTTTCAATCTTTATATTAATGGGAATGGTGGTTTTATTGGAAAATATTTAGAAACAACTTTTTTAAATTCTTTAATTAATATTAATTCTCAAATTTCTTATTACTTGATAATTTTAATTATTTTAATTTTATTTTTAATTAGTATCCATTTTAAAATTAGTTCCTTTTATAAAATGATAAAAAAACTTTTTAAGTTAATCTTTGTAAAAAAAGAAAAGAGCTACACTAATGAAAATGAGATAATTAGTGAGTTTATACCGCAAGAAGAAATTACAAATTTAATTCAAGAAGACTTACCATTTATAAAAAGTGAAAATAAATCTCCTAGCAAAAAAATTCGCTTCAAACTACCTACAATTGATTTGCTTAAAATCCCCACTCAAAAAGATAGAGAAAAATTAAAAGATGAAGATTATATTGATAGTGAATTTTTAGAAAAAATCTTATTGGATTTTGGGGTTAGTGGAGATATTAAAAAAGTTAGTCATGGACCCGTGGTAACACTAAATGAATTTGAGCCAGCAGCTGGTGTTAAAGTATCAAAAATTATTAATCTCTCAGATGACATTGCTCGAAACACTAGTTCTGAATCTGCTAGAATTGCTACTATACCTGGAAGAAGTACTGTTGGTATAGAGCTTCCAAATTCTAGTCGTGAAAATGTTTATTTAAGTGAAATACTTTCTAACCCTGATTTTAATAAAAAAGATATCAGATTACCGATTGCGCTAGGTAAGAATATTTCTGGCATTCCTGTTGTTGGAGATTTAGCTTCTATGCCTCACTTATTAATTGCTGGAACTACTGGATCAGGTAAATCTGTTTGCATAAATACTATTATCTTATCTCTACTTTATAGACACACACCTGATAAATGTAAGTTCATACTAATTGATCCTAAAATGCTTGAATTATCAACTTATGAAGGCATACCCCACTTATTGTGTCCTGTGATTACTGAGGCAAAAAAAGCTGCTTCTGTCTTAGGTTGGGTTGTTAAAGAGATGGAAAATAGATACCGACTTATGACTAAAGAAGGCGTACGTAATATTGACGGCTATAATGCTAAGCACACTTTGGCTATGCCCTATATTGTTGTTGTGGTAGATGAAATGTCTGACCTAATGCTTGTTGCTGGAAAAGAGATAGAAAATTATATTCAGAAATTATCTCAAATGGCAAGAGCTGCTGGAATTCATATTATAATGGCTACACAAAGACCAAGTGTTGATGTTATTACAGGAACCATTAAAGCAAATTTTCCAACAAGAATATCTTTTCAAGTAACCTCAAAAATAGATAGTAGAACAATTTTAGGAGAACAAGGTGCAGAACAGCTACTTGGTAAAGGAGATATGCTTTATATGTCTTCTGCAAATAAGATTGTTAGAATTCATGCTCCATTTGTATCAGAAGGTGAGATTGAAGAAGTTAACAATTATTTAAGAAGTCAAGCAGAACCAAATTACATAGATGAAATCTTAAATTTTGTAGATGAAAAAGAATTGAGTGGAGAAGCATCTAGCTCAGGTGATAAAGATGAATTGTACCAGGCAGCACTTGATATTATTAGATCTGAAGACAAGGCATCTACCTCGTTTTTACAAAGAAAATTACAAATAGGATATAATAGGGCTGCAAGAATTATTGATATGATGGAGGCTGACGGAGTTGTGAGTAAGGCTAATCATGTTGGTAAAAGAAATGTTCTTTAATGCTTAAAGTAATAATCATTTTACTATTTTTCAGTTTTTACCTTCCATCCAACTCATCACCAAAAGATAAGATAATATCTCAAATGAAACTTACAAATAATTTAAGTTTCAATTTTTTACAAACAATTAATGATAAAAATGAAGATGGAAAATGCATCATTGAATATCCTAAAAAAATCTTTTGTGAATACAGCAATCCTAGTAAAAAAAAATTGGTATCAAATGGAAAATCTTTAGTTATCAAAACCAGTAACAAGGGAAGTTATTATCGTTACCCACTTAACAAAACTCCATTAGAATTTTTACTAGATAAAGAATATCTAATTTCTAAAATAGAAGAACTAGAGCCAAGAGATATAGACAACAAATACTTAAATTTTAAAATTTTTGAGAACAATAATGAAATTAATATTTTTTTTGATAAGAAAGATTTAAATTTAATTGGATGGCAAACTGAAGATATTTATCAAAATTTATCAATAACGTTTATTTCTTCAGTTAAAAAAAACCAAGAGATAGATAGCAAAATTTTTAAATTACCCAAAAATAATCAATCATCTAATTAAGGTTTCAGACTTAAAATTTTTCATACCTCTAGCTAAATAATTTTTTAACGCATTTTTATGATCTAGGGAACAAGTGTGAACCCAAACTCTTCCACTCCCCATATTAAATGAGGACTTAATTGCTTCACTTAACAAATATCCCCCTAATTTTTTCCCATAATATTCTTCCAAAATTCCAAAATAAGCAATTTCAGCTTCTTTACTTTGTTTGTTAAATAACAGTTCAAAATAGCCAACTATTTCACTTTTATCTTTAAGAATGTATGTAAATAACTGATTATTAGAGATATAACCTGTCCAATTTAAGTCTGTCCAAATAAGTCTATCAATCCATTGACAATTCTTACCAATAGTTTTGTAAAAAAATTTATTTAATTGAAAATCTTTTGGGTCAGCAAGCTCTACAGAGTAATTATCTGCTGGCTTCTTAACTTCTTTTAATTCACCTAGAGATCTTATCTCTAAATAACTTCGATAAATTTTTTCTATCACTCAACCATTTTTCCAACTTTTTCTCCTCCAAATAAATGGAAGTGTAAATGTGGAACCTCTTGACCGCCATCTTCACTCAAATTTGTTAAAGCTCTATAGCCTTTACCTGTATCTATTGATATACCTAATATTTTTGAAACTTCTGTAATAGCTTTGCTTAACGCGACTATCTCTTGATCTGAGGCTCTATTGTTAAAATCATCTAAATTAATGTATTCACCTTTTGGAATAACTAATGCATGTATTTTTTTTTGAGGATTAATATCGTGAAAGGAAAGAATATGATCATTTTCAAATATTTTTTTACAAGGAATTTCTTTTCTCAAAATTTTTGCAAAAATATTATTTTTGTCATAGCTCATTATCTATTATTCTTTTCTTCAATACCTGATTGTTTTTTTCTATCTTCCAACTCTTTCAAGACATCTTCAAACTTAATATCAGCTGCCTCAAGTGTAACTAATATATGATAAATTGTATCTGCTGCTTCGTGAACTATGTTAGATTTATCATTTAGGGCCTCTTTAAGTTCACTAAATTCTTCTTCCATCTTTTCTATACATTTAGACAGGCCACCTGATAATAGTGATGAAGTATAAGATTTATCTTCGTCCTTATTTTTTCTGTCTCTAATTGTATTTACTAAATTTAATAGATTTTCTGACATGTCTAAATCCTAACGGGAATCCCTTTTAAATTCAAATATTGTTTAGCTTCATTAATGGAGTGCGTTCCGTAATGAAAAATTGAGGCTGCTAGTACAGCGCTAGCATTGCCAAGCTTTATACCATCCACTAGGTGATCCAAGTTACCTACTCCACCTGAAGCAATCACGGGTATATTAACTGTTGAAGATATTTTAAACATTAAGTCATTATCATAGCCAATTTGAGTGCCATCTCTATCCATAGATGTAACTAATAATTCTCCTGCTCCATTATCTTCCATTTTTTTTGCAAATTCTGTTGCATCTATACTTGTGTTGTTTCTCCCGCCATGAGTAAAAACCTCCCATTTATTGCCATTTTTTTTAGCATCTATTGCTATAACAATACATTGTGATCCAAATTTTTTTGAACTTTCAATTATCATTTCAGGGTTTTGTACAGCTGCAGTATTGATTGAAACTTTATCTGCTCCACAATTTAATAGTTTATTAATGTCCTCAACTCCCCTAACCCCACCACCAACCGTTAAGGGCACAAAGCATTTTTTAGATGTTCTTTCAACCACATCATAAATTGTGTCTCTATTTTCATTTGAAGCTGTAATATCTAAAAAACAAATCTCATCAGCACCACCATCACTATAAATTTTAGCTTGTTCAACTGGATCACCCGCATCCTTTAAATCTACAAAGTTAATTCCTTTAACAACTCGCCCATTTTTAACATCTAAACAGGGTATAATTCTATTTTTAAGCATCTAATTCTCTCACTAATTCATCTAATTTAATGTCACCATCATATATAGCTTTACCAACTATTATTCCTTCAATATTTTTTAAACCTTTTGCTTTTTTAATGTCATCAATTGAAGACACCCCTCCTGAAATAATTACTGGGCAATTAGATACATTTGCAACATTGGCTGTTTCTTCAAAATTAGGACTTTGTTTGGTGCCATCTCTATTTATATCTGTATAAATTAATCTGCTAGCTCCATAATCATTTACTTCTTTTAAAAAATCTAAAGTCAATTGATTAGAATTTTCCTTCCATCCTGAAACTGACAAGTATCCATCTTTAGCATCTAGACCTAAAGCAATTTTATTTGGAAATTTTTGACATGCTTCTTTTAAAAAATTTTTATCTTTTATAGCTGCACTTCCTAAAATAACTTTTTCAACTCCTGCATCTGTATATTTCTGAATACTATCAATAGTTCTAACACCACCCCCTACTTCAACTTTTAAATCAAATTTAAGAACTATTTCTTTAATAATATTCAGGTTAACTGTCTCTCCTGTTAAGGCACCATCTAAATCAACAATGTGTAAATTTTTAAAACCATGATCTTTGTATTTACCAGCTTGATCAACTGGTGACATTTCATATTCAGTTTTGTTATCAAAGTCTCCCTTAACTAATCTTACACATTTTTTATCTTTTATATCTATTGCAGGAAAAATTTTCACAATTTACTTCATTTTAATTTCAGGTAATGGCTTTTTCCATTTGATTGATTTAGATATTTTCTTTCCATGGGTTTTGTCTCTCCAAAAGCTTTTTTTAAACCTCACATAAGAAACTGAGTCTTTAATATCTGATGAGTAAGAACATTTTTCTTGATCTAATATTTCATCACATTTATCACTAAATCCAAATTCCTTTACTGTCACTGACTGAGTTGGGATTGTTTCTAAAGACATTTGCTCAAGCCATCTATAAAACCCCCACTTAAATGTGTATCCATTTCCTATTGTAAAATTAGGACCATAGACCTCGAATATTCTTTTGTCGTCCAGCCATCCAATAATTTCACCATTTTCTTTTTTAGAAGCTAATATTTTAAGACTAAGTGTTCTGTAGTCTTTATAATCCTCAACATAACCAAGATAAAATTTATATCCAATTTTATCAAAATTAGAATTATCTGGATCTCCTTGAAGATAAAATACCTCTTTTGTAAAGTTTATTTGATGAAAAAGTCGATTACCAGAATATTGGAATTTCATCCATGGTAAGAGTCTCGAATTTCCCTTGTTAGCAATAACTTGAAATAGTGAGCCACCTAAATTATTTTTAACAGGAAATTCATTTAGTTTAAATTTGTATTTAACATAAACTGGTTTTTCAAATTTTCTTGGTTTTTTAGCATTTGCCATTTCCCATCTTTGATTTCTTTCACCAGTTCTTCCCCAATCATCTTTGTGTCCTTTAAACTTAGTATCTAAAGTAATTTTTATGGCTTTTCCGTTTTCATCTTCAATAATTGATAGAGCTTTTTTTTTAGATATTGATCTAGTATCATTTACTAGCTCTTTTTTTGCTTTACCTATTAAGACTTCTTTTTTTAAAAATTTGTAAGGATTTTCTTTAGCATTAACTAATGTAAAATTTAAAAAAGTAATTAAAATAACAAATATAATTCTCATAATAGTTACAAACCTATAAAATTTTCAATTATTTGTAATCCAATTTTATCGCTCTTTTCAGGGTGAAACTGAGTTCCAAAAATGTTTTCCTTTTCAACAGCACAAACAATATTTGATGAATAATCTGTTGTTGCTGAAATTACGTCTTTATTTTCTGGAATAAACTCGTAACTATGTACAAAATACATATGTGATTTATTTTCTATATCCTTAAAAATCTTGCTTTCTTTAATAATATTAATTTCGTTCCAACCAATGTGTGGGAGTTTGAATTTATTGTTTTGATTATCAATTTTTGATACTTTTCCTGAAATCCAACCAAGGCCTTTTGTTTCACTTTCTTCATAACCGATATCTGCAAACATCTGTAAACCTACACAAATTCCAAGAAGAGGTTTTTTATTAGTTATTGCAAACTCATTGAGTGTCTCTACCAAGCCATTTATACCATTTAATGCATCAACACAGCTCTTGAACGACCCTTGTCCTGGTAAAACTACCTTATCACTTGATTTAATCTTATTTAAATCTGAAGTCACTTCGATATTAACTTTGTCTTTGGCAGCTTCTTTAAAGGAATTTATTACAGAGCTGATATTTCCTGAATTATAATCAACAATTGTGACATTCATTAAACTTATAATGAGCCTTTAGTTGATGGAATGCTCTTTTTATTTCTAGGGTCTATTTCTAAAGCTGTTCTTAATGACCTTGCTAGAGCCTTATAACAAGACTCAATTATATGATGACTATTATCTCCATAAATATTTTCCATGTGCAGAGTTATTCCTGCTGATTGAGAAAATGCTTGAAACCATTCTTTAAAAAGCTCTGTGTCCATCTCACCAAGTCTTTCTACTTTTAATTTAACTTTCCATATTAAATAAGGTCTATTCGAAACATCGATTGCAACTCTTGTTAATGTTTCATCCATTGGAATCATTGCATGAGCATATCTTTTAATTCCTTTAAAATCTTTCAGCGCTTTTTTTAAAGCCTCACCTATTGCTATTCCACTATCTTCAGTTGTGTGGTGAAGATCTATATGAGTGTCACCTTTTGCTTTAACTTTTAAATCAATTAGTGAATGCTTTGATAGTTGTTCAAGCATATGATCTAAGAAACCTATTCCAGTATCAATTTTATATTGACCCTTGCCATCAATATTAACTTCAACACTAATACTGGTTTCTTTTGTTTTTCTGGAAACTTTTCCTATTCTGCTCATAATATATAATATGTATATAGGGATTAATTAACTATATCAATATTTGCAATCTACTACTTGAAGAATAAAAATTAATATCCATTTATAATCTATGACTACAATAGTACTTATTAGAAAAAACAATGAAGTGGTGGTTGCAGGAGATGGTCAAGTTAGTATGGGCAATACTGTTATAAAAAGCACTGCTGCAAAAGTTAGAAAAATTGAAAAAAGAAATGTAATAGCTGGGTTTGCTGGATCAACTGCAGATGCATTAACTCTGTTTGAAAGATTAGAAGCAAAACTTGAAAAGCATGCTGGTAATCTTCCAAGAGCAGCTGTCGAGTTAGCAAAAGATTGGCGAACAGACAAATATTTACGAAGACTGGAAGCTTTAATGGCTATTGGTGATAAAGAAAATAGCTTTATAATTTCAGGAACTGGTGATGTGTTAGAGCCAGAGGGTGATGCCATAGGTATAGGATCGGGTGGAAATTATGCTTTAGCTGCTGCTAAAGTTTTATTAGATACAGATTTGGGTGCTGAAGAAGTTGCAAGAAAAGCAATTCAAGTTGCATCTGAAATTTGTGTATTTACTAATAATAATATTAAAATTGAAAAAATTTAATGAAAGATACAAACGTTACACCTTTTCCAAAAGAAAAAACTGAAAAGAAAGATAACTCTTTAGTTAGTTCTTTGTCTCCTAGAGAAATAGTTTCCGAATTAGATAGATATGTTGTTGGACAAAATAAAGCTAAAAAAGCAGTCGCTATTGCTCTAAGAAATAGATGGAGAAGACAGGCTTTAAAAGGTGAAATGAAAGACGAAGTTTTACCTAAAAATATTTTAATGATCGGACCAACAGGGGTTGGTAAAACAGAAATTTCTAGAAGACTATCTAAGTTGGCTGAAGCTCCTTTTGTAAAGGTAGAAGCCACAAGATTTACTGAGGTTGGGTATGTTGGGAGAGATGTTGAGCAAATTATAAGAGATCTACTTGAAATTGCAATTGCAATGGAGAAAGTAAAGAAAAGAAAAGAAGTTCATGCAAAAGCTCAAAAATTAGCAGAAGAAAAAGTTTTGGATGCTCTGGTTGGAAATAAAGCAAGCCTTGCTACTAGAGAAAGTTTTAGAAAAAGATTAAGAGATGGTGATTTAGATGATAATGAAATTGAAATTGCAGTAAACGATAGTGGCTCTCAAGCTGCTTTTGAAATTCCTGGAATGCCCGGAGCAAACATTGGAATGATAAATATTGGAGAGATGATTGGAAAATCTGTTGGGAGTAAACAGAAAAAGAAAAAAATGACTGTTAAAGAATCTCATGAAATTTTAATTAACGATGAAGCTGACAGGTTAATAGAAGAAGACAAAATCATAAAATCAGCAAAAGATTCAACGGAAAATAATGGAATAGTTTTTTTAGATGAAATTGATAAAATTTCAGGGAGAACAGATAGATCTGGTGGAGATGTGTCTCGAGAAGGAGTACAAAGAGATCTACTTCCTCTAATTGAAGGAACAACAGTAAGTACAAAATACGGTACGATTAAAACCGATCATATTTTATTTATTGCCTCTGGCGCATTCCAACTAGCAAAACCTTCGGACCTACTACCAGAATTACAGGGTAGATTACCAATAAGAGTTGAACTTGAAGCTTTAACTAGTGATGATTTTAAAAGAATTCTTAAAGAACCAGATTATAGTTTAATCAAGCAATATGTTGCTCTTTTAAAAACAGAAAATGTTGAACTAGAATTTTCTGATGACGGTATAGATGCGATTGCCAATATGGCTTCAGAAGTTAACAATACTGTAGAAAATATTGGTGCAAGAAGACTGCATACTATTATCGAAAGAATTTTAGATGATATTAGTTTTACTGCAACAGATAGAGCTGGTGAAAAAATTATAATAGATTCTAAATATGTAAAACAAAATCTAGATGAACTTGTTAAAGATACGGATTTATCTAAATTTATTCTTTAAAAGAATTACAAATATCCAAGTTCTTTCATTTCTTCTTTAAAGGCATTTTCTATTTTTTCTTTAATTTTTGGATCAATCAATTTTTTCCAATTATTTTTTTTTCCTAAATTAAAAAAGGTTTTCTTTTTTCCTGTAGTTGGATCAATTACATTTTCATCAAACCCCAATTCATTCTCTAGCATCTTCATTCTCTCAAAAGAAGTTGAGTCTATTACATTTTTAAATTTAACTTTATTTATCCCAAAAAATTTTTTGTTTAGTCTATAAATAAATTTTAACATTTTAAGTAACACTTCTTCCTTCTTGTTTATAAGATCCTCATATTTAATTAGTAAATATTTTCCCTGGGACTTGAAAGACTTCCAACTTTTATAATTACTCGCCCATGTTCCCCTATAAACAGTGGTTCGATTTGCTTGATGAAAGCTATTTAAGTTTCCTATAAAGCGCCAATCATTAATAAGTGTTTCTGCGGCTTGATCAATAAATGATGAATTGTGATTGGCTAATGAAGTTACAACATTTCTAGGGTCTCTTACAATATAAATTACTCCTAATGAATTATTTAAATCTGTAAAAGCATTGTTTTCAATATTGAAAAGATAGCTGTGTGTTTTTAAAAATTGTGTAGATTCTTTTTTGTTAATCGATTGCTGTACTCTAATATAATTCGCAATTACTTCTTTTTCATTTTTTATGTCAATACCCAAATTTTCAAATAATGCAATAATTGGAAACTGATTAATATTTTTTGTTAAACTAAAATCATAAACTCCATCCTTAGAAAAGAAATAGGATGCTAGCATTGACCTAACTAAAGTATTTCCACTTTTAGGATATGAAGCTAACCAAATAAACATATATAAATAAATTATTATCGTAAATTTATTAATGTGTAAAATTAAATGATTTAATTTCAACCAAACTAGCATTTTTTATTCGGCTTAAAAGTTGTCTATTTTTTATCAATCTTTCTTTTTTAAAAATTTAATTTTTGCTTAATTGTATTCGTTTCTTAAATTACTACTTAAATTTATTTTTGTTTTTAATGTAAATATAAAAAGCTCCACTACCACCATCCTCGATTTTAGCGTCTGTAGTTTCAATAATAAGTCGTGTTAAACTTTTATTTTTTTCAATAAATTCTGGAACTGAATATTTTAGTATACTCAAATCCTTTGAGAGGTAAGGATTTTCAACATTTTTAGATCTTAATCCTTTGCCTGTAATCACAATTATTTTAGTAACACTTTCATCAAAACATTTTTGAATAAATTGTTCTATGGCCTTATTTGCTTCTTCGATTGTATAACCATGAAGATCTATTTTTTTTATCTTCTCATATCTTATATTTTTTTTATGAACAAAATCTTTATTAGGAATTTTCTCTTTAGTGTTCAGAAAGTTTTCCCAGTCCTGCTTATCTTTGTCTGGGTTATTTATATCTTTTTTTTTTACAGAATTTTTATTTAGATTTTTTTTTTTGTTGTCTAGGAAATTTTCCCAATCTTCTTTATCTCTTTCTGTTATCTTCTTAATCAATTAGGTAATAGTATTAATTAACAACCAATTTGGATTTGATGATTTAATATCTTTTGAAAAAACCCAAGTATCGTAAACAGTTTTTATTTTCTCACTATCCCCTGACACAATCTTTTTATCTTTATCTTTTATGCATGTTATAATTTCACTAACAAAATCCACAGTAACTTCTAAGCTGTCTTCAATTTTTTTATGATTTTTAATTACAGCTGACATAATCCCTATAAAAGTTATTTCAGCAAAATGGCCTTTATCAGCTCTATCTTCAAGCGCCTCTTTAAACTGATCATAAATTTTTTTACCCAAAAGCGGTTTGCTTGCTATAAGCTTGTTATCACTATCACTAAAATCTGTAATAATTGTTTCATATGCAATTTTTGCACCTTTTAAAAATTCTTTTTGTGATACTTCGTCAAATTTTTCATTAACTGGTTTTGTAGCTATATTTGTTTTTTGAAATTCTTTTTCAAATTGTGGTGGTATTTTTCCTTCAAAACCAGTTTTTTTACCAAGTATTCCCCTTAGACGAAGAAAGATAAAACCAGCAATCATTGCTAAAAGGATAATATCTATATATTCAAAACTATAACTCATGAGTTAATAATATTTACTATGTTGATTAATTACAACTAGCAATTTAGAATAAGGACAAATGAACACATTTTTATTATTACTAATTGGCATTCCTATTATTGAGATTTATTTGTTTATCAAGCTGGGCTCTCAAATTGGAGCCTTTAACACGATTTTACTTATCTTTATTACGGCTTTTTTTGGCATTATCTACGCCAGATATGAAGGTTTTAACACTCTAAGATCAGGAATTTCTCAAATGGTAAAAAATGAACTTCCAGTTTATGAGATCATTTCAGGTGCAGCTTTAGCGTTTGCAGCCCTACTTTTAATTTTACCTGGTTTTGCAACAGACTTCTTGGGTTTATTAATAATATTTCCACCGACAAGAAAATTGATATTTAAAAGGGTATCTATTAAACAAAAACCTGTAGATAAAAAACAAGATTTTATTAATGGTGAGTTTGAAGATATAGAGGATGAAAATGACAGAAAATTATAAGATCATTAGTAACTTTATTAAAGATATGTCAAGTGAAACACCTGACACGCAAACATACATATTCACAAAAGATAAAATTTCTAAATACAGATTAAATATTGATATTAATTCAAAAGCATTAAAGGCTGGGATTATTGAAGTCAACACAATCATAAAATTTTCAGATCAGCCTGAAGTTTTAAAAAAAGCACATTTTGAGATAACATATACATCGATAGTTAAGATAGATGAAAAAGTTTCTGATAAAAAAGAAATGGAAAAAATTATTCTATGTGACGTGCCAAATAAAATTTACCCTGACTTAGAGAGAATATTTTTAAATTTATTAACCGACTCTGGTTATCCAGGGGTAAAATTTGAAAAAAAAGTTGATTTTACAGAATTGTATAAACAGAGGGCTAATTAAAAAAATTTTTCTTTAGATTATTTTTTAAATATTCTTTATGAAACTTAAGTTCTACCTCTGATGGCTTAACTACTTTTTTATAATACTGGTTTGTATCATTTGAATTTATTATTATTTTTTTATCATCTTCGTTTTTGAAGTTTAAAGTTGGTTCTTTTTGATCAAGAAGATTAATATAAACTTTAGCTAATAGATCACAGTCAATAAGAGCCGTATGTTGTGTTCTTTTTGAATTATCTACTCTGTACCTTTTGCACAATGCATCAAGACTTATTGGAGAGCCTGGAAATTTATCCCTGGCTAAAGCAAGCGTGTCTACAACGTTCTCACTGTTTAATTTCTTCTTACCTAGCAATGCTAATTCGTTGTTTAAATGAGATAAGTCAAATTCAGCGTTGTGTATTACAAGTCTCTTATTTTCTATGAAGCCCAAAAACTCATCCACTATTTCTATAAACTTTTTGTGGGTAGATAAAAATTCATCCGTATAACCATGAACTTCTAGAGCTTTTTTAGAGACCTTTCTTTCAGGATTAAGATAACAATGAAATTTATTTTTGGTTGGTATCAAGTTTTCTAACTCAATACATCCAATTTCTACAATTCTATGTCCATCTCTAACAGATAGTCCTGTTGTTTCAGTATCTAGTATTACTTCTTTCATTTTATATAATTTTTTTTAAAATTTTTATTACTCTTACCTTAACAAATTTATTAGTAAAATTATTTTTAATAATATGATTAGATTTTTTCTTTTTATAACTAAGGGGTAACTGTATTTTTTTAAATTGATTATATAAATTTAAATTAAAATTATCTCTTTTTTTTAGTCTTTTTATGATCTCACTTTTTTTTGATTGAACAAAAACTATTATATCACTTTTCTGGTTTAGCTTATTTTCTAATAAAAGAGGGATGTCTAAAATTATGGCCTTTCTTTTTTTGTTTTTTTTTAAAAAAATAGATAATTTTTTTCTAACTTCTGGATGAATAATTTTAGTAATTTTTCTTAAATTTTTTTCACTATCCTCTATTGCTTTTATAATTTGTATTTTATTTGCTGGAAATACTGAAAAATATTTAGGTAAACTTTTTTTTAATTTTTTAAAACAATTTTTGTTTTTTTTATATATACTTGCTACCTCTTGATCGGCATTAAAAACTGGGTAACCAAAGAGTTTAGCGATGTGACTTTTTCCAGAACCAATATCTCCTACCACTGCAATTTTAATCATATATCTAAAAGATTAATTGTTACATTATCTACTTCTGGAACAACTTTATGCCAGATGAAAAAAGCTTTTTGAGCCTGATAAATAAACATCATTTTACCATTTTTTGTTATTCCACCATACTTTTTTGCATTCTTTAAAAAGTTTGTTTCTGGTGGATTATAAATTATATCATAAAAAAATTTGTCTTTGCTTATTTGTTGGTAATTAATGTTAATTTCATCTTCCTCTTTTAATCCAACGCTTGTTGCGTTGATGATTATATCAAAATCTAAAATTTCTCCCCATTTAATTATTTTAATTTCTGGAAAGTTTTTCTTTAACTCTATTGCTTTTAATTCTGTTCGATTACTTAAATAAATTTTTTTAATTTGCATTTTTTTAAGAGCTATAATAATTGAAGGAACAACCCCACCTGCCCCAAGTATTAGAGCTTTTTTATTTTTAGTTTCTTGTTCTGTTTTTTCTAAACTAAGTTTAAAACCCTCAATATCAGTATTATCACCTATAATTTTATTATCTTTTTTATAGATTGTATTAACTGATTGAGAAATTTCTGCTTCTTCACTTAACTCATCTAAAAAAGGTATAACCATCTTTTTAAATGGTACGGTTATATTTATCCCTTGAATTTTTTCTTCCCTAATATTAAAAATTAAACCTTCTATATCATTATTATTCAAAAGCCTTTTTTCATAAACTGCATCAATTTTATATTTTTTTATCCAATAATTATGTAGTTTTGGTGACAAGCTATGGTCAATTGGATTTCCTATAACTAAAAATTTTTTTTTCATTTTATAATATTAAGATATTCTTTAATTTTTTTAACTGGAAGGCCCATGATGGTATCTTTATCCCCTTCTATTTTTGAAAATAAATTTCTTCCTTCTCCTTCAATTTGATAAACGTTATAAGCATAGAGATCCTCATCAGAAATTTTTTTCAAATAATTCTCTAGTTCCAAAAAAGTCATATTTTTCATGGTTAATGAAGCTTTATCTGTGTAATTCCATATCATAGATCCACCCTTTGAAATACAAACTGAACTTATCAATTGATGAGTTTTTCCATTCATCCTTTTTAGTATTTCTAGTGCTTCTGCTCTATTGTTTGGCTTTGATATTATTTCACCTTCTAAATCTATTACGCTATCTGCTCCAAGCACCATTTCTTCTATAAATTTTTGGCTGATTTTGTTGGCCTTTAATTCTGCTAAATTTTTTGAAATAATTGTTGGAGATGCTCTTTCTTTTAGTAGACTTTCTTTGACACTATCCTCATCCACACCAGATGGCTCTATTTTACACTGAATATTATTTTCTTCTAGAATTTTTTTTCTCACACCGCTTTTTGATGCTAGTATAATTTCATTAACCATTATTTTTATTTATTTCATATATCTTAATTATTGATGCTGCGGTTTCTTCTACTGATTTTCTAGTAACATCAATTATTGGCCATTGGTACTTGGTAAATGTTTTTTTAGCCTCATTAATTTCTTTTTCAATTTTACTAATATTTGTATAGTTTGTATTTTCTTTTTCTTTAAGAGCATTCATCCTATTTTTTCTAATATCAACTAGTCGCTGAGGTTCGGTTGTTAATCCAACTACACAAGAAAGTTTAGGATTCTTTTTTAAATTTTCTGGTATTGATTGTTCGTTTACTAAAGGGATATTTAAAGTTTTATAACCTTTGTTGGCTAAATAAATTGATGTTGGTGTTTTGCTTGTTCTACTTACACCTAATAATATCAGGTCTGCTTTACCTATGTCTTCAACAAGATTTCCATCATCATGGGCCATAGTAAACTGGATAGCTTCAATTCTTTCATAATACTCATCGTTTAAAGCGTGCTGTCCACTCGGAACGTGAGATGCCTTTTGATTTAAAAGTTTAGAGAAGTTCATTATTAAATTTCCCAAAACACTGAAACATGGAATCTTTTTTTCATCTCCCTTATTTGCCAAAAACTTTGCAAGAGAGGTATCAACAATTGTGTATAAAATTATTGAATTATCATTTTTTTTTGCTTCATCCATTATTTTGGAAACTTGATTTTCTGTTCTTGTAAAAAAATAAGATTTAACATTATATTCTATGTTTTTGAATTGAGCCTTAATTGCTAGAAACACTCTATCCAGAGTCTCTCCAGTGGAGTCAGAAATAAGGTATATTTGATATGTATTACTCATGTATTAAAAGTTGATATTTAAGTATTATTTTTATCATTTTTTAAAATAATGATGTTTTTTATTTTTCACTGTAAAAACTCATTTTTATTAACATTAATAAACATGTGAACTATTAATATACATTTTATCTAATAAAATTAAATAAAGGCTTAATTTATAAAATATAATTCACTTCTATAAATTATTAATTGTTAATAAATCATGTATAAAATGTGTAAAACAATTAATTACCAATATTCACATACTATATAACTAATACTATAATTAAATATTTACTTATTATTATGACACCCATTCAAGAGACCATAATAAACAAAAAAACAACTAATTCTCCAATATGGTTAATGAGACAAGCAGGTAGATATCTTCCAGAGTTTAGAGAAATTAGAAAATTAAATCCAGACTTTGTCAATTTGTGTCTGAATGAAAATTTATCATCAGAAATTACTCTCCAACCTTTAAAAAGATTTGAGTTAGATGCAGCAATAATTTTTTCAGATATTTTAATGCTACCGTACGGATTAAATCAGAAAGTAGAATTTAAAAAAGATCTTGGTCCACAATTAGGTCCTTTAAATTTAGATCAAATATCTAAAGTAGATGAAATTGATTTTATAGAAAAATTATATCCAGTCTATAAATCAATTAAAAAAGTAAGCGAAAATAATTTAATTAAAAACAAAAATGTAATAGGCTTTGTTGGAGCACCGTGGACATTATTAGTTTATATGATTAATAAACATTCACCAAAAAAAGAGTTAATAAAAGATTTTTTTAAGGATGAGTTTTTAATAAACAGGATTTTAATAATTCTAGAAAAGTTTTTAAAACTACATATTGATCAGCAAATAAAAAGTGGTGCAACTGTTATTCAAATTTTTGATAGTTGGGCTGGTTTGTTGGAAGAAAAAGACCTACCAAACTATATTTATATTCCAACACTAAATTTAGTTGATTATGTAAAATCTTTAAACGTACCAGTGATCTGTTTTCCAAGAGGAGTAAAAGATTATAAAAATTATTGTGATATTGTTAAACCTGATGCTATTAATATTGACTATGATGTAAATCCAATATCTATATGTAAAGAAATAAATATACCTGTTCAAGGAGGACTTGATCCGAAGATATTGTTGACTGATAAAGAAAATTTGAAAAAAGAAACAAAAAGATATCTCGATGTATTCAAAGACCATCCATACATCTTTAACTTAGGGCACGGCGTATTGCCTCAAACAGATCCTAACATGGTGGATTATTTGGTGAAGATGGTAAAAGATTATTAAATGAAAAAAGCAATTATTTTATTTAATCTTGGGGGTCCAGATAAATTAGAAAATGTTAAACCCTTTTTATTTAATTTATTTAATGACCCAGCAATTTTAGATCTACCAACCTTTTTAAGATATCCACTAGCAAAGCTAATCTCTAATAGGAGAGCACCTGTTGCTAAAAAAATTTATGCAGAACTAGGCGGTTCATCACCCATATTAAAATTAACTAGAGAACAATCCGATGCTCTAGAAATAAAACTAAATCAAACGCAAGAAGAAGACGAATACAAGTGCTTTATCATAATGAGATGCTGGAATCCAAGAGCCGAAGATGTGATTAAAGATGTTCAATTATATGGCCCAGGCGAAGTTGTCTTAATGCCCCTGTATCCCCAATACTCCGCCGCAACATCAGGGTCTTCAATCAAAGAATGGCAAGACGTTTGTAGAAAAAATAACTATCATGTTAAAACAAGCACTATATGCTGTTACCCAACAGACCAAAATTTTATTAACGCTCATACAAAAGAGATAATAAAAAAAATTAAAGATCTTAAAAACTTTAAATTAATATTTTCTGCACACGGCTTACCAGAAAAAAATATTAAAAAAGGGGACCCTTATCAGTGGCAAGTAGAACAATCGGTTAAAAAAATAGTTGAGAATTTAAATGATGAGAACCTTGATTGGATTCTGAGTTATCAAAGTCGAGTTGGTCCACTAAAGTGGATAGGACCATCTACAGAAACTATAATTATTGAAAATTCCAAGATTGGCAAGCATATTGTTTTAGTCCCTATCGCATTTGTTTCTGAACACTCAGAAACTCTCGTTGAGCTTGATATAGAATATAAAGAAATAGCAGATGCTAATGGATGTAAAAATTATACAAGAGTTCCAGCACTTGGAATTAATGAGGATTTTATTAAAGCAATGTCAGAATTAATAATCAAGAAAAACGAATATAAAATTAACGATGATCTTTATCCACCAAAGATACAGTGTCCACTTAATTTTAAAAAATGTCCCTGTTTAAATTATGAATAATTATTTATTATTTAAGAGCCTACATTTAATAGTGGTAATCTCATGGATGGTAGGACTTTTATATTTACCTAGGATTTTTGTATACCATGTAGAAAATTTAAAAAATAAAAACACTTCTTCAGTATTTAAAACAATGGAAAGAAAATTATATTTTTACATCATGACACCAGCAATGATTTTATCCTGGATTTTTGGATTGATATTAATCTCTGTTATTGGCTTTGAAGTTATTTTAATACTTTGGTTAAAACTAAAATTAATATTAATAATTTTATTAACAATTTATCATTTCTATTTAGGAAAATTACTTAATGATTTTAAATTAGATCAAAATACAAAATCCTCTAAATTTTTTAGAATAATTAATGAAGTGCCAACAATATTGCTTATTTTGGTTGTTTTTATTGTTATATTTAAACCTATCTAAACTTGAAATACTCGTTAGAGTATATATATTCAAACTATCTAACAAATCTTAAACTCAATCCCTCAAAATGAATATTCAAGAACTTAAATTAAAATCGTCTGAACAATTAATAACTCAAGCAGAAGAGCTGGGTATTGAAAATGCTAGTACACTTAGAAAACAAGAAATTTTATTTGCTATATTAAAAAAAGTTGCAGAAAAAGAAGAGATAACAGGAGCTGGGGTTTTACAATTATTACAAGATGGTTTTGGTTTTTTAAGAGCAATGGAATCAAACTATTTAGCTGGACCAGACGATATTTATGTTAGTCCAAGTCAGATTAGGAAATTTGGTTTAAGAACAGGGGACACAGTTGAAGGTCCAGTCAGAGCACCGAAAGAAGGTGAAAGATATTTTGCATTATTACAAGTAGAAAAAATAAATTTTGAAGAGCCAGAAAAAGCTCGTCATAAAATTGCGTTTGATAATTTAACTCCTCTTTATCCAGATCAACAAATGGTCATGGAAGTTGAGACAACTAAGATTGAAAAAAAACCAGATTTAACCCCAAGATTAATTGACCTTGTAAGTCCTATTGGAAAAGGTCAAAGATCAATAATCATTTCTCCTCCTAAAGCCGGTAAGACAATGATTTTACAAAGTATTGCAAACTCAATAGCTAAAAATTATCCAGAAAGTTATTTGATGGTTTTGTTAATTGACGAAAGACCTGAAGAAGTAACTGATATGAAAAGAACAGTTAAGGGTGAGGTTATCAGTTCTACTTTTGATGAGCCTGCTTCAAGACATGTTGCTGTAGCTGAAATGGTAATTGAAAAAGCTAAAAGGCTAACTGAACATAAAAAAGATGTGGTAATTTTATTAGATTCAATCACAAGATTAGGTAGAGCTTATAATGCTGTAATCCCGAGTTCTGGAAAAGTATTAACAGGTGGAGTTGACGCGAATGCACTTCAAAGACCAAAAAGATTTTTTGGTGCTGCTAGAAATATTGAAGAAGGTGGATCTTTAACAATAATCTCAACAGCTTTGATTGATACAGGATCAAGAATGGATGAAGTTATTTTTGAAGAATTTAAAGGAACTGGAAATAGTGAAACAGTTCTGGATAGAAAAATTGCTGAAAGAAGAATTTATCCAGCAATCGATATAACTAAATCTGGAACAAGAAGAGAAGAATTATTGTTTGATAAAAATGATCTTTCAAAAATGAATGTGCTAAGAAGAATTATTAGTCCAATGGGAACAATGGATGCTATTGAATTTATTAATTCAAAACTTAAAGAAACAAAAAGTAATGCAGATTTTTTTAGCTCGATGAATAAACCAGCTTAACACTGTTACACCCTCACCTATTAATTTAAAGTTTTACAGAACCTCAAAATAGAAGCTATAATATTGTTATGACAATTTATGCTCTATCGACTGGACCTGGAATTTCTGGAATAGCAATTATTAGAGTTTCAGGAGAAGATACCAAAAAGGTAATTGAACTATTAACAAACACAACAATTCCAGAACCAAGAGTTGCGACATTAAGAAAAATCAATAAAATCAATACTTCTGAGCTTATTGATGAAGGCATAATACTGTGGTTTCCTAGCCCTGAGAGCTACACTGGTGAGGATATGGCCGAATTACATATACATGGAAGTAAAGCAGTAATTGATGCTCTACACGCCTCTATTTCAGAAGTAGAGAATTGTAGACTAGCCGAGCCGGGTGAGTTTACAAAATTGGCATTTCAAAATGGAAAAATAAATTTACTGAAAGCAGAAAGTATTGCAGATTTAATTTCAGCAGAAACTGAAATTCAAAGACAACAAGCAATAAAAATCATGAATGGAAAATCTGCAGATAAATTTAATAGTTTAAGAGAAAAACTTTTAAAAATTTTATCACACGTTGAAGCAAAAATAGATTTTCCAGATGAAGACCTACCCGAAGATATTTTGAAAAATATTAAAAAAATTTCCAATGAAGTAATTTTAAATATAAAAAAAATTTTAAATGATCAGAAAGTTGGTGAAAGAATTAGAGAAGGTTTTAAGATCGCAATCATAGGACCAACTAATGCTGGAAAATCTAGTTTACTAAATCACCTTTCAAATCGAGATGCAGCGATCGTTTCAGAAATAGCTGGAACAACAAGAGATGTAATTGAGACACACTTAAATATTGATGGTTATCCAGTTGTAGTTTCCGACACTGCAGGAATTAGAGATTCTAAAAATGAAATAGAAAAAAAAGGAATAAAGTTAGCACTTGATAAGGCAGAAAATGCAGATCTAAAGTTGATCGTAATAGACGCTAAAAGTATCAATTTTAAAGGAGTTTTGAAGGAATTGATTGATGAAAATGCAATACTTGTAGTTAATAAATCTGACCTTCTAAAAGAAGATTTAAATTCTGAAATAAAAAATTATGAACATGTTTTAATTTCAGTAAAAAATAATCTCAACCTAGAAGATTTAATTTTAAAGATTAAAAACAAATTAAAAAATAAATTTATCACAAGTGAAGATATTTTAATTACTCGTGAAAGGCACAGACAACATCTTGAACAAAGCTTAAATTATTTGAAAAACTTTGAAGAAAAAAATGAAGCTGAAGACTTTGATAAAGCTGCAGAAGATCTTCGTTTAGCAACACGACATTTAGGAATGATTGTTGGAAAAGTAGATGTTGAAGAGATATTAGGTAGTATTTTCAACGATTTTTGCATTGGAAAATAATTAACATTTAAAGGGTTTTTTTAGCCTATTTTCATCATTTCTGTTGATAACCATAACTAATCTGTCAATTTTAATTATTAAAACATAGCCAGAATTGTCTTAACAAGTATTTCTTAAAAAAATACTGTCTGCTTGTAAATATTTATATCGGTTATAAATTTAACTTATGAAAAATGATTTATCATTTGAGGTAGTAGTTATTGGAGGAGGACACGCTGGTTGTGAAGCTGCAGCAGCGTCTGCACGTCTTGGAGTTAACACTGCCTTATTCACACACAAAATTGAGACCATAGGAGAGATGTCTTGTAACCCAGCGATAGGTGGTCTTGGTAAAGGTCATCTAGTTAGAGAAATAGACGCTTTAGATGGTGTGATGGGAGAGGTTGCTGATAAATCAGGTATACAATTTAGATTATTAAACAGAAGTAGAGGGCCTGCAGTGCAAGGACCAAGAACACAATCAGACAGATTTTTGTATCGTAAATATATGCAAAAAAAATTGTTAAACTATTGTAATTTAAACATTTTTTCAGATCCAGTAATAAGATTTATTTTTGATAAAAACACTATAAGTGGTTTTGAAACAAAGTCAGGTAAAAAAATTTTATGTGGCAAGCTAATCTTAACAACAGGCACATTCTTGAATGGTTTGATTCATATTGGTGATGAGAGAACACCAGCTGGAAGGTTTGATGAGAAGCCTTCAACAGGGTTAAGTGAGCAACTTGAAAAATATGATTTCAAGATAGGAAGACTTAAGACAGGGACACCACCAAGGCTTGATGCTAGAACAATTAAGTATGATAATTTAGAAGAACAGTTTGCAGATGAAGACCCTTACTTTTTTTCTTTCTTAACTAAAAAAATTTTAAACAAACAAGTGTCATGTCGAATGACCTATACGAATGAAAAGGTTCATAAGATAATTCAAAAAAATTTAAAAAGAAGTGCGATGTACTCAGGAAGCATACAGGGAGTTGGTCCAAGATATTGTCCTTCAATTGAGGATAAGATAGTAAAGTTTGCAGATAAGGACCGCCACCAGATATATTTAGAGCCTGAGGGGCTAAATGACTACACAATATACCCAAATGGAATATCTACCTCACTACCTGAGGATATACAGCAAGAAATATGTAATAATATCAGTGGTTTAGAAAGTGTTAAAATAATTAGACCAGGATACGCTATAGAATATGATTATATTGACCCCAGAGAACTATTTTTAACCCTTGAGACTAAAAAAATTCAAAATTTATACCTTGCTGGCCAAATAAATGGGACAACTGGTTATGAGGAAGCAGCTGCTCAAGGTTTAATAGCTGGAATTAATGCTGCGTTATCTTTTAAGAAAGAAGAGCCGTTCATTTTGGATAGATCAGATGCCTATATTGGAGTTATGATAGATGATTTAGTAACAAAGGGTGTTACAGAACCTTATAGAATGTTTACCTCAAGAGCTGAATATAGACTAAGTTTAAGAGCAGATAATGCTGACCAAAGATTAACAAATAAAGGAATTGAAATTGGATTAATATCAAAAGAAAGAGAAGATCTTTTTAAAGATAAAGAACATAAATTAGGAATAATATCTAAAATAATGTCAGAATCATCAATATCACCAACAAAAATAAAGAAATTTGATATTAAAATTGCAAAAGACGGTATTTTAAGAAAATCTAATGAAATATTAACTCAAAAAGGCGTTGATATGAAAAAAATAAGAGAAATTTGGCCTAAAATTCCTTTTTTTGATGAAAAAATAGATGAGCAAATTGAAATAAATGCTCACTATAGAGGATATCTAAAAAAACAAAAAGCAGATATATTAGCCTTTAAAAGAGATGAAAATTTAGTTATACCTGAAAAAGTTAATTATGATGATCTTTCTGGACTATCAAATGAAGTTAAAGCTAAATTTAAACAAATAAAACCAAAAACTATGGGACAAGCACTAAGAATTGATGGAATAACTCCAGCTGCTGTATATATTTTGTTGTCACATGTAAAAAGAAAGTCTATTAAGCTTATAGCTTAATGGAAGAAATTTTTAAAAAATATCCACTACTAAAAGACCAAAATGTTCCACGTGAAACATTAATTGAGTTTGAGCTATTCATATCAATGCTTCAGCAAGAAAATGAAAAAATTAACATAATAAGTAAAGAAACTGCTCAAAAAGAAGTAATTAGAGAACGTCACATATCTGATTCAGCACAAATCATTGAATTTGTTGACATAAATAGTAATATAATAACAGATATAGGTTCAGGTGGAGGTATGCCAGGTATAATTATATCAATTATGATTAAAAACCAGAAAAATATAGCCAAAGTTCATTTATATGAAAAAAGTCATCATAAAAGCTCTTTTTTAAGAAAAGCATCTAGAGATTTAAGATTAAACACTGAAGTCATGCAAGAAAATATTTTTGAAGCACAAAATTTAGAGTCGGGTACAATAATGGCAAGAGCTTTTAAACCTTTACCTATAATTTTGGATTTAGTTTATAAAAATTTTAGCAGTTACAAAAATTTAATTGTCTTCATGGGAAAAAATGGTGAAAAAGTTTTAGAAGAAACTTTAATAAATTGGAATTTTGATTTTGAAAAGAAAAAAAGTATTACAAGTGAAAATTCGTTTTTATTAAATATAAAAAATATTAAAAAAAACATTAAAAATTAAATGCAAATTATTTCTGTAATAAATCAAAAGGGTGGGGTTGGAAAAACAACAACAGTAATTAATCTTGCAGCAGGTTTAGCTCAACAAGAGAAAAAAGTTTTAGTAATCGACCTTGACCCCCAAGGAAATGCTACCACAGGACTTGGACTATCCAATTTAGAAAATTCGACAGATACTATTTATGGAGTGCTGAATGGAACAAAAGCAATTTCTGATGTGATTAGAAAAACAGAGTTCAAAAATTTAGATATAATTACTTCAAATGTAGATTTATCTGGGCTTGAGGTTGAGACAGCTGATGACAACATGAGAGCCTTCATTTTAAAACGCGAATTAACCGCCTATTTAAATGATTCTAGAGCAACTTATGATTATGTACTTATAGATTGCCCACCTTCACTAAGTTTGCTTACAGTCATGGCTTTAGTGTCTTCTGATTCATTACTAGTGCCACTGCAGACTGAATTTTTTGCTTTAGAGGGATTAACCCAGCTAATGAAAACCATAGAACGAATAAAAGTTAATTTAAATCCTGAATTAAAAATTAGAGGCATACTTTTAACAATGTTTGATAAAAGAAATAGGTTATCTATACAGGTAGAAAAAGAAGCAAGAGATTATTTCCATGAAAAAGTCTATCTAACAGTGATCCCAAGAAACGTCAGGCTGTCGGAGGCCCATCACATGGCATGCCAGTTTTGATGTACGACAAATCTTGTCCAGGCAGCAAATCATATTTTAACTTTACAGATGAATTTATTAATCAAGAACAAAAAATAGGGAGCGCAGCATAGTGGATACAAATAAAATAAAAAAAGGTCTAGGTAGAGGTTTGTCGTCTTTAATAGGTGAAACAAAAACAGAAATAGATACTAATAAAATTTCTATAAGTGATCTTGTAAGCAATAAATTTCAACCAAGGAAAACATTTGATGAAGAAAGTTTACAAGATTTAACAAACTCAATAAAAGAGAGAGGTATTATTCAGCCAATTATTGTTAGAAAGTCTCGTGAGGATAGCTCTAAGTATGAGATAATTGCAGGAGAGAGAAGGTGGTTATCAGCACAAAAAGCAGGATTACACGAAGTACCAGTTGTTATTATTGATGTTGATGACTTAAAATCTTTGGAATTTGCAATTGTCGAAAATGTTCAAAGAAATGATTTAAATGCAATTGAAGAAGCACGTGGTTATCAACGTCTTATCGAAGAATTTTCTTATGACCAAGAAAAAGTAGCACAATTCATTGGAAAAAGTAGAAGCCATATTGCAAATTTTTTAAGGTTATTAAACCTTCCAGAAGTAGTTTTAAAGTTAATAGAAACTCAAAAATTAACAGCAGGACATGCAAAAATTCTAGTAGGTCTGAATAATGCAGAATTTGTAGCAAATAAAATAATTGAAAAAAAATTATCTGTTAGACAATCAGAAAATTTTGTTAAAATTTTTAAGGCTAAGAAACATTCTCTTAAACCTTCCAAAGATATAAATTTACAGACTCTAGAGACTTCAATTAGAGAAAAAATCGGTCTTAATGTTTTAATTAAAAATAAAAAAAATAATTCAGGATCTTTGTTGTTGGAATATAAAGATTTAGATCAGCTAAATAAAATAATTGAAATAATAAAATCTAATTATTAGTTTTTCTTGAATTATTAATAATAAAATCTGCTAATATATTTTTAGCAACGGCTGAGTTTTTTTTAATTAAAAGTTCAATTTCATTAGTTTTATAAACTAAATTTATTAAATGATTTTTGTTCCAAGATCTTATTTGTTGAATAATAAGTGGCTTATCCTTCCAGAAAATTGGTGGTTTATATGTTGAAATTGCTTGTTCAATAGTATTCTTTTCGCCAACTAACTCATAAATTTTAACTAGTCTTTTCAATCTAGCCAACAAGGTTCTAATAATTATAATATTATCTTCATCTGAGTAGTTGTTTTCATTCAAAATAGTAACAGTTTTCTTTGTATTTTTGGCTAGTGAATGATCCACAAGCTCCGAAGCACTATAATTATCTGCAAGGTTGGTTAGTTTAATTATTTCTTGAATATTTAAGTTTTTTTTATTTAATGAAAAATTTGCAATCTTTTCTAATTCGTTATTAAGATTTTTTCTGTCACCCCTACTTCTTTCTATTAAGATATTAACTAATTGTTGAGATATTGGAATTTTTTTATTTCTAAAAAAAAGACTAATAATAGAATTCAAAGTTTGATTATTGTCTTCATAAAACGGGATACATATAATTGATTTTTCTTTTTCAAAGAGCTTTCTTAAAGTAGATTTCTTTTCAAGATTTTTTGAATTTAAAATAAATTGAATATTTTCTGGATTTTTTTCTATTAACTCTTCTATGACACCTCTAATCTTATCAGTAGCTCTATTTATAATTATAAGTTTTTCATTATCGAAGAAAGATTTTGTAAGGATGCTATTAAAAAAATTATCACTGTTATCTAATATTTCTTTTTCTTCGTATCTATGAATTTTATTTAGATAATTTTTTTCAAATAAATTTTTTATTGTTTCTTCTTTTAAACCTTCATTGTCTCCATAAAATAGATAATAATTATAATTACCTAACTTTAATTTATTTAGCTCAAATGATTTTAATATCATTGAATATTAGATAATTTTAAAATCAATTTATCTGAAGCTATCTCAGCTAAATTGTTTCTTATTTCTCTTTCATATGTTTTTAAATCAAACTTATTATCAATATTATTATAATTAAAACTCTCAACAATTTGTAAATTATTTTTAAAATTATTTTCTATTAAAACTTCGACATTAACTATTATTGTATTTTTAAAACTGGTAGGGTCTCCAGATGTATTTTTTGCAAGGACTGCTTTATCTGTAATAGTTGATATCTTTAGAGTAAAATTTTTATCTTTTTTAGTTAAAGTATAATTATTTAGTCTTTGTTTTATTTTTAGATTTATATCTCTATCACCATTTAAAGTTATTTGATTTATAGAAAAATCATAATTAATAGAATTTTTTTTAGAATGGATGGCTTCGTAACCACAAGAAGATAAAAATAAAAATAAAATTAAAGTAAAAGTTTTTTTTAACACTATCATAGTATAATATTTATCAATCTATTTGACACAAAAATTGTTTTTTGTATTTTTTGATCCTTTATGAGTTTTTTGGTCTGTGTATTCAATTTAATTTCGTTTAAGATTTCATTTTCATCTACATCTCTTTTAACCTTTAAAAGTGCTCTTTTTTTACCATTTATTTGTATCACAAAATTTATTTCTTCTTCTACCAGATCTTCTTTTGATACTGTCGGCCAATTCATCAATTTTTCTTTTTGATCAAGATAACTCAAACATTCACTTGTAAAGTGAGGAATAAATGGGCTCATCAATACTAAAATTTTTCTATAGTTTTTTATTAAAATCTCTTTTTTTGTAGGTTTTTCAATTTCTTTAATTAAGAAATTATACATCTCATAAAGGTTAGCAACAATTACATTGTAGTGAAATTTTTCTAAGTTTTGGGTTACTTTATAAATTAGTTGGTTGGTAAATTTAGTTAAATTTTTGTTTTCATTAACCTGATCATTATTCTTAACCTTCTCTAAAATTTTAGAATTTAACACCCATAATTTTTGGACAAATTTGAATGATGCCATCATACCTTGATCAGACCACTGAACATCTTTTTCTGGAGGACTGTCTGATAAAATAAACAGTCTGACAGAATCTGCTCCATAATTTTTAATTATACTTTCAGGGTCTATAGTATTTTTTTTTGATTTTGACATAGATTCTGTTGGTCCAACGATTACTTCTTTAGAATCATCTTTTTTGAAAAATCTTTTACCATCTTCAGAAGATACTTCTTCGGGGCTTAACCATGCATTGTTTTGATCTTTATATGTTTCATGACAAACCATTCCCTGTGTAAACAAACCATTAAACGGTTCTTTTAATTTAAAATCAGGATTTTTATATGAAATAGCTTGCATAAAAAATCTTGAATATAGTAAGTGTAAAATAGCATGCTCAACCCCTCCAATATACTGGTCAACCGGCATCCAATAATCAACTTCTTCTTGTGTGAAGCCATGATTAATATTTTTAGGAGAACAAAAACGTAGAAAATACCAAGAAGAATCAACGAACGTATCTAAAGTATCAGTTTCTCGTCTATATTTTTTTCCATTTAAAATAAAATATTTCCATTCATCTTCAGAATCTAGGGGGTTACCAGTATTACTTAATTTTTTGATTTCTGGAAGTTTAACAGGTAGCATATCTTTTGGAATTTTAATGGCTTGATTATTTTCATCATAAGCAATTGGAATTGGGCAGCCCCAATATCTTTGTCTTGAAATACCCCAATCTTTTAATCGATAGTTAATTTTTTTCTTTCCTAAACTATTCTTTTCAAGAAATTCTATTGTTTTAATAATAGACTCACTTGGAACTTTTAAATCATTAAGAAACTTTGAATTATAAAGATATCCCTCACCTGTATAAGCTTCACTGTTTATTTTGAAGTCTTTATTTTTTTCAGGCTTAACAACGGGTGTAATTTTTAAATTATATTTTTTTGCAAAGTCTAAATCTCTTTGATCATGTGCAGGACAACCAAAAACTGCACCCAAACCATAATCCATCAATACAAAATTTGCAAAATAAATGGGTACTTTAATATTTTTGTCTAGTGGATTAATTGCAATTAAATCTGTTTTAAAACCAAGTTTTTCAGCAGAGGCAATAGATTCTTCAGTAGTGCCAGATTTAGAGCACTCTTTCTTAAATTCTTGAAATTTTTTATCTTCCTCATAATATTTTGCTAAAGGGTGATCGACCGAAAGAGCAAGAAAAGAAAAGCCAAACAAAGTGTCGGGTCTTGTTGTATAACACTTTATACTTTCAATAGGCTTGTCACTTTCAACCTTAAACTCTACCTCACAACCAAAAGATTTACCTATCCAGTTCTTTTGCATGACTTTTACTTTGTTGGCCAGTTATTTAAAGTCTCTAAGCCTTGTAAAAGTTCTTCAGAAAATTTTGATATGTTAAAAAACCATTGATTTAGCTTCTTTCTTTCAACAATTGCCCCAGATCTCCAACCTTTGCCGTCTACCACCTGTTCATTAGCCAATACTGTTTGATCAACCGGATCCCAGTTAACATAATTTTCTTTTCTGTAAACCAAACCTTTATCATAGAGATCTAAAAAAAACTCTTGTTGGTGTTTGTAATAGTCAGGTGAACAAGTTGAAATTTCTTTATCCCAATCAATGGATAGTCCAAGTTTTTTAAGCTGAGACCTCATAGTTTCAATATTTGACTCAGTCCAGGTCTTAGGGTCTAAATTATTTTGCCTTGCTGCATTTTCAGCAGGCATTCCAAAGGAGTCCCATCCCATGGGATGAAGAACATTGTAACCTTGTAGAGCCTTAAAACGCGCGAGTACATCACCAATTGTGTAGTTTCTAACATGCCCCATATGAATTTTACCCGAGGGGTAGGGAAACATTTCAAGACAGTAAAATTTTTTTTTATTTTTTTTTATTGAGGTTGAAAATACTTTTTCGTCCATCCAGTACTTTTGCCACTTTTCTTCTATAATTTTAAAGTTATATCTATCCACAAAATTAAATTTTGTTAAATGTTGTTTTTATGATTTTTAGATTATTGATTGAGCCTGATAGTTTATTTTTTTGTACTTTCTTCTTTATAAATTGCAGCTATTTTTAAAATCTTTTCTTTTAATTCAGGAATTAAATTACCAGTTTTTTCAGACACAGTACAATTAGATTGTTTCAAACATTTTCTATTAAAGACTTTAATGTCTAAAGCATCTGATCTTATTTCATTTGTTAAAAATCTAATAGAAATTTTAATACTTTCATTAGATTTTTGATCGGTCGAATACCAATCTGTAATTATAATTCCTCCACTATAATTAACTGATACCAACGGCATAAAATCAATTACATCAAGAGAGGCTCTCCAAAGTTCATTGGAGCTTGCAAACTCAAATGTTCCACCTCCACCAATGGCACCACCTAAGTCTTGCACTCTGAATCCTCGACCTTCATCAAGGTTTTTTTGAACTCTTTTTTTAGGATCTGAGTCATATACTCTTGCATCTGCACCTGGTAGTTTATTTGCACACGAAATGAAAAAAACGGAAGATATGACCAAAAAAAAGAGTGTTTTTAGGTTTTTTGGTGAAATCATAATTAATTTTTAGTTAATTTAGCATCTTTATACATTATATTATGAAAAACACTAAAATATAAGGAAATTCATCATTTTAAAATGATGTAAAAATACAACAGTCATTAAATTTGTCAAAAAAATGAGGTATTTTTTATAAAAATTCTTGGCTAAGCAGATATATATGCTGTGTTTATTATTAATAATAAAAACAATAACAACAAACAAAGGAAAAATATGAATAACTTTAAAAAAATAGGTATGACTGCTTTAGCAGCTTCACTTGTTGCAACATCAGCATTTGCTGGTGAGCTAGCAGTGTCTGGTTCAGCTTCAATTAAGTCAGCCCACACTTCTACTGCATTAGGTGCAAATGCTGGTAAAGCATTTTCAATGGGTAACAGTGTTACTTTCACAGGTGGTGGAGAATTAGACAACGGATTAAACGTATCTGTTAGTTTTGAACTTGACCAAGGTGCTGCGAACAATGCTGCAGTAACTGCTTCAGGTGTTGTAGCTGTTAATACAGGTGCTGTATTTGACAGTCACTCTGTAACAGTTAGCTCTGATATGATGGGATCTTTAACTTTTGCTGGTCACGGCGGAGACAGTGCTCAATCAGCTGTTAAAGATATGACTGGTAAAATTTGGGATTACCAAGGTACTTCTCAAGGTTCAGTAGCTTCATCTGCTTCAAACAATATGTTTCTTTATACACTTCCAGAAGTTCTTGATGGTGTTAAATTAACAGCTTCATACGTTCCAAAAGGTGCAGCAGCAACACAATGGGCGAGCGCGACTGACGTTGCAATAGCTTACACTGGTGTTGAAGGCTTAACTGTTGGATATGCATTAGGTGAAAAAAATGCAACAGAAGCAACAGTTGGTGATGTTGACACTTGGTATGCTAAGTATGCATATGGTCCAGTTACAGTAGCTTACACTGAAACTGAATTTGCTTCAAAAGCAGATGCTTCTGACAGAGAGTTTGAAGCAATGTCAGTAGCTTACGCAGTTAGCGAAAATATATCTGTGAGTTATGGAACATCTGAAAACACACAAAACACGACAGCTGCTTCAGCAACTAATACACCCGAAGAAGTTACAGGAATTACTGCTTCATACACTATGGGCGGAATGACTCTTTCTGGTGCTATGATTGACATTAAAAACCAAGGCTTTGTTTCAGGTACTAAAGAAGAAGCTTGGGAATTAGCTCTTGCATTTGCATTCTAATTTAATTTAGAACACAAATTAATAAAAGGCCCCTTTTTGGGGCCTTTTTTTTACTCAAAAAAAGAAATACCAGCAAACCCCAAGCAATTGGTAAGATTTAATTTTTTTAAATTATTTAATGATACTCCACCCAATGCTATAATTTTTTTATTACTTAATAGTGAAAAAACTTTAAATTTATAAATACCTAAATAGTTTTTATTTTTTTTAAATATTGAAGATAAAAAAATTGCCTCAACATTCTGTGTTTCTTTAACTCTCATTTCGTAAACATTATGTGCAGAACCCAAAATGATAAAATTTTTTTTAAAGGAATAAGAAAGGTGTTTTTTATCTTTATTAAATGATGGAATATAAACACCATCCAAATTTAAATTAACTGCTAATTTTATATTATTTGAAAGTAAAAACTTGTTACCTTTTATTTTACAATAATTTTTTAACCTTAGTATTAAGCTTTTATCCACCTCTTGATTATAATTTCTAAATATTATAACCGTTTCTTTGTCTTGTTTATCTATGTGACTTTGGTCAAATTTATTTATAAAGTAAAATTTATTTAAAAATTTATTATGCATAATACAGTTAAAAATCTAATTTATATAGAAGACCTCATTAAATCTAGAGTAAATGATGACAAACTACCTAAAATTATTGCTGTATCAAAGACTTTTCCCATTAAAAATATTTTACCATTAATAGAACATGGTCATCTCCATTATGGTGAAAACAAGGTTCAGGAAGCGCTAGATAAGTGGACTGATGTAAAAAAGCAAAATAATAATATTAAACTTCACTTAATTGGAAGTCTTCAAACTAATAAAGTAAAATTTGCACTAAGAGTGTTTGAATATATTCATTCTTTGGACAGTGAGAGGTTGGCAAAAAAAATTGCAGATGAACAAATAAAACAAGATAAAAAACCAAAAATATTTATTCAAGTTAATATAGGTAATGAAGAGCAAAAATCAGGATTAAAGAAGGATAAACTAATTAGTTTTTATAAATTTTGTAAAAGCTTAAACTTAGATATTATAGGTACAATGTGCATCCCCCCAAATAATGAAAATACAGAAAAGTATTTCACTGAAATGAATAAAATTAATCAAGAATTAAAACTTAAAGATTTGAGTATGGGTATGTCTGGAGACTACCTGGATGCTGTTGAAAAAAATGCAACATATGTAAGAATAGGTTCAAAAATATTTGGTATTAGAGACTAGCCTATTTTAATTTTAGTTTTTTTATCTATTAATCTTAATAAAATTTCAAAATCTTTCTTCTTTAGTGCGACACATCCTGCTGTAGGTTTATAGTTATCTGTTAAATGAATAAATATAGCACTCCCTTTATTTGGGATCTTTAGTTCATTGTGACTAGTTAAAATTATATAGTCATAATTATGATCGTCTCTATATAAATTTTCTTTATGATTTTTATTATATACTTTTATTTCTTCGTTGTATTTTTTATGGCTTGATTCATCACACCAAGCCATATTTTTTTTAATAATTCTCTTTCCAATTTTACATTTTGGTGTTCCAACTCTATCCTTCCTAAAGTATAATTTTTTTATATTGAATACCCCTTTAGGAGTGGAAAAATCACCTTCTTTTTTATTAGAATTTATACCATTTTTTCCAATACAGCATTTCAACTTAAAATCATCAATTATTAGGGTGTCTTTATTTTTTACATGAATTATCATAGGCAATATCAAATATGATTAAACAAAATGTTTTTATTATAAGCTTTAATTCACTATATGAAATCCTGGATGAGATAAAAGAAAATTTATCTTTTAAAATCATAAAATTTGAAAATGAAGATGATTTTATTGATAGATCAGATTTAGATAAAATAAAATCTTTAATAATTTCAAAATCTAATCAAAAATTATTAGTAAATAAAAATATAACAGTTAAAAATTTATTAATTGTTAATGATTTTCCTCTGTCCTTAAATAAACTCATAGTATTAATTAACACTCAATTAATTAAATTAAAATTTAACCATCAATCTAAAATGAATATTAAAGGTTATGAGTTAAATTTAAATTCTAAATTTTTTTCTAAAAACGACTCGAGTTTAAAATTGACTGAAAAAGAAATTGAAATTATTTTATATTTAAATGAATCAAAAATAAAACATGATGTGATAGATTTGCAAAAAAATATTTGGGGCTATTCAGCTGAGATGGAAACCCACACCGTTGAAACACACATTTATAGATTGCGTAAAAAAATAAGTAATAGTTTTAATGATGAGAATTTTATATTAAGTCATCAAAAAGGTTATTTTATTGAGTAAAATAGACTAATTTAGCCTAGCGCCAACTTTTTGAATTATTTTTGAAGACATTTCAGTGCCTTTCTCGAGACTTTTTTTTATTGAAAAATTATTAATTAATCCATGAAGAAATCCTGATGCAAATAAATCACCTGCACCAGTCAAGTCTACAATCTTTAAATTTGAATTACTGTCACACTCTGTAACTTCATTATTTTTTATAGCAACACTTCCCTTTTCACCACGTGTAATAATTAAAAGTTTTCCTAATTGTCTCCCAAATGTAACTACTTCTTCAAAGTTCTTTGCATCAGTTAATGATTTAATTTCTTGTTCATTAGCAAAAATAATATCAAGTTTATTTTGAACCAAATCTAAAAAATTATCTTTATGTCTTTCTACACAAAACTGATCTGATAAAGACATTGCTTTTTTATTAGAGAGTAACATTGCCTTATCGAAAGCTGATTTTGGCTCACCTTTATCCCATAAATAACCCTCTAGAAATATGATTTCACTTTCTTTTACAGCTTTTTCATCAATATCTTTTTCGCTAATTTTTCCTGCTATACCTAAAAAAACTACCATTGTTCTTTCTGCATCTGGGGTAATTAGCACTAAACAAGTTCCAGTTGATGAAACTTCTTTTTTTTTATTATAAAAATATTGAACTTTTTCTTTGGTTAAACCCTCTTCATATTTTTGCCCCAAATTATCAGCATTAACTTTACCTATAAAGCCAACTTCATTTCCTAATTGAGATAATCCAACAATAGAATTTGCAACTGATCCACCAGATACTGTTTCTTCAATCTCTAGAGTAGATAAAAGCTTTTTAAACTCATGTTCATCAACTAATTTCATTGTACTTTTTGTTAACTGATTATCCATCAAGTATTGATCGTTTACCTTGCATATAACATCAACTATAGCATTGCCAATTCCCAGTATTTTCATATTAAGCTTTTTTTATTTTAACAGGATTTTTTCTATTAGGATAACAAGTCGTACAAATTTTACAAGTCAAACCATAACACATTCTAGCTTTACAAAACTCTCTTCCGTAATAAATTATTTGCAAATGTAATTTGCTCCAATTTTTTTCTGGGAACATTCTTTTTAAATCCTTTTCAGTTTGAATAACATTTTTACCATTTGTTAAGCCCCATCTTTGAGCCAATCGATGTATATGAGTATCGACTGCAAATGCTGGAACTCCAAAAGCCTGAGACATGACCACACTTGCTGTTTTATGGCCTACACCAGGCAGTTTTTCAAGCTCTTCAAAGCTTTTAGGCACTTTGCCTCCATGCTTTTCTAGAAGCTGCTTAGACATTAAATAAACGTTTTTTGCTTTAACCCTAAAGAGACCAATACTTTTAATTAATTTTTCAATTTTTTTTCTGCCTAATTTTACAAAATGTTCAGGTCTATTATATTTTGGATATATATTTTTTGTTACATTGTTAACATTTAGATCAGTACACTGTGCTGATAAAAGAACTGACATTAAGAGAGTAAAATTATTAGTATGATCTAGTGGGATAGGGGTTGTTGGATAAATTTTATTTAAAATTTTTAGTATCTTTTCAGCTTTTTCTTTTTCAACCATTATTTAAAATTCAATAAATCTCTCATTGAATAAAGTCCTGGTTTTTTATTAATAAGCCATTTCGCTGCAGTTAAAGCACCATCAGAGTAAAGAGCCCTGTCGAAAGCTTCGTGATTTAATTTTATTATTTCTTTACCACTAGAAAATGTAACCTCATGTTCTCCAATAATTTCACCTTTTCTAATTGAATTAAAATTAATTTTTTTTCCATATGGAAAGTTTTTTTTATTCAAAAATTTTTTTCCAATTAAATTATAAAGATTTTTATTTTTTCCATCTGCAATACCCTTTCCAAGCATTAAAGCAGTTCCTGATGGATAATCTTTTTTATACTTATGATGCACTTCAAATACTTTACTTAAGTATTCATCATTTAAGGACTTTGAAGCAACCTCTGTTAAATACATTAATAAGTTAACTCCAAGGCTCATATTTCCAGCTTTTAGTATGGGGATTTTTTTTGAAAAATTTTTAATTAAAACTTCCTCTTTTTGGCTAAAGCCAGTTGTTCCAATTACTACTCTTTTTTTTTGTTTAGAGGCAATTTTAAGGATATCTAGAGTACAATTAGGTACTGTAAAATCTATTATAACATCAGTATCCTTAAAAGCTTCGTCCGTGTTCAGATTAAGTTTTATTCCTGCTATTTTTTTATTAAAAATTTTGTTTTCAGTAAGTGTTACTAATTTAAAATTTTTATTTGACCTTAAAGATTTAATTAACTGTTGGCCCATTCTACCGAGGCAACCAGAAATTGCTATATTAATTTTTTTCATCTAGGAAAATATTAACCTTTTTTAACTAATTAGTCTTTATTTTTTCCAAAAACTTTTAGCTTTTTGAAAGAATTGTTTAATACTTGGATTAGACTTTTCGTTTTCAATTTCTCTAAATTTTTCAAGTAATTCTTTTTGTTCTTTATTTAAAGAAATAGGAACTTCAGTATTTACCTGGACATAAAGATCTCCATTTCCACTTCCTCTCATATAAGGCATACCTTTACCTTTTAGTCTAAATTGTTTTCCATTTTGAGTTCCATCTGGTATTTTAATTTTTGCTTTTCCACCATCAATTGTTGGAATTTCTATTGTGGTTCCTAACGCAGCATCAGCAATGGATATAGGAAACTCAAAGAATAGGTTTTCATCAGATCTTTTAAATAAATCATGTGAATGAACATTTATAAAAAGATAAAGATCACCACTTGCTCCACCTTTAGATCCTGCTTCACCTTTTCCAGCTAACCTAATTCTAGTGCCATCATCAACACCTTTAGGTATTGTGACTGATATTTTTTTTGAAGCTTGTTTGTTACCTTGACCATTACAGTCTGTGCATGGATTTGTTATTTCTTCACCAGAGCCAGCGCATTGAGGACAAGTTTGTTGAACTGTAAAAAAGCCTTGGTTAGATCTTACTTTACCATTGCCACCACAAACTGTACATCTGTCTGGAGAATGACCTGGTTTAGAGCCATTACCTTTGCAAATATTACACTTTTCAGTAGTTGAAAATTTTATATCTTGTTTTTTGCCCTCATAGGCCTCTTTGAGAGTAATAGATAAATCATAACGTAAATCAGAGCCTCTATTGTTGGTTTTTCTGCTTCCCCTTGATTGTCCACCACCAAAGTCCCCAAAAAAATCTTCAAAAATATCTGAGAAATCGGCTCCACCAAAACCTCCTCCTTGTCTTCCACCACCTCCACCTTCAAAAGCAGCATGGCCAAAGTTATCATAGTTTTGTTTTTTTTCTTTATCTGAAAGGATACCGTAAGCTTCACCAGCTTCTTTAAATTTATCTTCAGAAGCTTTATCGTCTGGGTTTTTATCTGGGTGATATTTTACAGCTAATTTACGATAAGCAGATTTTAGTTCTTCAGGGCTTGCATTTTTGCTAACACCCAAGACATCATAAAAATCTCTTTTAGCCATAAGTTACTTTAAGATTATAGTTGCTGTAAGTCTTAGGCGCTTTTTTCTTTATCTTCTTCTGTGCCTTCTTTGCTTTCTTCTTTAACTTCCTCAAAGTCAGCATCAACTACATTATCGTCTTTTTTCCCTTCACCATTATCATCACCTTCTTTTGGCGAACCTTCTTTTTTCTCTTGAGATTTATAGATTGCCTCACCTAATTTCATAGATGCCTGAACTAAAGTTTCAGTTTTCTTTTTAATCTCTTCAGTATCAGTTCCTTTAATAGATTCTTTTAAGTCAGAAGAAGCATCTTCTATTGCTTTTTTATCAGCATCAGAAACTTTTGCACCATGTTCCTTTAGATTTTTTTCAGTAGAGTGTAAAAGAGTATCTGCTTGATTTCTAACATCAACAGACTCTCTTTTCTTTTTGTCCTCTTCTTTATTTGCTTCAGCATCTTTTACCATTTTCTCTATTTCATCATCACTTAAGCCACCTGAAGCCTGGATTTGAATTTTTTGTTCTTTTCCAGTTCCTTTATCTTTAGCAGAAACACTTACAATTCCATTTGCATCAATATCAAAAGTTACCTCTATTTGAGGCACTCCTCTTGCAGCAGGTGCAATTCCAACTAGTTCAAAATTTCCTAACATTTTATTGTCAGACGCCATCTCTCTTTCACCTTGAAGTACTCTTATTGATACAGCAGGCTGATTGTCATCAGCTGTAGAAAATACTTGGCTTTTTTTCGTTGGTATTGTTGTATTTTTTTCAATTAATTTAGTTGATACTCCACCCAATGTTTCAATTCCTAGTGATAGAGGTGTTACATCTAAAAGAAGCACATCTTTAACATCTCCTTGAAGAACTCCAGCTTGGATTGCAGCACCCATTGCAACAACTTCATCAGGGTTTACACTTTTATTTGGTTCTTTACCAAAAAAGTTTTTAACTTCAGCAAGAACCTTGGGCATTCTTGTCATCCCACCAACCATTACAATTTCATCAATTTCATTTGCAGTAAGGCCTGCATCCTTAAGAGCAGTTTTACATGGTGGTAATGTTCTAGAGATTAAATCTTCAACCAAAGCTTCTAATTTAGCTCTAGTCATTTTTAGGTTGATATGTTTTGGGCCAGTTTTATCAGCTGTTATAAAGGGTAAATTAACATCTGTTTGTTCAGCAGAAGATAATTCAATTTTTGCTTTTTCAGCAGCTTCTTTTAGTCTTTGAAGGGCTAATTTATCTGATCTTAAATCAATTCCAGAATCTTTTTTAAACTCACCAATTAAATAATCAACGATTGTATTATCAAAGTCTTCACCACCTAAAAATGTATCACCATTTGTAGATTTAACTTCAAATACACCATCACCTAATTCAAGAATAGAAACATCAAAAGTTCCACCACCCAAGTCATAAACAGCTATTTTTTTATTTTGCTTTTTATCTAAACCGTAGGCAAGAGAGGCAGCTGTTGGTTCATTAATAATTCTTAAAACTTCAAGACCAGCAATTTTACCAGCATCTTTTGTTGCTTGTCTTTGAGCATCATTAAAATATGCGGGAACTGTAATTACAGCTTTCGTTACTTCTTGACCTAAATATTTTTCAGCAGTTTCCTTCATTTTTTGAAGAATAAAAGCAGAAATTTGAGAGGGTGAATATTTTTCTCCTCTAGCTTCAATCCAAGCATCTCCTTTTTCTGAATTTACAATTTTAAAAGGAGCAGCTGCAATATCTTTTTTTACAGTAGGGTCTTCAAAATTTCTTCCAATTAATCTCTTTACAGCAAAAATAGTATTTTCAGGATTGGTAACAGCCTGTCTTTTTGCGGGCTGTCCTACAAGTTTTTCTCCATCTTCAGTAAAAGCCACAACCGAAGGAGTTGTTCTTGCACCCTCAGCATTTTCTAAAACTTTTGGCTGACTACCTTCCATGATAGACACACATGAGTTTGTTGTTCCTAAATCTATTCCTATAATTTTGCTCATAATTTATTTCCTATTCTTCATATAAGTGTTAATTTTTAATCTACAAGTTCTGGTAAATATTATTAAATATCAGAATTTTCCTCATTTTCTTCACTTTTTTGATCATTTTGAGCTTTAGTTTTTTTTGACACTCCAACTAATGCTGGCCTCAAAAGCCTATCTTTCATCATGAAACCTTTTTGAATTTCTTGCACTATTGTTCCAGGTTCCTTTTGGTCATCATCAATTTCCATCATAGCTTGGTGTTGATTAGGATCCAATTTCTTACCAATAGAAATTACAGGAGTAATGCCATTTTTTGAGAAAATTGAAACCATATCTTTACTTATAATTTCAAAATGTTCTAAAGTTTTTTTTAAAGCTTCAGTGTTTTTTAACATATCATCACTTTCTAAAATCTGTTTTGATCTCTCAAGATTATCAATTAGATTTAAAGCTTCCTTAGCAAAAGAAAATCCACCATAATCAAAAGCATCCTCTTTTTCTTTTTCAAATCTTCTTCTTTGATTTTCCATTTCAGCGAAAGCTCTAGCAACCTTATCTTCTAACTCTTTAACCTTATCTTCAAGTGTAACCTCTTTTACTTCTTGATTTTTTTCTACCAAATCCTCTTGTACTTCTTGAATTCTCTCTTTCGATTCAGTCTCTTTAATCTCTTCGTTTTGATCTTCAGAAGTAATGTTTTCATCTTTTTCCATGACAATTTATATGGTATGAAATTTAATAATTGCTAGATGTTAAAAAATAAAATTATAAAATTATTAGTAGGCACCAATAATAAAGGAAAATTGAAAGAAATTATCGATTTATTGCCAAAAAAGCTTGAAATATATTCTCCTAAAGACTTTAAAATGAAAAGCCCCCCAGAAAATGGGAAAACATTTGAAGAAAACTCATTAATTAAGGCTAAATTTTTTTCCAAAAAATCAAAAATGATATGTCTGTCTGATGATTCAGGACTAGAAATAGATGCTCTAAATGGAAATCCTGGAATTTATTCAGCCAGATGGGGAGGCAAAAAAGGTGATTTTAAAAAGGCAATGAATAGAGTTTTTAAAGAACTAGATAAAAAAGACAAAGATTGGAGACAAAAAAAAATTAAAGCTAGATTTATTTGTGCTTTAACTATTTATAATATGAATAAAGAAATAATAAGTTCTGTTGGCAAAGTTGAGGGTTTTGTTTCACCAATTATAAAGGGTAAAAATGGATTTGGTTATGATCCAATTTTCATACCACTTGGAAAAAAAATTACATTTGGTCAAATGAGGGCATCACAAAAATATAAAATAGATCATAGATTCAAAGCTTTTAAAAAAATCAAAAAACTTTTTTAAATTCTGCATCCTCAACTTTATAAAAATTTAAAATATGATTAATTTTATTATTTTTAATTTCAAAAATTCCAACTTTCCCTTTAAACAAAGTTTTTTTTGTAAACATTTTTTTATCAACAATAGAGTTGTTTTGAAGAATTAAATAATAAACAAGCCCCACTAAGTCATAACTTAAAAATGATAATTGATTTGGGTATTGATTATATTTTTTAAAATATTTATCTGAAAACTCATCATAATTAGCTTTACTTGCTGAAGGAAAATACAAGGGTTGTGAGCTAGTCTCTTTTAAAAGTGATTCATCAAACCATTGGTTGAGAGTAATAAAATATTTTTCTTTAGGAGATATATCCGTATATAGGAGTGAGGTTGTTACACTCTTTAAGCTTTCATCAAAGTCTGAAATTATCACTGAGTCAAATTTTACACTACCAAGTGTATCTCTCTTTTTTAATCTTTCGATTAACTGCTCTTTATTTTTTTGTTCTGATTTCTCAAGTCTATTTATTTCATCTTCAAGGTTTTGTTTTCTAACTTTATAACGTGTAATTTTTTCAATTTGCTTGGTAAGTTTAGTGGGGTCGGTGTTATAAATATAATTTTTTAATATTTTTATTTTAGAATTAGAAATAGCTTTTTTAATTTCATTTTTAAAACTTACATCTGGAGTAAGAAAGATAGTTTTTTTTATTCCATTTAATTCTATAAACTTTTTAATTGCATTTAATTGTGAAGTTGCATTAATTCCAGCGTTAATAATATTCTTAGAAAAATTATCATTTTTATTCGTTAGAGATAAGAATGTTATTTTACTTAACTCATCTAGGTAAATTAGGCTTTCATTAAAAACGGGACCAATTACAATTTCTACTCCTGAATTAGCCAGCTCTCTAGCTGCCTCCAAAGTTACCTCAGGGCTTGACTGTGTATCTTTTGGTATTATCTCAATTGATGCATTGTTTATCTTGTTAATTGCAAGACGTGCAGATTTAATTATAGATTGACCTATTTCAGAATTTTTTCCAGTTAAAGGGACAAGAAGACCAATCTTAATTTCATCATTTGCCAAAAGTGTTACTGGAGCTATTGAGAAAGTAAAAGCTAAAAAAAGTATAATTTTAATAATTTTGTTCATTTTAATGTTATTATTATAACTATTATAATTTGATGATTCTACATACTGATAATATAAATAATAAAGTTAAAAGTGGTCTTTATATTGTATCTACTCCTATTGGGAATTTAAGTGACATCACTTTAAGAGCATTAGAAGTATTAGAAAAATCTGATTATGTACTGTGCGAGGACACACGTATTTCAAAAAATTTGCTAGAACGCTATCAAATTAAATCTAAACTTATTGCAAACCATAAATTTAATGAAAAAAAAAATTTATCAAAAGTCATTGATATCTTAAAATCAGGGTCGATTGTTTCTTTAATTTCTGACGCTGGAACTCCATCAATCTCAGATCCAGGAGCTATATTGATTAATGAATGTGCTAGTAATGGTATAGATATCTTTCCAATCCCAGGTGTATCAGCAGTTTCTTCTGCAGTCTCTATAAGTGGATTTAGTGATAAATATTTTTTTTATGGGTTTTTTCCTGAAAAAGATAAACAATTAAAGGAAGATTTTGAAAAGTTTGCAAATTTAGAGGGCTGTATTGTTTTTTTTATTTCTCCAAGAAAATTTAACAGATCAATAAAAGATTTAAAGCGTTACTTCTCAAATAGAAAAATTTTGGTTTGCAGAGAAATGACTAAATTTTATGAGGAATATATAAGAACAGATATAGAAACACTTGAACCATTTAAATCTGATCCTAAAGGAGAGTTAACGATTGTTATTTCTGAAAAAGTAAAAGAAAAAAATTCATCGATAATATTAAAAGAATCTGATAAAATAAGTATTCAAAAATTAATTAAAAAACTAAGTATAAAGGATATTACAGATTTAATTAGTCAAAACACGAATGTATCAAAAAAAGAGATTTATAATTATTGTCTAAAAATAAAAAATGAAAAATAAAATATTTTTAATAAGTTTGATTTTTTTAATCTTATCAGGATGTGTTGGAATTAGTTCTAGAGGAGTTTTTGGAACAGGAGTTAGTGTTGCGTTTGATCCAAGGTCTCTAGGAACTCAAATAGATGATTCTGTAATGCAAAAAAATTTAGCCGCAAGATTAGCCTTAAGAAACAAGAGTTATATATTAACTGTAAGCACAAAAGTTTTAGATGGAAAAATATTTGTAACAGGAAAAGTAGACGATCCTGAAGAAAAACTTCAAATTACTAAACTTGCATGGGAGACAAAAGGTGCTAGGTCAGTTAAAAATGATATCACAATAAAAGAAGATTTTAATTTTCAGCAATCAGCTAAAGATTTATTGATTACATCTCAACTTCGTACAGCCTTAATATTTAACAAAAAAATTAAAGCAACCAATTATCAAATTGATACTTATAAGAAAAAAATATTCATTTATGGGATTTCTTTAACTACAGAAGAAAGAAAAGAAGTAATAAATGAAGCAAAAGAAATACTTGATGTGGAAGATGTTATCGCAAGTATTGTGTTAGTTGAAGATTTAAGAATTCAAAAAAATTAATTTTTTTTATAATCAATTACATCAGCAGAGTAGGCAGCAACTGATGCTAAATTTATGATTTCTGAAGTAGATGATCTTAAAGGGGCTATTTCAATGGGTTGACCCAATCCAATCAAAAGGGGACCAATAACCCTGGTATCACCTAAGCTTTTCATCATTTTATAAGAAATAGCAGCACTGTGTTGGCCTGGCATTATTAATATATTTGCATTTCCTACAATACTTGAGAAAGGATATAATTCTTTGTATTCTTCATTTAAGGCAACATCTGGCTGCATGTCTCCATCAAAATCAAAATCTACATTCTTATCATTTAAAATTTCAACAGCTTTCTTTATGTGTTTAGTTCTACTTGTTAGAGGTTGGCCAAAAGTAGAATGAGAAACAAAAGCAACTCTTGGAACAAAACCAAACATCTTAACTACCCTTGCAGATGAGATTGCAATTTCAGCAAGCTCTTCTGAACTTGGATATTCATTTACACTTGTGTCTCCAACAAAAATAGTTTTTCCTTTTGCAACAACCATGTTTAACCCAAACATGATTTCACCTGGTCTAGCGTCTATAACTTGTGTAACTTTATCAAAAGATGCTCCAAATCTTCTAGTATTTCCAGTCACAGCACCATCTGCGTCACCACATGCAACCATACAAGATGCCCATATAACCCTATCATTTCTAACTAATCTATCACAATCTCTTTCCAAAAGACCCTTCTCTCTTTGCATTTTTTCAAATAAAAAGTTTACGTACCTCTCTCTTTTTTTCGTATCCTCAGAATTAACTATTTCGATATCAAAGTTTTCATTGTAGCCAATTTCTTTTATTCTTTCTTTAATCTTAGTTTTTTTGCCAATTAAAATTGGTGTACCTAATTTAGAATTTTTAAATGCAATTGCCGCTTTAAGAGTGTTTTCATCTTCTCCATCTGCAAAAACAATTCTTTTTTGATTTTTTTTGATATGAGAGTTAATACCCTGCATAATAGTTACTGAGGGATCAAGTCTTTGTTTAAGTTGGTCTTTATAAGTTTCAAAATCTTTTATAGGTTTTTTTGCAACACCACTATCCATGGCAGCCTTTGCAACAGCTACAGGAATTACACTAATTAGTCTTGGATCAAACGTAGATGGGATTATATAATCTTTTCCATATTTAGGACGATCTCCTCCCATTGCAGCAACAACTTCGTCTGGAACATCCTCTCTTGCTAATTTTGCAATTGCGTTGGCAGCAGCAACTTTCATTTCTTCATTAATAGTTGTAGCTCTTACGTCTAATGCTCCTCTAAAAATATAAGGAAAGCCAATTAAATTATTTACTTGATTAGGATAATCAGATCTTCCAGTTGCAATAATGGCATCAACTCTAACTTCCATTATTTCTTCAGGTGTTATTTCAGGATCAGGATTTGCGCAGGCAAAAATTATTGGGTTCTTAGCCATAGTTTTTACTAACTCTTTTTTCAAAGCTCCTTTTGCAGATAATCCTAAAAATACATCAGCTCCATTTATAGCCTCCTCTAAAGTTCTTTTTTTGGTTTCTACTGCATGAGCAGATTTCCACTGGTCCATTCCTTCAGTTCTACCCCTATAGACCACTCCTTTACGATCGAGCATGATTACATTTTCACTAGGTACACCACTATTTTTAAATAAATTTGTACAAGCAATTGCAGATGCACCAGCTCCATTTACAACAACTTTAATGTCTTTTATTGATTTGCCACTAATATCTAAGGCATTAATTAATGCTGCTGTAGTTATTATTGCTGTTCCATGTTGATCGTCATGAAAAACTGGAATATCTAAAATTTCTTTTAATTTTTCTTCAATTATAAAACAATCAGGAGCTGCGATATCTTCTAAATTAATACCACCAAAACTGCATGCAAAGTTTTTAATACTATTAATAATTTCATCAGAATCTTGTGAATCAATTTCTAAATCAATAGAATCTATGTCGGCAAATCTTTTAAATAAAACTGCTTTTCCCTCCATAACAGGTTTAGATGCTAGTGCACCTAAATTACCCATTCCTAAAATAGCTGAGCCATTACTTATGACTGCAACTAAATTTCCTTTAGATGTATAATCATAGGCAGTTTCTGGGTTATCAGCAATTGCTTGCACCGGCACAGCAACACCTGGAGAATAGGCTAGTGCCAAATCTCTTTTTGTTGTCATTGGTTTAGAAGAATTGATCTCAATTTTTCCAGGTTTATTCTTGCTGTGGAAATCTAAAGCTTCCTTGTCAGTGTAATGGTCTATTTTAGTTTTTTTCATTTATGTTAATTAGATATACAAATGGAGCAAATTTAAGACTAATATGATTTATGAACTTAATTAAGTCAACAGGCACATTTAGTTTTTTTACTATAATAAGCAGACTATTGGGCTATGTAAGAGACATATTGATAGCTGTGTTTCTTGGCGCAGGCCCATTAGCAGACGCCTTTTTTGTAGCATTCAGGATACCAAATACATTTAGACGATTATTTTCAGAAGGAACATTTAATGCAGCTTTTGTTCCAAGCTACTCATCATTATTAAATAAAAAAAAAAAGCACAAAATTTTGCTAACAATATTTTTAACCTACTTATCCTAGGCTTACTGGTTTTAGTTTTGATTGTAGAGATGTTGATGCCTTTATTTGTATATCTAATTGCCCCAGGTTTTGAAGGTGATTATGATAAAATGGAATTAGCTATAACTTTGACAAGAATTACTTTCCCTTTTTTAATGTTCATTAGTTTAGCATCTTTTTTTTCTGCCATTTTAAATTCACATAATAAATTTGCTGTAGCTTCGGCTACACCTATAATTTTGAATATTCTTTTAATTGGAGTATTGATCTTTGGAAAAATTTTAAATGATCAATTGGTATATTATTTGTCTTATGCTGTAACCATCTCAGGTATCTTGCAGCTTATTTTTTTATATTTTTTTGTAAAAAAATACTTTTCTCCTAAAATTAATTTTTCATTTAAAATTGATAATAAAGTTAAACTTTTTTTCAAAAAATTACTTCCTAGTATTTTTTCTTCTGGTGTTACACAGATAAATATTTTAGTAGGGACAATCATCGCCTCCTTCCAAGCCAGCGCAGTATCTTATCTTTATTATGCAGATAGAATTTATCAAATAAATCTTGCTATTGCAGGAATTGCAATAGGAACAGTAATACTCCCTCAACTTTCCAAGCATGTTCAGAGTAATAAAAAGGATAAAATAAACTTGATTCAAAATAAAGCTATAGAGTTAAGTTTATTTTTAAGTATTCCAGCAGCACTAGCGCTACTTATTGCTTCTGAAGAAATAATATCTTCTTTATTTGGATACGGTTCTTTCAATGAATTAAGTGTTATAAACTCAGCAAAAACTTTGTTCTATTTTGCGATTGGATTACCAGCATTTTCTCTTATTAAAGTTTTTTCAGCCTTTTTTTTTGCACGACATAATACAAAGGTCCCTTTTTATATTTCTTTAATCTCTGTTTTGTTAAACGTCTTTATTAGTGTGGTTTTTTTCAAGGAAGTTGGGTTCTTAATTATACCAATAGCAACCACTATATCATCCTGGTTTAATGCTATTTTATTATTCATTTTTCTAAAAATAAAAGATTTATTTAGTTTTAATTTAATATTTATAAATAGGTTTATTAAAATTTTATTAGCCTCAACATTAATGGGAATATTTTTTAAATATGTAATTTATTTTTTTAATGACAAGCTGTTTTACGAGGCAAATTTTAAAGCTATTTATCTAATTGGTGCAGTTGTATCAGGGCTATTATTTTACCTTTTAATTGCAATTTTAATCAAGGCTTTTAAAAGAAGTGATATTAATTTAAACTATTAGCCATGAGTAAAAAAATTTTTTCAGGAGTTCAACCAACCGGAAATCTTCATTTAGGAAACTATCTTGGTGCAATTAAGAACTTTGTAGAACTCCAAAATGAAGAAGAAAATGAATGCATTTTTTGTGTTGTAGATCTTCATGCAATAACAGTTAAGCAAGACCCAAAAGAATTAAAAAAAAATATAAGAGAAACTGTAGCTACATTTATTGCGTGTGGAATTGATCCAGCACAAAGTATAATCTTTAACCAATCAATGGTTTCAGCACATTCAGAAGCTGCGTGGATTTTAAGTTGTGTTTCAAGAATAGGTTGGCTTAATAGGATGACACAATTTAAAGAAAAAGCTGGAAAAGATAAAGAAAAAGCTAGCATTGGTCTTTATTCATACCCAGTCTTGATGGCGGCAGACATTTTGCTTTATGATGCAACTCATGTTCCGGTTGGAAATGATCAAAAGCAACACCTAGAGCTTTGTAGAGATATTGCACAAAAGTTTAATAATGATTTTGATGCAACAGATTTTTTGAAACCACCAGAGCCATTAATTCAAAAACAATTTTCTAGAATAATGAGCCTTAAAGATGGAATAAAAAAAATGAGCAAGTCAGATCCATCAGATTTAAGTAGGATTAACCTTACTGACGATAAAGATCAAATAATAAATAAAATAAAAAAAGCTAAAACAGATCCATTACCTTTGCCAGAAACAATTAATAATCTAGCAGAAAGGCCAGAAGCAGAAAATTTATTGGGAATTTATTCAAGTTTAAAAGATCAAAATTTAGAAAAATCTGTAATTGAATTTAATGGAAAAAATTTTTCTGAATTTAAAGAAAAATTATCAGAAGTTCTAATTGAAAGAATTGAGCCAATTTCAAAAGAAATTAAAAAGTTATTAAAGGATCAAAAATTCTTAGATTCAGTTTTATTAGAAGGATCTGATAAAGCGGACAAAATTGCCTCACAAAAGATGAAAGAAATGAAAGAATTAGTAGGTTTTTAATAAATATATTTATTAATTGGTTTAAATTTAGATATTTACCTTTATATATAAACACATGTTTGTTCAAATCGAAGTAACACCAAACCCTAATTCACTTAAGTTTTTACCTGGAAAGACGGTTTCTAGCAATGGCTCATTTGAAGTAACCAAAAAAGAGGAAACCGATAATGAATTAGTAAGAAGTATTTTATCAATTAATGGAGTAGTAGGTATATTTTTAGGGGAAGATTTTATATCAATAAACAAAAACGAAGAAGTAAATTGGGAAGATATTAAACATATAGCTATTTCACTGATTAATGATTTTTATTCAACAGGAAAAGAGTCTGTAATTGCCAATGAATTGCTTGAAAAAAAAGAAGAAGAACACACTGAGATTGAAAAAAAAATTATAAGTATTTTAGAATCAAAGATTAGGCCAGCTGTTGCAAAAGATGGAGGTGACATTAAATTTAAAGAATTTAAAGATGGAATTGTTAAGGTAGAACTACAAGGAAGCTGCTCTGGTTGTCCTAGTTCGACCATGACCTTAAAGCAGGGTGTTCAGAATCTTTTGTGTCATTACTTACCTGAGGTGAAAGAAGTAGTTGCAATATAAGTATGAAAAAAAAATTCAAAATGCAAGAAAGTGGACTAGATAATATTTCAAGAACTTTTTTATCAAGCTTAATCATTATATCAATTTTTTTTATAGCTCCACTAGCTATTAATCTTTCAAAAGAAAAAATGATATTTTCTAAAGATTATGAAAATAATTCAAAAAGTAATTTAAAAAGATTATTAGAAAATGTGACACCAAAACTAGATGATGAGTTAAATAAAATGTTTTTATATGAAGATATTTTAACGTTTGATGAACAACCATCAGACGCTATACTATTAAGTGCGGCAACGATTGAAGAACTTTTCAAATCAACAAATTATAATTTACAAGACGTTAGAAAAAATAAATTAGTAAAACCTATAAGCTTAGATCTGTTACCAAAAGAGATTGTAAAAATAGAAAATGCTAAAAAAAGAAAAGACCTTTTTATACAGATAATTTTGCCTTTAGTTATTGATGAAAATAATAGTATTAAACTAGATAGAATTAACCTTTTTAGGATTTTAAATAAAAGCAAAAATACAAAGGTGGAACAAGAGTGGTTGAATGTTAAATTCAAACAATATGGGGTGGTAAATAAAGATTTATCTTCATTAAAAATTAGAATGGATGAGGTCCCTGTTTCAATGGCTATTGCACAGGCAGCAAAAGAAACTGGCTGGGGTACATCGAGATTTGCCCAAGAAGGAAACGCATTATTTGGTCAATGGACGTGGAGTGGAGAAGGAATAAAACCAGCCGATGCAGAAGATGACAGCACACATAAAGTTATGAGATTTAAGGTATTACAAGCATCTGTAAAAGCTTATCAAAGAAATTTGAATACACATTCTTCCTATAAAGGTTTTAGAAGTGCAAGAGCTGAATTGAGAGACGAAGGAAAAAAATTAGACAGCATGATTCTTTCTGAATATTTAGATAAATATGCAGAGACAGGAAAAGAGTATGTTAAAATCTTACAACAAATTATAAGACAAAATAATTTAACAGATTTTGATGATGCGAAGTTATTGCCATCAAGCAAAGATTTAGAAAGTTTAATTTAATTTTGGTTCACCGAGAATTGAACACCAAACCATCTCCATATTCCATCATCGTTAAGTGAGCAATTAACCCTACCTCTTCTGAATGTAAATTTTTCTCTAAAGTTTAACTTTAGTATATTTTTAATAAAACTAATATCTGACTGTTCCCATCCATTACCTTCGTCGGAAAAACAATTTATATTTTTTATATTATTTTGATTTTCAAAAAATTCGATAGATAGTTCTGGTGGATTATTATCAGTGACATACTTATCTTCAGGGGTTAAAATTTTATATTGCAGTGGACCAAGATTGATTAAAAATTTAAATCTTTCTAGGTCACCATATTTCTCATTAATTGGAAACCTAGGCAATTCATGAGGATCTTTATTAATATCAATAACACCAGAATGTTGACCAAAAGCAAAATCAAAATTTTTGGAAATAAAATCTTTAATAGTTTTGCTATATTCACCAAATGGGTATGAAAAAAAAATTGGGTTATAACCTAAGTGCTGATTAAAAATTTTAATTGAAGTATTGATATCAGATAAAAAATTTTCTGTTTCTAGATCAATCAAGTAATCATGAGAATGTGAATGATTACCAATGTAAGCATATGGCTCTTTCTCTACTTCTTGTATTTGCTTCCAATTCATATAGCCAGCTTTACCTACAGCTTCAGTTGAAACAAATAAAATAAAAGGTATTTTCTTTTTCTTTAAATACGGCCATGCAATTTTATAAAAAGACAAGAATGCATCGTCTATAGTAATAAGTATTTCTTTTTTATTTTTTGCAATATTAAAATTTTTTTGTAAATATTTTGGATCGTAAAATTTATAATTTAAGTAATCTATTATGGACATTTGTTCTTTGAAAATATCCATTCGTATATTTGTTGAAGGATACTTATTTTCATCAAATCGGTGGTACATTAAAGAAAGAATGCCGCTATCTTCAGAATAATATTTGATATTATTTTCTTCTGCTTTAGAGTTGAGAGCAAATAACATTATTATAATGAAAAATTTAATAGTAGATGCCACAAGAGATAAAATTTTTTTAACACTCATAGTTAATAAAAATATTTATACTTGTAGTCATGAAAATAGTAAAATTAATTTTGAAAAATTAATGATCTTAATTAATGATTTTTTGAAGGTAAATTCTTCTTCATTAGACCAAATTGATGTTATTTATGTTAACAGAGGACCAGGTAGTTTTGCGGGAATTAGAAATTCGTTAGCGACGATTAAAGCTTTATTTCTAACTAAAAAAATCAATTATTATTGCTTTAGTTTTGAGGATTTTAAGGGATTTGTAGAAGTTAAGTATGAAGCTGTTCCTAGTTTATGTAAAAAATTTAAAATTAAAAAGAATTTGATTAATCCTATTTATTTAAGTTAAAATTAAAAATGTCAAAAAATATTGAACAAAAATGTTTATCTAAAGGAGTTAAACTAACGGAGCAAAGAAAAATTATTGCAAAAGTAATGTCAGAATCAAATGATCATCCAGATGTAGATGAGCTTTATAACAGAGTTTCAAAGATTGACCCAAAAATAAGTATTGCCACAGTATATAGAACGGTAAAGCTTTTTGAGGAATCTGGAATTTTAGCTAAGCATGAATTTAAAGGGAGCAAGGCAAGATACGAAGAATTAAACGAAGGGCATCATGATCATTTAATTGATGTTAAATCTGGTGAGATTATCGAATTTATTGATGAAGAAATTGAAAAACTCCAAGAAAAAATTGCAGAAAAATATGGTTATCGTTTAGTGGATCATAAATTAGAATTATATGGAGTGAAAAAAAAATAAAATGGAACTAGAAATTTTGAAACCTTTTGGTCCATCTATAATTAAAATTAAAATTCCTCAAGAAACTATTGATCAAATGAATGTGTATGTTGATGAAATGATTAATAACAAAAATAAACTAGAAAAATTTAATGAGGGCCCACAACTTGCAGGAAATGTTTATCAAGAATTTTTAATGAATACAGATTTTATGAAAAAAATAAAATGGGGTGAACTTATTGGGTCGGCATGCAATCAATGGGTTTGGAAAGAAAAAACCTTACAGTTAAAAAGTTTTCAAATCATTAAATCTTGGATTGTTAGACAATTTAAGAATGAATATAATCCAGTACATATTCATAGTGGAGATGTTTCAGGAGTAGGTTACTTAAAAGTACCAAAAACAATGGGTGAAACTTTCCAAAAAGACAAAAAAGTAAATAATAATGGTAAACTAGTGTTGATTGATGGATCAAAAAGATTGTTCAGTCCCGCAACATATACCATTACACCAAAAATAGGTGACTTCTACCTATTTCCTAGTTATTTAATGCATACCGTTTATCCATTTTTAGGTACAAATGAAGAGCGAAGATCTGTATCTTTTAATGCAAAAATTGATGACCAATCATCTTCTATTTAAATGGAAAATAAAAAAATTTTTATAAAAACATTTGGTTGTCAAATGAATGAATATGATTCTAATCGTATATGTGAAACTGTTAAAAAAATTGGTTTTGAAAAAACAGATAAGTATGAAGAAGCAAATTGTTATCTTTTAAACACATGTCATATTAGAGATAAAGCAAAAGAAAAGGTTTATCACGAAATAGGAAGAGTTAAAAAAATTTTTAAAGAAAAAAAAAAACCAATTGTAATTGTGGCTGGTTGTGTTGCTCAAGCTGAAAATCAAGAAATGTTAAAAAGAGAACCTTATATTGACATCGTGATTGGCCCACAGTCTTATCATAAAATAAATGATGCAATATTAAATTATTCAAAAAATAGAAGAAAAGAAGAAGAAACAGAATTTGATACAATTTCTAAATTCAATTATTTAAGTAAAATTAAAAATAAAGACAGTAAAGTTTCTTCATTTTTAACAATCCAAGAGGGTTGTGATAAATTCTGTCATTTTTGTGTAGTGCCTTATACTCGTGGGCCGAATATTCGAGACCCTTTGATCAAATTATAAATGAAGCAAAAGAATTAATCCAAAGTGGTGCAAAAGAAATTATTTTATTAGGGCAGAATGTAAATGCATATTGCTATAAGGAGGAGGAAGATAAAGAATACAGGCTATCAGATTTACTAATTAAGCTTGATAGCTTTGATAAACTTGAAAGAATCCGATACACAACATCTCACCCAAAGGATATGACAGATGACTTGATTAATGTTTACAAGTTATCGTCTAAACTGATGCCTCTGGTGCATTTACCCGTACAAAGTGGATCAAATAAAATTTTAAATCTAATGAATAGAAAGCATACTATTGAAGAGTATCTAATAATTTATGAAAAACTTAAGAAAATTAACCCAAACATAGAATTTTCAAGTGATTTTATTATTGGATATCCAGAGGAAGATGAGCAAGATTTTAAAATGACAATGAATTTGATTACAAAAATAAAATTTACTAACTCATATTCCTTTATTTTTAGCCCAAGACCTGGAACTGTTGCAGCAGATTTAAAACTAGTTGATCATAAAAAATCTAAAAAAAGACTAGAAGCAATTCAAGAGAAATTGGTTAATAACCAAATACAAAAAAATAAATCTCTTGAAAATAAAGTTTTAAATGTTCTGGTAGAAAATAAAATGAAAGATGGGATTAAGTTATTTGGTAGAACAGAATATATGACATCAGTAATTTTTGATGGCAATACAGAGAATATTGGAAAAATTGTACAAGTTGAAATAACAAATAGTAATCAGAATAGTCTTTTTGGAAAATTAACCGAAAGCTCTAAAAAAAAGGTAGCTTAAAATTGAATAATACAATTTCAAAAAAAATTAACTCAACATTAAAATTTGTATATTCTGATAATAATTCTTTAAGTGTTATCTTTTATGATAATGATTTATTAATGGGAGTTGTTGGTGAGTTTAATAAAAATTTAAAAGAACTCGAAGAAATTACTAACACAAATCTTTATTCAAGAGGAAATTCTATTTTGATAAAATCAACCCCAGAACAAAATGAGATAACGAAAAATGCTATTCAATTTCTTGCAAATCAATTTATTAATAATGGCAGTATTGAGAAAAAAGATATAATCTCATCTATAGATAAATTTATGATTGAAGAAAAAGTAAAAAATCAAAATGTTTCTGACATAATTAAAACACCAAAAAAATCTGTTATTCCTAGATCTGAAAAACAAAAAGAATATGTTAGAGCTTTAAGACAAAGTGATATTGTTATATCAGCAGGCCCTGCAGGAACAGGTAAAACCTTTTTAGCAGTAGCAGTTGGATTAACTTTGTTGCTTGATAAAAAAATTGAAAGAATTATTCTATCAAGACCTGCAGTAGAAGCTGGTGAAAGACTTGGTTTTTTACCAGGAGACATGAAGGAGAAAGTAGATCCTTATTTAAGACCTTTATACGATTCTCTCTATGATCTATTTGATTTTGAAAAAATACAGAGGATGATTGAAATTGGTGATATTGAAATAGCACCACTTGCATTTATGAGAGGAAGAACTTTAAAAAATTCTTTTGCAATTTTAGATGAAGCTCAAAATGCAACTGATACTCAAATTAAGATGTTTTTAACGCGTATTGGTGAGAATTCAAAAATTGTTATAAATGGCGATCCTTCTCAAATAGACTTACCAAATAAGAATATGTCTGGCTTAAGTAGATCTAAGAAATTACTTGGACACCTAAAAGAAATTTCAGTTGTAGATTTCGATCATTCAGATGTGGTGAGGCATCCTTTGGTATCTAAGATCGTAAAAGCTTATACTGATCAAGAAAATGATTAAAATTGATGTGGTTTCGGAGTGCTCTCTTTGGAGCAAAAAAATTAAGAAAAATAACACTTTTTTTAATTCCATCATAAAATTTTTTCCAAAAAAATATAAGTTTATAGGTAAAAAAATAAATTTAACAATTTTACTTTCAAATAACAAGAATATTAAAAAGTTAAATAAAGATTTTAGAAATAAAAATAAACCTACAGATGTGTTATCATTTCCATTTGAGAAAAAATTTAATCTAAAAAAATCAAACTATCTTGGCGATATAGTTATTAGCTATGAATTTATGAATAAACCAAAAAATATAAGTATTTTTGAGTTTAAACAAAAAGTTGTTAAAATTTTTATCCATGGATTTCTTCATTTATTAGGGCACGACCACATAAAATTGAAAGATTTTAAAAAAATGAGTAAAGAAGAAGATAAAATTTATAAATTTATTACAACAAAAGTTGTTTAACTTGCCTAAAAAAAAATTTTTAAACGCATTATATGTATTTTTTTTAGGTGCTATTAGCTCTTATAGCTTGCCACCTTATAATTATTTTATAATTAATTTTTTTACTTTTTCATTATTCTTTATTTTTCTTTTTACAGAAAAAAAAAAAATTCTAATAATAAATCTTTTTTTAAATATGGATGGTTTTTTGGTTTTGGCTATTTTTTATGTAGCTTATATTGGATCTCAATATCATTAACTTTTGATGAAAGTTTTGAATTTTTAATACCAATAGCTATAGTTTTGTTTCCTACTTTTCTGGCAATATTTTATGGATTAATAACTTATTTTTTTTCTATTTTTTATTCTAAAAACGTTATTAGTACATTTTTTATTTTTTCAATTTTATATGGCTCTGTTGAATTTATTAGAGGGTCCATTCTTACTGGTTTTCCATGGAATTTAATTGCTTTTAGTTTTTCAGAAAGTATTTATTTTATTCAAATTCTATCAGTAATTGGAACTTATTCTTTTAATTTGATCTGCATATCCTTGTTTACTGTGCCAGCTATATTTATCCTAAGAAAAACTAGAAAAGAAATTATTGTCTGTTTTTTCTTTATAATAATTTCTGTAGGTTTTTTAATTTTTGGGAATTTAAAGTATAATCAATTTAATAATTCAGCTGATATTAAAAATAATTTTACAATAAGAGCTGTATCACCCAATATTAGTTTGAATCGTTTTTTTTCAAAGCAGGATGAGTTAAAAATTATCAAGGAATTAATTTTGTTGAGCAACCCAGAAAAAAAAGAACCGATGGTATTTTTATGGCCTGAAGGAATTATTCCAGACAGTTATTTGAGAGATATGGATATATATCAAGAGTTATTTTCAAATAATTTTGGGAATGATGATTTAATTATTATGGGACTCAATAGTTTAGAGACTAAAAATAGCAAAGACTTACTTTTTAATTCAATGGCAGTTTTTAACAATAAATTAGATTTAATTCAAAGCTACAATAAGGTTAATCTAGTACCATTTGGTGAGTTTATTCCATTTGAAAGAGTTCTTGGTCTAGTAGGGTTTAAAACAATAACCAATGATTATCAGTCTTTTTCGAAAGGAAATAACCCAAGAGCATTCTCAATAAAAAATGATAAGATAGATCTAAAATTACTTCCCCTAATTTGTTATGAAATAATTTATTCAAATAGATTATTTAAAGACAAAAACTTTGATTATATAATTAATATTTCAGAGGATGGATGGTTTGGAAATTCTATCGGTCCAAAACAACATTTTGCACACAGTATCTTTAGATCAATTGAAAGTGGAAAATATGTAATTAGATCAGCAAACAATGGAATATCTGCTATTATTAATCCAACTGGTATTATAGAAAAAAAAGTTGAATTTGGTTCTACTGGTTACGTTGATTTTAACGAGAGTAAAGTTATTAATTCTACAGTCTATATGAATTATGGGGATAAGATATTTATTATACTCATTTTATTATATATTTTTTTAATTTTTTCATTTAAGAAAATAACACATGAGTGATTTAAAAAATTTTTTATTTACTAGCGAATCAGTTTCTGAAGGACATCCAGACAAGGTGTCAGATCGTATTTCTGACATGGTTGTGGATAGCTATCTTTCAGGTGATCCATTTTCAAGAGTGGCATGTGAAACTTTAACTACTACAAATAAAGTTGTTTTAGCTGGAGAAGTAAGAGGACCTAGTATTAAAGAAGAAGATCTTATTCAAAAGGTAAGAGAGTGCATAAAGGATATTGGGTATGATCAAGATGGTTTTACTTGGAGAGAAGCGACAGAAATAGAAAGTCACCTTCATGCTCAATCTACTGATATAGCCATGGGTGTAGATTCCTCAGGAAATAAAGATGAGGGGGCTGGAGACCAAGGAATAATGTTTGGTTATGCTTGTAACGAAACAGAAGAATTAATGCCTGCACCAATCCATTACTCTCATAAAATTTTAAGACTTATGGCAGAAGATAGAAAATCTGGAAAATTAAAAAATATTGAGCCAGATTCAAAAAGTCAAGTTACCTTTGAGTATATCGATGGAAAACCAACTAAAGTAAAATCAGTCGTTATATCTTCACAGCACTCAGCAGATGTAGATCAGGCCAAAGTTAGAGAATTGTTAAAACCATATTTAATAAAATCAATTCCAGAAAAATTTTTAAAAGATTTTAACGAAGATGAACTATATATAAACCCAACTGGAAATTTTGTAATTGGTGGTCCAGATGGGGATTGTGGTTTAACAGGTAGAAAAATTATTGTAGATACTTATGGTGGTGCAGCACCTCATGGAGGAGGAGCTTTTTCTGGTAAAGATCCAACTAAAGTGGATAGATCAGCTGCTTACGCAGCAAGATATATTGCTAAAAATATTGTTGCATCAAACATTGCTGAAAAATGTTTAATCCAACTAGCATATGCAATCGGAGTTTCGAAACCTTTATCAATTTATGTAGATTTATTTGATAATGATTTAGAAAAAAATAAATTTGTAACGGAAAAGATTTCAGAAAATTTTGATTTAAGCCCAAGAGGTATAAGAGAAATGCTAGGCTTGAATAAACCTATTTATGAAAAAACAGCAGCTTATGGTCACTTTGGAAGGGTGTCTGAAGCTAACGGTTCATTTTCATGGGAAAAAACAGATAAAAAAGATGTTTTTTCTAAATAGTTGCTATTGAATTAAAAAAAAATCTTTATATATTGCCCTTACATTATTGAAATTACAGAATGGGCTTTAGCCCATTTTTTTTTGGAGCTAATAAACTTATGTTAAATAGAAGATCAGATAAATTAGAATTATTAAGAATTGCCGAAGCAGTTGCTTTAGAAAAGTCTATAGATAAAGAATTAATTATTGATTCCATGGAAACTGGAATTGCAAAAGCTGCCAAATCAAAATTTGGACAGGACAATGAAATTAAAGTTTTAATAGACAGAGAAAGTGGAGATATTGGAATTTTCAGAAAATTAATTGTTGTAGAAAAACCAGAGAACACAAATACAGAAATTAATCTTCAAGATGCAATCATTTTAAATGAACTAAACAAAGATAAAAAAATTGGTGATGAAATTTTACAACCGCTTCCCTCTTTTGATTTTGGAAGAATAGCTGCACAAACAGCAAAACAAGTTATTAGCTTTAACGTAAGAGAAGCAGAGCGTGAAAGACAATACAATGATTTCATAGACAAAAAAGATTCAATTTTAAGTGGAATTGTTAAGCGTCTAGAGTTTGGAAATGTAATAGTTGATTTGGGTAGAACTGAAGCAATTATTCAAAAAAATGAAATGATCCCTAGAGAAAATATTAAAGCTGGAGACAGAGTTAAAGCATACTGTTATGATGTAAAAAGAGAAGCTAGAGGACAGCAAATATTTTTATCAAGAGCACATCCAAAATTTATGGAAAAATTATTTGTTCAAGAGGTTCCTGAAATCTATGATGGTTTAATTGAAATCAAATCATCAGCAAGAGATCCTGGGAGTAGAGCAAAAATCTGTGTTAAAGCAGTTGATACTTCATTAGATCCAGTAGGAGCTTGTGTTGGAATGAGAGGATCAAGAGTTCAAGCAGTAGTTAACGAATTACAAGGTGAAAAAATTGATATTGTCAATTGGTCTGAAGATCCAGCAATAGTGGTTTCAAATGCATTGTCACCGGCTGAAGTTCAAAGAGTAAACGTTGATAGTGTTGCAAAAAAATTAGATGTAATTTTAACAGAAGAAAACTTAAGTAAAGCAATCGGTCGTAGAGGTCAAAATGTTAGGTTGGCTACTAAATTATTAAATTATGAAATTAATATAATGACTGATGCAGAAGATTCAGAAAGAAGACAATCTGAGTTTAAAGAAAAAACTGAAAACTTTGTTAAAAATTTAGAGTTGGACGAAACATTAGGACAATTACTTGTTGCTGAAGGTTTTTCTTCGATTTCAGACATTAAAGATAGCTCACCAGAAAATTTAATGAAAATTGAAGGTATAGAGGAAGACACTGCTAAGGCTTTGATTGAAAGAGCAAAAGAGTTTTACCAAAAAGATCAAGAAGACATCACTCAAAGAATTAAAGATTTGGGACTTCAAGATGATCTTATAAATCACAAAGGACTAACGCCAGGAATGTTAGTTACTTTAGGAGAACAAAAGATTCTAAAGTTAGAAGATTTTGCAGACCTTGCCTCTGATGAATTAACAGGTGGTTATGATGTTGTGAAAGGTGAAAGAATTAAGATTCAAGGATACCTTGAAGATTTTGCTTTATCAAAAACAGAAGCGGATGAATTAATTATGTCTGCAAGAAACATAATCTACAAAGATTGAGTAATGAAATATGGAAAACAAAAAAACAAAATTAACACTTTCTGGCATAGCCAAGAAATCGATAGAGAATATAGAGTTAGCAAAAACTCAAAGTAAAAATTCTGTTGTAATTGAAAAAAAACCTAGCAAATTTGCACCTAGAGGTAACTTTACTAGACCTGCTAGTGTTAGGTCAAAACCAGCAGTAACCAGTGCGAGTAGCTTTCCCCCTAGAACTACATCAGCTCCTAAACCATCTTCTTCAATAACTAATGATTATGAAAAACGTAAGTTAGCTGAGCAAAGAGCAACTAGAAGACTTAAAGGGGATACAGGTAAACCTGAAACTAAAAAAAGAGAATTAAAATTAACAGTATCAAGAGCATTAAGTGATGAGATTGAAGCAAGATCAAGAAGTATGGCTTCGCTTAAAAGAGCAAAATTAAAAGAAAACAGAGAACTTACTAAAGAAGAAATTCAAGAAAGTTTGAAGCCTGTAAAAAGAGATGTGAATATTCCTGAAGCAATAACAGTGAGAGAACTGTCTAACAGAATGGCTGAGCAATCAAATAATGTAATTAAACATTTATTTGGAATGGGAGTAACAGTTACTATTAATCAAACATTAGCAGCAGACACAGCTGAATATTTAGTAAAAGAATTTGGTCATAACCCGATTAGAGAAACAAAAGCAGAAGAGATTATTCAAAAAATAAAAGATTCTAGATCTGAAAATTTAAAGAATAGACCACCGATCGTAACTGTGATGGGTCATGTGGATCATGGGAAGACTTCGGTATTAGATGTTTTAAGAAGTGCAAATGTTGTCTCGGGTGAATTTGGTGGAATAACACAACATATTGGTGCTTATCAAATACAACACGAATCTAATAAGCTAACCTTTATTGATACACCGGGTCATGCTGCATTTACAGAAATGAGAGCAAGAGGATCAAAACTAACTGACGTGGTAGTATTAGTAGTTGCTGCAGATGATGGAGTTAAACCTCAAACAATTGAATCTATAAAACACGCTAAAGCTGCGAACGTTCCAATAGTTGTAGCAATTAACAAGTGTGATTTACCAGAGGCAGACCCACAAAAAATAAAGAACCAACTTTTAGAATATGAACTTATTGCAGAAGATTTATCAGGAGATACTTTGATGGTTGAAATTTCTGCAAAAAATAAAAAGAATTTAGATAAGTTAGTAGAGTCGATTGTTCTACAAGCAGAAATCTTAGATTTAAAAACTGACTTTGAATCTAAAGCAACTGGAATTGTTTTAGAATCTAAAATTGATATTGGTAGAGGAGCGGTTGCAACAGTTGTGGTTACATCTGGAACAATTAAAAAAGGTGATTTCTTTGTTAGTGGATTAAAATGGGGAAAAGTAAGAGCTTTAATTAACGATAAAGGAGAAAGTGTTAATGAAGCACCACCATCAATGCCAGTTGAAATTCTTGGAATTAATGGAGCAGCCAAATCAGGAGATGATTTTATTGTCTTAGACTCAGAAAAAGAAGCCAAAACATTAAGTGAGACTAGAGCAGATGAAACCAAAACTGGTGGAAGCCCTCTAACTTTTGCAACTCAAGATTCAGCTTTTGCTGATAAGTCAGCTGCAGAATTAAATATTATCGTAAAATCAGACGTTCATGGATCTGCTGAAGCAATTAAAAGTGCGATTAATCAAATTACTCATGATGAAGTAAAACCTAAAATAATTTTATCTGATATCGGAATGGTAACAGAAACTGATGTAACTTTAGCAAAAGCATCTAATGCTACATTAATTGCATTTAATGTTAAGCCAAGCAAGGAAGCAAAAAAATTAGCAGATAATGAAAAAATTATAATATCTTCTTACAATATCATTTATGAAGTTTTAGATTATATCAAATTAAGAATGTCAGGACTTCTTGCTCCAGATGTTCAGGAAAAAATTATTGGTACAGCTCAAATTCTAGAAATTTTCAAAGTTTCAGGCACAGGAAAAGTTGCAGGTTCAAAAGTAACTGAGGGTGAAATAGCTAGCGGAGCAAGTGCTAGAGTAGTAAGAGATGGAGCAATTATTTATACTGGTAAAATAAGTACTATTTTTAGAGAAAAAGATCAGGCAAAACAAGTCAGTAACGGCCAAGAATGTGGAATAACACTTAAAGACTTTATCGATTTCCAGAAAAACGATACAATTGAGGCGTATAGTACGACTACGACAGAAAGAACAGTATAATGGTTGATAAAACAGGAAAACCCGTATCACAAAGACAATTACGTGTTGGAGAGATGATTAGGCAATCTTTAGGTATGATTTTCGCTAGAAATGAAGCTAAGGTGCCGAATTTAGAAACTAACACCATAACAGTTACAGAAGTGAAAATGAGTCAAGATCTTAAAATTGCAAAAGCGTATGTATTACCTCTAGGAGGAAAAGATACTGAAAAAGTTATTAAAAAACTAAGAGAATATTCTTTTTTAATTAGAAAAGTTTTATCTAAAAAAGTATTTATGAAATACATACCAAAGATACTTTTTGCTAAAGATGACTCTTTTGAATATGCAGAAAAAATAGAAAACTTAATAAAACAAACAAACAAATAGGAAAATAAATAGTATGACGAATAAAGCAGAAGAATTAAAAATGCACGAGAAGGACACTGGTTCTTCAGAAGTACAAATTGCATTATTAACAGGTAAAATTGAAACTCTTTCAGCGCACATTAAGCAATTCAAAAAAGATAAACACTCTTCGGTTGGATTGTTAAGAGCAGTAAATAGAAGAAAAAAATTGTTAGAATATTTAAAGAAAAATAAATTCGATTCTTACAAAAATGTATTAACACAATTAAATTTAAGAAAATAGATAGAAGGAAACGGAAAATAGATGTTCAAAGTATATAAGAAGGAAATTGAAGTAGCAGGTAAAAAGATAAGTTTAGAAACAGGTAAGGTAGCAAGACAAGCAGATGGAGCAATCATTGCTTCATGTGGTGAAACAGTTATTTTAGCAACAGTAGTAGGAGCAAAAAAAGTAAATCCAGATATGGATTATTTTCCTCTATCTGTAAATTACCAAGAAAAATATTATGCAGGTGGTAAAATTCCTGGTGGATATTTTAAAAGAGAAGCAAGACCAACTGAAAGTGAACAATTGATCTCAAGATTAATTGATAGACCAATCAGACCTTTGTTTCCAAGTGAATTTAAAAATGAAGTTCAGTTGTTACCAACAGTAATTTCATATGACAAAGACAATCAACCAGATATTTTAGCAATTACAGCTTCTTCAGCAGCGCTAGCTATTTCAGGAATGCCATTTATGGGTCCAGTGGGTGCTTCAAGAGTTGGTTTAGTTGATGGTAAATATATATTAAACCCATCAAAAGCTGAACTAGAAAACTCTACTTTAGATTTAGTTGTAGCAGGTACTAAAGATGCTGTGCTTATGGTTGAGTCTGAGACTAAAGGTTTAACAGAAGAAGTAATGTTAGATGCAGTTAAGTTTGGTCACGAAGGTTTTGTTCCAGTAATCAAAATGATTGAGGAACTTGCAAAAGAATGCAGAAAGCCAGAATGGACTGTTGAAAAGAAAGATTTATCGGAAGTTAAGAAAAAACTTGAAGAAAATTTTACAGCCGATTTAACTAAAGCTTTTGCAACAATAGACAAACAAGATAGATCAAATAAAATTTCAGAAATTTCTGATAAAGCAAAACAGCTTTTTGCAGAAGATGAAAATTACTCTGATTTTAATGTTAATGATGAATTAAAAAATCTTGAAAAGAAAATTGTTAGAACTGATATTCTTAAAAACAAAAAAAGAATAGATGGTAGAGGTTTGGCTGATGTAAGAGCTATTGAGTGTGAAGTTGGTGTTTTACCAAGAACTCACGGATCAGCTTTATTTACTAGAGGAGAAACACAAGCGATTGTTGTTACTACTTTAGGTACATCTGATGATGAACAAAGATTAGAAAGTCTAGATGGACAACATAGAGAAAGATTTATGCTTCATTATAACTTTCCTCCTTTCTCAGTTGGTGAAACTGGAAGAATTGGAACTGGAAGACGTGAAGTTGGCCATGGAAAATTAGCATGGAGAGCGATTAATTCTTCACTACCTTCAAAAGAAGAATTTCCATATACTTTCAGAATAGTGTCTGAGATTACAGAGTCTAACGGTTCTTCTTCAATGGCGAGTGTTTGTGGTGCATCTCTTGCACTTATGGATGCCGGAGTGCCAATTAAAGAACCAGTTGCAGGTATTGCAATGGGATTAATTAAAGAAGGTGATGACTTTAGTGTCTTGTCAGATATTTTAGGTGATGAAGATCATCTTGGAGATATGGACTTTAAAGTTGCTGGAACTAAAGATGGAATTACTTCACTTCAAATGGATATTAAAATTACAGGTATCACATTTGAAATCATGGAGCAGGCTTTAAAACAAGCTAAAGAAGGAAGAGTTCATATCTTAGGTGAAATGAATAAAGCTTTAAGCGAATCAAGAGCTGACGTTGGTGAACACACTCCAAAAATGGAACAAGTTACTGTAGATAAAAAAGATATCGCAGCCGTTATTGGAAAAGGTGGAGCAACAATTAGAGAGATTGTTGAAAAATCAGGTGCTAAAGTTGATGTGAATGATGAAGGTGTAGTAACTGTTGCTGCTCCAGACGAAGAATCTAGAAACATTGCTATGCAAATGATTAAGGACATCACAGCAAAAGCTGAAATGAATAAAATCTACACAGGTAAAGTAATGAAGATTATGGAATTTGGTGCTTTTGTTAACTTCTTAGGTAAACAAGATGGTCTTGTTCATATCTCAGAACTTGCTGCTAAGAGAGTAGAAAAAGTTACTGATGTTGTCAAAGAAGGTGACGAAGTAAAAGTTAAAGTGATTGGTTTCGATAGAGGTAAAGTTAAACTTTCTATGAAACAAGCTGCTGAATAATACTTTAAATTAAAATTTCAAACCCCTGGAATGAGAGTTCTGGGGGTTTTTTTTATTCAAAATATAATCCAGAAATGTCTGCAACCATATCAGTTTTCTTTTTATTAATTAATTTAAAACCACAATCAGTATAGAATTTAATTAATTGTTGTTCTGACTCTTTTTTATTTCTATCTTTAAATTCTTTTTTAGTTATTTTATTTTTTTGCAGGTCAAATCCAGAATTAAATTGAAGTGGAATAGCATTCAAAAAAGCAAAACATGCATTTCTTCTACAGTCATTTAAAAATGCTGAGATTAATAATTTACCGATACCTTTCCCTCTATACTCTTTATCCACTTCAAGCATATGGAGGTAAATGAAATTATTACTCATAGCCATTATATCTTCTTCATTATAATCAAATAATTTTCGAATTTTAGGAATGACCTTGTTGTACCTATGGTCAAAGTATGGACTAATACTATTTGTATCAGCACTAATGCTATCTAGAATATCATGCAATGTATTCTTTGAGTCACTGATATCAAAAAAATAACCACTAACTTGTCCAACAGAAAAATGCTCTTCTTTTTTTTCATCAAAAACTAAAGCCTTACCTTCAATAGAGTCGGATGAACTTTTATCAAAAAATGTAGCTTTACGATATTTAAAATCAATATATTCAACTAAATTATGTTCAAAAATCATATTAACAACCAAAGCTTACTATGTAATTTTTCATATTTAAACCGACTTATAATTATTTATTAGAGGGGTTTTTGACCCCTCTAAATAAGGCATCTTAGTTTTCAGATCTTTTACCACCTTGATGGTTATAAGGTGGGTAAGCACCATGAGCCTTCTTGTATTTCTCAAGGTGATAAGTTTCCCAATATTTACGCCTATCATCACTTTGTTCATTCATTATAGAATAATAAACAGTATGAATTGGAACACCTTCTGTCTTTTTCTCTTTGAGTCTTCTGGCTAAATTATTGGTTTCACCAATATTTTGTACATGACCATTATAGCAGATTTTATAGATTGCTTTATGTTCAGGAACATTTCCTAGATCTTCAATAGAATGCTCAAACTCTGGAGATAACGGAATAAAATAGTAGCCAGTTTTTTCACATTTTTGTAAAATAACTTTTCTACCAATTCTATCAAGCTGTAGAATAGCTTGTAGTCTAGGAATAGCCCTTAGTACAGAGCGTGTCCCAGAAATTGTTGCACCAGCTCGTCCATTATCTTTACCTTTTAAAATTAAAAAGTTTGATCTAGATGACTCTTGGTCATTATTTGGTCTTATATAAAGTCTCTCAGCTTCTTCAGCATCATCTATTAACGAAAGATAGCAATGTGAATGGTTAACAAGATCTAACTTGTCTACTGTACTAGCTGTTAGATACATCACATCACGTCTTATGGTAACACATGGATCTTTACTTATAAAACCAGATTGTTTTTCAATATCAATGAATTGTAATTCTTCACTTTTATTCATTAGATTTACATTGTTAGACATTAGTTCATCTCCTTTCTTTTTATTATGGTTGCTTTAAAATTAACTAGAACTTGTGGTTCCAGTTCAACTACGTCAGTTACATAGTCTACAAAGTTTCCTGTAAGCATAACTTCAGGAGTATCAACACGGATCATTCTTGAACAAACATCTCCATATTGATCAGCAATTTCATGAACTTCATCATAAAATTTCTGTAGTTGTATAGCTCTCCAGTGATGGTCTTGCTCCACCTTACGTTGGTTTGCTACTGCATGTTTAACAACAAGAATACTTCCATCCTCATTGGTTATTGTTTGTGCACCTACCTCTTCGATAGGCACACCTTTCTTTAGGTCAAAAGACATATTTGTCTCCTTTTAATTAAACGCTTTATTATTTGCTGATTGAAAGGTATAAAAACCCTTGATACACAATCATTCTGAGTGCTGCGTTGTTAAGCACCCCGAATTCTTTAAATTATTCTATCCCATCTTCTTTAATCATATCCACCATATTATCTGCATATCTACTCTCTTCTTCATTTCTCATATCTTCCTCTGCAGCTTGTTTAAACTCTTCATAATTTTCAAATTTATAATCTGGCTCATCATATTTTGAAGTAAACATAAAATCTTTTTTATTAATTGAATAAGGAACTGCAATATTAGCAGCAGTAATTTGATCTTTGATTAAATCAAATAATTCCCCAAGATCAACATTATTAAAAGAGCCAGCTCTCTGAACAAAAATATTTTTTTTATTTAATTTATTTTTCATTTCATCATAACTTGACCTAGGTTTAAAACTTAATTCTAAACCATCACCATTTGAACATGATGTAAAATTGTATATTAAATAATTTCTTCTTATAACTATTGGTTTTACAGTATAATTTCCATAGCCATCTGGGAATTCTGAATAAGGACTATGATCACCTATTTGGTCATCTCCATACTCTATATCAATATCTACCACAGGAGCATCCTTTAAAAGCCCAACATATAAACATATACCTCCTGTATTTTTTAAGCTATCAAGAGCTGTATTACCTGCTGCAGCTGTACTCAAAAATTCTAAGTCATCTGAAAAACTAATTTCATTTGTTTCTTTTTCACTGATATCTGAAACGTCACCCAAAGACTTCAGATGTAATTTTTCAATAATTTTAAATAATTCTTCTATACTATCTTTGACACTAAAATTAACGTTACAATTAAGAAAAGTTTTTCTGTAATTTGTAATATCACCAAAAATTTTTTGACCTTCATCTACATGCTTGAGAGAGCTCTGAATAATATCTGATAATTCTGACAAAGAGTTAATTTTGTATAAGTAAGTATTAAGTTCATTTGGATTATTAGTTTTAAGATCTTCGGTGATATCTTTTAATTGTACTTGTTTTGCAATTCCTTCACTATTTTTATAAATTTTAGTAAATAGCTCTGCCAAATGTTTAAAAAAATATGTGCTTACCTCTTCACCGCTTTCAATTGATGCATAAGTTCTATTACTTACCAAGCTAGCTTTCTCTTTAGTAATTTTATTAGATTTTTTATCTTTTTTGTTTTTCCATTCAAATAGCCCATGTTTAATGAAGTGTCCTTCTATCTTAGATTTCTTAATACCTAGAGCGCCTCTAATATCTTTAATAGCTGCTATATTTCCTTTGATTTTGTCCATATAAGCTTTTTATCATTTTAATATGTAAATGCACTGCAAATGTAATGCAAATCTATGCAAATAATAAGTTTTTTTTGTTAATATTTTGTGCTATTTTGAAAATTAAATGCAAATTAGTGCAAATTTAATTCTATATGTGTACCTAAAGGCTTATTTATTCATATAGTGTCCTTTATATCTAATAGTGCAAGTTTATTATCTCTAATAGTGGTACCTAATTAGCTTTTCCTCCAAGAGGGCAACCTAAATGAGATCCTTTGTGTGATTTCTATATTTTGAAGGTTTTTTTTAACTAAATTTAGCTAAAATTCAGGTTTTTGTTAATCTAATCTAATAGTGTAACTTTAGTCCAAGTTCTTATAATAATAGTGCAGGTTTATTATCTCTAATAGTGTCACTTTACTAAAAAATGCTGATTTTGTTGGTTTTTAGGTAATATTCTTAGGATCGGGCATCCCAACCTTGTTATATCCAGCATCCACGTAGTGAATTTCACCAGTAACACCAGCTGCAAGGTCGCTTAGTAGATATAAAGCTGAGTTTCCAACATCATGAATATCTACGTTCCTCTTTAAGAAAGAATGATCTGCATTCCATTTGTATAGGAATTTTGCATCACCAATAGCAGAAGCTGCTAAAGTTTTAATAGGTCCAGCACTTATTGCATTCACTCTCATACCTTTAGCTCCTAAATCTCTTGCAAGATATTTAACACTTGCTTCTAAAGCTGATTTACAAACACCCATCACATTATAATTTGGAATAGCCTTAGTAGATTCATAAGTTAAAGTTAATAAACTTCCACCCTCTTTCATTATTTTAGATGCTTCTTTTGCAACTTCGGTAAATGAAAAACATGAGATTAACATGCTTCTTAAAAAATTTTCTCTAGTTGTGTTTAAATATTCACCTGATAATTCTGATTTATCTGAAAATGCAACTGCATGAACAACAAAATCTATTTGCCCCCATTGTGATTTAATATCATCAAAAAGTTTTATAACTTCTTCTTTGTTTTCAACATCACAACTAAAAGTAGCTTTTGAATTTAATTTTTCAGCTAAAGGAATAACTCTTTTCTTTAGTGCATCACCAAGATAAGTGAATGCAAGTTCTGCTCCAGCTTCTGCTAATTTTTGTGAAATGCCCCAAGCGATAGATCTTTCATTGGCAACTCCCATGATCAATCCTCTTTTACCTTTCATTAAACTCATTTAAACCTTTTCAAAAATTAAAGTTGCATTTGTTCCACCAAAACCAAAGCTGTTAGACATTACAGAGTTTAATTTAACACCTGTTTCAGTCTTAGTTACGATTGGAAATTTTTTAGCTTCATCATCCATGTCATTAATGTTAGCTGATGCAGTAATGAAACTATTTTTCATCATGATTAAACTATAAATTGCTTCATGAACCGAAGCAGCACCTAGTGGGTGACCAGAAAGAGATTTAGTAGAACTAATTTTTGGTACCTCAGCACCAAATGCTTCTCCAACACCTCTAAGCTCTGTTATATCTCCAACTGGAGTTGATGTTCCATGAGTGTTTAAGTAGTCCATTTTATTTTTAGCTGTCGCTAAAGCCATCTTCATACATCTAACAGCGCCTTCACCTGATGGGGCTACCATATCGTACCCGTCAGAAGTCGCGCCATAGCCTGTTAATTCAGCATATATGTTTGCTCCTCTAGCTTTTGCATGTTCGTACTCCTCAAGCACTAAAACTCCACCACCACCTGCTATTACAAAGCCATCTCTAGTTTTATCATAAGCTCTAGAAGCGGTTTCAGGTGCATCATTGTATTTAGAAGACAAAGCAGTCATCGCATCAAACATTGCAGTCATAGCCCAGTGTAATTCTTCACTGCCGCCTGCAAATACAACATCTTGTTTACCCATTTGAATTAATTCACTTGCATGACCGATGCAGTGTCCGCTAGTTGCACATGCGGAACTCATCGTATAATTAACTCCTTTGATTTTAAAAGGTACAGCAAGAGTTGCTGAAGATGTACTAGCCATAGTTCTTGGAACAATAAATGGCCCCATTAATTTTGGTGTCTTAGCTCTAGTCTTATCAACAGACAAAACTACATTTTCTATTGAAGGGCCACCAGAACCCATAACTATTCCAGTTTTAAAATTACTCACATCCTTATCCTCTAATCCTGAATCCTTAATAGCTTCTTTCATTGCAATGTAATTATATGCAGATCCAGAGCCCATAAACCTGATAGTTTTTCTATCAACATGATCTTCAAGTTTAATATTTGGTTTGCCATGAATATGACTTCTTAAATTATGTTCTTTGTATTCTTCACTAAAAGATATTCCTGATTTTGAATTTAAAAGAGATTGATAAACTTCTTCTTGATTATTACCTAAACAAGAAACAACACCTAAACCTGTAACTACAACTCTTCTCATTATTTAAATAACCCCACTTTTAAACTTTCTGCTGAATATATTTTTTTGTCATCAGCAAATACTAAACCATTTGCAAGACCAACTGTTGTTCCACCTGGAGCCATAACTTTTTTCATATCAATTTCATATCTTACATTTTTAACATTTTGCAAAACTTCACCAGTGAATTTTACTGTACTCACTCCTAAAGCTCTCCCCTTACCTGGGTTACCAAGCCAGCCAAGATAAAAACCAACTAGTTGCCACATGGCATCTAAGCCAAGACAACCTGGCATAACAGGGTCTCCTTTAAAGTGACAATCAAAAAACCAAAGGTCTTCTTTGATATCAAGCTCTGCTTTTAAAGAGCCTTTACTAAAAGTACCATTGTCCTCGTTGATTTCTGTTATTCTATCAAACATGAGCATTGGTGGAAGTGGTAATTTTGCATTACCTTGGCCAAAAAGTTCGCCATTTCCGCAGCTTATTAGCTCATCGTATGTGAATGAGTTTTTTTTCATAAATTTCAGTCCCTTAATACTTGATTTATCATGATTATAATATAGAAATAGTTTAGAACTATTATAAACAGTAATGAACAATATAAGTATATACACAGAAAAACTGAGAGAATCTGGTTTAAGACCAACAAGACAGAGACTAAAAATTTGTGAAGTATTGTTCTCACCTGAAAAAACCTTTCACTTTACAATAAATGATTTGACTAAAATTATTGGGGATAAGCTGAGTGAAAAAATTTCTTTAGCAACAGTTTACAATACAATTCATGCATTTAAAAAAAAAGGATATTTAAAAGAAATTTCTATCAACTCAGATAAAAGTTATTTTGACACCAACGTAACAGAGCACCACCATTTTTTTGACGAAGACACAAATGAGTTAATTGATTGTAACAACGAAGATATTGATTCTGTAAATATAAAAAAAAATATCACAGGAAAAAAAATAAAATCAGTGGAAGTATTAATTAAAGTTGCAACTGATAATCAAACGCAAAAATAATTTAATAATTTCAATAATTTAACATTTACATTAAAACAATTCTAAACTGTTGACATATAGTTTAGAACGATTATATATACATCATAATCATTAAGGAGAAAAATATGTCATTAAAAGGAAGTAAAACAGAAGAAAACTTAAAAGATGCATTTGCAGGTGAGAGCCAAGCAAACAGACGTTATTTATATTTCGCTCAAAAAGCAGATATTGAAGGTTATAACGATGTAGCATCTGTATTTAGATCTACAGCTGAAGGTGAAACAGGTCATGCGCATGGACACCTTGAGTATCTTGAAGAAGTTGGAGACCCAGCTACAGGATTACCGATTGGTGAGACTAAAGCGAATTTAGCTTCAGCGGTACAAGGTGAAACACATGAATATACAGACATGTACCCTGGTATGGCAAAAACAGCTAGAGAAGAAGGCTTTTCAGAAATTGCTGATTGGTTTGAAACTTTAGCAAAAGCTGAAAAATCACACGCAGGTAAATTCCAAAAAACATTAGAATCTATTGCGTAAATAAGACTTAATTTATGGTGGGGTTCTTCCCCACCATTAAATCCTAAAATTTTAAATATGAGCAAAGAAGGCAGCATAGATGCACCCATTAGGCACCCAATAAATTTTGAGCATCCTGATTTTTTAGACCCCAAAAAATTAGATGACGAAATGAGAAGAGCATTCGACATCTGCCATGGATGTAGAAGATGCTTTAATTTATGCGAACTCGTTTCCAAAATTATTTGACATGATAGATGAGTCAGAAAATGAGGATGTAGAAAGTTTAAAAAGTGAACAGTTTGAACCTGTAGTAGACGCTTGTACTTTATGCGACATGTGTTTTATGACTAAGTGTCCTTATGTTCCACCGCATGATTTTGATTTAGACTTTCCTCATTTAATGTTGAGATATAGAACAGCTCAAAAAAAATTAAATAAATTGCCAGCAGTGCCTGCGCAACTAGCTCAAATTGATAGAAATGGAAAAATTGGTGTAACGCTATCATCATTAATAAACTGGGCATCAAACATTAAAAATACATTCTTTAGAAAAATATTAGAATTAGTTGCTGGAATTGATGTGAGAGTTAAACTTCCAACTTATAATTCAGAAACATTTACAAATTATTTTAAAAAAAATAATATTCCAACAAATAGTGAAGCTCCGTCTAAAGATAGAAAAGTTGTAATTTATTCAACATGCTTTGTTAATTTTAATAAAAAAGATACAGGTGTAGCTGCATTAAAAGTTTTAAAAAAAAATGGAGTAGAGGTTCAAGAAGCTTATCCGGGTTGTTGTGGAATGCCTTATCTTGAGCAAGCAGATTTACCAAAGGTTGTAGAGCAAGCCAAAAAAGTTTCCAAAGATTTATTGGAGTGGGTAGACAAGGGTTATCAAATTATTACTTTAACAGCCAGTTGTGGTCTAATGTTAAAATTTGAATGGCCTTTACTATTACCAAATGACGAAAACATTAAAAGACTTTCAAAAAGTGTTAGTGATATAGATGAATATATCGTTGATATAGCAAAAAACGAGGGCCTAGCAGAAGGTTTACAAGAAATTGATGGTGGAGTTACAGTTCACAACGCATGTCATGCAAGAGCACAAAACATGGGTATTAAATCTAGAGATATGTTGAAATTTATTCCTAATATAAAAATGGATGTTGTTGAAAGATGTGCTGGTCATGGGGGAACTTTTGGTGTGATGAAGGAAACTCACGATTTAGCTGTAAAAGTTGGAACACCAACAGCAAAACAGATTAAAAATAAAAATAACAAATACATGGCCTCAGATTGTCCATTGGCAGGTAAGCATTTAAAACAATTAGAAACAGACACAAATATTGCAAATGATGAGGCACTTCATCCTATCGAATTAATGGCAAAAAGTTATAGATTATAATTATGAGCAAAGAAAAAAGACAAATAGAAAAAGAAGATTTATTAACATCTGATGTTTATGCAAAAAGCAGAAAACAAATCAGAAAAGATTTAGTTGAGTTTAAAAAAGATAGAAGAATAGCACTTGGTCCTTATGCTACTTTTTATTTTGAAAGTTTTGAAACTATGGTTGCTCAAGTTCAAGAGATGCTTCACATTGAAAAAGGTGGAGATGAGCAATTAAAAGATGAGTTAATAGCCTATAACCCTTTAGTTCCAAACGGAAAAGAACTTACAGCTACACTAATGTTTGAAATTGATAATCCAATTTTAAGAGCTGCATTTTTAGGTAAAGTTGGAGGAATTGAAGAAAAAATATTCATGAAAATTAATGATGAAATTGTTAAGGCTGTTCCAGAAGAAGATGTTGATAGAACATCAGCAGAAGGAAAAGCTTCTTCAGTGCAGTTTATCCATTTTAAATTAAATGATGATCAAGTTTCTAAATTTAAGTTAGATAGTGCAACCATTGAACTTGGGATTGATCATAAAGAGTATACCCATACTACAAGACTAGCTGAAAATAGTGTTAAATCATTATGTGCTGATTTTATTTAATAGAACCCCAAACATTTTTAGTTTTGACCCAACCCGAATAATCATCAGTTTTTACATTACACCATATATTTTCACATTTTTTTAAAACTAATAACCTTCCTTTTTCTAGTTTGGCTATTGGTTTTGAAAAGTTAGATGGTTTTTTATACAAAATTTTGTCCTCTAAAATGATAATAGAGTTTGATTTTTTAACCTGAGAAACATGGATCCATCCACTATTATTTTTTAAGTCTACAATTCTTCTAAAATTTTCTTTTTGATCTATTTGTTTTATTGGTAAATTTATTTTTTTATAAATATATTTAATCTCTGAATCAAAACTTGGTCCATATCGAACATTTACTTTACTCTTTTTTAAAGAAAGAAACTTTTCTTCTGCTATTGAAAATTGGCTAAATAAAACTGATAGACACAAAACATAAATAACTATTTTTTTTATCATTTACAAAAACAGTTTTTTCTTTTTTTAAGTTTAACTTTCCTAAAATTTAATTGTAATAAGTCTAAGATAAAAATATATCCATCAAGACCCTTTCCAATACCAAGTATTTTCTTTAAAACTTCGTTTGCTTGTATAGTTCCAATTATACCAGCAACAGTACCAAGAATACCTTCAGACTCACAATTTAATAAATCATCTGAAATATCAGAGTCTTGAAAAAAACATCTTAAACATGGAATTTTTTTATTTTTAAAATTAAAAGTAAATACATGACCATCAAATTTACTTATAGCTCCAGTTACAAGTATCTTTTTAAATTTATAACAAAAATCATTTAATAAAAATTTTGTGGAAAAATTATCAGAGCCATCAACTATATAATCATAATCTTTTATAATTTTCTTAAAATTAGTTTTATTTAGTCTTATTTTGTAAATCTTAATTTTAATACTTGAGTTTATTTTTTTAATTTTAGCCCTTGCTACTTGAACTTTAAATTTGCCTATATCACTGCTGTTATAAAGACTTTGTCTGTGTAGATTGGATAAACTAACTTTATCATCATCAACTATTCCTATCAAACCAACACCAGCTCTTGCAAGAAATTCAGCAACAGGAGACCCTAAACCACCCATTCCAACAATTAAAACCTTTGCAGATATAATTTTTTTTTGCCCTATAGTACCAATATCCTTTAGTACTATTTGTCTTGAATATCTCTCTATTGATGCTTTTCTTAATTGGTTATTCATTTACCAGTTGAGCCAAATCCACCATCACCTCGTAATGTATCAGGCAAATTATCTGTTTCTTCAAGCTCCATCTTAATTACAGGCATTAAGATCATTTGTGCTATTCTATCTTTACTATTGATAAGGAAATCTTCTTTACCATGATTAAAAAGTATAACTTTAATTTCTCCTCTATAATCACTATCAATTGTTCCTGGGGTATTTAAAACTGTAATACTCTTTTTAGCAGCCAAACCAGATCGAGGACGAATTTGTACTTCATATTCCTCTGAAAATGCTATTGAAAGGCCTGTAGGAACTAAATATGAGCTATTAGGGGCTATTCTGATAGGCTCCTCGATAAAAGCCATCAAATCCATACCTGAAGCACCATCTGTTTTGTAAGCAGGTAATTCTACTTTAGGATTTAATTTTTTGATTAATACTTTAGCCACTGAATTTTAATTTAATTTTTTAATAACTCTATCTACTATTTCATCAGAAATTTCAGATTTACTTTTTATTGAAAGTTTTTCATCATTCATATTTTTTTCTCTGTAATAAATTGAAACTTCATTAAAATTAGAGTCAAATCCAATTGCTTTATTGGAAACATCATTTGCTATTACCCAATCACAATTTTTTTCTTCTAATTTTTTTTTTGCATTTTCTTCCACATTATTAGTTTCTGCAGCAAATCCAATTACCAACTTCGGCCTTAGAGAATTATGCTTTGATACATAATTTAAAATATCAATATTTTTTTCTAGTTCTAAGTGTAATTTTTCCTGTTTTTTTATTTTACTATTATTTATTTCTTTAACCTTAAAGTCAGCAACAGCTGCTGAAAAAATTGCTACATCAGCTGGTAGATTATCTTGTGTAGCTTTAAGCATCTCATCTGCAGTATCTACTTTAATTAAGTTTATATTGTTGCCCACCTCTAAATTTGTAGGTCCAGAAATTAAAGTAGTTTGAAAACCTTTTTTAGCGAATGCTTTTGCTAAGGCATGGCCTTGTTTCCCAGAAGACTTATTTGTTATAAATCTTACAGGATCAATATACTCATTAGTTGGTCCAGCCGTTACTAAGGCTTTTAGTTTATAATTCTTATTTAATTCACTAAAGTATGAATTAATTTCTTGAACAATATTATCTGGTTCAGTCATTTTCCCTTCACCAAATTCTCCACAGGCCATATCACCAACCTCAGGACCTATAATTTTATAACCAAATGATTTTAGTTTTTTAAGATTTTCTTTAGTTGATGGGTGTTCCCACATTCTAACATTCATAGCTGGTGTTAAAAAAATATCTTTATCAGAAGCTAAAATTACAGTTGAAGCCAGATCTTCAGAAGACCCTGCACTCAATTTTGAAATTGTATTAGCTGTAGCTGGAGCCACAACAATTAAGTCTGCCCATCTAGATAGTGAAATATGATCCATTTCAGCCTCATTTTCAGGGTTAAATAAATCTTCATAAACTTTTTCTTGAGATAGTGAGGCAACAGATAAAGGAGTTACAAATTCTTTGGCACTTTTAGTAAGAATAGTTTTAACTTTTGCACCTAATTTTTTTAAAGATCTAATTAGCTCCAAACTTTTATAAGCAGATATGCCACCACATATTATTAAAAGTATTTTTCTTTCAGATAAATTATTCATTGTGCGAATTAAAATACTACTAGACCAAAAATTACAAGCAGTAATAAACCAACAATAGACTGATTTCTAAAGGCAGTCATTTCAGATCTCTTTTCATTTAAGGCGGTAAATGAATTTGAATTTTGGGGGATCTGTCCACTTGCTAAAAATGATAAAGCTTGATTGGCTTTATCCATAATCTCTGGAAAATCAGGCAATCTTTTAATTACTTCAGTGGTAGTTTTTAAACTTTCATTTAAGGTATTGATTGGATCTTTTGTTTCTCTTAACCAATTTTCTAAAACTGGTTTTGAAGTCTCCCATATATTGGTATTAGGGTTAAGTTTTCTGGCTACCCCCTCAACAACTACCATTGTTTTTTGTAACATCAATAATTGTGGTTGAGTTTGCATATTAAATTTTTCAGTAACTTCAAAAAGTTGTTTTAATAATTTCCCCCCAGAAATATCTTTTACGGATTGGCCAAAGATTGGTTCACCAATCGATCTTAATGCTTGTGCTAAATCATTAACAGGCACATCTTTAGGAACTAGACCAGCAACCAAATGTACTTCAGCAACTTTTTTGTAGTCTCTTTGAATAAATCCAAATAAAATTTCAGCTAAAAATCTTTTACTAAGACTATCCAATCTTCCCATTATACCAAAATCTATAGGAACAATTTGTCCACTATTATCAATAAATATATTTCCCTGATGCATATCAGCATGAAAAAAACCGTCTCTAACAGCATGTCTTAAAAAATGTTGAATAACATCAGAGGCTATTCTCTTAGTGTCTATGTTTCTTTTTTGTAAATCTTCTGTTTCACGAATAGAAACACCATCAACCCAATCAAGTGTCATCACATTTTCGCTTGTAAAATTCCAATAAATAGCAGGAACTCTAAAACCTGCATCATTCTTTGTATTTTCAGCATATTCATTTGCAGCTGCTGCCTCAAATCTTAAATCCATTTCTAAATTAGTTATTTCTTTAAGAAGAAAAACAACTTCTACCAATTTTAATCTTTTTGTTTTTTTTATAAATGACTCAATCATAAAAGCAAAAAGCATCAAGGCATCTATTTCTTCATTAAATACTTTTTTAATATCTGGTCTCAAAATTTTAATAGCAACATCTTTTATAGTTCCATTATCATTTATTTTTGCCTTATGAACCTGCGCTATTGAAGCTGCTGCAACTGGCTCACTTAAATCAATGATTGAGTTGAAGGTATCATCTCCTAGGTCTTTTTTAATTATTGCTTTGGCTTCAGATAAGGTAAATGCTGGCAATCTATCTTGTAAGCCCTCTAACTGTTTTGCTAAATCATCTCCAATAATATCAGGTCTAGTAACTAGAAATTGTCCTAATTTAATAAATGTAGTTCCCATTGATTGTAGGGATTTAGAAAGTCTTGCTCCTTCATTTTCATTTAAATTAGTTTTGTTAGGAGCAGAAAAAGAAAATGAAAGTATTTGAAAGATAATCTTGATTCCCAACGGTGGTTTTTTAAACTTAGAAAGAATAGCTAATATGTCAGAACGAGCTAATTTTCTTCCCAATCTAAATAAAATAAATATTTTTTTTAACATTAGATTTTCCAACCTGAATGAATAGCTACAATTCCACCTGATAAATTTCTATAACTACATTTAATAAATTTATTTTTATTCATTAAATCGATTAACTCTTCTTGATTAATAAATTCTTCAATGCTTTTAATTAGATATTCATAAGGTTCTTTTTGTCCAGCAATAGCTTTTCCAATCAAAGGAATAAGTTTAGAATAATTTTTATATATAAAGTCCAAATTAGAATTTTGAATTTTAGAAAATTCTAAACATAGATAACGACCTCCTGGTTTTAAAACTCTATAAGCCTCTGATAGGGCTTTATTTAGGTCTTTAGTATTTCTTAGCCCAAAACTAATTGTGTAGTAATCACAAGAATTATCTTTAATAGGCAATTTTTCAGCTGGAGCTATTATCCAATTTATATTTTTATAAGTACTTAACTTTTCTTTGCCTTTACCAACCATTCCCTTATTTGGATCCACACAAAATATTTCTCCATTTTTATCAGTTGCATCTAAAAAAAGTTTACCAAGATCTCCAGTACCGCAGGCGACATCAATTAAAGTTTTATTATTTGAAGGGTTCATCCAACTTAATAGATCTTTTTTCCAAACCCTATGAACTCCTAACGACATAAAGTCATTCATTAAATCATATTTGTCATAGACATCATCAAAGACACTTTGGACAAGGCCCTTTTTATTTTGGAGATATTGTTGCATATTAAATTTATTATTTATTGATAATATAGTCTCAAATGCCAGAATTACCAGAAGTAGAAATAGTCAAACAATCGTTATCTAAAAAAATAGAGCGTAAAAAAATCAAAAAAATAATAATTACGAATAGAAACTTAAGGTTTAAAATTCCTCTAAAATTTGAAGAATTATTAAAAAATAAAATTATCAAAAAAGTAACTAGATTTTCAAAGTATTTAATCTTGAATTTTTACGATGAATCTTTTTGTTTAATTCATTTGGGGATGTCTGGAACTGTTCATTTAATAAAAAAAAATAACATTAGTAAGTTTACCAATACTAGTTTTTATAACTCACCACGCCTCCCAAAGAAACATAACCATGTAGAAATTTATTTTGAAGGTTTAAAAGTTATATATAACGATCCTAGAAGATTTGGTTTTTTTAAGTTTATAGAAAATAAGAAGGAACTTGAAAAAAGATTTAGTCACCTGGGACCAGAACCTTTTTTTAAAACTTTCAACTTAGAATATTTAATTGGTTATTTCACAAATAAAAAGAAGGATATAAAAAGTTTCTTATTAGATCAAAAATTTGTATCAGGAATTGGAAATATTTATGCAAGTGAAATTTTATTTTTGTGCAAAATTAATCCAACTATCTATGCATCAAAGTTATCCAAACAAGATTGTAAAAAAATTATTACTTATTCAAAAAGTATACTTAATAGAGCTATTAAAAAAGGTGGGTCAAGTATCCGTGATTTTAAGAATATTTCTGGTGAAAACGGTAATTTTCAAAAAGAATTTAAAGTTTATCAAAGAGAAAATTTAAATTGTCTAAGAAACAAATGTACTGGCAAAATAAAGAAAATATTTATATCCAATAGATCCACTTTCTTTTGTAATACCTGCCAAAAATAAGCAATTATTCTATTGACCAGTATAAATTCTCCAGCTATACCACTGCGCTTATGGCAAACACAAAATCAGCAATTAAAAGAATTAGAAAAATTGCTACGCAAACACTAGTTAATAAGGCTCGTAAGAGCAAATATAGGAATGCTATAAAAAAAATGAACCTTCTTCTTGAAGAAAAGAAAAAAGATGAAGCTCTAAAATTCTTGCCAAAGTTGAATTCTGAATTAATGAAAGTTGCAAAAACTGGAATTATAAAGAAAGCAAATGCCTCAAGAAATATTTCAAGAATAACAAAGAAAATTTCAGCTCTATAGTTGATTATATAAAGAGATTTTAAATTTCAACTAACAGTATCCACACCATACAAGAAATTCTATTTCTAGATTAACTACATATAGATTTAGTAAAATAATAAGAAATATAATTTATAAATCATACACTCATAGATTTTAAATTTGTAAAACTTAATGGTTAAATTAATTGTTCAATTAAATAACACTGTGGCAAAAATAATTTCTAAGAGCGAAAACAAACCACTTCGTTATTGTAATATTATAGCAACATTTAAAAAGTAATTATTCCCGTTAGGAATGATTCACCTATAGATTTTATTTATTTTTATTTTTACTAAATTA